>CAWGGP010000001.1:0-567480 GCA_963822075.1 Candidatus Aminicenantota bacterium
AATCCGCCAGCGAGTGGAAGCCGTTGGCCCCCAGGATCAGGTCGTATTGCTTCCCGCCCTTGGTGAAATCTTCCTTGCTGTAGTCGATGACATGGTCGGCGCCGAGGGAGCGCGCCGTCTCCACGTTGCCGGCGCTGCAGACTGCGGTGACCTCGGCCCCAAAGCCGGCGAGCTGCACCGCGAAGGTGCCGACGCCGCCGGAAGCGCCGTTGACCAGCACTTTCCGCCCCTGCTGGATATGCCCCATGTCGCGCAGCCCCTGCAGGGCGGTGAGCGACGCCATGGGGGCGGCCGCCGCCTGCTCGAAAGTCATGCTCTTGGGCTTGGGGGCCAGCGCCAGTTCGGGAGCGCAGACATACTCGGCGCAGGCGCCGCAGCCCCAGCGGGCCAGGTCGCCGAACACCTCGTCGCCCGGCTTGAACTGCGCCACGTTGGCGCCGGCCGCCTCCACCCTTCCCGGCCATGTCGGTCCCGATGATCCTGTTCTTCGGCTTGAGCAGCCCGCCGCCCATGAGGCGGACCATGAACGGGTCGGGCAGCAGCATGTGCCAGTCAAAGGCGTTCAGTGACGCCGCCCGGACTTTTATCAATACTTCGTTCGCCTTGGGAACGGGCTTTTCCACCTCCGCGAGCCTGAGCACATCCGGCGTCCCGTATCGGTCACACATGATGGCTTTCATTGGCGGTCTCCTGAGCTTATTACATTTTTTAATCCGTCAATGGTTCCGCTCTTCATGTTTCTTTTAGGCTGGCTATTTTTTTGTCAGCTTCACCAGGGCGAAGGGCTGCCGCTTGCCGCCCGCTTCGCTTTCCATGCGCCACTCCCAGGCGTCGCTCTCCTTGCTGTATGTGAAGGTGTTCAGGAAGGCGTTGCCGTTCGCGCCCATGAAGCGGAACGGGATCGCGTCGCCGCCGCGCCCGGCGTGGCCGATCGCCTGGCCCACCAGGCCGCCGCCGCCGGTATTGTCGAGCCACAGGCACGCGTACTCGTCCAGCGCCTGGTCCCAGCCGATGAAGACGATCGCCTCGTACTCCGCCTGGCCGGCGGCGTTCTTCTCGCGCGACACCTCCTGGATGCGCATATACTGGTGGCCCAGCACCCATTCGCACGCGACATCGTGGGTGGTCTCTTTCCCATCGATCGTCCCGCGCAGGACCCATGTCCCGGCCAGATGATCCAGCAATGGATCCTGGAACGTCTGCAGCTGCGCCGCCGCCGGCAGGGAAAGCAGGACGACCGCCAAAACGATTTTGAAGATCGGTTTCATTTCTATATTCCTCCATCTGCAAATGAAGCGTTCAAGCCCATTCCGGCCTCGCTGCTGGCGGCAAGGGGATCAGCGTTTTCCCGTTCCCTGCCGCGCCGGCACCGGCACGTTGCAGACCTCCACGCGGCCGGGCTTGGTGAGGAACCACTCCTCGCTGCGGTCGCGCCGGGCCTGGATCAGGCGGCGGAACGTTTCCGTGTCGGTGCGCAGGAGCTCGAGGTCGCTGCGCTCGGCCGCGGGCACGTCGGCGGCCACGCGCACGGAGCGGATCGGGATATAGTCCCCGGGCTTTTCGAAGAAACCCATGGCGCCGCTCGCGCGCGGCAGGGAGGAGAGGTGCTCCATGCCCTGGACCACGCGGCCGAACAGGGTGCAGTTGCGGTCCAGGTGGCGCGGGGCGTGGCCGATCACCACGTAGATCTCCGCGCCGCCGCCGCTGTCGGCGGTGTCGCCGCGGCCGGCGCCGACCATGCCGTAGCAGTGGACCAGCCACGCGCGACCGCTTTTTTTGTCGCGGGCGCAGGGGAAGCCGTCGACGAACCCGACCTCATCGGCGTAGACGTCGCCGTCGGGCAGCGCCGTGAACGCGAGCTTATCATCGCTGGCGCGGTCGAACTCGGGCGGCAGGGTCCTCTGGGCGTGAAGGATCTTCCGCGCCTTCGCCGGATCCTCGGCGTTGGCATCGCCCCACTGGACCACGTAGTTGTCCTGGACGCGCAGGATGGCGAGGCCGTCGTAGTAGCGCTCGCGCGCCAGCGCCTTGACGTTGGCCGCGTGCCGCGGGGCGAACTGCGGCGCCAGCTCGATGACCACCCGACCGCCAGCCAGCTCGAGGTATAGCGTATTCTCCGGGTCCAGGGGCCGCCAGTCATCCGCTTTCGCCGCGGCCAGCACTTCGGCCGTGGTCGGCGGTTTCTGCGCCTGCGCTTCTTCGCCGCGCCCGGGCGCGGCCGCCAGTGTCATCAGGCAGGCCAGGCCCAACCCGACAACGGCTATCCCCTTCGACAAAGCTCGCCAGCCATTCGCTTGAATTTTCATTTGCAACTCACGCGCCTCCCTCGTTTTAAAAATAGGGAAAAAACCTGTCCTCAATCCTTTATACAGAAGTGAATGTCATATTGAAAGACCTGACACCAAGTGTTCAATCCTTCTCCGGCCCTGTCAACATTTTGGGACATATTATTTCTTAAAGGCGCCACCGACAAGGTCGAAACCGAATTGAAAGCTTGTTTCTCCCAGCATGATTCCCCTGGCCAGGGGATGAACGCCACTGAATTTCCAAACCGCGCCTTCCGCGCATGGCCGCTCCCGGTGCCCGGCGAAGGCGACTCGGACGACGCTGGTCACCCCGGAATCGGCGGGCGCAAAGATCGCCTGCATGCCGGCCGATCCAAACCCTGAGGTCTCGTTTCCCGGCGAGCATCTGGCGATCAGGCTCAATCCGTCGGCCTTGATCGAGCCCAGCCAACTGCCATCCTTTTCCTCGCGCAGGCGTACGTCGCCGTAGCCGGCATAGTGCCCCTTGCCGCGCATATAAGCGACATAATCCCTGTCGGGCAGCAAAAATTCCAATGCCAGGAACGGCTTCCCCGGGCCCAGGTCCTTTGCCGGGTCCATGGGCGCCACGCGAGCGAACCATAGCGCCGCGGCCCCATTCTTGGACCATCTGGGAGATCGGCCGTCGATGGTGAACGTTTTCATGCGGACAATCTCGAGGAACGAGATGCCCCAATCCGCATGCGCCGGAAATTTGTTCAGGTGTTCCTTCGCCCAGGCGACGCCGCCTTGGGCCAGTTCTTTTATCGTGATCAGGCGCAGGAACGAGGGAACCCTCCCCCTGACCGTCCCGGGATCGAATATCAAGTAGCTGACGATCTCTTCCGGTTCGGCGACGACCCATTTCGTTTGCGCGCCTTCCGGGAGAGCGGGAATTTGCGCCGGGACAGATACTGCCGGCAAAAAGGAAAATAAAAACAAAAGCGACAAACAACTACATTGCATCCGTTCCTCGGAACCGCATCAAGATCCAGTTCATCATTATACAGGATTGAATGTCATATTGAAAAACCTGACACTTTTTTCCCTTATGCATAAAAACAAGCACCGTCCCTCAAGCCTCCCATATTGAAGACCTGACCAACTGTTTCTGAGAATTCACTCGAGGAATTCGCCATCCAATTGACTGAATTGGCTGCCCGTGCTTTTACTCATCATGCTTAATAAATATTTAAACACTCCCTTCAAGCCCATAAAACGAATTTCCAGAATTGGGGCATCTGTTGCCGTCCCCATATCCGAGGTTTCATGCCAGGAAGTATTCTCGAGAAAAAAAGGATAAATGTTAATATTCCCGAGCAGGTAATTTTTCGGACATTTATCTTTTTTGAATCTTTTCACTTGAGAGGGCGTGTCCAGCTCGGTGACATAACTTTCCATTTGTCCTCTTACTCCCAACGGAAGATCAGCCGGTTGCCTTAAACCATAGTATATGAAGATAATCAAATCATCTTTCTTGGCTTCGCTCCTCAGTTGATCCCTATAGAGAATCAGGGCTTCGATAAGCTTTGTTGCTTGCTCCTTTTTATTTGGCAGATCATTAACCTCCTTAATGGAGGCGATCAGGGGGTTTAACGCTTTTTTCTTTCTTGAGGCAATAGCCTTTATTAAAAGGCCAAGAGAATTGCTGCTGTTATTTCCCAAGTAAGTTTGGATTTTAATCTTTTCGGGATCCATACCGTCCAGGGAAAGAAAGCGATCCACCTGGACGGGGAGTTCTTCAATATTTGTTAATGCAGATCCATACGCGAATTCATGCGGAGGGGAAAATATCGGAGAAGCAAAAACATTATCAAAGTATTCATGAAAAATAAATAGTAATCCGGCAGCCACAATGCCAATAAGATATACAAGCTCTATAGTTGACATTTACTCCTCATGAATGTCTAACATCGAGGCCTAGCCCCGGAGATTATTTTTCTTATCAATCTTCATTATCAACTGTATAAATGGAATTATGAGTAGCGGCCCTAGAATAAAACCAATGACAGAAAAAACTAATCCTAGATACATCCGGTCAGGCACAGTTGAGCCCCAATGCCCCGAAAGCAAGCCATGAATTAGCCAGATGATTCCGCCAAGTATGTCGCCCAATAAAAAGCCAATAATCCCGGCCATTGCCCTTGCCTGCAATATAAAAATCAAATTCCTCATTTTATTTACTTTTCTCGGTTTCCTCATTAAGCATCCCCAGTTAGCGCGTTCATGGCGGCTTCGAACAATAAATTATGTGAACTTAAGATCTCGTGGTCAGTTTATTCCCTGAAGACAATTCCCTCAAGAACTTCTTGTTAAAAAAATTATTTACGTTTTGACAGTCCGTCCCCATTTTTTTAATCTGAAGGAGGTTTTGTTTGCTCCTTCACAGATGGCGCCCCAGCGGACACATCGTCGCTCTGACTGAAAAGCGTCGTGAAACCTTGCTTCCAGGTGCGCCTGACAAGGAAGAACGCCATGGTTCCCGCTACTATTCCCGCTCCCAATGTTGTCAGCGTCCAACTTAAACCTTGCGGTTTAAGAAGCGAGAACATTATCGCGAGAATGAGCAACAAGCCTGTCGTCCCTCCTGCAACCAGGGCCACAGTTTTCAGGACGTACCATTTAGGCTCTGCTTGAGATTCATTGTAAAAACCGTCGAGCCGCGCCATCTCATCATGTTTGGACAACCGGTTCAGGATCCACCACGTTACTGCAGCAAGCAACAAAAGTTCGATCGGTCGCATGTGCTGTTGGAACAATGTGTATTCGTGGACCTCCAGTGAGTCTGGAACGACCGGATACAAAGCGTGGCTAACGACTCCGCTCAAACCTTCAGTCAACGGGCCTACAATCAGCGTGTAAAAAAGACCAATGATTCCAGATGACACAAAATCAACGAGAAAAGTAGAACGGAATCTCTCGGGCCGCGGGCCGAACGGCCTGGTCAGGATACGCACAATCCAGAAGCCCAACATGGTTCCGGCAAATTCGAACGGCAGGTCGATTGCATCTTTCGAATAAGGGTTTCCAAAATAACCCGCCTTTTGCGCCCATGCCACGAAAAAAAACCAGAACAGCCCGACGTTCATGAGGATCCGCGCGAACCGCAGCTTCTGGTCTAAAACAGATGATTCCTCTGAGGCCTGCCTGCCCAGGCTGATTGTTCCGCCCTGATTGTTAAAAGCACTATAGATGCTGAAGAAAACAAGCACAAAAAGAGCGCTGACGATCGCCGGACCCAGAAGGAAATCGTTCCAGTGGGAATATTCGAGCCGGTAGAGGAAATCGCCGAGCGAAGAAACCAGGCGATCTAGTCCATCGTGAATCCACGTTCCGGGCGCGAAGAAGTGGTGGTGATTCTTGAAATAGAATTTGCCTTCGTTCCTGAACTCTGAAAAAAGGGCGATCGTGGCCGTGGCAAGCAGTGATAGCCAAAGGCGGGTCCTCGGTCGAAGCGGGAAGATGTTCGCTGTGAACAAAATCACGAGAGCCGCGGCGGCGCCTGCAATGGCTAGGATTCCGAAACCTCTGGCCCACGGCAGATACGGTAGAGCCGACTGCAAATTTCCGCGCAGCCATACCCAGTAAAGAGCGGTGTAACCCGTGATGAAGAACAGCAGAGTAGAAACGCTTAGAAGACTGATGATAAAAATGACGAAACGGTTTTTCCACGGGCTGACGGGAATCATTCGGGACGCGTCTCCTTTGGAAATCGGTACGGCCACCCATCACAGCAAACAAAGCCCGCCTTCGTCAGTAGAATTTTCATTTGATTTATACATATTTTGAATTTCATATAAATAAGTTTTTACCTTTTTACGGTCCGTCCCCTATTTCTTCTCAGTTTCTTCATCATGCCCTCCCTTCATTCTAAAACAAAGCCGTCGATGTAAGCACGATTTTCATTTGAGTACACCTATTTTAAATTCTATGCAATTGCGTTTTTACCTTTTCACCGTCCGTCCCCAAACCTTTCTTCTCACATTTCATAATCTCCTTCGGATGGTCCGAACGAATATTCATAATTAACTCTCTCTAATTTAACTCTATTGATTGATTCAAGAACAATTTTACCAGTCTTTACTGGATATCCAAAGAGCGCGACATTGACTAGAATACGAGGTTTTACTAAACTAAAGTAACTCTTATATTTGAATCCATCAAATCTTTTTTTTTGTATTTCTTTAGATATCAATCGACATTTCCAATATTCATCTTCTGCACTACAACATAATTTGTTTAATAAGATTTCGACACTATCAAATGGCGTTCCTTGCATTTCTTTAGCAAACGAATCAATGAGATTAAGAATTTTTAGTTTTTTTTTAGTTCGAAAAGTTGCCAAAGATATTTCATCAGAAACAGTTACCCGACATTCATGTAAGCATGTCTCGACATCAAATGAAGAATAGAATAACGGAATTTTATGTGAATCAAAACGATAATAATTCTTACGATATTTTATTGGTGGAGTATCAAAATCGCAAGCCGTAATCGAAGTCGGATCCACATTAATTCGTACTCTAAATAATTTACTGCCTTTTGGAAGAACTAGGATTTGGGCCTGATCGATAATATCTTTTAAGGCTTGCGTCCTTTTTTTACCCCCTGACTCGATGGCCTCGTAATGTTCTGTTAGACCAAGCCGCCACAAGGGCGGTCCATAATGAAACAACACTTTATTGCAAACCTTTTTTAGAAGCTTATAATCATGATTTAAGGAACTAGCAAACTTTAAATCCTCCATTTTTTTATCAATAGAAATATTTAATATTGGAGCATAACCTCCAATGTTTTGTGGAACAGAACCATGTACAAAATATTTCTCATAAAGTTTATTAATCTCTGATAAACTTAGTTTTACGCCGTCTTTCGCGCTACAATTCAAACAAGTTGTTCCTTCCCTAACTCCAAGCCTCTCAGCTTCTGCTTTAATACCTTCATTAACAAAACAATTCGAACATATCAGTGGCATTGTTTATTCCTCCTAAAATCTATTCAATATAATTATTTCTATCAATGAATACATCCAATATAACATTTGCCGAATCGTTTCCGCACAGCATTCTGTAAAACTTCTGAACACGATTCAGCTATATGTACAGCATATGATCCAGTATCAAGTGTGCATCCTTCCAGCTGGTTGAGATCTGGTTTGATTTTATCTCTGGTGAAAAAATTGAAACGTAAATTTGCCCAGAGCTCAAAACCTAAAGCTATATCCAAATCAGGATCATAACCTGAATGCGATCCCAGCTTTTACCTTTTTATTAATTATACCGAGTGTTTCCAACAGCATAATCGACATAGAGTGAGCAGTTAAATCAGCGACTTGCAATCCTCCAATGATAATAGAATTTTGATCTACATGTATTTCGCAACAATTACTCAATTCTAAGTTTTCAATCATATGCGCACGATCTCGGAACAATATACCCTCATCAATATACACATGATGTTTTTCCCCTATCAATTCATTGCATAGAATTATTTTATTCAACCCTTGAAGTACTTCAAACCCAAAATTGCGGCGTTCATTGCTTGGGACGACAACAAGACCAAGCTTAACATTAAATAGTAATTTATTAATCCTATTTCGGAGTACTTGTCGAATCGGATTTTTACTCATTATTGTGCTGCTTTTAAATTCATCCACTCCAGGCTTGAGCCCACAAGATTTAATCGCCTTATATACGAGCGGAGTAAGATCATTTTTGGAAAACACAAAGGCGCCCAACATGAATCCGGCACGATCATGAATACTCTCATCTATGTAAAAGTAACCCATTTTATGCTCTTTGAGCCCCCAATCATTTGTACTGACTATTAAATATTTGAAATTCTAATTCAAAATCTTATTATCCATCTTTCAAGTAAAAATTCTTATGAAAATTATTATTTATTTGAAAATAATATTCAGCAACATCTTTATTGTTTTTATTTAAAAAATTGCATATCAATTCATTTCGTCCTATCCCCTTCAAAAATATATTTCGAGTGTTTTTACTCGGCAAATATTGCCCTCTAATTTCAACAAAAGAACCTGGCATAATTGGAATTTTTATAAATTGATTCTTCTTGAGATAGAAATTTTTCAGTTCACATTTTCCATTAATTAATAATGAATTAATTTGTGTCACCTCGTCTTCAATTTCTGCAATAACAATTGCATATTTGTCGTCGGGAACTTTAAAACGATCAATACCGATTTTCGAATCACAATGCGCAAGGACTTCCCTAAAATATGTGAATATCTTTCCAACAAAAAAGAGATGGGGGCATGAACCGCACTCCCATGATCTATTGATTGTATACATATTCCCAAGATCAAAATCATAGAGATCCTGTTCAAATTGTTTATTATTAATTTTGTAGATAATCGACTTTATTAAGAATTGATTTCTATAAACAATAAAATCTTCAAAAGAAATTGATATAACGCCTTCATGAGAAACAACCTGATCACAAGCCTCGTTTGTATAAGTTTCTGACCATCTTTCAGTATTTATTGGATAGAAAGGCGGCAATATTATTGCTAAGGGAACAAAGACTGTTGAATTAGAATGAATACAAGCTTGCGGAAGTTGAATTTCTTGAGTTTTTATACCTGATGTTACTAATGGCTGGAATTCAAATCCATTTAAAAGTTCTCCTTTTAAAGAATTCAATTGAACAGGTTGATTGGTTATGTTGCTTATTGCTAAAAAGGAACACCAAAGATTTCGAAATATATACTCTTCTTGAAAATAGGGATCACCAGACCCACAATCTTCAGTATAACAACCCACCATGGCAATATTTTTAAATGGCATATCTTTTTCAAGCATGATTTTAAGCAAACCATCTTCAGATGATAATTTTTTAAGCTCTTCATGAGAAGGTGTTCTGATTACTTCATAATAAGAAAACTTTCCATCGGCACGATCTGGTATAATTGCATCTGGATATAATTCGAGATATTCTCCTTTATTAGAGAAACATTTTCCACGCGCATTTATATTCCTATATTGTTTACCATGACTCTGAATTATTTTTTTGAGTGAATAAATAATTTGATTTTTTACTAATAGAGGATTTTCAACAGGAAAACTTGACAAATTTCCATCTGCTAACTCTACCAATTGCTGATAATTTTTGCAAAGATAGTATCTGCAGTAGAGATGATTCGGCTCTTGAGGTTGAGAAATATTATTTTGTTTAACTATATTAAACCAACTTTTCTTAGCTTTGATTAACTCTTCATAAGAAAACTTGTTCCCCTTGGATGTTGCGGATTGTAATGTCCCGAATCAGAATGGCAATCAAAACAAAGCGCAATTGCGTTTTCATATGAATTGGATCCACCAGATGCTTCGGGTTTGATATGATGAACTTCAACTTTAACGCCTTTATATCGATGACAAACACAGCAATGCCTGGCAGATTCAACCAGAATTTGCTCTTTAACACTTTTTGGAAATCCCAATTTTTTAATCCTCAAAATTATAGGATATAAAACACATTAATAAATTTTCCAAGCTCCCGCCGGTGGTCTTTGCAAGCTTGACCAAGGGAGGGCGAATGTTTTCAGTTTTCATGCGGCAAATAAGAAAAAAGTATAGGTTCTGAAATAGAAACAAGCAATAGGGAATTTTGTGCTATTTTATTTTTAAACGATAATTCAATTAATTGAATTGTCAGTGTCAGGACAGTGACAGTGTCAGCAAGAAAAGGCAATTTTTAATGTAGGGGCGGTTCGAGAACCGCCCATGATATCGAAATTTATTTATCGTAGGGGAGGGTTTTAAACCCTCCCGCGATTTCGCCCAGAACCGTAGGGGCGACCGGCGGTCGCCCTGCGGATTTCAAAACATGATCAAGAACAAGACCGGGTGCAAATGATCGGTCTTGCTTGATGATCCGGGAAGCGAACCTCCGGGCTACCTCGGCCAGAGCCAGCCGAAGATGGCGGCGGTGAGCAGGCCATAGACCAGGCCGTCGAACACCGACTTCAGGGTCGCCCACCAGCTGCCCCCGAACCAGATCGGCCGCTGCAGCAGCGCCAGCGAGTAGCCGGCGACGGCGACGACGCCGGTGAGGCGGAAGACGGGCAGGAAGGAGGCGCCGTAGGGCAGCGCCAGGCTGGCGGCGTAGGCCGCGAGCTTGCCCACCACCAGCAGGTAGATGAACCAGAGGACGAAGCTGCGGCCCATGGACGGCATGCCGTTCCTGGCCACCGACATGAACAGGACCGGGCCCTGGTTCATCTTGGCGAGGAACTCCGGCGTGCTCCCCTCCTTCATGGAGCCGGCGTGGGGGACGCCGTAGTCCCCGGGCGGGATGGCGAACGTGCGCAGCGCCTCGCGCACCTCGTCCTCCTTGGGCACCTGGCGCATGTCGCCCTTGTGCCAGGGCAGCGCCATGTGGACGATCGCGCTGGCGATGAACACCGCCACCGCCGCCACCACGATCGGCAGCCACAACGAAAGCAGACTTACCATGGGTCCCTCCTTTTTCTGACGCCGCGTTGCTGACGCGAACTCGGCCATATTATATTCCATCAAAACCGCGAATGGTATGTCCCTCTTTCATAGAGAAGAAAAGGGAAGAGAGAGGGAAGAATGAGGGAAGAGTGAGCAAGAAAAAACAATTAGAGAAATCCACAAAAAATTGCCATGGTTTGGATCATAAGGTTATTGGATCCTACCCTTCCTTCCGTCCCCGGGGCTGCCTGGCCCAGCTCGTCGAACCTCTTGGCCGGGATCCGGAGTACTGCACAATCGCCCATCTTTGAAAACAAATTCAAAAGCAGGATGAATCAAATTCATTTTTGGCATAAAATGGACACAAGATGGAAAGACCGGGGAGGCTCTAATGAAGCTCAAGCATTTGTTCACCGTCAACATTTTTTTCGCGCTCTTTTTCGGCGTGACCTGCGCCTTCTTCGCCGGCTGGGCGCTCAGCTTTATGGCCTGCCAGCTGAGACCGGAGCTTTGTGGACTACCCGGCTGGCCGGGGGATCCATCCTGGGCTTTGCGTCTCTGATGTGGTATCGGGAGAAAGACCGATTCGAAAGGAGGCCCGGAGGGCGATCGCTTTGGCCCTGCTCATCCAGGACGGCATCGGCTTCGCCGCCAGCTTAATGATCGCATTGAGCGGCAGCGTGAACGCGCGGGGGTGGTCCACTTCGATTCTTTATGCCTTGCTAGCCCTGGGCTATGCTTATTTTCTCTTCGTGAAACCCAGCGCCAGCTAAGCGTTGATCAATAAGAATCCGCTCGTGAAAATGCCGTTCCCCCTCACCTTTAGGAGAGGGGGGGTAGGGGGTGAAGGCTGGCCCCATCCCCCTACCCCTTCCCCTAAAGGAGAAGGGGCAAGAGATCTGGGATTGGGAGCTGGGTGAGGCAAATCCATGCGCCGCGAACCATCGCCCCCGCGTCTCCGTATGTTATAATATCCAACAGATAGGTTCTGAGGAGAAATTTGAAATGAAAAAAATGCTTTCAAGCAAACTGCTGTCGGCAGTGATACTGTGCGGGTTATCGGTACTGGCGCTGCCCGCTTCGGATATCGTCCCCTTCAGCGACATCACGCCCGGCGCAGGCGGCGGAGCTGATCAAGGCGAAAGGCGCGGACCCGCTGTTCGCCATCCTCGACGTGCGCACGGCCAGGGAGTTCGCCGAGAACCGCATCAAGGGCGCGCGGAACGTCGACGTCAAGGCGCCCGACTTCCAGGACAAGCATCGCCAAGCTGGACAAGAACGGGACCTACCTGCTCTACTGCCGCAGCGGCAGTGCGCAGCGTCAGCGCCATGAACGCTGATGAAGGAGTGGGGGTTCAAGGAAGTCTACAACCTGGCCGGCGGGCTCCTGCGCTGGCAGAAGGAAATGCATCCCCTGGAGGGCAAGCCGCTCACGGCCGTCCTGCCGGTGAAGTGAAAATCGAACATCGAGCATAGCGAAACACTAATCTGTAAGACTTAAATCTCAAGCTCCAAGCACCAAATTCCAAACAAATCACAAATTCCAATGACCAAATGACCCAAACGAAGATCAAAGCATAAAGAACTTTCTAGTTCTTTCTGGCAGGCTATCGCGCCATTCCCCAAAAAGGGCGGGTCCAGACGCCGCCCCTACACTGTATTTTTCTAGGCATCCGCGAACCGATGGCCGTCTAATCGACGTCCACAAGGCGTTCCGGCTGCGAAGCGTCCCTCGCCAAGGGGAGAATGTCGCTGCGCTTGCCGATTGCCTTTTACTTTTACTTTTACCTTTCACCTTTTACCTTTTACCTTTTACCTTTAAAGAATGTTTTCCCTCTGCCTTTAACTCTTCAACTCTTCAACCTCAAACGACGAACTTCGAACCTCGCTTAATTCCTGGTTACCTTTTTTCGCTTCCCCAGTCTAAATAGTTGATGAAGAAACGGAACCAGAGAGGAAGACGATGAAAAAGATGATGTTCATGGCCATGATGGCGATGCTGGCGATACGTCGTTGTTCCCGGCGGACAAGCGGGTCTACCACGGCAAGCACATCAACCCGCACGCGCCCAGCGATCGACGGCCGGGGCGACGACCCCTGCTGGTGAAGGCGGAGTGGGGCGGCGGGTTCGCGCAGACCGACCCGCGCAGCGGCGAGGCGCCGAGCGAGGCGACCGAGTTCAAGGTCATGTACGACGAACAAGAACCTCTACCTCCTGGTCCGCTGCCGCGACGCCAGGGCGGCGGGCATCGACCGCCGCGTGGCGCGCCGGGACGAGGTCGACGGCGACAAGGTCGCCGTGTACATCGACAGCTACTTCGACAAGCGCACCGCCTTCGCCTTCAAGGTCAACGCCGCCGGGGTCAAGGGCGACGCGGCGCTCTCCGGCGACAGCCCTGGACCAGGACTTCACCTGGGACCCGGTCTGGGCGGCGGCCACCGCGGTCGACGCCGAAGGCTGGACCGCCGAGATGGCCATCCCCTTCAGCCAGCTGCGCTTCGCCAGCAAGGAGAGATGACCTTCGGCCTGCAGGTCAGGCGCTTCCTCTACCGCGACCAGGAGCTCTCCTCCTGGCAGCACATCGCCAAGGACGCGCCGGGCTTCGTCCACCACTTCGGCGAGCTGCGGGGCTTGCAAGGGATCAAGGCCCAGCACCAAATCGAGATCATCCCCTACGCCGTGGCCAAGGGGCAATTGTCGCCCAAGGAAGCGGGCAACCCCTTCGCCACCGGCAGCAGCGGCCGGCTGTTCGGCGGCCTGGACGGCAAGGTCGGCCTTTCGAGCGACCTGACCCTGGACTTCACCATCAACCCCGACTTCGGCCAGGTGGAGGCCGACCCCTCGGTGGTCAACCTGTCGGCCTACGAAACGTATTTCCAGGAAAAGCGGCCGTTCTTCACCGAAGGCAGGAACATCCTGGACTTCCGCATCATGGGCGGCGACGGCGACTTCGGCAGCGACAACCTGTTCTATTCGCGGCGCATCGGCCGCGCCCCGCAGTATTCGCCCGAGACGCGGGACCGGGGAATACCTGGACATGCCCATGGCGCGCGGCGATCCTGGGCGCCTTCAAGGTCACGGGCAAGACCACGCGCGGCCTGTCGCTCGGGGTGCTGGAAAGCCTGACCGGCCGCGAGCGGGCCACCCTCAGCTTGGACGGCCAGAACCGCAGCCGCGACCGTGGAGCCGCTGACCAACTACTTCATGCTGCGCGCCCAGCAGGACATCCACGAGGGCAGACCATCATCGGCGCCATGGTCACGGCGGTCAACCGCGACCTCCGGGACCAGGCCCTGGATTTCCTCCACAAGCTCCGCCTACACCGGCGGCATCGATTTCTTCCACAGCTGGAAGAACAGCAGCTATTACGTCGCCGTCAACTCCGTGTTCAGCCTGGTCAACGGCAGCCGCGAAGCGCTCCTGCGGACCCAGGAATCGTCGATCCACTATTTCCAGCGCCCCGACGCGAGCTACTTGCGCCTCGATCCCAACCGCACCTCGCTCGGCGGCTACGGCGGCAATTTCGAGGTCGGCAAGCGGCGGCAGCGGCAAGCTGACGCTATTCCGGCGGCGTGACCTGGCGCTCGCCCGGGCTGGAGCTCAACGACATGGGCTACCTGTACCAGAGCCGACGTGATCATGGCCTGGGGCTGGGCGGGCTACCAGATCACTGCAAGCCGACCTGGGGCTTCAACCAGCTGCAACCTGAACCTCAACGCCTGGCGGGGCTACAATTTCGGCGGCGCGCCGGTCTTCATCGGGGGCAACGTCAACTTCTGGGGGCAGTTCAAGAACTACTGGAGCGTCAAGCTCGGCATCAACCGCCAGGGCACGGGCCTCTCGCAGGGGGCCCTGCGCGGCGGCCCCTACCTGCGCAGCACCGCCGGCTGGAACGCCTGGTTCGGCGCCGGCACCGACGCGCGCCAGCGCCTGACTTGGAAGGCGGCGGCTGGTGGAACCTCGCCGACGATGGTCGCGGGAGCAACTGCGGAGACGATCTGGCCGTGGTCTACCGCCCGAGCAACGGGCTGTCGCTCTCGCTGGCGCCGGGATACTCGTACTACGAGAGCAAGCTGCTGTACGTCGACACGCGTCGACGCGGGCGGCGGCAGCCGCTACGTCATGGGCCGCGTCACGCAGAACACGGTCTACCTGACCCTGCGCCTGAACTACAGCGTCACGCCCGAGCTCTCCATCCAGTTCTACGGCCAGCCCTTCATCTCCAACGGCCGCTACGACTCCTTCAAGCGCATCGCCGATCCCCGCGCCGCCCTGTTCCAGGACCGTTCGCACATCTATGGCGGCGACGAGATCGCGTTCGACGCGGGGGGGAACGAATACCGGGTCAGGGAAGCCGGCGGCGCTGCTCCTACTCGTTCGCCAACCCCGACTTCAACGTGCTCGAGCTGCGCACCAACCTGGTCCTGCGCTGGGAATACCGCCCGGGCGCCGCGCTATACGTGGTCTGGAGCCAGGGACGCGCCGACGACACCGGCCGCCGGGACTTCGAGGTTTCGTCGGGGTTCAACGACCTGATGCACCTGCCCGCCACCCACGTCTTCCTGGTGAAGTTCACCTACAATTTCAACCTGTAAGCTTCGGGGCCGCGTCAATCGGAATAGGGGAAGGTATAGGACTCGCCCTGCACCAGGTTCGGCCAGGCGGTGGTGGTGAGGTCCTTGTTGGTCGCGGCGTTCTTCCACTGGATGGTATGGGTGCCGGAATTGGCCTCCTGGTATGCGGTGACCGCGCCGGGGGCGAGGGTTTCCGTGCGGCTGCCGTCCCAGACGGCATAGACCGACTTGGTCGCCGAATCGTTGCGGAAGCGGACATTCGTTTTCACCAGCACGTCCGTGCAGCTGGTGGCGAAGAGCAGGACCAGGGCGATGACGGCCAGGAATCGGGCATACTTTTTCATGTTCATCCTCCATGGCCGGGCCAGGTTCCCGTCAACGACCCGAAGCCAGCACGCGGGGATTGTATGACCCCGTTCCATGAAAGTCAATATCATTCCCTGGATCTTCAGATAACGCTTGCCGGTATTCGATAAAAGATCATCGCAGTTGCCATCGGGCAAGCTTGCCCTGAGTGAACGTGGGGTGAGGACTTGGGACCCGCTGGGGAGATCCCTTGGGACTCCCGCGTTAGTTGAAAACCGCGGTCAATGAAGGCGGGACTATCACGCGGGAGGGGCAAGCGGTCCATATTTGGGGCCCCCCGCGGCACTAAGCCCCTTCCGCGCCCAAGCGCGTCGGGATTAGCTCGCGAGGGTACGCGATGCCCGAACCCCTCGGCGGGTAAGGCCGAATCCCCGAGTGAACGAAGGGCATCTTGCCCGATGCCTGTATATGAGAGAGTTCGTTGGCAGGCTATCCCGCCATTCGCCTCCACTTTTTCCCGGAGCGCCGAGGCCTCCGGGAACCGATGGCCGTCTAATCGACGTCCACAAGGCGTTCCGGCCTGCGCAGCGTCCCGCTTGCGGGAGAAAGCCGGGGCGCCTGCCAAACATCTTACTCTCTAACTTGACTTCCTGGGCGCATCTCTGCTATTGTGAATATTAACCTCACGTATTAAGGGAGAGAGAATATGGCTCAAACAACGATAGAAAGCAAAGACAACAAAATGGCCGTGCTCATCGACGGCGACAACGCCCAGGCCTCGCTGCTAACAAAATGCTGGCCGAGATCGCCAAGCACGGCTCGGTGACCATCCGCCGCATCTACGGCGACTGGACCACCCAGAACATGCACTCCTGGAAGGACGCCCTGCACATGCACGCCGTGCAGCCCATCCAGCAGTTCCGCTACACCGTGGGCAAGAACGCCACCGACAGCGCCCTGATCATCGACGCCATGGACATCATGCACCGCCGGCTGGTCGAGGGGTTCGCCATCGTTTCCTCGGACAGCGACTACACGCGCCTGGCGACGCGCATCCGCGAGGAGGGCTTCTTCGTCATGGGCATCGGCCAGAAGAAGACCCCCAAGTCGTTCGTCAACGCCTGCGACCTGTTCATCTACACCGAGAACCTGGCGCCGCAGCGCCGCGAGAGCAAGCCGCGCCAGGAGCGGGGCCGCGACCACAGCCGCGGCGGCGGCCGCAAGGCCGAGCCGCAGCAGCAGCCGCCGCAGCTGCACAGCCCCAGGAACAGCCGCAGGAGCAGCCGCAGCAGGCGTCGCTCTACGCCGGCACCGACCCCATGCCGCTGCTGCGCGAGGCCTACGAGATGGTGGTGCAGGAGAACGGCTGGGCCAACCTCGGGCCCATGGGCAAGGCGCTGCAGCAGCTCGACCCGGGCTTCGACCCGCGCAGCTTCGGCAAGCGCCAGTTGTCGTCGCTGATCATGTCGCTGCCCGATTTCGAAACTCGCCGCAACGAGGACGACGCCTCGGGCGGCATCTGGGTGCGGCTGAAGGAATCGCAGTAAAAGAATTTGATCGTTGGCAGGCTTTCGCGCCATTCGCCTCCACTTTTTCCCGGAGCGCCGAGGCATCCGGGAACCGATGGCCGTCTAATCGACGTCCACAAGGCGTTCCGGCGAAAGCCGCTGCGCCTGCCTTTTGCTTTTCTCTAACTTTTGCCTTAAACGCCTTTTATTTTCTTGCTGACACTGTCACTGTCACTGACACTTTCTTTATTGAAATAACCGCGCCAGCTTGCGGCCCAGCGCCATGAAATCGTCCAGGGTGGTGAACTCCAGCTCGAAGTTTCTTTCGTCCAGCGCCCGCAGGCCCGGGAGCTGGAAGGCCCGGCCGGCGGGCACGCGGACCTCGCGCCCGGCGCTGAAGGCCACGCGGTCGGGGTAAACCTCGGCCCTGTCCCAGCCGTAGAGGCGGGCGAAGAGCTTGACCGCCCCCACGTAGAATATCTTCTCCATGCTGGCCGGCGGGTGGCCGTAGCGGTCGCGCAGCTCGGCGGCCAGCGCCTCCAGCTCGTCCGGCGCGGCGCGCCTCCAGCACGCGGCGGTAGGCGCGGATGCGCTCGGCGGTGTTGGCGATGTACTCCTCGCTGATGGCGTAGGGGAAATGGACGCGCAGCGCCAGCTCCTTCTCCTCCGCCGCCTCGCCCTTGAACTCGCGGATGGTCTGCTGCAGCAGCTCGAGGAAATAGTCGTAGCCCAGCGCCTCGACGTGGCCGTGCTGGCGGTTGCCCAGCAGCGCGCCGGCGCCGCGCAGGGTCAGGTCGAACTCGGCCAGCTTGTAGCCCGAGCCCAGCTCGGAGAACTCGCGGATGGCGTCCAGGCGCTTCTTGGCCTTGTCGGTCATCGCCGCCTTTCAGCGGGTCGACGAGGAAATAGGCGTAGGCCTGGCGGGTGCTGCGGCCGATGCGCCCGCGCAGCTGGTACATCTGCGTCAGCCCGAGGCGGTCGGCGTTCATCACCACCAGCGTGTTCACGCGCGGGATGTCGATGCCGTTCTCGATGATGGTGGTCGAGAGCAGGACGCGGAACTTGCCGGCGATGAAGTCCATCAGGTTCTTCTCGATGGCCGCCACCGGCATCTGGGCGTGGACCACGGCGATGGCCACGTCGGGCAGCCAGGAGGCCAGCTGGTCGCGGAAATGGAAGATGCGCTCGATGTTGTTGTAGACCACGAACACGGCGCCGTCGCGCTCGATCTCGTTGAGCACGGCCGAGACCACCACCTGGCGCGAGAAGAGCCCGACGAAGTTGGTGATGGCCAGCCTCCCCAGCGGCGGCGACTGGATCAGCGAGATGTCCTGCAGCCCCGCCAGGGCCATGGACAGGGTGCGCGGGATGGGGGTGGCGGACAGGGTGAGCACGTCGACGTTCTCGCGCCCTTTCTTGAGCTTCTCCTTCTGGAAGACCCCGAAGCGCTGCTCCTCGTCGACGATGAACAGCCCCAGGTTCTTGAACTCCACCCCCTTGGCGAGCAGCGAGTGGGTGCCGACCACCAGGTCGACGGCGCCCGACTTGACGCCGGCCAGGATGCGCTTGCGCTCCCCGGCGCCCACCAGCCGCGACAGCATGGCCAGCCGCAGGGGGAAGGCGGCCAGCCGGCGCTCGAAGTTGCGGTAGTGCTGCAGGGCCAGGATGGTCGTCGGGCAGAGGAAGGCGACCTGCTTGCCGTTCGCCGCCGCGCGCAGGGCGGCGCGCAGGGCCACCTCGGTCTTGCCGAAGCTGACGTCGCCGCAGATCAGGCGGTCCATGGGGAAGTCGGCCTCCATGTCGGCCAGCACGCGGGCAGATGGCGGCCTTCTGGTCCTCGGTCTCGACGAAGCGGAAATCCTGCTGCAGCCTGTCCTCCAGCTCGGGCACGGCGCCGAGCGCCGTCTTGCGCACCGACTTGCGCATGGCGTAGAGGTCGAGCAGGTCGCGGGTGTAGTGGACGATCGCCTTGCGGGCGCGCTCGGTCTTGGCCTGCCAGGTCTTGCCGCCCATGCGGTCCATGGCCGGCACCGCCCCTTCGGTGCCGCTGTAGCGCTTGAGCACGTCCAGCTCGTGGAGCGGCACATAGAGGTACTCAGCGCCGGCGTACTCGATCTTCAGGAACTCGGTCGATGCCCCCTCGAAGAGCAGGCGCTTGAAGCCGGCGAAGCGGCCGATGCCGTGGCGGCGATGCACCACCCAATCCCCCTCGGCCATCTCCTGCAGCGGCGGCTCGGGCGCGGCGGGCGCGGGAGGGGCGGCGGCCCTCCTCGTACTGGAACGGCCGGCCGCACAGGCAGAGCAGGCGCAGGACCGGGTTTTCGAACGAGCAGGGGATGTTGAAGAAATGGCACTCCACCGAAGGCAGCAGCGCCTGCAGGTTCTCCAGCAGCCGCGCGTCGGCGGCGTAGGCGAGCAGGCGGTAGCCCTGCGTGGCGCGCTGCCTCAGCAGCTCCAGGTCGGCCCCGTCGAGCGTGGCGATCGTCTTCGCCCAGGCGCGGATCTCGGGCGGGCTCGTCGGGTCGGCGGCGAAGTCCACGAAGTCGACCAGCCGCTGCCTGGCGTAGGGGAAGGAGAAGATGGCCTCCACCGACGGCGCCTCGCCGCGCTTGTCCGCCACCGCGTCGCGGATGCGGCGGAAATTCTCCAGCAGCTTGTGGAACTCGCTCCTCGAGCTTCTGGAAATTCTGGGCCAGCAGCCGGCAGCCGGGGAGCAGCTCGGTCAGCCAGGCGGAGCGCTCGGGCTGCCCCTGCCAGGCGTCGGCGTCGCCGCCCGGGTCCGGAAAAATAGCGGTTGCGGCCGACGCGGGCGGCGGCGACCGTGCCGGTCGAGCGCTGGCTGTCCAGGTCGAAGGTGCGCAGCGAGAGCAGGAGCCGGCCCTCGAACTCCAGGCGCACCGGCAGCTCGTCGGCCACCGGGAAGACGTCGACCACGTTGCCGCGCCAGGAGACGTCGCCGCCGATCTCGACCGCCGGCCGCGCCTGGTAGCCCAGCTCGTTCAGCCTGGCGATCAGGTCGTTGCGCTCCCAGAGGTCGCCGGCGCGCAGCTCCAGCGCCCCGTCGCCCGCCGCCGCCGGCGGTTCGACGCGGATGGAAAGGGCGGCCAGCGTGGTCAGCACGATCATTTTTTTGCCGGCGCCGATATCGGCCCGCAACTGCTGGACGGCGGCGATCTTGCGCGTGTCGGCGGCGGTGTTGATATATGGGTCCTCGAAGGGCAGGAGGTGGACGTGGACCGGCGCCTCTTCCACGCCGAAGAACTTCAGCCACTGGCGGAGCTTTTCCTTCTTCTCGGCCAGCGCCTCGTTCTCCCCGGCCAGCCAGACGACGCTCTCGCCCGAGCGCGCGAAGATCGCCGCCACCGCCAGCTCCTGCGCCTCGCGCTCGACCAGGGCGACGGGGATGCGCCTGCCGCGGCCGGCGATCGTTTCCCAAAAAGCGGGGCTGAGGACCTCTTGCGTCATGGTCTTATTATAACACCAAGGGAAGCGAACGCACACGGCCCAGCCGGACGCCGTTCGATTTCTCAACGTGATGGGCTCAGCATAAGCGAACGAAACGGAGGGACCGGGCCCCGACCCGGAGAACGCCGATGGCCGAAGGCAAAATGGCCACTGTCGAGCCCCGGCCTTGCCGGGGCGAGTTGGCCATTTTAATCGGCGTGAAACGCGGTCGGTCGGTCCCGGAGTGGTGAGCGTTGCTGATCGATCACGGTGAAATCGCGATGTCTGGGTGAATTGACTTCCCAGGCCGGAACCGCTAAAATGCAGCCATCATGAAGCGGCTGCAGATCCGATTCCCCGGGAAGGACTTTTTCGTCTCCGTCTTCCACGACGACGTGTACGTGGTGGGCGGCACGGTCCGCGACCGGGTCCTTTACGGGAAGCTCGCCGCCGGCCAGGACATCGACCTGCTGGTCACCGGCATGAGCTACGACGAGATCGCCGCCCGGCTGTCGCCCTTCGGCAAGACCGACACGGTCGGCAAGAGCTTCGCGGTGATCAAGTTCACCAGGGACAAGAAGACCTACGATATCGCCGTGCCGCGCCGCGAGCGCAAAAAGGACGGGGCGGCCCACGGCCACAAGAACTTCCTCGTCCAGTCCGGCCCCGAGGTCACCCTGGAAGAGGACCTCGGGCGTCGCGACTTCACCTGCAACTCCGTCGCCGTGCGCCTCAGCGACGGGGCGGTGGTCGACCCGCACCAGGGGCTGCAGGCCATCGCCCGGCGCCGGGTGGCCATGACCTCGCCGGCGAGCTTCAGCGACGACCCGTTGCGCGTCCTGCGCGCCGCCCGCTTCGCCTCGGTCCACGGCTTCTCCGTGGACAAGCCGATCTACGCCAAGGCGCGCAAGGTGCCGCTGGCCGAGCTCAGCGCCGAGCGCGTCGCCGACGAACTGTTCCGGCTGCTGCTCGAGTCGCCGCGGCCCTCGGCGGGACTGCAGGAGTATTTCCGCCTCACCGTGCTGGAAAAGCTTTTCCCCGAGCTCAGCGCCCTGGCGCTGACCATCCAGGACGCCTACTTCCACCCGGAAAAGGACGAGCAGGGCCACCACTCGGTCTGGGCCCACACCCTGATCACGGTGGACATCGCCCAGGAAACTGGCCGCTCAATTCAAGCTGGACGCAGGGCGCTCGCTGGCGCTGCTGCTGGCCGCCCTGCTGCACGACTGCGGCAAGGCGGCCACCACCGCCTGGGAATACAAGCGCGGGCGCATGACCGTCACCTCCGCCTTCCACGATTCCCGCGGCAGCCGGCTGGCGGAGGCGGTGCTGGACCGGCTGCGCGCCGAAACGCGCCAGGGCTTCCCCCTGAAGAAGGTCGTGCTCAAGCTGGTGCAGCAGCACCACCGCATCTTCGAGCTCTACCGCAACCGCGGCGGAGATCACCTTCCGCGCCGTGGCGCGCGCCGTCAAGGACATGGACGGCGAGGACCAGCTGCTGCTGCTGCTCGATTTCGCCGACCGCCGCTCGCGCCATGCCCGGCCGCTCGCCTTCCGCAAGCTGGACGAGATCGCCCTGTGGTTCGTCGCCAGGAAGGAGGAATACGCCATCAGCCGCGACACCATCCGGCCGCTCATCCTGGGCCGCGACCTGATCGCCCTGGGCGTCGCCCCCGGCCGCTCGATGGGCCTGGAGCTGAAGAGGCTGTACGACCTGCAGCTGGACGGCGCCTTCCACACCCGCGCCCAGGGGCTGAAGCTGTTCCGCGCCGGCCTGGAGGGCGCCCCGCCGAGGGCGAAAAAATGAAGCTTTACCTGCGCAACGGCTTCAGCGAGCAAAGCGTCCCCATGGTCATGGGCATCCTCAACGTCACCCCCGACTCCTTTTCCGACGCCGGCCGCTTCTTCGCGCCCGCCGCCGCCCTGGAGCAGGCGCGGGCCATGGCGCAAGCCGGCGCCGACATCATCGACGTCGGCGGCGAGAGCACCCGCCCCGGCGCCGCGCCCGTCAGCCTCGACGAGGAGACCGACCGCGTGCTGCCGGTCATCGAAAAGATCAAGGATGAACTGGGCATCCTGGTCTCGGTCGACACCAGCAAGGAGGAGGTGGCGCGGCTGGCGGTGGAGGAGGCGGGCGCCGACCTGGTCAACGACATCTCGGGGCTGCGCTTCAGCGAGCACATGGCGGCCGCCGTGGCCGAGCTCAACGTGCCGGTCGTGGTCATGCACATCCAGGGCACGCCCGAGGACATGCAGCGCCGCCCCTCCTACGCGGACGTCGTCAGCGAGATCAAGGACTATTTCCAGGAGCGCATCGAGTTCGCCATGAGCCGCGGCGTCAAGAAGGAAAAGATCATCCTCGACCCGGGCATCGGCTTCGGCAAGCGGCTGGAGGACAACGTGGCCATCATCCGCCACCTGAAGGAATTCGCCGAGTTCGAGCTGCCCGTCATGGTCGGGCTGTCGCGCAAGTCGTTCCTCGGCCTGCTCAGCGGCGAAAAGGACCCGGGCCAGCGGGTCAGCCGAATCCGTCGCCGCCGGCCTGGTCGCCGTGCGCAACGGCGCCTCGCTGCTGCGCGTCCATGACGTCGCGGCCACGGTGAAGGCGCTGAAGGTCTGGAAAAGCCTGGCGGAATAATTTTCCGCTCAAGGCAAGGGGGACCCATGAAAAAATCGGTTATTCGTCATTTGGCTGGCGGCGGCGGCGCTCGCTGCGCTCGCCATCGCGCCTGCCCGCCGCGTCACGCCCCGACGCCCGACCCGGCCGCGCTGTTCCCCGACCTGGAAGGCTGGACCCGGGACGGCGGCGTCGCCGCCTTCCAGCCGGAAAACCTCTACGAGCACATCGACGGCGCCGCCGAGAATTTCCTGGCCTACGGCTTCCAGCGGCTCGCCGTGCAGAATTACCAGGACAAGCGGCGGCGGGCGTTGAGCGCCGAGATCTATTTCCACGGCAGCGCGGAGAACGCGTTCGGGATCTACGGTTCCGAAAAGCCGCTGGCCGGCGACTACCTGCGGGTCGGCGCCGAAGGCTACTACGAGGAAGGGGTGCTGAACTTCATCAGCGGCGCCTATTACGTCAAGCTGAACGGCTTCGACCTCGGCGCCGACGGCCGCGAGATCCTGCTGGGGCTCGCCCGGCGCATCGCCGCCGCCATCGGCGGCCCGGAGCGGCTGCCGGAAACGCTGGGCTACTTCCCCGCCGCCGGGCGCATCGCCCACTCCGAGCGCTTCATCGCCGGCCATTTCCTGGGCCTGGAATTCCTGGGGCCGGCGTTCACCGCCGACTACGAGCTGCGCGGGGAGAAATTCAAGCTGTTCATCATGAACGCCGCCGGCGAGGACCAGGCCCGCGCCATGCTGCGCGACTGGGCGGCCCTGGACAAGGGGACGCCCGCGGTCCGGCCGGGAACCATGAGCATCCAGGACCCCTATAACGGCAGCGTCAGGCTCGAGTGGCGCGGGCCGCGCATCTGGGGCGCCGTCGGCGGCGCGGCGGCGGCGGCGGAAAGCCTCGCCGCCATCGCCCGCCTCCTCGCCGGAGGCTGACCCCGGCGCCTCAAAAGATCCCGCACCTGGCGCCCAGCATCAGGCATACGCCGCCCAGGTTCACCTTCTCCGCCAGGCCCGCCGCCGCCCCGGCGGCAAGGGAGGAATAATCCAGCTGCGCCAGGAGATGGAGCGAGCGGCCCAGCCGGCAGCGACCGCCGGCGGCGACGAAGAATCCCGCCCGGCGCCCATGCGCCGCCACGGGAAGATCGCGCCACGTTTCCTTGAAAAAAGCGTACTGGACGCCGGCGCCGAGAAAGGGGGAGATGCGCCCCCCGCCCAGCCGGTAATTCAACCCTAACTTCAGAAACAGGACCTCCAGCCGCAGGGCATAGGTCTCTTCGGGAAACACGGGCGGGAGCGGGATGGTGCTTCCCGACGCCCGCAGGTAGCGCGCGGCGGCGTACAGGTCCAGCTTCCGGCCCAGTTCCCGGCCCAGCTGGAGCTCGAGGGGCCAGGCGGGCGATCCGTAGACGTTGCGGAACGCGGCCTGGAGGGGATAGAAAACCCCCGCCGCCGCCGCGACGAAAAAACGCTGCCCGCCGGCCGGCGGCGGGGCGGCCCGGCCGGGCGTCGCGCCAGCGGCCAGGAAGACAAGAACGGCCAGGGAGAGCGCCGGCCGCAGCGGCCGCCGCTGTTCAATTGTTCTCATCGTCCCGCACCTCCTCGGAAAAATTGCTTTCCCGCCCCCGCTCGTCCACCGCGGTCAGCACATAATAGTAGGCCCGGTCGGCAGGCAGCAGAAGATCGGCGAACGAGGTGCGCGCGACCGGCTGGGCGGTCAGGCGCGCGTAGGCGCCGTGGGAGCTGTCGGCGCGATACACGTGATAGCCGGCCACGGCTTCGCGGTTGGCGTCCCAATCCAGATAGACGCTCTTGCGGCTGCTGAACAGGGAGGCGGAAACCTGGCTGCGGGCCCGCAGCCCGGTGGGCGCCGCCGGGGTGCTGAGCGGCTGGGCCAGGCCGGCCACCGTGGCCAGCGCGGCCTTGACCACCTCGGCGGCGAACCCCATGTCCAGGGTGTCCACGGTATCGGTGGTATGGTGGTAATAGGGATTGTCGCTGTCCTCGATGCCGCACAGGGCGGCGTAGCCCTGGTCCCAGAAGGAGGAGTGGTCGCTCCAGGTCAGGGAAGGGTCGATGACCTTGGCCAGGCGCAGGCTGACATAGGGCTGCCCGGCGGCGATGAAGCGGTCGGCCAGCCATTCCGAATTCCGGTTGCCGATCACGTCCAGGACCCGCTGCTCTGCGCCCGGGTAGGCGATCATGTCCAGGTTGACCACGGCGATGATCGCGGCGCCGTCCTGCCTGGCCTGGCGGGCGTAGTGGGCGCTGCCGTACAGCCCCCACTCCTCGGCGGAGACGCAGAGCAGGCCGATGGAAAAGTCGAACTTCTCCCCCGCCAGGATCCGGGCCAGCTCGAGGATCGCCGCCGTGCCGCTGGCGTTGTCGTCGGCCCCGGGCGCCAGGACCAGCCGGTTGTTGCTGGTGGAATCGTAATGGGCGCAGGCCAGGACCATGAGCTCGGGCGCGACGCGCCCCGGGATCACGGCCAGGATGTTCTTGGTTTGCCAAAGAGGCGACGGTGAAGGGATCGTTCTCGGCGGCCAGCCCGAGCGCGCGGAAGCGCTGGAGGATGAAGCCGCCCGCGGCTTCGCACTCGGGGGTCGAGGTGTAGCGGGTCTTGAAATCCTGCAGGGCCTGGACGTCGGCCCGCAGCTGCGCGGCCGAAACCTGCGCCACCAGTCCCGGGATCGCCGCCGCTGCAGCGGCATGGACCCCGGACAGCCCCGCCCGCGCCGCGGCGGGGAGACGCGCCGGGCCCGGCATGGATCCCGGCCAGGTCGAGCGCCTTGAGCCGGTAGGGCTGCTCAAGCCGGCCGCGGAAAGCGGGGTCGGTGGTCCGCAGCAGCCAGATCTTCCCTTCCAGGGGCTGGACGCGGGTGTCGTCCCCGCCTCTCCCCAGCGGCGCCGGCCGCTCCGAGCGCAAGAGGAAGAAAGACTCCCCGGCGGCGGGGCGGGCCAGCGGGACGATCGCCACGCCCGGGCGGCGCGCAGCCGGGGCAGGGCGGAAGGCGGCGCGCTGACCAGCAGGCAGGAGCGCAATTCCTGGACCACCACGCCACCGGCGTCGGCGACGGCGCGCAGGAGTTCGGCCGACGGCGGCCCGATCTTCAGCAGCAGCGCCGGAGCCGGCGGCGCGATCCAGGCGGCATTCAGGACAAGGACGGCCAGAAGGCAGAACTTGAATTTATTCCGCATGGGCGGCTCCTTGGCTGGAGGGGGTGGGGGCGGCGGTCAGGAGTTGATCTCCTTGAAGATCTCCTCCCAGTCGCTCGATTTTTTCAGCTCGGCGAAGATGGTCGTCCACTGCTCCTGCACGTCGAGGATGAAGTCGATCACCTCGCGCACGGCGCCGCGGCCGCCGTAGCGCTTGGCGATGTAGTGGGAGACCCTCTTGATCAGCGGGTGGGCGTCGCCCACGGCGGCGGCGAAGCCGACCATGCCCATGACCTCGGCGTCGCCGATGTCGTCGCCGATATAGGCCACTTCCTCTTTTTCCAGCCCGTATTTTTTGATCAGCTCGAAGAACGGGATCGTCTTGTTGTAGACCCCCTCGTAGTAATCGTCGACCTGGAGCTCCTCGGCCCGCTTCTTGACCTGCTTGGAGGTCTTGCCGGTGATGATGGCCGTCTTGAGGCCGGCGAGGCGGGCGAAGATGACCCCGGTGCCGTCCTTGACGTCGAAGGACTTGATCGACTGGCCGTTGGGCATCATGAAAAAGCGCCCGTCCGACAGCGTCCCGTCCACGTCCATGATGATCAGCTTGATCTTTTTCGCCAATTCTTTCTGGTCCATCATATCATCTCCGTTCTCCATAGGTCGTGCAGGTGCAGGAATCCGCTCAGGCGCTGCGTGTCGTCGGTGACGATCAGGGAGGTCACTGCCCGGTCTTCCATGATCTTCAAGGCTTCGACCGCCAGCTTGTCCTCGCTGATGCACAGCGGGTTGGCGGTCATGCAGGACCCGGCCTCGGCCTTGGCGAAGTCGGTCCCCTTCATGAACAGGCGGCGCAGGTCGCCGTCGGTGATGATGCCCGCCACCCGGTCGCGGTCGCGGACCACGATCGCCACCCCGAATTTCTTGTCGTTGATGGTGCGGATCACGTCCAGCATCCGGGCCGCGACGTCGGCGACCGGCATCTGCTCCCCGCGGTGCATCAGGTGCTTGACCTTGAGGAGCTTCTTGCCGATCTGGCCGCCGGGATGGAAGAAGCGGAAATCCTCCTCGCTGAAGCCGCGCTTTTCCATCAGGGCGATGGACAGGGCGTCGCCGACGGCGAGCGTGAGGGTGGAGGAGGCGGAGGGCACGAGGCCGATCGGGCAGGCCTCCTTCTCGACGCTGCAATCGATGAACACGTCGCTCTGCCTGGCCAGGGTCGAGGCGGGGTCGCCCACCAGGGCGATCAGCTTGATGCCCAGGCGCTTGATGTAGGTGAGCATGCGGATGACCTCTTCGGTCTCCCCGGAAGTGGAGAGGGCGATCACCGCGTCCTCGGGATGGATGATGCCGATGTCGCCGTGGATGGCTTCGGCCGGGTGCAGGAAAACGGCGGGGCTGCCGATCGAGGTCATGGTGGCCGCGATCTTGCGGCCGATCAGCCCCGACTTGCCCATGCCGGTGACCACGATCTGGCCGCGGCATTGCAGCAGGATGTCGACGGCGGCGGCGAAGTGGTGGTCGATCCGGTCAAGGGCGCTTCAAAATGGCGTTGGCTTCGGTCTGGAGAACTTTCTTTCCTGTTTCGATCGTGCCCATTAAGCTACATTATACAGTTTCTGCAGGCGGATTAAAAGGGGGCGAAGATCGTGCAGGGGCAGGGAGTTTTTCCCGTCCGAGAGGGCCTGGTCGGGACGGGGGTGGATCTCCAGGAAAACGCCGTTGGCGCCGGAGACGACACCGTTGGCCGCCATCAGCGGGATGAAGCGCGGGTCGCCGCCCGAAATGCCGCCGGCGGCGCTGGGGCGCTGCACCGCGTGGGTGGCGTCCATCACCACCGGGCAGCCGCTCTCCTTCATCAGCGGGATGGAGCGGAAATCGACCACCAGGTTGTTGTAGCCGAAGAAGGTGCCGCGCTCGGTGAGCATGACGCGGCGGTTGCCCGCCTCGGCCGCCTTGGCCACCGCCAGCCGGATGTCGTCCGGGCTCATCATCTGGCTCTTCTTGATGTTCAGCGGCAGGCCGGTGCGGGCGGCGGCGAGCAGCAGGTCGGTCTGGCGGCTCAGGAAGGCGGGGATCTGGATGACCGAAAGGACGCGGGCGGCCTTTTCGGCCTGCCAGGGCTCGTGGATATCGGAGAGCACCGGGACGCGGAGGTCTTTCTTGATCGCGGCCAGGATGGGCAGGCCTTTTTCCAGGCCGGGGCCGCGGGCCGAGCCGATGGATGAACGGTTGGCCTTGTCGAAGGAGGCCTTGAATATGAAGGGGATGCCGAGCTCGGCGGTGATCTTCTTGGCTTCGGCGGCGATCGCGCGGGTCAGGCCCTCTTCCTCGATGACGCAGGGTCCGGCGATCAGGAAGAACCGATCGTCGCTGATCTCCAGATCGTCAACCTTGAAGAAAGTCTTCATGCCCCCGATTTTACCAGTAAAATGAGGCCGACGCAACCATGGGGCCCGCGGACCTGGGCGGCGCGCAAAAATCTTGTGGAAGGTTTTTCCCATAAATGATACAATCCGACCTTTCGGCATGATGAAAAAAGGTAGCGGGAGACCATGAAACGACTGGGCAGGGCATTGCTTCTGCTTTTGCTGCTCGCGGTCAACATCAGCTTGTTCTGGCTTTTGCGGGAAGAATATGAAAACGGGCGGCGGCGCAACACGCGCTACAGCGAAAGCCGGATCTACGCCAGCCCCCTGGACAGCCTGGCCATTTTCGGCAGCGACAAATACGGCTCGGATATCCTGATCGGCACGATCCCCGAGTACCAGAATTCGACCGGGTCCAAGGAGATCCTCTTGTTCTCGCCGTTCCAGAGAACCTACACGGGGATCAGCTTCTACCTGCACTTGAAAGTCCCGCGCAACCGCTACTATTTCCAGCCGGGCGACGTGAACGGGGACGGCCGGGTCGAGATCCCCTTATACTGGATCGAAGACCGGCAGGTGCATATCGAGCTGCGGGACTTCGCCGGCAAGATCGTCGCCGCGCGCCAGCTCGAGCCGCTCTCCCTGCCGCTCCCCTCGGACAATGTCTCGTGCAGCTTCAACGCCATCGCCGACATCGACCTCGACGGCCGCGTGGAGACCGTCATGGCGGTCAGCAGCGAATTTTTCGGCCTGCCGCGCGGCATCGCCGTGCACGACCTGGAGAGCGGGCGGCGCAAATGGGAGTACCTGACCGGGGCCATCCCGTTGCAAATGAAGACCGGCGACATCAACGGCGACGGCAAGCAGGAGATCGTCTTCAGCGCCTGGGCCCCGCATAACGGTTACTCCTGCAACGGCACGAATGACGATACCAGCTATGTCGGCGTCCTGGATTGCGCCGGGCGGCTGCTCTGGCGCAACGAGGCCGGCGGGTTTTATTCGGAGATATTTTTTGCCACGGCCGATCTCGACCGGGACGGGAAAATGGAGATCGTGACCGCCCGCGCCTGCCACCGCCAGGTCGACCCCGATCGCGGCGAGATCAAGGTGCTGCGCGCCGACAGACGGGACGGTTCTGCGGGCCATCTCCAGGTCCCGGACCTCCTTTTCCCAGCCGTTCATCCGCGATATCCGGGACGACCCCGGCCTGGAGATCGTCAGCGGCGACTCCACGGGCGCGCTGACCATACTGGGACGAAAAGCTGCGAAGCGCTCAAGCGGGTCAATGTCGGCGAGCCCGTCAAGGTCCTCGGGCTGCACCCGGTCGGCATGACCGAGGCGCCGTTGATCGTGGCCAGGGTCGGCGCCGGGGGCTCCAGGCTGTACGACGGCTCCCTGAACCTGGTCCACCGCAACCCGGAAAAGCTGGACGCGAACATCGGCCTCTCCGTGCTGCCGATCCGCCAGGGCAAATCCCGGCTCCTGCTGCTCGGGATCGACCAGCTGTATCTTATTTCGCTGAACCCCCATTCGCGGAATTTCCTGGCGGCGGCGCTTTTTTCCCGCTCGGCGCTGGTCCTGGCCTGGATACTGGCCTTCAACGCCCTGTTCTTTTTCTGGCGGCGCGAGAGGTCGAAGAAGCGGGCCGCGGCGGCGCCGGGCGGCAAGGAGGATTCCGGCTGGCTCACGGTCACCCAGGAGATGGTGCACCGCATGAAAACGCCGATGACCAACATCCTCTGGGAGGCGGAGCAGCTCAAAACCGGGCTGGCGAGCGTCGCGGACCCCGCGGCGCTGCCCGAGGCGGTCAAAAAGACCCCGGACTCGCTGATCGGCGAGCTCAAGGAATTGAAGCTGATGAACCGCTACCTGATGAAGTTCCTGCAGATCCAATCCCCCAAGTTCAAGACCGCCGACCTGAACTCCCTGCTGCGCGAAGTCGCGGAAAAATACGCGCGGCACCTGAAAGGCCGGATCGCCTTCACCCTGGACCTGGACGAGGGCATCCCCCGTCTCGCGGTCGACGAAGAGCAGCTCGGCGAAGTGTTCGTCAACATCGTCGAGAACGCCATCGACGCCATGCCCGACGGCGGCGCATTGGCCATCGGCAGCCGCTGGCGGCCGAAGGAAGCCAAGGGAGCCGAGATCGTCTTCGCGGACACCGGCAAGGGCATCCCCGCCGAGCAGCTCAACATGATCTTCACGCCGAACTATACGACGAAAGAGGAGGGCTTCGGCATCGGCCTGCCGGTCTGCCAGCGCATCGTCGCCGCCCACGGCGGCTCGATCGCGGTGGAGAGCCGGGTGGGAATTGGAACGAAAATTGCTATATTCATTCCATGGAAGCATCCCGGGGCGCAGGACGATGAATAAAACGAAAAAAGGGCTGGTGCTGCTGGCCGACGACGACGTGAAGCTGCTGGCCAACCTCGCGGATATCCTCGGGAAAAGCGGCTATGCGGTCCTCACCGCGGAGCGCAACGACCGCATCGTGGAGACGCTGGCGGAGAACCCGGTCGAGGCCCTGATCCTGGACCTGGTCATGCCGCCGGGCGACGGCATGGCCGGGCTCAAGAAACGTCAGGGAGACGTTTCCGGCGCTGCCGGTGATCATCCTCTCCGGCCACGGCACCATCGCCAACGCCGTCGAGGCGATCAAGGCCGGCGCCTTCGATTTCCTGGAGAAGCCGATCGAGTGGGAGCGCATCCTGATCACGCTGGAGAACGCCCTGCAGCGGTCGCGGCTGGAAAGGGAACGCGACGCCTTCCTCAAGGAGAGCCTCGAGCGCTACCAGATGATCGGCGCCGCGCCGGCGATCAAGCAGATCTTCGGCCTGATCGAGAAGGTGGCCGCCTCCGACTCCCGGGTGCTGATCCACGGCGAGAGCGGCACGGGCAAGGAACTGATCGCCAAGGCCATCCACCTGCGCGGCGAGCGCGCCGCCGGCCCCTTCGTCACGGTCAACTGCGCCGCCATCCCCGACGAGCTGATCGAATCCGAGCTCTTCGGCCACGAGCGCGGCGCCTTCACCGGCGCCGTCGCCCAGCACCAGGGGAAGTTCGCGCTCGCCTCCGGCGGCACGCTGTTCCTGGACGAGATCGGCGAGATGAGCCCGCGCATCCAGGCGAAGGTGCTGCGGGCCATCGAGGACGGCGAGATCTGCCCGGTGGGCTCGAACCGCACCCGCCACGTCGACGTGCGCATCATCGCCGCCACCAACCGCGACCTCAAGGAGGCGCTGCGCAGCCGCGAGTTCCGCGAGGACCTGTACTTCCGCCTGGGGGTGATCCAGGTCAGCGTGCCGCCGTTGCGCGAGCGCCGCGAGGACATCCCGCTGCTGGTCGAGCATTTCATGGCCAAGCTGTGCGCGGAGCGCAAGCACCCGACGCTCAAGCTCAGCGTGGGCGCGCTGGAGGCGCTCATCGAGCATCCCTGGCCGGGCAACGTCCGCGAGCTGCGCAACCTGGTCGAAAAGATGGTCGTGCTTTCCGGCAACGACACGGTGCTGAAGGAAGAGATCGAATTCTACCTGGCCGACAACCGCTTGGGCGCAGACGACGGCGGCCGGGCTTGTTCGCCCACCCTGCCCCAGGCGCGCAAGGACCGGGAAAGGGAAACCATCCAGGCCAAGCTGACCGCCACCCACTGGAATTACGAACGCTCGGCAGCCGAGCTTGGAATATCCAGGGCCACCCTGTTCCGCAAGATCAAAGAGCTCCGGATCGAAAGGGAACAATACTAGCCGGTCTCAATCCTGAGACGTTTCGTGTCAATTATGAGCCTGGCGAAGCCCGGGCAATGAGAAAAAGCATTTTTTGAGCGGAATTCTTTTTATATGGTCTTGGCATTCCATTTGCTTGATTTTTTAGCGGAGGCGCAATGGAATACCTGGGATTGCTGGTCGTTATTTTTCTCATCCTCGAATCGTTCCTGATCATCCTGATCTGGACGATCTCCGCGAAGCTCAAGGCGATATTCGCGATCCTGGTCCAAATGGAACAGACCAAGATCAGGCTCCTGGACGAGGCGGACAACGGATGAATTCTCTTCCGCTTCCAGGGAAAACAGCTTTACTTGAAAACTGACAAGACGGTGGGGACCTTCTTGATGATCGCCGGCGGAACGCTCGGCCTTTGGGTTTTCCTGGGCTTGACGAGTTTTGCCGGAAGATCGCATACCTGGTCGCCGCCCTTCAGCGAATACGAGATCACGACGCTGATCGCCAGCGGCATCGCCATCCTCTTGGTCGTGGCCGGCATCATCGCCCTGGAGAAGAAACAGCCCTGATCTTTTTTTAGATGACGATCTTTTCCTTGTACTCGCCGAAGACGGCGCGCATCTGGTCGGCGATCTCCTGCAGGGTGGCGTAGGCCTTGACCGCTTCCAGGATGGGCGGCATGAGGTTGCCAGTGCCGGCGGCGGTCTCCTTGACCTTGGCCAGGGCCTTCTTCACGGCGGCGTTGTCGCGCTGCTTCTTGGTCTTCCGCAGCCGCTGGTTCTGCTGCGCCTCGCCCTCGGGCGAGACCTTCAGCGTCTTCAGGTGCGACAGGTCTTCCTGGACCTGGAACTGGTTCTGGCCGACGATCACCTGCTCGCCGCTGTCGATCTCCTTCTGGTAGGCGTAGGAGCTGTCCTGGATCTGCTTCTGCGGGTAGCCGGCCTCGATCGCCGCCAGCATGCCGCCCATCTCCTCGATCTTGTCCAGGTATTTCCAGACCTCTTTCTCGATCTCGCCGGTCAGCGCCTCGACGTAATAGGAGCCGGCCAGCGGGTCGATGGTGTCCGCCACCCCGCTCTCGTAGGCGATGATCTGCTGCGTGCGCAGGGCGACGCGCACCGAGTCCTCGGTGGGCAGCGCCAGCGCTTCGTCCATGGAGTTGGTGTGCAGGCTCTGGGTGCCGCCCAGGACGGCGGCCAGCGCCTGCAGGGTGACGCGCACCACGTTGTTGGTCGGCTGCTGGGCGGTCAGCGTCACGCCGCCGGTCTGGGTGTGGAAGCGCATCAGCTGCGACTTGTCCGCGGCGTGGAACTTGTCCTTCATGATCCGCGCCCAGATGCGGCGGGCGGCGCGGAACTTGGCCACCTCTTCCAGCAGGTTGTTGTGGCTGGCGAAGAAGAAGGAGAGGCGCGGCGCGAACTCGTCGACCTGCAGCCCCGAGTCCAGCGCCGAGCGCACGTAGGCGATGGCGTCGGCGAAGGTGAAGGCCAGCTCCTGGACCGCGGTGGAGCCGGCCTCGCGGATATGGTAGCCGCTGATCGAGATCGTGTTCCACTTGGGCACGCGCTCCTTGCAGAAGGAGAAGATGTTGGAGATGATGCGCAGCGACGGCGCGGGCGGGTAGATGTAGGTGCCGCGGGCGATGTATTCCTTGAGCAGGTCGTTCTGGATGGTGCCCGAGAGCTGCTCCAGGGGGATGCCCCGCTTCTCGGCGACGGCGAGGTACATGGCCAGGACGATCGCCGCCGAGGCGTTGATGGTCATGGAGACCGACACCTTGTCCAGCGGGATCTCGGCGAACAGGAGCTCCATGTCGGCCAGCGTGTCGATGGCCACCCCCACCTTGCCCACCTCGCCTTCGCACAGGGCGTTGTCCGAGTCCAGGCCGATCTGCGTGGGCAGGTCGAAGGCCACGCTCAGGCCGGTCTGCCCCTGCTCCAGCAGGTAGCGGTAGCGGCGGTTCGATTCCTCGGCCGAGCCGAAGCCGGCGTACTGGCGCATGGTCCAGAACTTGCCGCGGTACATGGTCGGCTGCACGCCGCGCGTGTAGGGGAAAGCCCCGGGGTAGCCCAGGTCCCTCTCGTAGTCGAGCCCGCGGACATCCTCGGGATCGTACAGGCGCCGCACGGGCAGCGAGGTGGCCTTGAAGCCGGATTTGCGCTCCTTATTCTTTTCCAGGGTTCTTTTTAAAATGCCTTCTTCCCATTCTTTTTTTTCATGTGCTGCGAACCTCTTCGAGTTAAATCGGGAACGAACTGTTTTTACGCGCCGGCGGAATGGCTAGAGTCGTGCATCGCGCTCCCGGACTCCATGGCCATCGACCGGTCCCGACGCGAAACGCGGCGGCTAGATCCTGGATTTTTTCGCGAACGTGTCCTTGGCCCCTTCCATGAAGCTCTTGGCCTTTTCGCTGACCTTCTCGACGCCGTCCTTGACCTCGCCGCCGAGCTTCTCGGAGAAATCCTTGATCTGCTTGCGGGTCTCCTCGCCGGACTGGGGGGCGAACAACAGCGCCAGGCCGGCGCCGATGGCGGCCCCGGTCAGAAAGCTGAAGAACATTTTGCTGCCGTTACTATTACACATTTATTTGCCTCCTTTGATCTTCTTTACCAGGTTCCAACCCATCTTGATGGCCGGGAGAAAAGCGAGCAGGCCGACCGAGCGCCGTAAGACGTTCTGGCTGACGAATTGCAGGACGTCGCCGGCGTTCTCCACGGTGCGTTTGGCCTGGCCGAGAACCATGTCGGCCTTTTCCAGCCTTTCTTCGGCGATGCCGCTGAGCCGCTTGGCCTCGCGGGCGAGGTCGCGCACTTCCATGGACGTTTTTTCCAGGTCGACCAGCAGCGATTTGAATTGCTGGATGGCCGGGATCAGGGTGATGACCAGCAGTAAAAACCCCAGGGAAAAAAGCAGGGCGACCACGAAAACAATGATCAAAACCGGTGTGTTCATTATTCTCCCTTTATGGTTATTATATTTAAAAGCGGCCGCTTGTCAATGTTTCAAAGGATTTTTTTTAGCCCGGCCAGCAGTTTTTCGGCCTGGAGGCGGTCCTTCACGGTCAGGGTGACCTGGACCTCCGCGCCCGCGAAGCAGGGAGCGTGGGCCAGGGCGAGCCCGGCGACCGGCGCCGTTTTTTTCTCCCAGGCCCGCCATTCCCGTTCCCGCTCCTCCCACGCCGGGTAGCGCAGCGCGTGCAGCGCGGCCAGGAATCGCTTCTGCGGCATCTCGCCCGCCAGCAGCTCGCCGGGTTCGGCGGCGGCCAGGACGGCGGCGATGGTTTTTTTCTCGCGGAAAGCCGTCTCTTCCAGCATCTGCGTCACCAGCCCCTGCTGGCTCTCGGAAAACCCGCAGGAGCGAAAGACCGCCAGCAGCGCCAGCCGGTCCCCCTCTTCCATCCCGGCCAGTTGCAGCGCCGCCTTCAAGCCGAGGCGGCCGGCGGCCAGGACGGGGCGGAAGGGCTCGGACAGGAGCACGGCCAGGCCGCGGCGCAGGGGCTCGCCCAGGGCGAAGCCCAGCTCGGCGCGGCGCCGGATCTCGGCGTCGGCCAGCAAAGGCGATATCTTGCCGACGAACAGCAGCTTCTCGCAAAGGTTGAGCCCGAACAGGCGGTTCGAGAGGTTGTAATTCAGCAGCAGGGCGTCGGCGGCACCCAGGTCGACGCGCAGCGCCGGGCAGGAGGTTTGGCCGCGCTGGCGCAGCAGCAGGAGATAATCGTGGCCGCAGACGACCCGCTCCCGCGAGTCGACGACCAGCAGCGGCAGGCCGGGAAATTTTTCCTCCGCGCCCCGGTAGCGCTCAGGGGACGGAGGCCAGGAAAGCGCGTAGTCCTCGTCGGGACTGATGTCGGCCAGCCGCATTTCGCTTGGTTGCATGGTCTCGCCTCGCCCGGGCGCAAGCCGAGGCCCGGGCTCGAATCCGGGGCCATTGTATCCCAGCGCGGCGGTTTTGGCAAAAGCGCCCCGGCTTTCAAACCCCGTGACTTTGGTATAGAATCGGGGCATGAAAGAAAAAGAAGCAGCGCTCAGGGACCTTTTCGTTTTCGACGCCCACTGCGACACGGCGAGCGTCCTGGCCGAGCAGCCGTGGGGCTTCCGCTCCAGCCCCGCCCAGCTCGACTTGAAAAAGATCAGGAAAGGCGGCCTCAAGGCCCAGATCTTCGCCATCTGGGTCGATCCGCTGTTCGCGCCGCAGCGCGCCTTGAAAAAGGGGCTGCAGGTGCTGCAGGCCATGGAGCAAAAGGTCTTCGCCCCGAAGCTGGCGAGCAAAGTGACCAGCGTGGCCGAGATGGACGCCGCGGTCCGCGCCGGCCGGCTGGCCGGCTGGCTTTTCCTGGAAGGGGGGCATATCATCGAGAACTCCCCGGAGGTCCTGGCCGTCTTCCGCTCGCTGGGGGTGCGCGGCATGACGCTCACCCATTCCCAGAACACCGACTGGGCCGACTCGGCGACCGACGCGCCGCGCGCCAAGGGGCTGACCCCCCTGGGCCGGCGGATCGTCGCCCAGATGGAGCGCACGGGCATGGCCATCGACGTCTCGCACGCCTCGGATGCGACCATCGAGGCCGTGCTGGACGAGGTCGCCGCCCCGATCATGGCCTCCCATTCCAACGCCCGGGACCTGTGCGCCGTGCCGCGCAACCTGCCCGACCGCCTGATCCGCGCCATCGCCGGCCGCCGCGGCTTCATCGGCGCCAATTTTTTCCCGGCATTCATCCTGCGCCGGGTCTCCGAGCAGATCGACGCCAATTTCAAGAAATTCGCCAGGGAGATCCGCGCCAGGACCAAGGGCCACCGCGACGACCCCGATTTTTTGAGCCAGGTGGAATGGGAATACTATTTGCGCGCCGCCGCCGGCGCCGACCGGGTCGGCCTGGACAACGTGATCGACCACATCCTCTATATCGCCGAGACGGGCGGCATCGACTGCGTCGGCCTGGGCAGCGACTTCGACGGCATCCCCTGCACGCCGGTGGGCCTTGCCGACGCGGCCGCCTTCCCGGCGCTGGCCGCCGCCCTGCAAAAAAGGGGCTTCCGCGCGGCGGAGATCCGCAAGATCTGCGGCCTGAACCTGAGGGATTTCCTGCGCCGGGTGGAAAGGAAGGGCGGCGGAGCGTGAAAACCGGGATCGCGCTGGGCGGCGGCGGCGCCAAGGGGCTGGCGCACATCGGGGTGCTCAAGGTCCTGGAAGGGCACGGCATCGTTCCCGACATGGTCTCCGGGACCAGCATCGGGGCCCTGATCGGCGCCCTCTATGTCGTGCGCGGCGGCAGCGGCGCCGTGGAGGAATACGCCCTGGGCTTCGAGAACTCGAACCTGTATCCCCACCTGGTCCCGCGCCCCTCCAGCTCGGGGATGATCTCGGAAAAAAGGATCCGCGCATTCCTGCAGGGGCTCTTCGGCGCCCGGCGCATCGAGGACCTGGAGCGGCCGTTCTTCTGCCCGGCCGCCGACATCCGCAACGGCCGGGAGGTCATGTTCGAGCGCGGCAGCCTGCGCCAGGCGGTGCGCGCCTCGATCTCCGTGCCCGTCATCTTCAAGCCGGTCCGCCTGCACGGCCGCTACCTGGTCGACGGCGGCCTGCTCAACCCGGTGCCGGTCGACGTGCTGAAAAAGCACGGCTGCGGCTTCACCATCGCCGTCAACGTCATCGCCCCGCGCCCCCTGCGGCCGCGGCGCCGGAAAAAGCCCGACGTCAAGGAGAAGCTGCTGCTGGCCCGGCTCGACGATTTCTTGAGCCGCCGGCTGATCTCCGGCAGCCCGGACGAGGAGCCCAACATGATCGAGGCGTTCCTCTCCACCATGGAGATCCTGCAGCAAAAGCTGATCGCCGCCCGGCTGTGCACCGACGCCCCCGACGCCGTCATCCACATCCAGACCTCGGACATCTCGATGTTCGAGTTTTATCGGCCGGCGGAGATCATCCGCCGCGGCGAAGAAGCCGCGCGCCGGGAGATCAAAACCGTGCTGGCCGCCTGGCGCCGCCGCCGGCGGGCGGCGAACAAAGGCGGCTGAACATGGATGCCTGCGCCTGCGAAAAATGCGTCAGCGCCTGCCGCCGCGATCCCGGCCGCCTCATCCCCGGGGACGTGAAAAAGATCGCCGCCTTCCTGAAGCTGAGTGAGAAGGAGCTCCTGGAGCGCCACCTGGTGCTCATCGAGGCCAAGGGCAGGAACCGGCACGTCCGTTTCCTGGCGCCCGCCAAGATCAAGGCGGCGCACTTCCTGGCGGCGCCGGGCACGGTGGTCCCCGATTATTACGACCGGGAGAAGGGGCGCTGCGTTTTCCTCTCCCCGGAAGGGTCGTGCCTGATCCACGAGGTCAAGCCGTTCGAATGCGCCGCCTACATGGGCTGCCGCCACACCTTCCTGGGCCGGCCATATATCGAGAAGGACGTTGAGGCTTTCTTCGTATCGCGCTGGAAAAAGTTCCAGGACATGTTCCGCTAGAGTAATAAACGAGTTCGGCAGACGGTAGGAATAAAGCACCAAATCCCAAGCACCAATTAACAAACAAGTTCCAAGCATCAATGACCAAATGACCAAAACGAAGAAAAGAAGCCGCAAGTGCCTTTGTTTGGGTCATTGGAATTTGAAAATTGGGATTTATTTGGAATTTGGTGCTTGGGATTTGGAATTTTATTTCTTACGCGTCACTCGTCACTGGTCACAGAGCTGGGGGCAACCCCTTCCGGGTCAGCCCCCCGAGATCAAATGGATGGCTTCGACGGTATCGCCGTCGCCGACGAACACCCGCTCGTAGTCCTCCTTCCTGACCAGGCGGCCGTTGATCTTGACCACGATCATCGGGAAGGTGAACTTCATCAGCTGCAGCAGTTCGCGGACGCTGAACGACTCGCCGGCCATGCTGACTTCGTTATTGTTCAGGTTGATCTTCATGATTATTCTCTCTCACTCGTCCCAGACGTCGTCGCCGCTCGCGGGCTCCATGTCGTCCATGACGATCTCCAATGCCTGGTTGGCCTGCATGGCCGCCACCACGCCCACGCGCGGCGCCAGGGGGGGCAATTCCTCGCAAACCTCGCTGGTCTCGTCGCCGCAGATGAACAGGTTGCCCAGGCGGCGGGTGCGCAGCTCGTTGTTGCCGCCGTAGCCGGCGAGCCCGGAGCCGGCGACGATGAACTTGTCGGGGAAGCGCTCGCTTACGGTCTCGATGATCATCAGCTTCATGTCGGCGCGGTCGAAGGCCTCGACGATCACCTGGCAGTCCTTGAAGATGTGCAGCACCTCGTCGGGGCCCAGGCACACGTCGTGGACCTGGACGTCGATGTCGGGGTTCACCCTGCGGATGTTCTCCTTCAGGGCCAGGACCTTCTTCTGGCCGACCTGGTCGCGGAAATAGTACTGGCGGCCGAGGTTTTCCGGGGTGACGGTATCGAAATCGGCGATGACCAGGCGGCCCACCCCGGCGCGGGCCAGCGCCATGGCGCAGTTCGAGCCCAGCCCGCCGCAGCCGGCAATGCCGATACAGGTATTCCGCAGTTTTTCAAGCTTTGATTTCATGATCCCCCAGAGACTATATTATATAATCTTAGGGGGAGAAAATCAACCAAAGAATGAAAAAAGGCCGGTTCTCAGATAATAAACCCTATTCCGGCGCCCAGTTGCGCCCCGCCCAGGTCGATCTTGCCGGCCTCGGTTTCATCCCCGGTCTTGCTGTAGGCGGCCGCCAGGATGACAAACAGCCTTTTGCCGATGAAATAGTCGAGGTCGGCCCCGATCTTCCAGCCCAGGCCCGACCCTTTCTGGACCCTTTCCAGGGCTTCTTCCCGGAATGAGATGTATGTCAGGCCCAGCTCGCCGCGCAGGCGCAGCTTGCCCGACAGCTTTTGCGCGTAGCCTGCGCCCAGGGAGACAAAGGTCTGGTTGATCTTGGCCGTCTCGTCCACGTCCTCCACCCTCCCCTGCTTGGCGACCCAGGCGAAGCCGCCCCACAGGCTGAAATTCCGGTAAACCAGGCACGTGACCTTGACCTCGGGCATGAAGACCGAGCGGCCGAATATGAGCCGATAATCCCCGGATGCCGGGAGAAAGACGTTGGCGCCGGCCGTGACCATGAACTTGTGGGCCGGGATCTCCGCAGCCGGGCCGGCCGTGCCCAGGCAGGCGAACAGGAACATCATCAGGATCATTGACCGCAGGCCGATTTGTTTTGTTTGTTTCATTGATACCTCTTTTTTTATATCGTTTTGGCCGAAGATATTCCAACCCGCTTCCCCGCGGCATCGAAAGCCTTTAGCTGATAGGTATAGAAGATGCCCTTTTCCAGGTACCTGTCCTGCATCTGGAACCGGTTGTCCTGCAATTCGGGCGGGGTGATCGTGCGGATCAATGCGAACTCGCCGTCGCCCTGGCGGCGCATGAGCCGGTATTCGGCCACCGGGGTGTCAGGATGGCCCCCCACGAATTGGATCCAGCCATATTGGCGCAGGATGCTGAACGCCCGGACCTCGCGCCGCTCGGCCGCCAGGTCCAGGCTCATCACCCTCTTCAATTTGCTCGCGTAGCGCCCGCCGTGCCCGGCATCGTGCTGCTGCATCGGCCATTCCATGGTCGTCGGGTCGTAGGGGCTGTCGATGTCCAGGACAAACAGGGAAAATTCAACGGCGGCGGCATTATCCCTTGTATAGGTGATCTCGATCTTGCCGTCATGGTCGATATCGCAGATGCTGGGTCCCGGGCCCCAGATAATGAAACCGCTTTCGCCGTGGACATCGATCGGGAATCCGCCGATATCATTCCCCTGCCCGTCAAAAGCGTAGATATAATCGTAGTTACCGAAAACGATGTCCGGGATGCCGTCGCCATCCATATCGCCGATGAGTGGAGAAAAAAGGGCGTGAGATGAGATCGCCTTGTTCAAAACGATCACGCCTTGCGCATCGATCGCCAGCAAGCGGGCCGGCCCCAAGTCGTTGGACTGGTTGAAGACGATCTCGGGTTTCCCGTCGTTATTGATATCCCCGATCGCCGGCGAACCGATGGCCTTGCCGGGTGAAAACGTCCTGTCAAGGAGCAACTCCCCATTGCCGGCCAGGATGAACAGAGCGCCCTCCCAGCCGCAGCCGACGATCTCGTCCCGGCCGTCCCCGTTCAGGTCGCCGCATACGGGGTTGTAGATGAAATCCGGGACCGACGCTTTCTCCCAGCCCGGGACCGGGGTCCCGTTGCGGTCAAATATTTCAATATAGGTCCGGCGCCGGCCGTTCAACTCTTGCCATAAAGGCACCGCGATCTCGAGATCGGGATCATCGTCGAAATTCCCGACGACCGGATTCACCTCGAAAACCGACGCGGCATTTTCTTCAATTCTCGTGGAGAATTTTGCCATGACGTCTCCCCGGCTATCGAGGATCTGCAGCGTGGTTTTCCCGATCATGCCGGATTTGATGATGATCTCATCCTTGCGGTCGTTATTCAGATCCGCCACGATCGGCATGAACATGGAGATATTCGGATATAACTCTTTTCTTATTTCCAGGTTCCCAAGGTGATCGAAAATATAAAAATACAGGGGCACGGCATCGGTCATGCTGAACGTCGCGATCTCCTTTTTTTTATCACCGTCCCAATCGCCCAGCGATAGCTTTTCATTCAGGGTCTGGGGAATGAGGAACTTCCCCGCGATGTCGCCATTTTCCTTGAAAACCAGCCCCTTGTTCCAGAATTGCATCGACGTCACGATCTCCCCTTTCCCGTCCCCGTCCAGGTCGGACTCGATCATGCGCACCGGGCCGCACGAGCCGATGCCTGCGCCGTAGGCGAAGGTTCTCGGCCAGCCGGGGTGAAGGTTGGGGGTAGAATTTCCGGTCGTGGCGGCGAACCCATCCATCAGCGGCTGCCCCGATCTCTTGCTTCCCCTGATCCCTCGCGGCTCGGCATAAACCCGATCGATCGAAAACCTGTTTTTTAGATGACTTTTCCTTTCCTCCGCCCGGGCGACGAAAAGCAATGAAAGAAAAACAAGCGCAGCCAATCCCGGTTTGAAATAGCGTTTCATTTTTATTCCCCTCCATCACAAAGGTTTGCTTTCTAACATGACCATCCAACACCGCCAAACATAAAAAGTGTTCCCACGTTATTCCCGATTCCATTAAATCGTCTTTTCCGGGGATATGCCGATCAGCTGGCGCGGCATCATAGGCTTCGACACGATAGGTATAAGTCGCACCTTTTTCCAAATACTTGTCCTGCATCTGGAATTGGTTGTTTTGCAGCTGGGAGGGAGCGATCTCTTTCAGCGATACAAAATTTTCACCGCCCTTTACGGCGCATGAGTCGATATTGGGACACCGGGACCGAGGCATTGCCGATCAGGAACTGGATGCGTCCATATTGGCGCACGATGCTGAACGCCCGCACCTCGCGGCGCTCGGCGACCAGAGTCGATATTCATCAGGATGGAGAATACTGTGTCACTGGTGTCATTTGATGGCCGCATGATCGCGTCACTGATCCTGACCAGGCACTGACTTGATGGCGTATTGGAAACGGTCCAGGGAAACTTGTGATAACGGGCAGGAGAAAAACCCACCTCATTCCAAGTGGAGCCGTTATCGATCGAAAGATCGATCCTGACATTTTCAGATCTTGCCGGACGACGCCCAGATTATATCGTGGACCGTGCCAGCAACCCAGTTTTCGCCGCCGTTGGGCGAAGTTACCGCGATGCCATTCCTATTGCCGTTCAACTTGGAAATGAAAACGCCATGATGTTCCCGGTCATACGCCCCTGGGGTGGTAGGAAAATCGTTCGACCGCGTACTCCCGATCAAACAAATATCGCCCGCACCGTCAAATGCAATCGATCTGCCGCTATCCCAATCACTCCCACCCAAAAAGGACGAGAGCAGCAACGTGGCCAAGTTGCCGTCCAGCTTGGAAACAAAAGCATCAAAGACGCCATTATATGTCCGATCATAAGCCCCTGGCGTAGTGGGGAAACCCGATGATGAGGTCGAGCCGGTTAAATAAACATTGCCCGCAATGTCCAGTGCCAGAGAGCTGCCGCCATCATTATTTCTCCCTCCCAGATAGGTCGAAGACAGCACCCGGGCCAGATCGTTGTCCAGCCTGGAAACGAAGGCATCCCCGTGATAGAAAGAAGGGGAGTTATCCGCACCGTTGTACGTCGGGTCATAGGCTCCTGCGGTAGTTGGAAAATCCGCGGAGCTCGTATTCCCGGTAAGATAAACAATCCCCGAGCGGCCCACGGCCAGGCAACCGGTTTGCTCGTCGTCCTTCCCGCCTAAATAGGTCGAGGCCAGCAGGGTGGTCAACTTGCCGTCCAGCTTGGAAATAAACGCATCGCCAGTGCCATAGACGGAGCCGCCATTATATGTCCGGTCATTGGCCCCGGGGGTGGTGGGAAAATCCGGGATTCGGTCGTGCCACACACGAAAACATTGCCGGCTCTATCCAAAGCCAAGGAACAACCCTCATCTTCATTTGTCCCGCCCAGATAAGTGGATGCGAGCAATGTGGTCAAATCGCAGTCCAACCTGGAAATAAAAATATCTCCATACCAATGCCCATCATTCGCCGACGAATCATACGCCTCCTGGGTCGTGGGGAAATCCAAGGAAGTCGTAGTTCCAGTCACATAAATATTCCCTGCTCTATCCAATGCCATGAAACCGCCGGACTCCATCCCGCTGCCACCCAGAAATGTCGAGGCCAAGAGTTTGCTCAAATTGGCGTCCAGTCTGGCAACAAAGGCGTCCCCATAATCGGAATAACTCCGGTCATAAGCGCCTTGAGTCGTGGGAAAATCCGGTGATTTCGTCACTCCACTCACCAAGACATTACCCGCGCTGTCCAAGGCCAGTGCAAGGGCACTATCATCAGGCGTATCCCACCAGTCACCCTCATCTCCGCCCAAAAAGGTCGAAGCCAGGAGTTGGGTCAGATCTCCGTTAAACTTGGAAACGAAAATATCATCGGGATATCCGTGATACCAACTGGGTGGGTCGCCATGCACTTCAGGATTGATCTTCCGATCATAGGCCCCGATCGTCGTGGGGAAATCCGGTGAATCCGTGTCTCCGGCAAGATAAACATTGCCCAAACTATCCAGAACCAATGAGGCAGCATAATTGGACGAACCTCCGCCAAACAAAGTCGAAGCCATCATGGTATCCAAAGCAGGGTCAATGACCAGCGGCTGATTTTTGTCATATTCACTTTTTATCGAAAAACCATAAAATTTCTTTCCCGACAAACGATAGCTTACCTTAACTTCGTGCCGCCGGCCGTCGATCTCCTGCCAGGAGACGGGCGCGCGCATGGCCAGCTCGCCAAGGCTGTTCTTGAACAGCAGCCGCCCGTCCTCTGTGATTTTTAATCCCTCCACGCCTGCAACGCCGATCTTGATCTTGGCCAAATCGCTCCCAGGGCTTACATAAAATATTTTCTCCACATTCTTGCCGTTGGCCCTAAGTTTCACCTGGATCCCCGGATAAACGTTTCCAAGGGAAATATTGTTGTAAGAAGCGAGGCCGCTTTGCCATTTGGCTGGATCATTGCCTCTGAAATAGGAGACCTTTGTCATCCCTTTCTCTTCTCCAGCCGGCTTGAAAGAGATCCTGACTCCTTTTTCATCGATAAAATATTCCTTGAAGGCAATGCCTTTATCTTGCCGGGCGTTCTTTTTTTTCGATCGCTGAACCAGCGAATAGACCAGCTCTTTGTCGGTGAGAAAAAAACGGCCGGAAAACAGGTCGGCCGAATACCGGACCTCCTTGTTGAACCGGCCGGCGTTGCGCACGAAGGGAACGGCCAGCGAAGCAGCTTTGGCCATGGCCGCTTCCTTGCTCAAGGTGCCCATTCCGACTGGAGTCGTTAGATTTTTACTGCCCGCCCTTTCTTCGCCCTGGGAGATAATCCCGGGTGAAACAAGCAAGAATGACAGAAGAAGCACGAACTGAAAAATGGTTTTTGTCTTCATTTTTTTCTCAATTTTTCATATCGATTTTTCTGAAGAGATTCCGATCAGTTGTCCGGCGGCATCATATGCATCGACGCGATACGTGTAGGTCGTGCCTTTTTCCAGATACTTGTCCTGCATCTGGAACTGATTGTTTTGCAATTCAGAAGGGAGTGATCGTTTTTAATAATATAAAATCCTCGCCGCTTTTGCGCCGCATGAGGCGGTATTGGGACACAGGGACCGTGGCACTGCCGATCAGGAACTGGATGCGCCCATATTGGCGCACGATGCTGAACGCCCGCGCCTCGCGCCGCTCCGCCAGAAGGTCGATGTTCATCAGGATGGAAAATACTGCATTACTGGTGTCGCTGATGTCTGGATTGATCGTTGTCGCTGATCCTGACCAGGCACCGTCTTGATGGGGAATTGGGAACGGTCCAAGGAAACGTATGATAACGGGAAGGTGAAAATACCCACATCGTTCCAAGTGGCGCCGTTATCGGTCGAAAGATCGATCTGCACATTTTCGATCTTGCCGGTCGACGCCCAGATTATATCGTTGACCGTTCCAGCAACCCAGTTCTCCCCGCCGTCAGGCGAAGCCACGGCAGATTTTGAAGCGAGCCTGCCGTTAAGCTTGACAATAAAAGCATCACTTTCGCATTTCCCGTTCGATCAAAGGCCCCCGGTGTGGTCGGAAATTCGGCAGAGCCAGCCTACCGGTCACAAAGACATTGCCGCCGCGATCCAGGGCCAGGGAAAAGCTTTTTTCCCAATCCGGGTGGTAGCACTAAAATATTTCGAGCCCATAAGCGAGGTGAAATTTTTATTCAACTTGTGAACAAAGACATCGCGGAATCATTTCCGGTCTGTCAAGGCTCCAATATTCATGAATAATGGCCGAGCGGGTAAGCCCGGCCACATAGAACATTATCCGAAACGTCCAAGCGCGAGGGATTTGCTGGAATAATCCGAATCGGGCTCCGTGCCAAAGAAAGTCGATGCCAGCAAACGGTTCAAATCGCCATCCAGTTTTGAAACAAAAGCATCGCTGAATGTCATTGTTTGTCCGATCATAGGCCCCGGGGGTGGTGGGGAAATCGCAGGACCAAGTTCCTCCGGTCAAGTAAACATTCCCGGCGCTGTCCAGGGCCAGGGAATTGCCCCGATCATAATCACTTCCGCCAAGATAGGTCGAGGCCATAAGCGTGACCAAACCGTTGCCAACTTTGAAACAAAGGCATCACTATCGCCATAAAAGATACCACTGTATGTCCGGTCATAAGCCCCCGGAGTGGTGGGGAGATCCACGGAAGCGGTTACTCCGGTCAGATAAACATTCCCCGACCCGTCCAGTGCCAATGAATTTCCACCACTCACAAGCATTTCCGCCAAAAAATGTCGAAGCTGAGCATTTGTCAGATCGCGGTTCAGTTTGGAAATAAAGACTTCCAGATCATAACCATTATAAATCCGGTCAAAGGCTCCAACTGTGGTGGGAAAATCCACCGACCCCGTCGTTCCGGTCAAAAAAATGTTCCCCGAACCGTCCAAGACCAGAGAATTGCCCCCCATCCGCACCGCTTCCCCCAAATAATGTCGATGCCAGCAATGTGGTCAGATTGCCATTAAACTTTCAAACAAAGGCATCACCATGAAAATAAGAGCCGTTAAATACCCGGTCATAACCCCCGGCAGTGGTGGGAAAGTCAGCTGAAAATGTTTCCCCGGTAAGATAGACATTTCCCTCGCCATCCAGGGCAAGGGAAAACCCGACATCGTCGTTGAATTCCCGCCCAAATAGGTCGAGGCCAGCGATTTCAGTCAAATTACCATTCAGCTTGGAAATAAAAATATCTTTAGGATTAAAATCGCCGTAAGGAGGATCGCTAATTGCCCGGACTTAATCTTCGGTCATAGACCTCGAGGCGTGGTGGGGAAATCACCGCGGAAGGTATATCCGGTCACATAAACATTTCCCGAACCGTCCAGGGCCAATGATCGGCCTTCATCTGAAACAGCCGCCGCCAAATAGGTCGAGGCCAGCAGGGTATCCAAGGTCCGGGTCAATGACAAGGGGCTGATCTTATCATAATCATCCAACACCGCAAAACCATAAAATTTCTTTTCCGAGCAAACGATAGCTAACTTTCACCTCGTGACGCCGGCCGGCGATCTCCTGCCAGGCGATTGGCGCACGCATGGCCAGTTCACCCAGGCTGTTCTTGAACAGCAAACGCCCATCATTCGTGATTTTCAATCCCTTCACGCCCGCGACTCCGATCTTGATCCTGGCCACGTCGCTTCCCGGGCTCACATAAAATATCTTCTCCACGTTTTTTCCGTTGGCCTTGAGTTTAACTTGGATTCCGGGATAGACATGGCCAAGGGATACGCTTTGATAGGAAGCCAAGCCGCTTTGCCATTTGGAGGGATCATTGCCTCTGAAATAGGAGACCTTCGTCATCCCCTTTCTCTTCTCCCGCCGGCTCGAAAGAGATCCTGACTCCTTTTATCATCGATGAAAAATTCATTGAAGGCCAGGCCTCTATCAGGTCCCGAGTTTATTTTCCCCGCTCTTTTACGCAGCGAATAGACCAGCTCTTTGTCGGTCAGGAAAAACCGGCCGGAAAACAAATCGGCCGAATACCGGACCTCTTTGGCAAACCGGCCGGCGTTCTGCACGAAAGGGAACGGCCAGCGAAGCGGCTTTGGCCATGACCGCTTCCTTGTCCAATCGGGCGGCCTTGCCTGGAACGGCAGCAGCAACCTGCGCGCCCCGCCGCTGCCGCTTTGCATATTGGTTAAAAGGCCGCACGCCGGGAGCAACAGAATAAAGGTCACGAATTTTTTGATGTTCATTTTTTTTATCGCGGGAGCCATGCGGATTTTTTGTTGAATGCGCGCGGCCTGCCGGTCCATCGTCGCGGCATCGATCTTTCCTTTTTTATCGTAATCATGCCTACTAATATTATAAGCATATTTATGCAAATTCTTCCCAATTTATAATTTGGGAATGCAAACGCTGCGATTTTCCAGCGGGAACCGGGTTTGCCATAGCTCGCCATTATGCTTATAATCGAAACGCATGTTCCGCAAAATCATTGTTTTGCTCGCCCTGGGCCTGTCCATGGTTTGCCTTCCCGAAGCCCGGACGGCGAAGGCAGGATAGCCGCGGCCCAGGGGCGCGAAAAGCTGGCAGTTGATCCTGCAGTTCCTGCAGGGTTTCGGAGAAGCCCCGGACGCTCAGAAACAAGGGCCGCTGCTCGACCGCTACGCCCGGGAAGCGCTGGATCTCTCCATGGCGCTTCACGACCGCCATGCAGAAGGCCTGGCGCTGAGATACGCCGCCCTTGGCGAATCCGCCCGGCAGCAGTACGGGCCGGCGCTGGAAGATTCTTTCCACTCGCGGCGGCTATTCGCCGAACTGGGAGACCGCGACGCCCAGGCGGCCGTCAGCAAGGAGATCGCCGATCTTTTCTCGACCGTTTTTTATGTTTTTTCCGACTATGAGCGCACCAGGGAATATTACAAAAATTCCCTCGCCTCGTCCCGGCGGGCGAACGACCCGGTCGCGACGGCGAAGAACCTGGCCGACTTCGCCAACACCTATCGCGCCCAGGGCAATTTCCTGGAAGCCATCCCCCTGTACCGCGAGGCGCTGCGGCTCAACGAGCGCAACCATGTTCTCTATGATTCCGGCGCCATCCTCAGCGACCTGAGCGACTCCTGCCTGAAAGCGGGCGACCACGCCGGGTCGATGAACTACCTGCGCCAGGCACTGGTTTTCTATCAAAAGAAAAGGCAGACCCAGGGATACGCGCGCATGTATTCGCAAAAGGGAGCCGCCTGCATGCGGCAGAACGATTTCCCCGGGGCGCTGCTCAATTTCCGGCTGGCGCTGGAGATGCACGAGAAATATTCCGAAAGGGGAAGGATCGCCACGGAGCTGAGGAATATCGGGACGCTCTATTCCCGCTTCAAGCAGGAAGCCAGGGCGCAGGAATACATCGGGCGGGCGCAGGCGCTGCGCCGGCAGCTGGACGACCAGATCGCTATTTTGGGGATCGTCCTGGCCCAGGCCGAGACGCTGCAAAAACAAAACGAACTTCCCAAGGCCGAAGCCCTTTTGCGCTTCTGCGAAAGCCAGGCCAAGCAAAAGCACCTGCAGGGAAGGCTCTGTGAAACGTATCTGCAGCTGAGTTCGCTCTACAGCCGGCGCCACGACCCGGTCAACGCCCTCTACTACCAGACCCTGGGCCGGAAAACCCAGGACGGCCTGCCGAGCACGGCCATCCAGGCGGGCATGCAGCAGATCATCGCCAAGAATGAAAGCGCCAAGGAGATCGCCGAGATCCAAAGACAGAAACGCCGGCAGACCGTCGATCGGCATCCTGGCCGGCGGCCTGCTGCTCGTCCTGACCGGCATCCTGGCCTGGAAGCGCAAGTCGGTCAAGAGGTGGGTGCGCGATCACCTGACCAGCAAGGAAAAGCGGCTGCAGAAAAAAAAGTCGCTGTTGCAGGGCATGCAATTGAAATTCGGCGAGCTCCGGGAAAAGCCGGGGAGAAGTCCCGGAGATCTGGCTCCCGCGCTCGATGACTCTTGCCAGGAATGCCTGCGGCTGGTGATGCGCAAGATGCAGGACGACAAGATCTTTCTCGACAGCGAGCTGACCCTGAAAAAAATGGCGGCCAAGGTGGGCGCCAACACCAGCTCCCTGTCCAAGGCGCTGAACCAGGACCTGGGCATGGGCTTCAGCGATTTCATCAACTACTTCCGCATCGAGGAAGCGAAAAAGATCATGCTGGCGGACGACCTGAACAAGTGGGACGTGGTCGACGTCTGTTACGAGGTGGGCTTCAACTCCATGTCCTCTTTTTACCGGGTCTTCAAAATGCACACCGGGACCACGCCCATGGAGTTTCAGCGCGCCTGCAAAAGATAAGATCAGGGCGCCCCGGGAGCCAGGCGCAAGCCGGCGGGCGGGGGCGATCAGCTGTTCCCGGGGAGGGTGGCCAGCTGGCCGCAGGCCGAGCGGATGCCCTGGCCCTTGGACCAGCGGGTGATCACGGTCAGCCCCTTCTCCAGCAGCACGGCGCGGAATTTTTCCACCGCCGCCTCGTCCGGGCGCCGGAAAGGCTGGCGGGGATTCTCGTTATAGGGGATGAGGTTGACCTTGGCCGCTATGCCGTGCAGCAGCCGCACCAGCTGGCGCGCCTGGGCCGGGGAATCGTTCACCCCGGCGAGCAGGACGTATTCGAAGGTGACGCGCTGGCGGCGCGGGCGCTCCCGCAAGTAGGCCAGCAGGTCGTCCAGGTGTTCCCGCCGCGAAACGGGCATCAGCTCGGCGCGCAGCGAGGCGGTGGGAGCGTTCAGCGAAAAAGCGACCTTGACGTTGGGGAACTCGCGCTCCAGCCGCTCCAGGTTTTCCAGGATGCCCGCCGTCGATACCGTGACGTGGCGGGGCGAGATGTTCAGCCCCGCGGGGGCGCTGATGGTCCGCAGGGCGCGGGCGAGGTTTTCGTAGTTGAGCAGCGGCTCGCCCATGCCCATGAATACCAGGTTCAGCTTGCCGGCGTAGCCGCCCAGTTCCTTTTTCAGGGTCAGCACCTGCGTGAGCATTTCCCCGGCGCTCAGGTCGCGCTGGAAGCCCATGGCGCCCGTGGCGCAGAAGCGGCAGGCCAGCGGGCAGCCGGCCTGGGTCGACAGGCAGAACGTGTAATGGTCCTTTTCCCGGATCAGCACCGATTCGATCTTCAGGTTGCCGGCCAGGCCGATGAGGAACTTTTTCGTCCCCTGGTCGTCGCCCCGGCTCTCCAGCACCGGCCGGAGATGCCACTCATATAAACCGGCGAGCCTTTCGCGGTCCGCCTTGCCGACGTTGCTCCAGGCGGCGACCTCCTGGTCGTTCTTGTGATAGACCCACTGGAAGACCTGGCGGGCGGTGTAGCCGCGGAAGCCGGCGGCGCGCAGTTCTTCCTGCAATTCGTCCAACTGGCGCTCCAGGATCCACGGCTTCTCGGCTTTCATTTTAATTCCCGGCTCACCATAGCACCGGGGGGCGATTTAAGCAAGAAGTTGACCGGGAGTGTGAAACAGATTATAATTTTCATCTTAACATTTCAGGAGGAACCATGAAGATCTCCCTGCGCGCCCAGAAGATACAGGAATCCCCGATCCGCAAGCTGTCCGCCCTGGCCATCGCGGCCAAGAAAAGAGGGACCACCGTCTACCATTTGAACATCGGCCAGCCCGACATCCATACCCCCGAGATCTTTTACAAGAAGATCTACGATTACAAGGAGAAGGTCCTCTCCTACGGCCCCTCCGACGGCCTCGAGGCCCTGAAGGCCGCCATGGTCCACTATTTCGAGTATTACCAGATCAAGCTGGAGATCAAGAATATCGTCATCGCCACCGGCGGCAGCGAGGCCATCGCCTTCGCCTTCAACGCCGTCGCCGACCCCGGCGACGAGATCATCGTCTCCGAGCCCTTCTACACCAACTACAGCGGCTACGCCTCGCAGTGCGGCCTGACGATCGTGCCGGTGACCGCCAAGGCCGAGGACGGCTTTCACCTCCCCGACATCGCCGAGTTCGAGAAGAAGCTGACCGCGCGCACGCGCGCCGTGCTCCTCTGCTCGCCGAACAACCCCACCGGCACCGTCTATTCCGAAAAGGAGCTGCGGGCCATCGGCGCCTTCGCCAAAAAGCACGACCTGTTCCTCATCGCCGACGAGGTATACAAGGAATTCACCTACGACGGCAAGGTCCATTTCAGCGTGCTGCAGCTCGAGGGGCTGGAGGACCGCGTCATCGTGGTCGACTCCATCTCCAAGCGCTATTCGGCCTGCGGCGCGCGCATCGGCGCCGTCATGTCGCGCAACGAGGAGGTGATGAAGGGGATCACCAAGTTCGCCCAGGCCCGGCTTTGCCCGCCGACGCTGGAACAGATCGGCGCCATCGGCGCCTACGAGCTGCCCCACGACTATTTCCAGGAGGTCATGGCCGAGTACCAGAAGCGCCGCGACATCCTCTATGCCATCCTGACCTCGCGCCGGGAGATCGTCCTGCAGAAACCCGAGGGCGCCTTCTACATCATGGCCAAGCTGCCGATCGCCGACGGCGAGACCTTCGCCCGCTGGCTGCTCAACGAGTTCAGCGACAACAACGAGACGGTGATGGTCGCCCCGGGCGAGGGCTTCTACAGCACCCCGGGCAAGGGCAAGAACGAGGTGCGGCTGGCCTATGTCATCGAGGCCGCCAAGCTCGAGCGCGCGGCCAGGCTGCTGCTCATCGCCCTGGACAAATTCAAGGGCTGATACAAGAAATAGGTCGGCCCGCGCTCGCGGCGCATCAAAGCCAAAACCGGCCGGCTCGCGGTATTTCGCGAAAATTGACAATGAAAAATTGGCGTGCTATAGAATGAAGGGAGGGCACATGCCAATCAAAAGAACCGTGATGCGGAGTTCGAAGGGGAAGAAACTCTACGCCGTGCGCGACGCCAAGGGACGATTCAAGGACATCCAGAGCTACAAGAAGTCCCATGCCATGGACATCAAGCGCAAGAGCAAAGCCGAGCTGGCCAAGGCCGCCAAGGCCAAAGCCCAAGGCCAAAGGCCAAGCCCAAGGTCAAGGCCAAAACCAGGAAGGCCAAGAAGTAGGTCTTCATCCTGGCCCCCCGCCTGCTCCCCGGCGCCATGACCGTGCCGGGGAGCAAAATCATTTTCGCGTCATTGCCCGGGACGAGATTTGGATATTTCCGGGACGAAACCGTTTCGCTGACCTCCGAGGACGTATCCCGCATCGTCTTTCCCCCGATCCCAAAAATTTCCCCGCCATTTTCCTTTGCCGGGATTTTTCCCTGCGCGCAAAAAGAGGACCGGGCGCGGGCGCATTGCCAAAAAAAAACATTGCGCCTACAATGGCCTGCGGAGGGGAGGAACGTGGCCGTTGATGCTCAGCCGTATGCCCGCGCCGCATTCGGGAGAGAGGAAAAGCGTTTCCTGATCCAGTGCCTCCTGGGGGTCAACGCGATCTTCCTGGTCAGGCCTCTTTTCTGGCGCAATCCCTTTTTCATCCTGTTGTTCACTTTTTCGGCCGCCGGGATTTATCTCCTGGTCAAGGCGCGCCGCAGCGGGCAAGCCTTACGAAACCTGCTGCGCAAGGACGTCGTTTCAGTCGTTCCCGACAGCGCCGGGAAAGAACGGGGCGAGTTCTTTCCCTGGACGACGTTCGCCCTGGTCTGGCTGCTTGCCCTCCTGTATTACGTGTTCGAGCGCGCAGGCGTCGCCGATTATGAATTCATCAGGGCGAACTACGTTTTCCTGCCGCTGAGCGTCAGCTGGTGGAGCTTGCCGGCCAGCCCCCTGCTGGGAATTTTCCTCCACGGCGAGCGCCGCGCAGCTGTGGTGCGGGGCGGCATTCCTTTGGATCTTCGGGCCGGACCTGGAAAAGCGGATCGGCGGAAAAAAATTAATCTATCTTTTTATCTTGTCCGGGCTGGCCGGCAAGATCGCCGCCGTATTCGTCGGGCTGGCATTTTTTCACGAGTCGTACCACGGCTGGGGAGCGTCGCCGGCGATCGCCGGCATCATGGGGGTTTTCCTGGTCCGCTGTCCCTTCCTGAAACCGGCGCTGCGCCTGCCCCTGCCCGCTTCGCCGCGCGGCATGCTGCGGGTCAACGCCCTGCTGCCGCTGGGCCTTTTTTTCGCGCTGGACCTCAACTCCGGTTTCGTCGGCCTCGCCGGGGCCGGCAGCGGCATCGGGCACTGGACCCATTTCCTGGGCCTGGCCGCCGGCATGCTGCTGGCCCTGGGCCTGGACCTGCACACCGCGGCCGCGGAAGAGAAATTCAGCGCCAATGGCGGGGCGCTCAGCGATCATCCCGACTTTTTCAGCGACGGCGAAAGCTTTCTGCGCGCCGCCCTGGAACAGAACCCGGAAAACGAAACGGCGCTGCTGGGCCTGGCGCGACTGAAACGAACGGCCGCGCCCGGAGAGAGCCGGGACCTTTTTCAGCGGGCCATCCAGGTGGCCCTGCGCACCAGCCCGGAGCGGGCCGCCCGGATTTTCGGCGAATATTTCAAGAACGAAGCTCCGGCGCTGGAACCCGACCTGATGTACCGCCTGGCGGCCATCCTTTACCAGGAGGGCGACCGCGATACCGCCGCCCGCTCGCTGGAGGCGATCATCGACCAGGGGGCCGCCGCCGCGCTGCTGCGCGAGCGGGCTTTCCTGCAGCTGATCTCCGTCCTGGCCGAGAACGGCATGCACGACGCGGCCACGACCCGCCTGCGGCAGTTCGCGCGCGCGTTCCCGCGCTCAGCGCTGCTGGCCGGCGCCAGGGAGAGATGCCGCTTGGGCGAATGAATGCCCGGCGCTGCGGCGTTCGCGTAAAAGCGCTTAGCGGCTCGATCTCGATCGTCTGTTCCCGCTCGCCGCCCAGCGAGACGTGGCTGACGCCGACGCCGGTGAACGCTTCAATGAATTCGAGGTAGGAGCGCACCTGGCGTGGCAGGTCCCGCAGGCGGCGGAGGGCGCCGAGCGGCTGCCGCCAGCCGGGCAGGGCCCGGTAGACCGGCCGCACCTGTTCCAGGGCGTCGGCGTGGGAGGGGAAGCGATCGCTGCCGCCGCTTTCCGTTTCATACGCCGTGGCCACCTGGATCTCGCTCAATTCATCCAGCACGTCCAGCTTGGTCAGGAAAAGGGAATCGACGCCATTGATCTGCACGGCGTGCTTCAGGGCCACAAGGTCGAGCCAGCCCACGCGCCGCGGGCGGCCGGTGGTCGCCCCGTATTCGTTGCCCCGCTCGCGCAGCTCCCGGCCGCTGTTGTCCTTCAGCTCCGTGGGGAACGGTCCTTCGCCCACGCGCGTGGTGTAGGCCTTGGAGATGCCGATCACGCGGTCCACCGCCTTGGGCGAGAGGCCGGTGCCGGAAAAAACCCCGGCGATGGTGGTGTTGGAGGAGGTGACGAAAGGGTAGGTGCCCAGGTTGATATCCAGCAGGCTTCCTTGCGCCCCCTCGAAAAGGATGTTTTTTTTGGCGGCGAAGGAGCATTGCAGCAGGCGGGTCGTGTCCTCGACGTGGGGCTTGAGGAATTGCCCGGCCTGCAGGTAGCGCTCGATCGCCGGTTCCAGGTTTTCGCTGGCGTGGCCGTACGCCGCGAACAGGCGGTTGTAATACTCCGCCAGCGTGGTGATCTTGGCCCGGAACACGCTCTCGCGCAGCAGGTCGCCGACAAAAAGCGCCCGGCGGCCGATGACGTCCTCATAGGCCGGGCCGATGCCGCGGCGGGTGGTGCCGATGCGCTGGTAGCGGGAATCCTCGAAAACCACGTCCAACTGCTGGTGGAAAGGGAGGATCAGCGGGGCGTTCTCGCTCAGGGCCAGGTTCTGCAGGCTCAGCCCGAGGGCGCGGGCGTTCTCGATTTCCTCGACCAGCTGCAGGGGCTGGACCACCACGCCATGGGCGATCACCGCCAGGCAGGCGGGATAAAAGATCCCCGAGGGCAGCACGTGCAGGACGACTTTCCGCCCCTGGTAATAAACCGTATGCCCGGCGTTGTGCCCGCCCTGGAAGCGCGTCACCACGTCGAACGCCCCGGCGAGGTAATCGATGGCCTTGCCCTTGCCTTCATCGCCCCATTGCAGACCCAGCACGACAGTGTTCATGGATTCCTCGCTAGCGGACCTTGACGATCATGATGGTGAAATCATCGCGGAATTTGGTTTTCTGGCCGAAACTCTTGATCTTTTTGTACAGGGCGTCGCTCAGCTCCGCCGCCGGCAGCCGGCGGTGGGCGCGGACGAAGTCGCTGATGGCCTGCTCGCCGAACTCAGCGCCGGCGTGGTTCTGCGCCTCGGACACCCCGTCGGTGAAGGCGCAGATCACGTCGCCGCTGCTCAGCGGCAGGGTCTTTTCCTCGTAGACGCTGCTGTCGCTGAAACCGATCAGGAAGCCGCCGGTGTCGAGCTTCCTGACGGTGTCACCCGAGACCAGGAAAGGGGCGTTGTGCCCGGCGTTGACGTAGGTCAGCGACGGGCGGTCGTCGTTGAGCAGCATCCAGAACAGGGTGATGAAGCGGCTGCCGCGGGTGATCTCGTGGATGAAGGCGTTGGCCTTGCCGATGAAGCGGGCGGGCTTGAACAGGTACAGCTCGTTCATGGAATGGAAGATGGCCTGGCAGGAGGCGGCGAGCAGGGCCGCGGCCAGGCCCTTGCCCTCGACGTCGGCCAGCACCAGCGGCTGGATGCTTTTTTTCATCGGCAGGATGTCGTAATAATCGCCGCCCACCTCCTGGATGGGCTCGTAGATGACGGAGAGATCGTAGCGCTCCAGCTGCGGCAGCCCCTGGGGCAGCAGTGAAAGCTGGATGTCGCGGGCGATCTTCATCTCGTGCTCCAGCTTCTTCTTCTCGAAGATCTGGGCGATATAGCGGATGTTGTCCAGCTCGATCAGCATGAAGCGGGACAGGATGTAGGCGAATTCGAAATCCTCCTGTTCCAGCTCGCGCACGTTGAACTTGCGCCCCAGGCCCAGGATGATCGGCCGTTTCTTGTCTTCCGAGACATTGAGCAGGTAATGGATGCCCCGGGCCTGCAGCAATTTTTTCAATTCCTCCAGCTTCCCGGGCAGGTCTTCCACCTTCAGCGCGGCGGCGCCGGCCAGGGCCTTGGCCAGCTTTTTATTCAGGAGCTGGGCCTCGGCGGCGCTCAAAAAAAAACCGCGCTTGCGGAACAGCGCCTGGGCGCGGTCGAAAAAGAAGGTGCGGGAAATGCCCAGCGGCGCCATGAGCGAGGAAAAAAAGACCCGCATGACGTGGTCGACGTCGAACTGCGACTGGATGGCCGAAGAAAGTTCATAGATGGAGTTCAGCTGGAACTTTTTGAATTTCAACTCCTTCTGCAGGCGCTTTACTTCGCTTTCAGCCATTTGGTCATTTCGCAGCAGTTCTCGCCGTTGCGGGTCGAATAGGTGACCGAGTCCATGATGGTCTTCATCAGCTTGACCCCGAGCCCGCCCTTCTTTTTTTTCTTGATCATGCGGTTGATGTTCACTTCCTCGTCGGAGATCTCGGGGGGCAGGCCGCGGTAAAAGATGCGGATGCGCACGCCGCCGTCGGCCAGGAAATAATCGATCCTGATCTCCTGGCCGGGATCGTTGCCGTAGGAATGCTTGATGACGTTGGTCACGGCCTCGTCGATGGCCAGCGAGACCTTCTGCGCCTCGGCGAGGGAAAAATTGAACAGGGTGGCGATGTGCCGGGTCAGCTCGACCACCATTTTCAACAGTTGCGTCTGCGAAAGGATGGTGATCGAAAAATCAGGCCTGGGGGTGAAGCGCTTTGAATTTTTCAATGGCCGCCTGCTCATTCGCGACAAAATCGTAGATCTCGGTAAAGCCCACCAGGTCGAAGGTCTCGTGCACCCGCTCGTTCAGCGAACACAATTTGATGTCGCCGCCCTTTTCCCGGACTTCGTCGATGTAGCCCATGATGATGCCCATGCCCGCCGACGTGATGTAGTTCAGGTCCTGGCCGTTGATCAGGATATTGAAATTGTTCTCCTTGATCATGCGGATGAGTTCCTTTTCGAACCGGCCGACCTGGTGGGCATCCAGGTGGCCCTTCAAGTAAAGGACCGCCACGCCGCTGACGATCTTGCTGCGGATCTGAAAACTTTTCATGCCTTTTCTCCAAAGAAAAAATCGATCTCTCGTGCGGCCATCGCCGGCGAATCGGCCCCGTGGACGCTGTTCAGCTGGATGTCGATGGCGAAGCGCTTGCGCAGCGTCAGCGGCCCGGCCAGGGCCGGATCGGTGGGCCCCATCAGCTGCCGCCAATCCTCGATGGCGTTCTCCTTTTCCAGGACCAGGGCGTAAAGCTGCCCGGAGGCCGTGTAGGACACCAGGCTGGCGTAAAACGGCTTGGCCCGGTGCTCCTCGTAAAAAAGGGCGGCCTGCTCGGCGCTGAGGCGCAGGGTCCGGATCGCCGCGATGGCGAACTTGTTCATTTCGATCTCGGAGATGATTACCCCGACCAGCTGGCGCTGTACCGCGTCGGGCTTGATGATGGCCAGGGTTCGCTCCATGAATCACCTCCCCGCCATTGTAGACCAAAAGCAGCTAAAATACAAATGGCGTTTTTTTCGTCTCCGCCCCCGGGACAGGCAATTTTATTTTTAAAAAGCTATTGACAAGCGAAAAACTTGTATTATAATTGTACTATGATTGTAGCCCAAAGTGATCCCATTCAGCGCCACAAACGTAATAAAATTCTTATAATGGAGGAACGTCAATGAAAAAAACAGGTATCACCTTTACCGTCCTGCTCCTGCTGGGACTCTTCGCAGCGCAGTCCCTGCCGGCCCAGAAGCAGCCGGCGCAAAAACTGCAGGGCACGATCACTATGTCCGGCGCCTTCGCCCTTTATCCCATGGTGATGAAGTGGTCCGAGGAATTCCGCAAGCTCAATCCCGATGTCCGCTTCGACATCTCGGCGGGCGGCGCCGGCAAAGGCATCGCCGATGCCCTCGCCGACATGGTCGACATCGGCATGGTCTCGCGGGAGATCAATCCCGCCGAGGTCCAGAAGGGGGCCTGGTTCATCCCGGTCACCAAGGACGCCGTGGTGCCGGTCATCAACAAAGACAATCCCCTGTTCAAGGAGCTAATGAAAAAGGGGATCAAGAAGTCCGATTTCGCCCGTATTTGGTTCAAGGAAGAACCTCCCACCTGGAACGAACTCACGGGCGGCAAGGGCAGCGTGCAGGTGCATGCCTACACCCGCTCCGACTCCTGCGGCGCGGCCGAAACCTGGGCCTTGTTCCTGGGGAAGAAGCAGGAGGACCTGCTGGGCATCGGGGTCTTCGGGGACCCGGGGCTGAACGAGGCCGTGCGCAAGGACGCGCTGGGCGTCGGCTTCAACAACATCAATTACGCGTATGACGCCGCCTCGCTCAAGCCCATGGCCGGGACCGCGATCCTGCCCATCGACCTGAACGGCAACGGCCGGATCGACGCGGACGAAAGTTTTTACGGCGATCGCGACCAGATCACCAAGGCCATCGCCGACGACAAGTATCCCAGCCCGCCGGCCCGCGACCTCTATTTCGTCTGCAAGGGCCAGCCCAAGAAGCAGCTGGTCGCGGCGTTCATGAAATGGGTATTGAAAGACGGCCAGAAATTCGTCGGCGAGGCCGGATATATCGCCCTGGCCGGCAGCAAGATTTCCCAGGCCCTGGCCCGTATCGGCCAGTAACGGCCGCGGAATAAAAGGAGGCTATCCATGAAAAGCAAGAAGATCATCCTGGCGCTGGCGCTCTGCCTGCTGCTCTCCGCCGCCGCGCTCAGAGCCGAAGGCAAATTATCCGGCCTGATGTTCGGCGATTATTATTACGCGCTCCAGAACCACGACGCCGCCGTCAAGAACAACAACGGCTTCTGGTTCCGGCGCATCTACCTGACCTACGACAACACCCTGACCGAAAAGATCTCCATGCGCTTCCGCCTGGAAATGAACAGCCCGGGCGACTTCAAGACGTCAACCACGCTCGTTCCCTTCGTCAAGGATGCCTACCTGACGGCCAAGATCGGCAAGCACACCTTGATGCTGGGCCTGATCGGCACACCGTTATATGACAACATTGAAGATTTTTGGGGCTACCGGCCCATGGAGAAAACGCCCATCGACCTGTTCAAATTCGGCAACTCGCGCGATCTCGGCATTGGCCTCAAAGGAAACCTGAATAGCAAAAAAACGCTCACGTATGCCTTGGTGTTCGGAAACGGGTCCTATACCAAGTCCGAAACCGACCACGGCAAGGCCGTCTACGGCCGCCTCAATTTCCAGCCCACGCCAGCCCTGTTCTTTGAACTCTATGCCGATTACATCAATACCGGGAACGACAGCTCGGTCAATATCCTGCAGGCCTTCGCCGGCGTGAAAGGCAACTGGGGGCGGAGCGGCCTTAACTTCGGGGTGCGCAACGCCAGGCAGGCGGGGGTGAACAGCGACATGAAGTTCGTCTCCCTGTTCGGCGTGTTCAAGATCAGCCCCAGGTTGGACGTCGTCGGCCGCTATGACCGTCTCCTCGACCCCAATCCCAACGGCAGCAAGATCGACTACATCCCCATGGCCAACGGCTCCAAGGCCAACGTGCTGCTGGCCGGCCTCGGCTGGTCGCTCAACGACAACGTGAAGATCATCCCCAACGTCAAGTACGTGTTTTACGATACCCCGGAAGTCGGAGCAAAGCCGACCGCCGACTTCTATACCTATCTCACCCTGTACTTTAAATTTTGATCGCGCCGCGAGAGGGGGGGGCGCCGCCCCCCGCTCCCGCTTTCATTCCTTGCGGCCGCGCGGGTGGAACTGGTCGTAGATCCTTTTCAACTGGTCCTTGGCCAGGTGGGTGTAGATCTCCGTGGTGGTGATGGACGAATGGCCGAGCAGCATCTGGACCGAACGCAGGTCGGCCCCCTTTTCCACCAGGTGGGTGGCGAAGGAATGGCGCAGCACGTGCGGCGAGAGGCGGGCGGACATGCCGACCTTCGCCCCGTAGCCCTTGATCATCTTCCACAGCCCCTGGCGGCTGAACGTCCCGCCGCTGTAATTGACGAAGACCTGCTCCGGGCGCGAATTTTTGACCAGGGCCGGTCGTGCGCTTTCCAGGTAATCCTTCAGGCAAGCGCGGGCGATATCGTTGAAAGGGACGATCCGTTCCTTGCCCCCCTTGCCAAAAACCCGCACGAAACCCTCGTCCAGGTAGACCGCCGGGAGCTTCAGCTCCGCCACCTCCGAGATGCGCATCCCGGTAGCGTATAGCAACTCCAGTATCGCCCGGTCGCGGCGGCCGATGGGGGTGGAAACGTCGGGCGCCTCCAGCAGCCGCGCCACCTCCTCGCAGGAGAGATACTTGGGCAGCCGGGCCCACTTCTTGGGCAGGGCGACGGTGGAGGCGGGGCTGGATTCCAGCAGGTCATCCTGGAGCAAAAAGCGGTAGAAGCTCTTCAGCGTCGATATCAGGTGCGCCTGGGAAGAGACCGCCCCGCCCTTCCGTCCCTGCTGGCGGATGAAATCGAGAATGACCGCCTCGTCCGCTCCCAGGTGCGGCTGGCGCTTCTCGTTCAGGAAGGCGAAAAATTTCCCGAGTTCGCGGCGATAGGAATGGATGGTGTTGGCGGCGAGCCCCCTCTCGAACTCCAGGTAATGCAAGAACTGCTCGATGGGCGAGCGCGGGGAGACGGGTTCCGCCATTTTCAAAGATAGGGGTTGTTCCGCAACTCATGCGCCAGGACGCTGTTCGGCCCATGGCCGGGCAGGATGAGGGTCCCGGGCGGAAGCGTTTTGATCCCGTCCAGTGAGCGGCGCAGCGCGGCCTCGTCCCCGCCCGGCAGGTCGGTGCGCCCCACGTCCTCTTTGAAGAGCGTGTCCCCGGTAAAAAGCAATCCGTCGCCGTACAACAGGATGGAGCCCGGGGTGTGGCCGGGGCTGTGGATGACCCGGAGTTCCAGGCCGTCCAGGGCGAGCGCGTCGCCATCGGCCAGGAGGCGGCCGGCGGCGGGCGGCAGCTCGACCCCGAACATGGCGGCGAACTCCCGGTTCGCCGCCCCGCGCATCAGCGGGTCGTCCGCTGCATGGATCCATACCGGGACATGGAAATGGGCGGCCAGCGCCGTGACCGCTCCCACGTGGTCGGCGTGGCCGTGGGTCAGCACCACCGCCAGGGGCAGCAGCTTTTTCCCGGCGAGCAGCGCCATTATTTTCTCCGCTTCGGCGCCGGGGTCGATGACGAAGCAGTGGCGGCTGGCGGCGTCGTAAAAAATGTAGGCGTTGGTCTGCAGCTCGCCGACCGCGATGCTCAGGTAGGGCATGCGCTCAGGCCCCGTATTTCTTGAACTTCAGGGCGTTCGCCATCGCCAGCGGCAGGATGTCCAAGGCGCTGAAATTCCCGAGCAGGCCGCGGGCGCAAGCGCTCTCGGAGAATTCGGACCGGGCAGCCGCGGCCGGGGGGCGCCTCTGGAACGCCGCCTTGAGCAGCACCGGGTTGGGGTGCCAGGAGTGGCCTTTCAATACCGCGGGAGTGGAGTGGTCGCCGGTGACGACCAGGACGTCGGGCGTGAGCTCGAGGATCCCGGGCAGCCAGTGGTCGAACTCCTCGATGACCCCGACCTTGGCGGAAAAATTCCCGTCCTCGCCGTACGAGTCCGTTTTCTTGACGTGCATGAAAAAGAAATCGTGCTCGGCGTAGTGCTGCTTCAGCGTGGCGACCTGGTCGGCGATGGTCCGCCCGGTGGCCAGGATATCCATGCCCACCAGCTGGGCCAGCCCCTTGTACATGGGGTAGACGGCGATGGCCGCTGCTTTCAGCTTGAAAAGCTCGGCCATGGAGGGGATGGCCGGGTATTGGGCGAAGCCGCGCAGCAGGCAGGTGTTGGCCGGCGGGCGCCCGGCGAGTTCGGAGGTCAGGCGGTCGATGAAGAGGTTGGCGATGCGGGCCGTCTTTTCCGCCTCGCCGCTCTTGGCCTTGGCGTACAGCAGCGGCTTGCCGGTCGCCTCGGGATCGGCGTCGGTCAGGCGGTCGTCCAGGCCGTCGCCGGTCAGGACCAGGACGAAACGGTGCTCCTCGCCCGGGTAGAGGCCGATCTCGACGTCCTCGATCTTTTTTATCCTTGCGCGCAGGTAGGCGATGATCTCGCGGTTCTTCTCTGTGGGGATCCTGCCGGCGCGGCGGTCGGTGATCAGTCCGTTCTCCAGGGTGGCGAAATTGCCGCGCACGGCCACGCTGCGAGCGCCGACGGCGACGCCCACGCCCAGCGCCTCGAGAATGCCCCGGCCGATCTCGTATTTCAGCGGGTCATAGCCGAACAGCGACAAGTGGGCCGGCCCGCTGCCGGGAGTGACGCCGGGGGCGATGGGATGGCTGAGCCCCAGCTCGCTTTCCGCGGCCAGCAGGTCCAGGTTCGGCGTGCGGGCGGTCTCCAGCTCGGTCTTGCCGTTGAGCGGCAGCCCGCCCAGGCCGTCAAGCACGAGCAGCACGATCTTCCTGTCGTTTTCAATGCTGATCTTTTTATACAATTCTTCGCGTTCCATGGTCGCTCCTGTTTTCATTATCGCCGGATGCGCCGCTTAAATCAAGCCCTTAGCGGGCGTGGCGCGGGATGCGCCGGCGAGCCCGGGCGGCGGGCCGTGAACGTGACGCGGGCTATTGTTCCTCGCCGCAATAGGGGCAGGTCTTGACGCGCCGGCCCATGGCCTTGCGGCAGTTCCAGCAGACATGGTCGCTGCGGCTTTCCCTGGCCTGGATGCGCTTCTGGATGTCCTTCATCTCGCTGGAGTAATCGCGGTTCTTGTTGGCCATGTGCTCCAGGTCGTTCAGCACGTCGACGGCCTGGGCATAGCGCGTTTTCAGGTCCGCGGCCAGGCTCTTCATGATCACCCAGTTCAGCTCCGGAGACACCAGCGGATTTTTCTGGACCAGGGTCATGAACTGGCCGGCCTTGGCTTTCTTGTAGATCTCCATGGGGTTGGCCAGGACGATGGGCGGGAACCCCGTCACCATTTCATAGAACAGGCTGCCGGCGGAATAGATGTCCGAGGCAAAAACCGCCTTGCCTTCGAATTGTTCCGGGGCCATATAGGGCGGCGAGCCGATCTTGGTGGTGGCGAACTGCTTTTCCTGCAGCAGGGTCGAGGTGCCGAAATCGGCGATCTTGACGTCATTGTCCAGGTTGATCAGGATATTGGAGGGGCGGATGTCGCGGTGGATCACCGATTTCTGGTGGGCGAAGGCCAGGGCCGAAAGGATCTGCTTGAAATATTTCAGGGCGGTCTTGATCTCCAGGGCGCTGGACTTGTCCAGGATCTTTTCCAGGTCGGTGCCCTCGATGTACTCCATGACCATGATCAGGATGTTGTCGATGATGTCGACGGTCAGGAGCTTGACGATGTGCGGGTGGTCGAGGAGCCGGGTCTGCAGCACCGATTCCTGGAGCAGCTTATCGGCCTGGGCGCTGGTGCGGTGAGGGATCTTCAAGGCCCGCTGGCATTTCAAGATGGTGTCTTCGGCCAGGTACACGGTGCCGAAGCCGCCGCTGCCCAGCTTGCGCAGTATCTTGTATTTCCCGATCTGCCCTTGCAGTTCAATCATTTTTCAAAATGGCGGCGACGGCCAGGGCCGCGGTCTCGGTCTTCAGGATGCCGTCGTTGATCCGCGCCGGCCGGAAGCCGTGTTCGCGGAAAAGCGCCTTCTCGGCGGCGCTGAAATCGCCGGGCGGGCCGATCGCGGCCAGGACCGGGAACGCGGCCGGGCGCTCCAGCTTCCCGGGGACGTCGAGGTCCAGCAGGATCTTGCCGGGCATCTTTTCCGCCGCGGCGATGATGTCGGCGGGCGAAACCGGGGCGAAGATGCGGGTCAGCCAATAGTGGCGGTTGACTTTCAGGGACTGGGCGGCGATCTTTTCCCAGCGCCGCAGCTGCGAGGCGCCGTAGGCGACATCGGTGCGTTCGCAGAGCAGCGGCCGGATCTCGTCCACGCCCAATTCGCTCAGCTTTTCGACCAGCCAGTTCATGGCGTGCCCCTTGGTCAGCGAAGGGGCGATGACCACGCGCAGCGGTGCCATGGGGAAATCCTCGCTGCCCTGGACGGCGACCTGCAGGGAATGGCTTTTGACGGCGGCGATGCGGCCGTGGACCAGGCCGCCGCGGCCGTTGACGATCTCCACCTCGTCGCCGGCGCGATAGCGCATGACGTGGACGATATGGTGGAATTCATCGCCGTCGACGGCCACCTGGCCGTTGACGGCATCGTTCGCCGAGAAAAATCGCCGCTCGCCCATTTAGTTGACCCGGTCGGTCTCGGAAAGGGGCTGGCCTTTGGCCGCTTCAAGCTCGCGCAGTTTTTTGAACAGCTCGGTCTCCTGGCGCGAGAGATTGCGCGGGGTCACGACCTGGACCTGGACCAGCAGGTCGCCCCGGCTCCAGCGGTTGACCTGGTGGAACCCCTTGCCTTTGATCTTCAGGATCTGCCCGTTCTGGGTCGACGGCGGGATCTTGATCTTTTCCGGGCCCTCGAAGGTCTGGATGGTGATCACGTCCCCCAGCGCGGCCTGGGAAAAAGCGACCGGCAGCTGGAAGAGCAGGTCGTGGCCGTGGCGCTGGAATTGCTTGTCGGGCCGGACGCGCACCATGATGTACAGGTCGCCCGGCGCGCCGCCCAGCCGGCCGCCCTCGCCTTCGCCGGTGACGCGCAGGCGGTTGCCCTCGTCGATGCCGGCGGGGAAGGTCACCGTGATCTTCTTGGCCTCGCGCTGCCGTCCGTGGCCGCGGCATTTTTTACAAGGGTGGTCGATGACCTTGCCGCTGCCCCGGCAGGAGGTGCAGGTCGTGGCCATGGAAAAGAAGCCCTGGGAGACGCGCATGTTGCCGCTGCCGCCGCATTTGCGGCAGGTCTCGGGACTGTGCCCGGGTTCGCTGCCCGAGCCGTCGCAGACGTCACAATTGCGCTCGCGCTCGACGGCGATCTCTTTTTCGACCCCCTGGAACGATTCCTGCAGCGTCAGCTCCACCTCCAGCCCCAGGTCGCTTCCCTGGCGCTGCCGGCGCTGAGCCGAAGCCCCGCCGAAGCCGAACAGGTCGCCCAGGATATCGCCGAAATCGGAGAAGATCGAGTCGGAAAAAAAACCGGCGTCGAACCCCTGACCGCCGCCGCGCAAGCCCTCGGCGCCGTATTGGTCATAGATCTGCCTTTTTTCGCTGTTGCCCAGCACCGAGTACGCCTCCGACGCCTCCTTGAATTTTTCCTCGGCCTGGGGGTTGTCGTGGTTGCGGTCGGGGTGGTGCTGCATGGCCAGCTTGCGGTAGGATTTCTTTATTTCGTCGGCCGTGGCGTTGCGGCCGACGCCCAGGACCTGGTAATAATCTTTTTTGGCCATGTTCCCTTACTTGGAAAATTCGGCGGTGAGGATGTTGTTGATGATGATGCGGTAATTTTTCATTTTTTTCAAAAGGCTCTCCAGGATCTCCATTTCATTGCCTTCCAGGGCTTTTTCGCTGCGGCTGATCAGCGAATCGATCTCGGCGGCGTCATGGGGCGTCAATTTTTCGATATAGCGCTGGTAGTAAAACTTGACGGTCTCCAGCTCTTCCTTCAGCTGCATCTTGTCCCTGGCCAGGCGCAGGTCCTGGCGGTCCTTCTCTTCGTACTGCTTGGCCTCCTGAATGAGCTTGTCGATCTCTTCCGGCGACAGGCCGCTGGACGGCTGGATCTTCATGCTCTGGGTCAGCCCGGTCGCCTTGTCCTGGGCCGAGACGCGGACGATGCCGTTGGCGTCGATCTCGAAGGAGACGTCGATCTGCGGGATGCCGCGCAGGGACTGGGGAATGCCGACCAGGTTGAAATAACCGAGCGACTTGTTGCCGGAGGCGGTCGCCCGCTCTCCCTGCAGGACATGGATCTTCACCGTGTTCTGGTTGTCGGTGATGGTGGTGAAGATCATGGATTTTTTCGTGGGGATGGTGGAGTTGCGCTCGATGATCTTGGTGAAGGAGTCCCCCTTGGTCTCCACGCCCAGGGAGAGGGGGGTGACGTCCAGCAGCAGCAGGTCGCGGACCTTGCCCTTGATGATCTCGGCCTGCAGCGCCGCCCCCTGGGCGACCACTTCTTCGGGGTTGATCTGGATGTCGGGCGGCTTGCCGAAAAACTGGGATATTTTCTGGTAGATCAGGGGCATGCGGCTCTGGCCGCCAACCAGGATGGCCCGCTCGATCTTGTCCGGCGTGACGCTGATGTCGTTCAGCGAGGTCTGGATCAGGGCCAGGGTGCGGTCGATGAAATCCATGGTGAAGGATTCCAGCTGCGGGCGGGTGAGTTTCTTCTGGAAATGGTAATTGGAGCCGTCGTCGAAATGGTGCAGGTAGGGGATCGATATCAGGGTCTCCTGGTCGAAGGACAGCTCGATCTTGGCCTTTTCGGCGACCTGGATCACCCGCTGCACGATCTCCTTGGTGTCGCGCAGGTCGACCGCGGTCTCCCGTTCGACCTCATGAAAGATCCAGTCGCAGATCTGGGCGTCGAAATCGCTGCCGCCCAGGAACGTATCGCCCAGGGTGGACACGACTTTGTAGATGTCGCCATTGACCTCGACGATGGAAATGTCGAAGGTGCCGCCGCCCAGGTCGTACACCGCATACAAGCCGTTCTTCTTGATCCTCTGCCCGTAGGCGATCAGGGCCGCCGTGGGCTCGTTGATGATGCGCGTGACGTTCAGGCCGGCGATCTCGCCGGCGACCTTGGTGGCCTGCCTCTGGGCGTCATTGAAAAAAGCGGGCACCGTGATGACCGTGTCGCCCACGGCCTCGCCCAGGTAGTTTTCGGCGATGTTCTTCAGGTAGCCCAGGAACATGCCGGAAATTTCCTCGGTGGAATAGAGATTTTCCGCCAGCTTGACCTTGATGTCGCCGTTGGCCGCCTCGACGATATCGTAGCCGACCCTCTTGCCGATCTCCCTGATCTCCGGGCTGTCGAATTTCCGCCCGATCAGGCGCTTGATGCCCCAGACGGTATTCTTGCTGTTGGTGATCATCTGCCGCTTGGCGGCGTTGCCGAAGATCCTCTTCTTGTCATGGGTCTGGGCGATCACGGTCGGGATGACCCGGGCGCCCTCGGGGTTGGGGACGATCAGCGTCTCCCGCCCCTCCAGGTAACTGATGCAGGAGTTGGTCGTCCCCAGGTCGATACCGATGTTCTTGGCCATCAGGGGGCGGGCGGGGTTTCGCCGCCGGCATGTTTCGTGACCGGGGTCGCCACCTTGGTCAGGACCGGGCGCAGCAGCTTGTCGTTGTAGGTGAACCCTTTCTGGTAGATCTCCACGACCACCGGGGCGCTGACCCCTTCGCGCTCTTCCTTGCTCAGGGCCTCGTGAAAAGCGGGGTCGAACGGCTTGCCCAGGGCGTCGATCTCATGCACCTGGTTCTTTTTCAGCAGTTCCAGGAACTGCCTGCGGATCATCTCCACCCCGGAAACGATCCCTTTTTCATTTTCCAGGCTTTTCACTTTCAACGCCCGCTCCAGATTATCGTAGATCTGCAACAGGTCGAGGAGGAATTCGGTCAGCACGTACTTCTGGAACTCATCCTTTTCCTTTTTCATGCGCTTGCGGAAATTGTCGATCTCGGCAAGCCCGCGCAGGTATTTGTCCTTGAATTCGTCGCGCTCCGCCGCGGTTTTCTTCAGGATATCTTCGGGCTCGGGGACCTTGTGCCGGGCCTTCCTGGCGGCGATCCTTTTTTTAAAGCCTTCGTCCTCGTGGGCGTTCTTGTCCTGGGCTTTGGTTTCGTCCGCCTCGGGTTCGTCGTCGTCCGGGACATACCCGACGCCTTCCTTGTTTTCATCCCCCATCATTTGCCCCTCCCGGTTTTGTCCATGGCCATCCGTGCCGAACGGAGAATGGACAGCGCAACCATTGAACTTCTTGCGCGGATTTTAGTAGGTTCCCACATGAAAAAATTTTAGTATAATATTTCCGGCTTGTCAATTTCCGGCAAATAACCAGCCGCAAGACCGCCCGGGATCTAAGTCAAAAAGAATTCTAATATAGCCTTTTCTCGCCGGTTCTGGTTGCAAGCGGGCGGGTTTTATGTTATTTTAGGGCCATGGCCGTACCCGGTTTGCCCAAGGATGGAGAACAACGCCTGAACAGGAAGAAGGAGAATTCCCCGCTGCAATCGCGGGGCCTGGCCCTGCTCCTGTTCTTTTTCCTGTTCATCCTGGTCCTGGCCTTCGTGTTCGGCGACCGCGGCATCATCGAGATCGTCAAGACGCAGAAACAGATCAGGGACCTGCAGGTGACCATCCAGCGCCTGGAAGCGGAAAAACTGAAATTGACCAGGGAGATCCAGTTGCTGCGGGATAACCCGCTGGCCCTGGAAAAGAAGGCCAGGGAAAACCTGTGGCTGATGAAAAAAAACGAAAAAGTGGTCGTCCTGGTAAAGGACAAGGAGGAGGCGCAACATGAATAACCTGAAAACAGTCATCCTGCTCGGTGCCCTGACCGGGATCTTTCTCTTCATCGGCGGCATGCTCGGCGGCCGGCAGGGCATGCTGCTGGCGCTGGTCTTTGCCGGGCTGATGAATTTTGTTTCCTACTGGTTCTCCGACAAGATCGTGCTGAAAGCCTACCGGGCCAGCCCCCTGGCCGAAAGCGAGGCGCCGCGGATATTCGCCATGGTGCGCGAACTCAGCCAGCAGGCGCAGGTGCCCATGCCCGCCATCTACGTGTTCGAGCAGGAGTCTCCCAACGCCTTCGCCACCGGCCGCGATCCGGGCAAAGCGGTCATCGCCCTCTCGCGCGGGATCATGAACGCCATGGGGGAAGAGGAACTGAAGGGCGTCATCGCCCACGAGCTGACCCACGTCATCAACCGCGACACGCTGCTGGCCACCATCGCCGCCACCCTCGCCGGCGCCATCATGTTCCTGGCCTACCAGATGCGCTGGGTGGGGCTGTTCGCCGGCGGGCGCGATGACGACAGGCGCGGCGGCATCGTGGGCATGATGGCCATGGCCATCCTCGCCCCCCTGGCGGCCACCGTCATCCAGCTGGCCATTTCCCGCTCACGGGAATTCAAGGCCGACGCCGGCGCCGCCCAGCTGACCCACAACCCCGAAGGCCTGGCCTCGGCGCTGGAAAAACTGACCGCGTATGCCCAGCGGCTGCCGCTACAGGGCAGCCGGCAGACCGCCCATCTTTTCATCGTCGCGCCCCTGAGCGGCAAGAGCCTGCTGGCGTTGTTCTCGACCCATCCGCCGCTCGAGGAACGAGTGGCCCGCCTGCGGGCCATGCGCCTGGTTTAGAACGAACTTCTTCAGGATCTCAGACCTGGATGGAGAGGAACATCCCGATGCCCATGTGACCGATCTGGTCCTGCAGCTCCTCGATCTTGTCGATGTGGACGTCTTCGTCGTTGAGGATCTTTTCCAGGATCTCGCGGGTGGCGAAATCGGCCAGGTCGCCGGCCAGCTTGACGGCCTTGTTGTAGGACACGATGGCGTCGGCTTCGGACGCGTGGTCGTTGGCCAGCTGCTTGGCGGCGTCGGCGCCGATGACTATTTTTCTCAGGTTGGTGACCACGGGGATCCCTTCCAGGAAAAGGATGCGGCCGATCAGCTTCTCGGCGTGCTTCATCTCGTCGACGGCCCTTTTTTCGAAATGCTTGTGCAGTTTCTCGTAGCCCCAGTTGGCGTTCATTTCCGAATGCACCATGTATTGGTTGACGGCCGTCAGCTCATCCGCCAGCAGTGCATTCAGGGTTTCAATCAGTTTTTTGTTTCCTTTCATCTTGACCTCCGTCAATTGAATTATTCCACGGGGGATCGGCCCCGGGATGGTCCCTATTGTACCCGCCCGGGAAAAGAATGTAAAGCAAAAAAAACGGGAATTCGTTTCACCGCCCCGCCCCGGGCGCTCAGCTCCCGGTCCAGCTGTTCACCAGCAGGCGCTGGTACAGTTCCTCCTGGCGGGCCACCATCCTGTCGGCCGACCATTCGCCGAAATCCTCGCCGGCGAAATCCCCCAGCCGGCGGCGCAGCCCGGCATCGGCGGCCAGCCGCAGGATGGCGTCGGCGAAGCGCTCATGATCGGACGCCGGCAGCAGGAAGCCGCTCTCGCCGTCGCGGATCACTTCGCGGTTGCCCGGTATGTCGCTGGCCACCACGGCCTTTTTTTTCAGGCGCAGCTGCACCAGGCTCTGGGGCAGGCCCTCCCAGAGGGCGGTGGAAACGCCGATATCGAAACAGTCCATGGCGTTTTCCACGTCGGCGATGAACCCGGGCAGGCGGAAATTCGCCGCGATGCCGCGCCGGCGCAGCTCGGCCTCCAGCTCCGGGCGCTGTTCGCCGTCACCGGCGATGAAGAACAGGACCGCCGGGTTCCTGTGGATGACGATGGCGGCGATGGCCGCCAGGTGAAAAAGGCCTTTTTGCGGCTTGAAGGGAGCGACGGTGCCGCAGACGAAGGCGCCGGCGGGCAGGGCGAACCGCGCTTGCAGCGCCGCCGGGTCGGCAGCCCGGCCGAGGAACTTTTCCAGGGGAAAGCCGCTGCGAATGAGCGAAAAATTCCCGGTGACCAGCTTGTGCCTGAGGGCCAGGTCGATGTCGGCGCGGGCGACGAAAATGACGTGGCTGGTCAGGCGGCGGCAGAACCGTTCGGCGAGCCGGTAAAACGTGCGCCTGGCAAAGGACTGGCAAGGGGAAAAAGAGAACCCGTGCACCGTGTGCACGACCACCGGGACCCCGGCCAGGCGCGCGGCCAGGCGGCCCAGGATGCCGGCCTTGGAGGAATGCGTGTGCACGATCTGGGGCTGGAGGCGCTTGAAAAGCTGCACGAGCTGGACCAGGGCCTGGAGATCCTTGAAGACGCGGATCTCCCGCGCCAGGGCGGGGACGACGATCAGGCGGTCCGCCGCCGCCAGCCGGCTGCGCAGCATGCCGCCGGGACCGCACAGCAGGTAGGCATCGAAGCGCTGCGGGTCGAGATGCTCGGCCGTGTAAAGCGTATTGAGCTGGGCCCCGCCCAGCTCCAGCCGGGTGACCAGGTGGACGACGGTGATCTTGGCGCGGCTCATGCCCGGTTGATGCGCGCGGCCGTCGCCAGCGCCATCCGGATATCGTCGGCCATGGAGCTGTAATTCCAGCTGCCGTAACGGCCGATGGAATGGATGCCCAGCCGGAGCAGGTGCGCCAGGATCGCGGGCACCAGGCGCGGCCAGTTGCGGTCAAAGACCACGTAGGATACGGGGATGGTTTTCAGATCATGGAACAGGATCTCGCTCTCGCGCTCGATCATGCCGATCCGGCGCAGGGTGAACGCCATGGCGCGGAACAGCTGCCGCCCGTCGAGCTCTTCGCCGGCGCGGATGGTTTTTTCCAGGTAGACCGCGACGGTCCCCGACCCGGGATAATAGCCGACGCGGTAGAAGGGAAAGCGCTTTTCCGGCAGGTAGAGCCAGTGAAAGCGGCGCCGGCGCCGGGAGAGCACCGCGTTAACCACCAGCGTGGAAATATGCTGCAGCTGCCGCGGGTGGAAAGGGGGCGGCGGCATGATGACGCCCAGCAGCTCGTTGAGGGGCATGCTGCTGATCAGGTTCTCATAGCGGTAGGCGCCGGAGGCGGTGAACAGTTTTTTTTGCCGCGGCTCGATGCGGGTGACCCGTTCGCGGAAGCGGATCTTGTCCAGCAGGGGCTGGCTGTACGCCTGCATGAAGCCCCGCGCCGAATGGACCGGGTAGTAGAAAACGGGGTTATACCCCTCGGCGGAACGCTTTTTGCCGCGGGCGCCGGCCATGACCTCCTCCAGCCTGGGGACGGGGATGCTCCCCTTGTCCATCCCGGCGATCATGCCCGACAGCGGCCGGCCGTAGAATTTCAGCAGGTAGGGCTCGAAGAAAAGGCTGAAGAAACGCGGGCCGAAATTGGCCAGCAGGAATTGTTCCAGGTCGGCGGCGGGTTCGCCGCCGCCGCCGCCGAGGATCTCGGCCAGGATGGGGCGGCGCAGCCGCGCCGGCAGGTAGGCCAGGTGATACTGCAGGGAATAGGGGATGAAGCGCTCCCCCAGGAAGATCTTGCTGTCGCGCCGGTAGGCCCGAAACGCATGGTAGCGGCTGACGTGTTCCTTGATCTCGGGTTTGTCCTGGAAATGAAAATAGTGCCCGCCGTGATCGAAGGCGAAGCCGCCGGCGCGGTACTGCCCGGACAGGCCTCCCACCGTCTCGCTCTTTTCCAGGATCACGAACTCGCCGTCCAGCGCCTGGCCCGCGCTCAAGCCCGATATCCCGGCGCCGATGACGATGTTCATTCCATTTTCACGCGGGCCAGGACCGCGCCCAGGACGATGAAAAACAGGGCGACCAGCGCGCTGCTGAGCAGGGTGAAGCGGGGCGTGGCGAAAAAATTGACGACCACCAGCCCGGAGAGGAACAATTGCACCGCCACGATCGCGCTGACGGTCTCCCGCGCCGACCAGTTTTTCAGCTTGCGCCAGCGCAGGGCGAAATGGTCGGGGCTGCCCATGAACGGCATTTTCCCCTTGACGACGCGCAGGATGATCACGTAGACCAGGTCGAAAAGCGGGATGCCCAGGACGAACAGCCCGGCCAGAAAGGCCAGCTTGTTGAAGCGCGTGTAGCGGACCATCATGGTCAGCGAGCCGATGATCAGCCCCAGGATCATGCTGCCGGCGTCGCCCAGGTAGATGCGGGCCGGCTCCCAGTTGAACTTGAGAAAGGCCAGCAGCGAGGCGGCCAGGCTGAGGGCCAGGATGGAGATCAGGAAGTCATGGGAATACAGGGAGATGATGAAGATGGTCAGGGCGCTCAGGGCGCCGACGGAGGCGGCGAGCCCGTCCATGATATCGATGATGTTGAAGGCGTTGATCACCGTCAGGATCCACAGGAAGGAGAGGAGGAAGTCCAGCCACCTGGGGAAAAAGACCAGGTCGATGATGATGCCGCTTTTGAGCAGGATGTAGGTGGCCACGATCTGGAAGAGGAACTTGATCCCCGGGGTAAGGGCTTTCAGGTCGTCGAACAGGCCGACCAGGAGCAGGATGGAACTGGCGAAGAGGATCCCCAGCATCTGCTGGTTGAAATCGAACACCAGGCTGATGGGCGAAATGAAAGCGAAATAGACGATCACGCCCCCCATGTAGGGCACGGGCTGGGCGTGTTTTTTCAGCTTGCCGTCGGGCTGGTCCAGTATCTGGTAGCGGAAAGCCACTTTTTGCGCCAGCGGCGTGCCGTACAGGGTCAGCAAAAAGGAAAGGATGAACGAAAAAATCAAGATGATCTCATTCATGATCTTTTATCAGCGTCCTTTTTTTCCAGGCCCTCTTGAAGACGGCACGGGAGCGGGCCAGGGCGATTATAATTTTGGGCGAACGGATTGTCAATGCGCCTACCCAGAGCAGGTCTTTCAGGATGACGAAAGGCAGCGTCCACCAGGAGCGCGCCAGGCGGAAGTTCTTGATCAGGGTCAGATAACGGTTCTTCAGCAGGTGGAAACGCAGGGGCGCGGGGCGGGCCAGCGCCAGGGAGAACCGCGCCCACCGGCTCCCGGCCAGCGTGCCGCTGCGGAAGTGGTAGGCCACGGCGCCGGGCACGAAGAAGGCCTTCAGCCCCAGGAGGTTGGCCCGCCAGCCGATGTCGAAATCCTCCCAGAACATGAAAAAGTCCTCGTCATAATATTCGCCGCCCAGCTTCAATTTTTCCAGGGCCGGCCGCGAGAACACGGTCGCCGCCCCGCAAACGGAAAAGATCTCGCCTGCGGCGAGGGCCAGGCGGCCGAGGGGGCGACCGTAGCCGATCTCGCGCGGATACAGCGCCCATGAACAGGCCTGGCCGGCCGAGTCGATGGTCTGGCCGTCAAAGCGCAGGATGAGCGGGGAGAGCAGTCCCGCCTGCGGCCGGGCGGCAAAGAACTCCAGGACGCGACGATTGAATTCGGGATCCAAAAAGATATCGGCGTTGGCGACCAGGACCAGCTCGGAATCGCTGCGGCCGATGCCCAGGTTGGCGGCGGCGGCGTAGCCGATATTTTCGGGCAGCACGACCGGTTCCAGTCCGGGGAACGACGCCATGACGGCCCGCGACCCGTCCCGGGAAGCGTTGTCCACGACGATCACGCGCTTGAAGGGGACGGTCTGGCCGAAGAGCGAACGGAAATTACGCTCCAGGAAGCGCTCGGAATTGAAACTGACGACAACCGCGCTGATATCCAATTTTACAGCCGAGTTCGCGGTCAGCCGGCGAAACTCAGATCAGCCCCAGCAGCTTGCCGCCCTGCTTGAACCCTTTGAGGATGAATTCCAGGTCGTCGTCGGTGTGGGTCGCCGTGTATGAGGTCCGGATCAGGGAATCTTCCGGCGGCACGGCGGGAGCGATCACGGGATTGGTGAAGATACCGTAATCGCGCAGGAATTTCCACAACATGAAGGTCTTCTCCAGGTCGTTGATGAAGACCGGGATGATGGGTGTTTCCGTGTTGCCGGTATGGTAGCCCATGGCCGTCAATTCCTTGTTCATGATGCGGGTGATCTCCCACAAGCGCTTCCGGCGCCAGGGCTCGTCCTGGATGATCTCCAGGGCCTTGTGCGCGGCGCCCAGGGCGGGAGGGGTGATGGAAGCGGAAAAGATCAGCGCCCGGGCATGATGCTTGATGTACTGGATGATCGTCCTGTCGCCGACCACGAATCCGCCCAGCGAGGCGAAGGACTTGGAAAAAGTGGTCATGATCAGGTCGACCTGGTCGACCAGGCCGAAGTGCTCGGCCGTCCCGCGCCCCTTCTCGCCCATGACCCCGACCCCGTGAGCGTCGTCGACCATCAGCCGCGCGTGGTACTTCTTGGCCAGCTTGACGATCTGCGGCAGGTTGGAGAGGTCGCCCTCCATGCTGAAGACGCCGTCGACGATGATCAGCTTGCCCTTATCCGCGGGCTGGTGGGCCAGCTTGTCCTCGAGGTCCTTCATGTCGTTGTGCTTGAACTTGGCGATGTGGGCGTAGGAGAGGCGCACGGCGTCCATGATCGAAGCATGGACCATGCGGTCCAGGACGACGACGTCATTGCGCCCGGCCAAGGCCGAAATGGCGCCCAGGTTGGTCTGCATGCCGGTGGAAAAAGTCAGGGCCTCATCCTTGCCCATGAACTGGGCCAGCTTTTTTTCCAGCTCGACGTGCAGCGAATACGTGCCGTTCAGAAAGCGCGAGCCGCAGGTGGAAGTGCCATATTTTTCAATCGCGGCGATGGCCGCGGCCTTGATCCGGGAATCATCGAAAAGCCCAAGGTAATTGTTGGAACCGACCATGAGGATCTTCTTGCCGTTGACCCAGACGTGGTTCCCCTCTACCTTCTCGATCTCGGTAAAATAGGGGTAGAGGCCCAACTTCTTGTAGTCTTCCGCCTGGGTGAACTCAAAGCACTTTTTAAAAACATCCATGGTTTCACTCCTCGTTTGCATATTTAAAAGGGATTCTATAAAATTGCTCCATGAAAATACTGGTGACCGGGGCAACGGGATTCGTCGGCAGCCACCTGGTCGGAGAATTGCTGGCCAGCGGCCGCGACCAGGTGGTCGCCCTGGTCAGGGAGAGCGCCAAGCTGGACGCCTGCGCATTCCGGGACAAGATCGCGATCGTCCGCGGCGACTTGTTCGCGTCCGAGCCCTTGCCGGCGGACATCGAGATGGTTTTCCACCTGGCCGCCGTGACCAAGTCCGTCCGCCGGGGCGAGTTCGCCCACGTCAACAGCGAGGGGACCCGTTCCCTGCTGGAAAAGCTGAAGCCGCTGAAGCACCTGCGCAAGGTGGTCCTGCTTTCTTCGCTGGCCGCGGCCGGACCCAACCGCCGCAGCCCCTGCCTGAGCGAAGAAATGCCGGCCGAACCGATCTCTTTATACGGCAAAAGCAAACTGGCCCAGGAGGAGATCGTTGCCGCGCATTGCCCGGCGCCATACGTCATCATCCGCGCGCCGATCGTTTTCGGACCCGGCGACATGGACATGCTCGACGTCTTCCGCATAGTGGCCAAGGGGATATTTCCCGTTCTGGGCAGAAAAGAACGCAGGTATTCGGTGATATACGTCAAAGACCTAGTCCTGGGCATGATCGCCGCCGCGAACAGCCCCTGCCAAAACGAGATCTTCTATGTCGCCAACCCGGAAGCGATCGAGTGGCGCCCGTTCATGGAGCAGGTGGCCCGCCTGTTGGGCAGAAAAAAAACCCGGAAGATCGTGATACCGGAGATCCTGGGACGGGCCCTGGCCGAGTTTTCCGAGCTGCGCATCCGGACATTCGGGAAAAAAGCGATCTTCAACCGGGACAAATTCAACGAAATGAAATTCCCGGCCTGGGTGTGCTCGGGGGAAAAGATCGACGCCCGGCTCCATTTTCAACCCCGCACCCCGCTGCCGCGCGCGTTGCAGGAGACGATCGACTGGTATCGCGAGCGGGGCTTGCTGTGAGCGGAGGTCATTTTTTCTTGATCTTGTAGTTCCGGCGGGAAACAAGGTTGGCCGAAAATTTCTGCGTGGTCTTCACCGACCAATTGTCCGGCATCAGCATGGTGAAGATGACTTCGCCGCTGACGGTGAGATTGCCGATCAGCGCGCCTTCGTTCAACTTGAAGGGGACCTCGATCTCCTTTTGCGGATCCAGGAACACGCCTTCCTTCTCCTGGGTGGTCGGCAGGTTCATTTCCGAGCCGGCAAAGAATATTTTGGCGAAAGACAGGCTTTCGTTCTCGTCCATGCGGATCAGGAATTCGGGGCTGGCCGAAATTTTTATGCCATTGGGCACGACGATCCTGATCTTCAACAACCCTTCGTTGCCCTGCAGGATCTGACGCGGGGACACCGAACATTCGATCTTCAGGAATTCGTCCTGGCAAAATCCGCTGCTGAAAAAAACAAGCAGGCAAATCAGTAAAATAGCAGCGTGTTTGGTCATCTTTCCTGCAGCGGACTATACCCCATTTTGGCCGAAATGTCAACCGGAGACGGGCCCAGAATGCCTTCCGGACTGGATCCCGGGGAAATCAGGGCATCTCCACCTTGTTTTGCAGGATATCGCGGAGCGAAATGGGCAAAAATCGTTTTTCAATGGTTTTTTCGAGCATTTCCCAGACCTGCTTGGCCAGGCAGGTATCCTTCAGCTCGCATTTCTTGCCCAGCAGGCAGTCGGCCAGCGAAACCCGTTCGCCGAAAGCGTCCATGAGCATACGCAGGGTGATCTCCTCGGGCTTTTTATTGAGTTCATATCCGCCATAGATGCCCTGGACACTCTTGATCAACCCCGCTTTTTCCAGCGGTCCCGCCAATTTCCGCAGGTATTTCGGAGAAACGCGCATGCGCTCGCCCAGCTCGGTCGTGTTCACCAGTCTTTCGCTCTGGGCGATGGCGATCAGCATGCGCAGACCGTAGCGGATCTTGGTATTGATTTTCATGCCCCGAAATATAACCTCTTCAGTATAATCTGTCAAATATCCTTGATGACCGACCGTGGCCTTGGCGGTCCATGGCAAAAAAAAACCCCTTGTTTCCAAGAAAACAAGGGGTTTTTGTTTTAATTCTTGAACTATTTTTCTTTGGCCAGTTCCTTGATGAATTGCTCGGATGCCAGCTTGCGCTTGCGGAGATCCTGGAATTTCTGCACCATGGCCTCGGCCTGCTTCTCATACTCGGCTTTCTTCAAGGGCTCGGCGACCACTTTCTGGCGGTAGAGCAAGCCCATGTAGGCCCAGGGATCGGGGAAATTGGGGGAGAGCTCGGTGGCTTTTTTCAGGGCCGCAAAACCCTTGTCCACCACCTGGATGCGCTCGACCGACCCCATGACGTCAGGCGGGGTCTGGTAGCTCTTGTTCCAGCAGACAACGCCCAGGCGGTAGTAGGCGTCGGCCAGAAGCTCATTCTTGGCCTTTTCATCCATGTTGGATTGGCTGATCTTTTCGATCCTGATCTCATGGTTCTTGATGGCATCGTCCCATTTGCGCTTGTCCTGGTAAAAGCCGGCAAGGTACAGATAACCCTCGGGGTCGGCGGGGTTCAGGGCGATGCGCTTTTCATACATTTCGACGGCCTTGTCGTACTTGCCGTTGTTGTTGTAAAAGCCGGCCAGGTTATAATAAGAAACCGGATCATTGGGCGTGAACTTCTGCACCTGGAGATAATATTTTTCGGCCAAATCGAAGTTCCGCATCTTGTCGTTGATGTCGCCGAGAGCCTGGATGATGTTCTTGTTCTCCGGGTCCATCTCCAACGCTTTCTGCAGATACTCGGTGGCCTTGACGCCGAATTCCTTGTTCTTCTCGGAGTCGTCGCCGGGCTTATAGACCATGACATAACTGGAGCCCAGGTAATAGTAGGCGGCTTTCAGTTTGGGGTTCAGCTGCAGCGCGGCTTCGTATTCGGCGATCGCTTTCTTGAACTTTTCCTCGCTGTAGAATTTGTTGGCGGTCTTGAAATGCTTGTTGGCTTTCAAATTGGTTATTTTCAGCTGGTCGCAAGCGGTGAAGCTGGAAACGATCAGTGCGGTCAAAAAAGCTATGAGCAGGAGCGAGCATAATTTTTTCATGAAAACCTCCTAAACAAGAACACTTTATAATTTAAATATGAAAAAAAGTCAAGTTGTCGCGGCAATTTTTCGGCGATTTTATTTTACCCGGTAGAACCAGAGAAGAAAAAGCCAAAGGTCCTGGATATAAGGTATGGACTTGTTGTTCAAGTATATTTTCGTCGTCTCGCGCTCCTTGACCAGTTCGAACAAGTTGAAAAGGTCCTCGACCTCGGCGGGATAGAAACTGGCGTAAGCCTTGTAAAAATCGCCTTCGCCCTCTTCCATGAAATACTTGTTCTTCCTGGCGAGCTCCAAGGCTTTCGCGAAATTCCGGGAAAGATGCTTTTGAAAGCGGATGGTGACCTTGAATTCCCGGTTGGACTTGCGGGGATTCAGGATGTTCTGGAGTTTTTCCTCCTCGATCTGCTGCCGGGCGTTCATGGGCGGATTATAGTATAAAGGACGGGCATAGTAAAGCGGCTTCCAGGTCACGATCCGCTTGCGCGACGGGCGAATCGTCTGACCCCGCACGATCGTATTTTTATGGCGCGTTCCGCTTTCGGCGCCGCCGCGCCCTTGAAAAATAATGCCAAGTTTATTAAAATTGGTAGCTAGAGGCAAACGTGCTGCGTACGGGAAACATCCTGGTCATCCATTCTGACCCGGCTTTTTGCCAGACGATCGCCGCCACGGCGAACCGCTGGGCCATAGCGCCGCCTGCGCGGGCAACCTGGCCGACGGGCTGCAGAAGATCCAGGCCGAACCCTATGCGATCGCTTTCCTGGAAGCGCGCCTGCCCGGCGGCAGCACCCAGGACGGCATATTGAAAATAAAGGAGGGCGAGCGTTCCCCGGAGATCATCGTGGTCGCGGACCGCGGCGATCCGGACGAAGCGGAACTGGCCATCGCCAGCGGCGCCTGGGATTACCTGGAAAAGGCGGTCGTTCCGGAATTCATCAAGCTTCACGTCGGCCAGATACTGGAGTACCGGGCCGAGAAGGGACCCGGGAAGTCCCCGGTCGACCTGGACAGGAAAGAGATCATCGGCAACTCGTGCCGCCTCACTCCCAGCCTCGACCTCCTGGCCCAGGCGGCGCAGAGCGACGTCAACGTCCTGATCACCGGTGAGACCGGGACCGGGAAGGAACTGTTCGCCAAGGCGATTCACCACAACAGCCAGAGGGCAGGGGAAAATTTCGTGATCGTCGACTGCACCGCCCTGCCGGAAACGCTCGTGGAAAGCATCCTTTTCGGGCACACCCGCGGCGCTTTTACCGGGGCCTATCTCAGCCGCGACGGACTGGTCAAGCAGGCCGACAAGGGGACGCTCTTCCTCGACGAGATCGGCGAACTGCCGCTGGGGCTGCAAAAAACGTTCCTGAGGGTCATCCAGGAACACCGTTTCCGCCCGGTGGGCGGGAACCAGGAGATCGCCAGCAATTTCAGGCTGGTGGTGGCGACCAACCGCGACCTGGAGCAGATGGCCCGGAAGGGGACGTTTCGCGAGGACCTGCTTTTCCGTCTGCGCTCGCTGGTGATCGCGCTGCCGCCGTTGCGCGAACGCCTGGACGATATCAAGGAATTGACCTTGCACTACATGGGCGTGTTGTGCCGGCGGTTCAGGCTCGAACCCAAGGGCTTCTCCCCCGATTTCTGGAGCATCGTCCACAACTATCCATGGCCGGGCAATGTCCGCGAACTGGTCCAGGCGCTGGAAAAGGCATTGCTTTCCTCCAAGGACGACCCCATCATCTTTCCGAAGGACCTGCCGACCAATATCCGCATCCAGGTGGCGCGCAAGAATTTCAGCGGCCGGGCGGCCGTCCAGGAACACCCGGGAAGCGGCGCCGCCTCGCCCCGGGCCAAGCTCTCATTGAAGGAGTTTCACCGGACCGCCCTCTCGGCGGCCGAGAAACAGTATTTTTCGGACCTGATGGCGTCCACGGGCGGAGACATCGAGGAAGCCTGCAGGATCTCGGGATTGTCACGGTCAAGGCTTTACGCGCTGTTGAAAAAATTCCAGCTGACATCGTCATTTCGAGGCAAATGATCCATGCGGCGAAGCGAAAAGATCATTTTTTTGATTTGGCATGTTTCTTGAATAAAGATTCGGGATAACAAGGAGAAGCAGCATGCAGTTCCTTTTCTATGCCAGTTCCAGCGGCGGCGATGAAGACAGGATCGCGGCGGCGTTCAAGGCCGCGGCCTCCGGAAGGAGTATCGAGCATTTCAAGACGCTGGCCGACCTGGAAGAGAGGCTGCGCAGAATCGTCGAGCCCAACTCCATCGCGGTCCTGGTGGCGGCCGACAAGAAAGAACTCAAGGAAATGCAGGAATTTCGCGATCTGGTGACCGACATTTACGTCATCCTGCTGATACCCGATTGGCGGGAAAGCACCATCAAACTTGCCCATCTTCTGCGGCCGCGGTTTTTAAGCCAGATCAAGAACGATTCCCCCGAGCTGAACCTGATCATAACCAAAATGATCCAAAGCGGTCATTATTCGTCGACGCCCGAATTCGCGGGTTAAAAGAAAAGATAATTCTGATTATATAAGAAATTTACTGTCATTCAGGAAAATTTGGATTCAATCCCTGGTTCCGCTTCACGATCCAATGGTTTTGCCAGAAAAAAAGCCGCTCTCGTAGCGCCCCGAGGGCCCTGGGAGGTTGGCAAGTATATTGCTATGGAAGGTTTATGATGAATCGCAACCATTTTGGTTTCAGATCCCTCGGTGGCGCCTCCTCCCGCGCCCAGCAACCTGACCGCGACCCTGATCCTGGGCGGCACCCGGGTGCAGCTGAACTGGAAAGATAACTCGGTCGCCGAGACGGGCTTCTACGCCGAACGCGGCACCGACGGGGTGAACTTCACCCGGGTCATGACCGTGGGCGCCAACAGCCTGAACGCCGGGATCACCTGGTTTCTTTTTCCTTCGCGGTCTTATCGGCCAGCATTTTTTCCCAGGTCGTGCGAAAGATTTCCGGCATATCAAGGTGGTAGGGACATTTCTGCACGCACTGGCCGCAGGCCGCGCAATCCTTGTAGGTCCTGGAAAGGGCGGCCATGCGCTCCCAGACCCAGTCTTTCAAGTCATAGAGAAAATAATAGTTTTTCAGGACGTGCAAAAAAGAGATCGGCAGCCCTTGCGGGCAGGGCATGCAGTATTCGCAGCGCCGGCAAAAGCTGTCGCCCAGGCGCTCCTTCTCCATTTGCAGCCGGAGGGTTTCCGCCGCGTCCAACGCCGATAGGTTCTCCAGCGCCGCCACGTTCTCCTCGACCTGCCGTTCCGAATCCATGCCCGGGATGGCCACGTCCACCCCCTGGTTGAAAATGAAGCGGAAGTTCAGGGCGGTCTCGCGGATGTTGCCGCCGCCCACGGGCTTCATGGCGATGACCCCAGCTCCCTGGCGGTGCGCCTGCGGGATGAGCTCCGCCATGGCCTCGGTCTCCATGAAGTTGCAGGGGACCTGGATGGTGGCGAAGGCGAAGCGGGACAGCGCCATGGCCACGATGCGCGGCTTGTGCCCCGAAAGCCCGATATGGAGGATCTTGCCCTGTTCCCTGGCCTTGAGCAGGCCGGCCACGGCACCGTCGGCGGCCAGGATCTTTTCCAGGTCGCCTTCACTGGCCACGTTGTGGCACTGGTAGATGTCGACATGGTCGGTCCGCAACAGCCGCAGGCTGGTCTCGATGTCGCCCAGGATCTCAGCGGCGCCGCGGCTGAACGATTTGCTGGCGATGACCACGCCCTGGCGGTGGCGGGAGAGGACCCGGCCGAGCTTGCTTTCGCTGTCGGTGTACCCGCGCGCGGTGTCGAAAAAGTTGATGCCGCTGGCCAAGGCCTTTTCCAGGACGCGGTCGGAGCTCGCCGCGTCCAGGCGCTGGATCGGGATCCCGCCCATGCCCATGCGCAGGACTTGCAGACCGGTCGCGCCCAACGTTACGGCTTTGACCCCGGCGATCTTTTTGCGGATCAGCCATATAAATTCAGTCCCCTGTCGTTGACCATGCGGTAAAACTGGTTGAGCGGAAAACCCATGACGTTGAAGTAGCAGCCTTCGATCCGTTCCACGAAAATGGCGGCCCGGCCCTGGATGGCGTAGGCGCCGGCCTTGTCCATGAATTTTTCATGATCCAGATAAAAATCGATCTCGCCGTCATCCAGCGCCTTGAAAAAGACCCGGGTGCGGGAAATGGCGAAGCGGGTCTCGCCCTGGTACATCAGGGCCAGGCCGGTCAGGACCTCGTGCCGCCGCCCGGAGAGACGCCGCAGCATCGCGAAGGCGTCGGCGCGGCTGGCCGGCTTGCCGATCAGCGTGTCGTCCAGCAGCACCACGGTGTCGGCGCTGATGAGCAGGGAGTGGAAGAATTTCTTTTTGTAAACCTCGAGGGCCTTGGCGATGGTCACCCGCTCCAGAAAGTCCTCGAGAGCCTCGCCCGGCCGCGCCGCCTCCTCGATATCCGGCGGGATGACCTCGGGGGCCAGGCCGATCAGCTGCAGTAATTCTTTGCGCCGCGGCGACGCCGAAGCCAGGACGGCATTCATTTTTTGAAGAACTCTCTGATCCGGCACTCATAGGGGGCCGGGATGGCCAATTTTTCGCCGTTGAGCAAAAACCGCCTGAGTTCGTCCAGCGATTTGAGCCGGTGGGCTTCGAAGATTTTCAGGATGGTTTTGGGCCCGATCCCCTTGATCTGGGCCATTTCGTAAAGGCTGTCGGGGAACTCGGCCAGCAGGTCGTCCAGGATCTTCAGGGAGCCGATGATGACCAGGTCCTCGACCTTCTGGGCCAGCACCTTGCCGATGCCGTCGATGCGGGTCAGGTCCTCGCCGGCGAGCAGCATGTCCTCGATGGAGACCGGGTAATCGCGGATGCTTTTCGCGGCCTTGATATAGGCGCCGATCTTGAACTCGTTCTCGTCTTTCATGGCGAGGAAAAAGGCCAACTTGTCAAAAGCCCTGGCGATTTCCTGGTTGGTCATGTTCGCGTTCTTGCGGGGACATTTTTTTGCGGCGCACGTTTCATCGGCCCAATCATAACAAAATTCTCGCCAAAAGTAAATTTGACTTTGCCGCGAATGTCGCCTAGAATCCGGCCATGCACAAGATGGCTTTTTCCGGGGTCCCCGGCAGCGGCAAGACATCGGTCCTGGCCGAGGTCAAAAAAATGCTGGCGCTGAAATACCGGGTCGAAGAGGTCCCGGACCTGAGGCTGAAGAGCCCTTTCGACTTCGATCAAAAGCCCGGGTTCGTGAGCCAGTTTTATTTCATCACCAGCCAGATCAACGAGGAGAACATCCGGGCGCAGGGCCATCCCGACTTCCTGCTTTGCGACGGTTCGCTCCTCGACCACTGGCTGGAGTGGCAGCGTTTCCTGGCCGCCAAGCCCGGCAACGGCCAGGCGGAAGAAAAAGACGCCTTGCTGGACAACCTCTACCGCTTCTGGATGCCGACCTATACGGTGGTCTTCCGCATGCGCGCCGACGCCAAGGTGCTGAAAAAAAGGCTGGCCACGGCCGGGTTGCACGAGTACCCGCAGGACCATTCGCCGCTTCTGGACGAGCTGTACGGCCGGATCGTGCAACGGGACCGCGTCCAGGCCTTTGACGTCTGGAACCATCAGAGCATAGACGAAAGCGCCCAGCAAGTCATGACTCATATAGCGGATTTGAAGTTGATCTGAGCTTTGGCGCCCGGGCGCGCGGCGGCTGCGATAGGAGGCGAGATTGCGGGTCAAACTGGCAGGCTTCAACGTGGACGCGGATATCCTGCGGCAATTGGAACTCCGCGGCGGCAGGCACCTGACCCCGGAAACGCTCAGCGCCGCCTATGCCCGCATCAGCCGCAGCCCCCTGCCTGTCGACCAGCTCAGAAAAAAAGCCTGCCTGGACGTGGAAAAGGCCAGGAGTTCGAACCAGAAGATCATTTTTGCCATGGGGCACCACTCGGTGGCCGAGCACGCGGTCTTCAATTTCGACGTCATGGGCATCTCGCGCCTGGTCCTGGAGGAAACGGAACGGTTCCGCCTGGTCTCGTATACCGAAAAATCACAGCGCTATGTCACCCTGGAGGGGGACCTGGTCCTGCCAAAGGAGATCGGGGACGCGGGGCAAAAAAAATTATTCCTCGAGACGGTGCGGAAGCAGAACCGGTTCTACTTCAAGTCGTTTGCGCTCTTGAACAAGCGCCTGCAGCGGCGGCACCGGGACATGGTCAAGAGCCCCGCCGGCCAGAAGCTCGTGGAGGGCTGGGCCAAGGAAGACGCCCGTTACATTTTGCCGCTGGCCAGCAGCGGCCAGGTGGGCATGACGGTCAACGCCCGCAACCTCGAGCACATGTTCCGCCGCCTGCGCCTGAGCCCCCGGGGGGAGGCGAGGGAGCTCGGCGAAAAACTGTACGCCCTGGTCCTGCCTATTGCCCCTTCCATCATCCTGTTCCCCGAACCGACCGCTTTCGATCGCCAGGCGTTTTCGGCGTTGGACGATTATTTCGCCCGGCGGCCCGGACCGGCAGGGCCGCCGCCCGGCCTGGAACCCGAGATCGTTTCCTATACCGAGAACGGCGACGACGTGATCCTGGCGGCGCACGCCAGCACCAGCCGCGGGCTCGATTTCAGGCGCGCCCTGGACACGGTGAAAAAAACAAGCCCGGCGCGCAAGAAAGCCTTGCTGCGGGAATTTTTCAAGGAGGTCCAGTTCTTCAGCGCCATGCCCCGGGAATTTGAAATGGCCGACATCACGTTCCAGGCGGTCGTCAGCGCGGCCAATTTCGCCCAGCTCAAGCGCCACCGCATGGCCACCCTGCTCGCCGGCGAATACGCCCCGGAGCTGGGCAACACCTGCCCGGCGAGCATCCGGGAAGCCGGGCTGGAAGGCGAGTTCAACGAGATCATCGGAGCCGCCAACCGGGCGTACCTGGAGCTCAGAAGAGGATCCGGCGCCGCCGCCGACTACGTCCTGACCAATTCCCATCGGCGCCCGGTGCTGATGAAGATGAACCTGAGGGAGATGTACCATTTCGCCCGGCTGCGCGACGACGAGCACGCCCAGTGGGACATCCGTGCCCTGGCCCACGGCTTGTCCGAAAAGGTCCGGGCACTGATGCCATTGACCGCCATGCTGCTTTGCGGCAAAAGCCGCTTCGCCGAAGAATACGGAAAGATCTTCTCTGCCCCGCCCCGGGGCGGAAACGGCAAGTAAGCTCCCCGCCCGCTTCAGGAAATGATGAAATCCAGGGCGAAAAGCAGGGAGATCACGACCAGCAGCGGATGGATCTCCCTGGTCTTTCCGGTCAACAGCTTCAACAGCACAAAGGAGATGAATCCGTAACCGATCCCCTTGGATATGCTGAAGGTGAAGGGGATCATGATCATGGTCAGAAACACCGGCAAGGCGGTGCTGGCATCGTCCCAGTGGACGGCGCGCACCCCGGAGATGAGCAGGAAACCGACCAGGATCAACGCCGGCGCCGTGGCGTAAGCGGGCACGATGGCGACCAGGGGCGTGAAGAACACCGCCAGCAGGAACAGGCTGCCGGTCACGACCGAGGTCAGGCCGGTGCGGCCGCCCTCGCCGACGCCCGCGGAGCTCTCCACGTAGGTGGTCACCGAGCTGCAGCCGAACAGCCCGCCGCACAGGGCAGCCAGGGAATCGACGAGCAGGATATTCTTCAGCCGGGGGATCCTGCCGTCGCGGTCCAGGAACCCCGCCTGCTCGCCTACGGCCACCACGGTCCCCATGGTATCGAAGAAATCGGTGATCAAAAAGGCGAACAACGTTCCCAGCAGCCCCAGGCGCAGGGCGCCGGCGATGTCCAGGGCGAAGAACGTCCTGAAATATTCAACGCGCACCCCGGCCACCAGGGATGCCGGCAGGCGGACCAGCCCCATAACGGCGGCGACGGCCGTGGAGAGCAGGATGCCGATCAGGAAGGCCCCGCGGACCTTCTTGGCCAGCATTACCGCCGTTGCCAGCAGGCCGAACAGCGCGATCAGGCTCTCCGCCCCGATGCGTCCGAACGTGACGATCGTTGCCGCGTCGGGGATGACCAGCTTGGCGTTCTGCAGGCCGATCAAGGCGATCAGCAGGCCGATGCCTACCCCGATGCCGCGTTTCAGGTCGAGGGGAATGGCGTTCATCACCCCTTCGCGGATCCGGGTCAGGACCAGGACGAAAATGATGGCGCCCTCGAGAAAAACGATGCCCATCGCCGTCTGCCAGGGGACTTTCATGCCGATGACCACACCGTAGGCCAGGAACGCGTTCAACCCCATGCCCGAGGCCAGGGCAAAAGGATAATTGCTGGCCAGCCCCATGAGGATGCTGAGCAGCCCGGCCCCGAAACAGGTGGCCACCGCCAGGGCGGGAATGAATTCCTCGCCCATGGCCGCGGCCAATATCTTCGGATTCACGAAAATGATGTAGGCCATGGCCATGAACGTGACCACGCCGGCACCCATCTCGCGACCGACCGTAGTGTGGTTCTGTTTCAGCTTGAAAAGATCCATGTTCTACCTCGCGCCAGGAATAATAATCGCTTCCATTCGCTCAAGTCAACAGGATTCCGTTCCAGCGCAGGGCGAGCCTACTCCCTGCGGCCGGCCGGGGCAAATGGCCGTTTTTTGTTGACGGAAGGCCGTCTTTGTGGTATTTTGCTGAATAATGACAGACATCTTCCGCATCGTGGTCCAGTTCGCCGTCGTGCTCTTCGCCCTCTCGGTGCACGAGTCGGCCCACGCCTGGACCGCCGACAAATTCGGCGACCCGACGGCGAGGCTGATGGGCCGGGTGACCCTCAATCCTATCGCCCACATCGACCTGTTCGGCACCATTATCTTCCCGATCCTGCTGGCCGTCATCGGCGGCCCGGTCTTCGGCTGGGCCAAGCCGGTCATGGTCAACCCCAACAACCTGCGCAACCGCCGCCGGGACGGCATGCTCGTGTCCGCGGCCGGCCCCATATCCAACCTGCTGGTCGCCGGGGCCACCATCCTGGCCTTCCTGGCCCTGAAAAGCACGGGGCTGCTCGCCTCCCAGCCGCTGTTCACCATCCTGCTCTTCCTGATCATCATCAACATCTACCTGGCCGTTTTCAACCTGATCCCCATCCCGCCGCTGGACGGCAGCGGCGTGTTGGAGGGCCTGCTCAAGGGCGACGCCCTGCGCGCTTTTGAAGCGGTCAAGCCCTATGGCTTTTTCATCCTGCTGCTGATCATTTATTCCCACCTGCTGGACTTCATCGCCGATCCCATCTTCCGCCTGGTCATGAAGATCCTGGGGCTGGGAGCGTGAGCCCGATGACCGTCATGAGCGGCATCCGGCCGTCGGGCACCGGCGAACTCCACCTGGGGCACTGGGAGGGGGCGCTGAAAAGCTGGGTCAAGCTGCAGGAAATAGGCGAATGCTACTATTCCATCGTCGACTGGCACGCCCTGACCACCGAATACCAGGATGTGAAGAACATCCAGGCCAATATCCGCCAATCACTGCTGGACATTCTGTCGGTGGGCATCGACCCCGAGAAAAGCGTCGTCTACCTTCAGTCGGCGGTCAAGGAGATCGCGGAGCTCACCCTGCTGCTGGGCATGGTGACGCCGCTCGGCTGGCTGGAGCGCGTCCCCACCTTCAAGGAGCAGCAGGCGCAACTGGCCGACCGCGACATCAACACCTACGGCTTTCTCGGCTACCCGCTGCTGCAGACCGTGGACATCATCATCATGAAGGCCGACACCGTCCCCGTGGGCGAGGACCAGGTCTTCCACCTGGAGCTGGCCCGCGAGATCGTGCGCCGCTTCAACGGGCTGTACGGCAATTATTTCCCCGAGCCGCAGGCGTTTCTCACCCCCATCCCCAAGCTGCCCGGAATCGACGGCCGCAAGATGAGCAAGAGCTACGGCAACGCCATCTACCTGAACGACCCCGCCGCCGTGGTGGAAGGGAAGATCAGGCCCATGGTCACCGACGTGCGCCGCAAGCGCCGCAGCGACCCCGGCGTGCCCGGGGATTGCCCGGTGTTCGCCCTGCACAAGGCCTATTCCAAAGGGGACGAGATCGCCATGGCCGACGCCGAGTGCCGCAGGGCGGGCATCGGCTGCATCGACTGCAAGAAGATCCTCATCGCCAATATCAACGATTTCCTGGAGCCGTTCCGCCAGCGGCGCAGCCGCTACGAGAAAATGGCCGTTGCCGACATCCTCGCGCCGGGCAACCGCCGCGCCGCCGCCCGCGCCGGGGAGACCATCGCCCGGGTGCGCGGGCTGATGAACGTATGATGGAAAGCGAATTTACCGGCTACCAGGTCCAGACCGAATACTTCGAAGGGCCGCTCGACCTGCTGCTGCACCTGATCCGCAAGAACAAGATGAACATCATCGAGGTGCGCCTGTCGCAGATCACCACCGAATACCTCTCCTACCTGGAAAGCAAAAAGGGCCTCAACCCGTCGCGGGAAAGCGAATTCCTGATGACCGCCGCCACCCTGATCTATATCAAGTCGCGCTCCCTGCTGCCCAGGCCCGAGATCCCGGGCGAAGAATCGCCCGAAAAGCAGCTGATCCACACCCTGATCGAATACGAGAAGATCCAGAAGATCTCCATGATGCTGCGCGAGATGGAAGGCACGGAACTCCTGCTCTGGCGGCGCCTGGAGATGAACGAGAGCTTCGCCAACCGCGAATACGAGCTGAAGGAAGTATCGGCGTTCCAGCTGGCCGAAATATTTTTCGACATCGTCAAGAAAAAGGAATACGAGCAGTTCCTGGAGATCCCGTCCAAGAACTATTCCATCGCCAAGAAGCAGGAAGAGATCCTCTCCCTGCTGGCGGTCAACGGCTACTTCGATTTCAGCGAGTACACGTCCAAGCTCGACTCCCTCGAGGAGCTTGTCGTCAGTTTTTTCACCCTGCTGGAAATGATCAAGCGCCACATGCTGATCGCCGTCCAGGAGCAGCTGTTCGGGACCATCTCCATCTACAAGAACGAGCCCGGCCAGCTGGACAACTGAAACCCATGATCCCCGAACCGATGACCCGGCAGATCGCCCTGATCGAGGCGATACTCTTCGTGTCCAAGGAACCGGTGGAGCCGGGACGGATCATGGAGTTCCTGGGGATCGGCGACATCGAGGAATTCGAGAAGATCCTGACTGCGATGGAGAAAGAGCTCCTGCTGGAGCGGCCCGAGCGCGGGCTGCTGTTGAAACGGAGCGGCGGCGGGCTGCAACTGGTGACCAAGCCCGACCTGCACGAGGAGCTGAAGCAATTCTTCACCATCCGCCAGGCCACCAAACTGACCATCGCCTCGCTGGAGACCTTGTCCATCATCTCCTACCGCCAGCCCGCCACCCTGACCGAGATCTCCCTGATGCGCGGGGTCAACTCATCGGGGCCGGTGAAGAACCTGCTGCAGAAAAAACTGATCAAGATCACCGGCCGCAAGCAGGTGCCCGGGCTCCCCGCCCTGTACGCCACGACCCCGGAATTCCTGATCTATTTCGGCCTGAACGACCTGTCGGAACTGCCTTCGCTGGAAGAACTGACCGAACTTTTCGAGGAAAAAGAACAGCCTTCATTATTCAAATAGGAGGAGCCGATGGAATCTCTGGTCAACCCCCACGTGCTGCAGATCACACCATATAAGCCGGGGAAACCGGTCGAGGACATCCAGAGGGAATTCCACCTGGCCAAGGTCGTCAAGCTGGCCTCCAACGAGAACATGCTGCCGATCCCGGAGCACGTCCGCCAGGCCATCGTCGACGAGATCTCCCAGGTCCACTGCTACCCCGATTCCGACAATTACTACCTGCGCCGGCGCATCGCCGAGTACAACGGCATCGACATGGATAACGTCATCGTCGGCGCCGGCTCGGTCGAGATCATCCAGCTGCTGATCCGCACGTTCCTCAAGCCCGGGGAAAAGGTCCTGACCTCGGAAAAGACCTTCTCGCTCTACAAGATCGCCACCACCGAGATCGCCGGCGCCGGCGCCTTCGTCGAGGCGCCGATGGACAAGGAGCTGCGCTTCGACCTGGACGCCATCTCCGCCCGCGCCGCGTCGGACGCCAAGATCATCTTCATCACCAACCCCAACAACCCGACGGGCACCTTTCTCCATGGCGCGGACGTCCGCTCTTTCATCGACCGCCTCCCCGCCGACCGGATCATCGTCCTGGACAACGCCTACCAGGAGTACATCGACGACCCGGGCGACTATGTCACCGGCCTGGACGAGATCCGGCGCCGGAAGAACGTGGTGGTGCTGCGCACGTTCTCCAAGGTCTACGGCCTGGCCGGCCTGCGCGTCGGCTACGCCCTGGCCCATCCCGAGGTCATCGCCATCCTCAACCGCGTCAAGCCGCCCTTCAACGTCACGCGCATCGGCCAGCGCGCCGCTCTGGCGGCCCTGGAGAACGACGACTACAAGGACCTGTCCGTGCGCATGAACCGCGCCAACAAGGCCCGGCTGTTCGCCCAGCTGCAGGACCTGCGCTTGCGCGTGATCCCATCCCAGGCCAATTTCCTCCTTTTTTTCCCGGCGGTCGACGTCGCCGGGCTGAACCAGCGCCTGTTGCGGCAGGGGGTGATCATCCGCCCCATGGCCGGCTTCGGCATCCCCGACGCCATGCGCGTCACCGTCGGCCTGGAAGAGGAGAACGATTTTTTCATCGCCAAGCTGGGCCAGGCGCTGGAGGAGATGAAAAATGGACTATGACCTCCTGTTCATCGGCGGCGGCCCCGCCGGCTACGAAGGGGCGATCGCCGCGGCCAAGAAGGGCCTGAAGACCGCGGTGGTGGAAATGGACCTCCTGGGCGGCACCTGCCTGCAGCGGGGCTGCATCCCCACCAAGGCCATCCTGCACTCGGTCAAGGCCCTCAAGCAGATCAACGACTTCGCCAAGATCGGCGTGCGGGTGGAAAAATTCCAGGTTTCCCTCGAGGAGATCGAGCGGCGCAAGACCCGCATCGTCAGCAAGCAGACCCGCGGCATCGAGCTCCTTTTCAAGCAGCACGGCATCCAGCTCATCAAGGGCCGGGCCCAGGTGACCGGGGCGAGCACCGTCAGCATCGACGGCCAGAAGGAGATCACGGCGCGGCACATCGTGGTCGCGACCGGCTCCCGGCCGGCCGAACTGCCGTTCCTGAAATGGGACGGGGTGCAGGTGGTCAGCTCCGACCAGCTGCTGCAGCTGCAAGCCGTCCCCGAAACCATGCTGGTCGTCGGCGCCGGCGCCGTGGGGCTGGAATGGGCCCTGATCTACAGTTACCTGGGCAGCAAGGTGACGGTGGTCGAGATCATGGAGACCGTGGTCCCGGGCACCGACCGCGAGGTCGCCACCATACTGAAAAACGAACTGATCAAGCAGAACATCACCATCTATACCGGGACCGCCATCGCCAACCCCGGCCGCGGCGAAAAGATCGGCCTGGATTTCAAAAAGGGCGACAAGGAGTGGCACGAGGAGTTCCACAAGGTCCTGCTGGCGGTCGGCCGACTGCCCAATACCGCGGGGCTGTTCGCCGACGGCCTGCCGCTCCGCCCCGACGCCAAGGGCTTCATCCCGGTCTCGGCGAACCTGGAGACCGCGGTCCCCGGGATCTTCGCCTGCGGCGACGTGGTCGGCCCGCCGCTTCTGGCGCACAAGGCCTCCCACCAGGCCATGGCCATCGTCGACTTCATCGCCGGCAACAAGCCGGTCGCCCACCACCCGCTGCCGGCGGCCATCTTCACGTTCCCCGAGCTGGCCACGGTGGGGCTCAGCGAGGAGCAGGCGCTGGCGGAGAAGCGCAAGGTCACGATCGGCCGTTTCCCCTACGCCGCCGGTTCGCGGGCCAACGCCATCGACGAAAAGACCGGCCTGGTCAAGGTGGTCGCCGGCGAGGACCATACCATCCTCGGCGCCCACATCGTCGGCGCCGAGGCGGGCGAACTCCTGCCGCTGCTGACCTACGCCGTGACCCGGGGCCTGAAAAGCGAGGATTTCAAGGACCTCGTTTTCATCCATCCTACTTTAAGCGAAAACGTCTGGGAGGCCCTGGGAGAGATCGGGAACTTTTCCATCCACATTTAAGCGCCGGCCTTCCCGGCGGGGAGCTTCAGGGTCCGGGCCGCTGGTTCGATTTGATTTTTAATAATCATTTAACTATAATCTGTCCAATGAAAAAGGCCCTGGCGTTCTTTTTGCTCTACATCCCCTTCTGGCTGGGCGCCGAGATCTATACCCTGCACATCGAAGGGCCGATCGATGCGCTCATGGAAGAATACGCGGTGAATTCGCTGCAGCAGATCCGCCAAAAAGGGGATGCCCGCCTGGTCATCATCGCCATCGACACCCCGGGCGGCTTCGACACGTCGATGCGGGCCATCATCAAGTCCATGCTGGGCCTGGGCGTCCCGGTCGTGGCCTATGTTTCCCCCGAAGGCGCTCGCGCCGCGTCGGCGGGATTCTTCATCCTGCTCGCCGCCGACATCGCCGCCATGGCGCCGGGGACCAATACCGGCGCTGCCCATCCCGTCTCGGTCACCGGCAGCGACATCGAGAAGACCATGAAGGAAAAGATCACCAACGACGCCGTTTCCTACGTCAAGGCCCTGGCCAGGAAACGCCAGCGCAACATGGAAATGGCGGAAAAGGCCGTGCGCGAAAGCCAGTCCTACACGGCCGAGGAATGCCTGAAGAACGGCCTGATCGACCTGGTCGCCGCCAGCACCAAGGAACTGATCGCGCGCCTGCAGGGAAAGGTCATTCCCCTGGCCGACGGCGGCTCCATTACCCTGGACCTGCGCCGGGAAAAGATCGTCCCCCTGGAAATGAGCGAAAGGCAGAAATTCCTGCGCACGATCACCAACCCCAACCTGGCGTATTTCCTGCTCATCTTCGGCCTGATCGGCCTGTTCCTCGAGTTCACCCACCCGGGCGTGGTGATCCCCGGCATCCTGGGCGGCATATCGCTGCTCCTCGCTTTCCTGGCCTTCCAGGTGCTGCCGATCAATTATGTCGGGTTGTTCCTGATCCTCCTCTCCATCGGCTTTTTCGTCGCCGAGATCAAGGTCCAGGGTTTCGGCATGCTGGGGGTGGGGGGGATCATCTCGTTCGTCCTGGGATCGCTCATGCTGATCAATTCACCCATCCCGGAAATGAGGCCGGCCATGCCCATGATCATCACCTTCGCCGTCTGTTTCGCCGCTATTTTCCTGTTCCTGACCTGGAAGGTTTTCCAGGCCATGAAGCGCCGGCGCGAGACCGGCGTGGAGGGGATCATCGGCGAGACCGGCGTGGCCAGGACCGACATCGACGGCCTCCGGGGCAAGGTCTTCGTCCACGGCGAGTGGTGGAACGCGGTCGCCGACGGCCTGATCCCGGCCGGCAGCCGGATCCAGGTGGAGGCCGTGAACAATCTGGTTCTGAAAGTAAAACGCTCAGGAGGGTAAAATGAACAATATGTTCGCCAATCCGCTGCTCATCGTGGCCATCGTCGCCATATTTTTTATCTTGAGCTGGATCAAGGTATTGAAGGAATACGAACGGGGCATCGTCTTCCGCCTGGGCCGGGTCCTGGACAAGCCCAAGGGCCCGGGGCTGATCCTGGTCCTCTCACCCGTCGACAAGCTGATCCGCATCGGCCTGCGCACCATCGTCCTGGACGTGCCGCCGCAGGACGTCATCACCCGCGACAACGTCTCGGTCAAGGTGAACGCCGTGGTCTACTTCCGGGTGATCGATCCCAAGAAGGCGGTCATCGAGGTCCAGGACTACCTGTACGCCACCTCGCAGATGTCGCAGACCACGCTGCGCTCGGTTTTGGGCCAGGCGGAGCTGGACGAGCTGCTTTCCGAGCGGGACAAGCTGAACTCGCGGCTGCAGACGATCATCGACGAGCACACCGATCCCTGGGGCATCAAGGTCTCCATGGTGGAGATCAAGCACGTCGACCTGCCCCAGGAAATGCAGCGGGCCATGGCCAAGCAGGCCGAGGCCGAACGCGAACGGCGGGCCAAGATCATCCACGCCGAGGGCGAGCAGCAGGCGTCGGCCAAGCTTTTGGAAGCGGCCAACACCATGTCCCAGAACCCCTCGACCATCCAGCTGCGCTACCTGCAGACCCTGGTCGAGATCGGGTCGGAAAATTCGTCCACCATCGTCTTCCCCATGCCCATCGACCTGATGAAAGGATTGTTCGAAAAAAAGTAAATGGAAAAAACCTATTTTGAGATCAAGATCACCTTCGTGCACATCGTCGTCTTCCTGATCGCGGTCATCGCCATCGGCATCTTTCTCTTTTACATGGGCTACCAGGCCGGCCAGCGCCGGGCCGACCCACGGACGGCGATCGCCAACGAGCCGGCCGCGGCGGACGCCGCCGGCCCCGAGGAATTGCGCATCGTCGACGAAAAGCCCATCCAGACGGTCCCGGCCAAAGCCGGGCCCGAGAAGACCATCCCCGAAGAGATGAAATTGCACCAGGAACTGGCGGATAAGGTGCGCCGGCGCTGCCGCAGAAAAAGAGCGGGTTCGAAGCCAACTATACCATCCAGGTGGGAGCCTTCGCCGATTTTGCCAACGCCCAGAAGTGCAGCAAGAAATTCACCAGCCTCGGCTACCAGGCCGCGATCATCACCGATAACCAGAAAAAACTGCACACCGTCCAGGTGGGCAGTTTCGCCACCGTCGCCGCCGCCCAGGTGGAGAAGGCCAAGCTGGAGAGCCTGGAGAAGACGAAATTCACAATCAAAAAAGCGCACTGAATCCTTTTCGTTTTCTCCTGTGGCCGGCCGCCGCCGTCGCTTTCGGCTGCAGCTTTCCGAAGCCGCAGCTGGGCGGCCTGGCCTTCGTTTTCCTGGTGCCGCTGCTGCTGGCGCTCGAGGGGAAAAAACCGGCCGCCGTTTTCCGGACCGTGTTTTGCTTTTCGGCCGTCTCCTACCTGATCATCCTGTACTGGATCCCCAGGGTGATGGTCCAATACGGCGGCACCTCCTGGCCCCTGGGCATCATCGGCCTGGTTTGCCTGGCCGCGTACCTATCGCTCATTTCCGGGCTGGCGGGGATCGGCATCGGCGCCATCGCGGCCGCCGGCGTGGATTATTGGGCCGTGCTCTGGATCCCGGCGCTCTGGATCGCCAAGGACCTGGCCACGGAAAAGATCATCGGCGGCTTTCCCTGGTGTTTGGCCGGCTATTCCCAATACAATAACACCTATTTCGCCCAAGCGGCGGAGATCGGCGGCATCCACCTGGTCACCTTCCTGGTCATCGCCGTCAACGTGCTTATTTTCAAAGCGGTCAAAACCAGGGACGGGAAACCCCTGCTGGCACTGCTGGCCCTGTTCGCCGCCGTCTATGGCGGTGGTTACGGCCTTATAAAAAGCCACGACGCCCACAGCGCTTCCATCCCCCTGCACCGGGCCGGGATCATCCAGCCCGACAGCGACCACGACCAGGCCTTTGATTTCGGCCGGATCCGGGTCACCCTGGAAGACCTTTTCAGGACATCTCGGCAATTGCGGCAGGGCGGGGCCGAGTTCGTGGTCTGGCCCGAGTTCACCGTGCCGATCTACCCGCTGCAGACCCCTTATTTCAAGAAGCAGTTCCTGGATTTCAGCCGGGAAACCGCCCCGCTGCTGGCCGGGTTCACCGATTACGGCGGCAAGGAAAAAGTCTTCAATTCGGCCATCCTTTTCCAGGGCGGGGCGGTGCAAAAATACGACAAGGTGCACCTGGCCCCCTTCGGGGAGTATGTCCTCTTCCGGCGCTGGCTCTTTTTCGTTAAAAAGATCACCGACGAGATCGGCGACTTCACTCCCGGTGCAAGCATCCATAACCTCGACCTGGGCGGCCACCCGCTCTCCACCCCGATCTGTTACGAAGTCATCTATCCCGAGCTGGTCCGCGCCATGATCGCCCGGGGCGGAGAAGTGATCGTCACCCTGTCCAACGATTCCTGGTTCGGCGCTTCATCGGCGCCCTACCAGCACCTGGCCATGGCGGTATTCCGCAGCATCGAGAACCGCCGCTGGCTGTTGCGCTCGACCTCCAACGGCATTTCGGCCCTGGTCGATCCCGCCGGGCGCATCCTCTATCAGTCGCCCCTGCACGAGCCCGACCTCTTTTTAGCCTCATTTCAGTACCTTAAGCATAAGACCAAATTCACCCGCTGGGGCTATCTTTTCCCCTACGCCTGCCTTCTTTTGGCCCTGGCCAAACTCTCATGGCTGATCGGCGGGAGAATATACCGGCGCCGCCGGTCCTGAAAACAGAAAAACTCGTCGTCCCGTCCCCAAGTTGAAAAATCGGCAATAATTTCGATTCCCAAATTATAAATTGGGAAGATTTGTCGGGAATAATCCATAGAATTGGTTGTATGATCGACACCGGCAAGAAAAGATCGCCAGGCGATAAGATGGCCTTCGGGCCGCCGCCCGACATTCGCGGGAAGTGGCTCCTGCAAATAGACGACCCGGGCCAGTCTCCAGCCAGGCTTGAATTGTACGTTTTATTTTCCGGGACGCAGATCGGCAGAAGATTCGAAGTGCTCGCCGATCCGCATAACCCGGAATTGCGGCATTGGTTCGGGTCCATCGGCGAATACCGGGTCTCGTCGACCCTGGCCGTCCTGAAGATCGAAGTCGGGGACGAATTGTATTACTTTAACGGAAGCATCAATTCCGGTAATACGATTTCGGGCAACTACAGCTATGAAACCGGAGACCCTCCCCGGCGCCGCCATGGTCCCTGGACCGCTACCCGGATCGAATAGGGAAGGACAATCATGAAAAAGACAATCAGGAAATGGTTGGCGGGGGGGATGGCGATCGCGTTCACCTGGCTGGCGATAGGAGCCGTTTCGCCGGGTCGGCTCAAGGCCGGGTCCACGAGCCATGCAGCGGAGCAGTCCATCGAGGAGCCGCCCGACGAATGGCCTCCCGACATGCACGGGAAATGGCGCCTGTTCATAAAGGAAGCGGATGAAGTCCAGGCAAAACCCAAATTACTGATCTCGTTGTCCGGGGAAAAATTGAACGGCGAGACCAAAGTGATCGATGATCCGCGCAATCCCTATTGGTCGTGGTGGTGGGGGGCGACCGGCAAATACGAGATCTCATCAAGCCAGATAAAGCTGTACATATATGACGGCGGCGAGGAATCATTTAATTTGCATGGCACCATCATGTCCAGTGATTCCATAACCGGAAGCTATTCGTATTGGGTCAGTGATCCGCCATTTATCGACAGCCAAGGTACCTGGATCGCGATCCGGATAGAATAGAGGCGGACGACCGTGAAAAAGCCAATGCGCAAATGGACCGCAGCCTGGATGACCATCGCTTTCACCTGGTTGGCCATGGGAATTATTTCTCCTCGCCAACTTAAAGCTGTGACCGCGAAAGCGGAAAACGCTGCCTCCACGATCGAAGCAGCGAAAGAGGGAAATTCTGAAACCAGCTCTTTCGAAAAAGAGGAAACAATCCCGGAGATCGTCAAAAAGAAAAAGTTCCCCTGGCTCTGGGTGGCCGCGGGAGTCGTGGTGGCCGGCGTCATCGTCTATTTCACACTGATCAAAAAGCCGAAATATGATCTTACCGTAGAATTGGGAGCCGGTGTCACCGGCACTCCGGCAGCAGGCAAGTATACTTATAAAAAAGGGAAACAAATCGCCTATAACTTTTCTTCCATCGATGGTTTTAAGAACCTGATAGTTCTATTTGATGGATTGAATGCCGCTTCCTCCGGCACCATTGTCATGGACAAAGCCCATAGCCTGAAAGCAACGGCTGCACAGATGGCTAATTACAGCCTGATTGTGAAAACCAATGCGGGAGTCAGCGGATCCCCGGCAGCCGGCATTTTTCAATATCGAGAAGGGACCGCAATCCCGTACAATTATGCAGTTGCCGAGGGCTTTAAAGACCTGACTGTTCTTTTGGACGGGAAAACAACCGCCGCATCCGGCACCATCATCATGGACCAATCCCATAGTTTAGAGGCGACGGCCATAAAGAATGACGAGTACATTCTGGTCGTGGATACAGATGCCGGGGTCTTCGGGACCCCGATTGCCGGCACGTATATTTATATAAAGGGAACCGCCGTTTCATATCAATATACAGTTACAAATGGGGTCCCATTTGCCAGATTGGATGGCAGTCCTGTACTTCCATCCGGCATGCTCAAGATGAAAGCGAACCATGTTTTAAAAATATCACTGGGAACTCAACCCGATATTCGTGGAAAATGGCACTTGTTGCTTAAAGGAGAATATGGGAATTATCACTCTCCACTTAATCTTTCATTTTCAGGAGGACAAACAATTGGAACATATGAAGTGCTCGAAGATCCGACAGATATCGGATGGGAAGACTTTTGGGGAGTTACAGGAACATACGAAATTTCTTCAACTCTGGTAACATTCTTAGGAATCGGTGATGGCACAACCAATTATAACTTTCATGGCACTTTCACATCGGAAAACTCCATTTCAGGTACTTTTTATTGTCATGGGGATGTACCATTTTATAACGACCATGGCACCTGGACCGCAACCAGGATCAAATAGAAACGAAGGAAATCGATCCTACCAGCCCTGGAGATCGTAGAAAAAATCGCCGCTCGAGCCGATCACGGCAAAGCGGTCATTGGGCACTTTGATCTTGCGGGAAATCCCCATGTAGTAGTTCAGGCTGAAGAGGGGGAGCAGGGGCAGCGAATCCAGCCACAGGTCGTGGGCGCGCTCATAGATCTTGCGGCGCTTGTCCGGGTCCATCTCCCGCATGCCTTCATCCAGGACCGCGTCCATGCGCGCATCGGAATAGCCGGCATAATTGAAGTAGCCGGGGGTGGCCAGGATGTCCTTCATGTTCCAGTCCATGTCCAGGAGAAAGGCGGAGACGGCCAGGTCGAAATTCCCCTGCTTCAAATACTTCAGGAACGTCTGGTACTCGACGAAGACGGGTTCGAGCTCGATGCCGCTCCCCTTCATCTCCTCGCACATGAACAGGACCAGCTGCTTGCGCAGCTCGGATTCGCTGTTGGCCAGGATCCTGAATGTGGGCCGCCCGGCAACGGCGACGGCCGGGAGCGGCCGCGCGCTCTTCTCCTTCCCGAACAGCAGGAACGGGGAGAACACCCTTTCGCCCGCCCCATCCAGGAAATCGTCCAGGAAACGGCCGGCCAGCAGCCGGTTGTAAAAGACCCGGCGCAGGTTCCGTGTCGAGGCCGGGATTTTTCAGGTTGAACACCAGGTAGGTATAGCCGAATTTCCTGTACGGCAGCAGCTGAAAGCTCTCCCGCCAGGCTTTCGCCCGGGCATAGGTTTTGGCGTCGTCGCCCTGGATCTCGACCGCGTCGATCTCGGCGTTCAGAAGTTTCAATGGCGCCTGCCTGGGCTCGGCCAGCACGGAATAGCGGATCGCGGCGAAACGTTGCGGCCGTGGCCAGTAAGGGTTTTTCTCGAGCTCGAATCCCCGGGGTTCCTGCACGGTCGCCAGGCGGTAGGGGCCGCTGCCCCGGGGGACGAAGCCACGGAATTTATCGGGGGCGATATTTTCGATCTCGGCGGCGCACAGGACCTTGAAGGCCAGGTAATTCTTCCAGGGGGCGAAATCCTCCTTCAGGAGCAGGCGCAGGCTGAGCGGGCCGGTAGCCTCGATCTTCTCCAGGAAGTCCAGGTCGGACAGATAGGGATATTCGCAAAGCGGGTTTTTCAGCAGGGCGACGGTGGCGACGACGTCGCGGCTGCCCAAGGCCGAGCCGTCGGCGAAGCGGGCCCCTTTTTTCAACGTGAGCGAGATCTCCCGGGCACCGCCGCCGCGGGAAAAGCGCTCGACCAATTCAGGTCGGATATTCCCCTGGCGGTCGAAACAAAACAGGGACTGGTAGATCTTGTTCGCCACCGCCTGCGCGGTCTCGCCGGTGGCGTATACCGGGTTGAAGGAGCGGGGAAAGTCGAAGCAGGCGATGCGCAGGGTTTGTTTTTCCGCGGCGCCGAGAAGGAGCGGCAGAAGAAAAAGAAAACCCAAGCGGCGCCGGAAGCGAAGCAAGCAGGTCAATTGCGGCGCCCGGGCGGATGCGCCGGCGACGGGAAAGGCATTTATTTTACCAGGCGGACCTCGGCGATCTCCGGGACCTCCTGCTTCATCACCTGCTCCACGTAGCCCTTGATGGTGTACATGCTCATGGGGCAGCCGAAGCAATGGCCTTTCAGCCTGACCAGGACCGCTTTTTCCTCGGGCAGCACGTCGACCAATTCGATGTCGCCGCCGTCCCCCTGCAGGGCCGGCCGGACCTTTTCTATCACGGCGATCACTTTTTCCTTTAGCTCCATGATGGCTCCTTACCCGTATTTTAGCATTTCGCGCAGCGCCTTGCCAGCCCGCTCCATGACCGCCGGGTCGATCTCGATGGCATACTTGTCCTGGTTGAGGGAGTCGTAAACGTCCTTGAGCGCGGTCCGTTTCATGTTGCTGCAGATCTTCGGGTAGCCGGCGGGAATGAATTCCTTTCCCGGGTTTTCCCGCTTCATCCTCTGCAGCAGGCCCTGTTCCGTGGCCACGATGAATTCCCGCGCCCGGGAGTTCCTGACGTAGCCCAGCATGCCGCTGGTGGAGAGGACCTCGTCGGCGAGGGCCCTGACCTCGGGCCGCACTTCCGGGTGGACGATGACCACCGCCTTCGGGTAACGGGCCCGCGCGGACTCGATCTCCTGCTTCTGGAAGCGGCTGTGGACATAGCAGAAGCCTGCGAACAGATGCAGCTTTTTTTCTGGCACCATTTCCTGCACGTAGCTCCCCAGGTTCTCGTCGGGAACGAAAATGACCTCGGCGGCCGGAATGTTCTTCACCACCTGGACGGCGTTGGCCGACGTGCAGCACACGTCGCTTTCCGCCTTGATCTCCACCGATGAATTCACGTAGGTGACGACCATGGCCAGCGGGTGGCGGGACTTCATCTCAAGCAGGTCCTCCACGGTGATCATGTCGGCCATGGGGCAGCCGGCGTCAAGGCGTGTCAGCAGGACCTTTTTGGCCGGCGAGAGGATCTTGGCGGTCTCGGCCATGAATTTCACGCCGGCGAACACGATGACCTCCTGGCTCAAGGTCGCCGCCTTCCGGCTCAGCTCCAGGGAGTCGCCCAGGAAATCGGCGACAAGCTGGACCTCCTCGACCTGGTAATTGTGGGCCAGGATGACGGCGTTCCGGCGCCGCTTCAACTCGAGTATCCGGGCCGGCAAATCGTTGGCTTCGTTCATGGCACTGCTGGGGATTGTAACCGTTTTTCCCCGGGCGGTCAAATCACCTGCCGGGCGGGACCCCGGGCGGCCGGTCGCGGCAAAATTTTCAAAAACCCGCATACGGAAAAGACGTATTTATTGTATAATGGTGTTACACCGGCCGGTGGAGAAAAAGCATGAAAAAGTCATTTTTCTCAGTACGCTGCCTTGTACTATTCGCTTTGCTGGCCTGCCCCGCCTGCTCCATTAAGAAGCTGGCCATGAACCAGGTGGCCAACGCCCTGACCGCCGGCGCCTCCAGCACGGTGTTCACCGGGGACAACGACCCCGAGCTGGTCGGCGACGCGCTGCCCTTCGCCATCAAGATGTACGAATCGCTGATGAACGCCAACCCGCATCACCAGGGGCTGCGCCTGCAGACCGGGAGCTTGTATATCATGTACGCCAACGCCTTCCTGCAGACGCCGGCGACCATGCTTCCCGAGGCCGAGTACAAGAAGCAGGAATTCACCTACCGGCGGGCAAAAAATCTTTACCTGCGCGGCCGCGACATCATTCTCGCCTGCCTGGAGGACAAATACCCCGGTTTCCGCGACGCGCTGCAAAAAAGAAATTACGCCCAGGCTCTGGAGTGCACCACGCGCAAGGACGCCCCCCTGCTTTACTGGGCGGGGGCGGGCTGGCTGGGCGGATTCGCCATCGATCCCTTCGACATGGACCTGGGGATCACCCTGCCCGCCGCCGCGGCGTTGATGGACCGGGTCTACCGTCTCGACCCGGATTACGCCGCCGGGGCGATCCACGAATTTTATATCCTGTATTACGGCTCGCTCCCCGAATACATGGGCGGCGACCTGAAGAAGGCCCGCGACCATTACGAGCAAGCCCTGGCCATATCCCGGGGAAAATCCGCCACCCCCTATCTCTCCCTGGCCACCTCCGTGACCGTCAAGGAGCAGAACCTCGGGGAGTTCAAGAAATTGCTGCGCCTGGCGCTGGCCATCGATCCGGAAGCCGTACCGGAAAACCGGCTGGTGAACATCCTGAACCAGCGCAAGGCGCAATGGCTGCTCGAGCACGCCGACGATTATTTTGTGGAAAGCGAAGAGACCCCTGCGGATAAAGAGGAGAAATGATCATGAAATGGCTAAGGACCTTTGCCGTTCTGCTTTTTATTTCCTTCATCCTGCCGGCGCAGGTGATCAAGATCGGCAGCATCGCCCCGGACCGCTCTCCCTGGAACGACGCGCTCAAGGAGATCGCCCGCGAATGGGAAACGATCTCCCAGGGTCAGGTGAAGCTGAAGATCTATCCCGGCGGCATCGCGGGCAGCGAAGAGGACATGATCCGCAAAATGAAGGTCGGCACGCTCGGCGGGGCGGTGTTGACCAATATCGGGCTCACCAAGATCTACCCCGATTCGTTCGTCCTCAGCACCCCGTTCATGTTCCATTCCGAGACCGAGATGGCCTACGTGCTGAAGCAGCTCACGCCCACCTTTGAGAAGCAGATCAAGGAAAAAGGGTTCCAGGTCATCATCTGGACCATGAGCGGCTGGGTCAATTTCTTTTCCAAGTACCCGGTACTCTATCCCCAGGACCTGAAGAAGCAAAAATTGGCGTTCGCCACCGGCGAGCCGGAAATGGAGCAGGCCTGGAAGAAATCGGGCTACTACATCGTTCCCACCGAATTGAAGGACCTGATGATGGCCCTGCAAAGCGGCATGGTCGAGGCCTTCTATCTGCCGCCCCTGATCGCCGGCTCGGGGCAGTATTTCCCCCTGGCGCCCCACATGTGCACGCTCAAGATCGCCCCGCTGGTCGGCGGCATGGTGATCGTCGACCGCGATCTGGGAAAAGATCCCGGAAAACGTCAGGCGGCCCATGATGGAAGTGGTCGATCGCGTTTCCGGCAAGCTGGCCAAGCAGACGGCGGACCTGGAAGCCAAGGCCATGGATACCATGAAAAAGAACGGCCTGATCATCCACGAGGCGCCCGCCGACAGCCTCGCGAAATGGAAGGAGGCCGCCGACAAGGGGATGGACGAATTGGTGGGCAGGATTTTCAGCAAGGAGATCTTCCAAAAGCTGCAGCAGATCCTCCTGGAATACAGACAAAAAAATGAACGCTGAGCGGATGCGCCAGGGCGGCCGGTCGCTCGAGAACCTGCTGGCATTCTTCTCGATCTTTCTCCTGGCGCTGTTCCCGTTCATGGAAGTGATCGCCCGCAGGTTTTTTCACACCGGCATCCGCGACTCGACCGAGATCACCCATCAGCTGGTGCTGGTGCTGGCATTCATCGGGGCGGCGATCACCGCCAGGGAAAACCGCCATCTCTCCCTGGCGCTCAACCTGAAGTTCCGGCCTGAGGTCCTGGTCCGGATCCAGGTCGCCAACGCCCTCATCAACACGACGTTCTGCACGGCTTTCGCCTGGTGTTCCCTGTCGTTCCTCTTGAACGCGTTCGACCCCGCCGAAAAGCTCGTTTTCATCCCCGTACGCTGGATCGCCCTGGTCATGCCGCTCGGCTATGCGCTGATGGCCTATCGCTTCATGCGCCTGGCTCCGGGCAAGGCGCTGAGCCGGGCCGTCGCGGCGGCGGGGCTGGCGTTCGGCACCCTGCTGGCCTGGGGAGCGATCGTCAATGCCGCCCAGGTCCTCTTGCCGCGGTGGGGAAACTTTTTCGCTGCGCCGCTGCCGCTGTATGGCTGGATCGGCGCCCATCTTTCCACGCCGATCATCCTCGTCGTGGTCATCGGCGCAATCACCGGCGTCCCCATATTCATCGTCCTGGGGGGGATCGGCTACATGCTTTTCGCCCACAGCGCCCAGCCCCTGGAAGTCATCGCCAACGAGGCGTATTCCCTGCTGACCAGCCATGCTCTCCCCGCCATCCCGCTGTTCACGTTCACCGGATTCATGCTGTCCGAGAGCAAGGCCGGGGAGAGGATCGTCCGCTTGTTCAAGGCCTTCTTCGGCTGGTTCCCCGGGGGCCAGGCCATCATGGCGATCCTGGTCTGCACGTTTTTCACGACCTTCACCGGGGCTTCCGGCGTCACCATCCTGGCCGTCGGCGGGCTGCTCTCATACGTGCTGATCAAGGGGCAGTACAGCAAAAAATTCAGCACCGGGCTGCTGACCGCCGTGGGCAGCATCGGGCTGCTTTTCCCTCCCAGCCTGCCCGTGATCATCTACGGGGTCACGGCCCAGGTCAGCATCAAGGACATGTTCGTCGGCGGGGTCGCGCCCGGCATTCTCATGGTCCTGACCATGGTTTTGTTCGGGGTCATTTTCGCCAAAAAAAACAATGTGCCCCGCGATCGCTTCGCGCTGCCTGAGGCCCTGGCGGCCATAAAAGGCTCGTTCTGGGAGATCCTGCTGCCCGTGATCATCGTCTGGGGCTATTTCGGCGGCATCACCACGCTGGTGGAAAGCGGCGCCGTCGCCGTGATCTACGTCATCGTCATCGAGGTCTTCATCCACGGGGATATCCGCTTGCGCAACCTGCCGCGGGTGCTTCTCAAGTGCATGCCGGTCATCGGCGGCGTGCTGGCGATCCTGGCCCTGGCCAAGGGCCTCTCCTACTACATCGTGGATGCCGAGATCCCCATGCAGCTGACCGCCTGGGTCGAGGCCACGATCCACTCAAAATATGTTTTCCTGCTGCTCCTGAATATCGCCCTGTTGATCACCGGGTGCTTCATGGACATCTTTTCGGCGATCATGGTCGTCGTCCCCCTGATCATCCCCCTGGGGAACCTGTTCGGCATCCACCCCGTTCACCTGGGGATCATCTTCCTGGCCAACATGGAACTGGGATACCTGACGCCGCCGGTGGGGCTGAACCTTTACCTGGCCTCCTACACCTTCAACGAGCCGATCAGGAAGATATACGGGGACGTGTTCCCGTTCCTGATGATCCAGCTGGTGGCGGTCCTGTTGATCACCTACGTCCCCTTGTTTTCGACCGGGCTTCTGGGCTGGATCAAGTAGGACCTGCCGCCGAAAAAGCCCGGGGAAGAAAATTACTCGAATTCCGGAGAATCCCCGACCAGGATGGAGATGATCTTTTTTTCCGCTTCACCTTGTACGATAAAAATACCGGCGACGTCATCCACCTGGACGAACGGCGTCCTTTTCTCGGAATATGCCAGCTTGATGATGGGATAATTGATGCGCATCTGCTCCAGGGAGTTGCCGATGCCGATCCCTTTTGCGGTTTTGAAGGCGTTGCTGATGATCGAGATCCCCCAGACCTTGCCGTCTTTTTCATAAACGTAAAGCAACGGTTCATTGCCTTGGTCCAGGATCTTGTAGACGTCATAATACACGTCGTTGATCAGGACCTTTCTCTTTAAAATGATATAAGACGCGAGCAGCTGGTTCTTCATCCGGTCAACGGGCATCCCCAACGTGATACGGCCCACGCTTTTTCCCGCGATCAACAGTTCGCCGGCGATGGGCGTTCCCCAGGCAGCGATGGGACGGAGCTGGGCGCGATAGATATTCTTGCCGGCCGGAACCGGGGCAGGGGAAAACTCCAGCCCGGCATTGCGTATCTCGGAAAGGAAACCGGGGAAATCGGTTTTTTGCACCGCCTCGAGCACATGGTTGACGGTTTTGATCAGGGCCTTCTTGGGGGACTCCACCCTGGTCTCTTCGGCGACCACCGTCCCGTTCTCAGATTTTTCCAGGGCGCTCACCCTGAACCCGCGGTAGTCTCCCTTCGTGGTGCGGGTGACGGTGGTGCCGCGGACAAGCGACTGGCTGCCCTGCATGATCTGTACCCGGATCCTGAGCGCGTCGGCCAGGGCGGCAAGTTGCGGGTCGATCTCGGAAGAGATGATCGGGCCGCCGGTCCTGACCGCCAGGGGGGCTTGCCCGGCAAAAGGTTCATCCGTCAGAAACTGATCCGCGATTTTTTCCACCCGCAGGGACTTGTTCTGGGCGATGAACGCGGAATAATTGCTTAATTCCTGCTTTTCTTCGCTTTTTTTGGGGATGGGCAGGCAAATTGATCAAGCTCTGTTTTTGCTCCCTCCGGGTCGCTAAAATGACAAGCACGACGGCCAGCAACAAGCCGATGGGGAGGATCACCCAGATATGGTTCGGCTTGAGCGGATGCGGGGCCGGTTCGGGAGGCGCCGCGGCCGGCTTGGTTTCAACCTCGGGGGGCATGGTGGCCGCGTCCCCCTCCCTGCCGGAGACGGGACCCGGCACCCTGGGCGTTTCGGCCGGAGGGAAAAGCTGCGTTTGATCGGGGACAGCCGGCGGCATCCCCGCAGGCGGAGCGGGATCCCGGGGAGCCGGTGGGACGTTGTTTGCCGATGGTTTTGTTTCAGCCATGCTCATCTCCGGGATTAAAATAAGCCAGGCGGATGTTTTTGTCAAATTTCGGGCAGCCTTTGTCTCGGGCCGGATCCCGGAAGCGAAATCAAGCCAATGGCCAGGCCCCGGGAATATTCCTTTGGCGGCGGAAAATCAATCCATGGAAGCCAGGTATTCTTCGCAACCGAGCGAAGCCTGAACGCCCATGCCCACGGAAATGGCCACTTGCCGGCGGTTGCCCTTGATGACCTCTCCGGCCACGAACAGGCCCTTGGCGGCGGTGCGCAAGGAAATATCGGTCTCGACATAGCCGTTGTCGTCCAGTTTGACGATGTCCTTGAGCAATCCGGTATTGGGGGTCGTGCCGATGGCCAGGAAGGCGCCGTCAAAAGCCACGGTCTCGACGGCCTGCGATTTTTTATTGCGTATCTCCAGCGCTTCAAGCCTCTGTTCGCCCTTGAAGCCGAGGACCTCGGCATCCCAGATGACCTTGATCTTGTCATTCCTGAAAACCCTGTCCTGAAGGATCTTTTCGGCCCGGAACTGGTCACGGCGATGGATCAGGTATACCAGGGAAGCGAACTTCGACAAATGGAGCGCTTCGGAGAGAGCGGTGTCGCCGCCGCCGAGAACGGCCACTTTTTTTTCGACGAAAAACGGGGCATCGCAGGTTGCGCAAACCGACACGCCGCGCCCCAGCAATTCCCTCTCGCCCTTCACCCCCAGGAAACGGCTCACCGAGCCGGCGGCGTAGATGATCGCCTTGGCCTGGTAGGTGTTCTGGTAAACGGCGACCTTCCAGGCATCCCCTTCCCGATGCAGCGCCGAGACCTCATCATTCTCCAGGGTCACCCCGTAGCGCTCGCATTGCCTGGACATCTGATCCATCAGGTCGGCGGGAATGATCGGCTCGGCGAAACCCGGGTAATTTTCAATGATATCGGCGTTGACGATCTGGCCGCCAAAGACTTTTTTCTCCAACACCAGCGTCTTTCTCAATGCCCTGCCGCAATAGATCGCGGCCGCCAGGCCGGCCGGCCCGCCGCCGATGATGATCACGTCCCAGTTTTTTTCCATCAGCTGACCTCGCTCAACGTTTTTTCGATCTGGTTGGGATTGACGGCCCCGACGATCTGCGTCTTGACCAGCCCGTCCTTGATGAACAGCAAGGTGGGCAGGGTGCGGACAAAAAAGCGGGAAGAGGTTTTCGGGCTTTCGTTGACATTGACCTTCAGGACCTGAACGCTTTCCGGATGGCTGGCCGCGAATTTTTCCAGGCCCGGCTCCATCAGCCGGCAGGGCATGCAGGTCGGCGCCCAGAAATCGACGATGATCATGCGGTTCGCTTTTATGAAGCTTTCAAAATTCAGGTCGTTGGCAGAGATGATTTCAGCCATGCGCGGTGTCCTCCACTAAAATTTTCTTGTATAGATCAATATATTCCGGGGCTGTACGCTCCCAGGAAAAATCCATTCCCATGCCGTTTTCCTGGATGACCCGCCAAAGCCTCTCGTCGGCATGGAATTGCAGCGCTTTTCTCATCGCCGCCATGGCCTCTTCCACGCCCGGGCCCTTGAATTTGAAGCCCGTCCCCTGGCGGGTCGCGGGATCGAATTCCCGCACCGAATCATCCAGGCCACCAGTGGCCCTCACGACCGGGACCGTGCCGTATTTCATGGCGTAGATCTGGTTCAGGCCGCAGGGTTCGTAAACGGAAGGCATGAACAGGATGTCGCCGGCGGCCTGCATTTGGTGGGCCTTGCTTTCGTCGAAATAATTCAAGAACGTCATGGAATCATGAAACCGGTCGGCTACGCCGTTCAGCCTTTCCGTCAGCGCCTTGTCGCCGACGCCCAGAAAGATAAAATAAATTTTCTCCTCAAGCAAAACCGGCAACAGCTCCAGCAGCAGCTCCACGCCCTTCTGCTCGGAGATCCTTGAGATCATGACCAGCAAAGGCGATCGGCCGTCGCCGGCGATTCCAAGTTCCGCGAAAAGTTTCTGCTTGTTCTTTCTCTTTTTCGCCAGCGTTCCCTGGGCATAGCGAAAGCCGATGAAAGGGTCGAGGGCCGGGTTCCACACGGAATAGTCGACGCCGTTCAATATTCCGCTCAACTTGAAAGAAAATTTATTCAGCAGGCCGTCCAGGCCGAACCCTTTTTCCGCATGGACGATCTCCCGGGCATAGCCGGGGCTGACGGTGACCACATGGTCGGAAAAAATGATCCCGGCTTTCAGGCAGTTCAGATTCCCGTAAAATTCTAGGTATTCCGGAGAAAAAAGATAGTCGGGGAGGCCCGTCTGCTTAAAAAATTCGGCGGCGAAAATCCCCTGGTACCCCAGGTTGTGGATGGAAAAAACGGTCTTCGTCCTGGAAAACGACGAGGAGCGCGATGCCAATTTCACGTACAGCGGGACCAGCGCCGTCTGCCAGTCATTGCAGTGGATGAGGTCAAAATGCAGCCCGTGTTCGCCGACGAAAGCCATTGCGGCTTTCTGGAAGAACAAGAACCTTAGGAAATTGTCGGCATAATCCCCGGCGGCGTCGCCATATAGAAACTCCCGGCCGAAAAACCGCTCGTTGGCAATAAAATACAGCGAAAATTTTTTGGAAATCTCCGCCTTTTTTATTACCGCCGGATAGATCTCGGTCCCGATCCGCAAGGCAAATTCAGCGATCGGCGCCGGTTGGAGCCTGGCGATGCTTTCGGTCATATAATCGGGCAACATCAGCGAAACATCTTCGCTTTTGGCCAGGACCTTGGGCAATACCCCCGAAACATCGCCTAAACCGCCCGTTTTGGCAAATGGCACCGCTTCGGAAGTTAAGAAAAGAATGTTCAACTATTTCCCCTTTTCTCTGGGCATGGACAACGATGCTAATATTACCTGATTAACGCTAAATGTCAACAAAAAAAAAATCAAAACACAAAATATGGGGGGGGCAGGAGTTATTTCTTTTTTTGAAAAAGCGAAAACCTGGAGTGTTTCTTATCGCTCCCTGTCATCTCGGCCAGTCTTTTTTTGGCCAATTCATGTTCAGGGTCGATCGACAGGGCTTTCCGGTAAAAATTCTCGGCGCGTTTATCCAATTTTTCAGACTGGAACAGCATGCCAAGCGCCGCATAGGGCTCCGCGTTCCATGGCTCCAGTTCAATGACCTTTTGAAAGTTTTTTTCGGCGGCACGGCGCAAATTCGGTATATTGGACTGGCTCAAACCAAGCAAAATGAAATAAGCCGCCTTGCTGGGATCGTTCCTGACCGTTTCTTCCAAGAGGCTGGCGGCTTCCCTGAATCGCTGCTGGGAATAAAGGGTTTTGGCCTTACGGTAATATAAATTCGCTTTTTCTATCAAATTTTCGCCGGATTTTTCTTTGCTTTGGATCTCCTTGTAGCCTTTCATGTCATATTCGCGCCTTTTCCCCTCATTGCTCAAAACTTCGAAAGCCTTGTTGATCCTGGCAAAGACAAAATTGGCTTTTTCCCTCAATTCTGAGGTCGGGGCTTCGCCGAGGCGGTCCGGGTGGAATTTTTTCGCGTATTGATAATAAACATCTTTTATTTCATTGGCCGTGACACTGTTCGTCAAGTTGAACAATTCATAATAATCCATGTCCTGGGCTTTCAGCCTGTCATAGAGGGCGACCAGTTCGCCCAGGTTTTTGTTCAGTTCCTTGTCCACGGCCGGTTCGATGAATTCCAGGGCATTCAAAAGAAAAAAGAGGGCCAGCTTCTGCCAGAAAAGCTCATCGGCCATGCCGATTTCGGACGCGATTTTTTCAACCGGTTCCCGGGAATGGGCCATCAGCTTTTTATATAGTTCGATATCTTCGCTTTTGAGGGAACTGCTTATTTCGCTGGAAAGGGACTTGGTCTGCAGGGAGCGCCTTAAAAAATTATTTTTGAACAAGGGCAGGCTTTTAAAGCGCGGCACCCCCTCGATGAAGATCCCGGGCAATTCGATCTTGAAGCGCGAGTCGTCGGCGATATCCGGGAGGACCGAAGAAAATTCCCATTCGCCGCTGGTCAGCGAAAAAGTGGACAGGGCGATCACCCGTACCTGGTACATCAGGCCGAAAAACAGATCCTTCTGGTTGATGAAATTATTGTCGACAAGGATCTTGCCGAGCTTGTTCTTCTGGCCCGTGATCAGCTTGTGGATGTCCCAGAACTGGGTTTGGTCGATCTTGCCGATCTTGAACAGCACCTCGCCCAATCGTTCATGCAGGACATTGGTCTTGGCGAAGCACAGGTTCCCTTCGCTGAAATAGAGGTTTTTTTCATAATTTTCGCCCTTGATCGTCAATTCACCGGTAATTTTTTCCAGGAATACTTTTCGCAATACAAAGGGGACGGGCGATTCAATGACTCTTTTTCCCATTGCTTTCCTATTTCTCTTCTATAACTGTTTCTACAACATTTGTCTTTTTATTGTCAACGCAAGGAACCCAGTTCGCCTCATTTGGCCATATTTAAGCCCGCCGGTCCCGGAACGGCTCGCCCCAAGCCGGTTCCCTGCCCGGAGCACCTGGCCTTCATTTTCTCGCGGATGGCATTCAGGACCGAAGGTTTATTCAGGGCCCAGCGCGGGGCAACGAAAAGTTCACCGCCCCTGTCTGCCGTGAGCCGATGGATAACAATGCGGGGGTCCAGGTGCTCCAGCAAGTCCACGATGATATCGGTATATTCTTCCTGGTCCAGCAGCGGGAAAGGCGAACGGACATAGCGCGCATGCAGTTCCGTGCCTTGCAGAACGTGGAGCAGATGCAACTTGACCCCGGCGGGCATAAGCCCGTTCATGGCTTCGATGGTCGCGAGCATATGCGCGCGCGTTTCGCCGGGAATGCCGATGATCAAGTGGACGACAACGTCGATCCCCCTGGCCCGCAATTCGTGGAAGGCAAGGAGGAACTGCGCGAAACTGTGGTTGCGGTTCAACAGCAAAAGGCTTTTCTCATGGATGGACTGCAGGCCGAGCTCGACGCTCAGATAGATGCGGCGGTTCAACTCTGCCAACAGCGAAAAAACGGGGGGCGAAATGGCATCGGGCCGGGTGCCGATCGCCAATCCGACGACGTCTTGATAACGGAAGACGGTCTCATATTTCCGCCGCAGCTCCGGCTCAGGGCCATAGGTGTTGCTGTGCGGCTGGAAATAAACGATATATTTCAGGCCGGGGTGATGGCGGATATAGGATTCGATCTGCCGGGCGATCGGCCAGGACCCCGTACGGATGGGGCCGGCGGCGTAGCGGTCGCAGAAGATGCATCCCGCCAGCGAAAGCGTCCCGTCCCGGTTGGGGCAGGACAGGCCGGCATTGACGGGAATTTTCAGGACCTTTACGCCCGGGAACTTGTTTTTTAAAAATAACTGGAACGAGTAGAACGGCTCATTCATTGAGAATGGAGCGAATGCAGGCCAGCACGCTGTCGAGATCAAGCGGCTTGGCAAAAAAGCCGTCGATATAGATGTCCCCCAGCCTGTCCTTGATCTCGTTTTCCGAGTAAATGCCCGAGATGGCGATGATGGGGAGGAAAAACCTGTCCTTGATGTTCTGCATCACGTCGATCCCATGCTCCTTGGGAAGCAACAGGTCGGTGATGACCAGGTCCGGGACGTTCTCTTCCGCCAGTTTCAGCGCCTGTTGCCCGTCGGCGGCCTCCATCACGGCAAAACCGTTTCGTTCCAGAAACTCTTTCAACAACAGGCGGATCTCTTCTTCGTCGTCAACGACCAAAATCAAATTCTTTTTTTCCATTTTTCTCTCGCAGATAAACCAGGAGATAGGCGCCCCAGGACCAAAGTAAAAACGAAAAGCTCAGCACGATCAGAAATTGCTTGACCAGGAGCAGGTCGACCCGCTCATGCAGATCAATGATGAAAACGAAGATCAGCATGCTCAGCAGGGCAAACGTGAATTTCCCCACGACCAGGGAGGGCTTGACGATGCGCTTCCCCCTGTAGAGCAGCACGCTGGCCCACAATATCAAAATGTCCCTCAAGATGATGAAGCCGGCCAGCCACAAGGGGAAATCGAATTTCAACGCCAGCGTGATGAGTATGGAGAGCACCAGGAATTTGTCGGCCAGCGGATCCATGATCTTTCCCAATTCACTTTCCTGGGAAAATTTCCGGGCGATAAAACCATCCAGGAAATCAAGGAAAACCGCGATGATGTAGATCGCCAGCAAATAGGGAAAGAGTTCATCATTGACGTTGATCATCAACAGGATGATCAGCGGAATCATCAGCAGGCGCAACAAACTGAGAATGTTCGGCAAGGTGAGGACTTTTCCCATCGGTGTTAAAAAAATATACTATTTGGCGAAAAAAATCAACAATCAATTCGCGGTTTTTATATGAATGTCGCCATAGACATTATTGATGAGAATATCCGGTTTCATGCCGGAGCGGTTGAGGAAACTGTCGGCGTTTTCCTCATATTTTTCCAATTGCAGCGGGGACTCGGCGTAAATGCGGCCTTGCTTGGTCTTGATATTGATGGTCGGATCGGTCAATGCCCCGAATACCAGCGTCAATTCCGCATGCTGCGATTCGATATTGATCCGGTTCGTCACATTTTTGACCTGCAGGTCGAGATTGCCGTTCCTGATCAGCATGTCCAGGTTTTCGCCCGAAAAATCGGTCAGGCGGGTATCGGCGAAGGAGTTATCGATCACCACGTTCCGGCCGGTTACGCTCCTGAGATCCATCCTGCTCAGCCGGCTGGCGACGCGGATGTCGCCGCTGATATTTTCGAGAAAAATATTTTCATATTTATTGCTGATGATCGCGCCGTTTTTCACATTTTTTGCGATAATATTGCTGAAGTGGCCGCTTATTTCCAGCTTGCCAACGCCATCCACCAGCAGTTTCCCATAAGAATGTTCCAAGGAAACGTTGTTTTTCACGTTTTTTATCGAACAATCGCCATGTTTCCCCAGGAAATGCAGAGAGTCCGCATTCTCAAGGATTAATTACTGCGGGAAGAGTATATTTCCACGTCGGCGGCGATGGATTTGATATTCGCATTGCAATTTTTCAGGCGCAATTTCAATCCCGAGGGAATGTTTTCCAGGACCAGGTTGCCATTTTCCTGATCGATATTCGACATCCTTGCCGGTATCCCTGATGATCGTGTCCCCCTCTTGGTTGGAGATGGTCAATGCCGTGCCTTGGGGAACAAGCACATGCAAGAGGACGCGCAGGTTCTGGTAAGGGAAATCCGCGGCGGCGGGGACGGAAATTTTCAATTCGCCATTGTCCAGGACGGATTGGATAGCGACCTTTTTCCGGATCCCGTCGACAATGCCCTTGTCGGTATAGTACACGCGCGTGAATGCGAGCAGGTGAACCTGGCCGTCGCTGGACTTGTTGACGGTGATCTCGCCCGCCGGGTTTTCCATGGTGATCGCGTTCACGGCCGCGAAGATCTTTTCCTTGTCGGGGAACTCAGAGAATTTACTGCCCTTCAGCCGCCTTTCGTCCGAATAAAAGGAGAAGTCGTTGACAAACTGCATCTTGCCCTTTTCGACGGCCCGGTAGATCACGCCGAAAACGACAAGGACAATGACCAGTAAAATCTCTCTTTTTCTCATTTCGTTTTTTTCACGTAAAGGAAAATGTTCTTAACGCCTATGTAGATCAGGATCAACGGCCAGTATTTGCCGAGCAAATCCCAAACATTGATCTCCAATCCGAAATTCTTCAGCAAGAACAGCATGCCCAAAACCAGGATGATCAGTCCCCAGAACAGCGATTCTCTTTTAGTGTTTGCCATTGATGTGTTCCTCGCGTTTGAAATAGTTGAAAACGATCTTGATGCCGAAGGCGATAAGGGCCAGCGGCCAAAGCCGGGTGATCTGGCGGTAGGTGATCAGGTCGAAATTGGCCAGTTGAAAAATAATGCCCATGACCAGCACGACGATGGCCGAGAACAGGGAAAGGTCTTCCTTGCCCGGGGCGGATTCTTCTCCGGGCGAATTGCTTTGGTTCAATTTCCCGGCATCGTTATAGCTGTCAATGATCTGAAAAATATAGAAACCGGCGATCATCAAACCAAAGACCACGGCGTCGGGATCATGGGCGTTGTTGGTCAGAACGATCAAAACGGCAAAGATCAACATATAGGTGATGCCCTTGAGAAAATTCCCGTTATATATGGCTCCCATCCCGGGAAATATCGCCAGGAACGCAGCCAGAGATGGATTTTTTTCTTTACGGCTTCTGCCCGCAGCCAGGTTGTTATCCATTTTTTCCTCCTTTGTCGAAATCTTTCCCAATGGCCATGGTTTGACCTTTTCTTTCGTTTTTCAGGTCGGTCGATTTTTTGTTGAAAAAAGTGAAAAAGAGCAATTCTTTCGATTCCTTGATCTTCTCGAACCAGCCGCCCGTTCTGACGACGAGCTTCTCAACCGAATAAACGAACGAATGCATTTCGCGATTGGCGGGTGGGAAAATATTGGTGAAATAGAACAAATTCAAGAACAGGATAATGGTCCCCACTGCCGCGGCCAGCCACTTGGGAAAGTAAAACAAATTCACCGGTTTCTTTTTTTCGTCGATCTCCGGGATGTTGTAAAGCCTGTTTTTAAGAAAAAATGGGACTTCTTCCTGGAGATCCGCCAGCTTATAGATCAATTCTTCGATTATTTCCTTTTTATTCAAGCACTCCGGACAGTTTTTCAGGTGCTCGGCGACATTTTCCGTTTCTTCCTTGGCCAATTCATTTTCCAAGTAGGCGGAGAGCAAAGACTCGATTTCCCTGCATTTCTTGGTCATGCGCCCTCCCGGATATACGCCTGAGCCAACCTCAACCGGGCGCGGTTGATGCGAGATTTGACCGTCCCTTCGGGAATTGAGAATTTTTCGGCGATTTCCTGGTAAGAAAGGTTATGAATATCCCTTAAAATCAGGATCACTCGCAAATCAGGATCCAATTGCGCTATTTTTCTTCTTAAAACCTCTATTTCAGATTCCTTGATCAATTTATCTTCGGGAGTTGGTTGACCGGAGCCGATCTTTTCATCCAGTTCCTGGTTATTTTGCAGGTATTTCTTGTTTTTCCGCCAATAATCGATGCAATAATTCCGGGAAATCGTGAAAAGCCAGGAACTGAAGTTCCTTTCATCGCGGAATTTGTCCAAATTATGATAAATTTTAATAAAAATCTCCTGAGTGACATCGGAAGCGATATCCCTCTCGGCAAAAAAATTCAAGGCGATATTGTAAACCGGTTTGGAATATGAATTAATCAACATATTCCACCCCTCCTGGTTGCCGTCCCTGCACTTTGACAAGATATCCGTTATATCCATACACACCTATAAACGATGTAAAAAAAACAAAAGTTCACCTTGGCGGGGCTGCCCATGTTCATTTCACCACGATCCTGGGGATCAGGGGATTGATCCGCGCCAGTATCTCATAATTAATTGTGCCGGACCATTCGGCCAGCATGTCGGCATCGATCTTTTCATGGCCTTCCTGCCCAAGAAGGGTGACCCGGTCGCCCACCTTCACGCCTTTGACATGAGTCACATCCGCCATGAACATGTTCATGCAGATGCGCCCGCGAACCGGCGCTTTGACGCCATTGACCAGGATCTGCGAAGCATTGGAAAGCTTGCGATCATAGCCTTCGTAATAGCCCACGGGGATCACGATGATCTTCGCCTTGTTGAAGGTCTTGTAGGTCAAGCCGTAACCGACGGCTTCCCCCTTGTTGAGCTGTTTCACCTGCGCGACCTTGGTGTGCCAGCTCAGGACCGGCCGCAGATCGATATCCCGCTTGTTTTTTTCCAGGTACAGGGCATGGGTCTGCCGCGAAGGCCAGTAGCCGTACGCCGAGATCCCCACCCTGGCCATGTCGAAAAAAGTTTCCGGGAACAACAGGCTGGATGCGGAGCTGGAGAAATGGCGACAGACCCGGGCCGAGCGCACGTGGGGCAGGACCGACCGGAACAAGGCCAGTTGCCGCTTGGCGAAAGGCCGGGTCGGTCGTATCTTCGATATTGGCAAAATGGGAATAGATTCCCCTGATCTCCAGCTTCCGCTCGTCCGCCCCCTCCAGCAGGGCGACGGCCTTTTCGGGAGCGAGCCCCAGGCGATTGGTCCCGGTCTCGATCTTCAGATGAACCAGGGCTTTGCGCTTCAGTTTCACGGAGATGCGCTTGAGCAGGCGAAAATGCTCCTCCGACGGGACGACGGTCTCGAAGCCGTTGGCGACCAGCTCCTCCAGTTCCTCCGGGTCGGTCCAACCCAGGACCAGGACCGGTTTTTGCGATTGCAGGGAGCGGATGGTCAGGGCTTCCGCCAAGCGAGTCCACGGCATAATGGCCGATCAGCGGCGACGCTTTGGTGATCTGGATGATCTCGCGCAGGCCATGCCCGTAGGCGTTGGCCTTGACCACGAACATGATCTTGCTGCGGGTGATATTTTTGAAAAGCTGCAGGTTGCCGAGCAAATTCCCCGCATGGATCTCGATATGCGTTTTCATATCCTTCACTTCACAGGAACCCGTTTTTTCATAAAAAGTCCTTGGCCTTTGACCGCAGGGCCCTGACGCATATTTTATAACAAAATTACGTATTTGAGATATATATTATTGAAATTATATTTATGGATGTGCTATTGCTTACCCGGGAGACAATCATGGCAAAAAAAGTCTTTTTGACCGTTACCGTGTTTTTTATCTCCGGCGCCCTCTTCGGCCAGGCGTTCCAGAAGACAAATTATCTGCCCCTGGTGGAAAAGCAGGCAAACCAGGTCATGATCAAGCTGAAGCCCGCTCACGGAGGCTCGACCTATTTCATCCAATACCGCACCGAGGGGATGGAAAATTTCCAGATCAGAAAAATGCGGCCCGAACTTCCCGGGATCGTCTCCCTCCGCATCCAGACCGAGAACCTGTATGGCCGGAATATCGAGTACTTCGTAGTGGAGGAGAAAGCGGACGGGTCCCGCTCCGAGTCGCTCACCCACACGGTCGCCAATTTCACCGAGAAGGAATCCCCGGAGATCTATTTCCAAAGCAACGACGCGCCCGCATCCCAGGGCGGCGGCAAATGGCACCCGCCCGTCAACGTCAACGCCTCGCTGTCAACGTCGAGAAAGCTGTCCGAGAGGACCGACAGCGATTATTTCCAGCAGAATTATACCGCCAATGGCAACCTGCGGATATTCAGGAACATTTCCAAGAACAATTACCAGCTCGATTTCGATACGAATTTCGTCCACCTGGATCCCTGGAACCCCCTGACCGAGAACCGGGTCAATCTTTCCACCATGATGATCCGCTTCAAAAAAGACAAGCTGCAGTTCGAAGCGGGTGACGTTTCGGTGAACCAGACCGAATTCACCACCTCCTATCTGAACCGCAGGGGCATGCGTTTCGAAATGAACGGCGAATCCCTTTACTTGAATGCATTTCTTACGAATTCCCAGCAAAAGACCGGCTTCGACGGCTACGGGATACCCGCCGCCAGGGCGGGCATCTTCGGCGCCGTGGCCGGCGTGAACCTGAAGAATAGCCTTAAGATCCGCGGCATGTTCATGACCGGAAAAGACAACCTGGAGAGCAAGACCATCTCCAGCAATGAAAATCCTTTCCGGGCCGGGGACATGTTCTCCCTGTGGGGCGAGCTGGGCCTGCTCAAGAACCGCATGCAGGTCGCGGCGGAAATTGCGGCGAGCAACTACGGCTCCGCCCAAAGTGAAGAAGGTGTGCAAAAGCAAAGCGACACGGCCTGGAAGGCCGGGCTCAAGTACAACCAGGGGATCTTGTCGTTCAACGCCGATTACGAGGAGATCGGCGACCATTTCAACTCGATCGCCAACTTGTTCCTGCAGAACGACCGGGAGGGACTGGGCACCAACCTCGGGCTGAACATCAAGACGCTTTCCTTGAACGTCTCCTATATAGACAAAAAAAACTACATCCATAGCCTGGTCCAGGACATGCTCCATCAGAAGCGGGTCGGCGCCACGGCCAACTGGGGCATCGGCAGCCATTTCCGCATCGGCGCCGATGTATCCCGCGACAACCTGGATTACGATTCCTCGACCGGCCTGCAGACCTCCTCGAGCGACATGGACACCTACACTTACTCGGCGTCTTTCGGGTACATCGCCGGAGCGAACGGCCTGAACCTGAATGTGGGCAGGACCGAATCGGTCCATTTCACTTCCAACCTGAACGCCGCCCTGGCCTTGAACCTAAGGTTCGGGCAAATCCTGACCTTGAACCCGACGCTCAGCTACCAGGAAAATGAAAACCTGGGCGACGGCAGCGAAGCGACGATCTATAATGTATATCTCAACTCCGAGCTCACGCTGATCCCGAACTATTTTACGCTGACTCTTTCCGTCTCTTACATGAACAACAAAAACATATCCGGCACGAGCTCCAACTGGTCGGCGAACGCGAACCTGAATATCTTCGCGGCCAAGCTGTTCAAGGACAAGGTCCGGCCGGCCATGTCACTGAAATCTCAGTTCCAGGGGGCCAAGTACGGCGATATCAAGACCGATTCGACGATCTTCTGGCTGCAGGCCGACATCGCTTTTTAGGAGAACGAGATGAAAAAAGCCTACTTATCAATACTGAGTTTGATCGCGCTCAGCCTAACCTTGCCGGCAACCATCATCACCAACCCATCTTCTACGGCCTACGTCGGGCAAAGCGTCGGAGCCCGTGTCAGTTGCGTGGAAGGCAGCTCCTGCACGATGTTTTGGGGTGACGGAACGGTAACCAATGGAAACGACAGCACTTTCTATATCGGTTTCGTGAACCATGTCTTTCGGAATCCAGCCACCTATGAGATGCACTTCCGCCGCTATCCTACTTATACCCCCTCCTGCCCTCAGGACGAATACAAAACCGTGATCGTTTTGGAGAACCGAACGATCACGATCTCCCCAGCCTTGCCGAGCCTGGGGCAGCCAATCACTTTCACCGCCAATAATTTCAATACTCCGGGCAACATCATGTGGGACATGGGCGACGGCACCGTCTATATCAGAAGAACGAACATCATTGCCCATACATACAATCGCATCGGGACGTACACCGTGCGGGCCTTCGATTGGGATGGGAATACCAAGAACACGCCAGTAACGCTCGTATTGAGCTTCGCCCGCAACATCTCCTTTTCCCCGGCCGCTCCGAGAGTGGACGAACCCGTGGCCATCCAAGCCAACGGCTTCAACTCCAATTCGATTGACTGGAACTTCGGCGACGGCACCCCACAGCAGACCTATTCCGCCGCGGTCAGCCATCGCTACCCGAATCCCGGGGTGTTCTTGATCACCGCCCTGGAGCACGGCTCCGAACAGGCGCCCGCGACTCGGGAGATCTCCATCCTGCCCGAAAACCGTTCCTTGTCCCTTTCGGGCCAAGAACTGAGAGCCGGCGAACCCTTCACCGTCACGGCCAACAATTTCCGCAGCCCCTTGATCCTCTGGGATTTCGGCGACGGCACGATCCAGTCGGGGCCGCCGGTCATGACCCATGCCTACAAGCTCCCGGGGAATTACACCATAACGGCACGCGACGAGAACGGTGCCAGCGAGAAAAGGATCCAGGTTGCGCTGCGGATCCTGGGAATCAGCGACCAGGTCAACCTGGAGATCGCCGAGCTCACCCTGGACAACGGCAAATATTACAAAGTGATCCCGAAGAATTCCAAGGACATCGCGGCCGCGTTTGCAAATGAAAATGCGCGGGACCGGGATCGTCTCCGGATACTGGATCGTCGACAACCAGCCCTATCAATTCTTCAACGAAACGGTCTTCCAGGGCCAGCTCAAGACCATCGTCACCCCCGAGATCCCCGGGCTGCCGGTCTTCGATCCCGGCATGCACACCATCACCGTGCGCCTGACCCGCCCCGAAGACGAGCCGGTCGTTTTCCCGACCCTGCGTTATTTCGTACTACCTTACGAAAACGCGATCGAGATCCTCTCGCCCCGGGATGGGGCTGTCGTCAAGGAAGACCAGGTGGCCACTTTTTCCTGGCAGCGCGCGCTCGGAGGCTCGTATTATCAGATCTCCTTCGCCGGCGGCCTCTTCCCGCTCCTGCGCGAAGAAGCCGGGCTGGTATGGCTGGATTGCCCGGAGCAATTGAATTTTACCCCGGATGCCCGGGTTTGGAATTCGCTCCAGCGCAACCAGTGGACCTACTGGAAGGTCCGGGCGTTGGACAGCGACCATACGGTCGTGGCCGAAAGCCCGGTCCAGGAGTTGAAGGTCATCATCCCGGGCGCGGAGATCGGCATCCAGCGCATCACCGACATGGATGGCAAGCGCATCGCGCTCGGCGGCGATTTCACGGCCGCGCGCAACGACCGGTTGCTGGTCCGGGGCCAACTCACCTATCCCGGCGACGCCGAATATCTGATATTGCGGGTCTATGCGAACGACAAGCTGGTCGATCAATTGCTTTTCCGCGACGTCAAAAAAGGCGAAGCCAAGACGTTCGAGACCTCGGTTCCCAACCTGGATAAGGAAAGTCTCGTGATCTTCGAGGTCCTGAAGTCGTCATCGCCATCGGTGGTCATCGGCTATGCGGAGCTGAAGCTGAAAAAAGAATAGCCCGGTCAGTCGGTTTTTTTCAGTTCGGCGATCAGCAGCAGCAAAAAGAAAGGCGCCCCCAGGAGGGAGGTCACGATCCCGACCGGGATATCCACCGGGGGGATCAGCGTCCGGGCCAGCAGGTCGGCCAGGACCAGGAGGACGCCGCCCAGCAGGAAGGTGAACGCGACCGTGGCGCCGTAATGGCTCCTGCCCCACGACCGCGACACGTGCGGCACGACCAGGGCGACGAATCCGATGGGACCGCAGGTGGAGACCACGGCGCCGACAAAAAAAGCCAGCCCCAGGAACGAGTAGATCCTGAAATTCGCGACGTTCAACCCGCGGCTGCGGGCGAAATCATCGCCGGCAGAAACCAGCTGGAATTCCTTTTTGAAAAGGAATACAAAAAGCAAAAAAACGACGGCCAAGACCAGTAAAAACACGATTTCGCCGTATCCGGCCACGGAAATCCCGCCCATCAGCCAGCGCAGCAGTGAAAAGGTGTCCGAATAATCGAAAATGTATTGAAAAAAAACGATGATCGAGGAGTAGAAGAAATTGATCGCCACCCCGGACATCAAAAAAGTGTAGAGCGAGGAGTTCCGGATCAGCCTGGCGACAAGAAATATGAACAGGACCGCGGAGATGGCCCCCAGATAAGAAAACAGATATATCCCGCCGCTCTCCAGAAAGGGGAGATGAAGTTTGAATTTGAGCGCGATCACGGCGCCGGCGGCGGCCCCGGAGGATATTCCCAGGAGATCCGGGGTGGCCAGGTTGTTTTTGAACAAGTTCTGGCAGACCAGCCCGGACAGGGCCAGGATCGCGCCGGCGACAAACCCTAAAATCGTGCGCGGTACGCGCAGATGCCAGAAAATAAAGCTGCTCGGGCTGCTGCCGAAGATCCCCGGCAGGTCGATGGGGGTGATCCCCAGGAATGGAGCGCATACCAACAGGAGCACGGCCGCCAGAAAGAGAAGCCCGATTTTTTTATTCATTCACGAAGATGATCTCTTTGCCGTCAAAAAAGGTCCGCTGGAAATCGACCTGGAAAACCTCGCGAAATAGTTCGCGGGAAAACGTCTTGGCGCCGAAATAACTCATCCGGCCGTTCTTCAGGGCCAGCATCTTGTTCGCACTGGAGAAAAACCGCTCGATCTCATGCGCGACCAGCAAGATCGTTTTGCCGCTGTCGCGCAGATTTTCCAGCATTTTGATCAACTGGACCGTGCTCCCGGGATCAAGGAAATTCACCGGCTCATCGAGGAGAATGATCGGCACGTCCTGGATGAAGGCGGTGGCCAGCAGCACCTTTTTCCTCTCGCCGCCGCTCAAGGTCTGCATGTTCCTCGTGAGCAGGGCGCCCAGGCCGAAACGCTCCACCCCTTCGGCGAATATTTCCCGGTCGCGGATCGAAAGTTTTTTAAAAATGGACCGGTAGGGATACCTGCCGGCCAGTAAAATGTCCTTGACCAGGATCGGCAAGCCGAATTCATCGGACTGGGGCAAATAGGAAAGCAGGGTCGCCAATTCTCTTTTCGAATAGTGCGCCACGCTCTTGCCGTTGATCAAAACCTCCCCTTTTCCGGCGGGGATCATGCCGGCCAAAATGCGCAGGCAGGGTCGATTTCCCGGCCCCGTTCTGACCGAAGATCAGGACAAAATCATTTTTCTTGATCGAGAAATCGAGTTCCTGAAGGATCGGCCTTTCCCCGGCGCAATGGAGCAACCCGGCGACTTCAATCATGGCCCGCTCCATTTCCGCCCGCTTGCCGCTTGCCCGCGCGGGCAAAAACCGCCGCCAATTCCTCGGCGATCTGCGCCGCCCGCGGCCCCGGCCTCAGCCAGTACGTATCCGTGATGATCCGGATCTGCCCCTTGGCAACGGCGGTGACCATGCGATAAGGGCGCCACAGGCTAACGATCTCTTCGTCGGCGATCCCCTCATAGTGGGCGGAGATCTCGAAGATGAACTCCGGGTTGAGAAAGATCACCGACTCCAGCGAGATGCTCGGATAGTCGACTTCCCCCTGGTAGGCGTTGGTCCCGCCGGCGATCTCCAAAAGGTCGTTTATAAAATCATTTTTGCCGATGATGTACATGTTTTTCAGTTCGTCGGCGGATCTCCCCGCGATGAGCAGGGTCCGTATCTTCTTTCTGCCCTTGGCCCGGGCGGCGATCGCCGCCAGTTGGCGGCGCATGGCGGCCACCAGTTGCCGGGCTTCGCTTTCAGCCCCCAGGACACGGCCGATAGCTGAGTATGGATTGCAGAAGATCCGCCAGGCGGCCATGCGGCACCGTAACGATCTTTGCCCGCCCCTGCAGGAAGGCCAGTTTCGCCGCATGCTCCGGATAGGTGATCACGATGTCGGGGGCGAGGGCGACCAGCGCTTCCATGTTCATATCCAAAAGGCCGCCGATTTTTTTGATTTTAGCCGCCGCCGCCGGGTAGTCGCAAAATTTTGCTGACTCCCACCAGCTTGTCGCCTCGCCCGAGCGCAAAGACGATCTCCGTTATTCCCGGGGCCAACGAAACGACCCTTTGCGCAAAAATGCCGACCGTGGACAGGAAAAGGGCCAGGAAAATCCCGGCCTTCTCCTTGGCGCCGGGCGACCGGAAGCGAAAACTCAATTGGCCACCTGGTATTGGAAGCCGAGCGAAACCCGGCGCCTGGGCGCCGGGTACCCCAGGACCTCTTCAAAGCGGGAATTGAGCGCGTTGCTTATCCTGCAGAGAACGGAGAGTTTTTTTTGCAGCGGCACGGTCAACGTGAAATCATAATGGCTGAAGGACGCGTTCTCGGCAACCGTCCAGAGCAGTTCGTCATAATCCAGGCGCTTGCCGACGTACGTCATCTCGGCAGCCAGGGTGAACTTCGCGTTCCGGTGGAGAAACGAGGTGGTCAGCGCATGGCGCGGACGGCGCAGGAGCTCTCTCCCGTATTGAATGTCCTGGGTATGCAGATAGGTGTAGGCGATCCGCCAGTCAAGGCCCTTGACGATCCCCCAGGTGCAATTCACTTCCGCCCCGCGGATCTCGGCTTTGTTGATATTGGCGAATCTGGCCGTCAAGGGGCTGAAGCCGATCAGGTTCGTGTAACTGGAATCAAAAAAAGTGACCCCGCAGACCAGCGAAGAGAAATAGAGATCGGCTCCCGCTTCAACAGACTTCCCGGTCTCGGGCAGCAAGCCCGGATTTCCCCAATACGGGTTAAGCATCTCCGGCAGCGTGGGCGCGCGGAAACTGCGGGAGAAGGAAGCCCTGAGCTTGATGTTGGCATTCCAATTGAAGGAAATGCCCAATTGCGGCGAGAAAACCCCGGGCAGGCCGTCATACTTGTCGAAGCGCAACGAACCCGCCAGCAATACCTTGTCCAGATCGGCCTGGAGATCAACGTAAAACGAAGCCACGTCGGTTTTCAAGCCGGCGATCTGGGGCTCATCGTTGTTCGTGTTCTCGATTTTTTGCGCCGAAAGATCAATCCCGGTGACCAGGTTCAGCCTGGCCAGCAGGCGGGTGGTAAATTTTGCCTGCCATTCGCTCAGGAAGGAATCGTTGGCGAACGAGAAGTTCCAAAGATCGTCGGGGTCAAGGAAATCGTACTGGTTCCAGTGCAGGGAGGCCTTGATGTCCAGCTGGCTCTTGCCGTCGATGCGCCAATAAACGGGCAGGGTGACAAGAAAATTGTTTTGTTTATAGCTGCGGTGGGGAGTCGCTTTACCCAGATTCCAGGGGATGCCGGCATCCACCAGGGTCCCGAAGACCAACAGGCCCAGGGAAAAATCGTCCTGTTCATAGCCGCCATGAACGGCAACGCCGCTGCGCTTGAAACGGTCGTTGTCCAGGGTATCGGCATAGTTCAGGAAATCGCCGTCCAAAAAAATGGAAAAAGCGCCAAGACGCTTCCCGAATTGAACAGCGCTGCCCATGGTCCCATGGCTGCCGGCGGAAAGGGAAAAAAGCAATCCTTCCTTTTTCCTGGTGATGATATTGACGACCCCGCCCATGGCGCTCGAGCCGTACAGGTTGCTCAAGGGGCCGCGGACGATCTCCACTTTTTCGATGAGCTGGGGAGACAGAAAGGTAAAATTCCCGGCCAGAGACGACGAGGGATCGTGCAGCTTGACGCCGTCGACCAGGTACAACATCTGGTTGACCGAAGCGCCGCGCGCGAAGCTGTAGGAGAACTGGGATGGATTGCCGGCGTTGAGCACCAGCATGCCCGGGCTCTGGTTCAGCAACCCCTTCAACTCCTCGGGGACGAAGTCGCGTATATGCCCTTCGTCCAGGACGGAGACGCTTTGCAGGGCGCGGTAAAGCGGCACCTTGCCGATGACTTCTATTTTTTCTTCAATATCGGGCTTTTCCTCCTTCTCTTCACAAAAAAGCGCCGGGAACAAACCGCAAAGCAAAAAAAACGACAGCAATACGTTTCGCATTTTGTGCACTCCCAAAAATGAGGTTTACCGTTTTCATCCTTATCTGCCCTCCGCAGATAATTGGAATCTGGCTGACACCTGATAGGTCTTCCGACTTCCGGAATCTTTAAAAAGCCTTCCCGCCCATCCGGGCAGTGGCTGAGACTTTCAAAGATGCTTCCTGAATCCAGGTCCGGTCACGGCAGCGGGGGCTGTGGGGTGAACCCTCTTCCCTTGAATCAAGCCTCAAAATAAATACTACCCGAGGGAACGCTCGTTGTCAATAAAAAAAATCAATTCGTGAAAACTCCGCTCCCTGCACGGCGAGCGGGGCCCGCCCATCAGCCGCGGTTGAAAAATCCGGGCGATTATGCTACCTTCTGGCCGATGAAAAACAAACTCATGGCCGCGTTTTTTCTCCTCCTGCTGTCGCGGGCGACGCCGGCCGGCGAGATCAGGGCCATGGTCGGGCCGAACTGGAGCAAGTACCTTTTTCCGACCAGATCGACTACGTGAACCGGCAGCAAAAAACCGGCTTCGGCCTCGGCCTGGGCTGGGCGATGGCCGTGAACCGGAACATGAAACTCGAGGTCGACGCCCTGTTCGGCGAAAAGGGGGCGAAGGCTTCCCTGGAATATGCGCCGGGAAAGACGGTTCCCGGAATATACAAGAACGCCTCGCTCTCGTTACCGTTCCTGTTCAAATACCAATTGAACGAAAAGGCCACGCCATATGCCGCTTTGGGCCCGGAGCTCGTCATCATCGTTTCCCATCATCTGCGGCTCCCGGAAAGCGGGGATAATATAAACATAGCCGACAACACGAGGAAATTCGTCCTGGCCTACACCATGTTGCTGGGCTACGAATGGCCCGTCGGGGATTGGCGCCTGTTCGCCGAGATCCGCTATGACCGCTGGCTCGGGAATTTCTGGCGGGATCCCCGGGCCTCGGTAAAAAGCGAATCGGTCGCCATCATGCTCGGAGGGGTTGCCCTTCTGTGAACGTCATTGATGAGATCGTGAACCGGCGCTCCGTCCGCGCCTACAACGAAAAGCCGGTGGCGGAGGACGCTCTGGCCAGGATCCTCGAGGCGGGACGCCTGGCGCCGACCGCGCGCAACGGCCAGGACTGGCGGATCCTCATCGTCAGCGATCGTGAATTGAAAAACACGCTGATCGACCAGGCTTCCCCCAGGCAGGCATTTCTGAAGCAAGCCCCGATCATTCTCGCCGCCTGCGCCTTGAACCCGGGTTACATCATGCGCTGCGGCCATCCGGCCTACCTGATCGACCTGGCGATCGTCCTGGAGCATATCGCCCTGCAGGCGGTACGCGAAGGCTTGGGCACATGCTGGATCGGTTCATTCGACGAGGCCAGCGCCAAGCGCGTCTTGAACGTGCCTGACGCCGTCCGCATTGTCGAACTGATGAGCCTGGGCCATTACGATTCCCTGCCCGAGGCCCGGGAACGCAAGCCGGCCCGGGTCCTGTACCAATGGCAGACGTGGTGAAACGGAAGGAAATTTCCAGCCTGGCGGAGAACGTCTACGTCCTCCACGACCCGATGTTCCCGCTCTACGTGATCCGCGCCGGGCGTAACCTGCTGGTCGATTGCGCCATCCTGGCCAAGGCCGGGGAGATCGCGGGCAAGCTGGACGCCCTGCTGGGCGAGGAAAAGATCGACCTGGCGCTGCTGACCCATTCCCATTACGATCATACCGGGGCCTGCTCCCGGCTGCAGGACAAGTACGGCTTCGAGATCATCGCCTCGCAACGGACAAAGGAGATCCTGGAAAACGAGAAGGCCGTCGCCTTTATCGACGACCTGAACCAAAAATTCAAGGACATGCTTGGCGATCGGTCCGCTTCGGTTTTCAGCAAACCGCGAAACGTGCGCGGCGTCGGGGAGAACGACGTGATCGACCTGTCGGCCGGGCGAACGATCGAGGTGGTCGAGACGCCGGGCCATACCCGCTGTTCCATTTCCTTTCTGTTGAAACCGGAAAACATCCTTTTCCCGGGCGATGCCGCCGGTGTCGTGGAAAAGACCGGCAAGCTGAAGCCGCTGTTCCTGTCGAGTTATACGCAGTACGAACGATCGCTGGAAAAACTGATGACCCTGGGGGCGGGGATGCTGGCCTTGCCCCACAATCCCGTGATCAAGGGCGAGGAGAAGGTCGGGGCGTTCCTGGCCGCCGCGCTCGACGAAGCCCGGAAGCTCAAGGCGGAAATCTTCGCCCGCCTGCAGCACAGCCACGATTTTGCCATGATCGCCGCAAGCATACTGGAGCGGGAATACGCTTCGCCCACCATCATGGGGCCCAGGGAAGCGCTGATGATCAACGTCACCGCCATGGTCAAAAGCGTATTTTATGAATTCGTAAAAATCCCGCAGTAGCTCGACCCGGATCAGGGATCGATCCGCGTTCGTTTCGCGTGTTCAATGAAGGAAACGAACAGCGGGTGGGGCTGCAGCGGCCGGGATTTGAATTCGGGATGGAACTGGCAGCCCAGGAACCAGGGGTGGCCGGATAATTCGACGATCTCCACCAGGTTTCTCTCCGGGTTTTTGCCGCTGATGCGCAACCCTTTGTTTTCCAACATGTATTCGAATTCGGGATTGAATTCATAGCGATGGCGGTGCCTTTCGCATATTTTTTCCTGCTGGTAAATTTTAAAGGCCAGCGACTTTTTCTTTAAAATGCAGGAATACGCCCCAAGCCTCATATTGTGGCCCATGTCTTCCACGTTTTTCAGCTCGCGCAATTTCAGAAAAATTTTATGGCCCGTCTGCTGGTCGAACTCCGAGGAATTCGCGTCCCGGAATCCCAGGACGTTCCGCGCATATTCGACGGTGGCGACCTGCATGCCCAGGCAAATGCCGAAATAGGGGATGCCGTGGAGGCGGGCATATTTGGCCGCCTGTATCATGCCCTCGATCCCCCGGATCCCGAATCCGCCCGGGACCAGGATCCCCTGCACGTTGTGAAATAGTTCGCTCAGATCCTTGTCCTCCAGGTTGTCGGAATCGATCAAATTCAATACCACCTTGACGTTACCCGCCACCCCGGCGTGGAAAAGGGCTTCGAAAAGGCTTTTATAGGCGTCGGAATGCTTGATATATTTGCCCACGATGCCGATATTCACCTCATTGGTCATGCTTTTCGCGCGTTTAACCCATTTTTCCCAAGCGGGAGAATCTTTTTTCCGGTCCTTGAGCTTCAATTTTTTAAGAATGATCGCTCCCAATCCTTCCTTTTTATAGATCAGGGGTATCTCGTAAATCGTATCGACGTCCACGGCGCTGACGACCGCCTCTTCCTTCAGGTTGGCGAAAAGGGCGATCTTCCTCTTGATATCCTGGGGCAGCGCTGTCTCGGCCCGGCACAGGAGAATGTCGGGCTGGATCCCGATCTCCTGGAGAGCTTTCACGCTGTGCTGCGTGGGCTTGGTTTTCAATTCGCCGGCGGTCTTGATGTAAGGCACCAGGGTCAGGTGGACATACAGCACCTGCTCTTCCTCCAATTCCAGGCCGATCTGGCGGATGGCCTCAAGAAAAGGGAGGCTTTCAATGTCGCCGACCGTGCCGCCGATCTCGATGAGCACGACATCCGCAGCTTTTCCGACTTCAAAGACCGCGGCCCTGATCTCGTCGGTCACATGCGGGATCACCTGGACGGTCTTGCCCAAAAATTCGCCGCGGCGTTCCTTCTGGATCACCTTCTCGTAGATGCGGCCGGCCGTCCAATTGCTCTTCTGTGAGGTCACGGTCGTGGTGAACCGTTCATAATGCCCGAGGTCCAGGTCGGTTTCCGCGCCGTCCTCGGTGACGAAAACCTCGCCGTGCTGGAACGGGCTCATGGTCCCGGGATCCACGTTCAGGTAAGGGTCCAGCTTGAGCATGCTTATCTTATAGCCGTAGGATTCTAGAATATTGCCGATGGAGGCGGCGGCGATCCCCTTGCCCAGGGATGACAGGACGCCGCCGGTGACAAAAACATATCTGGTTTTATGCATGTCAGCCTCCCAGCAGTTTTTCTATTTTCGCGATGTCTTCGGGAACATCCACGCCATGAGAAACGAAATCGGTTTGAATGACATGGACCTTCTGCCCCAGGAACAAAAAGCGCAACTGCTCCAAATTTTCCCTTTTTTCCAAATCGCAAACCCCGCCGGCGATGAACATCTCGAGCATCTCCCTGGTGTAGCCATAAATGCCGATATGCTGGGAAAAACCGGCGAAGATCTTGTGTTCGGAATAAGGAATGGGTGCGCGTGAAAAATACAACGCCCGGCCATCCCGGTCGCAAACGACCTTGACCACGTTTTTCGAGCAAAAATCATCGTAGGAGTCATTGGCGCGGGCGGCACTGACGATCGGATTTTCCCGCAAGGCCAGGCACACCGCGCGGATCAATTTCTCGGAAATCAGGGGTTCGTCACCCTGGATATTGACGACCGCGGAAAAATCCTTTTTTTCAACGACCGACCACACCCGCTCTGATCCGGATTCTATATTATTATCGGTCATTTCCGCCATCCCGCCGAAGCCGACGACCTCGTTGAAGATGCGCCGATCGTCGGTGGCCACGATGATATCGCTGAAGCATCCGGCCCTGGCGACCTGCCGGTATACCCTTTCGATCATGGTCAGGCCGGCGATCTTTGCCAGCGGCTTGCCGGGGAAGCGGCTGGATTGAAAACGGGAAGGGATGACGGCCGCAATCTTCATTTCACCACTTTGTTTTCGTTTTCCCGGGTTTTACTGTCCAGCGACTTCATTTCCATCTGGCACGAACCCTGGAAAAAAGCTCCGTCCTCGATGCTCAGCTTGGGAGCCGAGACCGAGCCGATGACCCGGCCCTTGGAAAATATTTCGATCTTGTCCTTGGCCTTGATGGAGCCTTTCACCCTGCCGTTGACGGCGATGCTGACGACCTCGATTTCGGCCTCCACTTCGCCGGTCTCGCCGATGATCAGCCCGCCGCCAGAAAGGATCTTCCCCTTGAAAACGCCGTCGATCCTGAAGCTTTCCTTGAATTTGATATCGCCCGTGATTTCGGTGTCCTTGTCGATAAAACCGCTGATCTTCGTCCCGGTGATCTCCGTTTTGTTCATGTTATTTCTCCTTGCTTATTATCGCGAACAGCCTTTCAAACTCGGCCAGGGAATTGAAAAAGATCTCCATCTTCCCTTTTCCGGACTTGGCGTAATCCAGTTTCACCTTGGTCGCCAGGCATTGGGTCAGCCGGGTCTCCATCTTGACGATGTCGGGATCGCTGCCGCTTTTTTCCCTTTTGTGGACGACATAGAAGTTCTTTACCAGCATTTCCGCCTGCCGGACCGAGAGGTTTTTCCTGGTGATCTGGGCGGCGGCCGCAAGCATATCCTGGTCGCTTTTCAGCGCCAGCAACGCGCGGGCATGGCCTTGATCCAGTTTTTCCTGGACGATCGCCTCCTTGATCGGGGCCGGCAATTTCAGCAACCTTAAAAAATTGGCCAGGGTGGCCCGGTTCATGCCCAGCCTCTCCGCGGTTTCCAGCTGCCCTTCGCCGCTCTGGGCGATCAGCGCCTCGATGCCCTCGGCGATCTCGATGGCGTTCAGGGCCTCTCTCTGGATATTCTCGATCAGCGCCTTGGCCATGATGTTGTTATCGGAAAATTCCCTGACCATGGCGGGGATCTTTTCCCACTTCAGCAACTGGGCGGCCCGCCATCTTCTTTCGCCGACGACCAGAAAATATTTGCCATCCTTCTTATAAACCACGACGGGCTGGATGATCCCCTCTTCCTTCATCGAATCGGCCAATTGCTGCAAGGCGTTTTTTTGGAAGGATTTGCGCGGCTGAAAGGGATTGGGGTGGATGTTGTCCACGTCGATATCGATCAGCCGGTTCTTTCCCAGCGGCTCGTTGGCAATGATCGCCGCGATCCCCTTTCCCAGGACTTTTCGTTTCATTTTCCCATCATCTCCTTGGCCAAAGACAAATACGCCCGGGCCCCGACCGATTTGATGTCATACAGCTGAATGGGCTTGCCGAAACTCGGGGCCTCAGACAGGCGGATGTTCCGCGCGATCACCGTATCATATACCTTGGACTTGAAATAATTCCTCAATTCGTCCTCGATCTGCCGGGAAAGGTTGGTCCTCTCGTCATACATGGTCAGCAGCACGCCCTTGATCTCCAGGATGGGGTTGAAATTCTCCTTGATGCGGTTGATGGTGTTCATCAGGTCCGACAACCCTTCCAGGGCATAATACTCGGCCTGGATGGGGATCAGCACGTTGTGCGCCGCGGTCAGGGCGTTGATCGTCAGCAGGCCCAGGGATGGCGGCAGGTCCATCACGATGTAGGCGAACTCGTCCCCCAGTTCGAGAAGCACGTTCTTCAAATACAGGTGGTTGTCGTCCTCGGAGACCGACTCCAATTCAAAACGGGCCAGGTTGCGCATGGAGGGCACCAGGCTGAGATACTTCAGCTCCGTGCCGATGATGGCCTCGCGGATGCGGACTTCCCCGGTCAAGACCGAATAAATGTCCTTGCGCAGGGAATTCTTGTCGATGCCCAGGCCGGTCGTGGCGTTGGCCTGCGGGTCCAGGTCGATCAGCAGCACGTTCTTCTCGGCGATGGCCAGGGCGGCGGATAAATTGACCGCGGTGGTGGTTTTGCCGACGCCGCCTTTCTGGTTGGCAACAGCTATGATTTCACCCATTATTTTCTTGTTTCACGTGAAACATTCTCCAATTTATAAATGATCAGATTGTCTCTCGACGGGATATTATAACGGTTTTGGCGAATATTTGCCACCTTGTTCTGAATTTTTTTGATTTTGTCGGCCGAAGAGATCAACAACAGTTCCCGCACCTTCCTTTTATATACATATTCGGCCAGCGCCTCGATCCTGGGAAAACCCCGGGCGACCATGGTGCTGGCGAATTTTTCGTGGCGGTGCATGAATTCCTGCACCGGGCCCTCCCAGACCCTGGCGTTGTCCAGGGCCAGGTGCCGCAACGCCTCATTCAGGAACACGACCTTCTTGTGGATCGGTTCGACCAGGATGAAATTTTTCCCGGGCAGGGAGATGGCCAGGGGAATGCCCAGCAGGCCGCCGCCGCTGCCGGCGTCGATCACCAGGGGAGAAGAGACAAGATCTTGCAGCAGCAGGGTTTCCCGGATCAGGGCGTCCAGCGCTTCGCGGGTCGAGCGCCGGGAAACGAGATTGACCTTCTGGTTGTAGGCCAATAAAAAATCGCTGAAGTCGTCCATTTTCATCAGCTGTTTCTCCTTGCGAAGCCGCGCTTCGGGGCCGGCGGGAAGATCGGCGGCCAATGTTTCACGTGAAACATTGCCCTGAAAGACCATTTTTTATTGCCGGCTTTTAATAAAAACAAAATAAACCGCGGAGAGCAGCCAGATGGTCAGGACCAGGGGGACGAATTTGCCGAAGTCGACCAGCAAGAGAAAGGGACAGAACAATACCAGAAGGATCACCACGATCGCCGAGATTTTTTTTACCAGGTTCTTGACCAAGGTCAGAAATTGAAATACATCTCGAATTCTTTCGGGTGCGGGATGCGGGATATTTCGTCGATCTCGGCCCTTTTGATCTTCAGCCACTGCTGGATGAGCGCCTCGTCGAACACGTTGTCGTAGCGCAAGTATTCGAAGTCCTTTTCCAGGCAATCCAGCGCTTCGGATAAATTATCCGGCAGCAGCTTGATCTTGTTCTTGAACACCTTGGCATCCGGGATGCCGCCGTCAAAGGGACCGAAGTTGAACTTCTCGGGCGACAGGTTTTTAAAGACCCCGTCGATCCCCGACAGCAGCATGGCCGACAGGAACAGGTACGGGTTCGCCGCGGCATCCCCGGGACGATATTCGAGCCGGGTCTCGTTCTCGTTGACGTACGCCGGGATACGGATGGCCGCGTTGCGGTTCGACGTGGCGAAGATGGCCGAAACCGGCGCCTCGAACCCCCGCACCAGCCTTTTGTAGGAATTGGTCGACGGGTTGGAAAACGCGCTCAGCGATCCCGAATGGAAGAGGAGCCCGGAGAGGTAATGCAGGCCGATGTCGGAAAAGTTGGCATAATTGCCTTTTTTCAGGAAAACATTCGCCTCTTTGTTCATGATGAACTGGTGAACGTGCCAGCCGTTGCCGGCCTTGCCGAAGAACGGCTTGGGCATGAACGTCACGAAGAGGTTGTTTTTTTTGGCCAAATTGAACAGGATGTATTTGATGATCGCGGCCTGGTCGGCCGTTTTGAGCAGCGTGTTGAACTTGGTCTCGATCTCATGCTGGTTCACGGCCACTTCGTGATGGTGATACTTGATCTCGATGCCCAGCTGCTGCAGCAGGGCCACCGCTTCATTCTTGAAGTCCACGTACTCGTCCTCGGGCGAGCCGACATGGTACTGGTTGCCCTTGGCTTCGCTGTCTTTTTTCAGGAAATAGTAATTCCCGTCTTCAAACACGCCGAATTCGGCCTCCTTGAAGATAAAAAATTCGAATTCCGGGCCGAAAAGGGCACGGGAACCGATCTTTGACTTGGCCAGGGCCTCTTCGGCCTTGCGCGCCACGAAGCGGGGATCCTCGGAAAAACGCGTTCGCCCCGGATCGGTCAAGTGGATATTGGCCATGAAGATCGCCGTTTTCCTTTCCCGGAAGGGATCGATGACCATGGTTTCCAGGTCGGGGATCATGACCATGTCGCTTTTTTCGGGCTTGGCGAAGCCGTAGGAAGAAGCATCGAAACCCACTCCGCCGCTGATCAGCTTTTCATCCAGCATGGAGCTGGGGAGAAGGAGGGAGTGAAGTTTCCCCTTCAGGTCAAGGGTCTTTAAATCTATGAATTCGACCTGCTGTTCCTTGAACTCTCGCTGCCTGTTGATGAGCATGGTTTTTTCTTTCATGCTTGCCATATAACCAAAAATATTTTTTTTGTCAAGGCTTGACAGCCAGGGCTTTTTCTTCTACCATGCAACGGATGCATTGATAAGAAGAGATGGAAATGGAGTTATTTTTCCACATTTGTTAAAAATTTTGTGGAAAAAGGTGATGGCGATGGACAATCTGGAAAAACTGAAAACCTACTTGCAAAGTGTTTTGGACGAGCCGTCGATAAAAAAATGGATCGAACCGCTGAAATATATCGGCTCCCTGGACAACACGCTTTTTCTCGGCGCCCCGGAGAAAAAGAACCTGCTCTGGATCAAGCAGAACCTGCTGGAAGACATCAACAATTACACGAAGAAGAATTTCAATTTCGTCACCAAGATCGTCCCCCTGGGCGAAGAGGATTTCGTCCAGGAAGCGCCGGATGCGGCCCGGAAGTCGGCGAGCCTCGATTCGCGCCTGCAGAAAAAGTACACGTTCGATTCGCTGGTGCAGAGCGATTCCAACCGCATCGCTTATTCCTTTTCCTACAGCGTATCCGAGTTCCCGGGAAAATCCTACAACCCGCTTTACATTTACAGCGATGTCGGCCTGGGCAAAACGCATTTGATGCAGGCGATCGGCAACCGCATCATCGAGAACAACGACAAGATCAACGTGGTTTACCTGACCACGAGCGATTTCATGAATGAATACGTGGAATACACCCGCCTGAACAAGCGTTCCGATTTCATCAAGAAATACACGTCGGTCGACGTGCTGCTGATCGATGATATCCAATATATCACCAAGTGGGGCGGCACCAGCGAACAATTCTACTACATCTTCAACAACCTGATCCAGCAGGAAAAGCAGATCGTCATCTGCTCGGACAAGCATCCGGACAACATGCCCGACCTGGAAAAAAGGATCAAATCCCGGTTCGAAATGGGAGCCATCGTCGATATCTTTCCCTACGACCTGGAAGCGCGCATCGCCATCCTGCAGAAAAAGATCGCCGAGAGGAAGAACATCTATCACAACGATTTTTCCATTCCCAACGAGGTCATCGAATTCCTGGCCAATTCCATCAAGGACAACATCCGCAAACTGGAAGGGGCCTTGAACCGGCTGCTGGGATACGCCGACCTGAAACACGCCGACCTGCAATCGGCCATGATCACGCTGCCTTTCGCCAAGGAAGCGCTGCGGCCTTATATCAATATCGAAAAAAAGATCATCACCATCGACACCATCCAGGAGTTCGTCTCGGAAAAATTCGACATCAAGATCGATGAATTGAAATCGAAAAACAATTCTCCCAAGATCGCCCTGCCCAGGCAGGTCGCCATGTACCTGGCCAAAAAGCTGACGCGCAGCCCGCTGGTCGAGATCGGCGCGGCTTTCGGAGGCAAGCACCACACCACCGTTCTGCACTCCATAAACAAGATCGAAAAATTGCTGCAGGCCGACACCGACTTTTCCAGAAAAGTGAATTCCTATGTTGAATTTTTTACCGATTGATGTTTCCCACAATATTCACAACTTATCAACAGAAAGAAAACGGGGAAGATCGTTGTCGGCAAAAAGGCGAAGCACGTTATCCACTTTTTTCTATTGCTTGTTTTTGTTATTTTTATTATGATGATATTTAATTAAAAAATGAAGGCAGGTCAAATATGAAAATTTTTGTGGAAAAAGCCAAGCTCGAAAATGAGTTGCGTTTGTTTCAGGGCATATTTGAAAAAAAGGCCATCATGGAAATCCTGCAGAATATCAAGCTTACCGCGCTGGATGGCGGGATCCTGGAAATGGTGGCCACCGACCTGGAGATCGGCCTGACCGCCAATATCCAGGTGGACATCAAGAACCCGGGTTCTTTCACGGTCAACGGCAAAGACCTGTACGATCTGGTATCCAAGATGCCGGAAGGCAGCATTGAGATCTCGGAGGACAACGACCTGCAGATCCTGATCACCAACGAGAAAAAAACCTGCAAGTACAAGATGCTGGGTCTGCAGTCGTCCGATTATCCCGAATTGCCCGTGAACGACATGGCCAACGCCCTCACCCTCTCCCTGGCCGATTTTCAGGCCATGATCAACAATTGCTATTATGTGATCTCCCCGGAACTGAAATTCAACCTGGGCGGCGCCCTGATGACCATCTCCAAAAACAAGCTGGAAATGGCCGCCACGGACGGCCATCGGCTGGCGTATTCCTTTTTCAACGCCGATACCTCGGTCACCGACCCGGTGGAATACATCCTTTCCCGGAAAACGTTGCTCGAGGTCCTGAAGATCGGCAACGCCGGGGAGATCGAATTCGCCTTCGACAATAACAATCTTTTTTTCAAGCACAAAAACCGCATCCTCTGTTCGCGGATCGTCGACCAGAAATTCCCCAATTACAAGACGGTCATCCCGGAAAAGACCGAACAAACCGCCGTGGTGAAGACCGAGGAATTGCTCCAGACCCTGCGGCGCATCCTGATCTTCAAGACACGCAACAACGGGGTGTTGTTCAAATTTTCCAAGAACAAGCTGGTCCTGGAAAGGACGACCCCCGAAAAGGGCGAAGGCTACGACGAGATCGCCGTCGAATACGGCGGCAAGGCCGTCAGCGTCGGCTTCAACGGAAATTTCATCCTCGATTTCCTGACGCACATCAATTCTGAAAAAATCGGCATCGGCCTGAACGACAGCGAGAGCTCCTTCCTGTTCAAGCCCATGGACGGCAGCGGTGCCCACTTCATCTACATTGTCATGCCCTTGAACATCTGATCTTTGCTTGCTAGTAAAAAAGTTAGAAATTAACGGCTTCAGGAACTTAAAGAACTTTTCCCTGCGGTTCAGCGAGGGAAAAAATTTGCTCTTCGGCGTCAACGGCAGCGGCAAGACCTCCATCCTCGAAGCCCTTTTCCTGCTCGGTTTCGGCAAGTCCTTCCTGCCGGTCAGCAAGAAGGAACTGGTCAATTTCGATGCGCCCGGGTTTTTTCTTAACGCCGAGGTGCTCAATAAATCAGGAGAAAACAGCTTGACGGCCTGCATGGAAAAAAGCTTTTCCCTGCAGGTGAACGGGGAACGATCCCCCCTGGCCCAGGTCAGCCAATACCTCTATCCCCTTTTCTTTTCCCACTTCAATTACAGCTATCACAGCGACAACGTCCCCTATTTCAGGAAAGTGGTCGACCGCTTCATCTATGGCCTGGGTTCCCTTTACTTACATGACGTTTTGCGCTATAATACCATTTTAAAACAGAAGAATTATCTGCTAAAAAATTTGGGAAAAACGATCAATAATTCAGAGCTGAACAGTTGGAATACACTTTTGGCCGAAACGGGATGCACCATCGTTAAAAAAAGAATGTCGTTCATCGACCGGCTGAACCAGGCGACCAGTGAATTGTTCGGGCCGGAGCTCAAGATCAACTATTATCCCGCCCTGCTGAACGTCCAGGCGCTATCGGCAACGGACATGCTGCACGACCTGGAGCAGGTCCAGCCTGCGGAAATCAGGGCCCGGCGTTCCCTGCTCGGCCCGCAGCGGGACCGCTTCGATATCCTGTTCGCCGGCAAAAAACTGCAGCTCTCCTCTTCCGGGGAGAAGAAGAAGTACCTGATCATGGTCTACGTGGCTTTCATCGAACTGTTCCGCCAGGCGCGGAACGACTATCCCGTTTTTTTGCTCGACGATTACGACGCGGCCATGGATGAACGGAACCTGGAGTACGTGCTGGAGCATTTCCCGGCCATGCAGGTCATCGCCACCTCGGTGGCCAGGAACGATCAATTCGGGCATTTGTTCGAACTCAAAAAGGAGAATTAACCTTGGACAAGACCAATGCCAATTTCGAAGACAAGTCGTACACGGCAGACAACATAAAGGTCCTCGAGGGCCTGGAAGCCGTGCGGGTGCGGCCGGCGATGTACATCGGCAGCACCGGCACGACGGGCCTGCACCACCTGGTCTACGAGGTCGTGGACAATTCCATCGACGAGGCCATGGGCGGTTTCTGCGACAAGATCGAGGTGACGGTCCACTTCGACAACTCGGTCACCGTCAACGACAACGGCCGCGGCATACCGGTCGACATGCACAAGGAAGAAGGCAAGACCGCCGCCGAAGTGGTCATGACCACCCTGCACGCCGGCGGCAAATTCGACAAGGAAAGCTACAAGATGTCGGGCGGCCTGCACGGCGTCGGCGTCTCGGTGGTCAACGCCCTCTCCTCCAAGCTGGAGCTGGAGATCAAGCGCGGCGGGAACGTCTTTGTCCAGCGCTACGCCTGCGGCAAGCCGATCTCGGCGCTGAAGCAGGCGGGGAAGTCCGCCAAGCGGGGCACCAAGATCACCTTCTGGCCCGACGAGGAGATCTTCGAGACGATCGAGTTCAACTACAGCGTCCTGGCGCGGCGCTTGAAGGAGCTGGCGTTTTTGAACCAGGGGCTGACCATCGTCCTGAGCGATGAGCGGGTCGACAAGAAAGAGGTCTTTTACTACAAGGGCGGCATCGTCGAGTACGTGAAGTACCTGGTGGGCTCCAAGGGCCGGGTCCACAATACGCCGATCTTCCTGGCCAGCAAAAAGGACGACATCGAGATCGAGATCGCCTTCCAATACGTGGAATCCTACAACGAGACCATTTTCACTTTCGTCAACAACATCAATACCGTCGAGGGCGGCACCCACCTCACCGGCTTCAAGTCGGGCATCACGCGCACGATCAACAACGTCGCCCAGGCCAACAACCTGCTGAAGGACTTCAAGGACATGTTCTCCGGCGACGATGTCCGCGAGGGGCTGACGGCCGTGGTCTCCATCCGCATCAAGGACCCGCAGTTCGAGGGGCAGACCAAGGCCAAGCTCGGCAACTCCGACGTCAAGGGCATCGTGGAATCCTTCGTCAACCAGAAGCTGGGCGAGTATTTCGACGAGAACCTCAATGTCGCCCGGGCCATCATCAACAAGGTCCTGCTGGCGGCCAAGGCCCGGGAGGCTTCGAAAAAGGCCAAGGACCTGGTGCGGAAATCCAACCTGCTGGAGAGCACGACGCTTCCCGGCAAGCTGGCCGACTGCCAGTCCAAGAATCCCGAGGACAGCGAACTATATATCGTCGAGGGCGATTCGGCGGGCGGCTCGGCCAAGCAGGGCCGCGACCGCCGCTTCCAGGCCATCCTGCCGCTGCGGGGGAAGATTCTCAACGTGGAAAAAGCGTCGGCCACCAAGATGCTGGAGAACGAGGAGATCAAGAAGATGATCGCCGCCTTGGGCGTGGGCATCGGCAAGGAAGTGTACGACATCGAAAAAATCCGCTACCACAAGATCGTGGTCATGACCGACGCCGACGTCGACGGCTCGCACATCCGCACCCTGATCATGACCTTTTTCTTCCGCCAGATGCAGTCGCTGATCGAAAAGGGTTACCTGTACCTGGCCCAGCCGCCCTTGTACCTGATCAAGAAAGGGCAGGCCAAGGTCTATCTGAAGAACGAGAAAGACCTGGAGAACTACCTGTTCGCCAAGATCGGCGACGAGGTCGTCTTTTATAACAAGGATTTCCGCAGCGAGATCCTGAAAGGGCCGAAGCTGCTCAAATTCATCAAGCTGGTCCACAAGAAGAACCTGCTGATGAACAACCTGGAAAAGCACGGCATGCCGCGGCCCCTGACCAAGAAGCTGGTCCGGACCATCGACAACGAGAGCGATTTCCAGGACAAGGTCAAGGCCAAGGCCATCGCCCAGCAGCTGCAGAAGGACTCGCTGTGCAAGAACGTGGAGATCAAGTTCGACAAGGAATACGGGGCGTATACGCTGGACCTCGAGTTCGAGCTGAACGGCGTGAGCACCCACAAGATCATCGACCATGGTTTCCTCACCGGGCCGGAATTCTCCGACATCAAAGAGCTGTACGGCAAACTGGACGAGCTGCCGTCCGCCCCCTTTTTCATCGAGATCGGCAAGGAAAATTTCGTGCAGGAAAATCGCAAGGAACTCGTGACCTTCCTGTTCGAGCGGCTGCAGAAGGGATTGACCATCCAGCGCTACAAAGGTCTCGGCGAAATGAACCCCGATCAACTGTGGGAGACCACCATGGACCCGGAGCACCGCACCCTGTTGCGCGTCGGCATCAATGATTTTCACGAATGCGAGGAAATATTCGATACGCTGATGGGCAACGACGCGGCCAAGCGTAAGGACTTCATCACCCAGAACGCGCTGAACGTGCGGAATCTTGACATTTAAAGGAACCAGCCATGGACGAAAAAACCAAGGAAAAAGAGCCTAGAACGTCCGTCGAGGACGTCGCGATCGAACACGAGATGAAGACCGCGTATCTCGACTACTCGATGAGCGTCATCATCGGCCGGGCCATCCCGGACATCCGCGACGGGCTGAAGCCGGTCCACCGCCGCTGCCTCTTTTCCATGCACCAGACCGGCTCGCATTACAACCAGCCCTACAAGAAGTCGGCCCGCATCGTCGGCGACGTGATGGGCAAATACCATCCCCACGGCGACGCCGCCATCTACGATACCATCGTGCGCATGGCCCAGGACTTCTCCCTGCGCTATCCCCTGGTCGACGGCCAGGGGAACTTCGGTTCCATCGACGGCGACCCGCCCGCGGCCATGCGCTACACCGAGGCGCGGCTGCACAAGATCACCAACGAGATCCTCAACGACCTGGACAAGGGGACGGTCGACTTCGTTCCCAACTACGACGGCTCGCTGACCGAGCCCGAGATCCTGCCCTCGCTGCTGCCCATGCTGCTGCTCAACGGCACGTCGGGCATCGCCGTGGGCATGGCCACGTCCATCCCGCCCCACAACCTGGGCGAGCTGATCGACGCCTTCTGCCATTTCGTCGACAACCGCGATGTCAGCGTCGCCGAGCTGATGAAGATCATGCCCGGGCCGGATTTCCCCACCGGCGGCTTCATTTTCGGCCAGAACATGATCAAGGCCGCCTACGAGACCGGCAAGGGCAGCTTCGTCGTGCGCGCCAAGGCCGTGATCGAAACCGACGGCAAGGGGCGGCAGAAGATCGTGATCACCGAGATCCCCTACCAGGCCAACAAGTCCAAGATCCTGGAGAACATCGCCGACCTGGTCAAGAACAAGCGCGTCGAAGGCATATCCGACCTGCGCGACGAATCGGACCGCGACGGCATGCGCATCGTCATCGAAATTAAGAAGGACGAGATCCCCGAAGTCATCCTGAACTCCCTTTACAAGCATACCCAGCTGCAGACCAGCTATTCCATCATCCTGCTGGCGATCGTCAACCAGCAGCCTCTGCAGTTCAACCTGGTCGAATACTTCAATTACTTCCTGGGCCATCGCAAGGAGATCATCCGCCGGCGCTCGCTCTTCGAACTGGACAAGGCCGAGAAGCGCGCGCACATCATCGAGGGCCTGAAGATCGCCCTGAGCAAGCTCGACCTGGTCATCAAGATCATCCGCGGGTCGAAGAACCGCCCGGAGGCCAAGGCCGGCCTGATGGAAAAGATCAAGCTGACCGCGGTCCAGGCCGACGCCATCCTGGACATGCAGCTGTACCGCCTGACCGGGCTGGAGATCGAAAAGCTGGAAAATGAATATATCGACCTGATCAAGCTGATCAACTACCTCAAGGAACTGCTGGCCAGCGAGCGCATGATGCTGAACCTGATCAAGGAGGAATTGCGCAAGGTCAAGGAGCAGTTCGCCGACAAGCGCCGCACCGAGATCGTCGAGAAGCCGTTGTCCGATTTCAAGATCGAGGACATGATCAAGGACGAGGATTTCGTCATTTCCTACACGCGCAGCGGCTATATCAAGAGGACGACCCTCAGTTCCTACCGCAGCATGAACCGCGGCACCATGGGCAAGAAGGGGATCGGACTGAAGGAGGAAGACGTCATTTCCAGGGTCTTCGTCGCTTCCGCCCACGCCTACATCCTGGCTTTCACCGAAAAAGGGCGCATGTTCTGGATCAAGGTTTATGATATCCCCGAAGCGGACAGCGCCGGACGCGGCAAGCCCATCAACCGTCTGATCGGCATCGGCCCCGAAGAAAGGGTCTGCTCGGTCATCAACGTGAAGGAGTTCCCCGAAGACAAGTTCGTGATGCTTTTCTCCAAGCAGGGTTATGTCAAGAAGACCTCGCTGGCGGAATTTTCCCATCCGCGCATCAACGGCATCATCGCCGCCGAGGTCCCGGCGGACGACCTGCTCCTGGAGGCGCAGATCACCCACGGGAACAACGAGGTCATCCTGGGAACCTACCTGGGCAAGGCGTTGAAGTTCAACGAGAAGAATGTCCGGCCCATGGGGCGCGGCGCCCGCGGCGTCACCGCCATCAAGCTGGGCAAGGGCGACTTCGTGGTCGGGGCCGACGTGATCGGCGAGAACGACAAGTATATATTGACGGTCACCGAGAACGGCATCGGGAAGAAATCCGACCTGGCCCTCTACCGCCTGCAGAACCGCGGCGGCAAGGGGCTGATCAACATCAAGATCACGCCGGAGCGGGGCAAGGTGATCGGCCTGGTCACCCTGAATGACGAGGACAGCGAGATCATCCTTTGCTCGGAAAAGGGGATCCTGAACAAGCAGGAGACCTCCGAGCTCAGGTCCAAGGGGCGGGCGACGCAAGGGGTGAAGCTGATCAACCTGAAACCCGGGGACCGGATGGTCGCCATCGAAAAGGTCAAGAAAGAAGAGGATTGATCAGGGCCGCAGGCGCCGGAAATTATTGCTGATCTGTGTCAGCAGGCCGGGGATGGGGATCTCCTTTATCTCCGCGATCTTTTCCACCACCCGCACCACGGACAGCGGCGTGTTGGTCCGGCCGCGGTCGGGTTCGGGAGACAGATAGGGGGAGTCGGTCTCGCTGAGCAGCCGCTCGAGCGGCGTGGCCGCGACCACGGCGCGAAGTTCATCCGCTTTTTTGAAGGTGATGATGCCGGAAAACGACAGGAAGTACCCCCGGCCGCAGATCTCGGCCGCGTTGGCGGCGTCGCCGGTGTAGCAATGAAACACGACCTGCGCGCTGAATTTCTCCTGGTCCAGGATCTTCAGCACCAGCGTTTCCGCCTTTCGCGAATGGATGACCAGCGGCAGCGAGCGCTCGCGGGCGATGGCCACCTGTCTCCTGAAGACCGCTTCCTGGTTCTCGCGCCGGGAAAGGTCGTAATGAAAATCAAGGCCCACCTCGCCCACCGCCAGGACGCGGGGATGGTCCAGGAAAGCGAGCAGCCGCTTCTCGATCTCCGGGGAATAGCCGTCGGCCTGGTGCGGATGGGCGCCGGCGCAGGCCGCGATGGCGTCATGGTAGTCGAGGATCTCCGCCGTCCGCTCCAGCGACGACTCCTGGTAGGGGTCGCCGACCGTGACCAGCCGGCTGAACCCGGCCTGGAAGCAGCGGTCGATGATGAGCCAGCGATCGTCGTCGAAGCAGGGATCGTCCAGGTGGCAGTGAAAATCGATATGTCCGGCTTGGTCCATGAGCGGATTGTAACGCAAAGCGCGGCCCATTGACAGCCCGGCCGGCATTCCCGGACGTCGCCGCCGCCCGGGTTGACGGTGCCGGGGGGGAGTCGTATAATGCGGGAACAATCATGGTCAGCGGTCTAAATAAAAGCAAGGTAGCGGCGATATTGACGATCACCGAAGACCTTAACCAGATCAAGGACATCGATTCCCTTTTGGACAGGGTCCTGCTGGAGGCGCGGCGGTTTTCCCGGGCCGACGCCGGCTCGATCTATCTTCTGGAGAACCAGAAACTGCGCATCAACTACGTGCAGAACGACACCCTGATCCAAAAGGAGAGCGGCAAGAAATTCCTCTATCAGAACCACGAGATCGCCATCAACGAAAAGTCCATGGCGGGCTACGTGGCCATGACCAAGAAGCCGCTGATCATCGCCGACGCCTACGGCATGGATGACCGCCTGCCCTATGGCTTCAACCGTTCTTTCGATGAGACCGCATGCTATCGAACGCGCTCGGTGCTGACCGTCCCGCTGGTGGCCAGCCAGAACCGGCTGATCGGGGTCATGCAGATCATCAATTCCCTCGACGAGGCAAAGGCGGTGGTGCCTTTCCGCAGCGAAGACGAGCTGGTGGTGGCCTATTTCGCCAATCACGCCGCCGGCAGCATCGAAAAGGCGAAAATGACCCGCGAGATCATCCTGCGCATGATCAGCATCGCCGAATTGCGCGATCCCGAAGAGACCGCCGCCCACGTCAATCGCGTCGGCGCCTATTCGATCGAGATCTATTCCAAATGGGCGGCGAACAACCGGGTGGCGGACGGCGAGATCAAAAAGGTCCGGGACGTCCTGCGCATCGCCGCCATGCTGCACGATGTCGGCAAGGTGGCGATCCCCGATTCCCTGTTGAAAAAGCGCGGCTCCCTGAACGGCGAGGAATACGGGCTGATGCAGCGCCATGCCATCCTGGGGGCCCGCCTCTTCAAGAATTCCACTTCGGATTGGGACGACATGGCCGCCGAGATCGCCTTGAACCATCATGAAAAATGGGACGGCAGCGGCTATCCGGGGCAGGTCGACGACATCTTCCGGGACGACTGGCGGCCCGCGCCGGGGAAAAGGGGGAAGGAAATCCCCTTGTTCGCCCGCATCGTCGCCATTTCCGACGTCTATGACGCCCTGACATCGCACCGGGCCTACAAGGACAGCTGGCCGGAAGAGAACGTGACGCGCTATATCCGTGACCAGAAGGGGAAGCAATTCGACCCCGAGCTGGTCGACGTGTTCTTTTCGATCTATGACGTGATCCGGGCGATCAAGGGGAAATACGATGACAACTGAACCCGAGGCCAGGCGTCATGGCCAGGGTTCCGCGCGCTGAACCGCGGCCGCTCTCGACAGGAGGTTCATTTGACCGATCCAGGTTCCAGCCAGCCGGGCAGCCCCGACGATCTGTCCGTATCCGCCGATCTGTCCCCGGACAAGATCAACCGCCTGATGCCGTTCAAGGTAAAAAAATTCCTGCTGGTGGCCAGCCTGTACGATTATTTCATGCTGGAGGAAGACGGGCGCCTGCAGGACCTGCTGTTGCGGACATACCAGCAATGGCACCTGGGCTATGTCCCCCATTTCCTCAGGGTCAGCGGCGGCGAGAACGCCCTGCAGTTGATCAAGAAAGAGAAATTCGACCTGATCGTGGCCGTCATGCGCCTCGGCGACATGGATCCCTTTTCGTTCGGCCGCCAGGTGAAGGAAATAGACCCGGAGCTCCCGGTGATCGGCCTGGCCTACAATACCCCGGAGCTGAAGCGGCTGCTGGAGCTGGATGACGGCACCGCCCTGGAGAGGATCTTCGTATGGCAGGGCGACGGCCACGTCATGCTGGGGATCATCCAGTTCATCGAGGATCGCCGCAACGCGGCCAACGACACGCGGGCCATCGGCGTGCAGAATATCCTGTTGATCGAGGATTCCCTGGAATTCTACTCCTCGTACCTGCCGCTGATCTTTTCGGTGCTGCGGGGCCTGACCGAGGACCTGCTCAAGGAGGACCTGACCTTTTCCCAAAAACTCCTGCGCCAGAACGCCCGCCCCCGGGTGCACCTGGCCACGACCTACGAGGAAGCCGAAGCCGTTTTCGGCAAATTCAAGGACAACCTGCTGGGCATCATCACCGATGCCAGCTTCCCGCGCGGCGGCGTCGTCGACCCCGAGGCCGGGGTGCGATTCTTGAAAAAAGTCCGGGAGGAAAAACCCCACCTGCCCATTCTCCTGCAGTCCAGCGACGCCGGGGCCGAAGAGATGGCCCGTTCCGCCGGTGTCGCTTTCCTGTCCAAGAACTCCCCGACCTTGCTGCGCGACCTGAAGCGCTTCCTGGCCAGCGACTTCGGGTTCGGCGACCTGGTGCTGCCGGGCGCCGAGGCGGGCGGAGATCCGCATCGCCAACGTGAGCCAATTATTCTCGACCGTCGCCGAACTGCCGGAAAGCGTGCTGCGCGCCGCCCTCGAGCGCGGCGAACTGGACCGCTGGCTGCGGGCCAGGACCGAGTTCGCCCTGGCCAATTCCGCGCACGATCTTTTCGCCGCCGGGCTGCCGGCCCTCGCCGGCGCCGGTAGCGAATTAAAGAAGCTGATCGCGGTCCAGCGCGCCGCCAGCCGCCGCGGCTCCATCGTCCCCTATTCCCGTTATTTTCACGAGGACTACTCGCAGTTCAGCATGATCGGCAGCGGTTCCCTCGGGCGGCAAGGCCCGGGGCCTGGCCTTCATGGACCGCATATTGGCCAGGTACTTCGACCCGGGAAAATTCCCCGGGGTAACGATCTCCATCCCGCGCACCCTGGTGCTGGGGACCGATGTCTTCGACGATTTCATGCACGAGAACGACCTGCTGCCCCAGGCCGTCGGCGATCACTCCGACAGCCACCTGGCCAACCTGTTCATCAAGGCCAGCCTGCCGGGCAAGATCGTCGGCGACCTGCGCGATTTCATCAGGAACGTCAAGGTGCCGCTGGCGGTCCGCTCCTCCAGCCTGCTGGAAGATTCCCTGTACCAGCCGTTCGCCGGCATCTATGCCACCAAGATGCTGCCCAACGACCAGTTCAGCGACGACATCCGCTTCCTCAACCTGGTCAACGCCATCAAGTTCGTCTTTGCCTCGACGTTCTTCCGCCAGGCCAAGTCGTACATCGGCAGCACGCCCCACCGCGTGGAGGACGAAAAAATGGCCGTGGTCATCCAGCCGGTCGTGGGCCAGCTCCACCTGGACGCTTTTTATCCCCATTTCTCCGGAGTGGCCCGGTCGTACAACTATTATCCCGTCGGCCAGGCCAAGCCCGAGGACGGGGTGGTCAACGTGGCCTTGGGCCTGGGCAAGACCATCGTCGACGGCGGGGTCTCCCTGCGCTTCACGCCCGCCTTCGCGGGCATCCTGCCGCAGTTCGCCTCGCTCAAGGACATGTTCAATTTTTCCCAGCGCGATTTCTATGCCGTAGCCATGCGCCACGCCGCCTCGGTCGCTTTCCTCGAGGAAGACCAGTACCTGGTCAAGCTCGGCTTGGAGCGGGCGGAAAAAGACGGCGTCCTGGAGTACCTGGCCTCCACCTATTCGCGGGAGAATGACGCCGTTTACGACGGGGTCAGTTTCCCAGGGCCGCGGATCATCAATTTCGCCCACATACTGAAAAACGGCATTTTCCCCCTGGCCGGCATCGTGGACGATCTGCTGAAATTGAGCAGCGAGGCGATGAATTGCGCGGTCGAGGCCGAGTTCGCGGCCTGCCTCGACGCCCAGAACGTGTTTCCCGCCCAGTTCAGCATCCTGCAGGTCCGGCCGCTGGTGGTGCAGGACGAACTGGTCAAGGTGGAGCTGTACGAACGCCAGAAGGAATCCGCCGTCTGCTACAGCGACCGGGTCCTGGGCAACGGGGTCAACCAGGCCGTCCGCGATATCGTTTTCGTCAAGCCGGCCGCTTTCGACGCCGCCAGGAGCCCGCAGATCGCCGGCGAGGTCGACAAGCTCAACGCGCAGCTGCGCGAAGCCGGGGTCCCCTACCTGCTGATCGGCCCGGGCCGCTGGGGCAGCACCGATCCCTGGCTGGGCATCCCGGTCAAGTGGAGCCAGATCAGCGGCGTGAAGGTCGTGGTCGAGGCCTGCCTGCCCAACATGAACGTGGACCCGTCCCAAGGGTCGCATTTCTTTCAGAACATGACGTCGTTGCGCATCGGTTATTTCACGGTTCCCCTGGACCGCAACCACGGGTTCATCGACTGGCCCTGGCTGGAGACCCTGCCCCTGGTCACGGAAACTCCGCACCTGAAACACGTCCGCCTGGCCGAGCCGCTCACGGTGATGATCGACGGCCGCAAAAGCCAGGGGGTCATTTTGAAGCCGCCGCCGCCCCCCGCCGCCAACAATGGCTGAGCTCCCCGCGGTTTTCGCCAGCGACCTGCATGGGCGCGAGGATGGCTACCGCAAACTTTTTGCGCTGGTGCGGCGGGAGCGGCCGCAAGCCGTTTTCCTGGGCGGGGACCTGCTGCCCTCGGGCTCGCTGCTCTTCGCGCGCAGCCGCTCGGGCGGGGCCGGTTTCCTGCAGGAGTTCCTGATGCCCGGCCTGCGGGCGCTGCGCGATGCCCTTGGAGAAGAGTACCCCCGCTTTTTCCTGATCCTGGGCAATGATGACCCCCGCAGCGAGGAGGCGGCGTTCCTTGAAAATGAAAGATCGGGCTTGTGGCAGTATATGCATTTCCGCAAGTCCCGGTTCGGGCCTTACGTGGTGTACGGGTATTCGTGCGTGCCGCCCACCCCTTTCGCCCTGAAGGATTGGGAACGTTATGACGTATCCCGTTTCGTCGACCCGGGTTCCATCCCCCCCGAAGAGGGGCGGTTCAGCGTCGCTGTCGCCGAGGAGGAAAAAGGCCTGCCCACCATCCGGGACGACCTGGCGGCGCTCGCCGGCGACGAACCGCTCTCCCGGGCGATCTTCCTTTTCCATTCGCCGCCCTACCAGACCCGCCTCGACCGGGCGGCGCTGGACGGACGCCAGGTGGACGGGGCGCCGCTGGACGTGCATGTGGGCAGCATCGCCATCCGTCGCTTCATCGAGGAGCGCCAGCCCCGGATCACCCTGCACGGCCACGTCCATGAATCGGCCCGGCTGACCGGCTCGTGGCAGGAGACGGATCGGAAGCACCTATTGCTTTTCCGCCGCGCACGACGGGCCCGAGCTGGCCGTGGTCAGCTTCGATCCGGCCAAACCCGAAAGCGCGTTCCGGCGCTTGCTCTGAAAATAAAAACTACGTAGGCAGCGGGTCCTGGCGGTTATTTCCCGGGCTTGGCCGGCGCCGGGGGGCAAAGCGCCGCACCTGCCCGTTCCTCCAGATGAAGGCCACGCTTTCCTTGAGATCCCGTTCACGCAGATCGCGGGCCATTTTCAGCGTGATGAACTCTCCGCGCAGGTCTCTTCCGGGGATATAGAGACGCAGCATCGCCTCCAGGCCATAGCTCACCGTGGAGGAGGGGGAAGTTCGTTCGCCATAATGGGCGTCCACGATCAGCAGCTGCTTTTTTTTGGGGCCGATCTTTCGGGCCGCCCTGGCCAGGCTCCGGCAAAAAAGGCTGCTGGCTTGATCTTGGAGCGATCGCGCACGCGCCCGGTAACCCAGAAAAGCCGACCAGCCGATCAGGCATAATATCAGGACCCAGGCCAAGCTTCTGGAAGATCCCCGGTCTTTGGGGCCGGCAGAGGTAAGCGCACCGAGGAGACCTGTAAATGGCGCATATGCGGTGAGCCAGGCAAGAAAGGCCAAATGCAGGCCCAGCTGCGGGAGGTAGGCGTAGAGATCGGAACGCGCCTCCAGGAAAAGGCAGGGCAGGAGAAAACAGAGGAACCAGAGCAGGCCGGACGCGATCACTCCCCGATCCGCGGCCACTGGATGTCCGGCGACGCGGTTTCGTCTCAAGAGGAAAAACCCCATGATGACGGCCAGGATCAGGATATCAAGGGCAGCGGAGCGCGTAAGATACTCCCTGATGTTTTCCAGGAGCAGGAGGGGCGACAAATTGAAGCGATAATAGGCGGGAGCGTTGAACGGGGTAAAGGCGTCGCTCTGAAAACGCAGCAGGAAATAGATCGGGAGAGCGGCAAGGAAAGGCAGCGCGGCCTGTATGGACTTGAGCGTTCTTTTTAAAATACTCCCGGGGCGGGGGCGGCCCTTGCTGTCCAGAAAAACGAACAGCAAGACGAAAAGCGGGGCGGCCACGGCGGTCTCCTTGGAGAGCAGCGCGGCCAGATAAAAAGTGAAGCACAGAAAATAGCGGGCCGCTCTCAAAAGGGCCGGGGCATCTTTCCCGGCCTGCAGGCAGCTCCAGAAGGCCAGCAGCAAAAAGAAGCTGAAGAGCAGCTCGCTCCGCCCGGAGATCCAGCCCACCGCCATGCCCGCGGCCTTGAGGTTCAGGGCAAAGAGCGCCGCTCCCCACGCCGCCAACGGCCTTGTCCTTCTCCAGCTCCGCAGCAGCATGAAGGCCAGGATGACGTTCAGCAGGTGCAGCAGCAGGTTAAACAGGCCGTAGGCCAGTGGAGCCGTGCCGAACCACTGGAATTGCAGTCCGAAACTTAGGCCGACCAGCGGCCTGAAAAAACCGGTCGTGGTGCCGAAAAGCCTGTGCAGATCGATCCGGCCGCCGGGCGCGCTCTCGCGCATCCAGATGAAATCGTCGGTGATGAAGCCCCTGCCGACATGCGGCAGGTAGGCGGCAAGCAACGCCAACAGGACAAACGCCAGGATCCATTTCTGCCGGCGCTCATTTTCGCTGTCCTTGGTCTTCATCGCCAGGTGGCCTCCGGGTCGGGAATGTCGGTCCGCCGCCTGCATGCAGCCAGACAGCTATTGGGCTTTCAGGGACAACAGGCGGGCGGCGTCGGTGACCGCGCCGATCTTCACCGCATAGCTGGTCTTCTTGGTGATGTCCTCGTCGGTGACCAGGTGGTAGTCGAGCAGGCCGTTGGACTTGTAGCCGCTGCGGGAATAATTGATCTCGGCGAGGCACAGGCTCCAGCCTTCCAGCCAGAGAACGAGCTGCTGTTTCTGCGTTTCCGAACCCTGGAAATGGATCAGCAGGTCAATGTCGCTTCCCGGTCCGGCGGTGGCGTTCTTGGTGGATCCGAACACGTAGACGGCCTTGACCCCGAAGCGGTTGCCGTCAAGCTGGCTGGCCATCCGTTCGGCCATGCGCAGCCGCCAGTGCCAGTGGTCTTCGCTGGCGGTCTCCGCCGGCTCTTTTTTGTCTTCGGCGTCGTCGTTCACGGAAACCGGAGTGGCGATATAACCGAGCGCTTCGCCCAGGTCGGCGTTCATCGCCAGGCGCAGGACCTTGCCCCCGGTCGAATGGGGAACGTCGATCACGTGGATCGTGTCGGCCAGGGCGGCGGAGTCGGGCAGGATGTCGGGCAGGTAATTTTGCGAGGTGAGGAGGAATTTCTCGTTGAATTCGATGCCCGGGTCGTCGGGATAGAGCGGCAGGTAACGGATCGACGACTCGACCAGGTCCTGGAAGAAATGGGTGCCGAAGGACAGTTCCGGGACATAGTTGCCTTTTTTGCGGGCGATCTCGATCAGGGCCGCCGTGTTGTTGAAATCCGAATAGGTGACCGGCACGCCCAGCTTGATGTCGCCGCGGCTCCCCCAGCGTCCCGGCCCCATCAGGATGAACTGGCGCTTGGGCAGCAGGCTGTTCAGCTTGCCGACCACCCGCCCGATCTCCAGCATCTCCTCGCTTTTTTCCAGCTGGCTGTACTTTTCGGGGTCGACGTAAACGATATGCGTGATGTCGGGAAGCTTGCCGTTGGAAATGTAGCGGTTGGCGGAAAAGATGACCCGCTCCGGAGCGATGTCCTTGGGGATGGGGCTGGACACGTTGCCGGCGGTCGAGGCTTGCGGCCGGCACTGGAGCAGGTAGAGGTTGTTCCTGTCCGCCGCGAACTCGATGTCCACCGGCGTGTTCATTTTTTCCTGCAGCGTTTTCAGGATGGTCTGCAATTGCTTGACGAACGGCGTGCGCGAGATCAGGCCTTCGAACGTGACGAACAGGTTTTTCTTGTCAAAATCGATATTCAGGGCCGAGGGCGGATAGATATGGTCGTCCTCATAGATCGAGACGATCTTGGTGATGTTCGGGTATTCGCTGCCGCACTCCTGCAGCAGGGCGGGGATCTCCTTGGTCTCGAAGGTGCAGGTCTTCAGGTTGATGACGTCGATGCGCTTCGGGGAATAGCGCATCGTCTCCTCGGCGGTGACGTTGACGCGCAGGTTGGGAATGCCGGGCGAGATCAGGATCGGGTAGTCGTCGCTGACGCGATCGACGGCGCGGGTGCCGAGACCGGGGACAATGCGGGCCAGCCCGTCCTCGCGCTTGATCCGCGATGACCAGCGGAATTCGTTGTTGCTGAAGGCGACGCCGGCGAAGGCGGGGAAAAAGTAATCGCCCACCCGTTCCCCGACCACCTCCTGGATCATGATGCCCATTTCCTCGTGGAAATCCAGGAGCCCGCGCTCGGCGCGGTATTCGATGGGGTCGGGGCCGAATATGGATGCGTAGACCTCGGCGATGGCGTCGGTGAGCGCGTCCAGCTTTTCCTGCTTCGTCCCCTGGTTGGCCAGGAACAGGCTCTTGTACTTCCCCGAAAAAGCCGTGCCCATGCGGTCCTCCAACAGGCTGGAGCTGCGGACGATCAGCGGCTTGTCGCCCAGGTCGTCGAGGGCCATGGACAGCCCCTTGATGATCTCGATGGGGAAGTGCGAATTCTTCAGGAGTTGCACCAGGTTCTGGTATTCGAGGCGGATCTGGTCGATCTCCTTGTATTTCTGCTCGTTCACCTCCTCGAGGTTGTTGTAGCTGAGGAAGCTCATGATGGCGTCGGTGGTGATGTACCAGGTCTTGGGGAACTTCAGGTCGCCGAGGGCCTGGGAATACTCGCCCGGCTTGGACAGGATCCTCTGCGCCAGGAACAGCCCGGCGCTCTTGCCTCCCAGGCGGCCGTAGCCGTTGGCCGGGTAGATGATGCGCTGCACCAGGTCGTAGAAATGCCGGACCTCGATGTGGTTCTTGGCGATATTGATGAATTCGAGGTCGTCGGAAAAAAAGCGGCGGATCAGGGAAACGCGCAAGCCTTTCTCCATGGGCGCCGAGAGCTCGTAAGTGCCCCCGGAAATATACTGGTAATGGGTGATGGCGTTGATGACCTCCACCAGCGGCATGTCGATATTGTTGATCGCCTTGCTCAAGAACCCGGCCTTGTCCTCCTGGATCCATTTCTGGATACGGCCCAGGATCTCCTGGTCGGTCAGGTAGCGCGCCGAGATCTGGAAGGTCTGGTCGCTGAGTTCAAGAAGCTCAAGGTGGGATTTCTTCAGGCTGGGGCGGTTCATGTCGTCGCTCTGCTCGCTCTGGGAGGTTTCCTGGTCCTTGCTCAGCGTCTTCAGGAGCTCCTTGGCCTCCATCACGCCGTTCCAGAAGAGGTGGTAGACCATTTTCCGGCCCAGGTGGATGTAGAGGTTCTGGTCGGTGCGCCGCAGCAGGTCGACGATCACCATCCACTCCTTCTTGTTCTTTTCGCTGAGGTCCTTCTGGGCGGTCGCCCATTCGCGCGAGACCTGCTCCAGCTTCAGGTGCAGGATGGTGCGGCCGATGCGCTCGGCGACCGTGTTGAGCAGCTTGTGCTCTTCCTTGAGAAAATAACTGTTTTCGGTCTGGGGGACCTCGCTGGCGTAGGATACCTCGATCGAGCCGATCTTCCTGTCTTCCACCTTGATGTCGGCGCTTTGCGAGCGGCTGGAGGGTTTGTAGTCCGGGCTTTGGTAGGTGGCGTCGTCGTAGGTGATCCTGACCTGGCAGATATCGGGGAACTGGTAACCGGCGGGGATGACGCGGATGATCTGCTCGAAGATCTCGGCCAGGGGAAGGTGGGTCTTGGTCAGGAGCTCCTCGACCTGGTAGAGGCAGTTCAATTCCTTCGCCCTTTCCCTCATGTCGTGAAGGAGTTTGTCGATCGAATTCTGCGGAGTGTCCATCGTCCCCTCCTCCTTAGAATAAAAAAGGGGGCGCCGCGCGGCGCCCCCTCACGTTTCAGCGATTAAACCCAGCCTCTCAGCTTGCAGGCTTCGGCGACGCGGGAAACCGCGATCATGTAGGCGGCGTCGCGCATGTAAACCTTTTTCTGCTTGGCCAGGCCGTAGACGGCATGGAAAGCCGAGGTCATGATGTTGTCCAGCTTGCTCAGGACCTCTTCCTTGGTCCAGAAATAGTTCATGTTGCACTGGACCTGCTCGAAGTAGCTGCAGGTCACCCCGCCGGCGTTGGCCAGGAAATCGGGGATGACGAAAATGTTCTTTTTCTTGAAGACTTCGTCGGCCTCGGGGGTGGTCGGGCCGTTGGCGCCCTCGGCGACCACCTTCACCTTGGTCGAGATCTTCTGCACGGTTTCGGCGTTGATCTGGTTTTCCAGGGCGGCGGGCACCAGGATGTCGACGTCCTGCTGGATCCAGGCCTCGGCGTCGGCCACTTCGTAGCCCAGCTGCTTGGCCTTGGCCTTGTCGATGCCGCCGAACTTGTCGGTGATCCTGAGCAGCTCGTCCAGGTCGATGCCGCTCTTCTTGATGAAGGTGTAGGACTTGTTCTCGCTTCTGTTCCCAGCAGGAGACGCAGACCGCCTTGCCGCCGTACTCCTGGTAGAGCTTGACGGCGTACTGCGAGACGTTGCCGAAGCCCTGGAAGGCGGCGGTGGTGTTCTTGATGTCGATGCCCAGCTCGTTCAGGGCTTCGCGCAGGGTGTAGATGACGCCGAAGCCGGTGGCCTCGGTGCGGCCCAGCGACCCGCCCATGCCCACCGGCTTGCCGGTGATGAAGCCCGGGTACTTGGCGCCCATGATCCTCTCGTACTCGTCCATGATCCAGATCATATGCTGGGCGTTGGTCATGACGTCGGGGGCCGGGACGTCCTGCAGCGGGCCGACCATGCGGGCGATCTGGCGGACCCAGCCGCGGCAGATCTGCTCCTGTTCGCGCAGGGAAAGGTTGTGCGGGTCGCAGATGACGCCGCCCTTGCCGCCGCCCAGCGGGATGTCGACGACCGAGCACTTCCAGGTCATCCAGGTGGCCAGGGCCTTGACCGTGTCGATGGTCTCCTGGGGGTGGAAGCGGATGCCGCCCTTGCACGGGCCGCGCGAGTCGTTGTGCTGCACGCGGAAGCCCTGGAAGACCTTGACGGTGCCGTCGTCCATCTTGACCGGGATGAGAAAATGGAATTCCCGGATCGGGTTGCGCAGCAGGTCGCGGGTCGCCTGGTCCAGGTCCAGCTTCTCGGCGACATTGTCGAATTGCGTTTGCGCCATTTTGAAAGCGTTGAATGATTTATCAGCCATTTATGGTAACCTCCTTGTGATATTTTGGCTAGGCATATTCTACCACTTTTCAGGGGTTTTTGTAAATAGTTTGCTTTGTAACAATAAATTTTCCCCCGTCCCCCGCCGGCCGCTCTTCCGCCCTCAGCTGAACAGGAAACGGTCCTTCTTGTAATCGACGTGGACGGCGGAACCGGGCGCCAGGCGTCCCTCCAGGATCATGACCGACAGCTTGTCCTGGATCTCCTGCTGGATGACCCGGCGCAGCGGCCGGGCGCCCAGCTGGGGATGGAAGCCGGCGGCGGCCAGCTTGGCCAGGGCCTGCGGCGAAACGCTCAGCGCGATCTTTTGCCCGGCCAGCAGCTCCCGCAGGTGCTCGATCTGCAGCGCGGCGATCTTCTGGATGTTCTCGGGGGTCAGCGGCCGGAAGGTGATGATCTCGTCGATGCGGTTCAGGAACTCCGGCTTGAAATACTTGAACAGCATTTCATTGAGCAGGCTTTTCATTTTCTGGTAATCGCTCTGCTCCTGGATGATCTCCGAGCCCAGGTTGGAGGTCATGATGATAATGGTGTTGGTGAAGTTGACGGTCTTGCCCTTGGCGTCGGTCAGCCGGCCGTCCTCCAGTATCTGCAGCAGGATGTTGAAGACGTCGCTGTGCGCCTTTTCGATCTCGTCGAGCAGGATCAGGGAATAGGGGTTGCGCTTGACCCTTTCGGTCAGCTGGCCGCCCTCCTCGTAGCCGATGTAGCCGGGTGGGGCGCCGATCAGCTTGGACACCGAGTGCTTCTCCATGTACTCGGACATGTCGATGCGCGCCATGGCTTTTTCGCTCGTTGAACATGAATTCGCTCAACGCCTTGGCCAGCTCGGTCTTGCCCACGCCGGTGGGCCCCAGGAAAATGAACGAACCCAGGGGCGGTGCGGGTCCTGCAGCCCGGCCCGCGAGCGGCGCAGGATGCGCGAGACCGCCTCCACGGCCTCGTCCTGGCCGATGACCCGCTTTTCCAGAATTTCCTCCATGTGCAGCAGTTTTTCCTTTTCGCCGCCCAGCAGCTTGCTGACCGGGACGCCGGTCCACTTGGAGACCACCTCGGCGATGTCTTCCTCGGTGATCTCCTCGGTCAGGATCTTCTTTTCCTTCTGCAGGACGGACAGTTTTTCCTGGACGGTCTCGCTCTCCTTCTTCTTCTCGGGCAATCTCCCGTACTGGATCTGCGAGGCCAGCTCGTAGTCGTTGCGCCGCTCGGCGTCCTGCTGCTGCAGGCGCAGGCGGTCGGTCTCCTCCTTGAGGTCGCGCAGCTTGTGGATCAGTTCTTTCTCCTTCTGCCAGTGGGTCTTGATCTTGTCGCGCTGGATCTTCAGCTGGTCGAGGTCGGCCAGCAGCGCCTTCAGCTTGCCCTTGGCGTCGGCACTGCCCTCTTTTTTCAGGGCCTGGCGCTCGATCTCCAGCCGGGTGATGCGCCGTTCCAGCTCGTCCAGCTCCTCGGGCTGGGAATCCATCTCGATGCGCAGCTTGGACGAGGATTCGTCCACGAGGTCGATGGCCTTGTCGGGCAGGAAGCGGTCGGTGATGTAGCGGTTGGACAGGGTCGCCGCCGCGATCAGGGCGGCGTCGGTGATCTTGACGCCGTGGTGGATCTCGTATTTTTCCTTCAGGCCGCGCAGGATGGAGATGGTCTCCTCCACCGTGGGCTCCTTGACCAGCACGGGCTGGAAGCGCCGCTCCAGCGCCGGGTCCTTCTCGATGTATTTCTTGTATTCGTTCAGCGTGGTGGCGCCGATGGCCCGCAGTTCGCCGCGCGCCAGCGCCGGCTTGAGCATGTTGGACGCGTCCACCGCCCCTTCGGCGGCGCCCGCGCCGACGATGGTGTGCAGCTCGTCGATGAAAAGGATGATCTCGCCCGCGGATTCGGTCACCTCCTTGATCACGGCCTTGAGGCGATCTTCGAATTCGCCGCGGTACTTGGCGCCGGCGAGCAGGCTGCCGATATCCAGGGTGATGATCCTTTTGTTCTTGAGCATCTCCGGGACGTCGCCCTGGACGATGCGCAGCGCCAGCCCCTCGGCGATGGCGGTCTTGCCCACGCCCGCCTCGCCGATCAGCAGCGGGTTGTTCTTGGTGCGGCGGACCAGCACCTGCATCACGCGGCGGATCTCGTCGTCGCGGCCGATGACCGGGTCCAGCTTGCCGTCGCGCGCCAGCTGCACCAGGTCGCGGCCGTAGCGCTTCAGGGCCTGGAACTTTTCCTCGGGGCTGGGATCGGTGATGGTCTGGCTGCCGCGGATCTCCATCAGGGCCTTGAGGAACACGTCGCGGCCGATCCCCAGGCGCTTCATGGCCTTGGCCGCGGCCTCGTTGAGGTCGATGACCGCCAGGAACAGGTGTTCGGTGGAGACGTATTCGTCCCGGAACTGCCCGGCGATGGCGGTTGCCCCGGCGATGGCTTTTTTCACCGCGTTGCCCAGGTACGGTTCCGCCCCCTCCACCTTGGGCAGCGCTGCCAGCTCCTTGGCGAGCGCCCCTTGCAGCTGGCCGAGGTCGACGCCGATCTTCCGGATGGTCTCGCTGACGATGTTCTCCGGCACGGACAGGATGGCCAGCACCAGGTGCAGCGGCACGATCTCCTGGTTGCCGTTCTGCCGGGCGAGCCCGACGCTATCCTGGATGGCCTGGTTGGCTTTCAAGGTATATTGTTCGCCGTTCATGTCTTCCTCCCCTGTTGCCGGAATTATAATACAATTTCACCCCGGTAGGGAAATCGAGCCATCTTTTTTGACAATATTTTTTTAACGTTATATTATGAGTGAAATCACAGGAGGAAGAATATGGCTCGACATGGTCTCATCGCTTTGATTTTAGTTAGCCTGGCAGCCCCCATCGTTGCCGGCACCCTGGCCGGGATCACCTTGCCGGACAAAATGGACGTCAACGGCCAGCAGCTGGTCCTCAACGGCATGGCCCTGCGCAAGAAGGTCATCTTCAAGGTCTACGTGGCCGGGCTCTACCTGCCCGCCAAAGAGCAGAGCGGCGAGAAGATCCTTGCCGCCGACCAGCCGCGCTGCACGGTCATGCATTTCCTGCGCGGCGTCAGCGCCAAGCAGGTCAACGAAGCCTGGTACGACGGCCTGGAGGCCAACACCCCGGGCTACTCCCCCCAGTTGAAGCAGCAGTTCGATGCCCTGGCCGCCCTGATGGAGAAACTGAGCGACGGCGACAAGCTGGTCTTCACCTACATCCCCGGCGCCGGCACCGAGGTCAAGGTCAAGGGAAAAGTGAAAGGCACGCTGGGCGACAAGGCCTTCGCCGACGCCCTTTTTTCCTGCTGGATCGGCAAGAAGCCGGGCCCGGGCGAAGGGTTTAAAAAAGGCCTGCTGGGCCTGAAGGACTGAGCCATTCCCACCCCCTCTCTCCTGGATAGCGATCCCCCGAAAAGCACGACCCTATACCAGGACAAAAAGCAACGGCGTGCCCTGCCGCGCATCTCGGCCTTCCTGCCGCTGCTGCTCGTTCTTTTGCTGTTCATCCATTTTTTCAACCTGTACCTGCAATGGACGGTGATCCGCCAGGAGCTGGCCCACGGGCCGGCCTTTCGTTCCCCCGAATACACGTTCCTTGGTTTTGCCCCGTTCAATCGCCAGGCGATCGCCGCGGTCGGGCTCTTGCCGAACGCGGCGCCGGCGGGCAGGGTCTTCGGATTTTTTGACCCGCTCCACCCGGCGGTCTTCCTGGTCTGGAACAACGGCCCGGGAGAAGATTTTTTCGACCTTGGGCCTGTCATCATCGCCGTCCCCGCCGGCGCCAGCCGCGTCACGTTTTTCCCGGGTTCGGTCTTCCTGCTGCAGCAGGGGGGAGAAAAACGGCCAGGTATTTCGGCGACGCCATCGTTGGCCGCGCCTGGTCCGGATTTTTAAGCAAGAAGATCGCCGCCGGCGAAAAAAAAGGCAACCGCTGCGCCGGGATCTTTCGTGGTCAAGGAGCGCGAAGAATCGCTTTACCTGAAAACTCCCTATTTGATCTATTTTTTCCTGCCGCTGCTGCTGATCCTGGCCGCCATCGCCGGCAGCGGAGCGGTCATGGCTTCGGCCTTCTTCTATTATGTCGAGATGTTCTTCCTTTTCGATTACCAGGTACTTTTCGCGGCCATCCCGCTGGGCTGGGCGTTCAGGGTCCTGAACATCGAGATTTCCGATTTCCGGCTCAAACTGGCGGCGGCGCTGCTCGCGTCCGTTTTCCTGGCCGGCTCTGTTTTCGGCCTGTGGCATTGGCGGCAGCGGGAAATTTCGAGCTGGCAGCGGCGGCTGGTCCTGTTTTTCGTCCTGCTGCCCTGGTTCCTGTTCTTTTGATCGTGGCCCGGGGAATGGTCAGGATTTTTTTTCTTTCAAGAGCTGGATGACCTGCTTGACCTGCTGCAATTTGCCCATGGGGGCGATCAGGATGCCGTCTTTGGTGTCGATCACAGCGATCCCGTCCAGGCCGATGACCGCCAGCGGCTTTTTTTCGCTGGAAAAAAGGAGCGAATTGCGTGTATCGATGGCCATGGCCCGGCCGCGGCACACGTTCTTCCGCAGGTCCTTGGCGTTCATTTCATAGACCGACGACCATGAGCCCACGTCGTTCCAGGCGAACGCCGCCTTGAACATGACCGCTTCCTTTAGTTTTTCCATGAGCGCGTAATCGATGGACTCCGGCTTGACCGCCTTGTAGGTTTTTTCGAAGAGTTTGGCGCTAGCGAATGTTTTTTCCAGTTTATCGTATTGGGCGCTGTAATATGCGGCGTATTTCTTCAAAAACTCCCTGAAAAACCCCAGTTTATAAATGAACATGCCGGAATTCCAGTAGTAGTTCCCGTTTTTCACGTATTTCACGGCGGTCTTGTGATCCGGCTTTTCCTTGAATTGGCTGATCGGGAAAAAGCCGGAGGCGTCGTTTGGCCGGGACCGGGGTGTGGAGAACTGGATATAGCCGTAGCCGGTATGGGGCTCGGAAGGCTTGATGCCGGCCGTGATGACGCAGCGGTTGTGCGTGTAACCGAGGGCGGCGGTCAATTGCCTGGCGAAGGTTTTCTCATCGGCGATGAAATGGTCGGCGGGCACCACCAGCAGGCTGGCTTCGGGGTCGATCCGCGACAGGTATATATTGGCCTGGATCAGCGCCGGTGCGGTGTTGCGCGGCGCCGGCTCGGCGATGAAGTTGCGGCGGGGGAACCCCGGCAGGCATTCGCGGACCGCAGGCAGGTATTTTTTATCGGCGCTGACGAAGATGTTCCGCGCCGGGATGAATTTCCGCAGGCGCTTGTAGGTCTGGGTGATCAGGGGTTGCGTGCCGACCACGGAGAGGAACTGCTTGGGCTTATCGGCGGTGCTCCAGGGCCAGAAGCGCGTCCCCTGCCCGCCGGCCATGATCAGGGCGAAATGGTTGCTTTTCATGCCGTATAATTAACACATCTCCGGCCGCAAGACAAATGCCTTTCCCAGGCGCTCCATATCGCCTTGCATGCCCGGGCATGGCGTGATACCGTTTAGGCTCGGTGGCGCAGGCCCCAGGAGGAAGAATGATAAGAAAGATATCCGCACCCACGGTCATCGCGGCGGCGGGAAATAAAAAGAAGATCATCGAGGAATATTTCGGGCGGGTCAATTCAAAGGACGATCGGGTCAGCATCGCGCGCATGATCAGCCCTTGCGGCTGGCTCGAGCCCGGGCAAACGCCGGATTTTGACGAATACACGGTGGTTTTAAAAGGCATGCTGCGGGTCGAGACCCGGGAAGGAGCCCACGAAGTCCGCGCCGGGGAAGCGATCCTTGTCGCCAAGGGGGAATGGGTGCGCTACTCTTCACCCGGATCCGAAGGAGCCGAATATGTCGCGGTTTGCCTCCCCGCCTTCTCGCCGGCCACGGTCCACCGGGATGAATAAGGCGCCAGCCGGTCCTATTTGAAATAGTTGCCGATCAGCCTCAGTAGCTCCGGGTAGAGCATTTTGTTGGCGGCCAGGACCGAACCGGTGCGCACGGCCAGCTCGTTGCCCGCGAAGTCGCTGGACAGGCCGCCGGCCTCGGAAACCAGCAGCTTGCCGGCCATGAAGTCCCAGGGCAGCAGGTGGGCCTCCCAGAAAAAATCGTAGCGGCCGCAGGCGGTATAGGCCAGGTCCAGCGCCGCCGAGCCGCAGCGGCGCATGTCCTTGCAGGAAGAAAGCAGGCTCTGAAAGGCCTTGGCGTACGCCGCCGCCTGGTCGGGCGCCTTGAACGGGAACCCGGTCGCGCCCAGGGCGGCGCCCAGTTTTGCCGCAGGGCTGACCGCGATCTGGCGCTCGTTCAGGAAAGCGCCCCGGCCCAGGTGGGCATGGAATCGCTCGTGGGAAATGGGATCGAAGATCAATCCGAATATGACCCTGCCGTTCTCCAGCAGGGCCAGTGACACGGCGAAATGGGGCAGGCCGTGGATGAAGTTGGTCGTGCCGTCCAGCGGGTCGATCACCCACAGGTAGTCGCCGGCGGCCGCGGAATAGCCGCTCTCCTCGGCCAGGATGCGATGATCGGGGAAATTTTTGGCGATGGTCTTTTTAATTACCGCCTCGGCCTCGCGGTCGACGCGGGTGACGAAATCGTTCTTGCCCTTGGATTCGATGTCGCCGCTTCCGAGGTTGCGGAACCCCCGGCAGATCGCCTCCCCCGCCCGCCGCGCCGCCAGCAGCCCCGTTTTCAGCAGTGTGTCGCTCATGGGACCAATCTAGCAGAGCGGGAGCCGGTTTTCAAATCAGGCCGCCGGCGCCGTGTTGCAAACCTCCCGGGTTGTACTATAATACCCGCATGCCCAGGAAGATCGCAATCGTCGTGCAGCGCTACGGATTGGAGATCAACGGCGGGGCCGAATACCATGCCCGCCTGATCGCCGAACGACTGGGCAAAACCTTTACGGTCGAGGTCTTCACCACCACCGCCCACGACTATGTGACCTGGGCCCATTTTTATGAGAACAAGCGGGAAACGCTGAACGGGATAGCGGTAAACCGTTTCCGCGTGGAAAAGCCCAGGGACCCCGAGGCTTTCGGCAAGATCCAGCGCCGCATTTTTGAAGAAGAGCACGTGCTGGCCGATGAATTGCGCTGGCTGGAAGAAGAGGGGCCGCTGGTGCCGGAACTGCTCCGCGAGCTCGAGCGCCGGGAAAAGGAGTTCGCCTATTTCATATTTTTCTCATACCGCTATTACCATTCCTTCCACGGGGTAAAAAAATTCGCCCGCAACGCTATCCTCGTGCCCACGGCCGAGCACGACCAGGTGGTCTATCTCAGCCTGTTCAAGGATTTCTTCAACCTGCCGGCGGCGATCGTCTACAATTCCCCGGAAGAAAAGGAGCTGATCAACCGCGTCTCGGGCAACCAGGCGGTGCGCGGCGACGTGGTCGGCGTCGGCTCCGAGGTCCCCGAGCGTTTCGACCCGCGGGGGACGCTGGCCCGGCTCGGCGTCGAGGGGAAATATGTCGTCTACATCGGCCGCCTGGACGAGAACAAGGGCGTGCCCGAGCTGTTCGCTTTTTACCTGCGGCTGCTGGCCGAAGAGCGGACCGGCTTGAAACTGCTGCTGGTCGGCAAGGCGTACGTCCCCGTCCCCGAGCACCCCGACATCATCCATGTCGGCTTCCAGGAAAACAGGGAAAAATTCGACCTGCTTTGCGGGGCGGAGTTCCTGGTCATGCCCTCGCAGTATGAATCGCTGTCCATGGTCGCCCTGGAGGCATGGGCGGTCGGCAAGCCGGTCCTGGCCAACGGCCGCACCGAGGTGCTGCGCGGCCAGTGCCGGCGCAGCCGCGCCGGGCTGTGGTATTCCGACTACGACGAATTCCGGGAAACGTTCCTGGTCCTGAGCGCCGACCCCGGCCTGCGCCGGCGGCTGGGCGCCAACGGCAAGGCGTTTTTCCAGGCCAACTATTCCTGGCCGGTCATCGAGGCCAAGTACCTGGAGATCATTTCCGCCCTGGACGAAAGGCGGCAGGGATAACGGCCCGCCCCGCCTAGGGCAGGAGCTGGTATTTTTTCACTTTCGCCAGGAGATTGACCCTGGAGATGCCCAGGATCTTCGCCGCCTGGCTTTTGTTCCCCTTGGTGTGCTGGAGGACCTTTTTGATCTGTTCCTTTTCGGTTTCGCCCAGGCTCTGCAGGGGCAATCCCGTGGCCGCGTCCTCCTTGAAATTGGCGTTTTCAAGGAAATAGTGGGGCAGGGATTTCTTGTGCAGCTCGCTGCCGGACTCGATGATGATGGCGCTGTTGATGATGTTCATCAGTTCGCGGACGTTGCCCGGGTAATCGTACTGGTTGAGCAGGCGCAGGGCGGGCTCGGAGATCTTCTGGATGCTTTTCCCGTTCTGCTCGTTGAATTTGGCCAGAAAATGCTGGCTCAGCAGGGAGATATCGCCTTTGCGTTCGCGCAAGGGGGGCAGGTAGACCGAGCTCATGTTCAGGCGGTAGAAGAGGTCCTTGCGGAAATTGCCCTTTTTCATTTCGCTTAAGAGGTCCTTGTTGGTGGCGGCGATGATGCGCACGTCGACCTTCTGGTTCTTGGTCGATCCCAGCCGGAAGAATTCGCCCTCCTGCAGGACCCGCAGCAGCTTCACCTGGATGGGCAGCGCCAGCTCCCCGATCTCGTCCAGGAAAAGCGTCCCCTTGTCCGCTTCCTCGAGGAAGCCCTTTTTGGCGGCGCTGGCCCCGGTGAAGGCGCCCTTGTTGTGGCCGAAGAATTCGGAGGAGAAAAGCTCGTTGGCGAAGGTGCCGGCGTTCACGGCGACGAAATTTTCGCCGCGGCGCTTGCTGATGCGGTGGATGGCCTTGGCGATCAGCTCCTTGCCGGTGCCGCTTTCCCCCCAGATCAGGATGCTGTTGTCGGGCTGGGCCATCTTTTCGACCATCTGGAACATGCGGATCATTTCCTCGTTCTGGGTGATGATCTCCTTGAAGGCGTCCTTGAATTTCAGGTTGTCCGCCGAGAACGGGATTTCGGCGGCGGCGCCCGCCCGCGCCTTGCGGTTCTCCAGGACGGTGGCGATGATCGTCAGCAGCTGGTCGTTGTCCACGGGCTTGGTCAGGTAGTCGAACGCCCCCATTTTCATCGCCGACACGGCCAGTTCCACGTCCTCGACCCCGGTCAGCACGATGGTTTCGATGTCGATGTTCTTTTCCTTGATGTGCTTCAGGATGTCCAGGCCGCTGACCTCGGGCATGTCCATGTCCAGGATCAGGAGATCGTAGGCCTTGGCTTTCAACTCGTGGAACGCCTTGCTGCTGTTGGCCAGCGTGGAGACCTCGTAGAGGCCGGTCTGCAGCAGCATGATGTTCAGGTAGTTCAGGACGGCCTGATCGTCATCGATGGCCAGGATCTTCTTCATGTGTTTTCCTTGGGCACGACCGGGATGAATATCGAGAAGGTGGTGCCCGCTCCCGGCTTGCTTTCCACCTCGATCCGCCCCTTGTGCTCCTTGATGATCCCATAGGCGATGGAGAGCCCCAGCCCCGTCCCGCCCTGGTTCCTCTTGGTGGTGAAGAACGGGTCGAAGATCTGCTTCACGGTCTTTTCGTCGATGCCCTTGCCGTCGTCGCTGATGCGCAGCAGGTTCTCTTTTTCCTTCTCGCGGTAGGCGGTGGCGATGACGATGGACCCCATTTTCTTCTCGATGGCCTGCGAGGCGTTGATCAGGATGTTGACCACCACCTGCTCGAGGCGCTGGAAATTGCCCTTGACCTTGGGCAGGTTCTCGTCCAGTTGCAGCCGGATCTTGGCGCGGCGGCCGATCTGGTTGGCCACCAGCCGCAGGCAGCCCTCGATGATCTCGTTGAGGTCGACCTCGTCGTTCAGGACCCCGTCGTCCCGCTTGGCGAATTTGCGCAACCCCTCGACGATCGCCTTGATGCGGTTGGTCCCCTGGGCCATGTCCTCCAGCAGCACCGGGATGTTGCTGCGGAAGACGTCGTAGCTGAGCCGGGCGATCTGCAGGTCCTTTTCATTCTTGTGGTACTCGTCCAGGATGGGCAGGATATCCTTCAGCGCTTCCTGGATGATCGAGACATTGCCGCGGATGAAGGTGTTGGGGTTGTTGATCTCGTGGGCGATGCCCGAGACGAGCTGGCCGAGCGACGCCAGCTTGTCGGTCTGCACCAGCTGCAGCTCCATGTTCTTCTGCTTGGTGATCTGGCGGGAAAACTCCAGCACGCCCTCGACTTCCCCCTGGTCGTCGAAGATCGGGTAGGCCTGCAGCAGGTAGTATTCGTCCCCGAATTTCTCCTCCATGGTGATGGAGCGTTTCTGCTGGAAGACCATGGCCCCCGGGCATTTTTCGCAGGGCCCGGCCAGGTCGAATATCCTGGCGTAGCACTTGCCGCTGTCGACCCCCTCCTTGCGGTTGGCCATCTTGATGTTGAAATCGCGGTCGATCATGACGACCTGGTCGGTGATGGCGTCGAACAGGGTCTGCAGCTTGTTCTTGCTCTCGTTCAGCTTATCGGTCAGCGAGACGAGTTCCTCGTTCTTCCGGACCAGCAGGTCCTTCTGGTTCTCCAGGTCGGCCGTCCTTTTCCGGATCGTTTTTTCCAGGTTCTCGTTCTGCTCGATCAGCTTGCGTTCCAGCTCCTTGCGCAGGCGGATGTCCTTGTAGACCTCCTCGATGCAGCGCCGGCCGTCGAAATCGACGTAGATGAACGAGCCGATGACCGGGCACTGGTTGCCGCGCGAGTCGATCAGGCTCATTTCCATGCCTTCGAAAAACCCCTTTTCCTTCAGTTTCTTGAAGATTTGGGGACGGATGCGCGGGATGTTGGCGTACAGCTTGTCCCTGACGAAATTCAGCTTCACCGAGCCGTCCTCGGGATAATGCAGCATGCGGTAAAACGCCCGGTTGGCCTTCAGGACGTCGCCGTTCGTTTCGGAGATGACGATGCCGTCGGGGGCGTTCTCGAATAGGTCTTCGAAGCGTTTCGTGGATTTTTCCAGCTCCTTGGTCTTGGCCTTGACCAGGTCCTTCAGGTTGCCGACGTATTTCTTCAGTTCCAGCTGCAGTTCGCGCTTCTCCACGGCCTTGGAGATCATGCGCCCGATCTCCTTGATGAGCTTTTTCTCTTCCTCGAGGAATTCGTTTTTTTTGGTGTAGCCGACCCGGACATTCCCCCGGGTCTGGCCGTTGACGATGATATCGGCCTGCAGGGACCCTTGAGCGTCCAGGCAGGAGAGGGCGCCGGCCGAGTATTGGGACTTGTCCAGGACGATGGCGGCGCAGGCGATCTCCGGGTACTGGAAGCCCTTGACCAGGTTCGCCGCCGTGTTTTCCAGGATCTGCCCGAAATTCTTTCCCGATTCGATCTGCGAACTGATGTTATACAGGCATTCCAGTTCCTTGATCCTTTCCTTCAGGTCGTACTCCAGCTTGCGCGCGCACTCGACGCATTCTTTACGCTGGGTCGTTTTTTTCACATTGAGTACCTTTTAAAGCAACGGTCGTATTATAGCACCAATTTGCTTTTTATTTTGAACTGGATATAGTTTTCGCTGGCCAGCACGGGCTGCTTTTTGCCGTCGCAGGTATCGGTGGCGACGGCGACGGGCAGGAATTTCGCCTTGCCGCCGGGCGTATGGAAGGTCTCCTTGAAAAGGTCCCGGCCCCAGAACCCGCCCATTTCCACCCCCAGGTAGAACGGGTTGGCCTGGCCGATCTCGCGGAAGATCTCATCGGCGCCCGCGGGTTTCAATCCCGACTTGGCGGCCAGTTTGCCGATGACCTCCAAGTTGGTCATCCCGGCCAGCGGCGGCAGGATGGCCTCGCTGCGCTGGACGCGGCGGTCACAGGCGGTAAAGGTTCCCGAGCTCTCCAGCGGCGTCGACATGGGCAGGACCACGTCGGCCTCGGAGGCGGTGGCGGTCATGAAGAAGTCGACCACCAGCTTGAATTCCACGCCGGCGAGCAGGTCGGCCCCCGCGGTCGCGGCCAGCGGGTCCTCGCCGAAGATGAGCGCGGCCTTGATCGCGCCCTTGGCCAATTTTTCCCGGATGTCGACCGGCTTGAATAGCGGGCCCAGGTCGGCGCCCCACAATTTACTTAAGCGGCCGATCGCCGCGCCATCGCCCGCGGCGAAGCCGGGGAGATAACGCGGGTCCACGCCCATGTCCAGCAGCCCCTGGGCGTTGGCGTAATCGCGCACCAGGACCAGGCCGTTGCCGGCTTTGCCGGTCTTGCCGAGTTGCAGCAGCAGGTTGCCCAGCGCCTTCAGGTCGTCCGGGGCTTTTTCCAGGCATTGGTCCATGCCGTAGACCACGACCAAATTGGGCGCCGCGGAGAGCATGGCCACGATGCGGTCGAATTTCTCCCCGTCGAGGCCGGTCAGGGCGGCGGTCTTTTTCCGGTCCAGCTTGGCGATGGCGGCCTGGTAGGCGGCGAAGTTCTCCGTGCGGCGGGCGATGAAATCACGGTCGATCTTCTCGGCGCGGATCAGGGCGTTGGCGATGCCCGCGATCAGGGCCGTGTTGGTGCCGCGCTTGGGGTCCAGCCAGAGGTCGGCGATCTTGTTGAGCGCGGTCTCCGAAGAGTTGACGGTCACGAGCTGGGCGCCTTTTTTCATGGCCGCCTTGATCTTCAATTCGGCAACCAGGTTCTCCTCTGTAAGCTCGGCGTTCACCACCATAATGACGTCGGCGTTGCGAAATCGTCCATGGTCGTCGTGGAAATGGTGATGCCGAACATGTCATCCAGGGCGTCCTGCTCGACCCCGTTGAGCAGGTTGGTGAAGCTGCCGACGTTGTTGGTCTTGAGCCCCACGCGCGCCAATTTCTGCAGCAGGTACAGTTCTTCGTTGGTCATGCGCGGCGAGCCGAAGATCGCCACGGCTTCCGGGCCGTGCTTCTTGCTGATGGCGGCCACGGCCTGGGAGGCATTTTCCAGGGCCTCATCCCACGACGCTTCCTTCAGCCCGCCCTTGCCTTTGAGCATCGGCGTGCGCAGGCGCTGGCCGTCGAGCATGTACCGGTACCCGAACCGTCCCTTGTGGCAAAGGTAGCCTTTGTTATGGGATGCGCCATTCGTCGGCCGCGACGGAGAAGGGGTCGGGGTTGAAAGACCTTGTACTTCAGCACGCAGCCGAGCGAACAGAAGTGGCAGATCGACGTCCGCTTTTGGCCGGCCCAGGGCCCGGGCTTGGCGAAGGGCAGTTTCTCCGTGATGGCGCCGGTGGGGCAGGCGGCGATGCAGTTTCCGCAGGAGATGCAGTTGGTCTCGAGGAGCTTTTTCTCCATGGAAGGGTTTACCACCGATTTGAAGCCTCTGTAGACGAAGCCCAGGGCGGAGATGTTCAATATTTCCGAGCAGGTCCTGACGCAGCGGCCGCAGGAGATGCACTTGTTGGGATCGAGCGCGATGAAGGGGTGGGCTGGTCAACTTTGTACTTCCGCACATCGCCCACGAATCTCGTGAGGTCGACGCCGAAGTCCGTGGCGTACTTTCTCAGCGCGCAGTCGAAATAGGCGGAGCAGCCGCATTCCAGGCAGCGGCTGGCCTCGTTGCACGCCTGCTCCGGGGTGAAGCCGAGCTCGACCTCGGCGAACGTCTTCGCCCTGCGCCGCCGGCAGCTCGGGCATCTTTTCCTTGGCGATCGCCGCGAAGTCCGCAAAATCGCTGTCCGGGATGTCGCCGAAGGTCTCCTTGCGGCTGATGAAGTCCTTGCTCTTGCCGGCGGCCTTTCCCTGCGGAATACTGGTCGATGGCGTTTGCTGCGATCTTGCCATGGGCTATGGCGTCGATGGCCACGGCCGGTCCGGTGGCCACGTCGCCGCCGGCAAAAACGCCGGGAGCGAGGTCTCGAACGTGTCCTCGCCAAATACCAGGGTGTTCTGGCGGGTCGATTTCAGCAGCGGGTCTTTTTGCAAGCTGCCCAGGTCAATGTCCTGGCCGATCGCCGATATGACGAAGTCGCAGTGCAGAAGGTATTCGGAGCCTTTAACGGGGACCGGGCTGCTCCGGCCGCTGGCGTCGGGCTCGCCCAGCTCCATGCGGATGCAGGTCAGCGCCGTCAAGCCGGCCTTTTTCCTGACCAGTTCGGTGGGGGCGGAGAGCAGGATGATCTCCACGCCTTCTTCCAGGGCGGCCTCGATCTCCATCTCGTTGGCAGGCATCTCCTTTTGCGTGCGCCGGTAGAGGATGGTCACCGACGCTGCGCCCAGCGCTGGGCGCGTGCGGGCCGCATCGATGGCGGTGTTGCCGCCGCCGACCACCACCACGCTGCCGTAGATCTCGGGCTTTTTCTCGCCCTGGAGCTGCCGGAGGAAATCGATGCCCGCCGATGACGCCGGGGGTTTCCTCTTCGCCGTCAGGCCCATGCCTTGGCCTTCTGGGCGCCGATGGCCAGGAAGATCGCATCGAAACCCTCGTTTTTCAGCGCGGCGATGGTGAAGTCCTTGCCCAGGGCCGTGTTCTTCTTCACGGTCACGCCCAGGTCGGTGATCCAGTTGATCTCCCGGTCGAGCATCTTCTTGGGCAGCCGGTACTCGGGGATGCCGTAGCGGAGCATGCCGCCCAGTTCCGGCGACTTTTCGAAGAGCGTGACCGCGTGCCCTTCAGCGTCAGGAAGTAGGCGCAGGTGAGACCGGCCGGTCCGCCTCCGACGACGGCCACCTTCTTGCCGTTCGACGGCGGAACGCTGGGGGTCCAGGGGTCCTCGATGTCGATGTCCGCGGCATAGCGCTTCAGGTAGTCGATGCCCACGCGCTCGTCCACGATGTTCCGGCGGCAGGCCGCCTCGCATTCCCGCACGCAGACGCGGCCGCAGACCAGGGGCAGGGGGTTCTTCTCCTTGATCAGCTTGACCGCTTCTCTGGGCTTGCCCATGGCGATCAGGGCGATGTATCCCTGCACGTCGACGCCCGCCGGGCATGTCTGGGTGCAGGGGCCGAGGCAGTCGGCGTAGTGGTTGGAGAGGAGCAGTTCCAGGGCGGTTTTTCTGGATTCGCTGGATGCGCGCGTTATCCGTATGGATCGACCATGCCGTCCGCAACCGGGCTGGCGCAGGAGGGGACCAGCTTCTCGAGCCCCTTCCACCTCCACCACGCACAGATAGCAGGAGCCGTAGGGCGGGAGCTTGGGGTCGTGGCAGAGGGTCGGGATATCGTCGATGTCGGTTTTCCTGGACAACATCGAGGATGGTCTGGTCTGGCGCGGCGGTCATCTTCCTTGCCGTCGATCGTGAGTTTTACGTTGTCCATGGCTGGCTTTCTCCGCTTCTAATTCTTGCTGACTGCTTCGAATTTGCAGGTTTCGAAACACTTCCCGCACTTGATGCAGGTGGCCTGGTCGATCTCGTGGGCCTTCTTCTTTTCGCCGCTGATGGCCTCGGCCGGGCAGGCCTTGACGCAGACGTGCAGCCCTTGCATGCATCCTCCCGTATAGTGATAGGTCACCAGCGCGGCACAGCTGTGCGCCGGGCATTTCTTATCGCGGATGTGGGCCTCGTACTCGTCGCGGAAATACTTCAGCGTGGTGAGCACCGGGTTGGCGCCGTCTGGCCCAGGCCGCAGATGGTATTGTTCCTGATCTGATACGGCCAGGTCCTCAAGCAGCTCGATATCTCCCTCCTGCCCTTTGCCGTCGGTGATCCGCTCGAGGATCTCCAGCATGCGCTTGGTGCCGATGCGGCAGAAGGTGCATTTTCCGCAGGATTCGTCCTGGGTGAAGCGCAGGAAGAACTTGGCCATGTCCACCATGCAGGTGGTCTCGTCCATGACCACCATGCCGCCGGAGCCCATGATGGCGCCGGTCTTGTTGATCTGCTCGTAGTCGATCTGCAGGTCGCCCATGGAGGCCGGGATGCAGCCGCCGGAGGGGCCGCCCATCTGCACCGCCTTGAATTTCTTGCCCGTCCTTGATGCCGCCGCCGATGTCGTAGACGATCTCGTTGATCGTGATCCCCATGGGGACTTCGACCAGCCCGCCGCGCGCGATCTTGCCGGCCAGGGCGAAGACCTTGGTGCCCTTGCTCTTCTCCGTGCCCATGGCGGCGAAGGCGTCGGCGCCGTTCATGATGATCCAGGGGACGTTGGCGAAGGTCTCCACGTTGTTGATGTTGGTCGGCTTGCCCCAAAGCCCTTTTGCGCCGGGAAGGGCGGCCTGAAGCGCGGCATGCCGCGCTTGCCCTCGATGGAGGCGATGAGGGCGGTCTCTTCGCCGCAGACGAACGCGCCCGCGCCTTCCTTGATCTTGACGTCAGAAGTTAAAGGCGAGCCGAAGATGTTCTTGCCGAGGAATCCTTTCTCCGAGGCTTCCTTGATGGAGTGCTGCAGCCGCTTGACGGCCATCGGGTACTCGGCCCGGCACGTAGATGTAGCCTTCGTCGGCGCCGATGGCGTAGGCGCAGATCATCATGCCTTCCAGCACCGAATGCGGATCGCCCTCCAGGGTGCTCCGGTCCATGAAGGCCCCGGGGTCGCCCTCGTCCGCATTGCAGATGATGTATTTCTTGTCGCCCGCCGCCTGGCGGCAGAACTTCCACTTCACGCCGGTGAGGAAGCCGCCGCCGCCGCTGCCGCGGAGCCCGGAGTTCAGGATGATCTCGATGACCTGTTCGGGGTGTATTCTTTCAGTACTTTCCGGATGGCCTCGTAGCCGCCGCCGGCGATGTATTCGTCGATGGAATTGGGGTCGATGATGCCGCAGTTGCGCAGCACGATCCGCTTCTGCTTCGCGAAGAAGGTATCCTCGGCGCCGGCATCCTTGCCCTTTACGATCCATTCGCCGATGGGCTTGTCGTTCACGACTTGCTCGTCAAGATGCGCTTGACCTTTTCGGGGGTCACGTCGCCGTACATGTTGCTGCGGCCCGCTTCGTCGATGACCTCCACCAGGCTTCCTGGTAGCAGTTCCCCTTGCACCCCGTTTCCAGCATGACCTGGATCTTTTCCCTGCGATCTCGTTTTTCAGGGCGGTCATAGATCTTTTCCCCGCCAGCCGAAACTCCACAGGTGCCGAGGCCGACTTTGATGGTCTTCATGGTGGTTCTCCTTTGCGCGCTTCAGGCGGTTTGAGGATTCTGGGCTTTGTTCTTGTATTCTTTCAGCAGTTGCTGGACTTTCTTGGGCGTCAGGCGTCCATAGGTCTCGTCGTTGATCATGATGACCGGCGACAGGGAGCAGCAGCCGAGGCAGGCCACTTTCTGCAGGGTGAACAGGCCGTCCTCGGTCGTGTCGTTGCCGCTGATCTGCAGTTCGTCCTCGATGGTGCCGGCGATCCGTTCCGAGCCGTTGACGTGGCAGGCGGTGCCGTCGCAGATCTTGATCAGGTATTTCCCCATGGGCTTGAGGCGGAACTGCGAGTAGAACGTGATCACCCCGTAAATTTCGGCGGCAGGGATGCCCACGATCTCGCTGATCTGGTCGATGGCCGTTTCCGGAATGTAGCCGTACGTGTCCTGGGCCGCCTGCAGCAGGGGGATCAGGGCTCCCTTTTCCCCCTCGTAGTTCCAAAGATCGACCTTGAAACCGGCCAGCCCGTTCTTTGCCTGTTGCGCTTTCAGTTTTCCATTGGGTGTCATGCACCCATTATCGTATATTTTGGCTTACATTTCAAATAGTTTGATGATCGGCGATTCCTTGATGCGCAGGACCCCGTCCAGGGGCTTGATCTTGTTCTGGATGTTGCGGTCGATCTCGGCGAAGCTGGCGCCCTGCATCAGCAGGACGATGTCGTATTTGCCCTTGATGTTGTCGCAGGAAACGACCTGGTCGTTCATGTACAGGGTGGGATAGATGCTCTCCAGTTTCTCCTTGTCGATCTCCAGGAACACGTAGGAAGAGGCGCTTTTCCAGAAATTGGCGTTGTTGGGATTCTCGGCGTTCTCCTTTTCCCGGCCCAGGGCCTTGTCCACGGTGCCGATGATGTTGTTGACGCTCTCGGAGAGCAGCGGCGATTCGACGGGCAGGAAACAGATGTCCTTGATCCCGGGCAGCTTTTTGATCTTGTCGTCGATGATGGCGTGCAGATCGGACAGTTTCGGCGCCTGCAGGAGCAGGGCCATGTCGAATTCACCCTTGATGGCGTCGCAATACAGGACGTTGTCCATGAAATACATGTCCTGGTAGACCTCGGAGAGGTTGGCGCTGTCGGAAAAATTCAGCAGGGCATAGGCGCTGACCGATTTTTCCCCGCCGGTCTCGGCGCTTTCCTTCTCGGCGCTGGCGACGGCGGCGGCCTTCTGGGGGATCTCGGCGAAGATCTTGGTCAGCTCGTCGACCGTGAACGGCTTTTCCAGGTAGGCGTCGGCTTTTTCCGACTTGGCATCGGCCTCGGTCGTATCGCTGCCGAAGCCGGTGATCACGACGACGGGCAATTCCGGGTAGGTGAACTTGATCACCTTGAGCAATTTGATGCCGTCGATATCGGGAAGGCGGACGTCGATGACCACGTACTGCGGCGGTGTCTTTTTTTCCTTGAAGGCTTCCAGCGCCTGCAGCCCTTTCATGCCGTTTTCGCAACTGTCGGTCTCGTACCCTTTTTGCAGCAGCCCCATGGCCAGGCTGCGCCGCAGCGAGGCCTCGTCGTCGATCAGCAACACTCTCTTTTCGTTCATTGTATTCTCCTTTATTTCTTTCGTTTTGGGCGTAACTTGTTCGCCCACCATTCTATAAGCAATAGCCGTGCCAAGTTGAAAAGCGAGAGTGGACAATGGTTTTGGCGGCGGGGCCTGTTTTCTCTTTTTATGGACTGTATGAATTGTTTACACTTTTAAACCGAAAAGGCCTTCCAGTCACGGTTGTTCAATGTGACAAATATGTTGTCACTTTACGCTTACCCGTACAATGTTGTTGGTAAACGATCTTGGGGTATAAAATTATTTGCTATATAAATATATTGTTGTTTGGAATAATATTATTTCCTTTACTTATATATGGTGCCCGTTGAGGATAAGCTGAGCCGCGGGGCCGGGAGAGACCGGATTGCATTTTGCCGCGCAGTTTGCTACTGTTGATGAACTTGGGAGGTCGCGCTCATGAACAAGATCGTTTCCAAAGAGTTCCTCTCGGAAAACGTGGCCAGGCTGGTCGTCGAAGCGCCGCAGATCTCCCGGAAGCAAAGCCCCGGCCAATTCGTCATCGTGCGCACCGACGGCAAGGGGGAGCGCATCCCGCTGACCATCGCCGACGCCGACAAGGAGAAAGGAACCATCACCCTGATCATCCAGAGGATCGGCACCTCCTCGCACAAGATCGCCAGGCTGGAGAGCGGCGATTCCCTGCTGGACGTATCCGGCCCCCTGGGCCGGCCGACCAAGGTCGAGAAGGTCGGGACCGTCCTGGCCTGCGGCGGCGGCGTGGGCATCGCCCCGCTCTATCCCATCGCCCGGGCATTCAAGGAAGCGGGCAACAAGCTCATCACCGTGCTGGGCGCCCGCAACCGCGAGCTCCTGATCCTGGAGAAGGAAATGGCCGCGTTCGCCGACGAGATGATCATCATGACCGACGACGGCTCGTACGGGAAGAAAGGGGTGATCACCATCGGCATCGAGGAAGTGCTGCAGCGCGAGCCCGTGCACCTGGCGATCGCCATCGGGCCGGCGGTCATGATGAAATTCGTCGCCCTGCTGACCAAGCGCTACAACGTCCCCACCATCGCCAGCTTGAACACCATCATGGTGGACGGGACCGGCATGTGCGGCGCCTGCCGGGTCTCGGTGGCCGGCAAGACCCGCTTCGTCTGCGTGGACGGCCCCGAGTTCGACGCCCACGAGATCGATTACAACGAGATGATCCAGAGACTGAACACCTACAAGAAGGAAGAGCAGGTTTCCTATGAAGGCTATCTCAAGACGTTACCCTGAAGGAGAAGCACCATGCCGGTCGATTCCAAGGAAATGAGCGCCGACAGGAACCAGGAATGGCGCAACGAGTTGCGCGGCAGTCTCAGCGCCAAGGAAAGGAGCGCCCTGCCCCGCTGCACGATGCCGGAGCGGCAGCCCATGGAGAGGGTCCTGGGCTTCCTGGAGGTCAATATGGGCCTGGAGGCGGAGGCGGCGGTCCGGGAAGCGAAACGCTGCCTGGATTGTTCCAGCCCGACCTGCGTCTCCGGCTGCCCGGTGAATATCAACATCCCCGGGTTCATCAAGCTGATCGAAAAAGGGGATTTCCCGGCGGCGGCGCGAAAATTAAAGGAAACCAACGCCCTGCCCGCGGTCTGCGGCCGGGTCTGCCCCCAGGAGGTCCAGTGCGAGGCCAACTGCGTGTACCGGAAAATGAAGAAGCCGCCGGTGGCCATCGGCTACCTGGAACGCTTCGCCTCGGATTGCGAGCGCCTTTCCGGCAACATATCCCTGCCGCGGATCGAGGACAAGAACCAGGTGCGCGTGGCCGCCATCGGTTCCGGGCCGGCGAGCCTGACGTTCGCCGGGCAGATGGCCAAGCATGGATATGATGTGACCGTTTTCGAGGCCCTGCACGAATTGGCCGGCGTATTGAGCTACGGCATCCCCGAGTTCCGCCTGCCCAAGAGCATCGTCCGCTCCGAGATCGCCTACCTGGAAGCGCTCGGCGTCGTTTTCCAGAGGAACACGATCGTCGGCAAGACCCTGTCCATCGAGGAGATGAAGCAGCAGGGATTCCGGGGATTCTTCATCGGCAGCGGCGCCGGCCTGCCGAAATTCATGCATATCCCGGGCGAGAACTCCATCGGCATCTATTCCTCCAACGAGTACCTCACCCGCGTCAACCTCATGAAGGCCTACCAATTCCCCGAGTACGACACGCCTATCGTGCGCGGGAAGCGGGTGGCCGTCATCGGCGGCGGCAACACGGCCATGGATTCGGTCCGGACCGCCGTGCGCCTGGGCGCCGAAAAGGCGATGATCGTCTATCGCCGCTCCGAACAGGAGATGCCCGCCCGCATCGAAGAGGCCCACCACGCCAAGGAAGAAGGGGTCGAATTCCTGACCTTGACCAACCCCATCGAATATATCGCCGACGGCGACGGGCGGGTCAGGCAGATGAAGGTGCAAAAAATGGAGCTGGGCGCGGCCGACGCTTCGGGGCGCAAGCGCCCGGTGGTGGTCCCGGGTTCGGAATACCTGATCGACGTGGACACGGTGGTGGTCGGCGTGGGCACCGACCCCAACCCGCTGATCCCGCAGTCGGTCGCCGGGCTGGAGATCACGAAATGGGGAACCATCGTGGTCAACGAGGAGACCATGCAGACCGCCGTGCCCGAGATCTTCGCCGGCGGCGACATCGTCCGCGGCGGCGCCACCGTCATCCTGGCCATGGGCGACGGCAAAAAGGCCGCCGAGTCACTGCACGCCTACCTGCAAAGCAAATGACGCGCCCTCAGCCACCTGCGTCAGAGGATGCCAAGGCAAGCATGAGCGACAAAGAGAAAAAAAGATCCCTGGCCGGAAGCGTTCGCGACGCGTTCACGGAAATACCGCCGCCCGAGATCAAGCGCACGCTTTTTCGCGATTTCGCCGATATCAAGGAATTTTATCTTGACGAAGAGCAAAAGGGCCGCCTGGAAAAAATGCGCCCCGTTTCCCGCGCCTTCTACCTTTGCGGCTGGCTGCTCAAAAGCCTCTTTTGCAAGCTCGCCCCGCTCCGCCGCCTGCTGTTGTTCGCCGCCGCGTTCATGATCTTCACGGAGAACAAGGAGATCCACATCGGGACGTTCAACTTCACCTTCAACATGGGGAATCTCGGCATCCTGATCCTGGTCTTCATCCTGATGCTGGAATTGAAGGACAAGCTCCTGGCCAGGAACGAACTCGCGGAAGGCCGGGCGATCCAGATGCGGCTGCTGCCCAAGACCAGTCCCAAGATCGCCGGCTGGGACGCCTGGCTGCATTCCGAGCCGGCCAACGACGTGGGCGGCGACCTGATCGACTGCATCCGCTTCAGCGACAACCATCACGTCCTGGTCCTGGGCGACGTTTCCGGAAAAGGACTGCCCGCGGCGCTGCTCATGGTCAAACTGCAGGCGACCATCCGGGCGCTTTATACGGAGTCGACCGACCTGTCCAGCCTGGGCGCGCAGATCAACGCGATCTTTCACCGCGACGGCATCAGCCGCAGTTTCGCCACCCTGGTCGTGCTGGACATCCGCGGCGATTCAGGCAAGATCCGGGTGCTGAATGCCGGGCACACTCCCCCGGTCATCATCCAGGATCGCCGGCCGCGCGCAACCCACAAAGGCAATCCCGCCCTCGGCCTCATGCCCGACACCGGGTACAAGGTGACGGAAGAATGCCTGCGCCGAGGCGACGCGTTCCTGGTCTACTCCGACGGCATCAATGAAAGCCGCAACCCGCAGGGCGATTGCTTCGGCAACGACCGCCTCTTCTCCCTGATCGCCGGTTTAAGCGAATCCGGCGCGGCGCACATCGGTGAAAGGATACTGAAAGCGGTCCATGATTTCAGCGGCGAGGTCCGCCCGGACGACGACCAGACCCTGCTGGTCATCAAGTACCTGGGATAAGCGGCTTATTGCCCGGCGAGCCGGGATTACTGCCCGGCGAGCACCGGGTCCTCCGGGGGGGCGCTCGGCGCGTATTCGACCTTGACCAGCGTCAGCCCCTTGGCCGGGGCGGTCTGCCCGGCCCGGCGGCGGTCCTTGGCGGCAAAAATGGCCGGGATATCGTTGGCGGCGATCTTTCCCCGGCCGACGTCGATCAGGGTGCCGACCATGTTGCGCACCATGTAGCGCAGGAAGCTTTTGCCGCGCACGGTGAAGATGATCTCGTCTTTCTTGACCTGCATTTTGCAGGCGTCGACTTCGCGGATCTTTTTCTTTCCCGGCTCGTCGGAGCTGAATGAGGTAAAGTCCCTGGTGCCGACGAAATGCCGGGCGGCCTGGCGCATGGCTTTCGTGTCCAGCGGAAAAGGGAGGTGCAGGGCGAAGCGCTGGCTGAAGGGCGACTGCACCTGGCCGGTGTATATCCGGTAGACGTAGGTTTTGCTGACGGCCCCGAAGCGGGCGTTGAACGACTTGTCCATGAGCTCGCACTCCACGATGCGGATGTCCCTGGGCAGCAGGGAGTTCAACGCCCTTTTCAGGGAGTCGGCCGCGATGGCGACCGGCAGGTGGAAGTTGGCGGTCAGGCCGCTGGAATGGACGCCGGCGTCCGTCCTGGAGCTGCCGGTGACCATGACCTGCTTTTTGGCGATGATCTTCAGGACGCGGATCAATTCCGCCTGGATGGTCGGATACTCCTCGGTCTGGAATTGCCAGCCGTAGTATTCCGTGCCGTCGAAATGGACGACCACGCGGTAGTTGTGGGTCATGCGGGCCTGGCCATCATCGCCGTTACGGACGGAAATGGTCGATGATCCGCTGCATGGCCGCCTGCGGGGTCTCCACGGCGATGACGCCGGGAATATCCCAGGTTTCGATGCCGAATACTTTTTTCCCGTATATCTGGGTATAGGCGATCTCGGACAGCGTGCCGTACGAGCCGTCGATGGCCACCAGGACGTCCGAATTCAGCACGACCAGCGCGTTGCGCAGGTAACCCAGCCCGGTGGGGACGGCGATGTCGGTGAAGCGGTTCGCTTCCCCGGCCGACCTTCCGGGGAGTATGCCGATGACCCAGCCGCCCGCGGCTTTGGCCCCCCTGGCCGACGCTTCCATGACCCCTTTCAAGCCGCCGTTGACCAGCACATAGCCGTTCTCGGCGATCAGCCGTCCCATGGTCTCGGCGATCCGCAAATGCGTTGGCGACGGCGCGCTGCCGCCGATCAGACCGATCCTTTTTTTAAAAGAAAGATCGCAGACGGATTGGGTTTTCAAACCGGATGGGTCGGTTAAACGGCTTTTTTTATCTTGCCCGAACGGATACAGGCGGTGCAGACCCGCAGGGATTTGTTCGTTCCGTCGACCACCACCTTGACCTTCTGCAGGTTGGGTTCCCAGCGCCGATTGGTCATTTTATGGGAATGGCTGACATTATGGCCGTATTCCGGCTTTTTCCCGCATATATCGCATACTTTTGCCATGGCAGAGTCCTCCTTTCGAATTACGATCGGTATTTTACACTTTTTTCAGGTCAAATGCAATCGGCGAAATCCATGGCGGCGATTCCTCGTCGCCGTTCGCGAAAAAAGGCGAGTCCGTCTCCCGGCGAAGGCTTGCGATTTTTCGGGCATTCTCGAGGGATCCGGCGCGGCGGGCGGTTTATCTGAAAAATCGCAAGGCCAGCTGCAGGAGCGCCAGAGAGTAGCATCCGGCCAGGATGTCGTCGGTCATGATGCCGAATCCACCGGGCAGCGCTTCGCTCCGGTTCACCGGGAAAGGCTTTAAAATGTCGAAAAAGCGGAAAAGGAAAAAAGCGGCGACGTAATAAACCGCCTGCCTGGGAAGGAGCCAGAGGCTGACCAGCTGCCCCGCCACTTCGTCGATGACGCAGGGGCGGGGGTCCTTTTTCCGGAAATGGATTTCGCTCGCCGCCGCGGCGGGCACGCCGACCGCGTAGATGGCCGCCGTGACCAGGACCAGGACGAGGAAGGGCGCGCTGGACAGCGGGGTAAAATAGGCGATCAGGGCTGTCAGCAGCGATGCCCATGTGCCCGGCGCCACGGGCATGTAGCCGGTGCCGAAAAAAGTGGCGATGACGATCCAGGTCTTTTTCATGGCTTTTCTCCGTGCAGCATCTCGTCCCGGAAACCGCTGATCTTTATGGTATAGATATGCTGGCCCTCGGCATACTTGGCCGGGACCCGGCAATGCCCGTCGACTTCGGGCGCCTGCGCCCAGATGCGGCCGATGGTGCTTTTGTGGGTCCAGGGGGCCAGGGGCAGGTATTCGACGGTCTGTCCGACCAGGCCGCGGTTGAAATTCTTCACGTTGCGGTCGGAGATGTCCAGTAGCCGGCTTTTCCGTTCGTCGATCACCTGCGGGTCCAGGGGGTCGGGCAGGGAGAAGCTGGCCGTATTTTCCTCGGGCGAAAAAGCGAAGACGCCGATCCGTTCCAAACGGGCCGCGGCGGCAAAATCGAGGAGCTGGCGGAAATCGTCCTCGCTCTCGCCCGGGAAACCGACGATAAAGGTGCTGCGCAGGACGGCGGCGGGGAACGCCTTGCGGATCGCGCCCACCAGGCCCAGGTTTTTTTCATAGCCGCCGCCGCGGTTCATTTTTTTCAGGATGCGCGCGGAAACGTGCTGGAAGGGAAGGTCGAAATAGGGCAGGACGTGAGGCTGGGCGAAGCCCGCGAGGATCTCCGGAGTCACCTCCTCGGGCATCAGGTACAGGACGCGCAGCCAGCGGAAGCCCAACCCGGAAATCTCCTTGAGCAGGGCCGGCAGCGTGGATGTCTTGCCCCCGTCCTTGCCGAAATAGGTGGAATTCTGCGAGATCAGGTTCAATTCTTCGACGCCGCGCTCCCGCAAGGCCGCGGCTTCCTTGAGCAGGGAAGGGATGGTGCGCGAGCGGAACGGCCCGCGGATCTGCGGGATGGCGCAAAAACTGCACGCCATGTTGCAGCCCTCGGAAATTTTAATGAACGAGGAATTGAGGGTGGTGAAGGGGGTGCGCCGGTGCCGGTCGTCATAAAGAAAGAGCTTCTTGTCGGGATACGCCGCCGGCTCCCCCGCGGCGATGGCGTCGGCCAGCGCCTCGATGTCGTTCACGCCCCAGAGGATGTCGGCGCCGCGGAACGTGGCTTTCAGCTCCCGGTGATAGCGCTGGATCAGGCAGCCGAAAACGGCCAGTTTTTTCACTTCGCCCTTTTCCTTCTTTTCCAGGGCGCTGAGGATCTCCTCGATGCTCTCCTCCTTGGCGTCGCGGATGAAGCCGCAGGTGTTGATCACCAGCCAATCGGGGTTTTCGTATTCGGAGACGATCGCCACTCCCCTTTCCTCCAGCATCCCGGCCAGCACTTCGCTGTCCACCGTGTTCTTGAAGCAGCCCAGGCTGACGAAGGCGGCATTCTGGCTGGCAGGTTTTCGGGTTTTTTTCATGGGGATGGCTTTTATCCTGGTTGAAGACCCATTGTAGCAAAAGTATTCCTGCCGGACAACCCATGGCGATTTTAAAAATGCATTTTTTGCGGCAAGCAATGAAATCATTTTTGTGGGATAATCGCGTTAATGGGAGAAGCGCGCTTCCTTTTGAGCGGAGACGGAGGGGTGCCATGGTGAAAAAGAAAAGATCCCTGGGGCTGTTTGTCGTGCTTGTTTTCGTTCTGCCGGGGATCGGCCGCGCGCGGCTCCCCGCCCAAGCGTCGCCCGCGCTTTCCCGGCCGATGCTGCGCCTGCTGACCATCAACGTCTGGTCGGGTCTCGATTACAAAGGCAGCCTGCGTTTCGGGGCCTACGAGCCGCGCCAGGCGCGGCAGGCCCGCTACCGTTCGCTGCTGGCCCAGGTCCGCGAACTTGACCCCGACGTCATCTTCATGCAGGAAGTCAATCCGGCGGCGGGCTTTTCGGCCAGGCTGGCCCGGGATCTCGGCTTCAGCCGCTGCCACCAGGTTTGCATCGGCGGCATCAAATTCGGCCCGGTCGGCATCCCGGCCAATTGCAAGGAGGGGAATGCGATCCTGGCCAGGAAATCACTGCGCCTGCAAAAGGTCGAGGATTGGAAACTGTCCGGTTCGTTCGGCCTTTTTGGCGATGCGTTGACCATTCATTTCAACCAGGCGATCTTTGCCCTATTGGCGCGGATCTATGTCGACGACCGCCCGATCCACCTGGTCAACGTCCACCTGGTCGCCGTCCCCCCGGGTGCCGACCCCGCCCTGGAGGCGTCGTGGCAGGCCCTGCGCCAAAAAACGGCATGCCGGAAAAAGAATATCTCCTGGCGCTGGAGCAGTGGCGGCGGAATGCCGAAAGGCAGAAAAGCGAATTGCGGAAGCTGGCGGCGCATTTGCGGGAACTCCCGCCGGCCATCCCCCTGCTCGTGGGCGGCGATTTCAATATCCCGGCGACATCGCCGCTGATCGGCGAATTCCAGGCCGCCGCCGGCCTGCTGGACACGTTCCCTGCCGAAAACGCCGCGAACGCATTCAGCTGGGATGCGGCCGAAAACCGCAACGCCCGCTATTCCAGCCGTTTGCGCGACCGGCTCGGGAATCCGCTCCGGGGATACGACCTGCTGACGGCTTTATATGATTCCACCCCGCGGCGCATCGATTATCTTTTTCACAGCGGCCACTTTCCCGCCGCCGCCGTGCGCAAGGCGGGCATCGTCCTGGATCGCGAAGCCGACGGTGTCCAGCCTTCCGATCATTTCGGCGTCCTGGCCGACCTGGAGATCGGCCAAGCCCTGCTCGCCGTCCCGGTCTCGGGGGCCGGGATACCCAAGCTGGAAGGGGGACGCTTCGACCCCTTCCCGATCGTCACCTATGACAGCGATATCGGTTTCGGTTACGGGGCCAAGCTGTTTCTGCTCAACCACTCAAGGCCGGAGAATCCTTCGACCTCACCTTGTTCAACAGCAGCAAGGGAGAGCGCTGGTACCGCTTCGTTTTTTCGCTCCCCGATCTCGAATTGCGCCAGGGCAAGGTTTACCCGCTGGCGCTGGACCTGGTCATCGACTACGACAAATATATCAAGAACAACTTTTTCGGGGTCGGCGGCGAGTCGGCATTCGCCGATCGTGAAACATACACCCGCGAGCCGCTGGACATCAACCTGACCCTGAGCCGCGGTTTTTCCCGGCGGCTGGTCGGCCAGATCGGGTTGCGCTACAAAACGGTGCGCAATTTCAATTTTTCCCCGGAGAGCCGCTTGCGCGCCATTCCGCCCCTGCTCAACGCCGGGCGCGTTGATTACGCGTCCGTGTTCGGCAATTGCCGCTTCGACAGCCGCGACAGTTTCATCAATCCCTCCAGGGGCCTGGTGCTGCAGGGAGAATTGGAATGGGCCCCCGGCTCCGGCCTGGGCAATGTCGCCTTCGCCCGCTCCGCTTTTTGGGTCCAGGCCTATACCCCGTTGTTCTATCCCAAAACGGTATTGGCCTTGCGCCTGGGCGCCCAGGCGCTGAGCGGCAAAGACCTGCCGGTGCAGGTCCTGCTGCCGCTCGGCGGCAACACGTCGCTGCGCGGTTCGCCCCAGGACCGCTTCCTGGGCAAGGCCTCTTTTCTGGCCAATGCCGAACTGCGCTTCCCGTTGTTCCGGCGGCTGGGCGGGGTCCTGGGCCTCGATGCCGGCAGGGTCTGGTCGGCTATTGCCGACTTCGGGCTGCGCGGCTGGGCCGTCAACCCGACCGTCGGCTTGCGCTGGGTCATGAAGACGTTCGTCGTGCGCTTCGATATGGGCTTCGGCAAGGAGTACACCGGGGTTTATTTCAATTTCGGCCATCTTTTTTAAACATGGGTTCTATTGCAATTCGGCTGCAACTCCCCTAAAATCCCGTTATGGGGAAATCGGCTTTCCCTTGGCCAGGAAGAGCGCGGCGCGGGCCGATCCGATCGTGAGTTTTTACGGCCTGCAGCAGCGGGAGGCATGGGGTATCCATGAAAAAAAAAGCATTGTGGAAAGCGGCGGCGGCCGGCGCGGCCCTGGCGGCGATCGTCTTGGCCGGGTTTGCCGTCGCCGGCGTGAAGCAGCGGAGCGGCGTCCCCGCCCCTGCCGGGCAGGCCCCGGCGGCTCCGGCCATCAGGCCGCAGCAGGGGCGCGTCCTTTTCCAGTCGCGGGTCGGCAAGGGGCCCTGGCAGATCTATTCCCTGGACCTCTCCACCGGCGCCCGGACCCGCCTGACCCGTTCGCCGTCCGACGACCTCTATCCCAGCGCCTCGGGGGACGGCGCCTGGATCGCCTTTGAATCGACCCGCGGCGGGTCGGTCTCCATCTGGCGCATGCGCGCCGACGGGACCGGGCTGGAGCGGCTCACCGACGCCCGCTTCGTGTGCCACTCCCCGTGCTGGGGCAACGACACCTCTTCGGTGCTGTACAGCTCTCCCCGCTTCGGCCGGGAACAGATCTTCGCCCTGGAGCTGGACACGCGCCGCGAGCGGCAGCTTACCGACAGCTTCTGGCCCAGCATCCTTCCCGCCCTCTCGCCCGACGGTTCGCTCATCGCCTTCGCCCGCAACAAGCTGGGTTGGGATGTCTACCGCATGAACCCCGACGGCTCGGGAGCCAGGGCCCTGACCTCGAAAGGAGGCAATTGCCGCCCCGACTGGTCGCCCGACGGAAAACGGATCGCCTACGTTTCGGATGTGGCCGACGGCAAGGGGGACGTCTGGACCATGGACGCCGACGGCGGCAACAAGCTGCGCGTCACCATGGGCGACGACAGCTACGACTATAACCCGGACTGGTCGCCGGATGGCCGTTGGATCGTCTACGAGACGACCAAGGGTTCGAAACGCGATCCCTGGTCGCTGGCGGTGATCCCGGCGGGCGGGGGGACCCCGGTCCTCCTGTCGCCGCCGGGTGCCGACGACCGCTACCCCGAATGGACGCCGGGGAAGTCAAGCCGGTGAAAGCGAAACTCCGGCTTCTGGCGCTGCTGCTGCTGCATTGCCTGGCGGCCGCCTGCCGGCGGGAACCGGCCGTCCCCGCGCTGACCGGCCAACCGGTGATCCTTTGCGCCGGGGACAGCATCACCGCATCCAGCTATCCCAAAGAGCTCAAGAAGCTCCTGGCGCAGGGCGGATGGAAGGTCCAGGTGGTCAATGCCGGCGTCAAGGGGGACAGCACCGCCGAATACCTCCGCTTCCTCGAACGTTCGCGGATCGTCGAACGGACCGCTCCCGGCTGGGTCCTGCTGCAGCTGGGCACGAACGACCTGCGCATCGACAGCCACGCGACCACGACCGCGCAATTCCGGAAGAACCTGGAAGCGATCCTGGAGCGGATCGGGCGGCAGCGCAACAAGAACGGCTCCTCTCCCCGGGTCATCCTGGCCACGATCCCGCCGATCCCCGTGGAGGTCCGCTGGCATTTCGACGCCGGCTCGCGGGCCCGGGTCGAAGCGGAGATCAACCCTACGATCCGCGCCGTCGCCGCCCGGCGCGGCCTCGTCCTGGCCGACATTCACGCCCTGTTCGCCGACCGGCCGGATCTGCTTCCGGATATCCATCCCAGCGAGGAAGGCTACCGGGCTCTCGCCTCGGCCTGGTATCGTATCCTGGCGCCGCTGCTGGCGTCGGGCGCAGCCGGCAAGAGCGCAGCGCATTGATCTCCTTGAAAGACAGGGATCCCAGCGGGAAAAAGCGCGGCCGCGCCGTCACCGCCTTCATCCTGCCCGCCGGTTTTTCGCTCCTCGTCTTATGGCTGCTCATGCGCGGGCTCTCCTGGCGGCAGCTTGCGGGCGGCATCCTCTCCGCCTCCCCGGCCGGGCTGGCCCTTTACGGGGCGATCGCCCTGGGCGCCCTCTGGCTCAGGGCCATCCGCTTCCGCATGCTCCTTCCCGAGCCGAAACCGTCCGCGGCGCCGGTCTTCCTGACCACGGTCATCCAGAACGCGCTCGGCGACCTGGTCCCGGCCCGCCTGGCATCGCTCGGTTCATACGTCTGGTTCATGAAACGGCGCCTGGACGTGGCGGTCGACTCCGCCGCCTCGACATTCATCGTGTCGTTCGTCCTGGACATGGTCACCCTGGGTCCCCTGCTGCTCATCGCGGTCGCGGTGCGCTTCGGCGGCGCGGCACCGGCGGGGGGATCCCGGCTTCCCCTGGGTTTGACCGCGGCTTTCGGGGCGGTCTTCTTCGCGCTGTCCGCCGCGGCGGCGTGGTGGCTCGGCCCCCTGACCCGCCTGGCCGCGCGGCTGCCGCGGGCGCTGGCCCGCGGGCGGGAGAACGGCGCCTGGGCGCGGGGCGCCGCCTCCCTGGAGCGGATCGCCGTGACCATGGAGATCGTCCGCCGCGGCGGCGCGCTGCTCCGCCTCCTGGGCGTCTCCCTGGTCATCCGCCTGGCCAAGTATGGGGCCCTGTTCGCGCTGACCGAGAGCCTGCTGGCCAAGGCGGGGTATGCCGGGGCGCATCCGAATCCCTGGGACCTGGTCATCGGGGTCTCGGCCACCGAGCTGATCGCCAACCTGCCGATGCCGGCCATCGGCCAATTCGGCATCTGGGAAGGCGGCATGGTCGGAGTCCTGGTCGTGATGGGCTTTTCCCGCGAGCCGGCCACGCTCGTGGCCTTCGGCCTCCACGGCATCACCACGGCCTATGAGTATCTTCTCGCCTTGCTTGCCCTGGGTGGCCTGTTCGTCTTGTCAAAAAAACGACCGGGAACTCCAAAAACCAACTGAAAGCCCGCTTCCTGCCGACCGAGCTTCACGACAGAACCCCGGCATTTCCGGAGTAAACTTCATGGAGAAGTCCACCCCGGGGATCCGGGTCGACGTTCTTGGACCGGATCGCGTTTTATTTCAGGCTGTTGCTTCCGGTTTGATCTTTCCCATTGCCGGTCGCTGGCGTGTCGTTCATCGGCAGGAGGGGTACCGAGTCAATGGCGCCCCCGCCCGGGGTCAAGGTCACATAATTGTATTGAATTTCGGTATGGATTCCCCCCACATGAAAGAGCAGGGCTAAATATCCGGGGTTGTAGGTCGCGTCCGTGAACGAAAAGAGGATGGTGTTGTTGATGTAGAAGCCGTAATTGCTGCCGAGTTTGACTACTTTCATGACATTGAAGTGGTTCAGCCCTTGCGCGATCGCCGGTGTATTGATCCAGGATCGGAGGGCGGTGGGAAGGGGGCCGGAGGCGTTGATGAAATTGTAATTCGTAAAGCGGTAGACAGAAATCCTGCCGTCGCAAGTGTATTGAAATGCGTAGCCGCTGGCATTGGTCATATCGGTGCCCGTTCCCAGGAAAATTGAATTCGAGCTGGTAATGGCGCCCTTTTTCCGGTTCATATGCACGCTGACGCTGTAGTCGCCGCTGAATAAACTGCCGTAGGCGTTTGTGTCCCAATTCGTAGCCCCGCCGATGTAGCGATATAATTCCAGCAACGAGGTCCAATAGCCAGGGTTGTAGGGATGCCAGCAGGGAGAGGCCGGGATCAGGAATTCTTCCCAGATCCCCGGGACCAGGGTGCGGTTGACGATCTTGGTCTGCCCAACGGCCACGCTGACCACCTCGCGGGATTCCTTGTAGCCGCACGTGTATCTCAGGTGCACGGCCTTGTTGGTCACGGAGGCGGGGAAGGTGAACGTATACGGGGTGTTGTGGCCGCTGTCCACGTTGTCCAGGTAGATCCGCGCGCCGGCGGGCGTCGAAGTGACCTCGAGGTTGGCCCCCAACAAGGTCGCCGACAGGGTATGGTTGTTGTCCATGGTAACGGTCCCGGAGTTATTGCCAGTGAGCACGTTATCGATCTTGACCTGCAGGCTGGAATAGCCACCGGCCGGCGTATAGTTGTAGGAGACATTCGTGCCGCGGGCATAGGTGTAGGTGCCGCCCTCCGGGCCCCCGGTCACGTGTTCGCCCTTGATCACGGTCAGGACGAATGTCTTGGCCGCGGTGGCGGCCAGGGTATGGTCGGCGTTCATGGTTACGGAGCCGCTGGCGGGGAGCGGGGCGCCGTCCAGGGTCACGGCCAGGTCGCCGTAGCCGCTTTGCAGGGAATAACTGTAATTGACCACCGTCCCCTTTTTATGGGTCGAGGTCCCGGCGGCGGGTGTCCCGGTGACGCCCTCGCCGCTGGTCACCGTCAGGGTATAGTTTTTCTTTTTCAGCACCAGGAAGTAGAGCGCGGCTCCCCCGATGACGACGACCGCGGCCACGATCAGCCAGGGGAATTTCTTTGCTTTCTTGACGGCCGGCGTCGACTCTTCCTGTTCGATGAAGCCGGGCCCTGCGCCCTCGTCGTTGGCCATGGACGCGGGCGAGCTTTTTTCGGGCGCCGGGACGGCCGGCGCCGCCGGTGCCTGGTTGGCCCAGCAGCACAGCATGGCCGTAAACGCGATGATCACGAACATGGAAACGGGTCGGTGGTGAAGTTTTGCGCTTTTCATGTCTCCCCCCGCAAAGGAAATAATTTGTTTCAAGCCTCTTGCCTCTGCATGAAGAATAATAAAATATATCCCATAAAATCTCAAAAAAAAATAATTTCCCCGACCGCCGCTCAAGGCGGAGCGATTTCCGGGAAAAACCCGGATGGGGAGGGCCTTTCCGAACCGGATTTAATTTGTTAAACATGCTATTTTTTTTGGATTGACGGAGCCGTTTTTCTATGATATACAAACTGTGCATTACTGTCTAACAAGGAGGAATACATGAGCGCAACGGCTGGCAAATCAACCGCAAAGAAGTACAAGATCGCCTGGCTGCCCGGCGACGGCATCGGCGTGGATGTGCTGGAGGCGGCGAAGATCGTCCTGGATAAATTGCAATTCGACGCCGAGTACATCCACGGCGACATCGGCTGGGAGTTCTGGTGCAAGGAGGGCGACGCCTTCCCCCAGCGCACCATCGACCTGCTGAAGAGCGTCGACGCGGCGATGTTCGGCGCCATCACCTCCAAGCCGGTCAAGGCTGCCGAAGCCGAGCTGGCGCCCGCGCTGCAAAGGCAAGGGGCTGGCCTACCGCTCGCCCATCGTGCGCATGCGGCAGCTGTTCGACCTGTACATCTGCCTGCGCCCGTGCAAGGCCTATCCCGGCAACCCGCTCAACTACAAGGAGAGCATCGACCTGGTCGTGTTCCGCGAGAATACCGAGGACCTGTATGCCGGCGTCGAGTTCAACCCCGTGCCCGCAGGAGCTGGCGGACACGCTGCTGAAGCTGGCCAAGCCGTTCGCGCCGTTTGCCAAGACGTGCCCCTGGACCAGTACGCCATCTCCTGCAAGATCAATACCCGGACGGGCTCGGAGCGCATCGTGCGGGCGGCGTTCGAATATCGCCAAGCAAGTACGGCCGCAAGAAGGTGACCGTCGTCCACAAGGCCAACGTGGTGCGCGCCACCGAAGGGCTGTTCCTCGAGGCCGCCAAAGAGGTGGCCAAGGACTATCCCGAGCATCAAGATGGACGACGCCAACATCGACGCCATGACTGCATGTGGCTGCTCAAGAACCCCTTCAACTACGACGTGCTGGTCGCGCCCAACCTGTACGGCGACATCATCTCCGACCTCTGCGCCCAGATGGTCGGCGGCCTGGGCTTCGGCTGCTCGGGCAACATCGGCGAGAAGCTGGCGGTGTTCGAGCCGACCCACGGCTCGGCGCCCAAGTACGCCGGCCAGTACAAGGTGAACCCCATCGCCACCATCCTGGCGGCCAAGATGATGCTGATTGGCTGGGCGAGGCGAGAAGGCGGACGCGCTCGAGCGCGCCGTGGCCGCGGTCATCAAGGAAGGCAAGGTGCGCACCTACGACATGGGCGGCGGCAGCACCACCCTGGAGATGGCGCGAGGCCATCGCCGAGAAACTATGACCAACGGTTTTGCCCGGCGGTGCCGGAGCGAAATCACGGAGAATGAACATGGCCGCTATCAACATCCACGAAGTCGGGATTGCGCGACGGGCTGCAGATGGAGAAGCAGGTCGTCCCGCTGGAGACAGAAGATCGCCTGGATCGAAGGCTTGCTGGCCGCGGGCGTGGACATCATCCAGCTCGGCTCGTTCGTGCAACCCGAGCAAGGTGCCGCAGATGGCGGACACCGACGCGCTGTTCGCCCATTCTCAGCGCCGAAGGACAGGAAGCCCGCCGGCGCGGTGCTCTCGGGGCTGGTGCTCAACGAAAAGGGGCTGGAGCGGGGCATGGCCTGCGGGGTCGAGATGTTCTGCATGGGCGTCTCCGCCAGCGAGACCCACAGCCAGAAGAACACCGGCATGGCCACCGCCGAGGCCACCAGGCGCATCATCGCCATGGCCCAGGCGGCCATGAGCGCGGAGAAGCGCGTGCAGGTGTCGGTCCAGTCGGCGTTCGGCTGCGGCTTCGAAGGCGCCGTGCCCGCCGAGCGCGTGCTGGAGATCGTGGACAGGTTCCTCGACGCCGGGCTTCCGCAACATCAGCCTGGCCGACACGGCGGGCCACGCCCACCCGCCGCAGGTCGAAGCACCTGTTCGGCGCGATCCTCAAGCGCGACGGCAAGGTCGAGTGCACCTGCCATTTCCACAACACCTACGGCCTGGGCATGGCCAACTGCTGCGCCGCCATGGACGTGGGCGTGAAGTGTTTCGAGTCCGTCCGTGGCCGGGCTGGGCGGCTGCCCGTTCACCAAGGTGGCCGGCGGCAACGTCTGCACCGAGGACCTGGTGCATTACCTGCAGCGCCTGGGCCAGCGCACCGAGATCAACCTGGAAAAACTGGTGGCAAGTGGCCCGCGACATGGGCCGGTTCTTCGACCGCGAGCTGCCGGGCATGTCTATCCTGACAAGGCCGGCACGATCGCCAATTACGAGCAAAGCGCAATAAAGGCAGAATCCCCGTGAAAGTACTGGAGAGGCGTCCGGGTGCTGGACCTGACCAACGTGCTGGCCGGGCCCTTCGCCACCCTGCACCTGGCGCTGCTGGGCGCCGAGGTCATCAAGATCGAGAACCCGACCGACGGCGACCTGGCCCGCAAGCTCGGCAACGTGCCCAAGCTCAACAAGCAGCTGATGGGCACCAGCTTCCTGGCGCAGAACGCCAACAAGAAGTCGCTCACCCTCAACCTGAAGAGCCCCGAGGGCAAGGAGATCTTCCAGCAAGCTGGTGGAGACGGCCGACGTGCTGGTGGAGAACTTCCGGCCCGACGTCATGGAGCGGCTCGGGCTCTGGATTACCAGGTGCTGGCCAGATCAATCCCGCGGCTGGTCTACTGCGCCATCTCCGGCTTCGGCCAGACCGGGCCCGACGCCTTCAAGCCGGCCTACGACCAGATCATCCAGGGCCTGAGCGGCGTCATGGCCGTCAACGGCGACGAGCGGCTCAACCCGCTGCGCGCCGGCTTCCCGGTGTGCGACACGGTCGGCGGCCTCAACGCCGCCTTCGCCATCTGGCCGCGCTGTTCCACCGCGAGCGCACCGGCGAGGGGCAGTTCATCGACGTGGCCATGCTGGACTCGATCATGCCGCTGATGGGCTGGGTGGCGGCCAACCTGCTCATCGGCAAGCAGCAGCCGGTGCTGATGGGCAACGACAACTTCACCGCCGCCCCCTCCGGCACCTTCCGCACCCAGGACGGCTACATCAACATCGCCGCCAACAAGCAGGAGCAGTGGGAGGCCGTGGCCGACCTGCTGGGCGTGCCGGAGCTGAAGACCGACCCGCGCTTCCAGGAGCGCGACAGCCGCAAGAAGAACCGCAAGGCGCTCACCCCGCTGCTCGAAGTGAAGCTCAAGCGAGAAGGAGACCGCGCTACTGGGTGGAGCTGCTGAACGAGAACGACGTCCCCTCCGGCGACGATTCTCGGGCTGGAGGAGGCCCTGAACCAGCCGCAGAGTGCAGCACCGCCGGACGCTCGCAGACGGTCACGTGGACGGGCATCGGCGACATGCGGCTCTTCGGCCTGACCGCCAAGTTTGCGAAGACCCCGGCGGCATCGACGCCCCGCCGCCGCGGCTCTCCGCCCACACCGAGCGAGATCCTGGGCGGGCTGGGCTATGCTGAGGACGACTATCAAGCGCTTGAAAGAGGCAGGCGTCGATCTGAGCGACCGCACAATCAACATTAACGAGGAACCAATCTAATGAGCATGACCGTTGTTGAGAAGATCTGGCCCGCGCCGCCGGCCTGCCGTCGGTGAAGGCCGGGGACGTGCGTGGAGCCGAGGGTGGACCTGGCCATGTCGCACGAGAACGCGCGCGCTGGTGATCAACCAGTTCCTCGAAATCTACAAGGGCACCGGGCTCGCAGCCCAAGGTCTGGGACCCGAGCCGCGATCGCCATCATCTTCGACCACCGCGTGCCGGCGGAGATCTCCAAGACCGCCACCAACCAGAAGAAGGTCCGCGAGTTCGTCGGCGCAAGCAGGGGATCGGCAAGTTCCACGACATCCGCGGCGACGTCGGCGGCATCTGCCACCAGATCCTGCCCGAGAACGGCTACGTGCGGCCGGGCGACGTGGTGGTGGGCACCGACTCCCACACCACCAGCCACGGCGCGCTGGGCGCGTTCTGCCTTCGGCATCGGCGCCACCGAGATGGCCGCGTCTGGGCCCTGGGCAGCGTGCTGAACGTCGAAGTGCCCGGCGACCATCAAGGTGGTCGTGCAAGGGCCAGTTCAAGAAGTTCGTCGGGCCCAAGGACCTGATCCTGCACCTGATCGGCAAGATCAGCGCCCAGGGCGCCAACTTCAAGGTCTCGAGTTCCACGGGCGAGACGATCGAGCAAGATGTCCACCTCCGGCCGCCTGGTGCTCTGCAACATGGCGGTCGAGGCCGGCGCCACCTCCGGCATCGTCCCGGCCGACGCGGAGACGGAGCGCTACCTGCGCGAGGAGGCGGGCGTGACGCGAGCCATCTCGACATGTTCGGCCCCGACGCGGACGCGGCCTACGAGAGGTCGATCGAGATCAACGTCTCCAAGCTGCAGCCGCAGATCGCCTGCCCGCACACCGTGGACAACGTGAAGCCGATCGACGCAGGTGGCGGGCAAGAAGATCAACCAGATCGTCATCGGCTCCTGCACCAACGGCCGGCTGGACGACCTGGCCATCGCCGCCAAGATCCTGAAGGGCAAGAAGGTGGCGCCAGGGCACGCGCATGCTGATCTTCCCGGCCTCGGCGCAGGATCTACCGGCAGGCGCTGGGCAAAGGCTACGTCGGCACCTTCATGCAGGCCGGCGCCGTGGTGATGAACTCCGGCTGCGGCCCCTGCCTGGGCGTCCACGAGGGCGCCCTGGGCGACGGCGAGGTGGCGCTGTCCACCACCAACCGCAACTTCAAGGGCCGCATGGGCAACCCCAACGCCGAGGTCTATCTCTGTTCGCCCGCCGTGGCCGCCGCCTCGCGCCATCACCGGCGTCATCACCGATCCCAGAGCCAAAGGCAGGCGAAGCTCGACATGGCCACCAAGTCGTTTTCAAAGTCGGCGACGACGTCTCCACCGACGTCATCTATCCGGGCCGCTTCATGGCCACCGTGCTGCCCACCGAGACGCCGCAGTTCGCCTTCGCGGACGAGACCGCGTTCAACGCCAAGCTCAAGGCCAAGCAAGTTCCCGCCCGGCAGCGTCATCGTGGGCGGCAAGAACTTCGGCTGCGGCTCCTCGCGCGAGCAGGCCGCCTCGTGCCTGAAGGGGCACGAGCTGATCGTCGTGGCGCCAGCAACTTCGCGCGCATCTTCCTGCAGAACGCCATCAACCTGGGCCTGCGCATGATCGATCTGCCCCGCCATCGAGGCCGCCGAGGGCGACGAGCTGGAGCTCACCGGCGACGCAGGTGGTCAACAAGACCAGCGGCAAGCAGTTCCCGGTCGAGCCGCTGCCCAAGGCCCGGCAGGCCATCATCGACGCCGGCGGGCTGATCCCCTACACGCGCAAGCTCGTGATCGAGTCGCAGCGCACGCGCTGCTAAACCGCCCGCCCATTCGTTTTCTCCAGGTCCGGCCGCAGTCGGCCAGGCCTGGAGGAGACCGGGGCAGTTCATGAACCTGAACTTCAGGGAAGCATTGCTGGCGCTTTCGCGGGCGCTGCCCCTGGTCCTTTTCCGCGCCGGGGTTTTTGTCGCCGCCGGCTTCATGGTCATTGTCTTTTTCGGCATGCTGCTGCTCGCCTCGCGCCTGGCGGCCGGCGCCGGCCAGGCCGTCGCCGCCGTGATGACCGCCGTTGCCGTCCTGGGCTGGTGGATCAGCGGCCGCGTCCTGCAGCGGTTTTTTCTTTACCGCCAGCGGGCGGCCATGCTGTCGGCTTTTTCCGGGTGCTCCACCGCGGCAGGCGGCATGTCCGTGATCGTCGAAGACAGCAAGCGCCTGATCCCCGATTACCTGCGCTGGAAACTGCTGAACCGCGCCCTGCGCCAAGCCTTGTTCGATTTCAACCGGGGAGGGAATGGGGAATTTCCGGCGGCAACGGTTGTCCAAGGCGAAGGAAGCATTGTCCGGATCCTCGACCGGCTGGCCGCGGGCCCGCTAGGCCAGGCCGTCATGGCCCTGGCCTATGCCCGCGGCGCGCCAGGCGGCGGGCGGTCGCTGCGGGAAGCGCTGGCCCTGTATTTCGCCTGCGGAATGGAGAGCCGCCGCCTGGCGCGACGCTGGGTGCTGTTTTCGGCGGCGGGGCTGCTCTTTCTTTTCCTCTGCCTGGCCCTGCCCAACTGGTTTTTTTTCGCCAGCGCCGGGGCCCCATTGTGGATCGGAGTGGCCCTGGCGGCGGCCATCGCTTGGCTCCTGCACCAGGCCTTTGTCGCCCCATTCGCCCTGGCCGGAGTAAGCGCCGCGCTGCTGGCCGAGACCAAGGGACGCGAGCCCGACCCCGGGCTCTGTGAGAAATTGCGCGCGCTTTTCCCGGCCACGGCCCAGGCGAGCGCCGATTAAAAATCCGGCTTTCCCTCGCCCATAGTCGCTCACCTCGACTGTCTTCATCTCGTTCCTGCCGAAATTGACTTGGCCATCAACATTAAAATCTCATGTTCTTTTAAACAAATATGTTCACTTGAAAATTAATCCTTAGGTTGTTAATCTTCCTTTTTAGAGTACTATAAGCATTTATTGCTATTTGCTTGGGGATGTGGAGGCAAATCAATGTTTATTATCTTTGGATGGCCAGAACGAAAAGCCAATAGGAAGTCCATCACTCTGAATTGCGGCAATTGCCAGCGCGATACGATTCATGAAGCTTGCTCCAAACAAAGATGGTTTACGCTCTTTTTTATCCCCATCTTCCCCGTTAGTGCCAAAGTGCAGCGAGCAACCTGTAATGTCTGCGGTCAAGCAGTGATTCTGGATAAAAACAACCCAAGCTTGGTTAGTCTGCCTTCAAACGTCTCGTGTCGTTGCCCTGATTGCGCAGAGCCGATCCACTATAAAGCTCATGTCTGCAAACACTGCGGTTATCGACTAACAGAAGCTGAACAAGCTGCAATTAAGGATGAGTTTACTGTGAACACGGAATTCATTCATCAGGAAACGCGGCAGAGAGATCTCCTGCGCAAGGCGCGTATACGCTCATGGATTGCCTGGCCGCTCATCGTCATCGCGGCAATTTTCATTATGGCCATCATATCGTCATTAGTAAATAAAAGAGGGTTAGATAAGGCAGAGCCGGGTGGCATCATCTTTGGAATTCTCATTACCGTGGTCCTCCCATTTTTCATAGGCATTCGTCTTTTGAGAACGGCAAAAAAGCAAAAGGCAGAAGCCAAGGCAATCAAAACAAAATAACCCCGTTTCTGTTCCGGAGTTTATTCGCTTATCGTAATTGTCTTTGTATCCGTCCTGCCGAAGTACTGCGGGTGGTACATGCCCTGGGCGAAGGCGGGCATCCAGGTGAAACGGCCGCTGTACATGGCCTTGATGAAATAAACGATGCGCAGCCTGCCCTGCATGGAATATGTATAGAAGACCAGGCGGTCAGCGGCGTTCTCAAGGCGCGCCCAGGGGGTTCCGTAATTTCTCCGGTTTGCCGTATTGAATTCCTGCAGCGAGCGGGTCGTGCCTATGTCCTGGCGCAGCAGTTCGCAGCCGGCCGGCAACGGCTCGTCGATGACGCCGTATGGGACCTCCTTGTCCGTTTCGATGAGCAGTTCCACCTGGTACACCTTTCCGCGCTCGAGGTTTTCCACCGTCCGGCCGTCCTCGCCGTAGACCAGGCGCCGGATATCGATGCCGCGGCTTTTCTTCCCGGCCCGCGCCAGTTGACAGGTCAATTCGCTGGTGACGTACACCGGCTGGTCGGCGCTGACCATGGCCTGGACTGGCTCTATGTGGCCCTCGAGCTTTTTGCTCACTTCAAGCACGTCCCGGCTGCCGGTGAACTCCCTGGCGGTTTTATCGCCCAGCAGGACGATCTCCGCCCGGCGGGCCGTGGTCTTCTCCACCCGGGCCAGGTACTGGTCCATGGCGCCCAGGATCCAGAAATTGGTCTGCGTGGTATTCCAGCAGTAAGGCTCGCCCTCGAGCAGCCAGTGGATGATCTTGTCGGCCAGGACGTGGCCGCCCTCCACCTCCAGGACGGCCTGCAGCAGCAGCGCCGTGGCGTAACGCGACGAGTAGAACGGGAAATCGCGGTTGTAGCTGAATTCGCGGACGTCGAAATAGGCGAAATCGGCCTCGACCTGCAGGCTGTTGTTGAACTCGTCCAGCATGGCGGACAGAAGTTCCTTCCCGGCCCCTTGGTTATGCAGGGCGCGGTACAGGAAGACCCGGGCGGGCAGCGGCAGGGCATCCCTTTCCGCGGCCAGTTTTTTCAACTTCTTGCCGTCGGCCCGCCTGGCCAGGCTCAGCACGAATTGGTAGAAGCTTTCGCAGGTCTTGTCCAGGCTGGCGCGCTGCAAGTATGCCGCCAGCTTGCCGACCAGTCCCGGGTCCACCTTGTAGTCACGTTCCCGGGCCAGTTGCAGGGCCCACAGCACGTAAGCGGTCAGGTAATCCGAGGTGTATTGGCCGCCGCGGTAATATGACAGGGCACCCTCGCCGTTCATGAACTCGGGGATGATCTTCAGGTAGCCGTTCACCGCCTCGCGGACCTGCGCCTGGTCCAGGCCCAGCTCCAGGCGCTCGGCCAGCTGCGGGCTCAGGGCCAGGAAGGGCATCACCTTTGATGTCCGCTGCTCCAGGCATTCGTAGGGATAAAAAACCAGCTTTTTGGCGATGTTGACCGCCGGCCGCAGCAAGGAGGGGGCGGCCTTGATGGTGACGACCTGGTTTTCGGCGCCGGCCTGGGGGGCGATCGTCTTGTTCACGGTCTTGCCGCTGACGAAATCGACGAGCGTCTCGCTGACCAGGCGGTCGCTTACGAAAAGTTTCTTTTCGAGACCGTCCTTGTCAGCACTGCTGACCGCGTAGAAATTGATCTTGGCCTCGCCGACGCGGTCGGCCAGGAAGCGGAACTGGAACAGGCTGTTGCCGCGCGCGTCCAGGTCGCGCTCGAGCTGGGGGCTGCCATTGATGCGAATACCTTCGGGCTTGGCCAGCAGGGTGACCGGAAGCTTTTGCGCGGTGCGGTTGCTGAGTTGGACGCCGGCGCTGAATTCGTCGCCCTGGCGGGCGAACTCGGGCATGGCCTCGGAGATGAGCAGGTCCTTGCTGACCACGATCCTCTTTTCCGCCGCCCCGAAACTGTCCTCGCTGTAGGCCACGGCCATGACGCGGTAGGTCGACAACTGGTCCGAACTGGTGAACTCCACTGTCGCGTTGCCCGCTTCGTCGGTCTCTACGTCCTTGAAGAACAGAACCTCCTTGAAATCGCTGCGCATGCGGATGCCGGCAATATCGACGTTGACCCCGTCGACAGAGTAAATCCCGCCGAGAACTCCGGCTACGGCGGCGTCGGCCGCGTCCTCACCCTTCTGGCGGGCCATTTTCATTTCGGCGGCCATGGGCGCGGGCACGACCCCGCCCACGCCCCCGCCTTCCACGCCTGACTCCATTGCCGGGTTCCAATATTTGTCTTCTGAGACCGGGAGCAGCGTCAGGTCGCAGGGGCGATGATGGCCGCCTTCGAAGTAGATGTCGGATTGGAGGAAGGCATGGAACCCCTTGGCCTCGGCTTTGATCGTATAGCGGCCTCCGGCCAGGCCGGAGAAAGAATAATACCCCTGGGCGCTGGTTGAAACGGTTTTTAACTTGATGTGCATTTCGTCCTCGAGGGTAACGGTCGCGCCGGAAAGGGGAGTCGAATCGGGCTTGAAAACGCAGCCGAAAATGGCCGGTTCCTTCAGGTCGATGTCCATCATGGGACGCTCGAAGCTCCAATGGGTGTAATCCTTTGAATAGCAGGTCCAGATGGCGCTTCTTGACAGTGAATTGGAATAATAAAAAAATCGGTGCGGGTCCGGGGTCAGGTATCTCTGCAGCGAGAGATTGCCCTCGTCCACGGCATAGACGAAAAGCTTCGCCTTGACTCCCTTTTTTTGGAGGTCGCTCACCCTGATCTTCAATTTGGACTTGCTGGCCGGCTTGATCTCGGCCGGACTTTCCAGGTCGACGCCCAGGGTCTTGTCTTCATTGTTGACCTGGAATTCCGCGGAGGTCTCCGCGGATTGATTGTTCTCATACATGGCGATGACGCTGACGCGGATGCGCGGGAAATACTCTTTTTTGATCGGGATCTCCAGCGGCGTCATCTTCTGCAGCGCCATGACCCGGGAATCCAGGACCCTGTCCCTTTCGACGGTTACCAGGGCCTGCCCGGCGCGGGGGGAGCGAATGAAGCATTTCAATGTTTCCCTGGTGTGCAGGATCGATTGCTCGGACTCGATCGCGAGCCGGTCGCCCTGATCGGAATAGCCGCTGTCCCAGGCGAAGAAACCGCCCGACGTGGACACGACCCGGCCGTTGGCGTCGGGCGTGTCGCAGCGCAGGATATAGCGGCCGGGCTTTTGAACGCGGACGGAGTAGGTCTTGGTCTTGTCGACATAAATGTCCTCGGGCCCGGCTATTTTCTTCAGTTTATATTGGTTATTTTCGTAATATTGCAAGTAAAGCGAGACGCTGATCTCGCCGGAAGCGGGTTTCCCCTGGAAGTCGACCAGGGCCAATTCGGCGCTGACCGGTTCCTTGAAGTTATGGTAGTGGCCGACGCGGATGCCTGTTAAAAGGTTGCCCGGGAAAAATACCGACGTGGCCCGGGCGGTGAACTCCTTGCCTTCGGGCGATCTGCCGGTCACGGAATAGTTGAGATCGGCGAGGTAATTGGTCTTTTTGAATGTACTCATGGGAATGCTGGGCATGTATGTGCCGCCGGCATTGAACTTGTCGTCCCCATTCTTGGGCGGATTGTCCTGCACCAGGTGTTGGTCGAGGCCGAAAGAGAATCGCTCCAAGCCAGCGGAAGTGAATATCCGGCCGTCGGACGGGGTCGGTCTCAACGAGTACGTCACTTTGTCGCCGGCCATGGGATTGCCGGCCAGATATGAGCCGCTGACTTCAGGGTGGAAAATGTCGCTGAAGAGATACTGCTTGGCCATGCCGGAGATCGTTATTTCAAAGGTGTTCGGCTGGTAGTAATCGATGGTAATGTCGCGCCGGCCCTGCCTGGATTGGCCAACCGCGACGTTGACCGCGATCTGGTAATGCCCTTTTTTTCCAGCCGGGTCTGACTTGTACTCATAGTGAAAGCCGCCCCAGCGGTCGAGCTGCAGCGTGTCGCTTTTCACTTTCTGCCAATCCGGCCCCTGTATCTCCAGGGAAGCCGATGTCATCTTGGTTGAAGAGACTTTCCCCAATGCATATTCTTTGACCATGCCGGCGATGTGGACCGTGTCGCCGGGTTTGTAAAAATCGCGATCGCTAAAGACCGTGATCCGGGCTTCCTTGTCAGGTTGAGGGCTGCGGTCGATCCCGGCCAGCGCCATATCGCCCGCGTTCGCATCCTTGGCCATGACCAGTTCGGATTCCTGGACCTCCCGGTCGCTGAGCAGCACCCCGTTGCCCGCCGATTCCCCCAGGGGCTGGGCATCCCCGGCAAATCCCTTCAGGAAAAATGGAATATTTCCCAGGCTTTTCCCGGTCCGGTTGTCGTAGAGCCAATACAGGGTCTGCCCCTGGCCGGCCTTGACCACCATGTCCATGTTGCGGCGGTGAAAGACCTGCAGCGTCGGGGGCAGGCGTTCGGGGAGGTGCATCAGGGCGATGTCGCGGCAGGAGTTGTAGGGCTCGTAGCGCTGGACCAGGAAGGCGAAAAATCCCAGGGGTGATCCCAATTCCTTATCCTTCAACGCCGGGCTGTTCAGTTTCTCCGGCAGCCCGGTGAAGTTTTGCAGAAGCTCTTTTTCGACGAAGTTGGCCTGGAAATCATTTCGCTGCATGATGCCCGGAGCCTGGTTCGCCAGCTGGGTATAGAATTCGGGCTTGAGCTTGAGCAGGCGGACGCCGGCTTGCTTCATGCTGCTGGCGGCCATGGACAGCTTTCCGTCTTGCAGGGAGAAATCGAGTCGCGGGGAGCGGCTGGAGCAGACATTGGCCTCAAGTTCCAGGTTTTCGGGGAGCCGCTCCCTGTAAGTGTTGGCCAGGTTCCGGTCGACCCTTATGCTCAGGCGATCGCCCGAGGCCAGCTCGTCGTCGACGGTTATGAACAGGGCCAGGTTTTCGTAAAGGCGGGGTTCGAGATGGAATTTCAGCGGCGATCTTTCCTTGCCCGAGACCCGATAGACATGGATGAGCGATTCGTTGAATTCGGCCAGCGGGTTGGAGAACGGCAGCCAGCAGTAGGGCGCGTCGGGAAACAGGACCGGGGGGCGCTCTCCCTTATAGGTGAAAGGCGGGACCGTGTCGAAGGTGAAGGAGAAGGCCTTGGCGGTCCCGGTGCTCCCCTCGCTGCCACAAAATCCCTTTTGGATGAGGAATTGATATAGCATGCCCCGCTTCAGGCTTTTGGCGAAGCGGACCTCGAGCTCGTCCGCTGTCTTTTGCGAAACCAGGATCGCCGCCGGCTCGCCGCTTTTGGCCTCCTTGAGCGCAAAAAAGCGTTTGCCGCCGGCGGCGGGAACCGGCTGGTTGAAGCGCAGGGTGATGGCATCTTTTACCCAGATCTCGCTATCGAGCTTTTCCCCGGGCGTCAGCGGTGAAAAATAGTCCAGGGCCCCGGCCTTGATCTCGACCGGATAGGCCTGGGGGGTGCTCCATTGCCAGCGGATCTCTTTTGCAAGCACCTGGCCCGCGAGAGACTTTGTCCCGGCCGGGATCACGGCGGTGTAGGTGGTCGAGTAGAGAAAGCGGGCCTGGGGCTTGAAGGCCAGGGTGCGATTGCCGCGCCAGGTGAATTCACCCTTGATCGCCGGGGTGATCTTGAGAAGCGAGGCCCCGTCGCGCTTGCCGCCCAGGGGGAGCATGTCGTCGGAAAAGGTCACGGCCAGCTCCTTGTTTTCCAGGGTTGGCAAAACCCCGGAGAGATTGTAAACCGTTTTCAGGTCCTGGGCCTGGGTCACTTGCGCCAGGGGGATGGCCAGGAACGCCGTCAGGGTAACCGTCACTATGAGCAAAACGATTTTCATGCCCGCCTCCTTTCGCGTGAGCCGTCAAAGCGGATTAGACGGCGCTTGAGCGGAAATTGGCGCCGGTTTTTCGGGCCGGCTCCTTCCCTGGCGGGGATTATGCGGTAGAGGGATGATTTTTACAATCCCCGCGGGGGGCAGGCGCCGGAGCGTTCTCAGCCCATCCTGGCGTGCTTGTAAAAGTTGGAGGCGAGGATCTTTTCCGAATAGGTGTCGTTGGTGTATTTATAGCCGTTGTTGTAGAGGATCAGGGCTTTGATGATGTCGCCCTTGGTTTCCCGCAGGTAGCCTTTCAATATGGTGAGTCCGAGCTCGATGTTATAGTCGACCTGGGTGAGTTTCCTGCGGTCGATGCCCAGTTCGTCTTTCCAGACCGGGTAATTCACCTGCATCAGGCCATAAGCCCCGGCCCTGGACACCGCGCGGCGGTCGAAACGGCTTTCCACGAAAATGACGGCCATGACCAGGTAAGGATTGAATCCGTGTTTCCTTCCTTTCGTGAAGGCAGCAGCGGTGATCCTGGCGAACTCGGGGGCCTGCATGCTGAAAATATGCTCCTGGAAACGATAAAAATCGGTTTTGGCCATGGCTTCCCGGTGGGCGCTGATCGTATGGTTGAGGGTGTCTACGGTTTTCCGCAAGTCCTGGATGGTCTTCCGGCTTTCGACCTGCCGGACCGAGAGCATGATGGCGCAGGCCAGGAAGGTTCCCGACAAACCCATAAAAAGCAATAAAATGCCGCGAATTTTTTTTGGGGGATTCATTATTTTCCTTCGGTTCTTTATTGAAGTGGCAAAATTATAGCACGAATCGTCAACATTGTCAATGCGGGGAATGCCGTTACGGCCTTCAGGTGGAAATCGCGGGTATTATTCCTCGTCGTCGCCGTTGCGCTTGATGCGGATGCCTTCCTGCCCGCCGAATTGCAGGGAGAGGGGGCACGCGCCGGTGAAGGCGCTGAGCAGGGTGACGATGCCCAGCAGGCCGATCCAGTTCTTATAATAGATCCCGGCGCCGATGACGCCGAGGGAAACGATCACGCGGATCCATTTGGCCGTCTGGTTGGTGTTGCATCTGGGGGCTGTGCTCATGGGGATATTGTAGCGCAGGACGGGATGGATTGCAATCCCCGCGCTTCAGCCGCGGGGGCGGCGCTTCATGGCCATGGCCTTGAGGTATTTCAGCGCCGTGCCCCAGGATGAGACCATGGCGATGACCAGCCCCGGGAAACCGTCGAGCAGGCCCAGTTTCCACAGGTAATGGCGCAGGAAAGTGACCGGCGGCAGGATGAGCAGGCGGGGCAGCAGAAGCTTCGTATCCCGGCGGAGGATCTCCTCGGCCTGGAAATTCGCATAGCGGTCCAGGCGGCGCACATGGTCCCCTATGTCGCGGTAGGTGAAATGCAGGATGTCGCCCCCCAGGCGGGAGACGCCGCCGCTCACCAGCAGCTTTTCATGGATCCGCCCCTGCCAGGTCGCGGAGCTTTTCCTGAAAAGCCTGATCTTGCGGTCGGGATACCACCCCGAGTGGCGGATCCAGCGCCCCAGGTAAAAGGTCTTTCTCTTGATGGCGAAGGCGGCCACCCCGGGCGGCGCGGCTTTTTCCTTCAGCTCGCCGATGGCGCGCTTCAGTTCCGGGGATACCCGCTCGTCGGCGTCCAGGTTGAGGATCCATTCGTGGGCGGCTTTTTCCATGGCGAAATTCTTTTGCCGGCCGTAGTCTTCGAAGCGGTTCTGCCAGACCCGGGCCTGCCCCTCCCTGGCGATCGCCAGGGTGCGGTCGGTCGAATACGAGTCGACCACGACGATCTCGTCGGCGATCCCCTGCAGGCTGGCCAACGCGTCGGGCAGGCGGTTTTCCTCGTTGAAGGTGATGATGACCGCCGAGATCCTCATGCCGTTCGCCTGTTCCATGGCTGTGAAAATACCGGAAAGCCCCGTTTTTGTCAACGAGGCCCGCCCCGGGCGCGTTGGCGGCTCAGTGGCGGAAATGGCGTATGCCGGTGAACACCAGGGAAATGTTCAGCTTTTGCGCGGCCAATATCACCTCGGGATCATGGACCGAACCGCCGGTCTCGACCACCACGGTGATCTTGTGCTTGGCGGCCAGCTCCACCGAGTCGGGGAAAGGGAAGAAGGCGTCGGAAAGGAGCACGGCCCCCGCCACCGGTGATTGGCTCTTGCCGATGGCCAGTTCCACGGAGTCGATGCGGCTGGCCTGGCCGGCGCCCACGCCGATGAGCTGGAGATCCTTGACGATGATGATGCCGTTCGATTTAACGAACTTGACGATCTTCCAGCCGAATTCCACGTCCGCTTTTTCTTTCTTGCCCAGCGGTTTCCCGGCCTTGAGCTCGAAGGATTCGACGTCAAAAGCCAGGTTGTCCCGGCTCTGGTAGACGAACCCCCCGGGGATGGTCTTGAAATCGGCCTTCTCCACGTAGCCGGGCGGCATGCGCAGCAGGCGCAGGTTCTTCTTCCGGCGCAGGAGGTCCAGCGCCTCCGGCGCGAAATCCGGGGCGACGATGACCTCGAAAAAGATCTCGCCCAGGGCGGCGGCGGTTTCGGCCTCGAGGCGGTGGTTGAAGCCGACGATGCCGCCGTAGGCCGACTTGGGGTCGCCGGCGAAGGCGTTCTGAAACGCCGGCAATTGGCCGGCGGCCAGCGCGGCGCCGCAGGGGTTCTGGTGCTTGACGATGGCCGCGAAGTGCTTTTTTCCCTGGAATTCGTTCAACAGTTCGTAGACCATGGCCAGGTCCAGGATATTGTTGAAGGACAAGGCCTTGCCGTGCAGCTGGTCGATGGCGTAGAAGGGGGAGCGCCGGTCGGCGACGGCGAGGAACGCCGATTGGTGGGGGTTCTCGCCGTAGCGCAGCGACTGCACCCGGCGGCCGCCGATGGTCATGTAGTCAGGCGGCGCGCCCAGGCCGGCGGCGAGGTAGGCAGCGATCAGCGAATCGTAAAACGAGGTGTAGGCGAAGGCCTTTTGCGCCAGCTGCCTTCTCAGCTCCAGGGGGACGTCGCTGCCGCTCTCGATGGCGGCGATGACCGCGGCGTGGTCTTTTTCATCGACCAGGACGATGGTGTCCTTGAAATTCTTGGCCGCCGCGCGGACCAGGGCCGGGCCGCCGATGTCGATATTTTCCAGCATGGCGTCCAGGTCGTCGGCATGTTTTTCCAGGGCGGCGGCGAAGGGATAAAAATTGATGACGACCAGGTCGATCTTGCTCGAGTCGAATTCCCGCAACTGCCCCAGGTGCGCGGCGGTTTTTTTGGCCAGGACCGGGCCGAAGATCAGCGGGTGCAGGGTCTTCACCCGGCCGTCCAGGATCTCGGGGAAATTCGTGATGCTCGACACCTCGGTGACCGCGATGCCCCTGTCCTTGAGGTGGGCGGCCGTGCCGCCGGTGGAAATGATCTCCCAGCCCGCCTTGGCGAGCGCGGAGGAGATGATCTCGATCTTCTCTTTGTCAAACACGCTGATCAATGCCCGCTTCATGGTGCACCCCCGGAGGTTCCATTATAGCGTTTCTCCGGCGCATAAGCAAAGCCCGCCGCGGAGGGGCTCGGAACGGTAGGGGGTTTCGCAAACCCGGCTTTTGTGATACAATGCCCCCTTAACGTCTCGGGGTGTAGCGCAGACTGGCTAGCGCGTTCCGTTCGGGTCGGAAAGGCCGGAGGTTCAAATCCTCTCACCCCGATTTTCCTTTTCCTTCCTCCCGCCCCCTTGAATTAAGTATATATATGTTGTATAATTCCTACTTCGGTTGTGACCTAGTGGGGAGTCAATGGAAAACCTAAACGAATTTGTGGTCGTGCTTTATTTCGTAGTGCTTTCGATCCTGGCCGTTTTCGGCGCGCACAGGTATTACATGGTCTATCTGTATTATAAGAACAAGAAAGCCGTACGCAAGCCCGAGGGCCACTTCGCGGATGACGAACTCCCGCGCGTGACCATCCAGCTGCCCATGTACAACGAGATGTACGTGGCCAAGCGCCTGATCGACGCGGTCGTGAAAATGGATTATCCCCGCGAGCTGCTGGAAATACAGGTCCTGGACGATTCCACCGACGAGACCGTGTCCATCGCCTCGCGCTGCGTCGAGCAATACAAGGCGCAGGGACTGGACATCTGCTACCTGCACCGCGAGAACCGCAAGGGTTACAAGGCCGGCGCCCTGGAAGAAGGGATGAAGGTGGCCAAGGGCGAGTTCATCGCCGTGTTCGACGCCGACTTCATTCCCCACAAGCATTTCCTGGAGAACACCATCCATTTTTTCACCGCCGACAATGTCGGCATGGTGCAGATGCGCTGGAGCCATTTGAACCGCAATTTTTCGCTGATCACCAACCTGCAGTCGATCTTCCTCGACGGCCACTTCGTGATCGAGCACACGGCCCGCAACCGCGCCGGGCGTTTCTTCAACTTCAACGGCACGGCCGGCATCTGGCGCAAAACCGCGATCGTCGACGGCGGCGGCTGGCAGCACGACACCCTGACCGAGGACCTGGACCTGAGCTACCGCACCCAGATGAAGGGCTGGCAGTTCATCTACCTCCCCGATTTCTCGGTCCCGGCCGAGTTGCCCGCGGACGTCGTGGCCTTCAAGGCGCAGCAGCACCGCTGGGCCAAGGGATCGATCCAGACCGCCAAGAAGCTCCTGCCCAAGATCTTCCGGGCCAAGCTGCCGCTGGAAGTGAAGATAGAGGCGTTTTTTCACCTGGCGGCCAATTTCGCCTACCTGCTGATGGTGCCGCTGTCGGTCTCCATCCTGCCGGTGGTCCTGATGCGCCGGGACATGAACTGGGGGCAGATGTTCGTATACGACGTCCCCCTCTTCCTCATGGCCACGGCTTCGGTCGGCGCCTTCTACATCGTTTCCCAGAAGGAGCTCTATTCCAACTGGACCGTCACCTTCCGCTACCTCCCCCTGCTCATGGGCCTGGGCATCGGCTTGTCGGTGAACAACTCCTTCGCCGTCATCGAGGCCCTGATGAACAAGGAATCGGAATTCGTGCGCACGCCCAAGTTCGGCATCGAGAAGAAGAACGACAACTGGGCGTCCAAGAGATACAAGGGGAACAAGAACCTCCTGATCACCGTGGTCGAATGCGCCCTCGGCTTATACTTCACGTTCGCCGTGATCACCTGCATCAGCGAGGGGATCTGGCTCACCCTGCCCTTCCTGCTGATGTTCCAATACGGCTACCTGTACATCTCCTTCCTTTCGTTCTCGACCATTTTCAAGAACAGGTTCCAGGTCAAGAAAGCCAGCGTCAGCATCGCCGGCTGATCCCGGCCCGGGAAAATGATTTTGCCAACGCCGCTTCCGGTCGCTCGCCGGCGCTTTTAAACAAGCATGAGGTTCAACTCCTATTTCGTCCGGCTTTCCCATTCCCAGGATAATTTCTCCGGCAACGTCCAGATCGCGGACAAGAGCGTCGGAGTCAATTTCAGGAAGATCGGCGGCGATTTCTTCACGGTCCACTTCAAGAACCAGGTCGAACTCGCCTTCAAGCAGAAAATAGATTTCCGCAACACCAAGGGCTCCTTCACCGTGCTGCTGCCCGTGCTGTCGCAATACAACCAGAGGAAATTGAAAAAAATCACGGAGCTGCTCCAGGGCATCGAGGAAAAAAAATTCAAGGAGATCGTCCGGACGCTGGTGGGCGTGGAAAATTTCCTGGAAATGGAGGGCTTGCTCTACTTCTTTTCCCTGGAAAGGCGGGAAGCGGTCGACGTGCTGACCGAGCTGGAACTGGCCGAGCAGGTGAAGGTCATCAATCTCAACTATTTGTACGTCACCTCCTGGGAGCATTTCCTGCAGAACCTCTCCGCCATGGAGGCAGTCCTGCGCGCGGCCTACGAGAACCGCGAGCGGACGGTGAAATTCGCCCGGCTGGAAAAAGCGGTCAAGGTGCCCCAGGATTCGGTCTTTTTCAAATACCTGCTGAAAAAATGCAGCCAGGAATTTCCCAGCAAAATTCTGGCCAGCGCGCTGATCTTCTCCCAGCTGCCCCTGAGCGTCGAGGAAAAGGCCTGCATGGTGGAGATCGAAAAAGTCCTGCGGGCGAACAAGCTGCTGATCTTCACGTTCGAGAACGTGCAGAAAAACACCGCCTTTTCGCTGAAGCAGATCAATGACGCGCTTTGGTACATGCTCGACGAGGAAAAGCTCATGCAGCTGGACGAGCGGCATTTCATCTTCAGCGAAGAACACGGCAAGCTCATCAATCGCCTGAAAAAATTCAAGCGCAACCAGGGCGACATCCTGACCATTGACGACCTGCGCACCATGACTTCCTACACCCGGAAATACCTCATCGTCCTTTTGGAATACTGGGACGGGCAGAACATCACCCGGCGGGTGGGGAACAAAAGACAGATATTGCTCAGCGCCTGACCGGGGCCTAATCTTAAAGTTCCCGGCTTTTACAAAGAAATTTTTTACCTAAGGCTTTTAGCCGGCCCGACCGGTCAGGGCAGCGTGATCCCCAGCCTGGCTTTGGCGGCGGCGAGTATTTCATTGTAGATCTTTACCTGCTCGGCCTGCGGCATCCCCTTGGTCTTTTCGAAAAAAACGAGATGCTCAAGCAATTTTTGGGCAGGAGACCTCGTTTCTTGAGCCGCGGTCCCGGTTTCCTTGGTCGGAGTCTCCGTCTCCTGGGCGGGCGCCCCGTTTTTCTCGTTCAGCAGGTACGACTCGGCCAAGTATTCGATGGCGGAATCGAGTTCCTGGTTCTGGTTGAGCAAAATTCCCAGATTGTAAGCCACCTGGGCGTTCTTTTTTAAAACGTAGGAGGCCTTGAAGTTCTCGATGGCCTTGGGCATGTTCTTGATCTGGTTGTACATCTTGCCCAGCAGGTTGTAGTAGTCGGCGCTGGGCTTATCCTGGTTGACGGCCTCGATGCCGCGGATCGCGTCCTCGACCTTTTCGCTCTTGCGCATGAGCTCGCTCAGCTTTACGACGAAAAAAGCCGACTTGTCGGACTTGTCCAGCTTATAGGCTTCGATCGCCTTGTTCAAGGCCTTGAGGCCGATCTGCGGGTCCTGGGCCTTGGTGGCCAGCAGCTGCACCTGGATGCGCAGCGCCGGGGCGGTATAGTTGATGTCGATGGCGGAGTTGCCCTGGGTCTCGCTGCGCAGCGAGTTGGCCAGTAAAATGATCTGTTCGGCGTAATCGTAGGCCTTGTCCAGATCCTTCTTGGTCAGGTTGTAGGAGTTGGCCAGATAGAGATAGAGGGGCAGTTTGTTGCTGGCATCGATCTCCTTGTAGGTCAGCGCTTTTTCCCCGAACTGGATCGTCTTATCGTACTGCTGCAGCAAATAGGAGGTCTGGGCCAGGTGGATGTACATGTACATGGAATAACGGTCTTCCTTGGCGCCGTATTTATTGTAATAGGCCTCGAGTTTTTGCATCTTGACCTGCAGGTCTTTTTCGCCGACCAGCGCGGTCCAGGCGTCGGTTTGCTCCTTGTCCAGGGCGAGCAGCGCCGTCAGGCCGACAGTAATGAACAATAAAATCAATATGGTAATTTTTTTCATCGCCGGGGTCCTCCAATTTGTTTGGATTTAGACTCAATTATAATTAAAATCTTTCATCATTGTCAAGTTTATTTCGATCGGCCCGGAAAAAACCCGCATTTGACTAAAAAGCGGTTCCCCGGTAAAATTAATTCGTGACAAAGGCACGGATCTTCTGTTGGCTGCTGCTGGCGCCGCTCTTTCCCCTGGCGGCGCAGTCGGTCACGGTCAATTCCTTCGAGCTGCCGAACGGCCTGAGGGTGATCCTCTCCCCCAGCAACGACATGCAGGCCGCCGCGGTCTGCGTCTATCACATGCGCGGCGCCCGGAACGATCCCGCCGACAGCCGCGGCTTGTCCTACCTTTACCAGTACCTGATGTTCGACGGCAACGAGAACCTGGAGCCCTATGACCACATCCTGTTCGTCAACAAAATGGGCGGGACGGTCAGCGGCCGGGTGAACTACGACAATTCCGTTTTCTACGAATTGCTGCCGGCGCAGGAGATCAACGTGGCCCTGTGGCTGGAAAGCGAGCGCTTGAAGAGCCTGCGCCTGCAGGACGCCAACATCGACCTGCACAAGAACCAGGTATTCAACCGCATCAACCGCTTGTTGGAATCGAGCCAGGATTTCAAGGCCCAGGCCTGGGTCACTTCCAAGGTGTTTGAGGGGTCGGTTTATGAATACCCGCTGTATGGCGACCTGACCCAGGACCCGTTCCATGAACAATGACCGCGTCCGGGAATACTACCCGAATTTTCAGAACCTGGCCGACATTCTCCTGATCATCGCCGGGAAATTCGACATCAACGAACTGCGGGCCGGGATCAACCAATTCTTTCAGGATATCCCCGCGGGCCGCCGGTCCCGCCCCCCCGGTCTTCAGCGTCCAGAATCCGCGAAAATCCTATTTGTCGAAGAATTGGCTGGTCCCGGGCTTGAAAAAGAATTTTATCCTGTACGGGATAAAGGCTCCGGCCAAGATTGGCTATAATTTCATGTATTTTGATTTTTTGCGCTATTATTTGACCGATCCGCGCTTTGCCAGGCTGGAGCACATCCTCAATACCGTGAACAAGCTGGATGTCGAGATCCAGAGCGATTTTACCGATTACATGGAGGCCAACTGCCTCACCGTGCAGATCTCCAGCCCCAAGCGCATCAACCTTGAAAAAGCCAAGTATGTCATGGAAAAGGAGTTTCAGGCCCTGGCCAAAAATCCCCTGGGCAACAACGAGGTGAAAGCGATACGCTCCCTGATGGAGATCGATTTTTTAAAAAGCATGGTCTCCCTTGAGGACAGGTGCCTGCGCATCGGCGAATCCATCCAGATGTTCGGCGAGTTGAATTTTTTTGACGCGCAGCTCAAGCGCCTGCGCAAGATCACGTCCTACGATGTCATGGAAAGCGCGAAAAAGTACCTGCTGAAGGAAAACCAGGTCGTCCTGAATGTGTATGGCGAATAGAGGGTTTCCGCTGCGCCGGTTTTTCTGTCTCCTGGGCGCTGCGCTATCCTTCCTGGGGGGCGCCAGCGAGCTGGCCGCGGAAACGCGTCTCTTCTCCTTCACGACCTCCAAGGGGCTGGCCGTCAAGGTCCTGCAGGACAACGACATGCCGTTCATCCATGCCGAACTGCTCATCGACCTGGACGCCAGCACGCAGAATTATGCCTCCCTGGTCATTTCGCAACTCGCGGTCATGAACATGTTCGAGCGCGAGCTGAACTCGCCGCCGGCCGGCCTGCTGGACATGCTGCAGCGGCAGGGGAACGACTACCTGGTCGAACAAAACCCCGAGTCGCGTGAAGATCAGCATGAATTTCCTTCCCGACCGTCTGGCCTCGTTTCCCAAGCTGCTCAAGGAGATCTTCAATTACCCGTCCTTGCACCTGAAGAAATTCAACCAGAGCAAGGAAAATTTCTGGTACCTGTTCAAAAAAAACAGGGATTGGAAGAAGGAGATCGCCCTGTTGCTGGCCTACCAGCAGATGGTCGGCAATATGTATTTCACGCAAGGGTTCATGCTCCGCGAGTTCCTGAACCGGGTCAACCTGGCCGAATTGCGCTCGTTCCTGCTGAAGACCTTCCGGCCCGACAACGCGCTGCTGATCCTGAAAGGGAAGATCAACCCCTACTTCATCCTGGGCATGATCGAAAAAGACCTGCCGCAGCCTCCGCCGCAGCCGTCCAAGGCCAGGAGGGAGGGGGTCGTCGTCAACGCCGGCCGCAGGATCTTCATCCTGAACGTCAATTCCCCCGACCTGCCCATGGTCTACTGGTTCGAAACGGGCCCGCCCGCCGCCGACGCCAATTACCTGCCCACCGTCATCGGCAATTTCGCCCTGTTCGGCTTTCCCAACGGGCGGATCTACCAAGCGGAGAAAAACCAGTTCCAGATGGGCGGGTACAAGGTCAACATCGAAACCCACTCCTTCGCGGGCTTCACCCTGTTCTGCAACTATCTGCGCCTGAACTACGCCGACCTGGAGAATTATCTTCTTTTGGTGGACCAGGAAAGGAAAAAGTTCAATGTCCGCCCCATGGAAAGGAAGGAATACCTCGACGCCGTGAATTTTTACATCGGTCGCGCCCAGGTGGAAACGAGCCGTTACGATTACGATTTGCCGGGCGTGATCGCCCGCTTTCACGGCCTGGGGGCGGGATCGTACGCGGCGCGGATCGGTTCGGAACTATTTCAGGAAGTCGGCCTCAACCGCGTCGTGCAGATCATGGACGAGCAGATGGGCCCCAAGCACAAGGTCGGAGGCAGGGACAAGGGCATCGTGGTCATGATCGGCAACGCCGACCTGATCCTGAGCAGCCTGAAATTCCTGAAGACGGAAGCCCTGGAAATGTCGATGGATTGAAAAAGGCGGCGACCGGATTTGAACCGATGAATAGCGCTTTTGCAGAGCGCTGCCTTACCACTTGGCTACGCCGCCAATGCGCCAATATGGAGCGGGAAACGGGATTTGAACCCGCAACATCAACCTTGGCAAGGTTGCGCTCTACCATTGAGCTATTCCCGCTCTTGGCCATAAGGATAATCGAATTTGCCCTTTTTGTCAATACTTTATTTGTTCCCGGCGTCGGAAAAACAGGGAGCTGGGCCGCTTCCCGGGCGTTCAACCCCCGGAGGGGAAGGATCGCCGTGAAGGTTCGCCTGCCTGGCGGGATGACGCCGGTCCTTAGCGGGTCGAAAGCGACAGGATGAGCTGGCGTTGCTTTTTGTCGATCGGGTCGGCGACCATGGCCACGGTCAGGGTTTGCTTGCCCTTGGACCAGATGGCCGTCTGGAACAGGTCGTTGCCCTGGTTGGCCGCGCCCATGACGGCGTTGATATCGACAAAGCCCCCGGCGGTTCCGCCCAGGCCGCTTTCCCAGCCGCTCGCTTTCAGTTCCTTGTCATAATAGCCTTTGACCTGGTCCCAGGCGGTGTCGGCGGGGAGCTTGAATCCCTTTTGCTCGATCTTCCCGCCCGTGCCCATGGCCTTGCGCACGGCTTCGTCCTGTTTCATGTTTTGCGCCAGCGTATTGCCGATGGCGGTTTCCCCGGCCTGCAATTCAATTGCGCCCGGATACTTGGGCAGGTCTCCGGAAGTGACGCTGCCGCCGCAGCCGGGAAGAACGATGAGAACAATCGCCAGAACGGCAAAAAGTCCATGTTTCATGGTAGCCCTCCTTGGCGTTGATGGTAGATCGCCGGCCAAAAAAATGCAAGCATGGACCCGCCTGTTCCCCGGATCGCGCCGCCAGGGAAAGCTTACGGGCGCCGGTACAAGCCGGCCAATTCCGGCGGCAGGAAGGGGCGGCCGCGTTCATTGACGGCGGTGCCGATGGTCCGTGCCGACAAGGCCAGCCGCTGGTCGGAGGAACGGTATATATCCTGCAAAAAAGCGAAGCGCACCGGGGAAACACGCTCCAGGTTCAACCCGATCCAGAAAGAGTCGCCGCCGCGCAGCGGGGTCTTGTAATCGAGCTCGGCGCGCACCACCAGCAAATATATCTTTTCCCTGGTCAGCCTGTTGAAGTCGATCCCGACCGACAACAGAAATTCATGGCGGCAGTACTCGAGATAATTCTGGTAGACGGCGTTGTTGACGATCCCCTGCATGTCGCATTCGTAATCGCGGACCTTGAGGTCGAGTCTATATCGATATTCCGGCACGGGCTCCCTCACGTTCAGTCTTTTTTCGCCACACCGTGGATATGCTCGGCCGCATACAGCATGGTTTCGGCGAACGTGCTGGCTTCTTCCAGGTCGGCGGCGTCGGGGTGGCCGTTGGCGCTTTGCGCTTCGATGGCCCAGGCCCGGTGCTGGGGGCTTTCCATCCATTCGTCCAGCAGCTGGAACTTGACCTGGCCGCGGCAGCCGAACGTGCCGAGGACGGTTTGCCCCTTGGCCAGGCTGAGGGCCGCATAGAACGCGCCGATGGCCTTCTCGCCTCCGCGCAGCGATCCATGGCTGGCGAAGATCGCCAGTTTCTTTCCCTTGGGCAGTCGTTCCAGAAATTGGACCATCCTGGCCGGGACGCCGTGGTGCTGGACCGGGAAACCGCAGAAAATCAGGTCGTAGGCGTCCAGGTCAACCGCCTGGTCGATGGGCAGCAACGTTTTCCGCGTATGGCGGATGGCGGAGTAGATCGCCTCGGCGACCTTGCGCGTGTTGCCGGTCTCGGAATAATAGGCTACCAGGATTTTCATTCCGCCTCCTTGCCTGGAGCATTTTAACGAATCGGTGGGCCGTTGTCCAGAGCCAGCGGCGGCGGAGGGCGGGGTGCTGCCGGTTCAGGGTTCCTCCAGCGCCTCCGGGCGCCGGCTCAGCGCCAGGTATATCCCGGCCAGGATCACCCCGGCCGCGATGATCTTCAGGAGCTGGGGGGTTTCACCCAGGAGCAGGTAGGCCAGGAGGGCGGCCCCGACCGGCTCGCCCAGGGTGGCGACGGCCACGTAGGCCGCGGGCAGGTGCTTCAACGCCCAGTTGAAAGAAGAATGCCCCAGCAGTTGGGGCACAAGCGCGAGCAGCAGGAGCCAGCCGTAGGTCGAAGGCCTGAAGCCGGACAACGGCTGGCGCAGGAGCAGGGCGGCGGACAGCAGCGCCAAGGCCGCGAACCCGTATACCATGGTCACGTAGGGGATCAACGAGATCCGGCGGCGCAGCCGGCGGCCGATCAGCCAGTAGCCGCTGACGGCCACGGCGCCGGCCAGCGCCAGGGCGTTGCCCAGCAATGGCCGGGAGGAAATGCCGGAGCGGGCCTCGGCCAGGCTGATGGCGACGCTCCCCGCCAGCGCCAGCCCCAGGCCGGCCAGCAGCCTCCTCGACAGCGGTTCCTTCAGGAAGAGGCGTGCCGCCAGCGCCACCCATAAGCGGCGACGTGGAGACCAGGACCACCGAGCTGGCCACGGTGGTGTATGCGAGCGACGTGATCCAGGTGGCGAAATGGGCGGCGAGGAAAACGCCGGACGCCAGCGCCCACAGCCAGTCGCCGGCCGCCAGTCCGCGAAATTCGCGGCCATGGCGCAGCCCGGCCAGCGGCAGCAGGATCAATGTCGCCAGCCCCAGGCGGTAGGCGGCGATGGTCAGGGAGGGGGCGTCGGCCTGGGCGTAGCGGATGAAGACCGAGGCGGTGGAGACGGAGACGATGGCCAGGCCCAGGGCAAGGCGCGGCGGAAAAGGCTTTTTGAGGGGCATATTCATTTTTCCGGCTTGCCGGCGCTCCGGGCCAAGGCGGGACGTCATCTCCTGGTGAAGCCGCGAGACAAAATGCCGAATCCGGCCAGGGCGACCGCAAAGACGGCCCCGCTCAAAACCGGAGAGATCACCTTGGCGACCAGCAGCGCGGCCAGGACCAGGCAAACTCCGAGAAACGTCAACCCTGCCGTTTTTTTATTCATTTTCCCCCCGGGTTACCCGATAATGAACGAGGTCATGGTCAGCGAACCGGCCACCGGCTTGTCGTTGAAATAGGCCACCTTCTCCCCTTTCCCCTTCACGGCCAGGACATAGAGCAGCGGCAGGAAATGCTCGGGCGTGGGCACGGCCAGGCGCGCGGCCTCCCCGAGGGATGGGTAAGTCGGCCAGCGCGTCGTGGTCGTCCCGGTCGATCAGGTCCTTGAACAGGGTGTTCGCCGCGATGGCCCAAGCGAACCCGAAGGGACGGTTGAAATCGCCGGAGGCGCCGCCGCGGATCTCGACCAGGCCGAGGTTGTGCACCATGTTGCCGCTGCCGACGATGAGGATGCCCTTGTCCCTGAGCCCGGCCAGTTCCCGGCCCAGGGCATAGTGCTCTTTGGCCGTCTTGGCCGTGTCAAGGCTGAGCTGGACGACCGGCAGGTCGGCAGCGGGGAACATGCGGCTCAACACGCTCCAGCAGCCGTGGTCCAGCCCCCAGTCCAGGTCGAAGCCCACCTGGGGAGCTCCGAGCGACTTGCGGACCTCGCCGGCGAGCCAGGAGCTCCCGGGAGCGGGATACTCCACCTGGTAAAGCCCGGCGGGGAAGCCGCCGAAATCGTGGATGGTGCGCGGCTTTTCCATGGCCGTGACCAGCGTGCCCCAGGTTTCCCAGTGGGCCGAAACGCAAAGGATGGCCCTGGGCCTGGGGAGCGCTCTGCCGATCTCCCGCCAGCGGCGCGAGAACTCGTTGTCCTCGATGGCGTTCACCGGGCTGCCATGGCCCACGAAAAGGGCGGGCATTTTTTTTATTTTGCCCGTTTTCTTTTCAGCCGTTCCGCCGTTTTTTGCTTTCATGGCGACCCCCTTTGCCATCGTTCACTCCGTCATTGCCGTCGGGCGCACGCGATTGCGAAACGTCAACCTTTCCCGGAAATGTACTGGCAGTACCCGAAGGCGATCGGCCCCGCCTTGGTGGTCTCGCAGGGGAAGTCCGCGCAGTCGAAGCACAGGCCGACGCCTTTGGCGAATGCGCAGGTCGCGATCTTGCAGAATTTGTTTTCCTTGGGCACGCAGCCGCCGGGATAATTCGGGCATGTTTTCGCGACCATGCGCGGGCATTTTTCACAAGCGATGCCGCAGACCCCGATCTTCATTTTTGTCACTCCTTGTCGACGCCGCTCCGCCGCCGTCAAGACACCGTTTTATCAGGAAGGAAAAAAAACCGCAAGGGACACCATTTTACAGGGATGCGACCGCAAACGGGGCCAGGGCCGGTCGCGTCTTTACGCCTCCCTCAAAACCGGAAAACCAGGCCGGCACCGACGTTCATCCCGCCGGGGTTGAGCTTGATGCCGGGCACGCCCTGCGACGTCGGCGTGAACGTGGTGCTGCCGGACAAGTAGCGGCCTTCCAGGAAAACCCCCAGGCTGGCGCTGAAGAAATAATTCAGGTCCAGGCCGGCATTGAAGCCGAAGCTGCTTTTGCTGACCTTCTCGGTGGCGAGCGAGATGGACACGGCCTCGTTGGGGTAAACGTCCTGGATGGCGACGGAGCTGACGACCTCGGTGCTGGAACTGAAGTACGCCGGACCGGCGAAGAGATCGAGGCTGAGCTTGCTGACGGGCAGGGTGTAGATCAAGTTCAGATAGATGATCGTGGACTTCAGCGAGGCCGCATAGGTGCCGGAAGCGCTGCGGGGCGAGTCGAATTTCCAGGGGCTGGGCACGCTGGCGTCGAGCGTGGCGTCGATGTCGCTGCTATGGAGGATCGCCCCCAGCCCGACCCCCAGGGATCTGCCGAAATTGCGGCCGATCCCGGCATGGATGTTCGAGCTGGTCGCCATCTTGCTGGCCAGGCTGTATTCCGTGTTTTCGCCGTACAGGGGTTCCGTCCAGGACTGGGTCTGGTCGGAGCCGGCCACGCCCATGGCATAGGAGACGCGCAGGAAGTACTTGGACCGGCTGACCGGCTTTTTCTTAAGAAGCTTCTGCTTGGCCGCAGGCTTGGCCGCCGTCTTTTTTGCGGACGGCTGCGGGCGGGCGGCGGGCAGCAGCAGGGTACCGGCCAGCACGAACAGGAGGGTCAGGATCGCTTTGCTTTTCATTTCTTCACCCCTTTCAATTGACGGTCCAGCCGATGGCCTGCATCGACTTCACGGTCTGCTGGTATTCGCTGCCGGTCGACCCGTAAAGGGTGGCCGCGGCTTTCAACAGGGCGTTGGCCGCGTTCAGGAAATTCGACCCCGGCGTCAGGTATTTGGTGAAAGCGGTGTAGTAAATTTTCGTGGCCTTCTCCATGCCGATGCCGGTGACGGCGACGTGGGAGATCGTGTTCGTCCCGCCGTTGGCCAGCAGATAATAGGCATGGCCGTATATCGTGCAGTTGGTATGGACCCCGCCCCAATCCCCGGCCTGGGTGTTCGGCAGGTTCACTTTCTGCGAGAGATGGCTGGGGTCGCCGCCCAGGTTGGGATTGACCAGGTTGCGGATGGCGTAGCCATACGCGCTGAACGCGTCCTCGCCAATGTAATAATCGGCCAGCAGGAACCCCGTCCCCGCCGGCTGCCAATTGAACTCGACGGCCGTGCCCATGATGTCGGAAAAGGCCTCGTTCAAGGCCCCGGATTCGTTGGCGTAGATCAGGTTGGAGGTGTACTGGGTGACGCCGTGGGTGAACTCGTGGGCGATGACGTCGAGCGCCGCCGCCGTCTGCAGGTGCCCGTTCCCGGGATCGTAGAAAAACATCATCTTCAGGTTTCCCTGCCAGAAGGCGTTGTCGGTGCCGCCGGGATAATGGACCACGGCCTTGATGTCCAGGTTGTGGTTGTCGATGCCGTTGCGCTGCAGGGCCACGTAATAGTAATGATAGGTCTGGCCCATGTAGGCGTGGGCGCAGACCGAGGCCTTGTCCTGGTCCCAATAATTGTCGGTATCGGTCAGCACCAGGTTTTCCTTTTGCAGGAAGGTGAATTGCCTGACGGGGCGGTTCCGGGCCCTGTCCAGCAGCCAGTACTTGCCGCCATCGAGGTTCGTCGACAGCTTGAGCTTTTCGTCGTGGCAGCCGATGCCGATGCCGATGGTGGGGATCTCGGTATGGACGTTGGAACAGGAGCTCAAAATCTCGCCGCTGCGGGCGTCGATGAAACCGGTCATGCTGTAGCCCGCGCCCCTTTCCAGGATGACCCGGTAGGCCAGGCGGCAGTCGCCGTCGCGGACCGGGAAGACCAGCAGCCGCGACCCTTCGGCGACCTCCTTCAGTTCCATGTCGCCCAGCGCGCGCCGGAAAAAATCGGCGGCCTGCTCCCGGGTCAGGCCGGGCCGCGCGTCCATTTTCGTGATCAGGAAATATTCGCCCTCGATGCCCTGCAGGACGTTGTCCTTGAAATGCAGGACGAGCTCGGCGCCGAAAACTTCCAGGCCGGAAAAATATTGCTGGTAGCGCTGGTGCGTCATGGCCGCCAGGGGGTCGTCATCGCTGCGCAGCAGGCGCAGGCCGCCGCGCCCGATCTCGGCGTTGAAATAAAAGACCTCGTCCATCGCCGTCCCGGAGAGCATGCTCAAAGGGAACGGCAGCGGCGGGGCCTGGAAGACGTTCTCCTCGTCACCGGTGGGGGACGATACCAGCATCCGGCCCACGTGGGCGCCGGGGGCCGCCGAAAACAGGAACAGGAACACCGCGGCAAACAACAGTCGCTTTTTTCATTGAGGTCTCCTTGGTTATTTTTAGTATAACCACGTCCGGAGCATTTAATAACTTTACCTTCGCTTTGTCAAGGCCACAGGGGGAATGAAAGATTGCCCGGGCCGCAGTCCCGCTGCCCCGGGGCTTCCGCAGGCGATCAGGTCATGTCGCCCGCTTTCTTGTGCAGCAGGAACTTGTCGTACAGGGCCAGGCCGATCATGGAGAGCACCCCCATGCCCGACACGATCAGCCAGATCGCCGTCGGGTTGGCCGGCCGGCCGTTGGCGACCGGGTTGGAGATGAAGGTCTCGAACAGGCGGCCGCCCAGGGGCGCGCCCACGATCGAGCCCAGGGCCACCGGCAGGTTGGCGTAGCCCAGGTAGAGCCCTTCCTGGCCCTTGGGGGCGATGGCGCCGATGTACTCGTAGATGCGCGGCGAGGCGAACATCTCGCCCAGGGCCATGGAGGCGATGGATATGATCAGGAAGATGCCGGCGATGGGCAGCAATACGTGAAAACTGCCGAAACGCAGCAGGGAGACCTTCAGCGAGATGTCGGCAAAGAGAACCGGGGCCAGGACGTTCACGAGCATGCCGACGGTGGTGACCAGGACGCCGAGAATGATCGAACGCACCGGCGTCCATCTCTTGGCCAGGCGGGTGATGAGCAGCTGCAGCGAGACGATCATGATCGGGTTGACCAGGGTATAGAGCTCCATCGGGGCTTGGGGGTCGACCCAGCGCAGGAACAGGGGCATGAGGTTGTACAACTGGACATACAGGATCCAGAACATGCCGATGACCACCAGGAAGAAGACGAACTTCCAGTTGCCCAGGACGGTGATGATGCCCAGCAGCGCCTGGCCCAGCGTCTTTTTCTGCACCGCCTGCCCGTCCTTCTTCCCGTCGGGGACGTATTCGGGCTCGCGGTAGACGAAGAAGACGATCAGCAGGCCGACGATGGCGAAGGCGAAGGCGACGGGGAAGAATATGGCCGGGATGCCCAGGCGGCTGCGCATGAAATAGGAGACGGCGCGGCCGCTGATCGAGCCGATGTTGATGACCATGTAAAAGATGCCGAAGCCCAGCGTGGCGCGCAGGCCCGACGTCTTCTGCACCGTGCCGGCGATGCAGGGCTTGACGATCGAGCCGCCCAGGCCGATGAGCACGATGCCCAGCACGACCGGCATGGTGAAGTTGCTGCCCGCGGGCAGGATGTTCTGGACGTTGCCCATGACCAGGTAGCCCAGGGCGAGCATGACGAAGGCGGCCAGCAGCGAGCGCTTGAAGCCGTACTTGTCCGCCAGCGTGCCGCTGACGATGGGCAGGAAATAGATCAACCCCCAGAGCAGCGAGCCGTTGAGGAAAGTGGCGAAGGTGGGGCTCATGCCCAGCTTTTCCGTCAGGTAGATGACCACGAACGAGGCCATGGCGTAATAGGCGCCCCGTTCGAAGAGCTCGATGGTGTTGGCCGTCCAGAAGGTGGCGGGGAATCCCGCGGGTTTGCTCTCGGGCGAATTCATGAAGACCTCCGGGTTATTTTTTTATGGCGATGCCCAGCTCGTCCAGTTGCCGCTGGGAAACGGCGGACGGGGAGCCGGTGAGCAGGCAGAGCGAAGAGGTGGTCTTGGGAAAGGCGATGATCTCGCGGATCGAGTCCTCGCCGGTCAGGAGCATCAGCAGGCGGTCGAAGCCGAAGGCGATGCCCAGGTGGGGCGGCGCCCCGTATTTCAAGGCGTTGAGGAAAAAGCCGAACTTCTCGTCGATCTCCTTTTCGGGCAGGTTCAGCAGCTGGAAGACCTTCCGCTGCAGGGCGATGTCGTGGATCCTCTTGCTGCCGCCGCCGATCTCCACGCCGTTGAGCACCATGTCGTAGGCGATGGCCCTGACCGCCAGCGGCCGGCTGTCGAGCAGGGGGATGTCCTCGGGGCGCGGCGCCGTGAAGGGATGGTGGTTGGAATCGAGGCGCTTTTCCTCCTCGTTGTGGAAGAAGAGGGGGAAATCGGTCACCCAGAGGAATTCCAGCTTTTCCTTGTCCTGGAATTTCCTGCCCAGGTGCTCGCGCAGCTTGCCGGCCAGGAACAGCGCCTGGGGCTCGGCGTCGGCGACCAGCAGCACCAGGGCGGCGGGATCGAGCTGCCCGCTCGGCGAACAAGGCGGCGATGGCCTCGGGGGCGACCTTGAGCGAGGACTTGAACCCGTCCTCGGCCTTCTTCATCCAGATGACCCCCTTGCCGCCGAGCTTTTTCGCCGTCTCGTTGACCTCGTCGAGCTGCTTGCGCGAAAAGTTCCCGCCGCCGGGGATGACCAGCCCCTTGACCTTCGCCCCCTTGGCCAGCGCGGCGTCGAGCAGGTCGCTGCGCCAGGAGGCGGCGTCGGCGCTGAAGTCCTCGATGACGTAGGGGATGCGCAGGTCGGGCTTGTCCGAGCCGTATTTATCCAGCGCCTCGCGGTAGGGCAGGCGGCGGAAGGGGATGGAGACGTCGAAGCCGCGCGCGGCGAAGATCGCCTGCACCAGGCGCTCGCTGATGGCGAACAGCTCGTCCGCCTCGGCGAAGCTCATTTCGATATCGATCTGGGTGAACTCGGGCTGGCGGTCGGCGCGCAGGTCCTCGTCGCGGAAGCAGCGGGTGATCTGGTAGTAGCGCTCGAAGCCGGCCACCATCAGCAGCTGCTTGAACTGCTGCGGCGACTGGGGCAGGGCGAACATCTTTCCCTTGTAGATGCGCGAGGGGACCAGGTAGTCGCGCGCCCCCTCCGGGGTGGCGTTGGTCAGCATCGGCGTCTCGATGTCCAGGAAGCCTTCGCGGTCGAGGAAATTCCGGGCCAGCAGGTTGACCTTGGAACGCAGCTTGAAATTCCGCTGCATGCCCGCGTTGCGCAGGTCGATGTAGCGGTGCTTGAAGCGCAGTTCCTCGGAGACGTTGCCGCGGTTCTCCGGGACGAAGGGCGGGACCTCGGAGGCGGCCAGGATCTCGATGTCGCCGGCGATGAGCTCGACCTTGCCGCTGGCCAGGTCGGGGTTGGGCTTGGCGCGCGGCACCACGCGGCCGCTGACGGCGAGCACGGTCTCCTTGCCGATGCGCTTGAGCACGCCGGGGTCGGCGAACGTCTCGTTGACCACGATCTGCAGCATCCCTTCGCGGTCGCGCAGGTCGATGAAGGTCAGGCCGCCCAGTTCGCGCATGTTGTTCACCCAGCCGTAGACGGTGAGGTCGCGGCCGGCGTGTTCCTCGCGGACGTCGCCGCAGTAGGTTTCCCGTTTCAATAGTTTTTTTTCAGCCATGCGTTCAGGTCCTTGAGGGGGATTTTGCTCTGCTCCTGGGTGGCCATGTTCTTCACGGAAACCGAGTTGCTCTTGATCTCGTCCTCGGCCAGGATCAGGGTGAAGGCGGCGGCGACCTTGTCGGCCTTCTTGAACTGTTTTTTCAGGTTCTTGCCCTGGTAATCGAGATAGACCGGGTAGCCTTCTTCGCGCAGGACCTCGGCCAGCTGGATGGCGTGCGCCAGCCATTGCCCGTCCCCGTAGGCCACGAAAAGGATCCGGGGCCCGGGCAATTCCAGGTGCTCCAGGTGCAGGACGATGCGCTCCATGCCGGCGGCGAAGCCGATGCCGGCCATGTCGGGGCCGCCCAGCTCGCGGATCAGGTTGTTATAACGCCCGCCTCCCAGCAGGGCGTTCTGGGCGCCGAGCTGGCCGGAGGTGACCTCGAAAGCGGTCTTGGTGTAATAGTCCAGGCCGCGCACCAGGCGCGGGTTGAGCAAGAAGGGGACGTTCATCCAGCTCAGGGTCTCGCGCACCGCGGCGAAATGGTCGCGGCATTCGGCGCAGAGATGGTCGCTGATCACGGGGAAACGGGCGGCGGCCTCGGCGCAGGCGGGCTGCTTGCAGTCGAAGATGCGCAGCGGGTTGCCGTCGATCTTGCGCCGGCAGTCGGCGCACAGCTTGCTCTCCTCGGCCCGGGCGGCCTTTTTCAGGAGCTGCAGGTAGGCGGGGCGGCATTGCGGGCAGCCGACCGAATTCAGGTCCAGGCGCACATCCTCGATCTTGAGTTTTTTCAGGAAATCGACGGCCGAGAAGATGACCTCGGCGTCGACCTGGGGCGAATCGTCGGCGAAGACCTCGATGCCGAACTGCTGGAACTGGCGGTAGCGGCCCTTTTGCGGCTTGTCGTAGCGGAACATGGGCCCGAGGTAGTAGAAGCGCAGGGGCGCCAGGGTCTCGAAGAGATTGTTCTCGATCGCCGCCCGCACCACCGAGGCGGTGTTTTCCGGGCGCAGGGTCAGGCTGCGGTCCGACTTGTCGCTGAAGGTATACATCTCCTTCTGCACGACCTCGGTCTCGCTGCCGATGCCGCGGCTGAACAGCTCGCTGTGCTCGAAGATCGGCGTGCGGATCTCCTGGTAGAGGAATTTTTTGTAATAGGCGTGGATGGCGTTTTCCAGGTAATGCCATTTCTGGATCTCGGGCGGGAAAATGTCGCGCGTGCCTTTTGGAGCTTTGATCTCGTTCATGGGTACCCCGGTGTTTTTTTGGCGTTCATCTGGCGAAAGCGGAACGGATGGTGGCGAACACGGTCTCCAGGTCGTAGGAAAGCACCTTGGTCGCGCCGATCGTGGCCATGAAATTGGCGTCGCCCTGCCAGCGGGGGACGATGTGCTGGTGAAAATGGTCCTTGACCCCGGCGCCGGCGGCCTTGCCGATGTTCATGCCGATATTGAAGCCCTCGGGATGGAAATTCTCCTTCAGCACCGCCAGGGAGCGGTTGGTCAGCTCCCACATCTCCCGCAGCTCGCCCGACGCCACCTGCTCGGGCGAGGCCAGGTGGGCGCGGGGGGCGACCATCAGGTGGCCGCTGCTGTAGGGGAACTTGTTGAGCATGACGAAGAACGATTCGCCGCGGAAGCAGACCAGGGAATCGCGGTCGTCCTTTTCCAGGGCCCGGCAGAACAGGCAGCCGTCGTCCCGGCCCGCCGCGGCGATGAAATTCCAGCGCCAGGGGGCCGACAGGAATTTCATCTTACTTCACCCGCCCGGCCCGGACAGCGGTCATTTGTTCTTGTCCAGCTCGTTCTGCAGCAGGTCGCCGATGGTCGTGACCGAGTCGTCGCCGCCCTTCATGTACTTCTGGAGCTCTTCCCGCTCGCGGACCTTGTTCAGCGCCCGCAGGCTGAGATAGACCTTCTTGCGGTCGATCTCGACCCGCGAGATCAAGGCTTCGATCTTGTCGCCGGCCTTGAACTTCCGCTCCAGGTCCTGGACGGTGACCTGTTCCTCGTCGATGTCGCCGATGCGGATGAAGCCCTCGATGTTGCGCGTGATCTCGACGGTGATGCCGCCGTCGGTGATCTTGCGCACCGTGACCTCGATGGCGTTGCCCGGCTTGTGCTTGGCGAAGAACGATTTCCATTCGCTCTCGGAGAGGTGCTTGATCCCCAGCTGGACCTTGCAGTTGCGGTCCAGCTCGTCGCTGATGATCATGACGTCGATCTCTTCGCCTTCCTTCATGTATTCTTCCGGGGATTCGATGTGGTAGTAGCTGATGTCGGATATCTTCACCACGCCCTCGACCCCCTCCTCCAGCCCCAGGAACACCCGCGACTTGAGGATCTTTTTCACCTTGGCGCGCACGATCTCGCCGCGCTTGTGCTTTTCCAGGTATTTTTCTTCGGGGCGCATCTCCAGCTGCTTCAGGCCGAGCTTGATCTTGCGCTCCTCCTTGTTGATCTCGATCACCTGCACCCAGAGCTTGTCGCCGACGGCGACGTATTCCTCGACCGAGGTCGGCCGCCCTTCCCAGGTCAGGTCGGATATGTGCAGCAGCCCTTCGACCCCTTCCTCCAGCTCGATGAAGGCGCCGAAGCTGACGATCTTGACCACCTTGGCGATCAGCCGCTTGCCCAGGGGATAATTCGTCGCGATATTGATCCAGGGGTCGGTGAATCTCTGCTTGATGCCCAGGGAGATCTTGCCTTTTTCCCTGTCGATCTCCAGCACTTTCACCTCGATCTCGTCGCCCTTGCGCAGCTTTTCCTTGGGGTGGTTGATGCGGCCGTAGGAGATGTTGTCCTTGTGCACCAGGCCCTCCAGCCCGCCCAGGTCGACGAAGGCCCCGTAGTCGACGATCGACGTCACCACGCCCTTGACCAGCTGGCCGACCTCGAGCGAACCCAGCAGCGTCTTCAGCTTCTCCTGCTTCTCGTCCTCGAGCAGGATGCGGCGCGAAACCGTGCCGCTTTTCTCCTTCTTGTTCAGCTTGACCACCTTGAACCAGAAATCCTTGCCCAGCATTTTATTCGGGGCCTTGACCTTCTGGATGTCCACCTGGCTCATGGGCAGGAACATCTCCACCCCCATGTCGACCATGAAGCCCTTTTCGTCCGGGGTCAGCTTGGTGATCTTGCCGAGGATGGGGATATTCTTCTTGTAGGCGCGGAAGACGTTTTCCCAGCCCTCCTGCTCGTCCAGCTGCTTCTTGGAAACGATGATGTAGCCTTCCTTGAAGTTGACGTTCTTGGGCAGCACCGAGATGGGGTCGCCGACCTTGTATTTCATGTTCCCGTCCCAGTCCAGCAGTTCCTGGCGGTCCAGGATGCCTTCGGTCTTCTGGCCGATGTCGATGACCACGCGGTTCTCGACGATGTCGACGATGTGGCCCTCGATGGCGGCGTTGGAGGCGAGATTCTTCAGGTCATAATTTTTCACCAGTTCGGAAAAATCCTCCGGGTTTTTTTCGCTGGTGTCGTTCGTGTCTGCCATGTTGTACTCCTTAACGTTTATAGTTTGTGCAAGAATTTTTTTACGTTTTCCAGTTCCTGCGGCGACGTGGAGGCGCCGGCGCTGACGCCGACGGATTTGAACTTTTTCAGCCTGGCCAGGGTCCTGGGGTTGCGCAGGTCGGCGCAGGTCTCGATCTGCATGGCGTTGCGGTTCCTTTCCCTGGCGATCTGGAAAAGCTTTTTGGTATTGGAGGAGATCTCGCTGCCGATGACGATGATGGCGTCGACCGCAGGGGCGAGTTTTTTCACGGCTTCCTGGCGGTCCTGGGTCGCCTGGCAGATGGTGTTGAAGACATGCAGCTTCTCGGTCTTGTCCAGCAGCACGGCGACGACTTCCTTGAAGAAACCGGTATTCAGGGTGGTCTGGGCCACGACGTGGATCTCGCGGCTGCGCGGCAGCGCCCGGGCCTCGGCCAGGGAATTGATGATCTTCACGTTAGCGGCGTAACTGCGGGCGGCGATGATCTCGGGGTGGTCCTTGTCGCCCACGAGCAGTACCCGGCTCCCGGCCTTGCCGATGCGCTCGATGATCTTCTGCCCCTTCTTGACCAGCGGGCAGGTGGCGTCCAGGGTGGTGACGCCTTTCCGGCGCAGGCGGCGTTCGCTGTCGCGGGAAAGGCCGTGGGTGCTGATGCACAGGGTCTTGTCTTTTTCGATCCCGGCCAGCGAAGAGGCCACGCCGACGCCCTTGGCGGCCAGGTCGTTCAAAACCGGGATATTGTGGATCAGCGGGCCGAAAGTCTGGATCTTTTTTCCCTGGCGCTGGTATTCATTGATCAGTTTCAAGGCTCTTTTAACTCCAAAACAAAATCCCGCTTCTTCAGCGACTGCTATTTTCATGGATCGAAGCCTAATCATATAATATTATAGCCTTTTTGTCAATCCCGCGGGTGCGGAGCGCCCTCGGGGCCGCGGCTTGACAACCTGGCGGGGATGGCATATAAAATTGCCGGAGGTATCGCCCCCATGACACAGAAAGCAGCTGCGGCCCGGCCGCTCGCCCTGGCCGACGAATTGCCCGCCAAAAAGAGCTTCGTCCCGGGCATCCGCCGCGCCCCTGACCGGGGTTTTCACCTGAGCGCCGCCCAGACCAAAATCGCCCTTAAAAACGCCCTGCGTTATATCCCCTCCCGGCTGCACCAGGAGATCGCCCCGGAGTTCATGGACGAGCTGCTGACCCGCGGGCGGATTTACGGGTACCGCTATCGGCCCGAGGGCAGCCTGAAGGCCAGGCCGGTCGGGGAATATCCCGGCAGGATCCTGGAAGCCAAGGCGTTCCAGGTGATGATCGACAACAACCTGGACTTCGACGTGGCCCTTTATCCCTATGAGTTGGTCACCTACGGCGAGAGCGGCCAGGTCTTCCAGAACTGGATGCAGTACAACCTGGTCAAACTCTACCTGCGGGAGATGACCGGGCGCCAGACGCTGGTGGTCGTATTCGGGGCATCCGCTCGGCCTCTTCGAGTCGCCGGCGGAGGCGCCGCGCGTCATCGCCACCAACGGCATGCTGGTGGGCATGTACGACAACCCGACCGGCTTCGCCCAGGCGGCCGCCATGGGGGTTTCCAACTACGGGCAAATGACGGCCGGCGGCTGGATGTACATCGGCCCGCAGGGCATCGTGCACGGCACCTACCTGACCCTGCTCAACGCCGGGCGCATGTACCTGGGCATCCCCGCCCAGAAAGACCTCGCCGGCGTGGTCTACTTGAGCTCAGGGCTGGGCGGCATGAGCGGCGCCCAGGCCAAGGCCGTGGAGATCGCCGGCGGCATCGGCGTGCTGGCCGAGGTCGATTACTCGCGCATCGAGACCCGGCACAAGCAGGGCTGGGTCTCCCGGATATCGGCCGACCTTGACGAGGTCGCCCGCTGGATCTCCGAGTTTCGCCAGTCGAAAAAACCCGTTTCCATCGCCTATCATGGCAATGTCGTCGACCTCTGGCAGTACGTCCTTGACCGTGATATTCCCATCGAACTGGCTTCCGACCAGACCTCGTGCCACGACGCCTACGGCGGCGGCTACACGCCCGCCGGCGTCAGCTTCGAGGAAGGGCGCCGCCTGTTGCGCGAAATGCCGGAGCTTTTCCACAAGCGGGTCGACGAATCGCTGGTGCGGCAATTCCGCCTGATCCAGAAAATGGCCGCCAAAGGGACCCGCTTCTGGGACTACGGCAATTCTTTTTTAAAGGCGGTCTTCGATGCCGGCGCGACCGACATCGCGGCCAACGGCGCGGATGCCGGCGACGGCTTCATTTTCCCCAGCTATGTCGAGCATATCATGGGGCCGCTGGGCTTCGATTTCGGCTACGGCCCGTTCCGCTGGGTCTGCCTGAGCGGCAAGCCGGAGGACCTGGCCGCGACCGACCGCGCCGCCATGGCCTGCCTCGATCCCGGCCGCCGGGCCATGGACCGCGACAATTACGAATGGATCAAGAACGCCGGGAAGAACAGGCTGGTGGTCGGCACCCAGGCCCGCATCCTCTACGCCGACGCGGAGGGCAGGGTGAAGATCGCCCTGAAGTTCAACGAGATGGTGCGCCGGGGCGAAGTCGGGCCGGTCATGCTCGGCCGCGACCACCACGATGTCTCGGGCACCGATTCGCCGTTCCGCGAGACGGCCAACATCCGCGACGGGAGCAACGTCACCGCCGACATGGCCGTGCACAACTTCGCCGGCGATGCCGCCCGCGGCATGTCCATGGTCGTGCTCTCCAACGGCGGCGGCGTGGGCATCGGCAAGTCCTTCAACGGCGGTTTCGGGCTGGTCCTCGACGGCAGCGAAGCCCGCGACCGCATCATCGGCTCGGCCATGGAATGGGACGTGCTCAACGGCATCGCCCGCCGCGCCTGGGCCCGCAACGAGAATGCCATGGATACGGCGGCCGCCTGGAATGACATGCACCCGGAGCGCGGCCACGTCACCCTGCCCAACCTGGCCGACGACAAGCTGGTGGACGACCTGGTCGAGAAAAAATTCCTGGAGAAGAATAAGTTAGGGGCGACCCGCCGGGTCGTCCTGATGACCAGGTCGGTGCATTTTTTGGCGAATCATCATGAATCCTCCGAAATAACGGTTGAATCAGGGGCGGTTTTCCCGTATAATTGACCTCGCTCGCCGGCGGGAGCAAGGAGAAGCGCCCATGGGATTAGTGAAAAAAGGCAAGGACCTCTGGTTCTTCGAGGATCTATACAGCGACACCACCTATGGCTTCAAGGTTTCCAAGGTGATCGTTCCCGAGACCGATACCGGCTTCCAGAAGCTGATGATCCTGGAGACCGACCGCTTCGGCCGAGTGCTGGTCCTGGACGGCATCGTGCAGCTGACCGAGGAGGACGAGGGGATCTATCACGAATGGATCGCCCACTGGCCGCTTTTTGCCTTGAAAAAGCCGGCGCAGCATGTGCTGATCATCGGCGGCGGCGACTGCGGCGTGGCCCGCGAAGTGCTGCGGCACAAGTCGATCAAGCGCGTGACCATGGTGGAGATCGACCGCATGGTCTGCGACCTCACTCGCCAGCATATGCCCTCGGTGTGCGCGGGCGTCTATGAAGATCCGCGCTTCAAGCTCATCATCGGCGACGGCGCCGAGGTGATCCGCCAGATGAAGGGCAAGTGCGACGTCGTCATCATCGACTCCACCGACCCGATCGGTCCGGCCCAGAGCCTTTTTAACACCGACTTCTACCAGGGCGTATACGACGCCCTCACCGACGGCGGCATCACCATCCACCAGACCGGGGCGCTGATCCTGCAGCCCTTCGAGGCCCCGGGCAGCTGGCGCCAGATCGAGCGCAGCTTCGACGATGTCCGCGTGGTGCAGTTCGCCAATATCAGCTACATGGGCGGACCTTTCAGCCTGACCGCCGGATCCAAGGGGAAGGGCGTGTTCAGGAACGCTGAACGCAACGCCCTGAAAAGCTATAAAAAAGCAGGTTTCAAGACCAGTTGGTACTCTCCGCATATCTCCGCCATCCCTTATCCCGAATTCCAAGAACGGATGGAGAGAGACAAGTACGGCGAGGAGATCGTCATGGACATGGACCTGCCCGCGGGCAGCAAGCCCGGCGCCGCCCAGGTGTCCAAGTGGGCCGCGCGCACCTGCGAGGCCATCAAGATGAAGGCCTTCGGCGAACCGATCTACGCCGACCCCAGGCTGGGCGAAGGGAGCACCCTGGTGCAGTACGTGGAGACCAGCGCCATCAATTACCGGCGTTACGGCCGGGTGGCGGCGCTCAACTGCTTCACCTGCGCCTACCTGCCGGTGGAGGACGCCATCCGCTCCTCGGTCGATTTCTTCAAGTCCGCCAAGGCGCTCTGCTGGCACCTGCCGCGCGGCTCTTTCTCCGACGTCAAGAAAATCAGGAGAAACACGAGGATATTCGAATATGACCGGGCCAGCGGCAGGATGTCCCCTGTCTGCCGGCCGCGGTTGGTCGATAGCGCCGAGGCTTTCTCCCCGGGTTTTTCGTTTTTCCGGGACAAGGAAGCGGCCGAATACGAGCTGATCATGGACATTTATGACTGCGAATACGATAAGATCTCCTCTCCGGCGACGGTAGCCCGCTGGGCGGGGAGCGAATTCCCCAAATTGACTGGGCTGCGGACGGTCGGCAAGGCCGACGCCCCGGATTTCGGGCACGCCAAGAAGAAGACGGCCGGGCCATCGGTCGTGCAGTTGCTAAGAGGCGGCTCAAATATCAGTCACTATTCGGTCAACTGGCTCATGATCGTGGTCAACGTCGTTGCCGACCAGGAGTTCAACCTGGAAAAGGCGGTAAAGCAGACCATGAAGTACTTCAAGGGCAAGTACGCGGTGTGCTGGCTTTTGCCCCGGGGGAACACGGGCTACCCATTGAAGAAAGTCGCCGACAATACTTTTGTCTTCGCGGTCAATGACAAATAATATCCTTCAATAGGGATTTTACGACAGATTTATTACAAGCGGCAGCTGGTTGAAGCCGGAAAATCAGTGTTTTGTATTTGATAATAACGCACTAAGATAATTATTATAATTCTGTTATTAACATGTTGACAAGGCAGTAAAACTGAAATATATTTAAGTATAACTTAATTCACAAGGAGATGAAAAATGGGAAAGATAATCGGTATCGATTTGGGAACGACCAATTCTGTCGTGGCCATAATGGAGAAGGGTGACATCAAGATCATTACCAATTCCGAGGGAGGCCGCACTACCCCCTCGGTGGTCGGTTTTTCCAAGGACGGCGGACGATTGGTCGGCCAGGTGGCCAAGCGCCAGTCCATCACCAACCCGGAAAACACCGTCTACTCCATCAAGCGGTTCATGGGGCGTCGCGTCTCGGAGGTCAGCGACGAGGTCAAGATGGTCCCTTTCAAGGTGGTCAGCGGGCCCAACGACGACGCCCGCGTCAGCATCAACGGCAAGCAATTTTCCCCGCCAGAGATCTCGGCCCTGATCTTGGGGAAACTGAAAGAGGCGGCCGAGGATTACCTGGGGGAAAAGGTGACCGAGGCGGTCATCACCGTCCCGGCCTACTTCAATGACGCCCAGCGCCAGGCCACCAAGGACGCTGGCAAGATCGCCGGGCTCGACGTGAAGCGCATCATCAACGAGCCTACCGCCGCCGCCCTGGCCTACGGCATGGACAAGAAAAAGGACGAGTTGATCGCCGTCTACGATTTCGGCGGCGGCACGTTCGACATTTCGATCCTGGAGATCGGCGAAAACATCGTTGAAGTCAAGTCGACCAACGGCGATACGCACCTGGGCGGCGACAACATCGACCAGAAGCTGATCGACTGGATCGCTGAGGAATTCAAGAAGGACCAGGGCATCGACCTGACCAAGGACAAAATGGCCCTGCAGCGCCTGAAGGAAGCGGCCGAAAAAGCCAAGATCGAGCTTTCCACCACCCAGGAGACCGAGATCAACCTGCCCTTCGTGACGGCCGACGCGTCGGGCCCCAAGCACCTGATCATGAAGCTGACGCGGTCCAAGCTCGAGCAGCTGGTGGGCGACGTCATTGAGCGCTCCATCGCCCCCTGCCGGCAGGCCGTCAAGGACGCCGGGGTCACCGTCTCCGACATCAAGGAGGTCATCCTGGTCGGCGGCATGACCCGCATGCCCTTCATCCAGGAGCTGGTCAAGAAGTTTTTCGGCAAGGAAGGCAACAAGAGCGTCAACCCGGATGAAGTGGTCGCCGCCGGCGCCGCCGTGCAGGGCGGGGTCCTGGGCGGGGAAGCCAAGGATATCCTGCTGCTCGACGTCACGCCGCTCTCCCTGGGCATCGAGACCCTGGGCGGCATCACCCACAAGCTGATCGAGCGCAACACCACCATCCCGACCAAGAAAACGGATATATTCACCACCGCCGAGGACAACCAGTCCACGGTGGAGATCCATGTCCTGCAGGGCGAAAGGGAAATGGCCCGCGACAACCGCACCCTGGGCAAGTTCCACCTGACCGGCCTGCCGCCGGCGCCGCGCGGCGTTCCCCAGGTGGAGGTCACGTTCGACATCGACGCCAACGGCATCCTGAACGTCTCGGCCAAGGACTTGGCCACCTCCAAGCAGCAGGCCATCACCATCACCTCCTCGAGCGGCCTCAACGAAAAAGAGATCGATAAAATGGTCAAGGACGCCGAAAAATTCCACGAGGACGACCAGCGCAAGAAAGAGGTCATCGAAAACCGCAACAAGCTCGACCAACTCTCCTATGCCCTGGAAAAAGTGGTGAAGGAGAACAAGGAAAAGATCCCCGCCGACATGGCCTCCGAAGTGGAAGCCGCGGTCAAGCGCGCCAAGGAGGCCGTGGAAAAGGGCGACAACCAGAAGATCCTCGACGAGATCGAAAATATCAACAAGCTTTCCGGCAAATTGTCGACCGAGATGTACAAGACGGCCGGCGCCCAGAAGGAATCCCCGCCCGAGCCGGGCGAGGGCGGAGCCGCGGGCGGCTCCCAGCCTGGCGGCGAGGGGCCGGCCAACGAAGGCGAGGTCATCGATGCCGAATTCGAAGACCTGGGCAAGAAGAAAAAGTGATCTGATTTTCGCTTCGTATCTCTCATCTCTCCTCGAGGCGAAGGGCGGTCGCAGCGGCCGCCCTTCGCCATTTCAGCCTTGTCCCCAGTTGCTTTTTCCAGGCAAATGTGTTACGTTTTAGGGGTCGTTCAGGAGGAAAAATGAAGGTGAAAATTGGTATCGCTCTTTTGCCGATAATATTGTTGACCGGTTTCTGCGGGAAAAAGATCGACCGCAAGGGGATCGACCTCTCCCTGAAGCTCTCGCCCGAAACCATCACCGATTCCCTTTTCTTGAAAATGGATTACGAGTTCAAGACCAGCGCCGCCTTCAAAAAATTGGCCGGCGATTATTCGGTCTTCGTCCATTTCTGGCGGGTGAGCAGCAAGGAAATGCTGCTGGTGGACGACCATCTGCCCGTCAAGAACACCGCCGCCTGGACCGCGAACGACGATATAAAATATTCCCGCACCCTTTTCATCCCCCAGTTCCTGAACGAATTCGACGTCGATTTTGAAGGGTATGAAGAGTTGAAGCTGACCGTCGGCCTGTACAACCCGAAAACCAAGGAAAAACCGATCCTGCTTTTCGAAAAGAAGATCAATATCCAACCCGCCTCGATCAATGCCCCGGAGATTGTCTATGACGAAGGCTGGAACGAGATCGAGACCGATGTCAACGCCAAGGATCCCTTCGCCAAGAGCTGGCGTTGGACCACGGCCAAGTCGGTCTGCATCATTGAAAACCCCAAGAAGGAGTCCACGCTGATCATCAAGGGCGGCGTGAACAAGACCGCCTTCCAGGACCAAAAACTGATCTTCAAGATCAATGACGCCATCCTGGACGAATTCATCCCCGCCGAGGACAACTTCTCCAGGGAATACACCGTGACCCCGGAAATGATGGGCCCGGCCGACGAGTTTTCCCTGAAGATCGAGACCAACCGGGTCTTTGTCCCGGCCAAGGTCTTTCCCAACAGCAAGGACAACCGCGAACTCGGAGCCCAGATCTTTTTCATCTATTTCCGGGAAAAGCTCAAGTAGCGCCCGCTGCGATTTCATCCGGCGGCGCGCCGGAGGCCGGCATGATCGATGGTGACCTGAAGGAACTCCTGGCGGTCGAGGGCAGCCTGGAAGCGGAGATCATCAAGTCCAAGCTGGAAAGCTTCCAGATACCGGTCCTCTTGCAATACGAGGCGGCGGGCCGCATCTTCGGCATCACCATGGACGGCCTGGGCAAGGTCAAGGTCATGGTCCCCCTGGCTCTCTTCGAGGAGGCCAGGAAGGTCCTGGCCGGCTGACCCCGCCGCCAGCCCTTATAAGCTGAATTGGTCGAAGGTTCGCGCCAGGCGGTCCAGTTCTTCCTTGGAATTCAGGTCGTATTTGATGATGCTCAAGGAAATGAACCCGTTCTGGACCGCGCAGATATCGCTCCCCTCGCAGGTCGCGTAATCCGGGGTCCCGGTCCCGATCCAATAGTATTTCCGGCCGCGGGGATCGGTCCGCTCGATGATATCGGGGGTATAGCGCTTGTTGCCCAGGGTGGTCAGGGCGATCTCCCCCCGGTTGGGGAAAGGGATATTCAAATTGTAGATCACGTTGTCATGGGAGCAGCAAAGCAGCTTGTCCAGTATTTTGGCGGTGATGACCGCCCCGGCGGCGAATTCGAACTCCTGCTGCTGGTATTGGCCCAGGCCGGCGATCAGCGAGACGGCCAGCGAGGGGACGCCGTAGAGATGCCCGGAAAAAGCGCCGCCGACCGTGCCGGAAAAGAATATGTCCTCGGAAAGGTTTTCGCCCAGGTTCATTCCCGAAACCACGAAATCGGGCCTGGCCGGCAGTATCTTCTGCAGGGCGATGTTGACGCAATCGGAAGTGGTGCCATTGACGGCATACACGTCTTCCTCGACCTGGCTGACGCGCAGCGGATGATTCAGGGTCAGGGCCATGCTGATGGCGCTTTTTTCGCTGTCCGGGGCCACGATAACGACATGATGCTTTTTTTGCAGCTCGCTTTGCAGGGCGCGGATCCCCTGGGAATAGAAACCATCATCGTTGGTCAGCAATATTGTTTTCATGTTGGTTGAATGCGATATAAAAAGTCGGGGCGAGTGGATTCGAACCACCGACCACACGCACCCCAAGCGTGTACGCTAACCAGACTGCGCTACGCCCCGGCTCACTCAACTTTTATCATCTTTGGCGAGTAAAGTCAATATTTCCTTGAGACCGCGGCGGATCCTATTCAATTTTTCGGGGTCGATCGCTTCGGCGCCGGCGGCGGGCTGGGGGTTAGCGAGGTCGCCGTAATTGCGCAGCAGCAGCTCCTTGATCTGGCCCTTGTCGCGCTTTTCCTGGACCAGCCATTGCTTGATGGACAGGATGACCTCCACGTCGCGGCGGCTGTAGAATTTTTCCCCGCTCTGGTTGATCACGGGGACGAAGGCGGCGAATTCCTTTTCCCAGTAATCCAGCACGCGGCCGTCCAGCTTGGCCATCTGCATGACCTCTTTGCGTTTGAAGGTCAATTTATCGGGGATTTTGCTTTCAGCCATTTCGTTGTTCTTGCCTTTGACTCCAGGAAAGATTATAGCGGACTTCGCGATTTATTTAAAGAATATTTTCAGATATTTTTCAGAAGTTGATCACCAGGCTGCCGCCGAAGTAAAAACCGTTCTTGAACCCGGCCTCGGCCCTGATCAGGCACCGGTCATTGATGTTGCCCGTGATGCCCACCGGGATATGGCCGACGGGGACGAAGGCTTTTTTTTCGTAGGTGTCGCGGATGGTGATGCCGTGCTCCGTGTACGAGCCTTCGGCCCAAACGCTCATGCGGCCGACGCCGATGCCCACTCCGATATAGGGATGGACGGGCGCAGCGGGGAAAAAGTTGACCAGGAGGGTGGCGGTGAAATTGACCTGGGTGACCTCGCCCGAGCCTGAAAAGCGCTTGTCTTCCTCTTCGACGCGGAAGTAACCTTCGCCGGAGATGCGGTTGTATTCCAGGCAGTACATGCCGCTCAAGGCCGATTTGGGACCCTTTTTGCCGTAGGAGTGGATCTCGAAGGAAAAGGCGTTGCCCGCCAGCCTGGGATGTTCGTCCAATGCCAGGTCCAGCAGGGCGTTGGGCACGCCAAAGGCGCTGAACCTGACCCCGACGCCGGTGCGGGAGATCCCGGCGGCGGCGGCGGGCAGGGCGGCGGCCAGCAGCGCCGCGGCGAGAAGGAGCGTTTTCGCTTTCATGCGCTCTGTCAATCCATCCGGTAGTTCGGCGATTCCTCGGTGATGATCACGTCATGAACGTGGCTTTCCTTCAAGCCGGCGCTGGTGATGCGGATAAAGCGGGACTTGCCGTGCAGTTCCTCGATCGTCCGGCAGCCGGTCAGGCCCATGCCGGCCCTGACGCCGCCGATCAGCAGTGGTACCAGGTTCATGACCGAGCCGCGGTAGGGGACGCGCCCCTCGATCCCCTCGGGGACCAGCTTGGATTCCGAATAGTCGTCTTCCTGGAAATAGCGGTCGCGGCTGCCGGCCTTCATGGCGGCGATCGAACCCATGCCCCGGTATTTCTTGTAGGAGCGCCCCTGGTAGATCACCATTTCCCCCGGGCTCTCGTCGGTGCCGGCCAGGATGGAGCCGATCATCACCGTGTCGGCGCCGGCGGCGAGCGCCTTGGTGATGTCGCCGGAAAACTTGATGCCGCCGTCGGCGATGACCGGGACCCTGCCGGCGACCTCGCGGGCGACGTCCATGATGGCCGTGATCTGCGGGCACGCCGGCGCCGGTGACGACGCGGGTGGTGCAGATCGAACCGGGGCCGATGCCGACCTTCAGGCCGTCGACGCCCAGCGCCAGCAGGTCGCGGGCCGCGGCGGCGGTGGCGATGTTGCCCACGACCAGGTCGATATCGCCGGCCATGCCCCGGACCTGCTCGATGGTCCGCATGACCTTGAGCGAGTGGGCGTGCGAGGTGTCGATGACGATGGCGTCGACCTTGGCGTCGACCAGGGCCTTGACCCGTTCCAGGGTGTCCTTGGCGGTGCCTACCCCGGCGCCCACGCGCAGCTGGCCCTGGGGGTCCTTGGAGGCGGTGGGGAACTTTTCCGTTTTGACGATGTCCTTGAAGGTGATCAGCCCTTTCAGGAAATTATTTTTGTCGACGACGGGCAGCTTTTCGATGCGGTTGATGTGCAGGAGCTGCTTGGCTTCGGCCATGGTGACGCTCTCGCCGGCGGTGATCAACCCCTTGGCTTTCATGATGGTCGAGATCTTGTCGCCGAAATTGCCGGCGAAGCGCAGGTCGCGGTTGGTCAGGATGCCCACCAGCCGCCCTTGCGCGTCGACGATGGGCAGGCCGGAGATCCCCTTTTCCCGGACCAGCTGCAGGGCTTCCTGGATCGTGTTGTCCGGGCGCAGCGTGATCGGGTTGACGATCATGCCCGATTCCGAGCGCTTGACCCTGAGGACCTCGCCCGCCTGTTCCTCGATGGAGAGGTTCTTGTGGATGATGGCCATGCCGCCCAGCTGGGCCATGGCGATGGCCATGCGCGATTCGGAGACGGTGTCCATGGCCGCCGCCACCAGCGGGATGCGCAGGCGGATGCGCCGGGAAAACGGGGTGGAGGTGTCGGCCTGGGCGGGGAGGACCTCCGAATAGCCCGGGACCAGCAGCACGTCATCGAAGGTCAGGCCATGCTCGCTTACGATCTTGTCGTTTGTCTTCATTTTCTCTTTTTATGCTTGCCGCCGGGCATTTTGAACGCCGGGGCGGACATTTTGGGCTTCTTGCTTTTGCGCCAGTCCTCGATCTCCGCGTCGCTCACCGGGCGGAACAGGAACAGGAAGCGCAGGACCTCCTCGTCGATGCGGTTCAGGAGCGCCTCGTACATGTCGTAGCTCTCCTTCTTGTATTCGATGAGCGGGTCCTTCTGGGCGTAGCCGCGCAGCCCGATCCCCTCTTTCAAATGGTCAATGCTGAGCAGGTGGTCTTTCCACTGCGAATCGATGACCTGGAGCAGGATCATCCTCTCCAGCTCGCGCATCTGCGCCGAACCGACCAGGTTTTCCTTTTCCCGGTAGGCGGACTTGAGCTTCTGCAGGATCGTTTCCTTCAGCGCCAGGGGCGGTTCGTCGCGCAGGTCGCCCAGGCCCGCCTGGCGGATGTCCAGGCCGAATTGCTGCAGGACCTCCTTCTGGAACGAATCGATGTCCCACTGGTCGGATTCCTTGTCCTCGTTGATGTAGAACGAAAAGATCTCTTCGTAGAGGTCGCCGACCAGCTCCTGGATATATTCCTGGAAATCCTTGCCGAAAAGGATGTCGCGGCGCAGGGAGTAGATGTGCTGGCGCTGCTTGTTCATCACGTCGTCGTATTCGAGCAGGTGCTTGCGGATGGAAAAGTTCTGCCCTTCGATCTGCTTCTGGGCGTTCTCGATGGCGCGGGAGACCAGCCGGTTCTCCAGGGGGACGCCGTCGCTCATCCCGGCGCGGACCAGCATGCCGCGGATGCGCTCCGACCCCAGTATTTTCATCAGGTCGTCCTCCAGGGAGATATAGAAGCGCGAGGAGCCGGGGTCGCCCTGGCGGCCGGAACGGCCGCGCAGCTGGTTGTCGATGCGCCGCGCCTCGTGGCGCTCCGTGCCCAGGATGTGCAGGCCGCCGCGGGCGATCACCTCGTCGTGCTCGCGGGCCACCTGCTCGTTGATCTCGGCCAGGGCCTTGTCCCTGACCACCGGCGGCGCCGTCTCCAGGCTGAAGCCTTTCTTCTTCAGTTCTTCCCGGAGCAATGCTTCCGGGTTGCCGCCCAGCAGGATGTCGGTGCCGCGGCCGGCCATGTTGGTGGCGATGGTCACCGAGTTGAGCCGGCCGGCCTGGGCCACGATCTCGGCCTCGGACTCGTGGTACCTGGCGTTGAGCACGACGTGGCGGACCTTCTCCTTGTGCAGCCGCCGGCTGAGCAGCTCCGAATTCTCGATGGATATGGTGCCGACCAGGACCGGCTGCCCTTTTTCGTTCAGGGTCCTGATCTCCTTGGCCACGGCGTCCCATTTTTCCTGCTTGCTGCCGTAGATCACGTCGCGGAATTCGGTGCGGATCAGGGTCCGGTTGGTGGGGATCTCGGTCACGTCGAGGTGGTAGATATGGGAAAATTCCTCCGCTTCGGTCATCGCCGTGCCGGTCATGCCGGCCAGCTTCTTGTACATGCGGAAGTAGTTCTGGAAGGTGATGGTGGCCAGCGTCTGGTATTCCTGCTCGATCTTGACGTTCTCTTTCGCTTCCAGGGCCTGGTGCAGGCCGTCGGAATAGCGGCGGCCCGGCATGATGCGGCCGGTGAACTCGTCGACGATCAGCACCTGCCCGTCCTTGACCAGGTAGTCCACGTCGCTGTGGAAGATCAGGTGGGCCTTGAGCGACTGGTAGATCTGGTGCAGCAGGTCCATGTTCGGCAGGTCGTACAGGTTGTCCACGCGGAAAAATTTCTCGGCTTCGCCGATGCCGCTCTCGGTCAGGATCACGGTCTTGGTCTTCTCGTCGTGGTCGTAATACTCCTTGCTGCGCTTGATCCGGGCCACGAATTCGTTGACCCGGTAGAAGAAGGAGGTGGATTCCTCGGTGGGGCCGGAGATGATCAGCGGCGTCCGCGCTTCGTCGATGAGGATGGAGTCCACCTCGTCCACGATGGCGAAATTGAATTCGCGCTGGCTCAGGGTCTCCACGTCGAACTTCATGTTGTCGCGCAGGTAGTCGAAGCCGAACTCGTTGTTGGTGCCGTAGGTCACGTCGCAGGCATAGGCTTGCCTGCGCTGCTGGTCGTCCATCTCGTGCTGGATGACGCCCACCGACAGGCCGAGGAAACGGTAGATCCTGCCCATCCATTCCGAGTCGCGCTTGGCCAGGTAGTCGTTGACCGTGACCACGTGCACGCCCTTGCCGGTAAGGGAGTTGAGGTAGGCGGGCAGGGTGGCGACCAGGGTCTTGCCTTCGCCGGTCTTCATCTCGGCGATCTTGCCCTGGTGCAGGACCATGCCGCCGAGAAGCTGCACGTCGAAATGCCGCATGTTCAGGGTGCGCCGGGCGGCCTCGCGGGCGACGGCGAACGTTTCCGGCAGCAGGTCGTCCAGTTCTTCGCCGTTTTGCACCCGGGCCTTGAATTCTTCGGTCTTGGCGCGCAGCTGCTCGTCGCTCAGCTGCAGCAGGGCGGGTTCCAGGGCATTGATCCGGGCGACCAGGGGCTGCAGGCGCTTCAGGTCCCTCTCGTTCTGGGTTCCGAAAATCTTGCGCAGTATGAATTTAAACATTGTGCCGATATTATACAAACATATCGGTTATTTGGCAAATGGAGGAGGCCGGGGCGGCAGGGGCTATTTCTTGTCGGCCTGGATGGCCGTATCCAGCAGGTCGGCCATGGTGCCGCTGCCGCTTTTCTGTTCCTGGTCCTGGTTTTCCTTGAGCCGCGCCAGTTCGCCGCTGAGATCCTCTTCGGGCTCCTCCATGGTCAGCGAAAGGGTCTTGCGCAGCGGGTCGACCGCCAGGATGCGCACGCGCACGTCGTCGCCGACGGTGAGGATCTCCTTGGGATGGCTGATGCGCCGTTCCACGCCCAGCCGGGAGACATGCAGCAGCCCGGTCACCCCGGGGAGCAGTTCGACGAACGCCCCGAAAGGCTTCAGGTGCACGACCCGCCCTTGGACCTCGCTGCCGACGCTGAGCTTGTCGCCGGCCGCGATCCAGGGGTCGGCGAGCAGCGACTTGAGGCTCAGGGATATCTTGCCGTTCTCCGGATCGAGCTTGATGATGGCCACCTGCAGTTTCTGCCCGGGCTGCAAGACTTCCTTGGCGCTCTGGATCTTCTGGTATGAGATCTCCGAGACGTGCAGCAGCCCTTCGGCGCCGCCGATTTCGACGAAGGCGCCGTAGTCGTGCACGGAAGTGACCGTGCCTTCGCGCACCTGGTTCACCTCGAGCTCCTGCCAGAGCTGGCGGGCCTTTTCGCGTTCCTCGGCCTGCAGCAGCTCCTTGCGCCCGATCACGATGTTGCGGCCATCCTCTTCGTATTGGGTGATCAGGAAAGAATAGGTCTGTTCCAGGTGGACTTCCGGGTTCTGGCAATAGTTCCTTTCGATCTGCGAGATCGGGCAGAACACCTTCTGCCCCATGACCTGGACGTCGAAGCCGCCCTTGTTCACGGCCTTGACCCGGCCTTCGACCGGGATGCGGGCCGAAAAGGCCTCGCGCAGCATGGCCAGGGAGGGAGAGTCCTTGGCGGCGCGTGAATCGCCGCGGCCGGCCTGGCGCAGGCGGGACGTGCAATGGAAGATCCCGTCGCGGAACGCCGTCACCAGCACCTGGATGGCGTCCCCGGGGCGGACGGTCAATTGTCCCTGGCGCACGCATTCATCGCGGTCGATCATGCCTTCGGCGCGGGTGCCGAGGTCAAGGAAGATATTGTCCTTGCCGATGGAGATGACCTTGCCGGTGGCGACTTCGCCGACCCTGATGTTCATTGCGGGCTTGAAAGAGGCGTTCAGCAGGTCGGCAAAGCTCTCCTCTGCTTTTTGGGACGGCGTTCGGCTCTGGTTGTCTGTCATGGATTGTCCTTGTCTGATCTCAGATTGATTTGGATTACCAAGATTCTACCCTTAGTTTAATCCGCATCGGGCCAAATGTCAAGGGGCGGCCCGGCGGCAAGGCGGGGCCAATGCCCTATTTTGCCGGCTGCTGCAGGTCCTTCCTCTTTTCGGTGAAGTATTCCGGCTCCAGGGGCTTGCCCTTGTGGGTGTGAACTTCCCCGTCCAGATGGGCGTCTTCGGCTATGGCGATGCGCTGGCAGACAAGGTCTCCCTGGATGTAGGCGGTCGAACGGATCTCGATCCTGCCCGCCACCGTGACCCGTCCCTCCACCCGGCCGGCCAGGATCATGTTCCCCGCCGCGACCTCGCCCTGCACCGCGCCGTTCTCGCCGACGAACAGCAGCCCGGAGATGGTGATGTCGCCCTTGATCCTGCCGTCCAGGAAAAGGTCTCCCGGCCCGGACACCGTTCCGGATATGGTGGTGGCCTGCTTGATGGTCGTCTTGTTTCCGGGATCAACAAGGCTGTCGACCGTCCTCTGGTTTTCCATGGTTTCTCCCTTGGGATTGGTTTCTTGTGGAATCGACATTTTCAGATGAAAGACGAACGGCTGTCGGCGATGGCGAAAAAGCGCTGGCAGACGTCCGCGCTCTCGGCCAGGATCTTTTGCCGCCCGGGGTCGTCGGGGTGGAAGAACAACACCTGCAGGACATCGAGGCTGGACGGCTGCACGCTGGCCCGCTGCGAATCGGCGGAGGGGTTCCCGAATGCGCCCAGGTCGTCGCGCAGCACGATCTTGCCGGCGAAATTCAGGGTTTGCTTGCGGATCCCCTGGTACTGGTCGCCGGCGTCGCCCAGGGTGACGCACACGGGGCCCCGGACGCGCTCCAGGTCGTAAAGCCCGTAGCAGACCTGGAATTTCAGCGAGAGGAGGTTGGTCAGGTCGACCAGCGGGTTGACGGCGGGAAAATCGTTGCGGTCGCGCAGGCGGCGCCAGAGCGCTTCCGACGAGGGGCGGTGCTTGGTCGGATCGATGTGGAAGGACTTGTACAACCGGCGCGAGAAGGCGAATCCCGGGGGCAAAGCCGCGCCGTGGGCGGGGCGTATCTCGGACGTCTGCTCGGCGATAAAGCGCTCCAGGAGCTCCCCCGAGCGCAGGGAGAGCCCGCGGTAGACGTTGACGCCGGCGCTCAACCGGCCGGCGAGAAGATTGCTGATCGTGAGCGGGTTTGACATTTTGGTTTGTAAATTCTAACACAATGTGGTAAAAAAATCTCCCAGGCGTCCCGGTCCGGCGCGGCATGCCGTGGCCCGGCGCCAAGGAGAACTTCATGATGAAATTCCTGCTATGGCTGATCCTGCTGGTCATCTGCTGGCCGCTGGCCATTATTGGCCTGCTGCTTTACCCGATCGTCTGGCTGCTCCTTCTGCCGTTCCGCCTGCTGGGCATGACGGTCAGCGCCGTGTTCGAACTGCTGCGGGCGCTGATCACCCTGCCGGCGCGCATCCTGCGCGGCCCCGGCCGCTGAGCCGGTCGGAGGTCATGCGCGTTCAGGCGGCAGCGGGGCGGCGCTGGCTGCCGTTCGCCCTGGGGGCGCTGTTTTTTTTCGGCGTCACCAATTTCATCCTCGGGTTCATCTCGGAAAAAAGCGCCAACGCGCCGGGGGTGAGCCTGAAGGCCGCCATGATCCTCTGGCTGGGGACGGGGCTGCTCGGCATCGGCGGCTCCGCCTTTTTTCTCCTTTCGGGCCGCGGCTTTTCCGGCCTGCCCCGGAGAAATTCCGCCTTCCTGCCGCTGGCCGCCGGCGTCACGCTGGCCCTGGGCATGCTCCTGCTGAAAACAAGCCTGGCCGCCAACCCCCTGGCCAAGGGGCCGATCGTCGCCGTCGCCTCGAGCAATTCCCTGGTCGTCGCCCTCCTGGCCTGGGTGTTTTTGCGGGAGAAACTCAGCCCGGGGCAGTTGGCGAGTTTTCTCGTCATCATCGGCGGCATCGTCCTCTTGAGCATGGGAGGCAGGTCGGGCGGCACTTTTGCAGCCGTGGGCTACGCGGTCGCCGCCATGCTCCTTCTCGGCCTCACCAATTTCCTGCTGAAGCTGGCCGGAGAACAAGGGTGCAACTCGGTCACGGCGGCGGTCCTCCTGTGGCTGAGCGTGGGTGGCTGCGGCGTGCTGGCTTTTGCCTGGCAGCGGCTTGAACTGGCGACATGGCCGTGGCTGGAGCCGGCGGGGCTCGGCTGGCTCGCGTTGCTGGCCGGAGTTTTCCTGGCCCTGGGCATGCTTTTCGTCAAGAGGTCGGTCACGCTGGGGCAGGCCGGCCCTGCGACCGCCGTCTCCGGGTCGAACGCCGTCCTGGTCAGCCTCCTGGACCTGGCGCTGCTGGGCCACTGGCTGGCCCCGCTGAAGCTGGCCGGCATGCTGGCGACCGTGGCCGGCATCGTAATGCTCGCCCTGGCGCGGCCGCTGAATAAGGCCCGGGCCGGAAGGGGGAACGCATGAGAATGATCCGGCGACTGCACCCGCTCCTCCTGCTCATGCCGCCGCCGGTCGCCGGCGACAAGGTGGAGCTGTAAGCCGGGTTTGCTTTTCCCGCCCCGGTTTTTTAAAATAGGGTCACCCGATGTTCGTTCGAGGAGGAAAAATGCCAAACAAACACCTGCCATTCTTTTTTGCGCCATTCCTGGCCGTCCAGCTCGCTTGGCTCCTGCCGCTGGCCGGGCAGAACAACCCCGGCGGCGATAAAAATGATGAAAAGGCGGCGCTCGCCGCCCATTTTTCCGCCCTGGATCAGCGCCTGGACCAGCTGGAGAAGGCGGTCGACGACCTCCTCTGGTACCAGAAGGTGGGGGACGTGGCCTGGGTGGACAAGGTTTTCCATGTCGGCCCGCCGCCGGCGAACGTCAAGAACCCGACGGCGATGGGGGCGAAGAACCCGGTCAAGTTCTGGTCATATATCTTCATTCCCAAGGGGCTCGATCGGAGCCGCCAGCACCCGCTGCTGGTCCTCCCCCATGGCGGTTCCCACGCGAATTTCACCACCTACCACACGCACATCATCCGCGAATTGATGGCCCAAGGATACATCGTGGTCGCCCCGGAGTACCGCGGCTCGACCGGCTACGGACGGTCTTTCTATGAAAAGGTCGATTACGGCGGCCTGGAGGTCGACGACTGCCATGCCAGCCGCGACTACATGGTGGAGAACTACGACTTCGTCGACCCCAAGCGCGTGGGCATCATCGGCTGGAGCCACGGCGGACTGATCGCCCTGATGGACATCTTCGCCCACCCCGAGTCCTACCAGGTGGCGTTCGCCGGCGTGCCGGTCAGCGACCTGGTCATGCGCATGGGCTATCAAAGCCCCGATTATCCCGAAGAATTTTCGGCTCCGTTCCACATCGGGAAAACGGTCAACGAAAACGTCAAGGAGTACCAGCGCCGTTCGCCGGTCTGGCACGTCAAGGAGCTGCGGACGCCGCTGCTGATCCACACCAACACCAACGACGACGACGTATATTCCATCGAGGTGGAGCACCTGATCCAGGCCCTGAAGGCCGAGGGGAAAAAGTTCGAGTACGAGATCTTCAACGAAGCCCCGGGCGGCCACAGCTTCGACCGCATCGACACCAAATTGGCCAAGCAGATCCGCCTGAAGATCTACGCGTTCCTCGCCGGCTACCTGCACCCCGCCCACCCCCTTTCATCCCTGGAGGAACTGGACAAAGCCGGTTACCGCTGAGGCGGGCGGCCGCGGCCCGCTCAGGTTTTCAGTTTGAACAGGGGCTGGCCCACGCGGACGGCGCGCCCCTTTTCGGCCAGCACCTTTTCCACGCGGCCGGCGGGAAAGAGCAGGATGATGGTCGAGCCCATGGCGAAATGGCCCATTTCGGCCATCTGCGCGACCGGGATATCGAGGCCCTGCCACTCTTTTTTTTGCGGCAAGCCGCAGGGGAGGTATTCCACGCCGATGCCGCCCACGAACGTGGCGCCGACCGCCACCATGTAGTATCGGCTTTCAGGCAGGGCGAAGCGGGTCACCAGCCTCTCGTTGCGGACATACAGGTCCCTGACCCGGCGCACCGAGAAATCGTTGACCGGGAAGAGGCGGGTGCCGCCGTGGAAGCAGCCGCTGACGCGCCCCGACAGGGGATAATGGAAACGATGGTAATCGCTGGGCGACAGGTAGATGGTGGCCAGGTACCACTTTTGCGAAAAATCGACCGGCTCGGCCAGCAGCAGGCTCAGGGGATAGGTCCAGCCCTTGACCTGGGTGGCGCGGTCCTCGCCGACGAGCTCCAATTCGCTCAGGCGCCCGTCGGCTGGGGAAAGCAGGCACGCGGGGTCGGGCTGCAGCGGCCGTTTGCCCGGGTCCAGAGGGCGCAGGAAGAAGTCGGCGAGCGAAGGGTAATCGGCGGCGTTGCCGAGGAAGTCGTCCATGGCGATGCGGTAGTGCGCCTTGAAGCGGCGGATCATCCACAGGGCCAGCCAACCCGGCTTCCGCAAACGCATGAACCGGCCGTAGATGCGACTGACCGGGATCCACGATAGGGGGACCAGCAGCGCGCGACCAGGGAGCCGGGAAAGAATGTTCATGGGGTTCTCGCTTGGGAAGGATTGTACAATCAGCCCCATGGAGTGTCAAATTTTGGGACCAGGACTCTTTAATGATAGACAGGGCGTTCCCTCAACGAAGGAATAATTCACACACCATAGGGGCGACCCGGTGGGTCGCCCTGGCGGAGGGCATTGGAACGACATCCAGGGCGTTCCCACGGAACGCCCCTACGAAAAGCCCGATTTCAATTTTTCCAACCCTATGATATGGCATTTTTATGAAATTCAACTTCAACTTGCGTGGCCGGAGATCGATCCGGCTGCTGGGGCATGATTACTCCGCTCCGGGCGACTATTTCATCACTATTTGCATTATGAACATGGAATGTGTCCTGGGAAAAATCCGTGAAGGCAAGATGGAATTGTCCAAAACCGGCGAGATCATTCGCAAGGAATGGCTAAACACAGAGCTAGTCCGCCCCATCATCAGATTGGGACCTTTCAGCATCATGCCTAACCACCTGCATGGAATCATTACCATCCATTCCCGTAGGGGCGACCCGGCGGGTCGCCCTGATGGAGATCAAGCGACATCCTGGGCGTCCCAGCGGGACGCCCCCACATTGGAATCGGAAACAATTGGTGCGATTCTCGGTCAATTTAAATCACTTTCCACCAAAAAGATCCATGCAATCGATTTGATCGGTTTTCACTGGCAGCGAAACTATTATGAGCACATTATCCGCAACAAGGCCGAATTAGAGCAAGTCAAAAACTATATTTTGGAAAATCCTTTGAAATGGTCGGAAGATCCGGACAATCCAATAAATCTATAATTTTACGTAGGGGCGACCCGCTGGGTCGCCCTGGCGGACGGCATTGGAACGATATCAGGGCGTTCCCACAAACGCTCATACGGACCATCCACTGAAAAATAATCGTGAATCCCGTAGGGGCTACTTGTCGGGTCGCCCTGATCAAGATCATCCGGCATTCAGGACATTTCACCTCCCATTCGGGTGGAAACGCTCCCTTGCCGGGCGGGTTGGATCGTGATATCCTTGATCTTGCATCCCCAAACCCCCGAACTCACCCGCAGGAAGATCGCCGCCTTCTGGCTGCCCCTGTTTTCCACCTGGCTGATGATGGGGGTGGAGGGGCCCTTCATCGCGGCCATCATCGCCCGCCTCGGCGACCCCACCTTCAACCTGGCGGCCTTCGGCGTGGCCTTTTCGCTGGGCATGTTCTTCGAAGCGCCGATCATCATGATGCTCAGCGCCACCAACGCCCTGGTGAAGGGCCGCCAGACCTACCTCAAGCTGCGGCGCTTCAACAACGCCCTGAACATGCTGATCACCCTGGCCATGCTGCTCGTCCTGCTGCCCCCGGTTTTCTTCTGGCTGACCGAGAGGCTCATCGGCATGCCGCCGGCGGTGGCGCGCCTGACCCGCCAGGCCACCCTCCTCCTCATCCCCTGGCCGGCGGCGATCGGCTACCGCCGCTTCTACCAGGGCATGCTTATCGGCAACCACCTGCCGCACCGGGTGGCTTTCGGCACGCTGGTGCGTCTCGGCTCCATGGCGGGCACGGCGCTGCTGCTCTACCTTTTTTCGTCATTGCCCGGCGCCTGCGTGGGCACGGCGGCCCTGGCGGCGGGAGTGGTCATGGAGGCGCTGGCCAGCCGCGTCATGGCCGGGCCGCTGGTCCGCAAATTGCTGGCCGCCCCTGAGATGGACGGGGCGAAGTCATTGAATAACCGCGAACTGGCCGCCTTCTATTTCCCGCTGGCGCTGACCTCGCTCCTGGGGCTGGCGGTCCATCCCATGATGGCGTTCTTCATGGGCAAGAGCCGCCTGCCCATCGAGTCGCTGGCCGTGCTGCCCGTGGTCAACTCCCTGACCTTCGTTTTCCGCAGCGCCGGCCTCTCCTTCCAGGAGGCGGCGATCGCCCTGCTGAAAAAGGGCGGGGAGGGGTACCGGAGCCTGCGCTCGTTCGCCTGGGTGCTCGGCAGCGCCGCCTCGGGGCTCCTGGCCGTGATCGCCTTTTCGCCGGCGGTGACCTGGTGGTTCCACGGCGTGTCGGGGTTGTCGCCGGAGCTGGCCGGGCTGGCCGTCCTGCCCATCCGCATCTTTGCCGTCATACCGGCGCTGGAGGTCCTGCTGGCCTTCCAGCGCGCCCGGTTGGTGGTGGGCCAATGCACGCATCCGATCACCAAGGCCACGGCGATCGAAGTGGCGGTCATCGCCGCGGTCCTGCTGCTGGCGGTGTCTCGAACCGGCCTGGTCGGCGTGACCGCTGCCGCGCTGGCGGCGGTCGGCGGGCGCTGCTGCGCCATCGCTTATCTTCACCTGGCCGGCCGCAAGTGGGATCGTTCGCCGGCGGGCGGGATTTCGGCCTGACTTGAGGCCGCGCTTTCAGCCTTTGCTCAGGAGGTCGTAAAGGACTTTCCCGAACAACAGCAGCAGGGTGAAAAGGAAGACGGGGCGGATCAGCGAGCTGCCGCGGCGGATGACCAGCTTGGCGCCGAGCAGGTTGCCGGCGATGCCCACGACGGCGGCGGGGACGCCGATGGCAAATATCACCTTGCCGTGGGCGATGAACGTGACCACGGCGGCGACGTTGGATGCCAGGTTGACCACCTTGGTGTTGGCGTTGGCCGTGACGAAATCGTATTTCAGCGCCAGGGTGAAGAACAGGATCAGGAACATCCCCATGCCTGGCCCGAAGAACCCGTCGTAAAAACCGAGGAGCAGCGCCGCCGGCGCGGCCAGCAAATATTTCCGCTGCATGGATTGACGGTGCGAATGGTTTTCCCGGCCCAGCGAGCGGTTGGTCAGGGTGAGGACGGCGACCAGCGGGATCAGCACCACCAGCAGGATGCGCAGGAAACCGGGGCTCAGCAAAAGCACGGCGCTGCTGCCCAGGAAAGACCCGATCAAGGCGAAAAAGGCGCTGAGCAGGGCCACGCGCACGTCGATCATCCCGTGCTGATGGTAACGCAGGGTGGCGAACAGGGTGCCGAAGCTGGAAGAGAACTTGTTGTTGCCCAGGACGAAGTGCGGCGGCAGGCCGGCCGCCATGTAGGCGGGGACGGACAGCAGCCCGCCGCCGCCGGCGATGGAATCCACCAGCCCGGCGAGGAAGACCGCCGGCAGGACGATAAGATAGATGTGGAACAGGTTCATGTCATTGCCTGGCCGCGGCTGCCGCGGCTATCCTTTCCCGAAATGATCGTGCCAGAGGTGGAACTGGATCAGCGCCCAAAGCCGATGGGAGTGGTTTTCCCGGTTCTGCAGGTGCTCACGGATCAGGCCCTGGATATAGGGATAGGAAAAATAGCCCATGTCGTTGATCTTTTTTTCCGACAGGGTTTCCAGCATCAATTCCTTCAGCTCGTTCCTGAGCCAGTTTTTGATGGGGATGGAAAAGCCCTGTTTCTGCCGGTTGAGGATCTTTTCGTCCAGGATGCCGGCCATGGCTTTCTTGAAAAACCACTTGCTGGTGCCGCCCCTGACCTTCCAGCCGGGGGGCAGCGAGAACGCGAATTCCACCAGCTTGCGGTCCAGGAGCGGGGCGCGCGCTTCCAGGGAAGCGGCCATGCTCATGCGGTCGACCTTGACCATGATGTCGTCGGCGAGGTAGGTTTTGAAATCCAGGTACAGGTCCTGGTTGATCCCGGCGAACCTGCGGCCGCGCTGAAAGAACGTCTGGAACGGTTCCCGCTCGGGCAGGTCCAGCAGGAAGCTCTCGCGCAGGAAAGAAGGGGCGTAGAGGCGGGTTTTCTGCAGCGCCGTCAGAAAGAGCATCCAGCGGAAATGACGGTTCGCCGGCGCGTTGGCCAGCCCTTCGGCGAAGCGCTTGCCGCGGTTCACCCAGCCCTTTTTCAATTGCGAGGGAGGCAGCAGGCGCTGGGCTCCGGAGATCAGACCTTTCAGCGGCCTCAAGGGGGAATGGTCGACGCAGCGGGCGAGCTTCTGCGCCAGGTAATGCTCGTAGCCGCCGAAGATCTCGTCGCCCCCGTCGCCGGACAGGGCGACGGTCACCTTCTCCCTGGCGGTGCAGGAGACCAGGTAGGTGGGGAAGTTGGAGAAATCGCCCAGCGGCTCGTCCAGGATCCCGGCCAGGCGCTGCACCAGGTCGCGGATGTCGGCATGGAGCTCTTTTTCGTAGTGTTCGGTCTTGAAGCGGGCGGCGACCATCCTGGCGTAGGGCAGTTCGCTGTAGGACTTTTCCTCGAAGCCGATGGAGAACGTCTTGATCGGCAGCGGCGAGATCTTCGCCATCATGGCCACGATGGCGCTGGAGTCGATGCCGCCTGACAGGAAGGCACCCAGCGGCACGTCGGAGATCATGCGCAGGCGCACCGATTCCTCGAGCAGGCCGAGAAACTCGTCACGGGCGTCGGCGAAGGAACGAGGGGGCGAGCCCGGCTCGATGTCCCAGAACTCGCTCAGCTTGACGGCGCCGTTCTCATAGACCAGCAGGTGGCCGGCGGGCAGCTTCTTGACCGCCGCCAGAATGGAATAGGGGGCCGGGACGTATTCCAGGGTCAGGAAAAGATCCAGGGCTTCGGGGTCCACGTCGCGCTCGACGCCGGGGAATTGCAGGATGGACTTGATCTCCGAGGCGAAGACCAGGGTGCCGTTTTTTTTCAGGCAGTAGTACAGGGGCTTCTTGCCGACAGGATCCCGGGCCAGGACCAGGCGGTCGTTTTTTTGGTCGTAGATGGCCAGGGCGAACATGCCCCGCAGTTTTTTCACGAATTCCAGGCCGAATTCCTCGTAGAGGTCGACCACGATCTCCGTATCGCTCTGGCTGCGGAAGGTGTAGCCGCGGGCCTCGAGTTCCTGCCGCAATTGGGGAAAGTTGTAGACTTCGCCGTTGTAGGTGATCCAGGAGTTCCCCGAAAGCGACGGCAGCGGCTGGTGGCCGGTGGCCAGGTCGATGATGCTCAGGCGCCTGGCCGCCAGGCCGACGCTGCCTTTTTGAAAGAAACCTTCGTCGTCGGGACCGCGGTGGACGATGCAGTCGTTCATCCGCTTCAGGGTGCCGGCATCGGCCTCTTTTTCACATTGGTAAAAACCGCAGATTCCGCACATGGATCTTCTAGAACGGCCCCCCGTCCGCGGCCCCGGCCCCGCGGGCTGACGGGCCGGCAAAAAAGATCAGGAGAAAAAAATCCTTGTTAAAAATGAAATGCGGGCTTCGCGTTTCGATTTCGTGATGCGCCGGGTCGGGCGACCGTTATTTAAAGCTTTTTACGGCCTCGTCTTCGCTGTTGAAGGTCTCGAAGACGGTGATCAGCTTGGTCACCATCATCAGGTCCTTGACCTTGTTGCTCAGGTTCTCGATCTTGACCGCGCCGCCTTCTTTTTTCAGGGTGGTGTAGGAGCGGACGACCTCGCCCAGGCCGGTGGAATCCAGGTAGGGCACTTCGGCGAAATTCAGGATCAGCTGCTTTTCATTGTCCTTGATCGAAGCATTGATCGACTGCCGGAGCTCATCGATCCCGTCGCCGAAAAGTATTTTTCCCTTGAGGTCAAAGATGGTGACGTTGCCTTTTTTTCTTTTTTCTATCTTCATTTTTTTCTCCTTTTGCAGCCTCGAAATCATTCTATATCATATTGCAAAAAATTTTTCAACACTTTTCGTGATCGGCGAAAAATTTTACCCCAGCGGCTCCAGCCGGTAATCGGGGTTGCCGAAGCCGATCTCGCGGGCGTAGTCGATCTGCACGCGGTGCGGGGATGTCGTAGGCCAGGGTGGTGAGAGCCCGGCCGGCCCTCTGTTCCACCAGGTCGAGCGAGGCGGCGTCCAGGGCGACGGGGTCCAGGGCCAGGAGAACGCCGATATCGGGGACGATCTTCTCGTAGCCGGGCATGCAGTCGCAGTCCTTGCTGATGCGGGTCAGGAAATTGATGTAGACCGCCTTGTCTTTCTTGGCGGCCGCCACCCCCCAGGCGTGCTCCACGATCTTGCGCTGCAGCTGCTCGTAGGTCGCCGACCAGTTGTAGCCGACGGCGTCGAAACGGCAGACGGTGAGGCATTCGGCGCAGCCGATGCAGGTGAGCTTGTCGATCTGGGCGAAATGCTCCGCCATGGTGATGGCCTGGACCGGGCACCACTTGGCGCAGGCGCCGCAGGCGGTGCACTTTTTTTTCGCTATCGAGGGCTTGGCGGTCGAGTGCTGGGCCAGCTTGCCGCGGCGGCTGGCGCAGCCCATGCCCATGTTTTTCAGCGCCGCGCCGAAGCCCGACGCCAGGTGGCCGGTGAAATGGGAGACCACGACCAGCGCCTGGGCCTTGACGATCACCGAGGCGAGCTTGACCTTCTGGTAGATCCGGCCCGGCACCGGCACCTCCAGCTCCTCGTCACCCGACAAGCCGTCGGCCATGATCACGGGCATCCCGGTGTTCTCGAAGCCGAAACCGTGGCGCAGGGCCAGCTCCATGTGGCTGACGGCCTGGTTGCGCATGCCGCTGTACAGGGTGGAGGTGTCGGTCAGGAAGGGCAGGGCCTGGCGCTGCTTGGCCAGGGCGCCCAGCATCTTGAAATGGAGCGGGCGCACGTAGCCCTGCGTCCTTTCCTCGCCGAAATGGGTCTTGAAAGCCACCATGTCCTTGGGTTTGATGACCGAAAACAGGTCGTTGGCCGTGATCGCCGCCTCGAGTTTCCGGCAGATCTCCTCGTCGGGCTCGTTGTCGGCCACGGGTACGAAATAAACCGTCTCTTTCATGTCGCGCCGTCCTGTCGTGGAAATATTTTAATATTGTCAATCATATCGGCTTTCTTCGCGCTGGCTGGCTCCGGGCGCCGGCGCCGGGCCGCCAGGGTTCAGCAAAATGGTACCATCCCCGGCGAAAATGTCAATCACGGCCCTGAAAAAACGGCGCCGGCGTTTTTGGCTTTCCCGGCGGCAACCGTTTGAAATGCTCCATAACACTTGACTTTTCATTTTTCGTATGATACATCTTTGGACAAGCAGGAGGCCGCAATGAATAAAAAATACCTGGCTGAGGATATCGCCAAGAGGATCTCCATAAAAAAGTACGAGGCCTACAATTTCATCGACCTGTTCATCGAGGTCGCCCTGGACAATCTCGGCAAGGGGCGCAAGCTCGTGCTTTCCAAATTCGGGACCCTGATCATCAAGAAGAAAAACAAGAAGCGGGTCATCAACCCCATCAACCGCGAAGCCATGATCATCCCTCCGACCAAGATCGTGAAGTTCATCCCTTCCGAAAACTTGAAGAAAAGATTCGAGGGCAATGGCTGACTTCGGTGAAGAGCAGCTAAAAAGGATCTCTTTTCACCTGCTGACCTTCCAGAACCCCAGGGCCAGGCAGCACGTGCTGCGCAACCGCGTCAAGATCGCCGACTTTTTCCGCCTGGAACCGCGGGAACTCCAATTGACCGGGCTCTTCCCCGAAGAGATCAAGGCGGTGCGCGAGCGGAACTGGGCGGCGGCCGAAGTCGGAAGCGGCGCGGCTGAAAAAAAACAATATCGAGATCATTTTCAACGACGACGAGGATTTCCCGCCGCTGCTGGGCGAAATTTATGATCCCCCGGACCTCATCTATTTCATCGGCAACCGCGAGTTGCTCAAAAAACCCAAGCTGGCCGTGGTCGGTTCGCGGCGCGGCGGCGCGTACGGGCAGTTCGGCCCTGAACCGCGTCCTGCCCGCGTGCTGCCGGGCGGGGCTGGTCATCGTCTCGGGCATGGCCTTCGGCATCGATTCCATGGCCCACAAGGTGGCGCTGCGCGAGAAGGGGGGCACGCTGGGCGTCAACGCCGGCGGGCTGCTGCACCTGACCCCGCCGGGAAATTCGCTCCTGATCAGGAAGATCGTCGAGCTCGGGGGGATCATCAGCGAATTTCCGCTGGACGTGGCCCCGCCCGTTTCTTTTCCCCATCCGCAACCGCGTCATCTCCGGGGTGTCCCGGGCGGTGCTGGTGGTGGAGGCCGCCATGCGCAGCGGTTCCCTGATCACCGCCCGGCTGGCCCTGGACCAGAACCGCGAGGTCCTGGCCGTGCCCGGCAACATCGACTCGCTGCTGAGCCAGGGGACGAACTACCTGCTGCAGCAGGGCGCCAAGCTGGTCACCGAGGCCGCCGACCTGCTGGAAGAGTTCGGCCTGGAGGCCCTGGCCCCCAGGCGTTCGGCGGAGGTCCTTTCGGCCAAAGAAAAGAAAATACTTGACTTGTGCGGTGAAAATGAGGTAAAAAGTATCGACTTTCTGGTTGAAAATCTCGATCTGTCAACCGCCGAGATCATTTCGCTGATCATGGGCCTGGTCCTGAAGAACCTGGTCGGTCGAAGAAGCGGGGGGCTACCGAAGGATATATCATGGCTAAAAAAACGCTGGTCATCGTCGAATCGCCGGCCAAGTCGCACACGATATCCAAGTATCTCGGCGATGACTTCGTCATCAGTTCGTCGATGGGGCATGTCCGCGACCTGCCGGCGGCGGTGCTGGGCATCGACCTGAAAAACAACTACAAGCCCCATTACGAAGAACTGCCCGGCAAGGGGCCGCTGATCAAGGAACTGCGCAAGCAGGCCCGGGGCGCCGGCCAGATCCTCCTGGCCTCCGACCCCGACCGCGAGGGCGAAGCCATCGCCTTTCACCTGCAGCAGCTCCTGCAGGGGGACAACAAGCACATTTTCCGCGTGCTGTTCAACGAGATCACCCGCGCCTCCATCCTGGAGGCGGTGAAAAAGCCCATGGCCATCGACGCCGACAAGGTCGACTCCCAGCAGATGCGCCGCCTGCTGGACCGGCTCGCCGGCTACAAGATCAGCCCGGTGCTGCAGAGGAAGATCGGCGGCCCGCTGTCGGCCGGCCGCGTGCAGTCCATCGCCCTCAAGATCATCGTCGAACGGGAAAAGGAGATCCGCGCCTTCGTTTCCCAGGAGTTCTGGACCGTCGCCGTCGAGCTGCTGGGCTCGCGCAAGCCCTCGTTCACCGCCAAGCTCGAAAAGTCCAAGGGCAAGAACATCAAGATCGCCGACAAGGAAAGCTGCGGCGCCGTCCTGTCCGAGCTGCAGCTTCACGACTACATCCTGGACCGCATCCAGAAAAAATCGCGGAAAAGGAAGGCGCCGCCGCCCCTGATCACCTCCACCCTGCAGCAGGAAGCCTTCCGCCGCTTCAAGTTCCCGGTGAAAAAGACCATGCAGCTCGCCCAGCAGCTTTACGAGGGGCTGAACCTCCACGGCGGCGAGGCGACCGGCCTGATCACCTACATGCGCACCGACTCCTTCCGGGTCGCCGACCAGGCCCGCGACCAGGCCCGCGCCTTTATCGCGGACTCCCTGGGCAAGGACTTCCTGCCCGCGACCGCCAACGTGTTCAAGCGCAAGTCCAAGATCCAGGATGCCCACGAATGCATCCGGCCCACCACCCCCTTTCATCCCCCCGACGACGTCAAGGCCGACCTGAACCCCGGCCAGATGAAGATCTACCAGCTCATCTGGGAACGGTTCTTCGCCTCGCAGATGGCCGACGCCGAGATCGAGGAGACGCAGTTCGACGTCAAGAACGGGACGTACCTGTTCGTCACCAGGGGCGAGATCGTCAAGTTCAAGGGCTTCCTGGCCGTGCTGAAGAACGACAGCGAGCAGACCGTCCTGCCGCAGCTCCAGGAAAAAGAGGTCCTGCAGCTTTTGAAGACCGACGACAAGCAGAACTTCACCAAGCCGCCGGCGCGCTACAGCGAAGCCTCGCTGGTCAAGGTGCTCGAGGAGAAGGGCATCGGCCGCCCCTCGACCTACGCCAAGATCATCGAGACCCTGAACAAGCGGGAATACGTCTACAACGAGGAGAAGCGCTTCGTGCCCACCGACCTGGGCATCAAGGTGGTCGATTACCTGGAAGAAAATTTCAGCGACATCATGAACTACAATTTCACCGCCGAGCTGGAAAAGGAGCTCGACCTGGTCGCCGACGGCAAGCTCGACTGGGTGGCCGGGATCGACCAGTTCTACAAGAAGCTGGCCGTGGACCTGGAAAAGGTCAAGGACGGCAAGAAGGTGGAGATGCTGACCGGCGGCAAGTGCCCCGACTGCGGCGGCGACCTGCTGAAGAAATATTCGCTGCGCACCCGGGGCTGGTTCGTGGGCTGTTCGAACTACCCGAGCTGCAAGTACACCGAGCGGGTGGCGCTGAACAACGAAAAGATCGACAAGGACGAGATCATGGAGAAGCCCTGCCCCAAGTGCGGCAAGCCCCTGGTCAAGAGATATTCGCCCAAGACCCGGCAGTACTTCATCGGCTGTTCCTCCTACCCCGCCTGCCGGCACATCGAGAACAGCGCCGAAGAACTGGGGGCCTGCCCCCAGTGCGGCAAGCCCATGACCAAGAGGTTCTCGCGCAAGACCCGCCGCTATTTCGTCGGCTGCACCGGCTATCCCGAATGTAAATTCATACGAAAAGGGTGAAAAAGAAGATCGCGATCATCGGCGGCGGGCTGGCCGGCGCCGAAGCCGCCTACCAGGCGGCCAAACACGGCGTCGAGGTCGACCTGTACGAAATGCGGCCGCAGGTGATGACCGAGGCCCATGGCGGCGGCCTGCTGGCCGAGATGGTCTGCTCCAACTCCCTGGGCTCCCTGGAGACCACTTCCGCCTCCGGGCTGCTGAAGCGGGAGCTGCAGATGCTCGATTCCTTTTTCTGCGCCGCGCCGAGGCGGCGAGGGTGCCCGCCGGGGGCAGCCTGTCGGTCGACCGCCTGCGCCTCGCCGCCGACGTCACCGCCGAGCTGGAAGCCATGCCCGGCGTGCGCATCATCCGCGGCGAGGTCCGGGAGATCCCCGCCGGCGACGCCCCCCTGCTCATCGCCAGCGGGCCGTTGACCAGCCCCGCCCTGGCCCAGGCGCTCAGCGGCCTGACCCTGCGCAAGCACCTTTATTTTTTCGACGCCACCTGCCCGCTGCTGCGCGCCGAAAGCATCGATTTTTCCGAATTGTTCGCCGCCTCGCGCTATGAAAAAGGGGAGGCCGATTTCTGGAACATCCCCCTGGAAAAAGAGCCGTACGACGCCTTCGTGGCCGGGCTGGTCGCGGCCGAGACCGCCGAGGCCCGGGATTTCGAGAAAAAGATCTTTTTCGAGGCCTGCCTGCCGGTGGAGGAGATCGCCCGCCGCGGCCCGCAGTCGCTGGCCTTCGGGCCGCTGAAGCCGGTCGGCCTGGTCGACCCGCGCAGCGGCCGCCGCCCGTACGCCGTGGTGCAGCTCCGCCAGGACGACCTGCAGAAGAACTTTTACCAGCTGGTCGGGTTCCAGACGCGGCTGAAACACGGCGAGCAGCAGCGGCTGTTCCGCACCCTGCCCGGGCTGGCCCACGCCGAGTTCGAGCGCTTCGGCCGCGTGCACCGCAACACCTACATCAACGCGCCCCTGATCATCGACCGCTTTTCCCGGAGCAAGCTGAACGGCCGCGTCTATTTCGCCGGCCAGGTCTCCGGGGTGGAGGGCTACGTGGAGTCGGTCGCCTCGGGATTGCTCTGCGGCCTGTTCGCCGTCCAAGACGCGCTGGGGCTGGAGCGCCGCGAGCTGCCCGCGACCACCGCCTGCGGCTCGCTGCTGGCGTACATCGCCCAGGCCAACTGGCAGGATTTCCGGCCCAGCAAATTCACCTTCGGCCTGCTGCCCGACAGCGGGGTGGAGTGCCGCGACAAGAAGAGGAAAAAGGAGCTGAAAGCCGAAAGGGCCTGCGAGGCGATGGGGCAATGGATAAAGAACTCCGCGATCTGAACCAGTATATCGCCTACCTGCGCGATATAAAAAAATACTCCCCGCACACGGTCAAGGCCTACGCCGGCGACATCCGCCAGTGCCTCGCCTATTTTGCCGCCAACCGCCTGCCGCTGAGCAAGAACAACATCCGCGATTTCATCGCCCACCTCTACGGCCGCAGCCGCAACAAGGCCACGGTGGCGCGGAAAATTTACGCCATCCGCTCTTTCTACGGCTACCAGGTCGGGACCAACCGACCTGGCGCACAATCCCTTCGACGGCATCGGCACGCCCAAGCTGGACAAGAAGATCCCTCAGGTCCTGACCGAGGGCGAGATGCAGGCGTTCCTCGACGCCCTGCCCGAGGAAAACTTTCCTGCAGCTGCGCAACAAGGCCCTCTTCGAATTCCTGTACGCCACCGGCTTGCGCATCTCCGAGCTGACCGGGCTGCAGGCCGGCGACGTCCGCTTTGCCGAGAGGCTGGTGCGCGTCATGGGCAAGGGGAAAAAGGAGCGCATCGTCCCCTTCCACGACTTCGCCGGCGCGATCCTGGAGCGCTACCTGCGGCGGCGCCGGGTCGAGTTTCCCGGAGAGTGCGAGCAGGTTTTCGTCAACGCCCGCGGCGGCCCCTTGAGCCAGCGCTCGGTGGAGCGCATCCTGCGCCGGGTATACGGCGACCTCAGCCACTCGCAAAAGCACGTCCATCCCCACCTGCTGCGCCATTCGTTCGCCACCCACCTGCTGCAGCGCGGGGCGAACCTCAGGGTCATCCAGGAGCTGCTCGGGCACTCCAGCCTGGCCACGACCGAAAAGTACACCACCCTGAATTTCGCCGACCTGCTCAAGACCTACAACAAGTTCCACCCGCGGAGCCGCCCGTGAAGCGGAAAACGGTCTTCTTTCTCCTGAAATTCGCTTTCGGCCTGGGGCTGCTCCTTTACCTGGTGCTGTACATGGCCCGGCCGCGGGAGATCGTCGCGGTCATCCGCGCCGCCTCCGCCCCCCTGCTGCTGCTGGCTTTTTCCCTGCACGCCTTCGGCCTGCTCTTCTCCGCCCTGCGCTGGAAGCTGATCCTCGACGAGACGGGGTCCGATTTTTCGCTGGCGCAATTGACGCGCTCGCTCCTGGTCGGCTCCTTTTTCAACCTGTTCCTGCCCACGCGCTTCGGCGGCGACGTCGTCCGCGTCAGCGACACGCGGCGCATCGAGCAGGGGCTGACGGGCTCGCTGGCCGTCATCGTCTACGAGCGCATGAGCGGCATCGTCGCCCTGCTGGTCTTCGCCCTGCTGGCGTCGCTGTTGAAAATACGCTTCGTCAGGGAGCTGCCGCTGCTGTACGTCTCGCTCCTGGTCAGCCTGGCGGGGATCGTGCTGCTGGTCCTGGCCTGGAAGAAGCTGCCGCGCGGGTTCCTGGCCGGCCGCGAGTGCCGCCGCCCCTGGCTGCGCAAGCTCCTCGCCAAGCTGGACGCTTTCCACGGCATCATCCTCGACTTCGTCAACCACCGCGTCCTGTCGCGCCGGGTTTTTTTCTGGGCCCTGCTGCTGCAGTTCAACGTGGTGCTGCACTATTTCCTGATCGGCCGGGCGCTGCACCTCGCCCGCATCCCGCTGCTGGATTACTTTTTTTCCATCCCGATCATGCTGTTCGTCCTGTCGTTCCCCATTTCGATCAACGGCCTCGGCGTCCGCGACCTGTTCCTGGTCAGGCTTTTCATGTATTACGGCTATGCGGCCCAGTTCGCCATCGCCTTCTCGCTGCTGGACCTGGCGTTCAACCTGCTGCTGGGCGTCGCCGGCGGCGTGATCTACATCTTGCGCAAAAAATGAAAAAAAAACTCGTGCCGCTTCTGGCCGCGCTGCTCCTGCTGTTCGCCAGCAACCAGGAGAAACTGCGCGAGATCCAGGCGAAGATCCAGGAGGTCTCGGCCAAGCTCCAGGCCAGCAAGCTGGACAAGTCGTCCATCCTGAACGACATCTACGGCCTGGAACTCCAGGCGGAATCGGCGGTCATCGAGCTGAACCGCGTCAACCTGCTCATGGACGACGCCCAGGCGCAGATCGCCGCCAAGCAGAAAGAAGAGGCGGCGCTGCAGGCCAGGATCCGCTATTCGCAGGACAATGTCAGGCGCATCCTGCGGGTCATGTACAAGATGGGCGAGCTGGGCTACGTGAAGCTGTTCATCAACATCAACAGCCTGGACCAGCTGTTCCGCAATTACCGCCTGATCGTCACCCTGATGGACGACAAGGTCATGGAGATCCGCGCCATCCGCGTGGGGCTGGCGCAGCTGCTGAAGGTCAAGGCGGAACTGCAGGCGGAAGTGGACCGCCTGGCCGGGCTGAAGGAACAGAAAGCGGGCAAGCTGGCGCGCCTGCGGGCGTTGAGGCAGGAGAAGCTGGACATGATCGCCCGGATCAACCAGCAGCGCGACCTCAACTCCCGCCTGCTGGACGAATTGAAGATCGAAAGCGAGAACCTGACGCGCATCCTGGACCGGAAAACCATGGTCAGCGTGGCCGACGCGGTCGATCTCGGCCCCCTGCGCGGCAAGCTCGCCTGGCCGCTGGGCGGCACGGTCATCTCCGGCTTCGGCAAGAAGAAGAGCGCCAAGTTCAACACCTACACCATGAACAACGGCATCGAGATCAAGCCCGACCGCTCCGACGAGATCCGCGCGGTCGGCGCGGGCGAGGTCATCTTTTGCGATTATTTGAAGGGCTACGGCAACGTGCTCATGGTCCAGCATGCCGGCAATTTCCACACCTTGTACGGCCATTGCGAGAGCTTTCTCAAGAAGCCGGGCGACCGGGTGGGGACGGGCGAGGTGATCGCCACTGGCGGGCAATTCGGGCTCGCTCTACGGCAAGGCGCTGTATTTCGAGATCCGCCAGAACCTGAAGCCCCTGGATCCCTTGCTGTGGCTGGGCAAAAGGTGATAGAATCTGCCATTCTAAAATAAGAACGTGAAACCGCAAAGACGAACGCTCGCCAAGTCCAGCCGCAAAGCCGCCGCGCTCTCCTTTTTCCTGTTCGGCCTGATCGCCCTGGCCATCGTGGTCACCCTCGAGTTCCTGGACCACCAGGCGGGGAAATACTCGTTCATTTTCAGCAAGGTCATCCCCTTGCGGGAGAAAACGCCCCCCGGGGAACGGTTCAACCGCGAGCTGACCGCGCTGCTGGGCGAGCAGAAGATCGCCTATGACTTTTTCCGCGACCGTTCCGGCGTCATCCATTTCAAGATCGACCTGGCCGAGCCGCTTTTCCTCCCCCTGGCCCGCGACCTGCGGCAGCTGGTCAAACGCAACGGGGGGCTGCAGCTCCTGAGCGAGGTCCAGGGCATGAAGGAGCAGGTCGTCTACCTCTACCAGGTCAGCTTCGCCAAGCGGCTGACCCACGTGATCCTGCTCACCAAGAGGCTGCCCGCCCTCGCCCGGACCGTCGAGCCGTTCGCCGCACCGGGGATCAAGGCGCGGCCGGCCCGGCCGCCGCGGCTGGCCATCATCATCGACGACATCGGCTACGCCGACCTGGTCGCCGACCAGCTGCGCGACCTGGGCATCCCGGTGACCGGCGCCGTCATCCCCGACGCCCCCTATGCCCGCAAGGAGGCGCAGCGGCTGCACGATTACGGGCTGGAGGAGATCATCCACCTGCCCATGCAGCCCAAGGACCCGGCCAACCACCACCCCCGGGACCAGTTCGTCCTGCTCGACTCCAGCGACGCCGAGATCCGCTCGCTGCTGCGCAACGCCCAGGCGCAGGTCCCCTACGCCCGGGGCTTGAACAACCACATGGGCTCGCTGCTTACCTCCGACCCGCAGGCCATGCGCCGGGTGCTGGAGCTGGTCCAGGAACAGGGGCTGTTCTTCGTCGACTCCAAGACCGCCCCGAGCACCGTCGCCCACGCCCTGGCCCGGCAGATGAAGATCAGGACCGCCCTGCGCGACGTCTTCCTTGACGACGTGCAGACCTACGAATATACGAGCGCCCAGGTGCGGCGCCTGGTGGAGCTGGCCCGGCAGAACGGCCATGCCCTGGCCATCGGCCACCCCTTCGCCTCGACCCTGTCGGCGCTGCGCGACTCCCTGCCCTGGCTCAAGCAGCAGAAGGTCGAGATCGTACCCGTCTCACAGCTCCTGGAGTAGATTCAGGAAGCGAGCAAGAATGAGGCGATTTTACTCATTTTTACTGACTTTGCTCGTTGTTTTAATTGTCTACTTTATTGCCGGTAAACTAGGTTGGTCAGAATATTTTTCAAAAGCTGCTCACATTCTCCGCTACATGTCATTTTTTATTCTTATAGGTTTCTTGTTGATTACTTTATTGATTCAAGATAAAAATGTTTTCAGTAAAGGGAATCGGTTAGTAAGACAGAGATATCTATGACAAGGCAATATTGGCATTCGAAAAAGATATTGAAATAAATCCCAGGAAAAAGAACCCTTATTTGGAAATTGGATATTGTTATTTCATGATGGGTTATAACCGCAATGCAATTAAATATTTTGAGAATGCCCTTGAAATAGATACCGCAGCAAGTTGGTGTTTATTTTTCCCTTGCAATTCTTTATGCAGAAGAAAAAATATTTGCTAAAGCATTCGATTATCTTGAAAAAGGGAAGGCATTGCAAAAAAGAGTCTCCATTTTCCGTAAGTTTTCGAAAACAATCATGATTGAAAATGAAGGCTGGGTGAATTACTTGAACGGCGATAAAGAAAAGGCCTTGAAGCTTTATAAAAAAGTGCTGCCTTGGATGAATAGAATTTTGCAAAGTTGGAACACAAAACGTATTGAATGGTACTCGCCATATTTTTTCCGGATGGGAGTTATTTTTGGATTGATGGGAAAGACGGAAAAGGCCATTAAAAGCTTTAATCGTTCAGTACTTGTCTCGTCTTCCAGTATTTTTGCTCAAAGGTCAATTGAGGAAATAGCAAAATTGTAGAATGAAATGCAATTGAGCCTAAATGACGATTGTGCGGCAATGTGGGGAGAAGAATGATGAAAATTAATTTATTCGTCAACATTTTCCTTTTATGCTTTCAATCAATTTTCGGTCAAACTATCTCAAAGCCGCAGTTGGAATACAGTCGCCATGCTAATCTGAACCGGGTGACGCGTTTTGTCATTGAAAGCAAGCAATTTCTCTGGGGGATCACTGCGGCAGGCGATGTGGTCCGGTGGGATATTCAGAATGAAAAAGCGCTTTCTCATCCTTTGCAAAAGTTAAATCGCAGGGCAACTGCTATCCTGCTGGATCGTCAGGGTAACTTGGTTTTGGGATTTGATGACGGTTCGATCAGCGCATTTGAAACTGAAAGACAAACGCTCATCCCGATACCGGCTAAAGGCATAGGGAAAATCCAGTTTCTCTTTGCCGATTCAAGGAATGATTACTGGGCTGTCACTCCCCAAGGAGTTTTCAACCCCATGGGTCAGGCCGTGTATTCACCGAATACTTCCTCTTTCGCTTATAACAATGAATGGCCTGATCTGAGTTGGGAACCTCAATGCGCTTGCCTGGATGATAATGACAAGCTATGGATCGGTTTTAACAAAGGCGAATTCGGAGGAGACCTCTATTGTTTTGACACAAGCAAAAAGATTTTTATCGATTATTCCTTTCCATCTCATGACAAAAAAGACGAAGATTCAACCGGGCCTTCGTTGCAATCGATTTTTTGCGTCGCTAAAGGAAGTGTTTTTATGACTTCGGGCCTGAATCATTTTTTGCCCGGAGAGGGACGTCTATATAAATTCATGGGTACGAAAGGGGAGGTCGTTTTCGATTGGAGCACGCAGCCGAAAAAATTGATCAATGGCTGGGAGATGGAGGAATATGTCGGTCCCGGGTGTTACAATTCGCAGACAAAAAAACTCTATTATTATTCTGACCGGGGATTTTTTCGCCAGAAAGGTACGGGAGAGGTCATTGAGGGATGGGATCTTCTGATCAAGCCGGATCTGAATTGGGGGGCCGGCAAGTATCAGACCGGCCCGGCAATGAACGTGACGCAATTTGATTTTGTTAGTGGAGAGGATTTCGTTTTTACCACTTCCTCCGACGGATTGGGGATATTTCGAAAAGGGAAGATCCGATTTTTAGAACAGGAATGCAGTCAGTCCGACACAATCAAGCAACTGCTTCCGGGCATCAATTTAATGATGGTTGTTGGTTCAGATTTAGGGGATAAGCAATATAACCTTTACCAATATGGCAAGATCAGACCATTTTCTCTAAGTGAAGATCTAAGTCGGCGATATACGGAAATGAAAGGCGTCATCATAATGCCGGATGATCGGATAATCACGCTTTTGGAAAAACCGGGTCGGCAAAATATGAAAGGCCAGGCTCTTGAAAAAGGACCTGATGAATATCATCCATACTTGTATGATGGTAAGCGCTTCAAGCGACTTGCGAATTTGCCTTTCCCTGCTTATGTTGAATGTGGCGCCCAACGGATTATAAGCGATAAAATATCGGCGGACCGTTTCCTTATCCAATGCACAGATGCGGTATTGGAGTATAGTGAGGGCAAGTATCGAACAGTTTATTCGGGAGCGGTCAAATGGGCTCGATATAACAATGATGGTTCGATATTGATAGCCCCAAAAATCCTTCCTGCAGAAAATGTGGAAGCGAAGATCGTCTGCATCCATGGGAAAGAAGAGTACAAGCTCGATTTAACTCCTATCAATGCAACACGGGAAACAATAGAGAAAATATTGGATTCTCCGTATGTCCGACTGAATGAAGACCAATGGCAGCGGTTGCAGGACATTTTGAAACTCAAGCTCGTGTGGTACCAGGGGAAACCTTTGATGGTAAGCGGGGCGGAAGCTCATTCATATTCGAGTGGAGACTGGGATAATCGGGAGGATTTGGAGAAGTGGCTTGATTATAAAGATGTGACTTTTTTTGATTACTTCCCTGAACTGGATATGTTCCTGTTTCAGAATGATGTCTCTGTTTTCGCGCGTACCCAAGGAAAAACATTTGATCTTGGTAAATGCCTTGATCTGGTCTGCGATATAACAACCGCTCGGTTATGGAATGGTCGTATTTTTCTTGGCACTGCTGGCCGTGGTTTGGTTGAATTCGACAGTAAGGAACTGATGAAATTGATTGCCCAAGACTCTGTCCGAGCGATTCCGATTGCCAGATGAGTAAAAAGTTCAATAAGGGTTTGTGCCTACCTGCAAGGCAAGTCCCGGCGCATCGACCAAAACAAGTAAGGTAAATTCAATTTGATCGGTTATCCATTATTGGGGCACGGCACGCCGTGCCCCTACGACAAAATGCTGCGTTTTTATTTCGTGTGCCGAACTCGGCATTATGCGCTATCCGCCGATCAGCGCGGCCAGCAGCTCGCTGGCCTGGTTGACGACCAGCGGCGGCAGCTTCTTGATCAGGGTTGCCTTCCTGGCCCGCCAGTCGAGGCTCTTGACCTGGTCGGCCAGGACCACCCCCTTTACAACAAAGCCGACGGGCAAGCCGACTTCGAACGGGTAGCCCTTGACCTGGCTGGTGATGGGGCAGAGCACGGCCAAGCCGGTCTTGCGGTTGTACGTTTCGGGCGAAAGCACCAGGGCCGGCCTGCGCCCCGCCTGCTCGTGCCCGGATTGCGGATCGAAATTCAGCCAGATGGCGTCACCGCGGCGCGGAACATATCCGTCCATCACCAGGCCTCGTTGCCCACGGGTTCGCCGGTCTCGATGGCCTCGTGGAGATTGCTCTCGCTTATCTTGGCCAACAGTTTCTTCAGCTCGGGTTTTTTCGCGGTTCTTGGTTTTATGACCAGGCTGGATTTGACCACGCGCATCTCCACGCTCGTTGCCTCGCCGATGCCCAGCTCCCGGCTGAAGGCGCTGGGAATGCGCAAGCCCAGGCTGTTTCCCCATTTTCGTATCGTCGCCCGCATGATATCCTCCAGAATGTTTACACAATGTATATACCTCTTGTTTTGAAAAGTCAAGAGACGGTGGAGCGGACCCGCCACATCTCCATCCGCTTTGTTTATCCGGCTTGTTCCCGAAGGGCGACCATTCGGCTATAATGATCTGATCGCAAGGATCGCCCAATGAAGATCATCTGGATATACCTCAAGCCGTTCCGCCGCTGGCTGTGGCTGGCCATGGGGCTGGCCGCCGTGGCGCAGGTCCTGCAGCTCTTCGACCCGATCATCTTCGGCAGGATCATCGACCAGTTCGCCGTCAACCGCGGCGGGCGCGGCCAGGCGGAGCTGGTGCGCGGGGCCCTGAAGTGGCTGGCCATCGCGGTCGGCGTCGGCGCCGCCGGCCGCATCGCCCAGGCCCTCACCGACTACGTCACGCGCCTGGTGGTCCAGAAATTCGGCATGGCCATATTCAACGAGGGGCTGCGCCAGACCCTGCGCCTGCCCTACCACGAGTTCGAGGAGACCAGCAGCGGCCAGGTGCTCTCCATGCTGCAGAAGGTGAAGTCGGACAACGAAAAATTCATCAGCTCGTTCGTCGGCGTCCTGTTCTCCTCGCTGGTCGGCGTCGCCTTCCTGGTCTGGTACGCGGTCACCAAGCACTGGGCGCTGGTGCCGGTCTTTTTGGTCGGCGTGGTGGTCCTGGGCGGCATGACCGGCCTGCTCAGCCGGAAAATAAAGACCATCCAGCGCGCGGTCGTCCACGAGACCAACAAGATGAGCGGGGCCATCACCGAGTCGCTGCGCAACATCGAGCTGGTCAAGAGCCTGGGCCTGACCTATCCCGAGATCCGCCGCCTGAAGGGCTTCACCCAGCGCATCTTCGACCTGGAGATGCAGAAGGTCAGGCGGGTGCGTTCCCTGGCCTTCATGCAGGGGGCGGCGCTGACTGCTGCTGAAGGAATCCATCCTGTTCATCCTGCTGTGGCTGATCTTCCACAACCAGCTCTCCCCCGGCGAGCTGATCTCCATGCAGTTCATCTCCACGCGCATCATTTTCCCGCTGCAGGACCTGGGGAGCATCATCCTGGCCTACCGCGAGGCGCAGGCGTCGCTGCAATTGTTCGACGAGCTCATGCGCAAGAAGCCCGAATACCGCCCGGCGGAGCCCGTGGAGATCGGGGCCATCGACCGCCTGCGCTTCGAGCGGGTCAGCTTCCGCTACAAGTCGGGCAAGCAGGACGCGATCAGCGACCTGTCGTTCGCGGCGCGCTGCGGCGAGACCGTGGCCTTCGTCGGACCGTCGGGGTCGGGGAAATCGACGCTGGTCAAGCTGCTGGTGGGCTTGTACGTCCCCACCCGCGGCGCGATCTTCTATGACGATATCCCGGCCAGGGACATCCGCATGAACCGCCTGCGGCGGCAGCTGGGCTTCGTCACCCAGGAGACGCAGCTCTTCTCGGGCACCATCCGCGACAACATGCTCTTCGTCAAGCCCGACGCCACCGACGAGGAGATCTACGCGGCGCTGGATCAGGCCGCCGCCGTGCGCCTGGTCGCCGAGACGGGCCAGGGGCTGGACGCGCTGCTCGGGGAGGGCGGGAAGAAGGTGTCGGGCGGCGAGAAGCAGCGGCTTGGCGATCGCCCGGGCCCTGCTGCGCCAGCCGCGCCTGCTGATCTTCGACGAGGCGACCTCTTCGCTCGACTCGCTCACCGAGGAGGAGATCGCCCAGACCCTGAGGGAGATCTCGGCCGAAAAGCGGCAGATCACCATCATGATCGCCCACCGCCTTTCGACCATCATGCACGCCGACCGCATCCATGTCCTGGAAAAGGGCCGGATCGTCGAGCAGGGGACGCACGCGGCGCTGGTGCGAAAAAGGGGCTTGTATTACGCCATGTGGCGCCAGCAGGTCGGCGAGCGCCCGCAGGTGAGGAAAGAAACAAGCCCAGGGGAAAGTGATTGGTGATTAGTGAAGCGAGAGTTTGAGCGTACGGTTGTACGTCTCGTTGCTTTCAGTTTTTCACGTTTCACTTTTCACTCAATTCGCTGCCGTTCTCGCGCCTGGCCGGCCGCCGTCGGGGGGGCGAGTGTTGACAAGAAGCGCGTTTTGATATTAAAATTAAGCTTCTCAAAGGAGGACTGAAATGTCACTGACGATTAACGATACCTGCATCAGCTGCGGTGCCTGCGAAGCGGTCTGCCCGGTCCAGGCCATCTCCCAGGGCGACCAGTATTACGTGATCGACGCCAGCGTCTGCGTGGAGTGCAAGGGCCATTTCGACGAACCCCAGTGCGCCTCGGTGTGCCCCACCGATTCCTGCGTCAAGCAGTAAGCGTTCCCGTTCCGCTTCCGTCGCCAATCGCGTTCCCGCCCGGGGAACGATCTTTTGAAAAGCCGTTAGCCCGCCAAGCCCGATGACCGCCCAGCGCTTCAGGTACTTCGCCATCCCCGCCGTCCTGTTCCTGCTCACCCTGCTCTTCACCCTGGTCATCGGCGTCCAATATCACCTCGATTTCTACAACGTCGCCCTGCCCGCCGGCCAGGGGTTCTGGGGCTTCCTCTGGGGCCACCCCGGCGCCTGGATCTGGGGTTTCGCCTACTCTTTCTCGCTGCTGGGCATCCTGCTGGTCCACGAGATGGGCCATTTCTGCGCCTGCCGCCTCCACCGTTTGGAGGCCACCCTGCCCTATTTCATCCCGGCGCCCACCCTGATCGGCACGTTCGGCGCCTTCATCAAGATCCGCTCGCCGTTCTCCTCGAAGAAGTCCCTTTTCGACGTGGGGCTGGCCGGGCCGCTCGCCGGCTTCCTGGTCGCCTTGCCGGTCATCGCCCTGGGCATCGCGCGCTCGCGGGTCGTGGAGCAGGGGACGCTGGCCACCGGGCTGACCCTGGGCGAGCCGCTGGTCTTCAAGCTGTTCAGCCGCCTGCTGCTGGGCGAGCTGCCCGCCCACCGCGAGTTGCTGGTCCACCCCATGGCGTTCGCCGGCTGGTTCGGCCTGCTCGCCGCCGCCTTCAACCTCTTTCCCATCGGCCAGCTGGACGGCGGCCACATCCTCTACGCCCTGCTCGGCAGGAAGGCCTATTACGCCGGGGTGGCGTCGATCGTCATCCTGGTCCTGCTGGGGATATTCTTCTGGCAGGGCTGGCTCTTCTGGGCGCTGATCGTCACTCTGGTCGGCCTGCGCCACCCGCCGATATTCGAGGACGAGCGCCTCGACTGGCGAAGAAAGGCGCTCGCCGGCGTCGCCCTGCTCATCTTCATCCTCTGCTTCACGCCCGCCCCGCTGGCCATCGCCCCCTGACCGCCGCCTTCTTTGAAAGGCGGCGATGCTGTGCTATTATTCCTGCATGAAAAGGGCCTTCGACCGCTACATCCTGAAGGAGATCGCCTCCCCGTTCGCCATCGGCCTGCTGGTCTACACCTTCACCCTGCTGATCAACAACATCCTCATCCTCTCCAAGACGCTGATCGCCAAGGGGGCGACGGCGGACACCATTTTCAAGATCCTGGTCTACCTGCTGCCCGACCTCTTCTCCTTCACCATCCCCATGGCGACCCTGATGGGCGTGCTGGCCGGCATGAGCCGCCTGAGCTCCGACTCCGAGATCGTGGCCTTCCGCACCATGGGCCTGCGCAACCGCCAGCTGCTCAAGCCGGTGATGATGTTCTCGGTCGCCACCTGGCTCTTCTCCTCATGGCTGATCATGTACCTGGCGCCCGAGGCCAACTACCGCTTCAGCAAGCTGTACACCGGGGTGGCGCTTTCGCAGACGATCTCCGGGATCAAGCCCGGGGTCTTCTACCAGGGGCTGCCGTTCTACAGCCTCTATTTCCGCGACCAGGGCCGCGACGGCGAATGGCGCGACGTGTTCCTCTGCTCCATGATGAAGCCCGACGAGGACACGCTGATCTTCGCCCGCCGCGGCCGCTTCATTTACAAGCAATCCCAGAAAGACAATTACATCGTGCTCTCCGACGGCGTGGTGCACGCATTCAAGAAAAAGGACCCGGGCAAGTATTCGCTGACCTTCTTTTCCCGCAAGACCGAGAAGATCAGCAACCTGGTCACCATCCGCCAGACGCGGCGCAGCACCCAGATGGTCTTCCCCGAGCTGCTGCGCCGCAGACGCGCCGAGCCGGACGACGTGCTGCTGAGCCTCGAGTTCCACAAGAAGTTCGCCCTGCCCTTCGCCTGCCTGGCCCTGGGCTTCCTGGGCATGTCCCTGGGCATCTCCACCCGCAAGGGGGGCAAGACCAGCGGCTTCGTCATCTCGCTGGGGATCATTTTCATCTACTACGTGCTGATGACCGCCGGCCGCAACCTGATCATCAAGAGGATCGTCTCCCCCTTCTGGGGCTCGTGGGCGCCCACCCTGTTCCTGGTCGGCATCGGCATCTGGCTCTACCGCTATTCGACCCTGGAAAAGGAGATCGTCTGGGACAGGATCTTTTCCTTCGGCCCGAAGCGGCGTAAATCCGCCGAGCCGCCGCCCGCCCAGGTCGGCCCCAGGGAATCGGCCTGTTTCGCCTGGCGCCCGCTCAAGATACTCGACGGTTACGTGCTGCGCCGGATGGCCATGATCTTTTTCCTGGTTTTTTCGTCGCTGCTGCTGGTCTTTTACATCATCAACATCCTGGAACTGGTCGACAACATCATCGAAAACAAGGTCTCCTTCCTCTATTTGTTGAAATACGATTATTACATGACCCCGGAATTCCTCACCCTCATCCTGCCCATCTCCATATTGACCGCCGTGCTGCTCACCTTTTCGCTGATGAGCAAGAACAACGAGGTGATCGCGGTCCAGGTCAGCGGCGTCAGCCTGCTGCGCCTGGCGCTGCCGGCCGTTTTCCTGGGGCTTTTTCTGTCGCTGACCACGTTTTTCATCCAGGAAAACATACTCCCCGAAGCCAACCTGCAGGCGGCGAGGATGCTGGACGTGATCCACAAGCGCCAGTCCGCCGCGGACATGGAGTTCGCCCGCAACTGGGTGCTGGGCCGCGACAACCAGATCTATTTCTACGATTATTATGAAAAGCAAAAAAGGCGCTTCATCAATTTCAACGTCCTCTACCTGGACAACGGGTTCCGGCTGCAGCGGCGCGTCAGCGCCAACAGCGCCACCTGGCAGTCGGACCAGTCGCTGCTGCTGCGCGCGGGCTTTTCCAGGAATTTCCAGGACAACCTCCCCGGGGCGCTGATCCCCTTCCGCGAGCTGCCGCTGGCCATCGCGGAGAACCAGCAGTTCTTCACGGAAAAAGTGAAGTTCTCCGGGGCGATGAACAGCCGCCAGCTGAAGGAGTATATCCGCTACCTGCGCACGAACCGCAGCGACCCGCTGCGCTACCAGTCCCAGCTCTACAACAACTACGCCTTCCCCTTTTCGTCGCTGGTCATGGTGTTCATCGCCATCCCCTTCTCCTTCCTCATGGGCAACCGCGGGGCCCTGTTCGGCATCGGCATCGCCGTGGGCATCTCCATGATCTACTGGGGGGCGCTGGGCATCTTCAGCTCGGTGGGCGCCACCGGAGTCATGTCGCCGCTGCTGGCCGCCTTCGCCCCACTGGTCCTGTTTTCGCTGATCTCGCTGGTCCTGTTCCTGAAGATCAAGACCTGAGGCGCCGCCCACGGCAAAACCGGGGGCGGGTTTCCAAATGGCGGCGGATGTGATAAAATCCAGTATCTTGAAGCCCCATCCCCCAAATACCAGAGGTGAAGCATGGAGAAGGAAGAACTAAAGGCGAACCAGGACGCCCTGGAGCGGCGCGGCAAGAAAAAGCCGTCGCCCAAGCAGAACCAGCTGACCCTGGTGCCGCTCTACTGCAAGGGCTGCGGCCTGTGCGTGGAGGTCTGCCCCACCGGCACCCTGCAGCTGTACGACGACCCCAAGAACAAGTTCGGCACCTCGGTGAAGATCGACGCCCAGGAATTCTGCATCGGCTGCAAGATGTGCGAGCTGCAGTGCCCCGATTTCGCCATATTCGTCAACTACGAGGAGAAGAAAAAGGAAGGTGGCAAATGAGCCAGCGCAAGGTCCTGCAGGGCAACATCATCATCGCCAAGGCGGCGCTGGCGGCGGGCTGCGATTTCTTCGCCGGCTACCCCATCACCCCCTCCTCGGAGATCGCCCAGTACATGTCCAAGGAGATGCCGAAGATGGAGCGCACCTTCATCCAGATGGAGGACGAGATCGCCTCGCTGGGCGCCTGCATCGGCGCCTCGCTGGCCGGGAAAAAGGCCCTGACCGCCACCTCCGGCCCCGGGTTCTCCCTGATGCAGGAGCACATCGGCCTGGCGGTCATGGCCGAGGTGCCGGTGGTGATCGTCAACGTCATGCGCGGCGGCCCCTCGACCGGCATGCCCACCAAGCCGGCGCAGGCCGACATGATGCAGGCCCGCTGGGGCACCCACGGCGACCACCCGATCATCGCCCTGTACCCGGCGTTTTCCGACGAGATGTTCAGCGAGACGGTCCGCGCCTTCAACCTGGCCGAGAAATACTGGAACCCGGTGATCCTGCTTTCCGACGAGGTCCTGGGCAAGGCGCACATGGACGTGGAGATCCCCGAGCCGGGAAGCTATGACGTGTATTGGGAAAAGACCAACGAGATCAAGGACCTGAACATCTACGACCGCAAGATCGGCGAGAACCCGCCGCGCATCGACTTCTTCCACGGCTACCCGATCCACATCGACAGCCTGGAGCACGACGCCCACGGCTGGCCCTCGTTCGACGCCAAGACCGTGGACAAGATGCAGAAGCTGCGCATGCAGAAGATCTACCAGAACCTGGACGACATCATCAAGTACAAGGAATATTTCCTGGACGACGCCGAGGTGCTGGTGTTCAGCTTCGGCATCTCGGCCCGCGCCGCCCTGGCGGCGGTCAAGACGGCCCGCGAGCAGGGCATCAAGGCCGGGCTGTTCCAGGCCCTGACCGTCTGGCCCTTCCCCAGCGCCGCGCTGCGCGAGCGCTTCAAGAAGACGAAGAAGGTGCTGACCGTGGAATTGAACATGGGCCAGATGAAATACGAGGTGGAGCGCGTCGCCCCCGCCGACGTGGAGAAGCAGACGCTGCTGCGCGCCAACGGCATGCCCTTCACCCCCGACGAGGTGCTGAACGCCATCAAGGAGCTTGGCAAATGAGAGACTACGAAAAATACATCCGCTACCGTACCTTTCCCACCCCCTGGTGCCCCGGCTGCGGGGACGGCGTCATCCTCAAGTCCATCGCCATGGCCTTTGCCGAGCTGAACCTCGACCCCGACGACATCATCGTGGTCGCCGGCATCGGCTGCTCCGGCCGCATGCCCACCTACTTCAACACCAACACCCTGCACACCACCCACGGCCGCGCCCTGACGTTCGCCACCGGCATCAAGCTGGCCAAGCCCGAGAAGCTGGTGGTGGTCATCTCCGGGGACGGGGACGCCACGGCGATCGGCGGCAACCACCTGATCCACGCCGCCCGGCGCAACATCGGCATCAAGATGATCCTGATCAACAACGGCATCTACGGCATGACCGGCGGCCAGGTCTCGCCGCTGACGCCGCCCTCGTTCTTCACCGAGACCACCCCCTACGGCAACATCGAGCCCCATTTCAACGTGCGCGAGCTGCTCACCGCCGCCAAGGCCACCTTCGTGGCCCGCGAGACGGTCAACCGCCTGATGCAGCTGAAGCAGGTGATCAAGAAGTCGTTCCAGCACAAGGGCTTCTCGGTGGTCGAGGTGATGAGCAACTGCCACGTCAACCTGGGGCGGCGCAACAAGATGAAGAGCCCGCTGGTGATGACCAAGTACATCCGCGACATCACCATGCCCATGGCCGAGTTCGAGAAGCTGTCGCCCGAGGAGCAGGCGCCGAAGTACCCGCTGGGCATCTTCGTGCAGGACACGCAGCGGCTGGAATACACCGACCTCTATTACAACCACATCGTTCCCGTGGCCCAGCAAGCCCAGGGGGGAAAATGAAGAAATACGAGATACGCTACGCCGCCGTGGGCGGCCAGGGCATCATCACCGCCGGCGCCCTGCTGGTGGACATCGCCGTGGAGCTGGAGAACAAGTTCGCCATCGAAAGCCCCACCTACACCGCCGCCGTGCGCGGCGGCCCGACCAAGGTCGACGTCATCATCGCCGACGAGAAGATCGACTTCCCCCACGCCACCTCGATCGACTTCTTTCTCTGCACCGACCAGCGCCCCTACGACATCTACAAGGACCGCCTGAAGGACGACGCCATCGTGGTCGTCGATTCGCACCTGGTGCGCGAGATCGGCGACACCAAACACTGGAAGGTCTACCAGGTGCCGATCATCAACGAGACCAAGGTGGGGGCGGGCAACGTGGTGCTGACCTCGGTGGTCAGCCTGGCCGTCACCCAGAAGCTGACCAATATCATCACCTACGACCACATGGTGGCGCACGTCAAGCACTGGGCCCCCAAGGGGGCGGTGGAGATGAACATGAAAGCCATCGAGGTCGGGATGAACCTGATCAAGTAGGATGGGTTTCCCCGCCGTCAACGAACAGCTCGACCTGCTCAAGAAAGGGGCGCTGGAGGTCATCAGCGAAGAGGACCTGGCAAAGAAGCTCGCCCGCTCGCTGAAGACGAACAAGCCCCTGCTGGTCAAGGCGGGGTTCGACCCCACGGCGCCCGACATCCACCTGGGGCACACCGTGCTCATCCGCAAGATGAAGCACTTCCAGGACCTGGGGCATACCGTGGTCTTCCTGATCGGCGACTTCACCGGCCTGATCGGCGACCCCAGCGGCCGCAACAAGACGCGGCCGCCGTTGAGCCCGGAGGAGATCGCGCGCAACGCCGAGACCTACAAGGAGCAGATCTTCAAGCTCCTGGACCCGAAAAAAACCGTGATCGACTTCAACTCGCGCTGGCTCGGCAAGCTGACGCGCGGTGGAGATCATCAAGCTGACCGCCGCCTACACCGTGGCGCGCATCCTGGAGCGCGACGACTTCTCCAAGCGCTACAAGAACGGCGAGCCGATCTCGGTCCACGAGCTGCTCTACCCGCTGATGCAGGGCTACGACTCGGTGGCGCTGCATGCCGACGTCGAGCTGGGCGGCAGCGACCAGAAGTTCAACCTGCTGGTCGGCCGCGAGCTGCAGCGCGACTACGGCCAGGAGCCGCAGGTGATCGTCACCATGCCCCTGCTCGAGGGGCTCGACGGCGTGCAGAAGATGAGCAAGAGCCTGGGCAACTACATCGGCATCCACGAATCGCCGACGGAGATCTTCGGCAAGGTGATGTCGGTCAACGACGAGCTGATGTTCCGCTACTACGACCTGCTCACCGACACGCCGGCAGCGGAGATCGCGCGCCTGAAAAAGGAGATCGCCGCCGGGACGTTGAACCCCATGGCGGTCAAGATCGGGCTGGCCAAGTCGATCATCGCCGATTTCCATTCCCAGGATGCCGCCGAGGCCGCCGAGGCCGAGTTCATCAAGGTCTTCCGCAACAAGGAGACCCCCGAGGACGCGGCGGTGCTGCCGCTGGCCGAGGACGAAGCGCTGGTCGATTTCATCGTGCGCCACGGCGTTCTGGCCTCGCGCGGCGAGGTGAAGCGCGTCCACGCCCAGGGCGGCATCTACCTGGACAACGAGCGCCCCGCGGAGATCTCCTTCATGCTGAAAAAAGGCCATTCTTATTTATTGAAGATCGGCAAGAGAAAATTCTATAAGATCGAGTCCGCTCAATAGTTTTTTTTAAGCACTGTCCTTTTTTTCCGTTTCGAACAAGCCCTGTGTCCTGTTTTTCATACAGAAAAATCAGATCATGCTGGAATAAAAAATGCTTGCCGATCAAGGGGAGCTTTACAAGTTTTTAGAACGCTACTATCATGATTGGATCGGGAGGGACGATGAAGAAATCGATCCGCAGCATATCCCTTTGGATAGCGATCTTCTCCGTGGCGGTTTTGCTTTTATCTCAACAGACTGTCGAGCGCGAATATGTCCAGGTGCTGAATATCGAGATGCTGGTGCGGGTCATGAAGGACGGCCGCCCGCTCGCCGGGCTGAAGAAGGGGGACTTCACCCTGCTCGAGAATGGACGCAAGCAGGAGATCAACGGCTTTCTTGAAATGCACCGAAGCATTACTCCCCGCGAAGCCGCGCCGACGGTCGAAACCGGAAAACTGAAACGACCCGGCCGCCTGTTCCTCCTCTTTTTCTGGATCCATGAGCCCTCGATCAAGGTCGACGAGGTGCTGGATTACTTTTTCAAGTACATTTACCGCGAGGGTGACCGGGTGATCCTGGCCGACCAGCGAAGCTCCATCGAAATCAATGCCGCGGCGGAAAAGGAAACCAGGGTCAACGAGTTCAAAGCCGGCGTAATGGCGACGAGCCGGAATGTCCGTTTGGACAAGGAACGGGTCAGGCTACAGATCGAGTCGTACCTCCAGGATTACCTGGATTGCCTGAGCATGGAGCGCAAGAAAGGAGTATCTCCCAGGTGCGACCCGAATACAGTGGCCAGCCAATATGAGCAGCTGCTAAGGGAGTACCGGCTGCAATACCAGAAGCCCAACGTCGAGCGGCTCGAAGCCATGACCCGCGCCCTGGAAACCATCGACGCGGACAAATGGGCGCTGGTTTTTTTCCAGCATGACACCCTGCCGCTGCTGGATATCGAAAAAATGAAATTGGGGGATAACCAGTATCACCTGGGGGCGGTGCTTGAAAAGCTCGAAAAAGTGAACCGGGATCAGCTTTTTCCCATGGAGGTCCTGCATTTTGCCGAATCCCTGCGCATCCGCTTCATCCAGGCCAATACCCAGTTCCACTTGCTTTTCCTGGACAGCCGCCTGTCGCCGTCCGCCCTGGAAGCCGCATCACGCTTCGATGTCATCAATCCGTTCCCGGTGTTTTCCAACTGGGAAGAGACCTTTCGCCAGATCACCGAGGCCACGGGCGGTGAGATCATGGACGGCAACCGCATGCAGGAGGCGCTGGCCGAGGTGGCCAACCGGGAAGATATCTATTACATGCTCACCTATGCCCCGAGCGAAGGGAAAAGCCGCAAGCGGAAGGTCCAAATCAACGTGGATCGCGACGGCGTCACGGTCATCCACGGCCGGCGCGTGGAAATGGAGAACCTGCCGCAGATCAAGTTGGCCGCGATCGTCCCCTTCCCGGGCATGGTGCGCCTGGAACTGGAAAATATGTATATTATCGGCCAGGGGGAGGAACGCTCCGGCCTGGTCAGGGTCTCGCTCTCCGCCGCCCGGGAAGATGAAACTCCGAAAATCCTGGTCAAAGATGTCGAGATCGCCACCACCGGGAGCGTAAAGATCCCCATCACCGGGCTGGAGCCGGGAAGATACAAGCTGGGAGTGAAAGTGGTCGATAGTTTCACCGGCATGCAAGCACAAGGCGAATCCCCCCTCGATATCCTGGGCGGGGAAATGTCCGCTGAAACCGTGGCGCTGTTGAAGCTGGCCGCCGATTACGCGGAGCGCCTGCGCCACGCGGCGTTCCGCTTCATCTGCCGGGAGACGGTCACCGAGGAGTGCTGTTGCGGGCCGCGATCCGAATGGTTCCAATAAGCCGAAGCGGAACTCCTGGCTCTATGAATACCAGGTCGTGGTGCGCGAAGGGAAGGTCACGGAAAGCCGGGCGTTGCTGCGGAAGAACAGGACGAAGAAGCGCCTGGAAAACGCATCCCTGGAGACCCGTTTCCGTTCGTTGTACTCGGTTTTCCTGCCGGCAACATTGTTCGCCGCCGACAAGCAGCCCGCCTTTTTCTACAAGCTGGAAAAGCATGAAAAAATGAACAGGCGGCAAGTGGCTCGCCTGGCCGTCGCGACGCGGCCCGGGTTAGAGGAACAGGGCGCGGGCACGGCGTGGGTGGATGAGGAGACCGGTGCGGTGCTGAAGATCGAGCTGGCGCAACGGGCGATCAAGGGGATCGAGGCCGCGGAAAAGTGGGCGCAAAGATCGGGCGCCCGGCTTGCTGGTCAGCGATGTCCATTAATATGAGGTTGAGCGCGACGGCATCTGGCTGCCCAGCCGCACCTCCATTTCCGAGCATTATGTTTTAAAAGTGGTCCCGTAGTAGAAGATTAGATAGAACCCCCGCTATCCTCGCAATCCAAGTTCATTTCCAGCAGCGGCGGGAGCCGCCAGGTCGAACTGTCGCGGACCTGGGTCGAATATTCCGATTTCAAATTTTTCGTGGTGGACGTCCAGGCCAAGGAAGAACCGTTGAATTAGTATTTATAAAACCGGTCAGATCGTCGCCAATACCTTCTTGGCTTCCCTGATGACCCGCATGTGGGGGTCCCTGGTCAGCTTGAGGAGGTATTCCCTGGCCCGCTCGCGGTCGAGCTTGGCCAGCGCCGTGATCAGCTGCAGCCTGACCTCGACGTTGGGGTCGGCGAGCAGCTCGCCGATCTTTTCGAACAGCAGCGGGCTGCGGCGGTTGCCCAGGACCTCGACGATCGCCGCCCGCGTGTACCAGATCGAATGCGACAGCATGGCGAGCAGCTTGTTCTCGTCGAGCTGCTCGCGGCCCGACAGCTCCTTGACCACGACCTCCCTGACCCGCAGGTTGTCCTCGGACAGGAACGAGAACAGCATGTCCTCGCCCGCCCGCCCGGTCTCGCTGACGATCAGCTTCACGGTCTCCAGCTTTTTCTCGTTGTTCTGCTTCTTGACCAGCTCGCGCATGGGGAAGAAGCCGAAGCCGTTGTCGAAGCCCCTGTCGCTCAGCGCCTTCTTGCAGGCCATGATCACCGAGCTGTCGGGGTGTTGCAGGAACTGCTTGTAGAACGCGCGGTCGCGGAACTTCAGCTCGCGCAGGATCTTCAGGGCGCTGGCCAGGCACTTGGAGGAGATGTTTTCGCCCGCGGCGATCTCCTTCAGGAACTCGACGCGCTGCGCCTTGTCCATCTGCGCGAATTCCTCGGTCTTGAGGAACTTCACCTGGCCCGCCGGCGTGAGCTTCAGGAAATCTTCGCTGATGGCCATGCTATATCTTGTCGAGCAGGTGCCCCATCTTCTCTTTCTTGGTCTTCATGTAGTCCCGGTTCTCCTTGCCCGGCGCGATCTCCAGCGAGATGCGCTCGCTGATCTCCAGCCCGTAGCCGGCAAGGGCGATGTACTTGGCCGGGTTGTTGGTGATCAGGCGCAGCTTCTTCAAGCCCAGGTGGCGCAGGATCTGGGCGCCGATGCCGTAGTCGCGCTGGTCGGCCTTGAAGCCCAGCTTGACGTTGGCCTGGATGGTGTCCAGGCCCTGTTCCTGCAGCTTGTAGGCCTTGATCTTGCTGGTCAGGCCGATGCCGCGCCCCTCCTGGTTGAGCAGGTAGAGGAGCACGCCGCGCTTCTCAGCGCTGATCATCTCCATGGCCGCCTGCAGCTGCTTGCCGCAGTCGCAGCGCAGCGAGCCGAAGGTGTCGCCGGTCAGGCACTGCGAATGGACGCGGACCAGGATCGGCTCGTCGCCCGTGAGGTCGCCCTGCGTCAGGGCGATGTGCGTCTCCTGCTGGATGTGGTCGACGAAGGCCTTGATGGTGAAGTCGCCCCAGCGGGTGGGCAGGTCCGCCTCCGCGACCATCTCCACCAGCGAATCGGTCTGCACGCGGTACTTGATGATCTCCTCGATGGTGATGATCGGTATGGAGAACTTTTTTGAAAATTGCTCCAGGTCGGGCATGCGCGCCATGGTGCCGTCTTCCTTCATGATCTCGCAGATCACGCCGGCGGGCTGCAGATGTGCGAACTTGGCCAGGTCGACCGACGCCTCGGTCTGGCCGGTGCGCACCAGCACGCCGCCGTCCTTGGCGCGCAGCGGGAAGATGTGGCCGGGGCGCGAGAGGTCCCCCGGCTTGGTCTCAGGATTGATCAGGCTCAGGATGGTGGTGGCGCGGTCGTAGGCCGAAATGCCGGTGGTGGTGTTCTTCTTGGCGTCGACCGACACGGTGAACGGGGTCTGGAAGTGCGAGGTGTTGTCGTGGACCATCAGCTGCAGGTCGAGCTCGTCGCTGCGCTTCTCGGTCAGCGAGACGCAGATCAGGCCGCGCGCCTCCCTGGCCATGAAGTTGATCGCCTCGGGGGTGACTTTTTCGGCGGCGATCATCAAATCGCCCTCGTTCTCGCGCTCCTCATCATCGACGATGATGATCATTTTGCCCTGTCTCAGGGTCTCGATGGCTTCGGGTACGGTGATGGTCATCTATATATTCCTGCCTTTTTCGGTCATTTTTGCTTAACCATGGTCTGGTTCATTATAGGGCAAATGAAAAAGCAAGGCAAGGGAATGCCGTGTTCAACTTGAATATCCCTCAAAAGTAATAGAATACAAAAAAATTAAATGGCAGTTAACAGATCGTTTTTTATTGGTTGCTTTTCTATTTTTCTTCTGGACGATGCGCGACGCAATTGTTTCCTTCCCAGCTAGCCTTCGTGATTTGATTAGCGGTGTTAACCTCAAATGTGGTTTTGCACCAATCCGAAACCGTTCCGGACACACTTTGGTTCAACCAATAATTATACTCGGTTACCACGACCGTGCCGCTTGTCTTTAGCCACGTATACAATTTGTTCCCATTTGGCATTTCATAAACATTGCTTGGAGGACCCCATTGTGAAATCAATCCATTAACATCAAGTCCTATCCAGGTCTCCATCGCTCCCTTATAATATTTTGGCGACACCGTTGGCTGAAAAAAAGCACCTGAACAGGCAGTAGTCAGGAGTGCACTGGCTGATAAAACAAGAAGCGCATTAAATTTCAAATATTTTTTCATTTTCACTCCTTCGTTTATTGAATTGTGTGACACCGATTATTGAAATAAAACAAAGTAATGTCAAGTTGTTGCACCGCCCCGCCTTGAGTGGGTACCGTGAAATCGCATAATTGGATATCTTCGCGGATCTGGAACTGAGCAACTGGGATGTATCTACGACAGGGCTCTCTCGAATCGGCTGGTGTAAGCTACAAGATGTCAAGAAAATAAGAACCATCCCCAAAGCCCGAAGTTAACTGGTTGTTTAAAATTAAATTCCTTTTAAAAACCAAGTATTAAGAATGCTTCTGGAAATTGTATAAATATTTAGCGACCTGATCCAGCTCGATGTTGACGCGCTCGCCGACGCGAAGAAGGCGCAGGTTGGTGACGGCGAGAGTTTGGGGGATAATTTCAACCGCGAGCCAGGATTCGCCGACGTCGGCCACGGTCAGGCTGACGCCGTTGAGGGCGACCGAGCCGCGCTCCACGATGAACTTGCGCCATTCCCTGTCGAGGAAAGAAAAATCGAAGCGCGAGTTCTGGTCGCCCTTGTTCAGGGCGCGCACGCGCACCGTGCCGTCGATGTGGCCGCTGACCAGGTGGCCGCCCAACAAACCATTGGCGGACACAGGAAATTCGATATTGAGAAGCGAGCCAATGGGCAGGTCGCCCAGGTTGGAGAGCTTCAGGGTGGGGGCGGCGAGATTGAAGCGGTAGAGGTCGTCCTTTTTTTCGATCAGGGTCAGGCAGACGCCGTTGACCGCCAGCGAGTCGCCGACGGCGAGCGTCCGGTCCAGGGCGGCGCGGATGGTCAGGACCGGGCGGTTCTTCTTTTCCAGCTTGACCAGGGCGGCGGTGGTCGCGATCAGTCCGGTGAACATTTTCGGTACCCCCTCATCATGGTGCCGCTGGCGAATGGGCTCCAGCGGCAATCGACCAGCTCCAGCGCGTCCTCGAGGCGGTCCCCGGAAGCGAAGATCTGGACCGAGTTCCGGCCGCCCACGATCTTGTTGGAAAAGAACAGGGCCATCTCGTCGAACAGGCGCTCGCGGACGAAAGAGTCGAGCACTTGCCCGCCCCCTTCCACCAGCAGCGAGGCGATGCCCAGCCTGGATAATTGCTCCAGGACGTCGGCCAGGACCAGGCCGTTGGCGTCATGGCGCACGAAGAAATGGCGCGGGACTTTTTTTCTCCGGTCGGCGGCATCACGGGAACTGAAAATGATCAAAGGGAAGCGTTCCTGGTCCTTGAATATGTTCAGCCGCCGCGAGAGCGAGTTTCCCGAGTCAAGCACTACGCGGTACAGGGTCTTCCCCTCCCATCCCGGCTCGCGCAGGTTCAGCCCCGGGTCGTCGGCCAATATGGTGCCGCGGCCGGCGAGGATGGCGGAAAACTCGCCGCGCAGGCTGTGCGAATAGCGGCGCCCCTCCTCGGAGGTGACCCAGCGCGAGCGCCCGGCGTCGTCGGTGAGCTTGCCGTCCAGGGAGATGCCGGCGTGCAGGGCGACGTAGGGGATCCGCCGGCGGATGGCCTTGAGGTAGTGGCGGTTGAGCCGCTCCGCCCAGTCCTGGAAAAGGCCCACGCGGGTCAGGATGCCGTGGGCGCGCAGCTTGCGGATGCCGCGGCCGTCGACCAGCGGGTTGGGGTCGCGCATGGCCATCACCACCCGCTCGACCTTCCTGGCGATGATCAGGTCGGCGCAGGGAGGGTTCTTGCCGAAATGGGCGCAGGGCTCCAGGGTGACGTACAGGGTGGAGCCGGGGACGTCCAGGTGCTCCAGGGCCATCGCCTCGGCGTGCGGGGCGCCGAACGCCCGGTGATAGCCGCCGGCCAGGACGCGGCCGTCCTTCACCGCCACCGCGCCCACCAGCGGGTTGGGCTCGGTGTAGCCCAGCCCCTTGCGGCTCAGCCGCAGGGCGATCTTCATGAATTTGCGGTCGTCCGCCGCTTGTTGGACGCCGGTTCCCGTTTTCCTGTTCATCGGCCCAGCAGCGAATCGACGAATTCGCCCGCGTCAAATTCCAGCAGGTCGCCCGCGCCTTCCCCGCTGCCCACGAAGAAGACCGGCAGCTTCATGCGCTCGGCGATGGTGATGACGCCGCCGCCCTTGGCGGTGCCGTCCAGCTTGGCCAGGACCAGGCCGTTGATCCCGGAGAACTCCCTGAATTTCTCGGCCTGCACCAGCGCGTTCTGGCCGGTGGAGGCGTCGAGCACCAGCCAGGTCTCGGCCGGCTGGGCAGGGGAGAATTTGTGGATGACCTTGGTGATCTTTTCCAGCTCGCGCATCAGGTTTTCCTTGCTCTGCATGCGGCCGGCGGTGTCGATGACCAGCAGGTCGAACTCCTTGCTCGCCCAGGACTGCATGCTGTTGAAGACCACCGAGCCGGGGTCGGCGCCGCGTTCGCCGCCCACGACCGGGATGCCGAGCTTCTCCCCCCACAGGGTGAGCTGGGTGGAGCCGGCGGCGCGGAAGGTGTCGGCGGCGGCCAGGAGGACGCGCCGGCCGCGGTCGCGGAAATGGGCGGCCAGCTTGGCGGCGGTGGTGGTCTTGCCGCTGCCGTTCACCCCGACCAGCAGCAGGACGCTCTTTTCGCCTGCGCCCAGGGTGGAGCGCCGCTGGCCCGCGAACACCGCCAGCAGCTCCTGGCGCAGGAAGTCCAGGGTCTCCTCCTTTCCGGCCTGGTTTTTTATCTTCTTGCCGATGCCGGCCATGACGCGCTCGACCACCGGCAGCGAGATGTCGGCGAGCAGCAGCAGCTCCTCCAGTTCGGCGGCGATCTCTTCCTTGTTCTTGGCGGCGGTGAAAAGCGAGGCCCACCGTTCCCGGAATTTCGTGCCGAAGAGATCCTTGAGAGCCATGCGGGCATTATAGACGATAACTATGCCCTTTTCAATTGCGCCGCCGATGACGAATTGAGCTTAAAAGTATCCCACCACCAGGCCGACCAGCCCGGCGATGACGTTGGTCCAGATGTCGTTGGCGTCGACCACCCGGTTCTGGAAAAAGAACTGGATCAGCTCGAAGGCGAACGCGGAAACGATAAGGATGAAGAACGGCAGGGGCGAGGAGGCCCGTTTGTTTTCCTTGAAGAGCAGGACCCCCAGAATGAAGAATTCGGCGATGTGCAGGAAATTGGAGAAGAAGGCCCGGTTCAGGAATATCCGGCGCTGGAAGAGAAAATAAAAGACGATGGTCGCCGCCAGCAGGATGGCGGCGTTCTCCAGCGCCTTGCCGCCGGTGAGCGCCTTGAGGAAAGCCAGGACGAAAAAGGCGACCAGTATTCCCAGGAGGAGGTAATTGCTGAAATTGAAACCCTTGAACCCCACCAGCAGGTTCCTGAACTGGAGGTGGAACGGGGAGGTCACCAGCAGGAGCAGGATGTAGAGGAGCGAAAACCTGTATTTTCTCAATCTTCTTCTTTTTCTTTTTCCTTTTCCTTGACCGCCGGCTTGGCTTTTTCCATGATCTTGGCCTTGATCTCCTCGAACAGGGAGCGGTTCTCCTCGAACAGCTTGCGCACGGACTCCTTGCCCTGGCCCAGCCGGTTGTCGCCATAGGAGTACCAGGCGCCGGTCTTGTTGATGATCTCGTAGAGGACGCCGAGCTCGATGATGTCGCTCTCCTTGGAGAAGCCCCGGCCGTAGTACAGGTCGACCTCGACCTCCTTGAAGGGCGGCGCCATCTTGTTCTTGACGATCTTGATCCTCACCCGGCCGCCGACGATATCGGTCCCTTCCTTGATCGCCATGGTCCGTTTGACCTCGATGCGCATGGAGGCGTAGAATTTCAGCGCCCGGCCGCCGGTGGTGACCTCGGGGTTGCCGACGAACATGCCGATCTTTTCGCGCAGCTGGTTCAGGAAGACGAAGGTGGTCTTGGAACGCGCCACGATGGCCGTCAGCTTGCGCAGCGCCTGGCTCATCAGCCGCGCCTGCAGCCCCATGTGGCTGTCGCCCATGTCGCCTTCCAGCTCGGCCTTGGGCACCAGCGCCGCCACGCTGTCCACGACGATGATGTCGACGCCGCCCGAGCGGACCAGGATCTCGGCGATCTCCAGCGCCTGTTCGCCCCAGTCGGGCTGGGCGATGTACAGTTCGTCGATATTCACGCCGAGCTTCTGGGCGTAGAGCGGGTCGAGGGCGTGCTCGGCGTCGATGAAGGCGGCGTAGCCGCCGGCTTTCTGGGCCTCGGCGATGGCGTGCAGCGCCAGGGTGGTCTTTCCCGAGCCTTCCGGGCCGTAGATCTCGATGACCCGGCCGCGCGGGAAGCCGCCGATGCCGGAGATGATGTCCAGGGCGATGCAGCCCGAGGAGATGGCCGGGATCTGCACGACCTCCTTGCCGCCGAGTTTCATGATCGAGCCCTTGCCGAACTGCTTTTCGATCTGCGATACGGCGTTGTTCAACGCGGTCGTCTTGTTGCTGATTTCAGCCATTGGGTCCTCCTCCGATGGTAGAGCTTATTGTATCAGTATTATTGGACAATGGAAAGTGGCGAGATTTAGTAACAAGTGACGAGTGACGAGTGACAAGAAGAACGAGGACGAGGTTCGACGTTAGACGTTCGAAGTTCGATGTTGAGGAAAGTGGCACTTGGCAGGCGCAGCGACATTCCCCGGAACGCCTTGTGGACGTCGAGTAGACGGCCATCGGTTCCCGGAGGCCTCGGTGCTCCGGGAAAAAGTGAAGGGGAATGGCGCGAAAGCCTGCCGAAATGAAGCGATGTTTTGAGTGCGTGATCATTTCCTTAGGTGGATAACAGGGTTATCTTCAGCCCTTTTTTCGCGAACAGCGAGAAATGATGGTCCAGGGTGAGGATCTCTTCGCAGCCGGCCTCGATGAACTGGCTGATCAGGATGGCGTCCATGGCGGGCATTCCCGGTCTCGTGGGCGATCAGCGCGGCCTGCACCGCGGCGGCGGCGGTCACGGGCAGCGCCTCGACGGCCTTGGCGATATCCTCCAGCACGGTCGGCCACGCCTTGAGGTCGCCGTCCAGCATCCGTTTGCGCAGTTCGAAAAAGCAGAGGGTGGAGGTCAGGAGCTCCCGGTTTTCCCAGGCGTCCACCGCGCCCGGCCGCCCGGCGGCGAGGGCGTAGAAGAAACTGGTGTCAATCCCGGTCAGCATCGGCCGCCGTCCGCTCGCGGTGGAGCGCTTCCCAGCCCATGGGCGAAAGCGCCTGGCGGATGCGATCCAGGACCTGCTTGCGGGCCCCGAGCATTTCGCCGGTCTTCAGGTATTCCTCGACGGCGCGGCTGATGATCCGCGATACCGGCAGGTCGCTGGCCTGGGCCCGGGCGCGCACCGCTTCCAGGACATCTTTTTTCAAGTAAAAGCTTACAGCAGGCATAATATCCTCATTAAATATAGTATCATGATATGATATGATTTTCAACAAAAAAATGTAGGCCCGGGTTATCCCGCCCTTTTGGGGATTGTCCGCGGCATTTGGGCGCGATGACCGTGCCCTACGGTTCGATATTATCGGGCACGCGCACGCCGTTCGCCCCTACGCAGGCCCTATTTCCCCAGGTACTCTATCTTGCCGAACTCCTCGTCCTGGCGGTGGTAGGTCTCGATCAGTTCTTTCAGCGAGTTCAGCAGGTGGATGATGTCGCTTTCGATCTCCTTTCTCTTGAACTGCAGGTTCTTTATCTCTTCGCGGATGGCCATCTGGCGGATCACGGCGTGCTTGACGATCTCCTCGGACTTGATCTCCGCGTCCTTGGTGATCAGCTCCGCCTCCTTGTGGGAGTTGGCCTTGATCTCGCTGGAAAATTTCTGGGCGGCGATCAGGGTGTCTCTCAGTAGCTCTTCCTTTTTTTCCAGCTTGCCCAGGTCCTCGCGCAGCCTTTCCGTCCTGGACTTCATCTCTTCCTTTTCCTGGATCTCGCTCTCCAGGGTCTCGGCGATCTGCTGCAAAAAGCCCTTGACCTCGTCGGGGTCGAAGCCCTTGATGCGTTTGGAAAAGGTCTGGCTCAGAATTTCCTGTGGCGTCAATTTCATGGTGCCTCCTTTTTTCGCGGCTCAGGCCTTGCGCCGGCCGAACAGGGCCGTGCCGATGCGCACCAGCGTGGCCCCCTCTTCCACCGCGACCTCGTAATCGTGGCTCATGCCCATGGAGAGGTGGGCGATCTTCATGTTGGCGATCGCCATCCGGTTGATGTCCCCCTGCAGCTCGCGCAGCCGGGCGAAGTAGGGCCTGGACTTTTCCGCGTCCTCGAAATAAGGGGGGACGGCCATCAGGCCGCTGACCTTCACCTTGTTGAGGTTGGCGATATAGGCGATGGCCTTTTTCAGCCCCTCGATGGTGAACCCCGACTTACTTTTCTCTTCGCCGATGTTGACCTCGATGAACACCTCGACCGGGTCGTCCACCCGCTTGTGGATGTGCTCCAGGGTCTTGACCCCGTCGACCGACTCGATCAGGCGGAAGAGGGTCAGTATCTTGTTGATTTTGTTTTTCTGCAGCCTGCCGATGAAATGCCACTCGATATCCTGCCGCCCGGGGAAATGACGCATGTGCGCCTCGGCTTCCTGGCTCTTGTTCTCCCCGAGCAGATGGATGCCCAGCTCGAGCACCTGCCTGATCTTTTCCGGCCCCTGGTCCTTGCAGACGGCCAGCAGGCGCACCTGGCCCGGGTCCCGTTTGGCGCGCTGGCAGGCCCGGGCGATATTCTGCCTGATCAGCTCGAGATTATCCTTGATGGCCATTTTCCAAGTTCGCGTTTCTCTTGTTCAGGTAATTTTTGTAAAACCCCCAAATGTAAAACAGGGCGCTGACGGCCATGCCGTGCCTGCCGATGTACTTGGACCAGAAAAAGAAGACGAAGACGAACAACAGGAAGGCAATGATGGCCAGCCCCTGCATGTCGCGCCCTTTCCGGGGATCCTTCAGGATCGTGGAATTGCTCTCGTCCATGGGGCCGCCGCAGTTGAGGCAGATCTTGTATTCGGGGTCATATTCCTGGACGTGGCCGCAGCCGGGGCACTGGATGTTCATCGCGCTTGACCGGGCCGCGGGTCGAAAATTTTGCCTGCCATGCCCATGATTATACAATACCCGGGCCTTTTTTTCAAAGAGCGGGCCGCGCTGCGGGGAGGGGCTCAATTGCCTCCCAGGGCCAGGCGGAAACCCAGGATGTTCAATTTGCTCTCCGGGTTTTCGCTGCTGCGGTTGGCGCTGCGGACCAGGTCGGGGCCGTTCGCCCAGGAACCGCCGCGCACGACCTTTTCGGCGCCCGTTTCCGGCCCGCGCGGGTTCTCGCGGGGGGAGTTCCGGTAGAAGCCCGGGTCGTACCAGTCGAGGGTCCACTCCCAGACGTTGCCGGCGAGGTCGAGGATGCCGTAGGGCGAGGCGCCCAGGGGATAAGAGCCCACGGGCATGGTCCGCATGTTCTCCTTGTCGAAATTGGCGCGCTCGGGGTCGGGCGGCTGGCTGCCCCAGGGATAGCGGTCACGGGCGGCCTTTTCCCATTCGGCCTCGCTGGGCAGGCGGAACTTGAGGCCGGTCTTTTTCGCCAGCCAGCTGCAGTAGTCCCGGGCGTCGTTCCAGGAAACGTAGACGGCGGGGCGGTTCCCCCTGCCCCAGCTTTCGTCGGCGGCCTTTTCCCGCCCGCTCTCGGCGCAGAAACGGTCGTATTGCTCGAAGGTCACCTCGCTCTTGCCCAGCCAGTAGCCGTCGAGAAAAACCTTGTGGGCGGGGTGCTCGTCGGCATCGCCATCGCGGGCCGGGGAGCCGATGGTGAATTCGCCCTCCGGGATGTATACCATGGTGATGCCGCCGGGGAAAACGGCTTCCCAGTTCCCTTTATCGTTGCGGGCGATCTTTTCGGCCTTGGCGGCGATCTTTTTCAGGAACGGTTCGGCATAGGCCGTTTTTTCGCCCGCCTGGGCCTGGCTTGGCTCGGCCTCGAGCTTGGGCGCGGCCTTGGCCTCGGCCTTGTTGGCCTCGGGTTTGGGGGCGGGTGGCGTCCCGGCCCCGGCTTCCAGGAGGGAATCGATCTGGGGACGGACATCTTTCAATTGCGCCGCTTTTTCGTTTAAGGTCGCCTCCAGTTCCTGGGGGTACTCGCGGGCAATGATGCGCAAGCGGCTTTGCACGTCGGACATGCCCTCGGGGTAGACGCGCATGGCCTGGACCAGGTAAAGGAAAGAGATCTTGACGTTGGTCTTTTCATAGTTGGCGTCGGCCTTTTTCAGGTAATCCTTGAATTTCGCGCCGCGATCGGCGGCGGAGATCATTTTTTTCATTTCATTGCATTTTTCCTGGGCCACCAGGTTGCCGGGTTCCATCTTCAGCGCCTTCTGGTAAAGTTCCAATGCCGCCTGGAATCTCCCGGCATCGGCCGCCTTGTCTCCATGCTCGATGTAGCCTTCGGCGTTCTCGGCGACGATGGCGGCGGCGGGTTCGGACTTGCCTTCCGCCGGCACCAGGTTCTGCTCGAACACCACGTAGCGGGCATCGGCGGCGTTGAGCCCCTTGCCGACCTCCACGGTCAGCTCGGCGGTGCGCGCGGATGTCTTGCCCACGGTAAAGACCCCGATGTTGATGGTATAGTCGCCGCCGGGCTCCTTGTATACGGCCTTGACGATGCCTTTCATGCCGGTCTGGACGCCGTCGGCGGCGCCGCGGTCGATGGTCAGGGCCAGGCCTTTATGGGCGGTGACGTTGGCGATGGTCTCCGCCTGCGCCAGCAACGCTGAAAAAATCATCAGCAAAAAAACGACCGCTAATTTTTTCATTTTCTGCTCCTGTAATAATGAACATTCAAGCATAACGGCAAAATAAATTCAACAACCGCCGCCTGCCGCCCGCCGGCCGGGAAACGGTCTGCCAGGGCGGGCTTGGAAACGGGCGGCGTTTCTGCTAGAATGCCGCATAAGCAACCTGGATTTTTCGCCGACCAGGAGGAGGACCCATGGCCCCTAAACAATGGAACAGCCCGCCGCCGCTGAGCATCGACGCCCAGCGCACCTACGTGGCGTCGATCGAGACCGACAAAGGGACGATCAAGGTGGAGCTCTACCCCCAGCACGCCCCGCAGACGGTCAACAATTTCCTATTCCTGGCCCGCGAGGGCTACTATGACGGGGTCGTTTTTCACCGGGTGATCCCCAATTTCGTCATCCAGGGCGGAGACCCGACCGGCAGCGGCTGCGGCGGGCCGGGCTACAAATTCGCCGACGAACTGAAGGGGAACCCGCTGAAGCATGAGACCGGTTCGCTGTCCATGGCCAATGCCGGCCCCAACACCAACGGCAGCCAGTTCTTCATCACCCATGCGCCGCAGCCGCACCTGGACGGCAAGCACACGGTGTTCGGCAAGGTGGTCGCCGGCCAGGAGGTGGTGGACGCCATCCGCGCCGGCGACAAGATGCTGCGGGTGCGGGTCGAGGGGTAGGCTTTCTTCCCGCCGTCCCGGGACGGCGGGCGGGGTTTGCAAATTACCCGGCCGCCGGGTATGATGGTGCCATGATCGAACGTCCGGCCAAGGAAGATTATTATCTGAACATCGCCCAGGTGGTCTCGCGCCGCTCCACCTGCCTGAAGGTGCTGATCGGGGCCATCATCGTCAAGGAGGACCAGATCATCGCCACCGGCTATGTCGGGGCGCCGCGGCATACGCGCAGCTCGCTGGACCACGGCTTCTGCCTGCGCCGCAAGCTGAACATCGCCTCGGGACCCAATACGAGCTTTGCCGCTCGGTCCACGCCGAGCAGAACGCCATCATCAATTCCGCCCGCGCCGGGGTGAGCCTGCTGGGCGGCGACATGTACATCTATCGGCGAGGACCGGAGAGCGGCAGGACCGTCTTCGCCTTTCCCTGCTTCATCTGCAAGAAAATGATCATCAACGCCGGGCTGAACCGCATCGTGGTCTCGCAGCCGGGGGCGGAGCGCTAGCGGATATTCACGGTGGCCGACTGGGCCCAGGAGTGGCGGGACCAGGACATACTGGAAGACAGCGTCCGCTACGGCCGGGTGGAGTGATCATGGCCGTCGGGAAATGCGGCATCGGCCTGACCGGGCGCATGGCTTCGGGCAAGGGCGAAGCCGTGCGCATCCTGTCGGTTACGGGTTCACCTACGTCTCGCTTTCCGACATCGTCAGGCGCGAGGCGGCGCGCGACAATCCCGACGTGAGCCGCGCGCGCCAGATGCAGGACATCGGCAACCGCCTGCGCGCCGAGGACGACGCCGGCGTGCTCGGGCGAATGGTCCGCGAGCGAATCCTGGCCGCCCCGGCGACGCGCTGGGTGTCGACGGCATCCGCAATCCCGCCGAAATGCGGGAATTGAAGAAGTCGGCGATTTTTTTTTGATCGGCATCGACTGCGACATCCCCACCATCCTCGCCGGATGAAGGAAGCGGGGGCGGGCGACCGACGCGCTCGGCGAAGGAGAGCTGCGGGCCATCCTGGAGCGCGAGTGGGGCGCTGGGCGGCCCGAAGGCGGGCAGCAGGTCGGGCCCACCCTGGCCATGGCCGATTTCACGGTCGCCAACGACGGGAGCCTGGCGGACTTGAGATCCAGCCTGGACGGCATCCTGGAAAAAATAGGAGTCAGGCATGAATAAAAAAAGCATGGCGGTCTATCCCGGTTCGTACGACCCGTTGACCAACGGCCACATCGACATCATCCAGCGCGGCTTGAAAATATTCGACAAGATCATCGTCGCCGTCCTGAAGAACCCGGCCAAAACCTATCTCTTCGACCTGGACGAACGGTGCCGCATGCTGCGCGACGTGTTCCAGGACCCGGAAAAGATCGAGGTCGACCACTTCGAGGGGTTGCTGGTGGATTACGTCAAGCGCCGCGGCGTCACCACCATCGTCCGCGGCCTGCGGGCGATATCCGATTTCGAGATCGAGTTCCAGATGGCCCTGATGAACCGCAAGATCGAGCCGCGCATCGAGACGATCTTCTTCGTCCCTTCCGAATCCTATTCCTTCCTCAGCTCGAAACTGGTCAAGGAAATCTACATGCTGGGCGGGGAAGTGAGCTCCATGGTGCCGGAGAGCGTCGACCGCAAGCTGAAGGAGAGATTCCGCCCGCCGTTAGTTCAGGAAAGGCAAAAGGCTCTTCCAGCCGTTGGGGAGCGTCTTGGCGATGTCGTTCAGCACGATGAAGACCATCAGGCTGATCAGGAAAGCGAAACCGGCGTAGATCAGGATCGTTCTTCAGTTTCTGGTTCAGGTCGCGGCGGATGGCGGCTTCGATGACGAAGATCATAAGGTGGCCGCCGTCGAGGCCGGGAATGGGGAAGAGGTTGACGATCCCCAGCTGCAGCGAAATGAAGGCGATGAGCATGAAAAAATTGGAGAAGCCGCTGGCCAGCGCCTGCTGGGAGACGCGGGCGATCTCCATGGGCCCGGAGAAGCTCCGGACCGATATCTTGCGCTGGATGATCTTTTTGAAGGCGTCGAAGGTCAGGAACATCAGCCGTCCCGCTTCCTGGATGCTGTTCTCGACGGCGGCAACCAGGCCGTAACGGGTCTTGGTGCTGGCGATGCGGACGTTGAAGCCGATGACGCCGACCCCGTTATCGACGACCGGCGTCAGCGCGGCGGACAGCGCGCGGCCGTCGCGCAGGTAGGTCAATTGCATCGCCTTTCCCGGCGAAGCGTGGATCAGGTCGGCCAATTCGAAATAAGTGGCCACCGGTCGGCCGTTGACCGCCGTGATGCGGTCGCCGGCCCGCAGCCCCGCCTTCCAGGCCGGGTAATTCCTGACGACATTGTCGATAATGGCCGGCAATTGCCAGTAAAAACCGGCGTAACCGATCTCGTATGCGCGAACGGATCGCCACCTTGAGCTCGGTGCTCCGCGGCTGCGCCGGCGCGCAGGAAATCGATCTTCACGTTTTCCTTGGGGTTGGTGCCGATGGTGATCTCCACCTCTTTCCAATCCGGGGTTTTCCGGCCCTGGATCGCCAGCAGCGTGTCCCCGGGCAGCAAGCCGGCTTTTTCCGCGGGCGAGCCCTTGACGACGTAGCCGATGACCGGTTTTTCCAGCTTGTAGGAATCGATCTCCACGCCGCCCATGTTGATGCCGATGATCAGCACCAGGGCCAGCACCAGGTTCATCAGCGGGCCCATCACCAGGACGAAGATCTTCTGCGCCCGGTTCTTGGCCATGAACTGGTCGGGGGACGGGTGTTCGGCGTCGACCTCTTCCTCGCCGGCCATGCGCACGTAGCCGCCGACCGGGAACAGGCTGACGCGGAAATCGGTGTCGCCGACCTTTCTGCCGAAGAGCCTCTTGCCGAAGCCGAAGGAAAAGACCTCGACGCGGATCTTCATCAGCCGGGCGGCGATATAATGGCCCAGTTCGTGGACCAGGACGATGATGCCCAAGACGACCAGGAAGGTCAGGAACTGGTAGATGACGTTCATTTCGTTACCTCGTTTTTAATGTAGGAGATCGTTTCTGCGCGCGTGCGGGAAATGGTCTCCAGCACCGCGTCCAGGCCTGGCAGGGGGTGGTAATCCGCAAGTGTCGAGCATGTGCGCGACCACGGAAAAGACGGCCGGGAAGGAGATCTTGCGGGCCAGGAAATGCTCGACGGCGACCTCGTTGGCCGTGTTGAACACGGCGCCGGCGTTCTGTCCCTGGCGCAGCACGTCGTAGGCCATGCGGATGGAAGGGAAACGCCCGCGGTCGACCGCGAAGAACTCGAGCCGCCCCAGGGCGGCGAGGTCGAGGCCGGGGCGGGCGGCCGGAGACGCGCTCGGGGTGGGTCAGCGAGTAAAGGATGGGCAGTTTCATGTCCGGGACCCCGAGTTGGGCCAATACCGAGGAATCGACGAATTCCACCAGGGAATGGACCACGCTCTGGGGATGGATGACCACGTCGATCTGTTCGGGGGCGAGGGAGAAGAGGTAGCGGGCCTCGATGATCTCCAGGGCCTTGTTCATCAGGGTGGCGGAATCGATGGTGATCTTCCGGCCCATGGACCAGGTGGGGTGGGCCATGGCCTCCTCCACCGTGACGCCGGCGAGGTCCCTTTCCCGGTCCTTGAAAAAAGGCCCGCCCGAAGCGGTCAGGATGACCCGGCGCACGTGGCGCCGAGCGCCCGCGGCCAGGCACTGGAAGATGGCGCTCTGCTCGCTGTCGATGGGGACGATCTCGGCCCCGCTGGCAGCGCTTTCCCGGTTGATGAGCTCGCCGGCGGCGACCAGGGTCTCCTTGTTGGCCAGGCACAGCCTGCGCTTGAGGCGGATGGCCTGGAAGGCGGCGGCCAGGCCGTCGGTGCCGCTGATGGCCGCGACCACGCAATCGGCTTCGGGCAGGGAGACGATCTCGTAGAGCCCCTCGGGCGCCGCAGAACGTTTTCAGGCGCGGGAAACGCTCCTGCAAGCGCTGTGCGTCCTTGCGGGACTTGACGCTGACGGCTTGCGGCGCGAACTCGGCGATCTGCTTTTCCAGCTCCTGGGTGTTGCCGCCGGCCGCCAGCGCCGAGCAGGCGGAAGCGCTCGCGGTTCTCGCGCAGGACCGCCAGGGTGCTGCGCCCGATCGAGCCCGTGCTGCCAAGGACAACGATGTTTTTTACCATCGGCTGGTCACGGCCCTTCCCGGCGCTGAAAAGGGCATGCGCTTACTTCCAAAAATAGAGGATCAGGATATACAGCAGCGGGGCGCAGAAAATATAGCTGTCGACGCGGTCCAGGACGCCGCCGTGGCCCGGCAGCAGGGTGCCGGAATCCTTCTGGCCGGCGGCGCGCTTGAACAGCGACTCCACCGGGTCGGAAAGCTGGGAGAACAATCCGATGACCGCGCCGGTCAATACGGCGGCGAGCGTTGACGGGGCAGCCAGGATCGTCGTGGACCGGGATCGGGAAGAGGAGAATGGAAAGCCAGCCGCTCAGGCCGGCGGTCAGGATCGCGGCGATCAGCCCTTCGAGCGATTTTTTCGGCGAGGCGACCGGATAGATCTTGTGCTTGCCGATGGCGCTGCCCACGAAATAGGCGCCGGAATCGCCGACGGCGATGACGAAGATCAGGAAGAACAGGTAGTTGGGGCCCAGCTTTTTCAGCTCCAGCAGGAAAAAAAGGGGGAAATACAGGTACATGACCGACAGGGCCAGGATGCCCCAGTCGCGGGCGAAGGAATCCAGGCGGGCCTTGTCTTGCACTGTGAACAGGAAGAACAGAGCCGTCGGCCAGCAGGCAGCCGACCAGGGCGTAGGCCAGATGCCGAACCAGGGGACGGTGAACGCCAGCGCGACCAGCAGGCCGTTGGTGAACGCCAGCGGCCAGACGTGCTTGCTGGGCCGGGTGAGCCGCAGCAGCTCCCAGGCGGCCAGGCTGACCAGCAGGAAGAGCAGGGCGGAAAAATAGGGCACGGGCAGGAAGCGGATGGCCGCGTAGGCGAAAACGATCAGCACGACGGTGGTGGGGAGGCGACGAGCCAGGTCTTTCATAGGTTGCCGAATCTCCTTTCCCGGGCCTGGTAGGCGATGAGGGCCTGGAAAAAATCCTTGGCCCGGAAATCGGGCCACAAGGTCGGGGTGAAATACAATTCCGTGTAGGCGATCTGGTAGAGAAGAAAATTGGACAGGCGCGTTTCCCCCGACGTGCGGATCAGCAGGTCGGGATCGGGACAGCCGGCCGTGTACAGGAAGCCGGAAAAGGTCGCTTCGTCGATCCGCTCGGCCGGGATGCCCCGGGCGACGATCTCGCGCACGGCATGCAGGATCTCCGGCCGCGAGCCGTAATTGAGGGCCAGGTTGACCTGCAGCCGCCGGTGGCCCCGCGAATTCTCCTCGGCTTCGCGCAGTTTTTTTCGCAAGGGGGCGGGCAATTTGTCCATCTCGCCGATGATCTTCAAGCGGATGTCGTTCTCGTCCAGCAGCTTCTGCCGTTTCAGGAGGTTTTCGTAGAGCATGTCCATGAGGAACTGGACTTCGCCCGCCGGCCGCTTCCAGTTCTCGCTGGAGAAGGTGAAAAGGGTCAGGTACTGGATGCCCAGCCGCGCCGAGGTTTCGGTGATCTCGCGGGCGGCCTCGGCGCCGGCGCTGTGCCCGGCGTTGCGGTTCAGGTTTTTTTGCTTCGCCCAACGCCCATTGCCGTCCATGATCACCGCCACGTGCGCGGGCAGGCGCTTTTCATCGATGCGGGAGATCAGGGCGTATTCTTCGCTGGCGGGAGGATACAGGGCCAGGGCATGGTCTAACATTCAAGGATTATATTTTTTCCCCGCCCCTTTGTCAAATGGCTCCCGAGCGCTCCGCGGCTTTCAATTGAATTCACGGCAATAGTGGTATATAATGCCTCTAAATGAACAGGAAGTGGGTCGTTTTCCTTTTTTTAGCGGTTTTTTTCGCCCAGTGCAAGAGATCCTCGGGCACCGGCGAAGCGCAACCCCCCGCCGATGCGGCGGCGGCCGTCGATAAGAAGGTCATCCTGACCATCGCCAATGCCTCCCTGACCAACCGTGACCTGAAAAATTTCATCAAGCTTCAATATTCGGACATCATTGAAAAAAAGGAGAACGACAAGCTCCTCTCCCGCCTCTTCGACGTCTTTTGCGAGCAGCAGATCATCCTGTTCAAGGCCAACCAGGACGGCATCCAGGTCGGGGACGACGAGGTCACGGCCTACATCGGCCAGGTCAGCGCCCAGCGCCAGGACCCGGACGTTGACCGCGAGCTCGTGCGCAACGTGCTGAAAGTGCAAAAATACCTGCTGGCGGGCGCCTACAAGGATATCGACGTCAGCGACGACGAGGTCGCCAAATTTTACGAGGCGCACCTGGGCGAATTCCAGAAATCCGAGGAGATCGAGCTGTCCCAGATCATGGCCGCCGACCGCGAGAAATTGTTGAAGATCCGTTCCGAGCTTCTCAAGCAGCCCTCGCGCTTCGAGGAGATCGCCCGCAGCGAGTCGATCTCGCCGGAGGCGGCCGCCGGCGGCGCCATGGGACTTTTTGAAAAGGGCATGCTGCCGCGGGAGATGGAGGAAGTGGTCTTCTCCCTGAAAGTGAACGAGATCAGCCCCATCGTCGAGTCGCCCTACGGGTTTCATCTCTTCAAGGTCACGCAGAAGAGAAAAGCGCGCATGCAGCGGCTGGCGGACGTCAGGGAGCAGATCAAGAGCAAGCTGCTGTCGGCCAAGCTGACCGCCGCCTACGGGGAATTCCTGGCCGGCCTGAAGTCCGAGGTCCCGGTCCAGGCCCATTACGACCAATTGTATTTCAACTACATAAAATCCGAACCTGGAGTGAATGCCAATGAAAACGAAAATCTTGCTGACAGCGATCCTCTTCCTGGCGCTTAGCGCCGTATTCGTCCGCGCGGAGGTCGTCGAAGAGATCTACGCCGTGGTCAACGACGAGGCGATCACCGGCTCGGACCTGAAAAAATTCGAGATGGAAATGATGCGCAGCCTGCAGGCCGAGATGGAAGGCGAAAAGCTGGAACAGGCCATGCGCGATGTCAAGAAGGAACTGCTGAACAAATTCATCGAGCAGAAGCTGCTGCTCTCCAAGGTCAAGGAAAAGAACTACGACGTCGACGCCGACGTGGAGACGATCATCCAGGAGATCAAGAAGCAGAACAACATCGCCTCCGACGACGACCTGAAGAAGGCGCTGGCGGGCGAAGGGATCGAATTCGCCGCCTGGAAGGACATGTGGCGTGAACGGCGCAAGCAGGAGCGGCTGGTCTGGGACGAGGTCGGGTCGAAGATCAAGATCGACAACCCGCAGATCATGGAGTACTACCGCAAGAACACGGCCAAGTTCACCGTGCCCGCCGAATTTTCCCTGAACTGCATCTACCTGAAGAAGAACGCCGACGGCACCCGGCCGCAGGAAAAAATGGACCTGGTCAGCGCCGAGCTCAAGACCGGCCTTTTTGCCGACGTCGCCAAGAAACATTCGGAACTTCCCGATGTCGCCACCACCATCGCCCTGGGGAAATTCAAGAAAGGCGAGCTGGACAAGAACCTGGAAGAAGCGGCGCTCAAGCTGAACAAGGACGAGTATTCCGGCTGGATCGAGACCGACAACGGCTGGTACATCATCCAGCTGGCCGAGTTCACCCCCGAGCATGTCCGCGAGGTCAAGGACGTCCGCGAAGAGATCATCCAGACCCTGCGCCAAGATCAGCAGCAGGTCAAGCTGAAGGATTACATCGCCCAGCTGAAAAAAGAAAGCTACATCAAGATATTGAAAGAATACCAGTAAGTTCGTTTTTCTGGGGGTGGGGCGCTCAGAACGGGATGCCGGCCCCGCCGATGACCTTCTTTTGCATGGCGATGATCTCCCGGTTCTTTTCGATGCCCAGGGCGATGGCTTCCTGAAAGAGCTCCGGCGGCAGCGGCTCTCCCTCGCAGAAGGATTGCACCTCGATCAGCGCGCCGTTGTCGTCGCTGGCGACGTTGATGTCGCTGTCGATGCGCGAGTCCTCCTCGTAGTCCAGGTCGGCCAGGAGCTCGCCGGCCTTGACGCCGATGGACACGGCGGCGACGAAGCGGAAGCGCGGAAAATCGGCGATCACCTGCTCGAAGACCAGGTGCTTCAGGGCCAACACCATGGCCAGGAAAGACGCGTTCAGGGAAGCGCAGCGCGTGCCGCCGTCGGCCTGGATGACGTCGGCGTCCAGGGTGATGGTGCGCTCGCCCAGGCCCCTCATGTCGACCGCGGTGCGCAGGGCGCGGCCGATGAAGCGCTGGATCTCGCCGCTGCGGTTGTTGATCTTGCCCCGTTCGCGGGCGATGCGCTGGTTCCCGGAACAGCCGGGCAGCATGGCGTATTCGGCCGTGACCCAGCCCCGGCCGCTTTTCTTGAGGAACGGCGGCACCTTGTCCTCCACCGTGGCGGTGGCGACCACCCGGGTGTGGCCCTGTTCGCAGAGCACCGAGCCCGGGACGTTGCGCACGTAGCCGGGAATGAAAACGATGGGGCGCAGTTCGGCGGCGGGGCGGTCATTGGCTCTCATTTCGCTCTCCTTGCGGCCTGGTTTTCCAGCGGTCGTGGAACCAGAACCACTGCTCGGGAAATTTCCTGACCTGGGCCTCGATCAGCCAGGTCAGCTGCTGGGTCAGTTCGGTCAGGGCGGCGGCGGGATCGCCCCCGGGCGCGTAGGCGATCTCGGGCAGGACGTCGAGGACGATCGCCTCCCCCTCGTAGTGCAGGAAAACCGGCACCACCGGGACGCCTTTCTTCAGGTACAGCTGCGAGACGGTGGTGATGGCCGACGCCTTGCTGGCGAAAAAATCGACGAATACCCCCTCGCGGGGCACGGTGTTCTGGTCGATCAGCAGGTAGACCAGCTCGTTGGCGGCGAGGCGCTTGAGGATGGTGCGCAAGGAACCCCGCTTGTAGATCACCCGCGAGCCCATGGCCTCGCGGAAGGCGCGCACCTTGTTTTCGATCAGGGGGTTGTCCATGGGCCGGGCGATGCTGTGCACGTCCCTGCCCAGCCGGTCGCGCAGGATCAGCGGGATCCATTCCCAGTTGCCGAAGTGGGCCGAAAAAACGATCACGCCCCGCTTCTTTTCCAGGGCGCGCTCCAGGATGTCCAGGCCGTTGACCCGGGTCCGGGCCAGGATGGCCCCCGGGTTGCCGCGGGCGAAGGTGCGGGCGATCTCGATGAACATACGCCCGAAGTGGCCGTAGATGCCCCGCTTCAGGCTCTCCCGCCGCGGCGCGGGAGCATCGGGGAACGCCAGCGCCAGGTTACGCGCGATCAGCCGGGCATGCCGGGGACTGCCTTTTTTTAAAAAAAAAATAAGCGCTCCCCTTTCCAGGTCCAGAAGCCGCGGCGGCGAATATTTGATCAGGGAGATCAGGCCGGCAAAAAGCGCGTATTCCAGGCGGCGTTTAAAGGAAACCTTTTGCTGCTGCATGCGTGATGATCCGCTCGATGGCGTCTCCCGGCAATCTTATCTCATTTCGGGCGTATAATAAAGGGAGCCCCGCCGGGAGGATCGTTTTTATCTTGCCGAAGTCCTTCTCGGTGCAGACCATCCAGGCCGCGCCCTTCTCCCGGCGCAATTTTTCCAGGGCCGCCAGGTCGGCCGGCACGAAGGCGTGGTGGTCGGGGAAGGGGCGGAACGCGGCCAGCCGGTAGCGCCCCATGTCGGCGGCGAAGCGCTCGTTGTCGCCCAGGGCCGAGAAAGCGATGATCGCGTCGCTGCCGATCTCCCGCCCGCCGCCGCCGGGGTCCAGGAATCCGGCGATGGCGAAATCGTAGCTGTCCGCCGCTTCCGCCCCGGTCGCAGCGCCGGCGGGACGATAGGTCAGCACGCGGTCGGCGCGGCGGGCCAGGAAGCGGAAGTGGCGCAGGTAGAAATAGGGATGCCGCGGGTTGACCAGCATGACGCTGAAATCCTTTTGGATATGGCTGGATTGGAAGCCGTCGTCCAGGATCAGGATGCGGTCGCCGCGGGCGGCGGCGGCGGCGATGGAGCGCAGGCGGTCGCGGCCGATGAACACGTCCTGGCCGGGGAAACACGCCTTCAGCAGCAGCGGTTCGTCGCCCACTTCCTCGGGGATATGGCAGGCTTCGACGCGCATGCCTTTTTTTTCGCCGCGCGAGCGGTAGCCGCGGCTGATGACGGCGAAGCGGGCGCCCCGCGCCTCCAGGGCCCTGCCGATGGCCATGACCAGCGGGGTCTTGCCGGCGCCGCCGAACGACAGGCCGTCCACCGAGATGATGAACAGGCCGGGAAACGAGCGCGCGTTCCACTCCCTGATCTTTAAATTGACCAGGGCGACCGCCTTGAACGGCAGCGAGAGCAGGTTCAAAAAAGGCCGGCTCAGGCGAGATAGCGCTGAATCTGTTCCAAGCTGCATGCCAGGGATCCTTTCCTGTCGTCGACCGCCTTGCGGGCCAGGGCCTTCAACCGTTCCCGGTCGAGGCCGGGGACCGCGGCGAGATACCGCCGCCAGTCTTCACTGCCGCCCAGCAGATGGTAGGCCCCGCTGGCGACCAGTTCACGGCCGATGTCGGGGAAATTGTTGTAGCAGGGCCCGCCCACGAGCGCTTTGCCCAGGACGGCGGGCTCGTAGAGGTTGTGGCCGCCGGTGCGGGGATCGAAGCTGCCGCCCATGAACACGATGTCGGCGACGCTCATGATCGGGAACAAGTAGCCCATGCGGTCGTAGATCATGACCTGGGCCCCGGCAGCCGTGCTCTCCGGCCGGCTGAACAGGGAGTGCCTGATGCCCGAAGACCTCAGCTGCGCGGCGATCGCCGGCGCGCGCTGCACGTGGCGGGGGACGATGATGAAAAAAAAGTCGCGGCTGTGCTCGGGGATGGCCGGGATGAAGACCTTCTCGTCAGGGGCATGGCTGCTGGCCAGGACCACGACCTTCCGGGCCGGCGAGGGCAAGCGCAAGTGGGCGAGGATCTCTTGCGGCCGCGGTAAATCCCGCAGGGAGCTGGCGGCCTCGTCGGCCTTGATGTTGCCGCAGACCGTGATCTTTTCGGCCGGGATGCGCAATTGCAGGAAGCGCCGCCGGTAGAGTTCGTTTTGCACCAGGTAGCCGTCGAGGCGGCGGAAAAACGGCCTCAGGATGAGGCCGAATACGCGGTAGCGGCGGAAGGCGGCGTCCGAGACGCGGCCGTTGATCAGCAGCATGGGGACGCGGCGGCGGTGCAGCAGCGTGATCCAGTTGGGCCAGATCTCCAGCTCGTTGAAGATGACCAGCCGCGGGCGGATGCGGTCGATGAAGCGCCTGACCACGAAGGAAAAATCGAGCGGCGCGTGCAGCACCGGTATGCCGGGGTATTCCCTGCCCGCCAGCGCGAACCCCGCCGGCGTGGTCACCGACAGGACGACCGCGACCTTTTTTTCGCGCAAGGCAAGGATCAGGGACCTCAGGCTGCGCACTTCGCCGACCGACACGGCATGGATCCATACGCTTTCGCCGGGGAGGGCGTCCAGTTGCGGCCGCAGCCGGCTCTTCAGCAAGCGGCGATAGGTGTTTTTAAAGACATATTTGAGCCAGAAAGGGAGGAACAGGAGGAGAAGCAGGGCGTAGAGGAGATCCAGAATGAGCATATGTCATTATAGCATAGCCCCGGTCCGGAGTCATCGCCGGCGGCAGGCCGGGGCGAGGCCCGTGGGCCGGAAAGACTGGGCCTGCCGGGGGGATACGCCCGTTGACTTGGCATAGGCCGTCACGTACAATGCGCCCATGGCAGACAACATCAAGGCCGTGGTCCTGGCCGCCGGCCGGTCCACGCGCATGAAATCGGAGCGCTCCAAGGTCCTGCACCGCATCCTGGGCAGGGAGATCATCCTCTACCTCCTGGACAGCCTGCGCGAGTGCGGCATCGCTGAAGAAGACATCGTCGTGGTGGCCGGCGAAAACCGGGGCGAGATCGAAAAAGCCGTCGGCCCCCGGCTGCGCTTCGCCCTGCAGCGGGAGCAGCTGGGCACGGCCCACGCCCTGTTGAGCGCCGCGGATCAGGTCTCGGAGCACGCGGGCGGCCTGCTGGTGCTGGTCGGGGACAACCCGTACGTCAGCGCCGGCGAATTGCGCAAGCTGATCGACCGCCAGCGCCAAAGCCGGGCCAGTTGCACGTTCATCAGCGCGGTTTTTCCCGGTCCGCCCCCGGCTTACGGCCGGGTGTTGCGCGATGCCCGGGGGGAGGTGCAGGGCATCGTCGAGGAAAAGGACGCCTCCCTCGAGCAACGGCTCATCCGCGAGGTGAACGCCGCGATCTATCTTTTCGACAACCGGGCCGTTTTCCCCCTGCTGGCCGGGATCGGCAACGACAATGCCAAAAAAGAATATTATCTCACCGACATCATCGCCATCCTGCGCCGGGAGGGGCTGAAGGTGGAAGCGGTCCAGGCCGACGACTGCGACATCGCCATCGGCATCAACGACCGCCGCGACCTGCAGGCGGCGCAGAAAAAATTCAACGCCCGGATCCAGGAGCGGCTGATGCTCCAGGGCGGGGTGACCATCCTGCAGGCCGAGACCGTGACCATCGAGCATGACGTGGAGATCGGCCGCGACACGGTCATCTATCCCTGCACCTACCTCGGCGCCGGAACGCGCATCGGCAAAAACTGCGAGATCGGCCCGTTCGCCTACCTGGATAACGCCCGCGTCAAAGACGGCGAAACGATCCGCTTCGCCAAAAAGTAGGCGGGCGACCGGTTTTTCGCGTAATAAGCCGACGTCCGCGCCCGCGGGGAGAAATTTTCCCGGCATTGACATTTGATAAAATTAAATTATAATGGAATCAACCCTGTACAGGAGATCCCATGATCAGAAAGCTTATAAAACCGAACCTCAGAGAGATAAAACAGAAATCGAACCAGGAAAACAGGAGAAAGCCCCCGCCGCCCTACAAGACCCACGCCGAGAATTATTATTACATCAAGCAGATGAACAACCGCACGCAGCTGGTCATGGAGCTGGTCGGCGGCGAGATCCTCAAGGGGCTGCTCGACTGGTACGATGAAAAATGCCTGAAGGTCAAGAAACTGGACGGCGGCACCTTGATCGTTTTCAAATCCCAGATCAAGTACATTTACAAGAATCCCGACTTTGCCGAACCCAAGCACGAAGAAGCCGTCCCCAGCGAATAAGGTCATCGCCGTCACCCTGGGCGACCCGCAGGGGATCGGTCCCGAGGTCGTCGCCAAGAGCGTCGCCGCCTATTCCCCGGTCGGCTCGCTGGTGATCGTCGGCGCCCGCCGCCATTTCCCGCTTGCGCGCATCCCGGTCATCAGCGACATCCGCCAGTCCCGCCCCGGGGAAACGGTTTTATTGGAGGTGGACGGCGCCACCGGCGCGGCGGACCCCTCGTTTACCTGGGTGAAGGCGGCCGTGGAGATGGCCATGCGCGGGGAGGTGCAGGCGGTGGTCACGGCCCCGGTCAGCAAGGACAAATGGCTGGCCAGCGGCCTGCCCTTCCGCGGCCATACCGACTACTTTGCCACGCTGGCTCCCGCCGCGGCGCCGGCCATGTTCTTCTGGTCGCCGGGGCTGAAGGTGGCCTTGTTCACCCATCATATCCCCCTGCGCGAGGTCTTCGCCCGGCTGGACGCCGGGAAGATCGCGGCGTTCATCCGCCTGGTCGACGGGGAATTGCGGCGGCTGTTCGCCAGGGAATTCACCTATCTGCTCTCGGGATTGAACCCCCATGCCGGCGAGAACGGCCACCTGGGGAACGAGGAGATCGATGTGCTCGGGCCGGCCATGAACGACCTGCGGGGCGAGGTGCCCGTCACCGGGATCTATCCGCCCGACGTGGTTTTCGTCAAGGCCAGGGCCATGAAGAACGCGGTGGTCATCGCCTTGACCCACGACCACGGGCTGATCCCCTTCAAGCTGCTTCAGGCGGGGGACGGGGTGCAGCTCACCCTCGGGCTGCCCTTCTTGCGCACCTCCCCGGTGCACGGGACCGCCTATGACATCGCCGGCCGGGGGATCGCCGATCCCGCCAGCATGCTGGCGGCCATCCGCCTGGCCGAGTTCCTGCCGCGCTAGCGGTCGGGCTCGTCGCCGGCCGCCGCTTTCCCGGCCTCGCTTTTCAATTTTTCATTGATCCGGTCGAGCTCTTCCTGGATCTTTTTCAATTCCGCGGCATATTTTTTTTGGGCGGCCGCGGCCAGCTTGTCCTTTTCCGCCTGCAGCTTCTTCAGCTCCGCGGCCATTTTTTTGCTCTGATCCTGCAGTTTCAGCAGGGATTGCTCTTTTTGCCTTTGCAGCCCGGCCTGGGCTTTTTCCCTGGACATCTGCATTTTCCGCAGCTCGTCCTGGTAGAACATCCGGGCCTCGTCGCTGATGTTTTCCTTCAGGTTCTCCATTTTTTCCGAGAATTTCCTGATGTCCCAGACCTTTTTTTCGATCGGATCGGGCAGCAGCGAAAATTTCCTTAAGCGGCCGTCGCGATAAAGCTCGAGCAGCACGGCTTCTTTTTCCTTCAGGCCGTTGAGGATGTCCCTGAGATCGAAGGCGCTGCGCACGGGGTTGCCCTTGGCCTTGACGATGATGTCCCCGGCTTTCAGGCCGGCCTTCTGGGCGGAGGTCCCCTCGTTGACGCGGGAGACCAGCAGGCCGTAGCCCTCCTTGACGGCGAATTTCCGGGCGAGATCGGCGGTGATCTCCATGACGTCGATGCCCAGCTGCCGGGCGCCGCCGAACTCGATGACATAGTTGCGCACCCTGGGCAGCGCCGTTGCCAGTTCGGGCAATTCGGGCATTTCGGCAAGCTGTTCCGCCAGCTGCGGCAGGAGCCCCTCCGGGATTTCCGGGTAATCTTCGGGGAAGGGGGGGCGGCTCCTGGCCGCGGAGCTCGCCCAGCTCCACATCCAGGCGCAGCGGCTTGCCCGGCCCGGTCGACCGTGACGCTGACCTTCTCCCTGGCGTGGCGGAATTCGAGCGCGGCGGTGATGTCGTGGAACGAGGCGATCGCTTTGCCCGAGATCTCCTCGATCCGGTCGCCGCTGGCGATGCCGGCTTTCGCCGCCGGCGAATCCTTGATCACGTCGAGCACCTGGTTGGTATCGCTGTTGAACGTGACCCCCATCCAGCCCGGAACGACCTTGCCCGCGGTCTTCAATTGTTCGGCGATGCGCCGGACCTGCGCGACGGGGATGGCGTAGCAGAGGCTGCCGCTTTCGTTCTTCCGGCCGCTGACCACGATCGATGCCGAGGGGTCCTTGAAGGTGAAATCGGGCGATGAGGAAAAACCGATGCTGCCGCGGATGATGCCCAGCAGCTCGCCGTTTTTGTTGACCACGGCCCCGCCGGCCGACCCGGGAGCGACGGGAGCGTTGAGGATCAGCTCGTTCTCGCCAAGGCTGCTGATGATGCCCTGGAATATGGAAGGGAAGCGGTCATAGAACAGGCCGACCAGCGCCACCCAGTTGCCGACCCCGGCCTGCCGGGCCTGCGCTATCGGGCGCAGACCCTTTTTGTCGAGGCGCAGCAGGGTCAGGCCGGAACGGGGGTCCTGGCCCGCGATCCTGGCCGCGATCGTCTCGCCCTTGATGGTTTCCACGGAGATCCGCTCGAAGGGGTGCCGGGTGACCAGCGAGGTGGTGATGACCAGCGCGTTCTCCAGGGCGATGCCCGTGGCCACGTACTTGCTGTGGTTTTCGGCGACGACCTTGACCAGCGAGGGCGAGACCCGGTCCAGGACGATGCGGATCTCGTTCTCGATAGTGTCAATTTTATCGGCCGCCGCGGCGGCCCGGGCCGCCAGGAGCATCAGCAGCGCCATGAATATCCGTTTTTTCATTTTTCCTCCTAGATTTGGTTGGGGGCCGCGGTCGGGAGGGCGGTTTTGCCCCGGTAGGCGACCGGTTCGAGGGAGTAGCGCGTGCCGCTATCCGAGGCGGAGAAGAAAAGGTCTTCGCTCAAGGGGATCTCCTGCTTGACGGCGACGCCGCCGGGAAGCTGCGACCGCCCCGGGAAGGGGCGGAACAATTGGAAGAGCGACAGCAGCATGACCACGCCGGCGACGGCGAGGGCCGCGAAGCCGACCTTTCTTTGCTGTTTTTTCCTCTTGATCTTGGCGAATACCCGGGCTTCAAAATCGCCGGCCCAGTTCACCGGGACCACCGTTATGCTCTAAAATTTCCTGCCAATCAGACATGGGACGCTCCTTTGGGGGCGAGGCAGTGCTTTTTCAAATGGTCCTTGCCCCGGAAAACCAGTGATTTGACCGTACCGACCGGCTTGTTCAGCACCCGGGCGATCTCTTCAAAGGTAAAATTGTCCATTTCCTTCATGACCAGCGGCACGCGCCATTTTTCGGGGACCAGGGCCAGCAGCTGCTCCGCCAGCAGCTTGCCTTCGACGTCGGGGTTATAGGAAACCTGGCTTTCGTTGAGTTCGGAGAGCGAAAATATTTTCTCTGAGCTTTGTCCTGCGGAATTCGCTGCGGGCCAGGTTGGTGGCGATGGAGTAGATCCAGGCCTTGCACGCCTGCGGCTGGTCGGTCTTCAGGGTGCCGGCCTTGAAATAGACCTTGACGAACGTGTCCTGGGTCAGTTCTTCGGCCAATTGCCGGTTGCCCAGCAGCATGCTGAGGTAATTGTATATCGGTTTTTTGTACATGCCCATCACTTCTTTGAACGCGGCTTCATTTCCGTCCTTGAGCTTGGCAATCAGGTCATTCATGACTACCCTTTAAGATGCTCATGGCGCTGAAAAAGTTGCAGTCCAGGCCATAATGGCGGTCGATCCCGGAGAAAAACGGGGAAATGTCGCTGCAAACCCTTTCCATCTCCCCTCCAGACGGAGAGATAGGTAATGAGAGAGAGATGAAATAATTATAATACAACTTTTTCAAAAATCAACTTTTTGAATCCCGTCCGGGCCCTATTTCGCGGTTCCGGCCGCGCCCGGGGCGTCCTCGGCGATATCCTCGATGCGGCCGGGTAATTTTTCCAATATTTCCTTGTCGACCCTGAAGCCGTAGGGCAGGGCGGGGTTGCGGGCGACGACCGATCCTCCCTGGGCTTCGCTGAATTCCAAGGTGACCGCGCTCCGTTTTTCCGGGTCGGCCGGGTCTTCGATTTTCAGGGAGGCGCGGGTGGTGAACCCGGGCAGGCGGAGCGGCCGGTCGATGAATTCCCTGGCTTCGCAGCCGGCGAGGGCGCTCAGCAGGCGTTCGACCTTGTCGATGCCCGGTTTTTTCCCGGAGGCCGGCCCGGTGAACTCCCAATCCCCGGCGGCGTTCTTGCGGACCGTAAAGCTGAAAGCGCCGCGGCGGAACGCGAGCTCCCTGACGTCAAAAGCATAAAAACGGGCCACTTTCCTCTCGCGGAAAAGGGAGGCGTCGCCGCTGAATTTGTCGGGGAAATCCTTGGCGATCTCGCAGATCTCGCCCGCCCCCTCGACCCAGGCGTAGAACCGCTCGCCTTTCTTCCCGACCGTGATCCGGCGGGCGGAACCGGGTGAGCGGAATTCGGCCCGCAGCAGCGGCCGGCCCAGGCCGAAACCGCCGCGGGCGGCGGCGTCGGGAGCCGCGATGAAAGAGAGGGCTTCGACGGTGGCGGACGCGTTGAGGATATCGTTCACCCTGGCCTCCTGGGCCAGGGAATAAACGGGCTTGTCCAGGAGCCACTGGTCGTTTTTTTTCACGAAGGCCAGGGTCTTGCCGCCGGAGCTATATTCCATGGCCGATACGGCGCTGACGTCGATCGCCAGGAATTTCTTGTCGCGGAAGGCGAACAGGCCTTTTTCCAGGTCGTTGCGCTTGTAGGCGGCGATGGAGACCACCTTGCCCCCAGCCGCCAGCATGGCATACGAAGAGTCGTCGAGGCCGTTCTTCGTGCCCAGCAGGAGGGTCGCCGCCGGCCGGGCCGCGCCCCTGGCGACGAGCTTCAATTCGATCTCCGGCGCGTCCAGGCCGAAGTCCTTCAAGCCGCGGGCATTCTCCGCCACCAGGCGGTCGTACTTCAACGCGCAGAAATTATCGAGGATGCTTTCCAGCGCCACCTTGTCCGCCTTCGCCGCCAGCGGCTCCTCCAGGTACCACCGGCCGTCGCGCCGCGAAAACACGAAGCGGCCTTCCGGATTGCGTATCTCTATCCTTGCGACCGAGTCGGCGGGCATGTCGATCAGCGTGCCCTCCACCGCCGGCTTGCCCTTGGCGCTCCGGTCGACGTAGAGGATGGCGACGGCGAGGAGCGCCAGGAGAAGCAGCAGCGGCAGGATCTTTTTCCAGCTCATAATTTCCTCCGGTACAGCCAGATGCCGATGCCGGCGGCGAATACCAGCAGGGGGAAAATGATCATCGTGTAGAACAGGACCAGGCGCCCGGCGCTCTGGGTCAGGCTGACCGTCCTGGGGGCGGTGATCCTGGGGGCGATGGCGACCAGGTCCTTCTCTTCCGCCAGCCAGGAAACGGCGTTGTCGAAAAAATTGCCGTTGGCCTGGAAGACGTAATACTTGTTCTGGGCGAAATCGGCATCGCCGCAGACCACGAGTCGGGCCTGCTTGTCGCCGCTGCCGGATTCGCTGGCCGCCGCGATATCGATGGGGCCGTTCTTGTCTTCCGGGTTCTTGGTCATCTCCCCGGTCTTGACCTCGGTTTCGTAGCGGGTCTCGCCCCAGGAATTGGGGCTGGTGGAGGCGAGAATGCTCACGTTGACTCCGGCGGGGGGCGGGGTGACGCGGGCGAGGCCGCGGGCCAGGGGGAACATGGTGGCGTAGCCGAAGTTCCTGGTGATGGCGTGCTCGCCGTACTTGGCGACCACCGGCATGAAATAATTCCCGCCCATCAGGCGCGAGACGGGGTCGATCTCGACCGCGACGTTGTTTTCCAGGACGAGGCCGAATTTTTTAAGCAGCGGGTCCAGTTCCGCCCCGGTAAAGGGGTCGAGCAGCAGCAGCAGCCGCCCGGGCCCCTTTTCAAGGTAGTTCGCCAGCAGGAACAGCTCCTTGGCCAGGAGCGGTTTTTGCGGTCCCGCCACGACCACCGCCGCCGCGTCCGCCGGCACCGCCGCCTCCTGGAACAGGACCAGCTTTTTCACCTTGAAGGAGAGTTTTTCCAGGCCGGCCTTGGCCGCGGAATAACCGGTCGCTTCAGGGGAATCGATGTCGGGTTCGCCGTGCCCCTGGGTGAAGTATATCGTCTTTTCGCCCAGGCGCGAGACATTGATGATGGCGTTGGTGATGGCCTCTTCCGAGACCTCCTCGCTGCGCGTGGTCTTGCCGCCGTATTCGAAAACCAGCGTGCCGTTGGTCTTGATATCGTAACGCTTGACCATCTCCGGCTTCAGGTAGGGGTCGATGACCATGGCCTTGATCTTGGCGCTATGGTAGCGGTAGATCTCCAGCAGGGAGTTGAAGCGCTCCAGGTTGGCCTGCTCCTTGCTGAAAAAGGCCTTGATGAGCAGGTCCTTTTTCAGGGCGCGCACGACCTGCACCGACTGGGCGGACAGGGAGTGGACGCCGCCGGCGGTGAGATCGAAGCGCTTGTGCACCCGCACCCCCAGGTAATTGACGGCGGCGACGATGGCCACGATCAGCAGCACCACGACCGCCAGGTTGGAGGCGAAGATGAAGTTCAGGCGGCGAATTTTTCGTCTTGAATCGCTCGATATGGCTAGCGAAATAAGCGGCCAGCCCGGCGATGCCCAGGAGCAGGAGCGCCAGCCCTGCCTGGCCCGGGAAAGCCGCCAGCCCGTAGCTGAGCCAGAGGGTCGCGCCGGCGAGGATCAGCAGCAGGAAGAGATATTTGCCGTAGCGCCAGGCTTTGTCCATGCTCACCTCCACTTCCTGAACTCGAATACGGAGCGGGTCAGATAGAGGCCGAGGAATATGAAGCTCAGGTAATAGACGATGTCCTGGGTATCGATGACGCCGCTGGCCATGTTCTTGAAATGGGAAAAGAACGACAGGTAGGTCAGGATCCCCTGCCAGGCCCCGGGACCGCTTTCGCCGACCCAGGAGATCACCCAGATCATCATGATGGCCGAAAAGGAGATGACGGCGGCGATGACCTGGTTCTCGCTCAGCGCCGAGGCGAACAGGCCGATGGCGATGAACACCGCGCCCAGCAGGAACAGGCCCAGGTAGGCGACCAGGAGCGGCGGCGCTTCCGGGTTGCCGTAGACGAAGACGAAAACGGCGTAGGTGGCGGTCAGCAGCAGGATCAGGGCGTAGATGATCAGCGCCGCCAGGTACTTGCCGATGATGATCGCCGAAAGGCGCACCGGCGAGGTGAGCAGCAGCTCCTCGGTATGCATCTTTTTCTCGTCGGCGAACAGGCGCATGGTCAGCATGGGCAGCAGAAACATCAGGATGATGGTCATGTTGCTGAAGAACGGCTGGAAAAGCATCTGGTTGATGTTCAGGCGCTCCATGCCGTAGCCCGACTGCATGGCGCGCATGGTCTGGTCGTTGGCCCAGGCCAGGATGTTGTAGAAGAAAAGCCGCTGACCAGCAGGAAAAAGGCGGTCAGGATATAGGCGATGGGCGAGTAGAGGAAGGTTTTCAGCTCCTTCTTGGTTATGGTCCAGACGTTCCTCATGAGGCCCTCCCCGAGTCGGCCAGGATGATCTTCATGTACAACGCCTCCAGGCCGGCCTTGATCTCCCTGATCCTGACGTCTTTTGCGATCAAGTAGGCGATGACCGGGTTGAAGTCGGCCAGGGTCTCCTTGAATTCGAGCTTGAGCACCGGGCCCTCGGCGGCGGCGGCGCTCACGGCGGGAAAAGACTGCCTGAGGCCGGCGCAGACCTCGTCGCCCACCGGGGCGGCGCTGACGACCTCCAGGTTCTTGCCCCATTCGTCGCGCGTCAGGGTGGCCATCAACCGCCCCTCGCGGATGATCACCGCCCCGTCGCAGACCTGGGTGATCTCGGCCAGGATATGCGAGGAGAGGATGACGGTGGCGCTCTCCTTGAACGAACGGATCATTTCCCGGATCTCGATGATCTGGGCCGGGTCGAGGCCGACGGTCGGTTCGTCGAGAATGAGCACTTGCGGCTCGTGGATGATGGCCTGGGCGATGCCCAGGCGCTGGCGGTAGCCGCGGGAGATGTTCTTGATCAACCGGGCGTAGACGTTCTGCAGGTTGGTCTTTTCCACGACGCGGTCGATGGCGAAGCGGATCTTTTTCCGTTCCAGGCCGTAGAGCTCGGCCACGAAGCGCAGGAACTCCTTGACGGTCAACTCGCTGTAGACCGGGACGACCTCGGGCAGGTAGCCCACCATCCTGCGGACCGCCGCCGCGTCGCCGCCGACGTCGATGCCGTTGATCGTGGCCCGGCCCTCGTTGGCGGGCAGGTAGCCGGTCAGGATGCGCATGGTCGTGGTCTTGCCGGCGCCGTTGGGGCCGAGGAAGCCCCAGATCTTTCCCTTCTCCACCCGGAACGAGATATCGTCGACCGCCCGCACGTTGGCGAATTTCTTGGTAAGATTTTCGACCTGGATCATCCGTCCTCCTTACATCCGATCGGGAACAGCGATACCCAGGACGGCGAGGAGCGTCTCGACCTTGTCCTTGAATATCCGCACCAGCCCCAGGCGCGCCGACCGCACCGCGGCGTCCTTTTCGGCCAGCACCGGGAAGAGATGATAATAGTGGTTGAATTTCTGGCACAACCCGTAGGCGTAGGCCGCCAGGGATGAGAGCTCGTGGTTTTCCAGGGCGTATTCCACCTGGTTTTCCAGCAGCGACAGGTTGAGGATCATTTCCCAGGAGAGTTCCCTTTCCTTGTCGCCCAGGAGCGCCAGGCTGCCCGGGCCGCCCAAGGCCGGACTGTCCGCCGGGGCCGTTTTTTTCAGGATGCTGTTCAGGCGGACCAGGGTATATTGCAGGTAGGGGCCGCTGTCGCCTTCGAAATTCAGGGCTTCCTTGAAATCGAAGGCGATCACGGTGTTCAGGTTGAACTTGACCATGAAATAGCGCAGGGCGGCGACGGCGATGATGCGGGCCAGGTCCACGGCCTCGGCTTCGCCCATCTCGGGATTCCGCGCCCGGACCTCGCGCAGCGACTTTTCGTTCAGCATGGTGATCAGTTCGTCGGCCTTGACCGCCCGGCCCTTGCGCCCGGAAACCTCGATATAGGGCTTGTTCTCTTCGCCCGCTTCCAGCTTCAAGCCCATCTCCCTGACGCAGGCCGGCGTCAGGGCGACCATCTCGTAGGAAAAATGGACGAACTTGGCGGCGGCTTCGGGATGGCCCAGCTGGGCCAGCACCTGGGCGATCAGGTTCTGCAGGTAGGATTGGCGGACGTCGATGACGTTGTACACCCGCTGGCCGCGGCCGAATCTTCCGGGCGCGGAGGGCGCGGGCGCGTCAACCGGGGCCGACGCGGTCATGGTGATGACATGGCCGTCGGGGTAGGCGTGGAAAAGCCGGTAATGAAAGTCCTTGCCCAGCAGGTCGAATTTCCAGAGGTTGTAGGCGATGTCCTTGCCCACGTAGGTGATGGTGCCGTTGGAGCGGACGATGATCTTTTCGATCTTTTCCCGGTCGTAATGGATGACCAGGCAGCCTTTCTTTTCCGGGTCGGCGGAGGGCGCCATCACGCCGCGCCGGGTCAGCTCCGCGCCGGCCGCCTTGAAAAAATCCAGGGCGATGACGTCGCTCTCCCTGGCCAGCAGGTCGTACTGGATGCCGATGCGCTCCATGGTCCGGATATGGTCCATCAGGACCTGTTCGGCGATATACAGGCAGGCCGCGTATTCGGGTTCGCTCTTTTCCTCGATCTTTTTATGGACTTCCCGGCGCTGGGCGGACAGCGCCTCGTCGGCGGCGAACAGCTGGTTGACCTCGGCGTAGAGGTCCCAGAGATAAGAGGCCAGGCCGGGGATCTCCCGGATCGCGGCCAGGTCCTTTTTCTGGTAATGGAGCAGCCCCCAGACCACGTCGGCGATCTGGATGCCGGTGTCGTCGATGTAGTTCTGCACCTCGACTTCGTAACCCAGGAAACGGCAGCAGCGGGCCAGGACGTCGCCCAGGCAGGAATTGCGCAAATGCCCGATATGGGCCGCCTTGTTCGGATTGATGCTCGTGTGCTCGACGATGACCTTTTCCCCTTTCCCCGCCGGGGTTTTTCCCAGGTTTTGCCATTGGTAGAGGAGGAAATCGTCCCTCTTCAGGTAAAAATTGAGGAAACCGCCGCCGGCGACCCGGACGTCCTCGACCACGCCCAGCCGGCCCCGCAGTTTCGCGGCGATGTCGTTGGCCAGCAAAAAAGGTTTGCCTTTGAGTTTTTTTGCCAAAGCGAAGGGCAGGGTGGACGAAAGGTCGCCGAATTTCCGCTCGGCGGGGAGCGAAAAAGTCAGCTCGACTCCCGACAGGTCATAAGCATCCCGCAAGAGGGAGTGTATCTCTTTTTTCAGGCTTTCCTGAAGGGTTTTCATATCTTTTCCATCGGTGCGGATTATATAATAGCCGCCCCGGGGAGTCAACCTTGAAACGCTTTGCTTAAAAGCCTCTGCGGCCGATCGTCGGCCCGTCCGGCTTTAGTTGAGAATGGCCTTTTCCTTTTCCAGCACCCGCTCGTACGCCTCGGCCTGGTCGCGGGCGCCGGCCAGGGCGGCGACCAGGTCGCCGCTGCCGGTGAGGCGGGCGAGATGGGCGAGGGTCTTCAGGTGCAGCCCGATATCGCGGTCGTCGCTCATGATCAGGAAGACCACGTGCACGTCCTTGCCGTCAGGGGCCTTGAAGTCCAGCCCCTTGCGCACCAGGGCCATGGCCAGGAAAAATTCGGAAAATTCGTCGGAAAAGATGTGCGGCGTCGCCACCCCGCGGCCGATCCCGGTCGACTGCACGTTTTCCCGCTTGATGAACAGGCGCTTCACTTTCTTGACGTCGTGGATGATCCCCCTTTCATGGAGGAACTGGGCGAAATCGCCGTAGAAATGGCTGGTGTCCTTGCTCGCTTCGCAGATATAGATATTTTCCTTTTTCAGGAAGTTGGCCAGTTTCATCATAGGCTCCTTCGGATATCGTCGCCGGTCCCGAACGCCCGGTCCGGCCCGGCGGAGACCAGGGACACGTTCTGCTGCTCGCTCCTCTCCAGGCGCAGCCGTGTGCCCCAGGGGTCGACCAGGAAATCGGCCCTGGGCAGGAAGCGCGGGACCAGCGTTTCCAGGTCGGCGGGATAGTCGCCGGTCTCGTCGGCATAGGCGTCGAGGGCGGCTTCCACCTGCTTGATGATGGGCTCCAGGGTCTGCCCTTTGACCGCGTCCAGCCTGGCGGTGGATTCGGCGACGGGATTGGCCTTGCCGCCGCCGTGGAAGATCACGGCGAGCAAAACAGCCAGGGCGACCAGGAGGATCAGCAAACCGAATCTCATTTACCCATTCTAGTTAAGTGAAAAAAAAAATACAAGCGGCATAAAAAAAGAAGTGGGCGGGCTGGTAACGGGTGTCCGCCGTTCAGTCGCGGCTCGCCCGGGCCCGGAATTCCCCGCGCTTCAGGTCGATTTCCTGGGCCAGGTAGCCGTTTTCCCCGGCCCGGGCCCGCCGGGACAGGAGCGCGATCTTCCCCGCGGCGCCATGGTCGATGACCAGGCGCAGGCGCGTGCCCGGGAAAGAGACCAGCATTTCGTAGTCGTTGCCGCTGTCGCCGGCGACCAGCACCGGCTCGCCCGGCAGCCGCCGGCGGATATTGGCCACCTTGCCCGGGCCGAGGTTCGGGCGCACGCCCGCCGCCAGGGAGCGGCCGAAGCGATCGCCCGCGACCTTCAGTTCCATGCCGATGACCTGCCGGCAGGGGAAAGAGGTCATGGCGATCATTTTTTCCACGAGCCGCCGGTTGCTGGCCGTGGAGATCACGACCTCGCCGCCGCGCTCCCGCCAGCAAGCCGCCAGGTCTTTCATCTCCGGGTAGAGGCGGACGCCGCCGGTCCAGGCGTAGCGCCAGCGCCCCAGCGGGTCGATGATGACGCGGCGGCCGAGGGGAGCGTCAAGTCCCTCGGCGATGACCGACGCAGCCAGCCGATCGAATTCCGCAAGCGTCATCCCTTGCAGAAGCAGGTTCACCCAGGGGTAGGCGAACTCGCAGCCGATCCCCGGCGTTTCCTCCAGCGCCCGGTTCAGGGCCAGCAGCCCCGAGGTGAAGACGCGATAATTCTCGTCGACTCCAGTCCTGCCTCCGGCTGTCATCCCTGCCTTCAAGTGTTTATAAGCGGTGAAGACCGCGTCCTTTATTTTCTTCAGGGGGAACGGTTTGCCTTGGATAAGGACGTGGTTGATGCCGTGGATCGTGTCGGGGACGGTTGCCGCCATGGCCTTGGCATCCATGGCGAAGGCCAGGTCGAAGGTCAGGCGCCGCAGCAGGGCCTCGCCGATGTCGCCGCAGATGCAGGTGTTGTCCCAGTCGAAGACCGCGATCTCGCCCGGCCTGACCCCGCGCCAAGAATTCATTCAGCGCCTTGTAGTTCCGTTCGCTCCAGTTCCGCCGCTTCAGCTTCATGGCGCAACCATAATTGTTATCCGAATAAATTGCAAATGCGAAGGCTACGCTTCGGGAAATACCGTCAAACGAACAGCGCTTGCCAATCCCTGCCCAAGGCCGCGATCGGGACGGCGGCCTCTCCGGAAGCTGCGATTTTTTCCCTCAGCAGCGGGGCAAGCGAAACCGCCGGGCATGTTTTTCGTATGGGCCGGGGCACGGCTTCCCGCATGCGCCCGAATATCGCGGCGAAACTTTCTTCTTCGATGTTCCCGAAAGAGACCGGGAGAAAAACGCAGGGCAGAACGTTTCCCCGGGCATCCACGGCCAGGTGGGACAAGCCGCCCATGCGGCATCCCAGCCGCGAGGGGTGCTCGATATACGCTTCATAGGAGACGAGGGGGAGTTTCCGGTAGGCGGGGCTCGTGTTCGCGGTCTCGTGAAATCCAGCCGTGATCCGTCGATCCTCTGCGCCGAAAAGTTCGCCGCCTTCATATCCGACGGGCTTGCCGCAGGAGCGCGGCTCGAGAAGGCGAACGATCCCGACCCTGAGGTCGGCGGCCAGTTCCAGGAGGCGGGGAAGCCCGCCCGTGCGCACGAGGGCGGGGGTCAGGCAGGTGTTCAAGTAGGTGAAGATCCCGGCGTGCGCAAAGGTGCGGCAGGCGCGAACAGCGGTGGCGAATGCGCCGGCGACCCCCCGCAGGCGGTCATGGCGTTGCGGGTCGAAATCGTCCAAGCCGACGCCGGCGGCGACCAGGCCATCCCGGCGCAGCGAAGCCGCGATGCTTTCGTCCAAGCCGGCGCCGGAGGTGTGCAGGTGAAATTCGCTCAAGCCATGGTCGGCGGAGCGGAGCAGTTCGGAAATTCCCTGGACGCGCAAAAGCGGCTCTCCCCCGGAAAGGACGATGATGCTGGTCCCGAGCCCCTGGAGCTCACGGATCACGTTTTCCCACCGCCCGATGGGGAGCGCTTCGCCGGGGGCCAGGGCGAGATTTTCATAGCAGTGCCGGCAACGGTATCCGCAGCGGCTGGTGATGGCCAGGATGGCCATGTCGATCTGTCGTTTGCGCGGAGAGCCGCAGGCGGTGAGGTTCAACCCTCCGCCCGCGACCATGCGGTCGAAAGGGGCGGACGGCCAGCGGGGGGTGGTCAGGGAGTAGCGGTATGTCCCGGCATAGGCGACCGTTTTGCAGAGTTTTGCCGAGCGCAACAACTCCCGGTTGGCCAGGATCCCCCCCCGGGAAGCGCGGATGGTAAAAAGCGGGTAGCGTTTTCGCTGCGCGAGGTATTTGCAAAAACTGGCTTTTAACTTCCAGCCTGCGCGACGGGCCTGTTCTCTGGTCAGGAATTCCGGCGGGGAGGGCGGGTCGGCGGATTTCACCGTTCCCGGCTTTTTATTTCGTGCTCTTTTTTCCATTTTTTGTATTCATTCAGGCCCCAGCGGCTGCCGAAGCCGGGTTCGCTCAGGAAGCGCCCGAGAACAGCCGTCTGCGCGTCGCCTGTTGCATCCAGGTGGATGTCGTAATAGCCGCTGACCTTGGCCAGTACCGTCCGTTCGCGGCCGGGCCGGAGGGGGGGCGCAGAGAAAACAAGGTCGGCCCGGTCGCCGATCTCCGGCATGACATAGTAATCCTGATCGGTCGCTTCGAGAGCCATGGCGGCATTCGCCCCGGAGGCATCGATGGCCTCGGATGCGCTTACGTTTTCGATCTGGACCGGCTGGTCTGGCGTAAAATCGACGGCGATCGAGTTGATGGCCCAGAAAGCGGCCGGGGGAGTCAGACGGATGCGCAAAACATCCCCGGCCACTCCGGTCAGGTCGACGACATACGCCTTGTCCTCGGAAATGAAGGGGCCGCCGCCGATGAGCACCCCGCGGGTTTCCCAGCCATTCCCGGTCTCGACGCGGATCTGCAGCTGGTAAAGCTCTTCGTTAAAATTCCATTTTTTTGTCAATTCGTATGCCATGCCCTTTTTGTTAAGTGCGGCATAGCAGGCGGCGATGTTCTCCCCATGGAGCTCGAGGTACTTTTTCACCATCTGCGACGCCCACAAGGTGTTGCCGCCGTTGAACAGGATCTTTACTTCCGTCGCCCCGCTGGGCTTGGAAAACTCGAAAAGCAACTCTTCCTTGGTGGTCGTCCCGGGGGCGGCGACAGGGTCTTCGTCGTTGCTTTCCCAGTAGACCCAGTCGGTGCTGGCGACGGTGCCGAGGATGTCGCGGCCCCGGCCATCGACCGCGCGGATCGCCGGTTGAGGCTGGCTGAACGTGTGCATGACCCCGTTCTCGTCGGGAGCGATCCGGGTCCCGGGATCATGATCCACGACCACGAGCTTGAGCTCGTCGGTGTATTGGGTCTCCTCCACTTCATTGGTGAGCCGGATGCGATACGCGCCTTCGACCTCCTTGAGATGTTCCAGCTTGACCCATTCCGTCCGCTGCAGTCCCGGACAGGTGGCGCCGCCGTAAGGCTCGGCGTCAAAAACGTAGTTCTGGCCGTCAAACGAGTATATGAAAGGGCAGGATTCCTTCAGGGCCGCGATGATCCCCATGCCACCGAGGATGATCCCGCCGATCACCCCGACCGTGGCGATAAACGACATGGCGCCATCCGTTTTTTTCATATAAATTTCTTTGATATCGGCCAGGGGGATATGGATTTGCGGGATCTGCTCATACACGATCACGCCTTTGTCCTCTTTGATCTTGCGCACGATGGCCATCTCCCGATGGTCCTCCGTGATGAAGACTTTTCCGAGGGTGGCCGAATTGAATACATTGTCCCGGCTTCCTTTTTTTAATTCCTTTTGTTCCGGTTTTCCGCCCAGCCCGACGATCTCATTCCCGGCCAGGTGTCCCAAGCCGAGCTTGTGGAACTCGATTTTTTCGCCGGACTTCTTCAGGACGGCCAGGATCCTGGTCACGCTTTTTTTTGCGGCGATGGCTTCCGGCTTGACGGCCACTTTTTTTCGCACCACGCAGGACCAGGATGAAAGCAAAAAACAAAAAACCGTAAAAATCGCAACGCTTTTTTTTGCCATGTCTCCTCCTCCCCGTTTATGGGAAAATAGTAAACCAACGAAAGCAGTAAAGTCAATGCGGCATTGGTTCCGCGATTTTAAACTTGACAACCACCGGCATCCTTTTTATTATGGATACCATATTGCGAGCCAAGCGAGAGGGGGCATGAAAGTCGTTTATATCTTCGAATCGGCGAACAGCGCATTGCTCCTGGAGCGCATGATCATCCCCCAGCTTGGCAAGGGCGAGCATGGCGCGGAGGTCGTGGGCATGTTTTTCCTGGCGGAGACCGTTTTCTTCTTTCTGCCCGAGCACCCGGTCGGCGAGGCGCTGACCGCCCTGGCCGCGAAGCTGAATTTTTTCATCGTTTGCTGCGATTTCTGCTGCGAACAGAGAAAGATCAGCGGCCGGCTCTATCCGGGCGCCCGGGAAGGATGCTTCCCCGACCTCTACCGCCTGGCGGCCGAGCGCGGCGCCGAACAGGTGATCACGCTCTGAAAGAGATGGCGCTTTCATGCTCTGGCTGTATCCGGGAATGCCCTCCCGGCACATCGTTCTGCGGCCGCAGGGACGGCGCCGGGCGGCTCGCGGACAAGGGCGGTTTTTGCGCCGCCGCGGTCGACCGGCTTTTTGACAAACCCGTCTTTTATTTCGGGTATGACATCCCGATCCTGTCCCTTGGGTCGTGGGGCTGCAATTTCCGCTGCCGGGGCTGCCAGAATGCGTCCCTGTCCTGGACGACCACCGGGGAGGGCTTGCCCAAGCTCACCCTCGACCCCGGGGCGATCATCCAATCGCCGCCGTGAACCATTGCCGGGGAGTGGCTTTCACCTACAATGAGCCGGCCGTTTATCTCGAGGCCCTGGAGGAGATCGCGGCCTGCTGCCGGGCCGCAGGCCTGGTCACCGTCCTGGTCACGAACAGCACGCTGACCCGCGCGGCGACCCGGCGCATCGCCCCGTTGATCGACGTGGTGGCGGCCGACATCAAGAGTTTCGCCGACGGGTTCTACCGGGATTACTGCGGCGCCGGGGCGATCCTCGACGCCGCGGCCAAGGTGCGGGAGTGCATACGGGAATTTCATGGGGCCGGCTGCCACGTGGAGATCCGGACAAATGTCATTCCCGGCGCCAACGATGGGGATGGGAACCTGGCCGCGATCGCCGGCTGGATCCATGAGCGGCTTGGCTCAACTACGCCCTGGCACGTGACGCGGTTTTTTCCGGCTCATGAACTTCAGGGGCGCGCCTGGACGCCGACCCAGGTCTTGCTGCGCGCCCAGCGGATCGGCATCGCGTCCGGGCTCAAGCACGTGCATGCCCATTATTCCAAGGGCTGTGACTGCGCCGGGGAAACCGCGATGATCCGGCTGGACGGGAACGGGGAGCCCAGGATGGCGAAACCGTGTTGCGGGTGAGGACCGCCTTGCCAAGATGAAGCCCCAATGGTCTACCGAGCGTCTGTTTCCCCTGTGGCTCTGGGAAAGGTTCCTGAACCGCCCGCCCCGCTCCGTCTCCTCCAGGATCGCCTTCATGCGGCGCATGGACCCCGGGCTTCTGGAATCCATCGGTCGCCGCAAAGCCTTGATGCTTTTTCAGCGGGCCGCGCGCTCCGTCCCCGCCTACGAGGATTTCTTGAGAGAACGCGGCGTCGATCCCCGCCGGGTCCGCACGGAGGAGGATTTTGCAGCGCTCGTTCCATCGACGACCAAGGAAAACTATGTGCAACGGTACCCTTTGGCCGCCAGGTGCATCGCCGGCCGGCTGCCGGATTCCGGGACCCTGGATGAAAGCGCCGGGACGTGTTCTTCGCCGACCAACTGGGCCCATTCGGCGGCGGAAGAGGATTATTATTCCGGAATCAACCGGCTGTCGATCCCGTATCTGTTCAACCTGCACCTTGAGCCGCTGCCGGTCGTGTTCATCAATGGTTATGCGTTGGGCGCCTGGGCGGGAGGGCAACGATTTGCCAGTCGCATGGCGGCGCTGGGGCTGGTCAAAAACACGGGACCTGACGTGAAAAAAATCTCGTGCCTGCTTCGGGAGATCGGGGCCGGTTTCCGCTATATCATAGCCGGCTATCCCCCATTCCTGAAGGATCTCGTTGACTACCTGGCATCCTGCCCCGGATTCGCCTGGGGCGACCGGCGCATCGATTTTCTTACGGGCGGCGAGGGCTTTTCCGAAGCGTGGCGCGATTACATCCGCTCGCGGTTGGGAGAAAAGGGAAGCATTTATTCGATCTATGGCGCCATTGATCTGGATGTCGGCATCGCCATGGAAACGCCGCTGACCATCGCGCTCAAGCGGTTGCTGAACGACGATCGCGGCTTGCGGGTGTCCCTCCTGGGCACGGATCGCGTCCCGTGTTATGTCGGCCAGTACTCCCCTGCCAATTTTCTTATAAAACAGGTTCACGGCGGTGACGAAAAGGGGGAGATCGAGATAACGGTTTTGAACCCGCGCACCGCGTCACCCAAAATCCGCTACAATATCCGCGACGAGGGCGGGGTCGTCCCCTTTGCGGACCTGGCGGGTCTCCTGGCGGAGCTTGGCCGCCCATTCGCCAGCCTGGTCGCCGGAACCCCCAACCCGCCCATTGCCCCGCTCCCTTTTATTTACCTGTTCGGGCGCTCGGACGGAACGGTTTTTTTCAATGGCGCGATGATCTCCCCGCTCGATATCGAGAAGGTATTCTATGCCCGGCCGGCATTGATGTCGCGGTTGAATGGATTCAAAATCGGGGTTGAAACGGATGATGGGCCAGCCGTGCGGCTCGTCATCCATCTCGAAATGCGGGAGGGTATCCCCGCGGACGAGAAAATGCGCATGCAAGTTGAAGGGGCGATCATTGCCGAGCTCCGGGAGTCCAATGAGTGCTTGCGCCACGTCCTGGATCGCGACCCAGGCCGCGCATGCCCCCGCTTCGTATTCTCGCCTTTCAAGACCGGCGTTTTTTCCCTGGGGGATCCGTCATTGAAGCGCCGGTACATCTTGAACTCATAAGCGCTCGCAAGCCAGGGATCGCGACAGGTCGGCGCTGGCGGCGCTGGTTCGTCGCCGCCGGCGCCGGTTTGCGGAACTTTACAGGTTGAACGTGTAGCCGATGCCGGCCGCCAGGCGCAGGCCGCCCAGGTCCACCTCGTCGAGCAGCGGCTTGACCTTCAGCGGCACGTACTTGATCTCGGCGGCCAGGAACAGTCCCTTGACCGGGTAAAAGCGGGCGCCGCCGGCCAGGGTCAGCGTCGCCTTGCTATCGTCGATCTTGGTCTGGCCGCTGACAACCTGTTTATAGGAGTAATTTCCCAGGCCCAGCTTCACGTAGGGCGAGACCTTGCCCAGGTCGAAGCGGTAGCCGGCGAAGAACTCCAGCCCGCTGACCTTGAGGCTCGTCTCCTCCTGGAAAAGGCCGATCTTGCCGTCGCGGTCGTAGCCGCCCTCGTAGCCAATGCCGGCGAAAGCTCCTTTCCAGAACCCGACCGACACATAAGGAAAATACGCCGTTCCGTTGCCATAGACCTCTTTGATCTGGGCGTCCTTGACCGAACGGCTGCCGAACATCAGGCCGGCGTCCAGGTCGATCGCCTGCAAGCCAACGGCGAGCAGGCCGATCAATATGATGAATATAAGAGTTTTCTTCATGGGCGGGCTCCTTTAGTTGCCGACCACGACCGGGGCGCTTTCCATGCCGCGGCTGTTGACGGTGGTGATGCGATAGGTGAACAGCTGCGCTTGGGCGAGGCCCTTGTCGTCATAGCCGGTGGCGGTGGGGGCCAATGAGGCCAGGAGGGAGTAGCTGTCGTCGCCGGCGCCCTTGACCTTGCGATAGACCTTGATGGCCGTGATGGTGGACTTGTTCTCGGGGTTGGCCGTCCAGGTCAGGCGGTTGACGTATTCCTTGAAGAAGATGAAGTCGTTTTCCAGGCGCTGCAGCAAGGCGCCGGAGGGAGGCAGTGCCGGGGCGAAGCGGGCGATCACCGACGCCGTGGCCATCCTGCTGTTGAAAGAGCCGTCATTGACCACCAGCCCCACCTGGTAGGTGCCCTCGATATCGGGGTCGGGGGCGAGGACCGCGGTCTGGCCCGAAGGAGTAAATGTCGGCGCGGCACCGGAGGGGGTGGAGACCAGGCTCCACTTGTAGGTCAGGGGAGAATTTTCCGGGTCATGGGAACCGCTGCCGTCAAAGGTCACGGTTTCGCCGGCATCCACGAGCACCTCGGAGCGGTCGGCGGCAATGACCGCCACCGGAGGTTTGTTGGGCAGGGCCTTGGGAAAGGCGATGCCAGTGGGCACGACCCACTCGATCCAATCGTTCGGGTTGTTCGGGTCCGGGGGCAGCGGCGCGTCCGGCCAATTCCGCGCGGGGTCGGGGTAATGGCTGGGGGTGCCGATCGACTTGACATGGCGCATGCTGCGGATATCGATGACGTCGATGATCGGGCTGGCCCCGGAAAGGGTGGGGTTGGTCACGTAAAGGAAATTACCGTCCGGGGTGATGGCCAGGGTGTCGACGCCGAAGAACTGGCTGGTGCCGCGCCAGCTCGGCGTGTGGATGGTGCCGGTGTGTTTGCCCTGCCCGGCTCCCGTGATCGAGATCACCTGGATCTCCTGCGTCCTCAGCCAACCTGTCGTAGAATTATATCTTTCAACATCATTAAACGTCTCGTAAAAGGCCTTTTTGCCGTCGGGGGAGAAGACGATCGACTGGCCGCCGGCGACTTTCCATGGGAAGACGATGTCGGGATGGCGCACGATGTGGCCCGGGTAGTCGATGGTGAACATGGGGATGTTGCAGCCCTCGAAAAACGCATCCGGGTCCGCGTCATTGGGATTGGAGGTGCTGCTGACGGCATTGGCGGCCATGACGGTGCGGCCGTCGGGAGAGATGGAGACGTTGATCGGGCGATACATGAAAGGAAACGCCGCATTTTCGTCGGTGCCGTACTTCCAAACCTGGACCGACTGCTGGTAGGTGAGGCCGCCGGTCAGGGGATCGAGCAGGCAGACATGGAGGAAGCCGCCAAAATAATCGGGCAGGATCACGGTGCGGCCATCGGGGGCGATCTCCACCGCGTTGGCGTATCCCAAGAGGTCGTCATTCGGATCATTGGGATCCCCCTCGTCGACGACCATTCTCCAGCTGTAGGGTTTGTGCGTTATCGGATCCACTCCGGCGGGGACCCAGGTGCGGGTGGGGATATGGAGCACGGCGATGCGTGACTGAAAGCCGCCGTCGGTCACGATGGCCCAGGTGTCGGTGGGATCGATGGCGATGTCCTCGGCGAAGAAATCGATCTTGGCCATGCCGCTGACCACCGGCGCGCCCGAGCCCAGGTCGACGAAGAAGACCTTGCTGTCGCCGAAGTTGGAGATCAGCGCCTGGCTGCCGTCGCTGGTCATGGCCACGTCGAAGCGGCCGCCGCCCTCGCTACCGAGTTGGCCGCCGAGCGGTTGCTCGGTTTCGGGGTCGATCGTGGTGTAGTCGAACTCATTCAGCAGGACCGGCGAGATGGTATGGTTGCGGGGGTTGACCAGGGCGACGCCGTTGGTGTTGCTGTATGTCACCAGGCCGGTCATGCCGATGTCGGCCGTCATGGGGACCGGTTTGTACGGAGGCGGGACGGGCGGGGGGTCGACAACGGCTTTGAGCCCATCCGGCCGGCCGCCATTGTCGGGGCTGCCCTTGAGTTGGGCGGTTTCCTTGAAGTTCTGTTGCTTCTTCTGCTGCGGAGCGGCGGCAAAAGCCACTGATGCCCCCAGCCACAGAATGGAGAGCGTGAACAGGATACTCGTGGCCAATGGCCCGAGCCGCGCAGTCCTTTTATCATTTGACATTAAATCCTCCATTTGGATGCCGCCGAACATTCCCGCTTCGGCAGAAGTTGAATCATAATATAATATTCAATAAAAGCAACAAGAAAATGAAGATCGCTGTTTTTTCTGCTGGGCGGGAGGGGATTGAAAAAAGACGCCGGGTTGGTATGATGGATTTTCGACTCGGCCGAAGGAGGTCCCATGGCACGAAGAGGCAGGCACGCCGCAAGCAGGTCCTTATTTATTTTTCTGGCCTTATTCGTCGCCCTGGCGGCGGGGTGGGCGAAGACGACCAGCGAGCGTGACGACAAGATCCGGAACGGCTGGAAGGACATCACCGAGACGGCCTTGATGGATACCGTCCGCGAGCTGTGCGCGGAAAATTATGCCGGCCGGCTGACCGGGACGAAAGGGTATGACGAAGCCGCCGAGTGGCTGGCCGCGCGCCTGGCCGGCTGGGGGCTCGCTGCCGGCGGGGGACAACGGCACTTACTTCCAGGAATTCCCCGACCCCTATACCTTGGTACTTCCCGGGGCGGAATCTCGCTGCTGCCGCCGGCGGGGGATGGGTAGCAGCCCGAAGAAATCCTATGAGAGCGAGAAGGACTTTTTCGCGGGTTCGACCTCGGGCAGCGGCGAGGTGAGCGCCGAGGTGATTTATGTCGGCTACGGCATCAGTGCCCCGGAGCTTGGTTTTGACGAATACGCCGGGATGGACGTCAAGGGCAAGATCGTGCTGATGGAGGTCGAGGTGCCGGTCGACCCGGGCAAGCAGCCGGCCTTGTTCGCCAAGTGGCGCCCCTATTCCTTCCACCAGTACAAGATGAAAAATGCCCGCGCCCACGGCGCCGCGGGGGTGCTCTACAATTATCCCATCGTCAATCCCAACTGCGCCTATATCGCCGGCCTGCTTTGGACGGCGGTCGGGGAGAAGGTGGTCGGCGATATCTTCCCGGGCGGCGGCAGGGAGCATGCCCGCGTGGTCAGGGCGATCAGGAAAAAGCTCCGGCCGCGATCGTTCGCCACCGGCAGGACCGTCACGATGAAAAACGTCACCGAGCACCACGGCGAAGGCGTCGGTAGGAACGTGATCGCCTATCTCCCCGGAAGCGACCCGGCGCTGAAGATGGAGACCGTGATCCTCGCCGCCCACCTCGACCACCTGGGGCTAAACCCGTCGCTCATGCCCGGCGCCAACGACAACGCCTCCGGGGTGGCGGTGGCCATGGCCGTCGCCCGCGCGCTCGCCGCGTTCGAGCTTCGCCCGCAACGGACCGTGGCCTTCCTCTTTTTCGGGGCCGAGGAGCAGGGCGTTCTGGGATCGGAATTCTATTTGCTGCATGTGCCCGCGCCCCTGAAAAAAGCCAAGGCCGTGATCAACCTCGACGGGGTGGGGCGGGGCAAAAAGATCTACGCCCTGGCGGCGAAGAATTATCCATCACTATGGAAATTTTTCGCCCAGGCCAACCGCGCGCTGGTGAAGGCCGATGTCGGCAGGGAATATTTTCATAACCGGGCCCGGCCCCGCCTCGACGCCGCCCGCTTCATGTGGGCCGGCATCCCCACGGTCTCCTTTTCCGCCGGCGGCGCCCCGGAGCTGCCCTATCCCACCTACCATACCCGCCGCGACGCCCCGGATATCCTCACCCCGGCGATCATGGTCGGGCTGGGAAAGCTGATCTTTGCCGCCGTCGCCGACCTGGCGGGGTGCCGCTAGTATCCGTAAAAAGCCCGGGGGCGCGCCTTTTTTATTTCGCCGCCTTCTTGTATAATAGTTCCTTATCTTTATCTTTAGGAGAATCCATTATTTTGCTCTCATACAAGGTGAAAGTCAGCCGCAAGATCTTCGTTTCCGCCGACACCGGTTTCGGCGTGTTCCGCGTCACCGTGGACGGCTCGCGCGAGAGCCGGGTCATCGTCGGCAGCCTTTTTTCCCTGAGCGAGGGCGATTTCCTGCGCATCGAGGGCGAGGAGTCCGAGCACCCGCGCTTCGGCACCCAGATCAAGGTCAGCCGCTTCGAGTTCATCAAGCCCGAGGACGGCGAGGGCATCGCGCGCTACCTCTCCTCCGGGCGCTTCAAGGGCATCGGTAAAAAAACTGCCCAGAAGATCGTCGACCGCTTCGGCCAGGATACGTTCGAAATTTTGGAGAACTCCCCCGAACGGCTGCGCGAGGTCGCGGGCTTAAGCCGAAAGGTCATCGAGACCGTCCAGCAGAGCGTGCGCGACAGCCGGGCCCTGCGCGACCTGACCGTGCGCCTCACCCCGTTCGGCGTCGGCCAGGAGATCGTTTACCGCATCTACCGCGAATTCGGCGACCTGGCGCCGGCGCTGGTGGAGAGCAACCCCTTCCTGCTGATCGAGCGCGTGCGCGGCGTGGGCTTCAAGGTCGCCGACACCATCGCCCGCGCCGGCGGCATGGAGAAGGCGGACCCGCAGCGCATCCGCGCCGGCATTTTTTTCATCCTGGAGCAGGGCGAGTTCCAGCGCGGCGACCTGTACATCGCCCGCGACGATCTCCTGAAAAAATGCTCCTGGCTGCTGGACGTCGAGGACAGCGACGTGTTCGCGGTCCTGGAAAAGCTGCTCGAGCGCGGCGAGCTGCGCAGCGCCGCCACCCCGGAAATCTGCATCCTCAAGCCCCAGAACGAGCTCATCGAAAAGAACGCGGCCCAGCGCCTTTTCCGGCTGGCCCAGGAGCCGTTCGCGCCGCAGGAGCTGGCGGTCAATTTCGAGGCGGTCTTCGAAAAGCTCTCCCTGGAGCTCACCCCCGAGCAGAAGCAGGCGGCGCTCGCCGCCGTCAGGAACCGGCTGACCATCATCACCGGCGGCCCGGGCACGGGCAAGACCACCATCATCCGCGCCATCATCGAGATCCTCAAGGCCAACCAGCGCTCGATCCTGATCGCCGCCCCCACCGGCAGGGCGGCCAAGCGCATCGAGGAGAGCTCGCTCTACCAGGCCTCGACCATCCACCGCCTGCTGAAGTTCAACCCCGAGACCGGCCAGTTCGTGCACAACGCCCAGAACCCCCTCAAAACCGACGCCATCATCGTCGACGAGTTCTCCATGGTCGACTCGTTCATCCTGTTCGCGCTGCTGCAGGCGCTGGACGACCACACCCAGCTGATCGTCATCGGCGACAAGGACCAGCTGCCGTCGGTGGGCCCGGGCAACGTCCTGCGCGACATGATCCAGAGCGGTTACTTCCATACCATTTACCTGAACCGCAACTTCCGCCAGAACCGGGACAGCCTGATCGTGGAGAACGCCTTCCGCGTCAACAGCGGCGAGGCGCTGCTCTTCCCACCCCCCGACCCGCAGGCGGACTTCGTGTTCCTGCCGGTGCGCGAGGAGGCGCAGGTGCTGGAGAAGGTGGAGCGCATCGTCCGCTATTACCAGGACGACTACCCGTTCAACTCCCCGGCGCTGCAGGTCCTGGTGCCCATGTACCGCGGCGCGTCGGGGATCGACCAGATCAACCAGATGGTCCAGTCGACGTTCAACCCCGAGCCGTTCCTGCTGAAAAGGGAGAAGATGGCGTTCAAGCGCCTGGACAAGGTCATGCAGACCAAGAACGACTACGACAAGGGGGTCTTCAACGGCGACCTGGGGGTGGTGGAGGACTACAACGCAAGCGACAAGCTGCTGCTGGTCAACTACGACGGCTGGATCGTCGAGTACGCCGCCGACGAACTCGACGAACTGACCCTCTCCTACGCGGTGTCGGTCCACAAGTCGCAGGGGTCGGAATACGACGTCGTGGTCCTGTGCCTGCTGCCCGCCCACGCGCGCATGCTCAGCCGCGAGCTTTTCTACACGGCCATCACCCGGGCGCGGAAGAAGCTGATCCTGCTCTCGGACGAGGCGACCGTGGCCCGCGCCTGCGCCAATTCGCAGCCGGTCTTGCGCAAGACCCTGCTGCCGCTGCGCCTGCGCGAGGCGTTCGAGGCGCCGTCTTCCCAGCCAGGACCTTCAGGGCCTGTGGTATAATCGCTGCCATGGAAGACCTCGCCCCCACCCCGCTGCTGCGCCAGTACCAGGAGATAAAAAAAGCTATCCCGACGCCATCCTGTTCTTCCGCCTGGGCGATTTTTACGAGATGTTCTTCGACGACGCCCGCACCGCCGCCCCGATCCTGGAGGTGGTGCTGACCTCGCGCAACAAGAACAAGGAGGGGGCGGTGCCGCTCTGCGGCGTGCCGCACCACGCCTGGGAGAACTACGCCGCCAAGCTGCTGCGCAAGGGGTTCAAGGTGGCCATCTGCGAGCAGATGGAGGACCCGGCCCTGGCCAAGGGCATCGTGCGCCGCGAGGTGACCCACGTCCTGACGCCGGCGACGGCGCTGGAGGTGGAGTCCCTGGACGCCGGGCTGAACAACTTCATCGCCGTCATCCGCCGCGAGGGCGGAGCCGTGGCGCTGGCTTCCCTTGATCTGGCGGTCGGCGATTTCGAGGTGAAGAGCTTCGCCGCCGGCAACGACGAGGCGCTGTTCAACGAATTCTACCGCAAGTTCCCCAAGGAGATCGTCATCGCCCGGGGCTACGAGGGCGAGTTCCGCCTGTTCGTCAAGCGCTTTCCCGAATTCGCCGGCATCCTGGCCACCGTCTACGACGACGCGGAATTCGCCGCGCTGGACTGCGCCGAAGTCCTGAAAAAACAGTTCCACCTGGAGAGCATAGAGGGGCTGGGGCTGAAGGACCAGCCGGCGGCGGTCGGCGCCTGCGGGGTGATGCTCAAGTACCTGCGCTCCATCCGCACGGGATCGCTGTCCCACCTTCCCGCTCCGCGTTTCAGCGCCAGCGAGGAGTACATGGTCCTGGACGCCGTCTCGTTCCGCAACCTGGAGATCGTGGCCAACCTGCGCAGCGGCACCGCCGCCGGCTCGCTGTTCGGCGCCGTGGACCTGACCATCACCCCCATGGGCAAGCGCCTGCTCAAGAAATGGCTTTCCTACCCGCTGCTCGCCAGGGCGGAGATCGAGCGCCGCCTGGACGGCGTCGAGGAGTTTTCCCAGAACCTGATCGGCCGTTCCGAGGTGCGCAAGAAACTGAAGTATTTCGCCGACCTGGCGCGCCTCAATTCCAAGATCGCCCTGAACATCGCCCTGCCCCAGCACCTGCTCTCCCTGCGCGACACTCTGGCGCGCATCCCCGAGATCCGCGGCGACATCGAGGCCATGAAGGCGGAGATCGTCGGCGAGGCGTTCAGCCAGCTGCAGCCGCTTCCCGACGTGGTCGCCCTGATCGCAAAGGCGATCGCCGACGAGCCGGCCGGCACCATCAGCGAGGGGCAGATCATCAAGGCCGGCTACCACCGGGAATTGGACGAACTGCGCGCCATCAGCCGCAACGCCAAGGAGATCGTGGCCGCCATGGAAAAGAGCGAGAAGGCGGCCACCGGCATCCCGTCGCTGAAGATCAAGTACAACAAGGTCTTCGGCTATTTCATCGAGGTCACCAACCCCCACCTGCAGCTGGTCCCCGAGCGCTACATCCGCAAGCAGACGCTGGTCAACGCCGAGCGGTTCCTGACCGCCGAGCTGAAGGAGCTGGAGGACAAGATCCTCAAGGCCGAGGAAAAGATCGTGGTCATCGAAAAGCAGCTCTTCCTGGAGGTCCTGGCCGGGATCCAGCGCTTCTCGGCGCAGTTGAACCTCAACGCCGACCTGATCGCCGTGCTGGACGTGCTCGCCGCGGGCGGCGAGCTGGCCCAGCGCCGGGACTTCGTGCGCCCGGAGATGAACGACGGCGCCGCCATCCGCATCCAGGACGGCCGCCACCCGGTCGTCGAGGCCGCCTCGGGCCGCGGCTTCATCCCCAACGACCTGAGCATCTCCTCGGAGAGCGAGCAGATCCTGATCATCACCGGCCCGAACATGGGCGGCAAGTCGACCTATCTGCGCCAGAACGCCCTGATCGTCGTCCTGGCGCAGGCGGGCTGCTTCGTCCCCGCCGCCCGGGCCCAGGTGGGCATCTGCGACCGCATTTTCACGCGCATCGGCGCTTCCGACTCCCTGATCGAGGGCAAGTCGACCTTCCTGGTCGAAATGATCGAGACGGCGATCATCCTGAACAACGCCAGCTCGCGCTCGCTGATCCTGCTCGACGAGATCGGCCGCGGCACCTCCACCTACGACGGCCTGTCCATCGCCTGGGCGGTGGTCGAGTTCCTGCACGCCCTGAAGGAAAAGCCGCGCGTGCTGTTCGCCACCCACTACCACGAGCTGACCGAGCTGGCCGCCATCCTCGAGCGGGTGCGCAACTGCCACATCGCGGTCAAGGAATGGCAGGACAACGTCATCTTCCTGCACAAGATCATGCCCGGCCCGACCGACCAGAGCTTCGGCATCCACGTGGCCAAGATCGCCGGCATCCCGCGCGCCGTCATCGAGAGGGCCAAGGACATCCTGCTCAACCTGGAGAAGAAGGAGCTGAACCGCCTGGTCAAGGAGCGTATCACCGGGCGCATCGAAAAGGTGCGGGCCACCAACGCCGGCCTGTTTCCCGAGGACATGGAGCTGAAGGTCTGGGACGAGATCCGCGAAAAGCTGAAAGAGGTCGATATCTCCGGCATGACGCCGCTGGAAGCGCTGAACATCCTGCAGTTCCTGAAAAACAAGAGCGACAAATTCCAATAGAGTTTCCCCTATTTGAATGAACGTTGGAACAATTGACATTTCAGACAAATATCCTCAAAATGTAAGTATGGAAACGAAAGAAAATCAGCAAATACAATACCGGGAAGTTCAATACTTCCGCCAGATATGGCTCTGGCTACTGATTATTTTTAGTACCATATTCTCCTGGTGGATAGCGATAAGCCAACTCATATTCAAAAAACCATTTGGCAATAATCCCGCCCCGGATAGTATTATGATTGTAATCTGGATTTTACTTGGCATTTTCTTGCCATTTTTTTTCTTTAAATGCAATCTACTTGTTGAAATAAGCAGTGAAGGAATTTTTGTCAAATTTTTCCCTTTGCACGTGTCAAAAAAAAAGATCCCTTTTCAGGAAATCACCAGCATATCTGCAATTACCTTCAATCCCATAAGAGATTTCGGCGGTTGGGGCATTCGTTACGGAACAAAGGGAAAAGCCTATATTGTGAGTGAAAACAAGGGTGTGCAATTGGAATTTAAAGATGGTAAAAAATTGGTCATCGGCTCAAAAAATTCCGAACTACTCGCCCAAGCCATTTCTGGCAATCTAGAAATCAACTTCATTTAGAAGGAAATCTATAAAATAGAGCGCCTAAAAAAGCTTTTCAGGCTTTCCTTTTTTGCAGAAAAAAGAACAAGATTGCCTTGTATTTATTACTTATTTAATGTATTATTGCCTTGTATTTTTACAAAACAAGGTGGAGAAAGATGAAGCGAACGATTGAAAAAGCCTTATTAGCATGGAAACAGGACCCTAAAAGAAAAATCCTGTTGCTGCGCGGCGCCAGGCAAGTAGGCAAGACCTATTCCATAAGGGAACTTGGCAAGACTTTCAGCCGCTTTGTGGAAGTGAATTTTGAAGAAAACCCGGAAATTAAGCCTTTTTTTGAAAAATCGCTCAACCCTTTGGAAATTATTGAAAAACTTGCCATTTATTTTGGTACGCCAATTATTCCCGGGGAGAGTTTGCTTTTTTTTGATGAAATTCAAGCCTGCCCGGAAGCATTGAAATCTCTGCGCTTTTTTTATGAAAAAATTCCCGAACTTCATGTGGCGGCAGCGGGTTCGCTCCTTGAATTGGCAATCGCCGATCTGCCATCCTTTGGCGTTGGCAGAATCGAATCCCTGTTCATGTATCCATTGACTTTTGCCGAATTCATGGCTGCGACCGGGAATCAAAAATTAAACAGCTTGATTGCCGAAGCAGCGCCGGAAAATCCTATAGACAGTATTATTCATGAAAAAATACTAACGACACTCAAGATTTTTCAAATCGTCGGCGGTATGCCCGAAGTGGTTAAAGATTATCTGGAGACAAAAGATTTTAATCGCTGCCAGAAGCAGCTTGATAGCCTGGTAACATCGTGGGTCGATGATTTTGCCAAATACAAAAAACGTTCGCCGGTATTGCGCTTGCAGGAAGTCTTTAAAGCCATTGTTTTTCAAACGGGGAGCAAATTCAAATATTCCAATATTGCTGAGGGGAGAACAGAATCATACAAGGATGCTTTGGAGCTTCTAATAAAAGCCGGTTTGGCTTACAAAGTGTGTCATACATCTGCCCGGGGATTACCTTTGGGTGCTCAAATAAATGAAAAAAAGTTCAAGATTCTGATTTTTGACAGCGGCATCTATCAACGCATCCTGGGTTTAAACCTCTCCGAATATATTGCTTCCGACCTGAAGCAACTGATCAACAAAGGGAATTTAGCGGAGTTGTTCACCGGATTGGAATTGATAAAATCGGCATCTCCTTACAGCTATCCCGAACTTTATTACTGGCACCGGGAGGAAAGATCCAGCAATGCCGAAGTCGATTTTGTTGTGCAGGGAAAGAGTGGCGTAGTTCCTCTGGAAGTAAAATCAGGTACAAAAGGCCAGATGCAGAGCCTTAATATTTTTCTCAACGAAAGAAACCTTTCCACAGGCATCAGAATATCGGCTGAAAATTTTTCGCGCTATGACAAAATAATAACCATACCTCTATATGCCGCCTCCAGGGCGTACGAAATATAACCTTCTTTCCCAACCGAATTTTGGTAATCGCCAGCTTGCCTCATCTAAAAATTCAAATGAAAGGCAGGCTTTTTTTTAGCTGGACATACTATATAATGATAAAAAGACCGCAACTTATGCGGATGTTCCATGTCCAGGGAGTAACGATTTATGATGTCAAAGACAGAGCGGCAGTCGGCAGGCAAGCCCGTCGTGCTTGTGACCGGCATCGCCGGGTTCATCGGTTTTCATTTCGCCCGCCGCCTCCTGGCCGAAGGGCACCGGGTCATCGGCATCGACAACGTCAACGACTATTACGACGTGGAATTGAAATACGCCCGCCTGCGCGAGCTCGGCTTTTTGACCGCCGACACCGACTTGCTGCGCCAAAAAAACCAATCCCGCTTGGAGCTGCCGAATCTTGTGTTTTACAAGGCCGACCTGCAGGACCGCGAAAAAACGGCCGAAATTTTCAAAAATGAAAAACCGGAATATGTCGTCCACCTGGCCGCCCAGGCCGGCGTGCGCTATTCACTGCAGAATCCCTGGGCCTACATGGACAGCAATATCCTCGGCTTCATGAACATCCTGGAAAATTGCCGGCAGCACCCGGTGCGCCACCTGGTCTACGCCTCTTCTTCCTCGGTGTACGGCGGCAACCGCACCCAGCCCTTCTCGGTCCGCCACAACGTCGACCACCCCCTCTCGCTGTACGCGGCCAGCAAGAAAGCCAACGAGCTGATGGCCCACAGCTATTCCCACCTGTTCCAGATCCCCACCACGGGGCTGCGTTTTTTCACCGTCTACGGGCCCTGGGGCCGCCCGGACATGGCGCTGTTCATCTTTACCCGCAAGATCCTGCGCGGCGAAGCCGTCGAGATCTACAATTTCGGCGACATGAAAAGGGATTTTACCTATATCGACGACATCGTGGAGGGTCTGTGGCGCGTCATGAACAAGGCCCCGCAAGCGAACCCGGGCTGGGACGGCGCAAACCCCGACCCGGCCTCTTCCTCCGCGCCTTACCTGCTGTTCAACATCGGCAACAACCGGCCCCTGGACCTGCTGCGCTTTGTCGGTCTCATCGAAAAAAAACTGGGCCGGGAAGCGAAAAAGACCCTGCTGCCCATGCAGCCCGGCGACGTGGCCGAAACGAGCGCTGATATCGAAGACCTGCGCCGCCACGTGGGGTTCGCCCCGGCCACGCCGGTGGAAACGGGCGTGGAGCGGTTCATCGACTGGTATATGGCTTATTATGGAAAATGAAACCCGGCCGCTTGCGGCGGCCAAGGATCCATGGCTCAAGGAGCGGCAATGAAATTCGCGAAGAACATCCTGTGCATCGGGGCCGGCTACGTGGGCGGCCCGACCATGGCGGTCATCGCCGCCAAGTGCCCCGGCTGCAAAGTGACCGTGGTGGACGTCAACGAAGAGCGCATCCGGCGCTGGAATTCGGACGACCTGCCGATTTTTGAACCCGGACTGCTCGACGTGGTCCGTTCGGCGCGCGGCCGCAACCTGTTTTTTTCCGCTGACGTCGCCGCGGGGATCAAAGCCGCCGATATCATATTCGTTTCGGTCAACACCCCGACCAAGACCTTCGGCCACGGCGCGGGCATGGCTTCCGACCTGCAGTACTGGGAGAAGACCGCCCACGAGATCGTGGCCCATTCGGACCGCGCCAAGATCATCGTGGAAAAAAGCACCCTGCCTGTGCGCACCGCCGAGGCGATGGAGTGCATCCTGCAGGAAAACAAGAAGGGCATCCATTTCGAGGTGATCTCCAACCCCGAGTTCCTGGCCGAGGGATCGGCGGTCAAGGACCTGCTGGAGCCGGACCGGGTGCTGATCGGCTCGCGGCAGACCCCGGCGGGGCTGGCGGCGGCCCGCGAGATCGTGGACATTTTCGCCCACTGGGTGGCCGCCGAGCGCATCATCACCACCAACCTGTGGTCCGCCGAGCTTTCCAAGCTGGTGGCCAACGCCTTCCTGGCCCAGCGCATCTCCTCGATCAACTCGGTCTCGGCCCTGTGCGAAAAGACCGGCGCCGACGTGGGCGAGATCTCGTTCGCCGTGGGCAGCGACCGCAGGATCGGCCCCCGTTTCCTGAACGCCAGCATCGGCTTCGGCGGCTCCTGCTTCAAGAAAGACATCCTGAACCTGGTCTACATTTCCCGCAGCTACGGCCTGGACGAGGTGGCGGATTATTGGCAGGCGGTGATCCGCATGAACGAATACCAGCAGGAGCGCTTCGTCAGGATGATCATCGGCGAGATGTTCCATACCGTGGTCGGCAAGCGCATCGCGCTGCTGGGCTTCGCCTTCAAGGCCAACACCGGCGACACCCGCGAATCGCCCGGCATCTACGTGGCCGCCAAGCTGCTCGAAGAACGGGCGGCCCTGGTCATCTCCGACCCGCAGGCCCTGGATAACGCCCGGCGCGACCTGGCCGGGCTCGCCGGCACGGTGGAATACGAGCCCGATCCCTACCGGGCGGCGGCCGGCGCGCAAGGGCTCGCCGTCATCACCGAGTGGGACCTCTACCGCGACCTCGATTTCAAGAGGATCTTCGCCTCCATGGGCAAGCCGGCGTTCGTCTTCGACGGGCGCAACATCCTGGACCACCAGAAACTTTTCGAGCTCGGTTTCAATGTTTTCCCGCTGGGCAAACCGAGCTTGACCCATTTCAAATAGGCGGGGCGAGGAGCGCGCATGTGCGGGATCATCGGTTACTGCGGGGCCCGGGCGGCGAAGCCGATCCTGCTGGACGGCCTGAAGCGGCTGGAATACCGCGGCTACGATTCGGCCGGGCTGGCCGTGGTCGACGGCGGGAAGCTGAACCTCATCCGCGCCGTGGGCAAGGTGTCCGACCTGGAAAAAAAAGGCATTGCCCGGCCGCTGCCCGGGCACTGCGGCATCGCCCATACGCGCTGGGCCACCCACGGCCGGCCTTCCGAGGAGAACGCCCATCCGCACTGCGACTGCTCCGGGAAGATCGCCATCGTCCACAACGGCATCATCGAGAACTACCTGGACCTGAAGGATGAGCTGGCCGCCCGCAAGCACGTGTTCAGGTCGGAGACCGACAGCGAGGTGGTCGCCCACCTGATCGAGGAATACTATGACGGCGACCTGGAAAAGGCGCTGCTGAAGACGATCGCGCGCCTGGAGGGGACCTTCGGCATCGCGGCCGTCCACGCCGACGACCAGGGCCAGGTCGTGATCGCCCGCCGCGGCAGCCCGGTCATCATCGGCATCGGCGAGGGGGAATATTTCGCCGCTTCCGACGCCAGCGCCCTGCTGCCTTACACCCAGAAGATCATCTCGCTCAACGACGACGAGGTGGCGGTGCTGCATCCCGGCGGCTACCACATCAAGAACCTGGACAACGAGCTCCTGCAGAAGGAGATCGAGTTCCGCGAAAACCGCGACGAGCAGGCCGACAAGAAGGGCTTCGAGCATTTCATGCTCAAGGAGATCTTCGAACAGCCCGAGGCGATCGAGAACGCCTACCGCGGCCGCCTCATCGAAAGCGAGGGGGTTTCCAAGCTGGGGGGCCTCGAGCCGGTCCTGGAGCGGCTGAAGAGCGTGAAGAAACTGGTCATCGTCTCCTGCGGCACCAGCTATTACGCCGGGCTGTGCGGCCGCTATATCTTCGAGAACCTCGCCGACATGCAGGTCGAAGTGGAGATGGCCTCGGAGTTCCGCTACCGCAAGCTGAAGCTGAACGGCGACACGGCCGTCCTCGCCCTGTCGCAATCCGGGGAGACGGCCGATACCATCGCCGCCATCCGCGAAGCCAAGCGCAAGGGGGCGCTGATCCTCGGGGTGGTGAACGTCGTGGGGTCGGCGATCGCCCAGATCACCGATGCCGGCGTCTACAACCACGCCGGCCCGGAATTCGGCGTGGCCTCCACCAAGATCTACACCTCGCAGCTGGTGGTGCTGACGCTGATGGCCCTGCTGATCGGCAGGTACCAGGGGCTTTCCTTCGCCGAGGGCAGCGCGTTGATCCAGGCCGTCAAGAAGCTCCCGCGCCAGGTCAAGAAGATCCTGACCGACATCGAGCACATCAAGAAGCTGGCCCAGGAGTATGGGCAGTACAAGGATTTCCTTTTCATCGGCCGCCAGCTCAACTATCCGACGGCGATGGAGGGGGCGCTGAAACTGAAGGAGATCTCCTATATCCACGCCGAGGGCTACGCGGCGGGCGAGATGAAGCACGGCCCCATCTCCCTGATCGACGAGTCCTTCCCCACCGTGGCCATCGTCTCCCAGGACGCCGCCTTCGACAAGATGCTCAGCAACATCCAGGAGATCAAGGCGCGCAACGGCCGGGTCCTGGCCGTGGCCAGCGAGGGCAGCGGCCGCATCGCCGACGCCTGCGACGACGTCATCTGGGTCCCGGAAACCCTGCCGATCCTGCAGCCGGTGCTGAACATCGTGCCCCTGCAGCTGTTCGCCTATTTCATCGCCCGCGCCAAGGGCCGCGACATCGACAAGCCGCGCAACCTGGCCAAGTCGGTAACGGTGGAGTGAGCGGGCCATGTCCATAACGAAAAGTCAACGCGGGGGGAACGCCATGAAAGGAATCATCCTGGCCGGCGGCCACGGCACCCGGCTCTACCCCATCACCCAGGTGATGTGCAAGCAGCTGCTTCCGGTCTACGACAAGCCCATGATCTATTACCCGCTCTCCACCCTGATGCTGGCCGGCATCCGCGACATCCTGGTCATCTCCACTCCCGACGACCTGCCGCGCTTCCGGGCCCTGCTGGGCGACGGCGGCCGGCTGGGGGTGCGCTTTGCCTACCGGGTCCAGGAACAGCCGCGCGGCCTGGCCGACGCCTTCCTGGTCGGCGAGGAGTTCATCGCCGGCGAGCCCGTCTGCCTGGTCCTGGGCGACAATATTTTTTACGGCCAGGGGCTGACCGGCATGCTGCGCCAGGCGCGTGGACGCCGTCGCCGCCGGCGGGGCGACCGTCTTCGGCTACGCGGTCAAGGACCCGGAGCGCTACGGCGTGGTGGAGATCGCCGCCGGGGGCAACGCCATGTCCATCGAGGAGAAACCCGCCCGGCCCCGCTCCAACCTCGCCGTGGTGGGCCTCTATTTCTACGATCGCGACATCGTGGCCGTCGCCCGTTCGCTGAAGCCGTCGGCGCGCGGCGAGCTGGAGATCACCGACGTCAACTGCGCCTACATGGCCAAGGGCCGTCTGCGCGTGCAGGTGCTGGGGCGGGGCTTCGCCTGGCTCGACACCGGCACCCACGAGTCGCTGGTCAACGCCACGATGTTCATCAAGGCCATCGAGGACCGCCAGGATCTCAAGATCGCCTGCCTGGAGGAGATCGCCTTCCATAACGGCTGGATCGACCGCGGCCAGCTGCGGAAGCTGGCCCAGCCCCTGCAGAAAAGCGGCTACGGCGACTACCTGCTGCGCGTGGCCGACGAAAAGCCGTGACGCGTTTTGCCGCGCGCCCGGCCCGCCGGCATCGTCCATGAACCCCGTTCCCGGGATCTGGCTGGTCGGCGCCGAAGGCATGCTGGGCCGGCAGCTGGCCGGCGAGTGGGTGGGGCGCGGGACCGCTTTTTTCGCCAGCGACCGCGAGGTGGACATCCGCGACCCCCGGGCGCTCCGGGAGTTCGTCCGCGGCAAGGAGATCGGCTGGATCGTGAACTGCGCCGCCTACACGGCGGTGGACCGCGCCGAGGACGACCCCGACGCCGCCCTGGCCGTCAACGCCTCGGGGGTCGAAAATCTCGCCCGGGTGGCGGCGGGGATCCGTGCCCGCCTCGTTCACTTCTCGACCGACTATGTTTTTGCCGGCGACCAGGCGGAGCCGTACCGGGAAGGCGACCCGCCGCGCCCGCTTTCGCGGTACGGCTGGAGCAAATGGCAGGGGGAACTCAGGCTGGCCGCCACCCTGGACGCGCATTTCCTCTTCCGCGTCAGCTGGCTCTACGGGGTCCATGGGCCGAATTTCGTCAAGACCATGCTGAAGGTCTTCCGCGAAAAAGAGTGTGCCCGGGTGGTGAACGACCAGTTCGGCTCGCCGACCTACGCCGCCGCGCTGGCGGCGAACATCGCCGGGCTGATCGCCTCGGGCTGCGAGCGCTACGGCGTCTACCATTATTGCGACGGCGGAGTGATCTCTTGGTTCGATTTCGCCGTGGCCATCCAGGAGCTGGGACTGGCAGCCGGGCTGCTCGAGTGCATCATCCCCATCGAGGCCATCCCCACTTCCCAGTTCCCGACCCGGGCGCAGCGGCCGGCGCGCGCGGTGCTGGACAACGGCAAAGCCGTCCGCGACCTGGGCTTTCGCGTCCGCGACTGGCGCGAGAACCTGGGAGAATTCTTTCAGGAAATGAAAAAACTGGAGCCGGGGCATTCATGAAACGCCGGCGCGGCGATCGGGCGCATGGTTTTTTTTATCCTGCTGCTGGCACTTTCATCTCGCTTGCCCGGCGCCGGGGTCGATGTCGCCTGCGCCCCCCTGCGGGTGACGGCGCGGCAGGGCGAGATGGTCACCCTGCATTTCGTGGTGCGCAACCTTTCCGCCTACACCCTGGAGCAGGCGGGCAATTTTTTCCTCTCCTACCACGCCCGCGATCGTGCCGGCAACATGGCGAGCTTCGACAACCGGCGCTTCCCCCTGCCCGCGGCGATCAAGCCGGGCGCCACGGCGCGCTTCTCCCTGCCTGTCTACTTCAACCTCGCCCCGGGGGCGTACCGGCTGGAATGGGACCTGGTCCGCGAAGGGGAATTCTGGGGCCGCGACAAGGCCTGGCGCACCGCCGGCGTCGAGCTGCGCCTGCTGCCGCTCGTCGCCCCGGAGTTCAGGGACTTCTGGCTGCCGACCCGCTACGTCGGCGGCCCGCCGTGGCTGGACGCCGAGCAATACCTGCTGCGCCAGGTGTTCCGCAACAACGAGATCCGTTCCCGGGGGAAGTTCTTCGGCTTCGCCGCCGGCACGACCTATCCCCAGGTCTGGATCCGCGACACCTCGACCATGATTGGTTACGCCAGGTTTTTTTACCCGTTGCCCGACCTGCAGGGCATGCTGGACCGCTTTTTCCTGACCCAGGGCCGGGAAGGGGAGATCCAGGACTGGGTGGACACGGTCGGGCGCTGCGACAAGAATACGGTCGAGAGCGACCAGGAGAGTTCGCTGGTCCTGGCCGCCTGGCAACTGGCCCTGGACGATCCTGCCTGGTTCACCTACAGCGTGGCCGGGATCTCCCGGCTGCGCCGGCTGGACATGGCCCTGGAATGGCTGTGGCGGCATCGGCTCGACGCCAAGCGCGGCCTCATCTGGAGCGGCTTCACCGCCGACTGGGGCGACGTCGAGCGCTCCTACGCCGACCAGCGCGCCATCAAGCTCTCCGACCGGTCGCAGCGGACCTACTCGACCTATGCCCAGGCCCTCTTCGTCCAGGCGGCGGAAAAGCTGGCCCGGATGGCCGAGCGCCTCGGCGACAATTCCGGGGCGGGCAAGTGGCTCCAGAGGGGGAAAACGGTCGCCGCCGAGTGCCGCAGGCAGCTCTACCTTGCCGACAAGGGGTATTTCATTGTCCATCGCGTCGAGAACAAAGATGAGGTCCTCCGCTGGGAGCGAAATATCCTCGCCGTTGGCGGCAACGCCGAAGCCATGCGCGCCGGGCTGCTGAGCAAGGCCGAGATCGCCCGCTTTCTGGGCGTGCTGGAAGCGAAACGCGGACAGCTCGGCCTGCGCTCGGTCTCCTTCACGCTGCTGCCTCCCTTTCCCGAGAACTTCTTTCCCCACCCGCTGCTGCGCCTCCCCTGGAGCTACCAGAACGGCGGCGAGTGGGACTGGATCGGCGGCCGCCTGGTCTCGGCCCTGTACCGGTCGGGCTTCCGCGACAAGGCCGAAGAATTCCTGCGCGAGATCGCCGTCAAGAACCTGGCCGAGATGAATATTTTCGAATGGTCGGACAAGGGCGGCGGCGGCCAGGGGGCGTCGTTCTACGCCGGGGCCGCCGGCATTCTGGGCGAGGCGATCCTGGGCGGCCATTTCGGGCTGTGGGAGGATTTTGACCGCTACACCCTGCCGGCGGGGGCCGAGCGCTTCTCGCTCACGGTCGCCAAGGCAGGCGACCGCTTCACCATTGACAATTCCGATCGTCTGGTGATCGATATCGCCGCTCTGCCAAAGAAGGAAGTATGTGTGCTGATTGGTTCTGGTGGCGAAAAAATCTGTACAAGATATAATAGAACTATTGTGAAAAGTAAAAAGTGAAAAGTGAAAGGTAAAAACCAGAACCAGAAATAGATTTTGGAAGTTTCTTAACTATTCACATTTCACTTTTCACGTTTCACTAATTTATTTGCGCAGCTTGAGCGATTCTTTGATGAAGCCGATGATGTCGCCGTCGAGGACGCGCTGGACGTCGCCGCGCTCGATGCCGGTGCGGTGGTCCTTGATGCTCTGGTAGGGCTGCATCACGTAAGAACGGATCTGGTTGCCCCAGGCGATGCCGCCCTTGGTGTCCTCGATCTTGTCCTTGGCCTGCTGCTGGTGCTTCAATTCCAGGTCGTAGAGCCGCGAGCGCAGCATCTTCATGGCCCGGTCCTTGTTCTGGTGCTGCGAGCGCTCGCTCTGGCACTGCACCACGGTGTTGGTCGGCAGGTGGGTGATGCGCACGGCGGAGTCGGTGCGGTTGACGTGCTGGCCGCCCTTGCCCGAGGAGCGGTAGGTGTCGATGCGCAGGTCCTTGGCGAGGTCGATGTCGATGGTGATCGAATCGTCCACTTCCGGGATGACGAATACGGCGGCGAACGAGGTATGGCGGCGCTTGTTGGCGTCGAAGGGCGAGATGCGCACCAGGCGGTGGACGCCGATCTCTTCTTTCAGGTAGCCGAAGGCGAACTCGCCTTCGAAGCGCACGGTGACGCTCTTGATGCCCGCTTCCTCGCCGGGCAGGATGTCGGTGATCTCGGCCTTGAAGCCCAGGCGCTCGCCGAAGCGCAGGTACATGCGCAGCAGGATCTCGGCCCAGTCCTGGCTCTCGGTGCCGCCGGCGCCGGGGTGGATGCTCAGGAAGGCGTTGCTGGCGTCGCTTTCGCCGTTGAGATAATGCTTGACCTCGGTTTCCTCGACGTATTCCTGGAAATGGGTCATTTTATCTTCCAGTTCCGGGAGCAGGTCGGGGTCTTCGTCGATCAGCTGGAAATAGGTCTCCAGTTCCTCGACCGTGAAATCCAGTTTCCCGTCCACTTGCAGGAAACTATTCAGGACCTTTTTTTCCTTCTGCAGGCGCGCCGCCTCCTGTGGTTTGTTCCATATGGCGGGATCGGTCAGCTTAAGGTCGATTTCCTTTATGCGGTCGGCTTTCTTGGCGATTTCAAAGAAACCCCCGAAGGTCGGTGGCTTTCTTCTTCAGCTCGGCGAACAGGTTTTTGAGTTGAACGAGTTCCATGGAGCGATTGTAGCGGGTTTAGCTCACCCAGTCAAGAACCTTCTCAAGGGAAGCCAAAGGGAAGAGAGAGGGAAAGGCAGAGGGAAGACTCTGATTTCCAGGCAATTTGCCTGCAATGGGGTTTTATACTATAATTCGAGCGTTTTCACGGGGCAATACAAGGAAAAAAATGAAGGAAATCCTGGAACGAGTTCATGTCGTGCTGGTCGAGCCCAAGAACCCGGGCAACATCGGCTCGGTGGTCAGGGCCATGAAGAACATGGGCCTCTCCCGCCTGCGCCTGGTCAACCCCGTGCCCTTCCGCGACGAGGCGGAGCAGCGGAAGATGGGCTACCGCTCGCAGGAGATCGTCGAAGCCGCCCGCGAGTTCGCCAGCCTCTCCGACGCCCTGCAGGGGATGTCGCAGGTGTTCCTGGCCACGGCCAAGGCCGGCAAATGGAAAAGGGATTTCCTTTCGCCCGCCCAGGCCGCCGCGCAGGTGGCCGCCGCGGCCGCCGGGGAGAAGATCGCCCTGGTCTTCGGCCGCGAGGACAAGGGGATCACCACCGACGAAAGCCAGCTGGCCAATTTCTTCATCCGCATCCCCATGGCGGGGACGTACCCGTCCCTGAACCTCTCCCAGGCGGTGATGGTGGTCGTTTACGAGGTCTACAAGGCGATCATGGAAGGAGGGCGCGGGCCCGAGCTGCCGCGCATGGCCGAGAAAAGGGCCTTCGAGCGCATCACCGCCAACATCTGGGACCTGATGAAGAGCCTGGAGGTGCGCGAGCCCGAGAACGGCCTGTTCCATCGCTCGCTGAAGCGGGCCTTGAGCCGCACGCGCTGGACCAACGCCGACGTGGCCGTCTTCGACCGCTTCTGCAAGCAGGTGCGCTGGTATGCCGAGGCCCGTTGCCGCCCCGTGCCGCACAAGGAAAGCAAACCATGAGATTTTTCAACACCCTGAGCCGCAGCCTGGAAGAATTTCACGAGATCGAAAAAGGAAAGGTCGGCCTCTACACCTGCGGGCCGACGGTCTACGACTTCCCGCATATCGGCAACTACCGCTCCTATGTCTTCGAGGACCTGGTCAAGCGCTTCTTCCTGTTCCTCGGCTTTCAGGTGAAGCACGTGATGAACATCACCGACATCGACGACAAGACCATCCGCAAGGCCAACGAGACCGGGGTGCCGCTGGGCCAGGTGACGCGGAAATACATCGACGCTTTCCACACCGACCTGCGCACCCTGAACATCCTGCCCGCCGATGTCTACCCGCGCGCCACCGAGCATATCCCGGAGATGCTGAAGCTGATCGCGCTGCTGCTGGAAAAGGGCTTCGCCTATGAGAAGGACGGGTCGGTCTACTTCAGCATCGAGCGTTTCAAGGGATACGGCCGCCTGGCCAATATCGACCGGGAGAGCCTGAAATCGGGAGCCGCCGTGGATGCCGATGAATATGAAAAGGAGTCCATCCAGGATTTCGTGCTCTGGAAGGGAAAGAAGCCCGGCGAGCCTTCCTGGCCGGCCCCCTTCGGAGAAGGGCGGCCGGGGTGGCACATCGAGTGCTCGGCCATGAGCATGAAATACCTGGGGCCGCATTTCGACATCCACATGGGCGGCGTGGACAACATTTTCCCCCACCATGAGAACGAGATCGCCCAATCCGAGGCCGCCAACGGCGAAAAATTCGTCAATTACTGGCTGCACTGCCAGCACCTGGTCGTGGACAACAAAAAGATGTCCAAGTCCCTGGGCAATTTTTATACGCTGGATGACCTGCTCAAGCGCGGATTCGACCCCATGGTCGTGCGCTACCTCCTGATCTCCACCCATTACCGCAAGCTACTGAATTTCACCCTGGAAAGCCTGGACGATGGCCGGCCAGGCGCTGGGCCGCGTCAAGAATTTCGTGTTTTCCCTGAAAAACGTCCAGGCCGAAGGCAAAGTCGACCCCGAGCTGTCCGCCTTGATCGCGGCGAGCCTGGCGGAGTTCAGCCGGAACATGGCCGACGATTTCAACGTCTCTGGCGCCCTGGGCGTGATGTTCGACCTGATCCACGAGATCAACCCGCGCCTGAACGCGCTGAACCGGGAAGAGGCCGCCGCGGTCCTGGCTTACGTCGAGAAGCTGAACACGGTCCTGGGGATCCTGGGCCAGGGCGACGCGGGCCCGCTGGCCGCCGATATAGAAGAGAAGATCGCCCTGCGCGAGAAGGCCCGCAAGGAAAAAGACTTCGCCCGCGCCGACGCCATCCGCGCCGAATTGAAAAAACAGGGGATCACGCTGCTCGACACGCCGGGCGGGGTGAAGTGGAAAAAAGAATGATCCGCCTTTTTGAGCGGCCGCGCTTAAGGAAAAACCAGACCTAAAAGCGATAATCCAGGGCGAAACCCCGACCTGGGATTCGTTGGTTGTTGTAGGGCGACTGGCCCGTCAAAATGCAGGTGCCGATGGTATGAGGTATATTCGCCCCGCACGCTCAAGCTGTCATGAACGGGGATGGTATATTTCGCGCTCAGGCGGTCAGATAGTCGTGGCTTTCATCCGCCTCCAAGGCGGCGTTCTCCAGGGTGTAGATCTGGAAGTGGTTTGGCTTGAGCATGAGCGTTCCCAATTTCGGATGGCTGAGCCAGAGGTCGCATTTGACGAGTGGCTCCCATGCCGTAATTGTAATCCCGTTGCTCGATCAGGGTGTATTTGTTGTTGCTGGCGCCGAACAGCATGGGGCCCAACTGCAGCGACATGTTAAGCTCGAAGCGGCTCCCCAGGGGAAACAGCGAGATCAGCCCGCCGGTCAGTGATGTGCCTCCCATGTGGATGATTTCGTTTTTCAGGTAATCGTAATGCTGAAAAAGCCCGAGCAGGTGTTTGTGGCCTCCTGGCGTGCGATTGCTTGCCGAACCAAAGGGCATAGGCGTTGATATTGGAGAGGACTTTCTTGTCCCGGTAGCGGAGTCCCGCCGTTCAGGACGATCAGGTCGAAAGGGACTGCGGGAGACGATATCCCTGGGTGCTTTCCCCGTATACCATGTCGAAGTCCATCCCCGGGCTCGACTTCAGGTCTGGACAGATCGGCCGTTTCCGAAATAAATTTTTCGCTTACGGCGAAATTGCCGTGGATCGGTTCCCGGATCTGGCCGTTGACCGACCGCACCCGCCAGGTGTCGCCGGACAGCAGGCGCGTACAGGCCCCTGGTGGGATCCACGATCGCGGCCAGGATTTCTCGCCACACCCGTTTGCCTCCCGTGGCGGTGTCATCCAGGATCTGGGAGGACAGGCGAAAGAGGACTTCGCCGATGCAGATCCCGCCGGTGGTGGTCATGATCAGATCATTGGTGCTCGGGCGGGTGTTCTCGCCGAATTCCTCCCAGAGCAGGCTTCCCCCCAGGCGAACGGCATGGATTCCCAGAAATTCATGCCCAGAGACCTGGCGGAATTGAAATAGACGGAGCCGTGATACGGGATGGGCGAGGAAATTGGTAAAGAAGGTATCGGCATCGAAGGCAAAACTCGAGTGCAGGTTATGCTTCCACGTTTGCCAGCTGATGCGGGCATAGTGCTGTTTGGTTACGTACCTGTCCCAGGCCCATACCGTGATATTGCTGAAAACGGTCTTCAACGCCGCCAGCCGGGTTTTTTGCGCTGCCCGGTCTCCACCGTCGCCCCGGGCTCGCCATTCTTGGTGAGAAATGCGGCACCACTTTCCGCCAGGCCAATCCCTGCGGCCTCAGGTAGGGGCTGAGCGTGAATTCCCCCGGCGCCGGGGCGGTCGCCGCCAGGCACGGGATGGCCAGGATCCAAAGGCATGAGAGCAGCCATACTTTTTTCATTTTCTCCTCCTCGAGCGCCGGCATTTTTCCCGGCCGCTGGCAGGCCAAGGTGCCGGGCATCGCATTTTGGGACGCGGTCCCGTCCGCAGCGGGCGTGTCATTGTGAAGCAAAGGGAATGGCCAGGGAGAGCCCGGCGGCATTGTCCGAAAAATAGGGCTGGAACAGGACGAGGCTTTTTCCCGTCGGCGCCGCCGATTTTTTATGCTTGCGGGTCAGCCAATGGCCGACGGAGTAGCCGATGATGGCCCCGAAAAACACATCCGACGCCCAGTGCTTGTTCTCGTAGACGCGGGAACCCAGGCAAAGCGCCGCCGGCACGTACGCCGCCACCTTCAGCCACCACGGCCTGGCATGGTCGGCAAGGATCGTGGAGATCGCCGTGGCGGCGCTGGTATGCCCCCCGGGGAACGACTGATAATTAAAATGCAACAGCGATTTTTCCGAAAAGGGCCGGAAGGAATCCACGCCCTCGCCCACCTTCGGCCTGGCCCTGCCGAATGCCGCCTTGATCAAGAACGTGAGCGAGACCGTATAGACGGTCGCCTGGGCGATTTCATAGGCGATCGCCTTGCTCTCATGGCTGCCGCTCAAGCCGGCATGCAGGGCGAAGATCCCGAAAAGGATCGGGGCCGGGAACGGCCCGCCCCAAAACCGGCCGATCTTATTGGCAGCGGATTTGAGGTAGCGCGGGTGGGCGAAACATTCATCGCTGATGCGCTGGTCCGCGTTCTTGAGCAGCAAGTAAGCCCCGGCGCAACTCAACCCGAGCTTGAGCCAGTCACCCGCCCCCCATTGCGCCGGTCGCTTCACGAAATCCCAGGTCTCCGACTTGAAGAGGGAAAAATCGTACTTTTGCGGCGCCGTTTGCGGCGACAGTGAGAACCTGCAAATAATGGACAGCGCCAACAAGCCAACCGCGATTCTCCTCATGGTCAACTCCGAGATCGGACCGGACCTCGCATTCGCCACTAATTTAACGCGGGCCGGGAATAATGCCCCGGCAATGCAGCCAAAAAGCGAATAATCGAAATAAAGCGGCCGAGTTCCACGATAAAAAACGCTTTGCATCCGGGTTCAAATATCCACCATTTCAGATCAGAATCGCCGTGTTTTAATGCATTTGCCTTTTGGGGAGCGGAAAAGTAACTTATGTAATGGCATAGATTAATTTAACGGGAGGTGTGTATCATGAGCAGCAGGCAAAAATTGATTTGGGCGGGGATCATTGTTTTCCTTCTCAATCCCTTGTTCGTCAAGGCCGACGTGGACGTGGGATTTTTCTACGACAGGCTGGCCCCCTATGGCGAATGGGTGTCGGTCGCTCCTTATGGCTGGGTCTGGAGCCCGGCGGACATGTCCCCGGGCTGGCGGCCGTATTCCGACGGCCGCTGGGTCAATTCGGATTACGGCCTGACCTACGTTTCCGATTATGATTGGGCCTGGGCGTGTTACCATTACGGGCGCTGGATGCATCATGGCGAATATGGCTGGCTTTGGGTGCCCGGCGATGTCTGGGGGCCGGCCTGGGTGGCCTGGCGCAGCGGCGGCGGCTTCATCGGCTGGGCTCCCTTGCCTCCCGAGGTCGGCTGGTCGGCGGGGATCGGCCTGGAATGGGGGGATTTTTCCATGGACAGCGACTTCGACCCGATGTTCTGGTGCTTTGTCGAAGACCAATGGTTTTTCGAGCCGAGTTTGTTCGACTACATCCTGGTCCCGGCTTTGAACCGGCGCTGCTTCGAACGCTCGGAAAACAGGACCAATTATGCCTTCGACGGCAACCGGGTGCACGACCGGGGGATCGATGTCGCGGAGCTTGAACGGGCGACCAGGAAGAAAGCCCCCTATTACACGATCGCCGAGGCGACCGGCGAGAAACCGGGCGTCAGGATCAGGGGTCGCGAATTGCTTGCTTTTCAGCCCAGGATAACCAGCCTGAAATCCGGGCGCAACCCGGAGAACGTGATCCATGAAAAGCGGCTGGAATCCATCGACGGGGTCATGGCCAGGCAGCAGCTGGAGAGGGAAAACATGATCGATGTGCAGAAGAAGCAACTGGAGAAATTGCAGCGCGAGCACCTGAACGAGATGAAAAAATACAAGGATCCGGCCATGCACGGCGAAATGGCCCAGCAGCATGAAAATGAAAAAAGGGCCCAGGCGGCATTGCATATCCAGCAAATGAACGAGCTGACGGCGCGGCAGTCCAGGGAGATCTCGACCATGAACGAGCAAAGGAAGAAAAAATAACGGCGGCCGGAGCCGGGGAGGGAGACGTTTCCGTTGCGGTTAAAAAAGGAAGCCCACGGAGACGCCCCCCCGGCCCGTCATGATGACCGGGGTCGGCATCCGGCGCTTGCGGTGGTTGCGCACGACCAGCTTGCCGATGCCGATGCCGACGACGGCCCCGATCGCTACGTCCGAAAGCCAGTGCTTGTACTCGACCGTCCGCGTCAGGCCTTCGACCCCGGCCAGGGCATAGCAAACCCACGGCACCCAGCGATGATCCCCGTACTGCTTGGAGATCACCGTGGCCAGGCTGAAGGCCGCCGCCGTATGCCCTGAAAAGAAAGAAGTGAAATCGTTGGCCCCGCTCGTGCCGATGTATTTGGCCATGCCCCAAATCCCCAGCCAGCGGTCTTGCCCGTCTTCGACGAAAGGCCGTTGCCGGCCGAAGGCATACTTGCTGAACCCGGCCAGCAGGCTGGTGTGCGCCATGGCTTCCAGTGCCATGAGCCCCGTATCCTTCGCCTTGGGGTCACCTGGCCAGCAAGCCCCCGGCCAGGAGGCCGCCGGCGATCGCCCAGGCGCCCAGGCCGCCAAGCTGCGTGTAATTTTTGCTGGCGACATGCACCCAGTTATGGCGGTCGTGATAATTGATGATGTCCTCGGCGATCCGTTCATCCTGGGTATAGATCAGGGCCGGCGGCGGCGAGGATTGCGCCGGCGACCACGAATTGCCTTCCTTTCATCCGTGAAAGGGGAGGTCCAAATATCCTTTTCATCCTGCCAGAGCTCGCGGAAAAATAGTCGGCTTTTTCAGCGCGGGCTCCTGTTGGCCGACAGGGACATTATCTTGCCCCACGGCAGCCTGGAGCGTTTCCGCGCCGAGCGGGCCGCAGGCGACAGAAAACAATAGAAGGGAAGCTAGGAATCGATGTTTCATGTGCGTTTACTCCTTCTTGATGACCATGACCGTTTTCCGTTTCCCATAAGGGTATCATAATCTATTTATGATTATTTTTTAAAAAACTGCCGATCCGTGCAGTGAAAGGACCGGGAAAGCGGCATATAATCTCGTTCCTGCGCTGCCGCTTTCCGGCAGGGCAATGTAGCTAAAGGCGAACCGGGCGAAGGGGTTTTTCGCGGGGGGGCGATCGTTCGCTATTCGTATTGGATGACTTCCGCGGGGCAACCGGAGGCCGCTTCCTTGATCAGCTCTTCGAAGGCGCCGTAATCCACCCCGGGCTTGATCTCGGCCAGCTCGGGCATGGCGAATACCTGGGGGCAGGTGGTTTCGCAAAGCCCGCAGGAGATGCATCCCGCTTCGATCCAGACTTTTGTCAATGCCATTCTATGGTTCGCGCCATCAGCTTTTAATGAGCAGCACCGGGCATTTGGCGCTGCGGGCCACCTTGTCGGCCACGCTGCCGAGGAAGCGGTCGATGAATCCCTTTTTCTTGTGCGCGCCCATGATGATCAGGTCGATTTTTCTCTTTTCCGTCTCTTGCAAAATCCCATCGGCGGGAGCTCCGCTTTTGATGCTGGTCTTATAATGCACTTTTTTCAGCGCCGGCATCCTGCGCAGCTGTTTTTCCATCAGGAGCTTGGCCTGGGCGGTGCTTCTTTTTTCCAGGTCCCTGACCAGGGCGCCATCCAGGCAATACACGTCGGAACACTGCTGGATCATGCCGACGAGGTGCAGGATGGAAATGCTGGCGCCTTCCTGGCGGGCGATGTCGACGGCGTAGGCGATGGCCTTATCCGACAACTCGGAAAAATCGGTCGGTACGAGTATGGCTTTGGTCTTTCCCATCTGTTCCTCCTAGGAAGGCTTCATGCGGCCCGTACGGCCCTACTTCTGCAAGTGGATCTTTTTGGAGGATTGCCACAGGCCGTGGATGTTGCAGTAGCTGGCCGCCATGATCGTGCCCGGCTTGTCGGTCTTGAACTCGACGCTGACCACGGGGTTGGCGTAGATGGTGCTGGTATCGGGCCCCTGGATCGAGGCGCCGTGGGCGTTGCACTCGAAGCGGCCGACCTGGTAGGAAAATTTTTCCCCTTCCGGCAGAAAGTAAAGGTCGATCCATTGGATATGATGGGCCGTGGTGTTGGGATGGGGGATCTCCTTGCCCACGGCGATCGTCACGCAGATCGTCTCCGATTTTTTGAACGCATCCGGGCAGTCAATGACCGGAACATGCTTTTCACTTTTCCAATCGCCGCTTTGCCATTGTTCTTTCAATTCTGCCATTATGCCCTCCATGAGTTTTTGTTCGTCATGAATATAGGGTAATTGATGAAAAAGGATCGCGCCGCGGCAGTGAATCCCCGGAAATGTGATGCATAATCCCTTTTTTTGCAGTGGGTTTTCCCCTCCGTGAGCCGGGGCGGCGGCGGGCTTTTCCTCCGGGCGGGGGAAACGTGAAAAAGAGCGGGTTTCCGGCCGCTCAGGCGGAGATGTCAGCTCTCAAAGGCATTGCGCACGTATTTGACGATGCGCCTGAGCAGGGAGTCTTTTTTCCCGCCGCGGCGCTTCAGGATGATGGCTTCCCTGGTCTCCTTGATGCGCGCGGTGATGTTGTTGTAGGCCGGGTTCAGTTTCTTGGTGTTCTCGTAGTACTCGAGGGCGCCGATAAAATTCCCGGCCTTGAAATAATTCTCGGCGGCATAGAACCAGGCGTCGTCGTAATTCGGGTCGCGCTTGGTCGCCTCGGAAAAATACTTTTCGGCCGCGTAATAGTTCTTCCTGACCGTCAGGATGATGCCCATGTAGAGGAGCAGGAAGACGTTGCGCTTGTTGATCTTGTAGGCTTCCTGGAACTTTTCCCCGGCCTGGAGGTAGTTGTCCTTGCAGAGAGCGTATACGCCCTGGTTGAAGAAGAACTTGCCGAGCTGGTCCTGGGAAAACATGCTCATTTCCACTTTCTTGTCGGCCGCCTGGTACAGCTTCATCAGCTTGAGGAACGCCTCGTGCAGGCGCGAGAATTCCTCTTTCAGGATCTCCTGGCCGATGATGATGCGCTGGAATTTGATCTGCAGGGTCTTGTCCAGGTATTTCTCGAGAATGTCCGATATCGCTGCGCCCTTGCCCAGGTTGAACTGACGCAGAAGTTCCTCTAAATATTCAGTGCTCTCCATTCCCTCATCTCCTTGGGGGAGATTTTAACATAACTCAAAGCAAATTAAAATCCTTTTTCAAGAGGTGAAAGACTTCCATGGTGTTCGCCCGCGTATTTTCGCAAGTTCCGCCGCTGTCGATGGTGTAATTGGCCACCTTCAGCTTTTCCCGCAACGGGAACTGCGAGCGGATGCGTTTCTGGGCCTCGGCCCGCGTCAGCTTGTCGCGCTCCATGGCGCGGCGCAGCTGCACCGCCGCCGGCGAATAGACCACGATGACTTTTTCGAATTCCCGGTAGATGCCGGATTCGAGCAGCAGCGCCGACTCGTAGATCAGGAAGTCGTACAGGCGGGTCGCCTCGATGGCGCGGATCTTTTTTTGCCGCTCGGCGCTGACCAGCGGGTGGACGATGGTGTTGACGAGGATGCGTTTTTCGTGGTCCTCGAAGAGCAGCCGGCTGAATTGGTCCTTGTCCAGCCCCTTTTCCGGGTCGTATATCCCGGGGCCGAAGGCGGCGATGATCTCCCGCAGCACTGGAGAATCCGGGCTGAAAATGATGTTCTTGGCCAGGTCGTCGGCGCGCAGGGTGCAGCAGCCCTGCTCTTCCAGGACCTTGAGCACGAACGTCTTGCCGCTGCAGAAGCTCCCGGTCAGGCCGATCGCGTGCATGGCGGCGGCGCGGCTTACTTTTTCTGGCCCTTGAGGAATTCCGAAAAATTGAAGATCGAGCCCTGGTCGGTGATGATCGCCTGGATGTTGGGCGAGAGCAGCTTGACGTATTCGTACTGGATCAGCAGCGGGTTGTCGGCCAGCGCCTTGCCTTTCAGGCGCAGCGATTCGGCCTCGCCCGTGGCCTCGATGATCTTGCGCGTCTTTTCCAGTTCCTGCTTTTCCAGGACGTACTTCATGCGCTGGGCTTCCTGCTGGGCGATCTGCTTGTTCTCGATGGCCTGCTGGAATTCCTGGGAGAACTGCACGTTGCGCAGCAGCACTTCTTCGCAGACGATGTAATTCTTTTTCAGGGAATCCGTCATCTTTCTCTCGATTTCGGCCTGGATGAGCATGCGCTTCCCGGAGTAGACGTCGAGCACCGGGTATTCCGACACGATCATGCGCACGATGGAGCGCACCTGGGGGCGCAGGACCTTGTTGACGTAATCCACGCCGATGCGGCGGTGCAGCTTGTCCAGGTTGTCGGCGTCGGGGTGGTAGCGCACGGAGATGTCGAGCAGCACGTTCTGGCCGTCGGAGGTCAGCGCCTGCAGCGAGTCGTCGCCCTTGATCTCCCCTTCCAGGGTGGCGATGCTCATGGTGTAGGTCCTGGCCTTCATGTCGTAGACGGTGGGCTCCTCGATCAGCGGCACCAGGAAGTAGAATCCCTCGTTGGGGGTCACGCGCAGGTTGCCGGTGGCCTTGTTGAAGATCACGGCCTTTTCGCCGGGATCGACCACGATGTATATCTTGAACATGAAAATAAGGACAAAAACGATGATCACCCCGACCAGGATATATTTCCCGACATTTTTAGTCATGGCTCCTCCGTCTTTCATGGCTTGGTCAACGATTCCCATGAAAAAAGTGTACCGGAACGCGACCTCGTTGTCAAGGAACGGCCGCTCCGCCCCAGCGGATCATGTCAACCTTTTTGCCGGCGCTTTCGTTATAGGGAATGGTTGGCGTCGGTCAAGGAGGTTGGGCATGGCCCGGATTGGGATTATCGCGTTGGCTTACGACCCGAACGCTTTCGGCGGCGTCGGCTCGTGAACGTGACCGGGGTGCTGGCCGGTCCGCCGGCAAAGGCGACAAACGATGAACCCGGGCTGGAGGCTGACCTGGTTCTCAGGGTCCAGCGGGGAGACCGGGAAGCGTTCTCCGAGCTGGTCAGGCTTTACCAGAAGAAAGTGTTCGCCCTGGCTTTCGGCTTTTTCCGCGACCGGGAAGATGCCCTGGAGATCGTGCAGGAGACGTTCATGAGGGTATATGAAAAAACTCGGCCATTACCGGCCGGAGCACTCCCTGCAAAGCTGGATCTATCGCGTGGCGCGCAATCTGTGCGTGGATTATTACCGCAAAAACGCGCAAAAAAAGGAAGCTGGAGCATGGCTTCGACTCGGTTCCCGAGCGGCAACTGGGCGGCGCCGACACCGTCGTCGCCGATTGGGAATCGCGACGGATCGCCGCCGCCATCGACCGCTCGGTCGCCGGCCTGTCGTGGCGGCAAAAAGAAGTTTTTTCGCTGAAATACCACCAGGGGATGAAGCTGCAGCAGGTGGCCGAAACCATGGGCATATCCATCGGCACGGTCAAGGCCCTGCATCACCGGGCCATCCACCGCATCCGCCGGGAAGTGGCGCCCGCTCAAGGGAGGCAGGAATGAAAGCATGTCATGAGGTCCGGCCATGGCTGGAATGGCTGGCGGCGGACGAACTTGAGGCCGACCGGCTGCCGCTGGCGCAAGCCCATCTGCGCGAATGCCCCGCCTGCAGGCGGGAATTGGCCGCCTGGCGGGAACTGCTGGCGGCGGCCGCCATCCCCGCCGCCGAGATCGACGCGCAGGTCCGGGCCATCGACTGGGATGCCCTGGCCGGCAAGATCACGGCCGGCGTCGGGGGGCAGGGAGCCCGTCGCCAAAGGCCCAAGGCGTTGTTTGCGCTCCCTTTCCTCGCCGCCGCGGCGGTCATGGCCGCGGTGATCGGCCTGGGGGTGTTTTTCCTGACCCGCTCCCGGGGCGCCTCCCCGCAGTTCCGGCCGGGGGACCGCCTGCCCGCCGCCGCCATGGCGCGCTTGCAGTCGGGGCTGGCCCGCGCCGAAGCGGTCGCCTACCTGCAGCAAAGCCAGCTGATGCTGACCGACCTGCTCGACGATTGCGTCGACGAGGGGATGGCGCCGGGGGAGATCCGCCTGTACTCGCGCCAGGCCAAGCAGTTGCTGCTCAAGAAAAAGTATTTCCAGCCCTACCTTTCCGAGACCTCCTGGGCGAAGGTGCGCAACGTGAGCGAACGGATCGACTGGCTGAATTACGAGATCCTGCAGCTCGATGAGCGGCAGCTCTGCGGCCAGATCGGCCGCCTGCAGAAGATCATGGAAGACGAACGGTTGTTGCTGAAAATCCGCCTGGCTGAAAAGGAACTCGCGTTTCAGCCTTATCAAGAGGTTTAAATGAAAAAAAAATCATTGGCCCGCTGGGGCTGCTCCTGATGGCTCACGGCCGGGCTGGCCGCCCAGGCCGACCAGGAAGCGTTCGCCAAAGCCAAGGTCCTGATATTCGACAAGCAGTGGTCCGCCGCCCTGAAGCAGCTGGACGGGATGCTGGCCGCCTATCCGGGCAGCCGCCTTCTCGGTTCGGCGCTTTTTTACCGGGCCAAATGCCAGGAAGAGCTGGGCGCCCGCGTGCCGGCCCTGGAGAGCTACGAGCGCTTCCTGAAAATGTCGGCGGGCAGCAACCTGGCCGAGGAAGCGCGCATCTCCATACTGGACCTGGCCGCCGCCCTCTACCAGGGAGGCGAAAAGGACTACCTGCGGAAAATGCTGGACATGCTGCATGACGCGAACAAGGTGGTCGCCTACTACGCCGCGTTCAAGGTCAGTTACCTGCCGGAGCGCCGGGACGCGGCGCGGGCCCTGCCGGTCCTGCTGGCGATCCTCGGGCAGGAAAAGGACGACGAACTCCGCGACCGGGCCCGGATCGCCGTCATGCGGCTGGACCCGGAGCGGCTGCAAGCGGTCGCCGGCCCCGAAAAAAGCGCGGCCGGCAAGATGCTCCGGATCCGCATCCTGGATAAAAAGGACAAGCGGGCGACGGTCTCGCTGAACATCCCGCTGGCCCTGGCCGACCTGGCCATCCGGTCGCTGAGCGACGAACAGAAACGGGCGCTGCAGAAAAAGGGCTACAACGTGGACCAGGTGCTGGCCCGGCTGGTCGGGCAGGGATTGAAGATCGATTTCCAGGATGAGGACGGCGTATTTCAGATATGGGTGGAATGAAGAATTTCGATAAAAAGGAGCAAAAAATGAAAAAAAACACCTTCTGGTTGGTGGCATTGCTGGTCGGATCACTGATGGCGGTCGCGCTGTTCGCCGGGTCGGCGGACGATTACCAGGTCATCAAGAACGCGGTCAGGAAAAGCCAGGCGACCCCGGTCGGGGGCAAGAACCTGCAATGGTTCAAGATCGTGGTGACGGGCAAGGAGGGGGCGGGTGAAAACGTCAAGATCACCCTCCCCGTTTCCCTGGTGGAGATGATGCTCAACTCCTGCCAGGAAAAGAAATTCAATGTCGAGCATGGCTGCGAGATCGATCTGCGAAAGGTATGGAACGACCTGAAAGCGGCCGGGCCCATGTCGCTGGTGGAGATCGCGGACCACGGCGAGACGGTCAAGATCTGGCTGGAATGACCAAGGGCGGCCGGCGCCGCCCCCCTCCTTTCCTTGCCCGCCGGCGGGCGCTGTGGTACCATGACCTCCTCCCATGAAGCCGGTGAAAATTTTCATTGATCGATGGCCTGATGCTCGCCGTGGTGACGATCTGGGCCCTGAACCTGTCGCTGGTCAAGATCGCCCTGGCCGAGATCCCGCCCCTGCCCTACAACGGCGTTCGCCTGCTGCTGGCGTCCGCCGTCCTGCTGGTTTGGCTCCTGCTGACGGAAAAGAACCTGAAACTGCGCCGGCAGGACCTGCCCAAGATCGCGTTGCTCTCGTTCTCCGGCTACACCCTCTACCAATACCTGTTCATCAGCGGCATCGACCTGACCACGGCTTCCAACACGGCGGTGATCTTCGGCAGCGCGCCGATCATGATCTCCCTGCTCAGCTCGTTCTTCAAGCACGAGAAGATCACCCCCCTGGGCTGGCTGGGCATCGGCCTCGGTTTTTTGGGGATCTACCTGGTCATCAGCGGCCGCGCCGGGGGGTTCACCGTGTCGCGCCACACCTGGAAAGGCGACCTGCTGCTTTTCGCCGCCGTCTTTCTTTGGGCCCATTATTCGGTGTCGGCCCGGCCGCTGCTGAAGGTCTATTCGCCCCTGAAGTTCACGACCGTGACCATGGGCCTCGGCTCCCTGATGTTCTTCCCGTTCTCCGTCTCCCGGCTGGTCCGGCTGCCGTGGGCGGCCATCTCCGCCAAGGCCTGGCTGTGCCTGCTGTTTTCGGGAGCGGTCGCCCTCTCCCTGGCCCTGGTCCTGTGGTTCTTTTCGGTGCGCCAGGTGGGCAACAGCCAGACGGCCGTCTATTCCAACCTGCAGCCGGTGCTGGCCGTGGCTTTCGCCTTCCTGCTGCTGGGGGAAAAAGCCTCCTCGTCGCTGCTGTTCGGGGCGGCGGTCATTTTTGTCGGCATTTATTTTACCCGCAAGGGGCGGGTGGAATCCGGCGGCGAGGCGGGAAAGGGAGCGCGGGGATGAAAAATTCGAAATGGCAGGTGATATTGTCGGCCGCCCTGATAGCGGCCTCCCTTGGATTTTACCTGGGGCAATTCCTCATCTTCGGGGACGCACGCTCCATTTTCGAGTACTTTTTGAGCGATATCGCCTTTCTTCCCATCCAGGTCCTGTTCGTCACCCTGATCATCAACCAGCTGCTCGGCAACCGGGAAAAAAAGGCCAAGCTGAAAAAAATGAACATGGTCATCGGCACGTTCTTCAGCGAGGTCGGCGGCGAACTGCTCAAGATCTTCCTGCGTTTCGAAAAAAATGAAAAGGACCTGAGGGCCGCGGTCCTGCATGACCGGGGCTGGGAAGACAGGGACTTTTTCCGGTTGCGGGGCCGCATGCAGGGATACGGTTACGAGATCGACCCCCGCGGCGGCAGCCTGGCGGAGCTGAAGGTTTTCCTGACCGCGCGCCGGGCCTTCCTGCTTTCCCTGCTGGGCAACGCCAACCTGCTGGAGCATGACACCTTCACCGACCTCATGTGGGCGGTCTTCCACCTGACCGACGAATTGATCTACCGGGAAGATTTCGCCAAGCTGCCCGCCGCCGACCTGCAGCACCTGGCGCAGGACCTGCGCCGCGCTTTTCACCTGCTGGTGCTCGAGTGGCTGGCCTACATGCGCCATCTGAAGCACGATTATCCCTACCTCTTTTCCCTGGCCATCCGCACCAATCCCTTCGACGCCGAGGCTTCGCCGATATTCAAATGATCGGCCGGGCTCCCGTTCAAAGGGGGCGCATCTTTTCCCAAAATTCCTTCATTCGGGTTGAGATATTCTTGGGAAAATCCATATTTTATTGCATGTTCAGTCAACCTGGAGGTAGACACGCATGAAAAAAATAGTGAACATCGTGATCCTGGCCCTGTTTTACGTGAGCCTGGCGTCCGCCGCCTCGCTTACCCTCATCCAGCCCAACGGCGGCGACCTTTGCCTGGGACAGCAAAACTATCAGATCAAGTGGACGGCCGTCGGCGTCAATGAAAAGATCAAATTGGTCCTGTTCCAGAACAACACCAAGATTGCCAGTATCGCCGAAAACCTGGACGCGGGCGGTTCGCCTTACCTCTGGAAGGTTGGGACGTACATTGGCGGCACCGCCGCGGCCGGCAGCGGCTATAAGGTCCGCGTGCGCACCATGAGCAACGGCATCGATGATTACAGCGACGCCTCTTTCTCCTTGAAAACTTCGGCGCCTCCTTGCCAGCCGCCGCTGCCCCCGCCGCCGCCGCCCGTCCTGCTGAAAGTGGAGTCACCCAATGGCGGAGAAAATCTTTCCCTGAACCACGACTATTCCATCTCGTGGAAATCCTTCGCCCCGGCCGCGGTCGGCAGCGTGCAGCTCGAGCTCGTCCGCTACCAGGGCGCCATGTTGGGCGTCATCAAGGGCAACCTGCCCGCGTCCGGTTCCTGGACATGGAAAGCCGGGGAATACCCGGGGAACACCGCCCCGAGCGGCAAGTACCTGATCCGCGTGCGCTCTCTGGCCGATCCCGCGATTTTCGACGAGAGCGATTCCTTCTTCAACCTGAGGACGATGATGGTTGCCGCCACCCCCACGGGCCATACGCTTTTTAACAGAAAAAGCGTCGTCCTGGCCGGGGTCTATCAGAATTACCCCTGCTCACGACACCTTCCCCACTTCCTCCATCCCCGTGCCCATCGCGGTCCTCCAGCAGGGGTGGCCGCAGCTCGGGCTCTCCAGCTGTGGCATGAACCAGAGTGCCAAGGCCGGGATCTATTGGTACCCGTACCCGGACATGAACATCCAGGTGGCGGCCATCTACCGTTCGCGCATCCTCTTTTACCTGGGCGAATACGCCACCCAGGTCGCGAGCCTGAAAAGCGCGAAGTTGAAGATGAAGCGCATCCATTCCATCCACGAGGACGCCGGCAGCAACTGCGGCTGCAGCGAGGCCCTGATGGTGCTGAAGGCGCCCATGACTTCCAGCGCCATCCCGGCCATCGGAGAGAGGATCGATATCTCCATGGGCACGGCGGAATTCACCCGTGACATCACCGAAATCGTCAAGAAGTGGCTCGACGGCTCGGTGGCCAACAACGGGCTGCTGCTGCTGGCCGGCGAACTGCCCTGCGCCGGCGGCCGGCGCTGCTCTTCCTGCTACGAGGCCAGCCTGGTCCTGGAAATGGATTAATCCGGCGGCGGGAGTCTCCGGGTGAGTCCCGCTGGCGGGACGGTGCGGCCGCGTCGGTGCGCGGCGGTTCGGCGGCGTCGAGCATGATCTGCTGGATGCGGGCGATGCTGGCCTCGGTGTCGCTCAGGATGCCCTCGCGCAGCTTCATGTTGTCCAGCAGCTGCAGGGCCAGGTTTTTCAGCAGCGGCGCCGCGGGGTCGGCCTTGTGCAGGGCGATCATCTTCCGGATCAGGGGATGGCCGGGGTTGATCTCGAAGACGCGCTTGGAGAGCTGGTAGTCCTTGTTGACCATCTTCATGATCTTTTCCATCTGCACCGAGGGGCCGTCGGCCGGGTTGAGCAGCAGGCAGGGGCTGTCGGTCAGGCGCTTGGAGATCTTCACGTCCTGGATCTGTTCGCCGTAGATCGCCTTCAGGTAGGTGATCAGGTTTTCCGCGTCCTTGGCCAGCGCCGCGTCGTCGGCCCCGCCCTTTTCCTCGAGGGGGATGTCGGCGCTTTCGGCCATTTTGAAGGCCTTCTTGTCGTACTCGCGCAAATGGTCGAGGACGAATTCGTCCAGGGGATCGGTCAGGTACAGGACCTCGTAGTCCTTTTTGCGGAAGATCTCCAGGGCCGGGTTCTTTTCGATGGTCTGGCGGTCGCTGCCGCCCAGGAAGTAGATCTCCTTCTGCCCCTCGGGCATGCGCCCGACGTATTCCTTCAGGTCGGTCAGCCCGTCGCCCGCGGTCTTGGAGCTGGGAAAGAGCAGCAGCTGCGAGAGCTTTTCGCGGTTGTCGAAGTCGCTGACCGCGCCCTCCTTGAAATTCTTGGCGAAGTTCTTCCAGATGCCGAGGTACTGCTCGCGGTTCTTGTCCTTGATCCCCTCCAGGTGCTCCAGGAGCTTTTTCAGCACGTGCTTGCGGATCTTGTCGATGCGCACGTTGTTCTGGATGGTTTCGCGCGAGATGTTCAGCGGGATCTCCTCGGAATCGATGACCCCTTTGACGAAGCGCAGGTACTCGGGCATGATCTCCTTGGAGCCCTTCTGGATCAGGACCTTCTTGGAATAGAGGTCGACGCCGGGCTCGGCCTTCATCAGCCCCAGCAATTCGAACGAGGTCTTGGGCACGTACAGGATGGCCGCGAACTGCACCGGGGCGTCGGATTGCAGGTGCAGGTAGGTTTCCGGGTCTTCCTCGGTATTGTCGAAGAATTTATAAAAATCCACGTAATCCTTCTCGCTCAGCTTCGACTTGGGCTGGGTCCAGATGGCGTCCTGGCGCTCGATCTTTTCGCCGTCCAGGTAGATGGGGAAGGGGACGAACTTGGAGTGCTTGAGGATGATGGTCTTCAGCCGGTAGGCTTCCAGGAATTCCTTTTCGTCCTTTTTGAGCAGCAGCTCGATGCGCGTGCCGCGCCCCTCTTTCTCCGTCTCCTCGATGGTGTAGCTGCTTTCCCCAGTCGACTTCCACAGCCAGGCCGGGCTGCCCGGGCGCCAGGAGCGGCTGGCGATGTGGATCTCCTTGGCGACCATGAAGCTGGAGTAGAAGCCGACGCCGAACTTGCCGATCAGGTCCACCCCCTTTTTCCCGGGCGTTGCGCTGATCTTTTTCAGGTAGTCCAGCGTGCCGGAATGGGCGATGGTGCCGATGTTGGCGACCAGCTCCTCCTTGCTCATGCCGACGCCGTTGTCCTCGATGACCAGCTTGTTGTGCTTCTTGTCGACGGTGACGGTGATCTTCAGCTCCTGGTCCTTGCCTTCCAGGTCGGGCTCGGTCAGGATCTCGAACTGCATCTTGTTCAGGGCGTCGGAGGCGTTGGACACCAGCTCGCGCAGGAAGACCTCCTTGTTTTTATAGAGCGAGTAGACGAGGATGTCGAGCAGTTGCTTGACCTCCGACTGGAATTCGAATGTTTGTTCTTTTTCCTCGGCCATCTTCTTCTCCTTATTGTCGTTCCTGCCCCGATTATACCACTCCTGTCAAGGAAAATTCCCGGCAGCGCGCCGGGCAGGAGTTGAAAAAAAACCGCCTTTTGCATACAATGGCCCTTGCGGGAAAAATACGTTGTCCATATGAAAAAGGAGGAAAAATGGCTGTGACCGTGACCGGGAAGAACCTGAAAGTCGAAGATGTGTATAAGGTGGCCTACGGCCTGGAGAAGGTCGAGCTCCACCCCGACGCCGTCGAAAGGATCAAGCAATGCCGCGCCTTCATCGAGAAGCGCATCGAGGCCCGCGAGATCATGTACGGGGTCAATACCGGCATCGGCGAGTTTTCCGAGGTGGTGCTGACCGACGAGCAGGTCGGCCAGTTCCAGAAATACCTGATCTACAACCACGCGGCCGGCATCGGCACGCCGGTGCCCATCCCCGAGGTGCGGGCGGCCATGCTGGCGCGCATCAACGTCCACGCCAACGGCTATTCGGGCTGCCGCCCGGACATCACCCTGACCTACGTGGACATGCTGAACAAGGGGGTGACGCCGGTGGTCTGCAACAAGGGCAGCGTCGGCGCCTGCGGCGACCTGGCGCCCATGAGCCAGATCGCGCTGCTGCTCATGGGCGAGGGCGAGGCTTTTTTCAACGGCGAGCGCCTGAGCGGCGCCGCGGCCATGAAGAAGGCCGGCATCCCCGTGCCGGGCTTGAAGGCCCGCGACGGCCTGGCGGCCATCAACGGCAGCAACCTGATCAACGGCATGGCCTGCCTGCAGATCTACGAGACCGAGCGGCTGCTCAAGCAGGCCGAGATCGCCGCCGCCATGACCCTGGAGGCGCTGATGGCCAACATGAAGCCCTACGACGCCCGCCTGCACAAGCTGCGCGGCTTCCAGGGCGCGGTCACCTCGGCGGAGAACATCAAGCACATCATCGAGGGCTCCGACCTGCTGGGCAAGGTCAAGGTCAAGGTGCAGGACGCCTACAGCATGCGCTCCACGCCGCAGGTGCTGGGCGCCGCCCGCGACCAGTTGCGCTGGACGCGCAGCCAGATCGAGATCGAGCTCAACGGCGTGGGCGACAACCCCATCTTCCTGGCCGACGACAAGGTGGTGCTCACCGGCGCCAACTTCCAGGGCTCGCCGATCTCGGTGCCCCTGGACATGATGGGCGCCTGCGTCACCATGGCCTGCGTCATCTCCGAGCGGCGCCTGAACCGCCTGCTCAACCCGGCGCTGAGCGTGGGGCTGCCCGCCTTCCTGACCAAGGGCGCCGGCATGTACTCGGGCCACATGCTCAGCCAGTACACGGCGGACATGCTGATCGTCGAGCAGCGCATCCTCTCCATGCCCGCCTCGATCCAGTCGATCCCCGCCGCCGCCGACCAGGAGGACTTCGTCTCCATGGGCATGAACACGGCGCTGAAAACCCGGCAGATCATCGACAACGCCTATGGGGTGCTGGGCATCGAGTTCATCGCCGCCGCCCAGGCCCTGGATTTCCGCGAGTTCAAGCCGGGCAAGGGGACGCTGGCGGCGAAAGAAGCGGTGCGCAAGGTCGTCGCCCACCTGGGCGAGGACCGGCCCCTGTATCCCGACCACAACGCCATGATGGAGACGGTCAAGAAGCGCGACATCCTGCACGCGGTCGAAGGCGCCATCGGCGAGCTGAAGACGTATTAGCCACGAATGACGGCACGGCGGGTTCCGAACCCGCCCCTCCTTTTCGATTACCAATGAAAAAGATCGATCTGAAGAAAGAGCTCAAGCACTTGTACCAGCCCTCGGCCAAGGAACCATCCCTGGTCGAGGTGCCCTCCATGAACTTCCTGATGGTCGACGGCCGGGGCGACCCGAACACGTCGCCCGCCTACCAGGAGGCGGTCGAGGCGCTGTTCTCCGTGGCCTACGCCGTCAAGTTCAAGGTCAAGAAAACCCTGGCCATCGACTTCGGCGTGCTGCCGCTGGAGGGGCTGTGGTGGGCCGACGACATGGCGGTCTTCACCGAGGGCGACAAGTCCGCCTGGCAATGGACCATGATGATCATGCAGCCCGAGTTCGTGTCTGCGGCGCTGGTCCGCGACACCATCGCCGAGGTGAAAAAGAAAAAGGATCTCCCCGCGCTCGACAAATTGCGTTTCGAACCCTTCGCCGAAGGCAAGTCCGCCCAGATCCTGCACGTCGGCCCCTTCGCGACCGAGGGCCCCACGATCGCGAAATTGCACGCCTTCATCATTGCCAACGGAAAACTTTCCGGCAAGCACCACGAGATCTACCTCTCCGACATCCGCAAGGCCGACTCCGCCAAGTGGAAAACAATCATCCGCCAGCCGCTGCGCTAGCGAAATAGCGAGACCCGGGACAAAGAAAAATATTTTGAGCCAAAAGTTGACAATGATGTATAACAACGTTATACTATCTGCGGGAGAAGAGAAATGTCCATGATCGCGATAAGGCTTAATGATGTTTTGAATGAAAGGCTTGAGGAGATTTCCAAGAAGCTCGAAAGATCCAAGAGCTTCATCATCCGCAAGGGGATCGAGAGTTATTTGGAAGAGCTGGAAGACGCCCAGGACGCGTTGAACATCCTGAACGACCCGACGACCAAGTGGCTGGATTATGACGGCGCCAAGAAAAAACTCGATCTCGGTTAGGATCAGCGACAAGGCGTTCAAGTTCCTGGAAAGGCTGGACAAGCCGGACCGGATCAGGATCGACAAGGCGATCGAAAAAATTCGCCTGGATCCACTTTCAGGGAAACCGCTCACTGGGGTCAAGGAATTGCGCAAGATCCGCGCCGGGAATTTCCGGGTGATTTACTCTTTCCGCAAAACTGAATTGCTGGTCCTAATCATCAAGATCGGCCAGCGCCAGGATATCTACAAGGATTTGAACTAGAAGCCATTTGAATGTTGAGCAAACGAAAGCGAGAAGGCGTGAAATGAATAATTGGAATATCCCTGATTGGCTGGAAAGAGAGGTCAAAGGCCGGGACAAGTACTGCGTCTATTGTCGCATTGAATTTGGCTCATCCAAAGAGACGAGAAAGTCGCTAGCAACATGGGAACACATCGTAAATGACGCGAGATTAATCAATCGCGAAAACATCGTCAGATGCTGCTTCTCGTGCAATTCGAGCAAAGGCACCAAGAAGCTTTCTGATTGGCTCAAATCCGCTTATTGCAAGAAGCGCGGAATCACCAAGGATACAGTCGCTGAAGTGGTAAGAAAGGCTCTTATTTCTCGGGCAATTACTCCGGACGAAGGTGCCTAACGTATCGGGAACTTAAAGAGTCTGCCCGTCAATGTTAAACATTTGTATTCTGCAGAACGCAGGGGAACAGACGAACGTATATAGCATTTGCGACCTTATATTGGAGGATAAAAATGAACCGAATTCTGTTGCGCATAGGCGGAGTGGTCAACGCGTTTTTTGTGATCTTTCATATATGGCTGGGGTATCGGATCTACAAGAGCCCGGGGTTCGTGGAAGGGAATGGCCCGTTACTGGAGATGCTCAACACCGCCGGAGTTTTGTCCATCTTATTTTTTGCGATCAGTTCTCTGTGTTATGCAAAGGAGATGTTGGAAACGAAATTAGGGCGATTGGTGGTCCTTTTTGTCTTCATGCTATACGGCTCGCGCGCCGCTGAAGAGATTTTTGTCGCGTCCAAATTCTCGCCGGTGATCTTCATCGTTTGTACATTGCTTGCCCTTTTGTACCTTTTTTTATTTTTAAGGCATTCCAAAACAGAATAAAGATCTTTTAATTTTACATCCGATATAGTGTAACCTTTCGTCGCAGCGATTCGTTTAGCATATTATAAAGACTGCAAATCCATGATAGTAGAATAAATGGAGCGATCAGCATGCGAGCAAAGTTTGTTTTTATCTTAATCCTGGTTCTGGCCGGAGTTCTGAGCGCGCAGTCCGTGCCGGCGGCGGAGGATGTCGTTCAGCAGCCCAGCCCCTATGTCATTCGCGAGATCGCTGGACAAAAGCTGAATGTTTATGTGTTTCAACCTCAAGGCAAAATATCGGCAAAGCCCACGGCCGCCGTCCTGCTGTTCCATGGCGGCGGCTGGGTGGCGGGCAACGCCGAATGGGTCTATGAAGCGGCCAAACGATTTGCCGGCCTGGGCATGGTCGCCGTGGCCGTGGACTATCGTCTCGCGGAAGGGAAGATCACGCCGATCGAGGCCCTGGACGACGCGCGGGCCGCGTTCCGCTGGGTGCGCGGCACGCGGCGGAACTCAACATCGATCCCAAGCGCGTGGCCGGCTACGGCGTCTCGGCGGGCGGCCAGCTGGTCGCCGCCGCCGCGACCCTCGACCTCCCCGGCGACGGGATCGACGATACCAGCTCCAAGCCCGACCTGCTCCTGCTGTGGTCCCCGGCGCTTGACGTCGCGGCCGACGGCTGGTTCGCGCGCCTGCTCCAGGGCCGGGCAAACGCTTCGGATTACTCGCCGCTGGAGCACGCCGGGGCCTCGACGCCACCGACCTGCATCATCAACGGCGACAAAGATACCCTGACGCCGCTGGCCAAGGCGGAGCGGTTCCGCGACCGCGTGATCCAGGCAGGAGGCGTCTGCGAGCTGCACGTTTACCCGGGGGTGGGCCACCTTCTGACCCGCAACCTGGCGGACCAGGAGGAAACTTCGATCCCGACCCCGCTTTCCGCGCGGACGGCATCGCCCGACTCGAGCGATTCTTGAGAGAGCGGGGCTACCTTTCCGGAAAATAATCCGGCTCGCCGGGCACGGTCATTGCCCGCGCTGCTTGCCGGCGATCTTTGCCGTTTGCGCTTTGCCTTCCGGCTTGCGCCCGGTTTTGGTTTTCGGAACCGCGAAACCTGAATAAATATCCCATCCCAGCGGCATAAATCTGATATAATGCGGCTGCGGTCCCAGAGATCCGTTGGCTACGATCGAACACCTGCAATTTTGTGATAACGGGATAAATGGAGAAATCAGGATGCGAACGAGACTTTGCTTTATTTTGATCCTAACGCTGGCCGGGGCTTTGACCGCGCAGACGGTCCCGGCGGCGAATAACGCCTTCGTGAAGCCCCACGCTTACGTTTATCGCGAAGTCGACGGGCAAAAACTGAATGCCTACGTGTTTCAGGCGCTTGCGGAGAATTCGGGGAAACCGACGGCCGCCGTCCTTCTGTTCCATGGCGGCGGTTGGGTCGCGGGCAGGGCCGCCTGGACCTCCAGGGAAGCCCGGCGCTTTGCCGACCTCGGCTTGACCGCCATCACGGTCGATTACCGCCTTTCGGCGGGGACGATCACGCCGATCAAAGCCCTGGACGACACGCGGGCCGCGTTTCGCTGGGTGCGCCGCTACGCTGTGGAGTTGAACATCGATCCGCGGCGCGTCGCCGGCTACGGCGTTTCGGCCGGCGGCTACCTGGTCGCCGCCGCCGCGACCCTTGCCGTTTCCGGCGGCGAGATCGACGGCACGAGCTCCAAACCCGACCTGCTGCTGTTGTGGTCCCCGGCGCTCGACGTCGCGGCCAACCGCCGGTTCGTGAAGTTGCTCCAGGGCCGGGCGAGCGCCGCGGATTATTCGCCTCTCGAGCATGCCGGCGCCGCGACGCCTCCGACCTGCATCATCAACGGCGACAAGGACCATATCACGCCGCTGCAAAAAGCCGAGCGCTTCCGGGACCGGGTGATCCGCTCGGGCGGGATCTGCGAACTGTATGTCTACCCCGGCGTGGGTCATCTCCTGAGCCGCAACCTGAAGGACCAGAAGAACAACTTTGACCCGGATCCCAATTCCCGCGCCGACGGCGAAGCTCAACTTGAACGTTTCTTAAGAAAGCAGGGTTATCTTTCCGAAAAATAATCCGGGGAGGACGGAGGACCCGTGAGGGGCAAAGCAACCATTTCCAACTCGATCGACGGGTATATCGCCAATTTCCCCGAGGAAGTGCAGCGGAAGCTGCGGGAATTACGGGCGGCGATAAAAGCGGCCGCCCCCGGCGCCGAGGAAAAGATCAGTTACATGATGCCCGCCTTCGCGTTGAACGGGACTCTGGTGTATTTTGCCGCGTTTAAAAAGCATATCGGCTTTTTCCCCACCTCCAGCGGCATTCGAGTCTTTCAGCGTGAATTAGCGGCCTATGAAACATCGAAAGGGACGGTCCGGTTCCCCCTGGACAAGCCCCTGCCGCTGAAATTGATAAGCCGGATCGTGAGTTCCGCGTCGCCGAAAACCTGAAAAACGCCAGGGTGAAGGCGCGCGCAAAAAAATAGCCCTTTGAAAAATATCTGGAAACAATGAAAAAAAAGAACGTTGCTGTCATGGAGCAGTGGCAAGGACAGCGCCTGGGCGCTGCCTGTCCTGCGCCGGCAGCCCGACATCGAAGTCGTCGGCCTTTTCTGCACGGTCAACCGGGAATTCGCTCGCGTCGCCATGCACGCCGTCAGGATGGAGTTGGTGCGCCGGCAGGCGCAGAACATCGGTCTGCCGATCGAGTTCATTCCGCTGCCGCACCCGTGCAGCGATGGCGAGTATGCGGCCATCATGAAGACCTTCGTCGGGCGAGCGAACCAACAGGGGATCGAGCGCTTCGCTTTTGGCGACATCTTCCTGGGGGACGTGCGCGCGTACCGGGAGGCGAATCTGGCCGGCAGTGGCATCACACCCATTTTCCCGTTGTGGGGCATGCCTACGGAAGAGCTGTCCAGGGAAATGGTCGACGCAGGCCTGCGCGCCGTCATCACCTGCCTCGACCCAAACGGCTCTCCGCGGAGTCCGCCGGGCAGAAATACGGGGGATCATTTTTGCGGCGCCTCCCGGCCGGCGTCGATCCCTGCGGCGAGAACGGCGAGTTTCACACCTTTGCCTATGACGGCCCCATGTTCAACAAACCGCTGAACGTTATCGTCGGTGAAACCATGGAACGCGACGGCTTCATTTTTACGGACCTTCTGCAGGGATAATGCCCGGCAGTTCGGCGTGGGTTCAACTCCCGGCCGAGATCGCGGCCAGGCGGAGCCCGGTAGCCTTGTTTGCATGGGATGGTTCCGCGTCGATGCGGAACGCCGCGCGACCACTCGGCTTCAAAAAAAGAATCTCCGCCGCGGAGTACCTTTTTGCTGCCGGAGGAAGGCCCCTGGGGATCGACCGCTGGCGATTGGCCGTAATAGGTCTCCGACCACCAATCCGAGCACCATTCATCCACATTTCCAGGGTATCGTATAGACCCCAATTGTTGGGCTGTTTCTGGGCCACGAGATGGCTGAGATTGCCGGAGTTGCCGGAGTACCAGGCCACGGCATTCAGGTCGCCGTAACGTTCTCCCGTCGTGGCGGCCGGCAGGCATACTCCCATTCTGCTTCGCTCGGCAGGCGGAAACTGGTTTTTCCGGTCATTTGATTTAATTTTGCGATGAAGCGCTGACACTCATCCCAGGAGCCCTGTTCCACCGGATAGTTGTCCCCGCTCTGGAAATTGGCGGGATTGTTCCCCATCACCGCTTTCCAGAGTCCCTGGGTCACCTCGGTTTTTCCCAGCCATAACCCCCTGGAAATCGTCACGGTGTGCACCGGTTTCTGATCCGCCAAGGCCTCCGCGGCGTCACTTCCCATGCGAAACGAGCCGGCCGGAATCGCGGCGAATTCATAGCGTATGCCGCTCACCGTCAGAACGCCCCCCGTATAGGTGGCAGTGGCTTCGGCCTTATCCTTTTTTTTCTTGGTCACGAGCAGGATCAGCCCGACGGCAACCACGGCACCCAGGGCCGGCAATAAAACTGGCAGTTTTTTCTTTTTTGTCATTTCGGGCCGGGCACTCTCTTTTTCCAATGCCCGGGGTGCTGCAGCTTCCGCTTGCACCGTCTTTGGCTTGGCGGCCGATCCTGCTTCCGGTGTTTTCTTTTTGAATGGCGAGTTATCACCCATCAGAACCGCGGCCATGAAAACAATCATCATGAAGCTAGCGATCTTGCGAAGGTACTTTCCGATAAACATGACAACCTCCTTTGGCGTTTTGTTTATTCGACTTCATAGTGAAGAGTGAAGAATGCGACGATTTATGGAAGTTGCCTATGGGGAATTGGTATGATTTACAAAAATCATTTGTATTCATAAGCCAAGTCGCGGGCATCCCGCCTTGAAGTTGTTCTTGCCCAACAAAAGGATTTGCCTTATAATCATTTCTCGAATCAAGGAGGAACTCTTCTTGCGGCATTTCAACGTCCTGTCAACGGTTCTCGCTCTCCTTGCCGGAGTCTGGGCCATCTTTTATTTCAGCAGAAGTCGCGGCGTTTCCCCGATTCCCGTCTCCGCTACCTGCTGGGTTTCATGATCGTTTACAACCTGATCGAGCTCGAATCATTTTTTGTCATTTATTTCAAAAGCAACCTGACTTCCCGCCAATTGGGAAATATTATTCTTTCGCTCAAGTCGATCGACTGGCCCCTGCGCTCGCTGTTGATCCTGGGGTCGTATTTTTTTCTATTCAAGACGATCGCCTGGCTGCGTGAAAAAACGTTGCCCAAGTGGTTCGCCCCGGCCTTGTTTTTATTCATGGCCGTTTCCATGGGCTTGTTCCTGCTGGGCATGCGCTATCCGGCCTATATGCCCAAAAGCCCTCTGCTCAACTTCTGGAATATGTACATCTGGCCCCTGAACCTGTTGGAGCTGGCCTGGCTGGTCCGCTTGCTTTCGCAAAATCGCCATGTTCCGACCCCGATCGCCAGCGTTCAGACAAGGCATTTGCCTGGCTTTTTCTTGGCCTCATCCTGATGCAGCTGGCGTTGCTTGTCCTCTACGCTTTCCCTTATTATTATTTGTCTATATCGCTGGCCAAGGCGCTAATCCTTTGCACCAATCTTGCCCCCGTCCTCTGGTTGCGGTTCTATTTCACTCCCTGGGCCGGCAGCCTTGGGAAGATCATCGGCAGGCGCAGCGACATTCAGTCCCTGCAAAAGAAGCACGGCCTGTCGGCCCGCGAGTCGGAGATTTTCAACCTGGTTCTTGACGGCAAGAGCTATAAACAGATTGAAGAATCGCTCTTTATCTCCATCCATACGGTAAAAAGCCACGTGTACAGCCTCTACCGGAAAATGAAGGTGAAAAACCGCCACCAACTGGTCCATCTGGTCAGCACGATGCAGCAGGATAATTCCTGAAATGAAAGAACTTTTTACCGAGATCGAGATCCGTGCGGACGCCGGGCGCGCGTGGCGGTTGCTGACCGAATTTGACGAGTTCCCGGAATGGAATCCCTTTCTGCGCCGCGCCAGCGGCCGGATCGCGGTAGGAGAAAAGCTCGAGATATTCATGCGACATTCCGGGGCGAGCGGCATAACCATGAAGCCGATGGTCATGAAAATGGAGCCGCTGCGGGAGCTGCGCTGACTGGGACATTTGTTCGTCCCCGGCCTTTTCGACGGCGAGCATGTTTTCATCATCGAACCGCTCGGGCCGGGCCGGGTGCGCTTTGTCCAGCGGGAAGTATTCACCGGGATCCTGGTCCCGCTGTTCGCGCGCATGCTGGAGGCAAGCACCAAACGCGGATTCCTGGAAATGAACGAGGCCTTGAAATCCCGGGCGGAGCAATTAGCAAAATAAAAAAGGTCCTTCCCGGATCTTTGCCCTATTCGCCGGGAGGCGGCGGCAGCGTCAATATTTCGAAGCCGTCCGCGGTCACGCGGTAGGTGTCCTCGATGCGCACCCCCAGGTCCCAGTAGGCGGGGTCGACGCTGGCGCCCTGCGGATATAGACGCCCGGTTCCAGCGTGATCACCATGTCCGGTGCCAGCACTTCGGGGGTGGGATCGTGGACGTCGATGCCGACGCCGTGGCCCACCGAGTGAATCCAATATTCCCCGAAGCCCGCCTTGGTGATCACCCTGCGGGCGGCGTCGTTGAGCTGGCGCATGGTCACTCCCGGCTTCAGGATGCGCTCGGCGGCCCCCTTGGCGGCGGCCACCACGTCCAGCAGCTTTTGCTGCGCCGGGGTGCACGTGCCCCCGATCGGGAAGGTGCGGGTCATGTCCGAGGCGTAGCCCTCCGCCATGCAGCCGATGTCGACGACGACGAATCCCTTTTTCAGCACCGCGTCGTTGCGGTCATAGTGGGGCAGGGTGGCGTTCGCGCCCGAGCCGACGATCGGCTCGAAAGAGGGGATGGGCGCGCCGTCGCGACGAAAGGCGGCCAGGATGGCGTCCTGGATCCGGCGCTCGTTGACGCCGGGGCGGGCCAGCGCCGGTACTTGGGCCATGGCCAGCGCGGTGATCCCGCCGGCGCGGCGCATGAGCGCGATCTCAGCCTCCTCTTTCACCATGCGCCGGGCGTCGATCGCCCTTCCCTGGGCGTGGCCCCTCGCCAGGAGAGTGAAGCGAGCGAAGAACGATTGCGTCGGCGCCAGCAGGACCAGTGGCCGGGCGCCCCGGTCAGGTAGAAATTGCGCGCCGGGGAAAAGCTGAGCGTGGGCGCAGTCAGTACCGTCAGGCGGCGGCGGTGGGCCGCGTCGGGGGGCGAGCCGAAAGGGGAGAAAAGCGCCAGCAGCGGCCCCAGGCCGGCTACGGCGACGGCCCATTGTCGCCAATCGCGGGTCTCGCCCGCGGATCGCCGTTGCGGAAGCCGGCCCGCTCGCCCGCTCCGGCGGCGGTACAGGTCGTAGAACTGGATAGCGCACGCCAGCAGCGTTGGGGTGGCCAGCGCCGGGAAACTGAGCGGGATCGGCAGGGCCCAGGCCAGCAGCGGCACGCCCATGGCGCAGGCCAGCGGCGCCACCATCGCCCGCGGCCACAGGGCGCCGGCGACCAGGCCGAGGAACGCTCCCAGCAGGGCTACCCGCGGCCGAAAGCGAAGCTGCCCGAAAAATAGACGTAGGTGAACCACAACAGGGGCAGCGGCAGCAGCCCCACCAGGGCCATGGTCAGGCGGGGCAGCCGGTCCTGAAGCCAAAGCCAGCCGTAGAAGGCAAGGAGGGCGGCCAGGGCGGCCAGCAGGTAGCTGCCCCCGGCCAGCCATGAGCTGGCGATGACCAGCGACAGCGACAGCCAGAACAGGCCGCCGCTGAAGCGCGGCAGGCGGTGGCCGCGGGCCAGGAGGAATAAGCCCAGCGGGCCGCCGCGATCTTGAATAGGACGAAAAGCCAACCCGATTCCACCGCCAGTCCAACGGCCATCATGCCTCCTTGAGATGGGTTATACGGATGAGGTTGGTTTTCGTTTGCCGGGCGGCGAGGGGGATTGACATTCCCCCTGGCGTCTGCAAAAATGATCCAGCGGCGGCACTCGGAAATTTGCCGCCTGGCTTGAAAGTGGAGAGAGGGTCAAGCCAATTTTGCGTTTTAAAAAGGGAGGGAACATGGCAGTCAGGACATCATCGGCGGAATGGAAAGGTACGTTGAAGGATGGCGCCGGGACGATGAAGCTGGGCAGCGGGGCCTACGAGGGCCCGTTCACCTATGCCTCGCGCTTTGAATCCGGGCCCGGGACGAATCCCGAAGAATTGATCGGCGCGGCCCATGCCGGGTGCTTCTCCATGTTCCTGGCCGCCCTGCTGAGCGCCGCCGGGTTCGTCCCGGAGCGGATCGCCACCACCGCCAAGGTTCACCTGGGCGAAGGGCCGACGATCACGCTGGTCGAGCTGTCACGCAGGCGCAAGTACCGAAGTTGAGCGAAGAGGACTTGAAGAAGCACGCCGACATAGCCAAAAAAAATTGCCCGGTATCCAAAGCCTTGATCGGGCCCGAGGTGACGCTGCGCGTCCAGCTGCTGAAATAGGCGGCGACCGGTCCCTCGCCGGCGGACGGGATCCAAGCCGCGGGCTGAAAAGATTTTTCGGCGGCAAGAGCCGGCTTTTCATGATGAATAAAAATATCCGCTACATCGCTTTCTTAAGAGGCATCAACGTGGGCGGGCGCGCGCTCGTTAAAATGGCCGACCTGAAAAAGGCGTTTGAAGAAATGGGATTCGGGTACGTGCGCACCCTGCTCGCCAGCGGCAACGTGCTTTTCGAATCCGGGCCGATGGCGCGAAAAGCGATCGCGGAGAAAATAGGCTCCGGGTTGAAACGATTATTTAAGAAAGACGTCGGCGTGGCGCTGCGCGGCCTGGCCGATCTTGAGAAGATCCGGTCGTCCGAGCCGTTCAGGGGCGTCGCGGTGACGCCGAGCAGGAGGCTCTACGTGACTTTCCTCGCCGAAAAATCGCGGCCGCGCGCCATCTCCCTCCCTTACGCCTCCCCGCGGGGGGAGTTGCGCATCCTGCGCGCGACGCCGACCGAGGTCTTCAGCGTCGTCGACCTGGCCGGGGGAAAGGGAACCCCCGAGGCGATGGCCATGATCGAGAAAGAATTCGGCGCCAATGTCACCACCCGCAATTGGAACACCGTCCTCAAGGTGTTGAAGTAGGACCGGCCGCGGGTTGATTCGGTCGCGGGCCGCGCCCGTTTGCTGTTGACATTTTCCCGTTCGTTTGCCAAAATCTATGGGTTGTCCCATTGGCAGGGATGATTTTTGGGGTTGGCATTGAAGGGGCGGCGCCGGCCGGACCCCTGACCGGAGGACGGAACCATTGGAAAAAGTGGCACAGGAAGTCTATGAGCGCATCGACAATGCTATCTACCTGGCCGCCGGGGACGTTTGGCGGCGGCCCGACTCCCCATTTTCCCTGATGCAGTCCTCGTTCGATCCCGCCCGGGTCGGCTATTTTAAAAGGAAATTGCTCAATGAACTGAACGTGGACCCGGGAGGGAAAGCGGCCCTGGAGGTCGGCTGCGGCGGCGGCATCCTGTGCGAGGAGATCGCGGGCCTGGGCTTTGACGTCACCGGCATCGACCCTGCCGCGCATGCGCTACGCTTGGCCGCCGATCATGCGCGGGCCGCCGGGCTGCGCATCACCTATGAGCAAGGATCTGGGGAGGCCATCCCGTTTCGCGACGGTTCCTTCGACGTCGTCTTCTGCTGCGACGTCCTGGAGCACGTGCGCGACGTGGGGCAGGTGGTCGCCGAGATATCCCGCGTCCTTAAACCGGGGGGCGTTTTTTGCTACGACACGCTCAACCGCACGTTCCTGAGCAAGCTGGTGGCGATCAAAATCGCGCAGGTCTGGAAACGCTGGGCCTTCGCGCCGCCCCACTTGCACGTCTGGGAGATGTTCATCCGGCCTCGCGAATTGATAGCGCTCCTGGGGCAAAACGGCCTGGAATGGAGGGAGCACCGGGGTTTGGGCCCGAATGTTTCAGCCCTGAAATTTCTCGGCCAGCTCCGCCAAAGGGCCAGGGGAAAACTCACGTACCAGGAACTCGGCGAACGGTTGTTCGCCGTTGAAAGCGGGAATCCGGGCATCATGTATATCGGCTACGCCGTCAAAAAGGGAGTTGGCAAATGAATAAATCCAGCCGCAGCGAAACAGCGAACGTGGCAAAAGAGGCGCTGGCCACCGCCAGGAATTGCCGGCATTACGCCATGTGCAAGATCGATTTTCTCGGCAGCGGCGTGTGCGCGTCGGGACTGGAAAAACAGTATGTGAGTTTTTATCCCGTGGGGCGGATGGACCTCTACGCCGCGCTCATGGAGAACGCGATCCCGGTCACGGAAAAATGCGTGGAAATAGCGGACAGCTGCAACCTGTGCGGCAAATGCGATTACCAGTGCTACTTCGTGAACGAGATGCGCCCCTCGCGGGTCATGAAGGCCTTGAAAGACCATGTCGCCGCCTATGTAAAGAACGGCGGCAAAGTCGTCCGGCCCGAAGAGGACGCGCTCCTTGCCGAAATGAAAAAGATCGTCGGCGCCGACTGGGCCAGCAACGATCCCGCCATCCGCATAGCCTATCATCACGACCTTTGTCCCCATGTAATTTTCAAAATGCCCGAGTACGTCGTCATGCCCGGTTCCAAGGAAGAGATATCCTCGATCATCAAATTGTTGAACAAGAACAGGATCCCCTATTGCGTGCGCGGCAACGGCGCCTCCAGCCACGGCCTGGTGTTCAGCGAAGGGGCGGTCCTGGACCTCAACCGCATGAAGACCATGGAATTCGACGAGAAGAACTGGTCCGTGAAGGTGGGGCCGGGCATCGCGGCGTTCGACCTGCAGCGGGAGGCGAGAAAGCGCGGCTACCGGGTCCATACCGCCGAGCCGGCCGCCCTGGTCTGCGCCAACATCATGACCTCCGGCCTGCTTTCCACCTTTTCCACGACCTACGGCATCTCGGCCGACAACTTCATCGACGCCGAGTTCGTCGGCGGCGACGGATCGCTCTTCAGGCTGAACGACATCGCCGCCCCCAACCTGTTCTCCTTCCGCAACGCCCTGGCCGAGCAGGAAGCCCTCGCGGTTTGCGTATCGCTGAGCGTGAAACTCCATCCCGTGACCGCCGACGAGGGCGGCGTGCTCGTTCCCTGCGCCTCGCTCGCCGCCGCCCTGGATTTTGCCAGGGAATGCGCGACCCGGCATATCGGGCTGGCGATCGGCATCCTGGGCGGCGAGTTCATCTCGTCTTTCATCGCCCCGACCAGGAAGCTCGCCGCCGCGGCGAAGGACGTTTTCGGCAAAAAGCTGGGCATGCCCTACCTGGTGCTGCTCATCGGTGACACGTATGCCCTGCGCTCCGTCCGCGAGATGGGGTATCCGCTCATAGACCAGAAACTCTTCAAAACCCTTTTCCAGGGATTGCCGGCGCTGGCATCGGCGAAATGGATGGACCTGCTGGAGGAACTCGCGGATGACGAACCCTTCTCCTACCTGCGCCTGGAGCAATTCGCCGAGCTCGCCGAAACGGCGATCGCCCCCTCTCCCGCCCTGCAGGCCCGGGACATCGACCCGGACCTGCGCCCTTTTTCGAGGAAGTGTATTCCCGGCCGGAGATGGCCGATCTGGTCTGGCTGAATACGTTCAGGATACAGAGCTCGCGCTATTGCCGGGAAAAACCCTGCGTGGCGTTCGTTTTTTATCTCCCGATCGACAACGCGCTGATCGCCGAGATCCAGGACGGGCTGCGGGCCGTCGCCGCGAAGCACCGCCTGAAAGGCGAATTCGGGTTCATTACGCCATTCGACAACGGCAAACGCTGCGTCTGGGAATACGATTATTATTTCGACCATAATGACCCGGCGGAGATCGCCAGGGTCCAGCAGGCGACCCGGGAAGCCGGCGCCCTGCTGGACGACTATTGCCGGAAGACCGGCACGATCAGGCAGGTCCGCTACGTCGTCAACCAGGGCTGCTGCCGGAAAGAAAATCTTCTGTACTCGTAGGCCGCCATTTGAAGGAGTCACATGGTGAATAAGGAACACCCCGTCATCGCCCTGACCGGGGCCACGGGCTTTTTGGGAAGCCACCTCATGGCGCAATTGCTGCGCGGCGGGAACCGCCTGGTCGTTCTCGGCCGCTCGACAAAGGAAGAAACGCTGCCCGCGAGGATCGCCAGGCTTTTGCGCTGGTTCGGCATGGATGCGCCCGCGACCGGGCTGGAAACGGTGGAGATCGATTTTTCGCAGGCCAAGATGGGCATCCCGGAAGCCAGGTACGACAAACTCTGCGCCATGACCGACCAGGTCATCCATTGCGCGTCGGACACGAATTTTTCCGAGCGCAAGCGCGAGCTGGTTTACGCGGCCAACGTCCATTCGCTGGGCGGCATCCTCGAATTCGCGGCGCATGGCCGCAAAAAGGTCTTCAATTACATCAGCACCGCTTACGTGGCCGGGATCAGCGACGCCGTCTGCGGGGAAACCCTTCCCCGCGCAGCCGCTTTCGTGAACGTGTATGAAGAAAGCAAGGCCCGGGCCGAAGCCGTCATCGCCTCGTTCTGCGGCAAGAACTCCCTGCCCCTGAGGATCATCCGCCCGTCCATCGTGTTCGGTGATTCGCGCACCGGGCGCGCGCTCAAATTCAACGCGCTGTATTTTCCCATCAAGACGGTCCAGTACATCAAGGACATCTACCTGAACGATATCCGCAACAACGGCGGGAAAAAAGCGCAAAAGAGCGGGATATTCGTCGATGGCGAAGGATATCTGCACCTGCCGCTGCGGGTCTACCTGCCGCAGAAAGGGTCGATCAATCTCATTCCCGTGGACTACTTCGTCGAGGCGACGCTCAGGATCATCGCCGGCGATCCTGCCGGCGGCATTTTTCACCTGACCAGCAACTCCGCGCCGACGCTGGCCACGCTCGCCGCCTACAACAGGGAATTCATGAAAATACGCGACGTCGAGATCATTTACGGCCCGGCGGGAAATGCCGCCATGCGCAATCCCGTCGAGGAACTGTTCGATCGTTTCATCGAGCCCTACCGCCCCTATTTGTCGGACAACAGGGTTTTCGACAGGACGAACACCGACCGGGCGACCGGCCAGCTGCAGCCGCCGGAATTCACCGCTGAACTATTCAAAAAATGCATGGACTACGCCATCGGCGTCGACTGGGGCGGATCGATCTTTTCGGGAATGAACGAAAATGACGAACAAGGAGGTAAAGCGCATGTTACCGATCGGTGATGATAATTCCTCGCGCCGCGCCGTCCCGCTGGTCACCTACGCCCTGGTCGCCCTGAACGTCCTGTTCTTCTTCGTGGAAATGAGCGGCGGCGACGCGTTCATCGCGAAATGGGCCTTCGTCCCCCGGCGCTTCCTGGCCGCTCCGGCGGCGGATTTTCTGACGCTGTTCAGCGCCATGTTCATGCACGCCGGCTGGGTGCACCTGGGCGGCAACATGCTCTACCTGTGGATCTTCGGCGACAACGTGGAGGACCGTTTCGGGCACGTCCAGTTCGCGATCTTCTACCTGCTCTGCGGCCTGGCGGCCACGTTCGCCCAGCTGGCGTTCAACCTCAAGTCGAACGTGCCGAACCTGGGCGCGTCGGGGGCGATCGCCGGGGTGCTCGGCGCCTACATTTTGCTGTTCCCCAAGGGCCGGGTCAGGGTGTTGCAGGGCCAGGGGGTGGTCCAGGTGCCGGCGCTGCTCGCCATCGGCTTCTGGATCGTGCTGCAGTTCTTCAGCGGCATCGGCTCGATCGCCAATACGGCCGACACGGGCGGGGTGGCCTACATGGCGCATATCGGCGGCTTCGTCGCCGGGTTCGCGCTGACCTTCCTGTTCCGCGGCCGCGGCGATGCGCCGCCAGCGGGCTGAACGCTTCCATTTCCCCGCCGCCCATTTTCGGATACAATAAGCAGACGATGGGAAAACCATGGGAGAATCCGAATTACGGGAATGATCGCCGCCGGCGCCAGCGGAGGATGATCGTGCCGCTGCTGCTGGCGGCGGTCGCAGGCTCCGCCTTCTGGCTACTGCGCCGCGGTGCTCCTGAAAAGGTCGCGACGCCAGTTGTGGCCTCAACGCCAGGTCGTTCCGTTTCCGCTCCCAGCCCTATTCCCCAGCAGACGACAGGCCCCGTCGAAGAGATCCCGGGCGCTGCCGTCCGGGGATCCCTTCCGACCAGTGAGATCGCAGCCCCGGATTCGGGTGATGGCTTCACGTCCGCAGTGGCCGTTCCGGCCGGCGATTTCGCCGCGCGCAAAGTGCTGGCCTTTTCCCTCTATCGGCAGAACGAACTGGAGCAGGCTCAGGAGCAAGCGCAGGCCGCTCTGGCCCTGCGGGCGGACGGGGAACTGCTCGAGTTGCTGGCCAAGCTGAAAAAAGAGATCCGCGTGCAGCGCAACTACGACGATGCCCGCACCGCCAACTTCATCATGCTTTTCGATGGCTATGAGCACGAGGAAATGAAACGCGCCGTGCTGGACATCCTCAAGGACGCTTATGGCGACATCGGCAAGGAATTCAACCATTTCCCGGCCGAGCCGATCAGCGTCATCCTCTACACGGCCAAGGATTTTTCCGACGTCACCCGCGCCCCCATGTGGTCGGGCGGCCTGTTCGACCAGCTCGATGGCAAGATTCGCGTGCCCGTGCAGGGCGCGGCCGGCAACGAGGCGGCGCTGCGCCGGGTGCTCTACCACGAGTACACCCACGCCCTGCTCTTCTCCCTGGCGCCCGGCTGCCCGCTCTGGCTGAACGAGGGGCTAGCCCAGCGTTTCAGCGGCGAGGAGTCGGTCAGCGTGGCCCAGCTGATCCCCTTGGAGCTTCTAGAGAAAGGCTTCCCGAGCGAATCGCGCCTGGCATACGCGGCCTACATGGAGAGCCTGCAGGCGGTGCAGGACCTGGTGGAGGAATACGGCATGGCGCGCCTGCGCCGGCTTCTGTCCGGGCTGGGCGCCGGCGGGGATATGGAAACGGCCTTTGCCGCCACTTACGGCCAGCCCTTCAGCCGCTGGGCCGCCCAATGGCGCCCGGTTCAGCGCGAAGAATGAATCTTCCTGAGATCCGTTTTTAAATTCTATGGAGGACATATGAAAAAAGCCATATTGATTCTTTGTTGCCTGGTTTTATTCGCAGTGATGGGCTTTGCGCAAAGAGCAAAGACGGAGGTCATTGGAAAGTTCTCCTGGTATACGGAGCAGAACAATTGGCAGGAGATGCTCCAGATCGCCCAAAAGGCGAACAAGCCCATTCTGGCTGTTTTTTCTGCCACATGGTGCGGTCCTTGTCAGGAATTAAAGACAAATCTTTTTAAGACTGTTACTTTCAAAAGGTTGCGGATGAAGTGGTGCTGCTCTATATTGAACAAACAACCAAGGAAGGCGCTGCATATAACAGCAAATATAAGGTGATCGGTTTCCCATCGTTCAGGATCTTTTCACAACAAGGGGTCCTGTTGGACCAAGGGTTCCCGGAACGCACAGTTGAAGGCTTCCTGAAATGGATAAGCGATGTGAAAGCCGGCAAGAATTTCTATGAGTTATCAAGAAAATTGGAGCAAAATCCCAATGACCGTGGAGCACTTGTTCAAATAGCCGGAAAATTGGATGGGGGAGAGAGGGAAAAGATCTTCGACTATTTACAACGGGCGATCAAGATTAATCCCGATTTTAGCGACGAACTGGCACAGGAAGCGTACGAAAAATTAGCATACTTCCTGTTAGGAGGTATGCCTTTTAAGGAAGGGAAAGAGAAGGAAGAGTATTTAACACGCTGGCAGAAAACGTTTCAGGCGATTGTCGATTCGTACTACCCTAACAGATTCAAATATGAATTAACGGGAAACATCGGCCTGAATTACATCCTCAATTGGTTTTACAGATCACGGCAATTTGAAAAAGTTCTTTTTTATTTTAATGATTTCCTGAAGCGCAAAGGGGACGGCTTGGATTTCGCACAGGATATCATTGTGTTTGCAGTTGCTATTCCTGATTTTGTCTCCCTGGGAAAGCTTGACGAGGCGGAACGCTGGATAGCCAGGATCAGGGACTTCGCCATGCGGAATGAAAACGTGCCCTCTGACCAAAGATTTATCCATTTCTATTTTGAATTATTCAACGGGGTTAACGGGGTTATAAGAAATTTTGAATTGCAAGGACAAGACGTCAATGCGGAAAAATATGCGGGCATTCTGGCTGAGGATATGGTCCGGATGAGGCAGGGAATGTTGGCTGTCCTGTCAGTCACCAGTCAGGCCACGATCCTTGTAAATATGGGCAAGAAAGCGGAAGCGAGAAATGCGCTGGTCGCTCTATATAAAAATGAGGATTTTTTTAAAAGTTTGGATAAGCAGGTTGTTCCTGGAGCCTTGCACCAGATTGCCTGGACCATGACCTGGATGGAGATCGCGGACCCGACGTCGCTCAAGATCGCTGAAAAAGCCGTTGCGCTGAGCCCGGTCCCCTCCAATAAAGATACACTGGCTTGCGTCCACGCCGCGCTGGGAAATTTCAGGGAAGCGGTGAAGATTGAAAAAGAGGCGCTGGCCGAGGAAAAGGACGAATCCGCCCGCCAGGAATACGCAAATCGGATTCGAGAATGGCAGGAAAAAATAAAGTGATGCCAATATTGTTGCGCTAGATGACCGTTCTGATGGATAAGAAAGAGATAAAAAAACAGTACAAGCAGAAACCGCCGGACATGGGGGTTCACCAGGTGAAGAACCTGGCCAGCGGAAAGATCTATATCGGCCGCGCCATGGACCTGAACGGCAAGCTGAACAGCGAAAGATTCCAGCTGAAGAACGGGATGCACATGAACCGGGAGCTGCAAAAAGACTTCGCCGACCTGGGCGAAGAAAAATTCGCCTTCGAGGTCCTGGACCGGCTGCAGCCGAAACAAGGAGCGGGCCATGACCTGGGCCAGGAACTGAAGGAGCTGGAAGCGATCTGGCTGGACAAGCTGCAGCCATACAACAATAAAGGTTATAACAAAAAGAAACCCTAAGATTTGCGTTGCTTGAATATATCTTGATTATGCCTTACCCTCCCGCAACGCGGGGGGGGAATATGGGGGTGAGGCTTAGTGCTTGCTGTCCGCCGATGTTTTCTGGAATTTCTCCCGGCACTCCTCGGAGCAGAAATAGCGGGTCTCCTTGCCCGCGGGCAGGGAGAGGGCCTGGCCGGCAGGCACCCAGGTGCCGCAGACCGGGTCCTGGACCATCTCTTCCACTTTTCCCCCGGCGGGCGGTTCGTCGGGCGGCGCTTGCGGCACCGGGGCAGAACTCCGGCGCAGCCACTTGAACAGGAGGTAGATGATCCCGGCCAGAATGAAGAGGCGGAACATCAGAGGAGCTGCAGCCCCGGTTTTTCGGCGGCCGCGACGACCTCGCCGGAGGCGATCAGGTCGACGATATGGCGGATGTGGACGTCCATGCGCGTGTCCTCGTTGAGGAACGGCACCTGCTTGCGGATCAGGGCCTTGACGCTCTCCAGTGGCGGGGAGCTTTTCAGCTCGTAAAAATCCAGCGCCTGCGCCGCGGCCATCAGCTCGATGGCCAGGATGTGGGCCAGGTTGCCGATGATCTCGCGCGCCTTGCGGGCGCCGATGGTGCCCATGCTGACGTGGTCCTCCTGGTTTGCCGAGGTGGGGATGTTGTCCACCGAGGCGGGGTGGGCCAGGGACTTGTTCTCCGAGGCCAGCGCCGACGCCGTAACGTGGACGATCATGAACCCCGAGTTCAGGCCGTTGTCGGCGACCAGGAAATTGGGCAGCCCCATATTGGAGGCGGGGTTGATCAGGCGGTCGATGCGCCTTTCGGAGATGTTGCCCAGCTCGGTCATGACGATGGACAGGAAATCCATGGCGAAGGCCACGGGCTCGCCGTGGAAGTTGCCGCCCGACAGGATGATCTTCTTGTCCGGGAAGATCAGCGGGTTCTCGGTGGCGGAATTCGTTTCGATCTCCAGGACGCGGCGCACGTGCTTCAGGGTGTCGCGCACCGCCCCGTGCACCTGGGGGATGCAGCGGACGGAATAGGCGTCCTGGACTTTTTTCTTGCCCTGGTGGGAGACCCAGAGGGGCGAGTCCTTGATCAGGTGCAGGATGTTCCTGGCGCTTTCCAATTGCCCCGGGTGGCGGCGCACCTCCTGGATCTCGTCGTAGAAGGGCGAGGGATTGCCGAGCTGGGCCTCGAAGGTCATGGCCCCGGCGATATCGGCCACTTTGGCCAGGTTTTCCGCCTCGTGCAGGTTGAAAATGCCGATGGCGGTCATGACCTGGGTGCCGTTGATCAGCGCCAGGCCCTCCTTTTCCAGGAGCTCGAGGGGCTGCAGGCCCGCCTTTTTCAACGCCGTCGCCGCCTCCTGCTCCTGGCCCTGGTAAATGACCTCGCCTTCGCCGATCAGGACCATGGCCAGGTGCGAGAGGGGGGCGAGGTCGCCGGACGCGCCCACCGAGCCTTTCGAGGGGATCAGGGGGATGATGTCCTTGTTCAGCAGGTCGAGCAGCAGCTGCACCACTTCCAGGCGTACGCCGCTGTAGCCCTTGGCCAGGACGTTGGCCCGCAGCAGGATGATGCCGCGGGCGATGTCCGACGGCAAGTTGGGGCCGACGCCGGCGGTATGGCTCTGGATCAGGTTCTTCTGCAGTTTCTTCAGGTCCTTCTTTTCGATGCGTCGCTGGGCGAGCGCCCCGAAGCCGGTGTTGATCCCGTAATAGGGTTTGTCGGAATGGATGAATTCCTCCAGGACCGACCGGCAGTTCCTGACTTTCTCCTCGGCGGCCGGGGAGAGCTCGACCCGTTTTTTGCCGCGGGCCACGCGGTCGAACTGCTCCAGGGTGAGGAGGTCGCCGTCGATCTGGATGGACATGCGTCAACCGGCGCTGAAAAGGACGGATAGCCGCTGCATGCGCTAGCCGATGTTCTTTACCGCGCCCAGCAGTTCCAGGGAGATGACGTGCTTCTGGATCTCGTTGGTGCCTTCGTATATCTGCAGCAGCTTGGCGTCGCGCATCATCTTTTCCACCGGGTATTCCTTCATGTAGCCGTAGCCGCCGAAGAGCTGGACGGCGTCGACCGTGACCTTCATGGCCACGTCGGTGGCCATGACCTTGGCCATGGCCGATTCCTTGGACGCTTTCATGCCGTTGTCCAGCATCCAGGCCGAGCGGTAGACCATCAGCCGCGCCGCGTCGATCTCGGTGGCCATCTCGGCCAGCTTGAAGGCGTTGTGCTGGAAGGTGGCGATGGGCCGGCCGAACTGGATCCGGGTCTGCGAGTACTTCAGGGCCTCCTCGAAGGCGGCGCGGGCCACGCCAACCCCGCCCGCGCCCACGGCGGGCCGGGCGTAGTCGAGGGTTTTCATGGCGATGATGAAGCCCATGCCCTCGCGCTTGAGCACGTTGGCGGCCGGCACCTTGACTTCGTCGAAGTAGAGCTCGGTGGTGTTGGAAGCACGGTGGCCCATCTTGTTCTCGTGCTTGCCGACGGTGATGCCCTGGGTGTCCATGGGCACGATGAAGGCGGTGAGGCCGCGGGCGCCGCGCGCCTTGTCGGTGGAGGCGAAGATCACCCCCAGCTGCGAGACGCCGCCGTTGGTGATGAAGGTCTTGGAGCCGTTGATGACGTAGTGGTCGCCTTTCCTGACGGCGGTGGTCTGGATGGCCGAGTTGTCCGAGCCGGCTTCCTTCTCGGTCAGGGCGAAGCAGGCGAAGGCCATCTTCTCGGTCAGCGGCGTCAGGAATTTCTTCTTCTGCTCGTCGCTGCCGAACAGCACGATGGGCGTGGTGGCCAGCGTGTTGGCCATGATCGAGGTGTACATGCCGGCGCAGCCCCAGGCCAGCTCTTCGCAGACGATGGTGTTGATCAGGGTCGAGAAACCGGCGCCGTTGTATTCGGCCGGGATGCCCGACGTGAGAAAACCGGCCTCGAAGGCCTTCTGCATGATCTCGCGCGGGAACTCGTTCTTCTCGTCGTATTCGTGGCTCTTGGGGCGCATCTCCTTCTCGGCGAACTTATGCGTCTCTTCCTTGAATGCCAATTGATCTTCGGTCAGGGCAAAGTCCATTGTTTTTCTCCTGCGCTCTGGGATTAAATTTTGATGGTCTTCATCTCGTTCAGCACTTCCATGGCGCTCTGGAAGCGTTGCTCGCGTTTCTTCTCCATGCACTTTTCGATGATATAGCAGAGTTTCTCGGGGACGTCCGTGCGGTATTTCTTGATCGCCGGCACCGGGTCGAACAGGTGCTGGTAAAAAATATTCTCGCCCTTGAAGGGCACGTGGCCGGTGGTCAAGTGGAACAGGGTGGTGCCCGACGAATAGATGTCGGTGCGGTGGTCGACCGGGATGCCCTGGATCTGCTCCGGCGACATGTAATAGGGGGTGCCGGTGATGACGCCGCTCTCGCCCTTTTTCTGGTCGCCCAGGATCACGGCCAGGCCGAAATCCATGATCTTGATCTCCTTCTGCTTGGTGATCATGATGTTGTGGGGCTTGATGTCGCGGTGGATGATCCCCTTGCGGTGCGAGTAGTCCAGGGCCTTGAAGAGCTTGATGGCGATAAAAATGATCTGCGAGGCGGAGAAGGTCTTCTTGCGGCGGATGAGGCTCATGAAGTTCTCGCCCTCGATGTATTCCATGGAGATGAAGTAGTCGTCCTTGATCTGGCCGACGTCGTAGACGGTGACGATGTTGGCCTGGGTGAGGGAGGCGGTGGAGCGGGCTTCGGAAAAAAAGCGCTCCAGGTTGCGCTTGTCGGCGACCAGGGTCTTGTTCAGGATCTTCAGGGCCACCACCCGTTTCAGGACCGTGTCCTCGGCCTTGAACACCACGCCCATGCCGCCTTCGCCGATCTTCTCGATGATGCGGTAGCGCTCGCTGGAATCCTCGCTGATCAGCTCCATCTCCTTGTATTTCTGGATCAGGTTCTCCACGTCCTTGATCTTCTGGTGCACGTCCTTGAAGGAATAATCCTCGGTCAGGATCAGCTGGTAGATCTCGAAGGCCTTCTTGAAATTCCCGGCGTTCTCATAGGCCTGGCCGAGGACGTAGAACCATTCGATATTGGACTTGTCGATCTGGTTCTCGCCGAGCAGCTTTTCGATCTTCTCGATGACCAGCTGCGGCTTGCGGTTCTTCAGGAAGATGTTGGCCATGTGGGTGATGGCCGAGTTGAAGTCGGGCGAATCCACGGGCACCAGCTGGAAGTTGGCCAGGGCGCGGCGGTCGTCATCGATCTTGATGAACGAGATCCCGGCCTTGAAGAACTCCTGGGCGTTCTCGTACAGTTCGCCGGCTTTCTGGAATTTTCCGTATTTGAGGGAGATGTTGGCCGCCATTTTCCATTCCCGGCCCATCTCGAACATCTTGGCCGCCTCCTCCTCGTTGTTGTCCTTGAGGTAGTTGTCGGCCGCCCCGAGAAAATTCTGGTTCATGAAGTAGCAGTGCGCCGCCTTGGTGTATTTCTTGTCCCATTCGAAAAGCTCCGCGGCGCGGGTGTAATCTTCGCCCTTCAGGAACCATTCGGCCGCCTCCAGGGTGTTGCCCTTGGCGAACGCGTTCTCGCCGCGCAGGAGGAAGGCGATCTTGGGCTGCTCCATCTGCTCGTACATCTCGGCGGCCCTGAGCGGCAGCTGGGCCTTCTCGAAGTTCTTGGCGGCGTCGGAAATGCGGTTCATCTTGACCGCCAGCTCGCCCGCCTTTTCGAATTTTCCGTACTTGATCAACAAGTCGTACGCTTTTTCCAGTTCGTTCAGCTGGGAATAGAGGTCCACGGCCTTGAGCAGTTCCTGCTCGAGCTGCTTGGAGCTCTGGTAGCCGATGGTCGTATCGAAGCTGGTGATGAACCATTTTTCAAAATTGCCGGCGGCCTTCTTGAGATTGCCGCCCTTTTCGTAAATGTAGGCCGCTTTCTTGTAAAATCCCTTCTTTTCGTAGATCTGGGCCGCTTTTTCGTAACGCTCGTAATTATAGTACAGCTCGGCGGCCTCCTGGAAGCGGTTGTTGTTTTCCAGGACGGTCCCGGCGGCCTCGATGTTCTTGCGCTTGAGCAGCAGCTTGACCAGGTTGTCGCTGTTGCCGCTTTTTTTATAGATCTCGATGGCCTCGCTTTCCTTGTTCAGCTTCTCCAGCAGCTCGCCCATGACGTCGTATTCCTGGCCTTCTTCGTAGACCTGCAGGGCCTTCTTGAACTCGCCGATCTCCTCGTAGATCTTGCCGGACTTGAGGAACATGTTCTGCTTGCGGGCCCGCTTGGCGTCGCGCTCCATGTAGGCCTTTTTGGCCAGCAGGTAGAAAAAGGCCTCGAAGAACGATTTGTTCTGGAAGGCCGAGATCTTGGCGGTTTTGAGGATCTGGTAGACGATCTTCAGGACCAGCACCATGACGGCCACGATGATGACCAGTTTGACCAGGGGATTGCTCAGTAATTCGTCCATGTGTGAATGAAAAGTATAGCAAAAGCAGAGCGAAAAAGCAATTTCAAATTGACTTTCGCATATATTGTTAATATAATTTCAACAGGCAAAAACAAGCGGAGCGCATCATGGACCCTACGTTCGGCCAATATCCCAGACTGGGCACGTTCCTGGCCGTTTTCCTGCCCGATTTCAAGCTGGAGAAACGCGAATTCAACAAAGAAAACGCCGACCGCCTGGTGCTTTTCCTGGCCGCGGTGCTGGACGCCCTGTTCAAGGCGGAAAACCTGGCGCGGCGGAAGAATTTTCAGCTGGCCCCGGGGAAGACGTTCTTCCCCGACGACATCCTGCCGGCCCTGGAGAACGTGATCGCCTACCTGCAGATGTTCAATACCCAGGTATTGAGCATGAGCAAGACCGAGCGGCAGACGCTGGTCTTCATCCTGGAGAACATCAGCGATTACCTGAAAAACAGCCGCCTCCAGGCCCAGGAGAGGGAAAAAAAGAACCTGTTCGTCGACTATAAATTCTGGATCGAAAACCTGTTCAAGCTGTTCGACCAGAAGATCAGCGGCGCCGTGACGGCCAGCAAGAGGGTCAACCCGAAAAACCTGTTCGGTCCCCAGGAAGCGCTGCAGGATGAGCTGATCTACGGCAACGCCACGATGAATTTCAGCCTCTTTCCCTTTGCCATCGTCCAGGACGGGCGGGTCCTGTTCCTGGCGCGCCCCGGCGAGAACGAGGTGGTCTTCCGCGACCTCGCCGGCGGTCCCGAGAGCGCCCTGGACTCGGAAGAGGTCTGGCGGAAGATCGCCGAGTTCCAACTGGCCAATCTGTGCTTTGCCGACCTGGAGCGGCTCGAGCCGCAGCGCCTGAAATGCGAGAGCGGTTTTTGGGGCAAATGGCGCGAGGTGGAAGCGGCGCAGCGCAACCAGCAGCTGAAATTGTTCACCGAGAGCCTGCTGCAGCTGGAGGAGATCGCCTTCGAGGACTTCAACATGCCCCTGATCTATCTCCTGCAGATCCGCAACCTGTCCAGCTTGAACCGCGGCCTGGAGATGAAGCGCCTGCTGCAGAAATTCCTGCTTTTCTATCCGTTCTACGCCGAGGGCCACGAGCTGATGGGCGACGTCTACGCCAGGGAAGAGAACATCGAGCTGGCCCTGAATTTCTATGAAAAGGCGCTGTTGATCTCCCAGAGCAAGAACCTGGGCGACAAGGTCCGCAAGCTCCGCGAGCTGCTCGACAAGAACCGCAGCAAGCCCGAAGCCCAGAAAAACGACGCTTTTTTCGACATCACGGAAACGGTCGTCCAGAACGAGGAGCGCATCATCGGGCGCGGCAAGGAGCTGCGGCAGATGATCGAGATCCTCATCTCCAACTCGAAGCGGAACCTGCTGCTGGTCGGCGAGCGCGGCGTGGGCAAATCGTCGCTGATCCGCCTCCTGGCCCAGAAGATCATTTTCGGCGAGGTGCCGCCGGCGCTGAAGGAGAAGAAGATCAAGGAGATCAATTTCGTCAGCCTGCTCACCGGCTCCAAGTACCGCGGCCAATTCGAGGAAAAGGTCCTGAAGCTCCTGCAGGAGTTCAAGACGCAGAACGCCATCCTGGTGCTGGAGGACATGCACCTGATGATGTCCACCGGCGCGGCGCGCGGGACCTCGCTCGACCTGGTCAACATCCTCAAGAATTTCCTGCGCGACAATTCCATCCAGGTGATCGCCAGCACCGACTACGAGGAATTCAAGAACACGATCGAGAAGGACAATTCCCTGCTGGGGTATTTCCAGAAGATCGTCGTCAACGAGCTTTCCGCGGAGGGGACGCGGCGGATCCTGAAGAACATGGTCGGCCAGATGGTCGCCGCCGACAACCTGCTGGCCTCCAACCAGATCATCGAGGATATCGTCGAGAGCGCCAAGCGCGATATCCGCGAAAGGAAGCTGCCCGATTCGGCGATCATGCTCCTGGAGCGCTGCATCGCCAAGGTCAAGCTGAAGAACATCTCCACCTGCGGCGGCGCCTTGAAGATCGAGGAGTCCGACGTGCTGGAGGTGCTGGCCGACATCGGCAACCTGCCGGAGACCAACATTTCCATTTCCCTGAAAAGCCGGCTGGCGGCGTTGCGGGCCAACATCCTGAAGCGCATCGTCGGCCAGGACGACGCGGTGGCCAAGATGGTCTCGTCGGTCATCACCTCCAAGCTGGGCTACGACATCAAGAAGAACCGCCCCGACGGCGTCTTCCTGTTCATCGGGCCGACCGGCGTCGGCAAGACCGAGACGGCCATCGCCCTAAGCGAAGCCCTGTACGGCAGCCAGGATTACCTGATCCGCATCGACATGTCCGAGTACATGGAAAAATTCACCTATTCGCGCTTCGTCGGCGCGGCGCCGGGGTACGTGGGCTATTATGACGCCAACCAGCTGACCGACAAGGTGCGCCTGAACCCGTACTCGGTCATCCTCCTGGACGAGGTGGAGAAGGCCGACGCCCAGCTGCTCAATATTTTCCTGCAGGTCTTCGACGCCGGCCGCCTGACCGACGCCCGCGGCAACGTGATCGATTTTTCCAAGACCACCATCGTCATGACCTCCAACATCGGCACCTCGCTTTTCTCCAAGGCCAACATGGGCTACAAGAGCAGCTCGGACGATACGCAGGTCTCGCGCGCCACCCTGATCAAGTCCCTGAAAAAGTATTTCTCCCCGGAATTCCTCAACCGCATCGACGAGATCATCATCTTCCACCACCTGCGCGACAGCGACATCAAGGCCATCATCGATATCCACCTGCGCGAGGTGCGGCGCGACCTGGAGAAGCAGGGCAAGGAGCTGATCGTCAAGGACGACGTGCTGGCCCATATCGCTTCCCGCGGCTATTCCCTCGAATACGGGGCCCGCAACCTCAACCGCGTCCTGAAAAAGGAGCTCCTGGAAAAGATCGCCTACCTGTCCCTGGAAAAGGAGTGGGAAGACGCCCGCTACCTGGTCTGCCGCCTGCGCGAGGACGAGATCGAGATCGTCCCCGAGGCGCCGGCGCCGGCTCCGGCGGCGGCGCGTCTCCTGGCCGACGCCAAGGAAGAGTGAGCCGGGATCGGCGGCGCCCCGCCGCCCTTTTACCCCCGCTTCTAGCCTGAACCGGAAACCAGCTCGTAGTAGTCGGGAGGGGCTTCGCGGATGGCGATGCCGATATCGTTGGTGACCCGGGTGGAGACCGTGCGCGTGATCCAGCGCACGTCACCCTTCACGATGATGACCTTGCCGCCGAGCTGCAGCTTGATCTCGACGTCCTGGCTTTTCGGGGGGCGGTTCATGGAGATCTTGATCCCCGACAGGGAAATGTCGACGACGATCGCCGGCTTGTCCTCCAGGTTGGAGAGCATTCTTTTCTTGACGCGGATCTCCTTTCTTTTCTCCATGCGCATCCTCCCCCCGTTCCCTCCAGGGAAAAAGCGGGCTGCCTTCAGTATAACCGCAATCGCTTTTTTTTTCAAAAGCAAGCGCACCCGGTCGCCAGCGGATCCCCTCGGCCAGCAGCAGGAAAGCGGCGACGAGCAGGACCAGCAACGCTCCGGGAAGGAGGACCAGCCCCGGGCGGTCGAACAGGTGGCCGCGGCCGGCGTCGATCATCCCGCCCAGGGTGGGCAGGCGCGGGTCCAGCCCCAGGCCGAGGAAGTTCAGGCTGGCTTCGGCCAGGATGACCCCGGCGATCCCCGAAACGGCCTGGGTCAGCAGCACGGGGAAGACCTGGGGCAGGATGTGGCTGCCGGCGATGTACCCGCCGCCGGCGTTGAAGCCGCGGGCGGCCAGGATGTAATCCCGCCCCTTGATCTTCATTACTTCGCCGCGCACCAGGCGGGCATAGCTCACCCAGCCCGTGAGCGCCAGGGCGAGGATCAGCGGCAGGATCCCCTGCCCCCAGAAAGCGACCAGGGCCAGCGCCAGCAGGATGCCCGGGAAGGCCAGGATGAAATCGGCGCCGCGCATGATGCAGGCGCCCAGCAGCCCTCCGTGCCAGCCGGCCAGAAATCCCAGCCCCGCCCCGACGGCGGCGGCCAGGGCGACCACGGCCAGGGCGATGGCCACCGAGGTCAGCGCCCCGAAGGCCAGGCAGGAAAGGATGTCGCGCCCCAGGGCATCGGTGCCCAGCATGTGCTCTGCGCCCGGGGATTGCAGGCGCTGGCCGATGTCCAATCCCAGGTCGATCCCGCGGAACAGGGCCGTGCCGCCCAGGGCGAATGCGAACCCGGCCAAAAAGAGGACACCCAGCCGGAATTGCCGGTTGCCCTTATCCAGCCGGATCATGGCCGATGCGCGGGTCGAGCAACGGGTAGGAAAGGTCGACCAGGAAATTGGCCAGCAGGTACAGCACGGCCATGACCAGGACCGTTCCCTGGATCAAGGGGAAATCGCGCTGGCGGACGGCGGTGATCAGCAGGGTGCCGATGCCGGGCCAGGAGAAAACGCTCTCGACCACGATGGCGCCGCTGAGCAGCGCTCCCGCCTGCAGCCCGATCAGGGTGACGATCGGGGCCAGGGCGTTGCGCAGGATGTGCCGGCGAAAGATCCGGGCCGGGGTAAGCCCCTTGGCCCGCGCCAGCAGGACGTACGGCCGTCCCGCTTCCTCCAGCAAAAGCGCGCGCACCATGCGGGTCAGGAAAGCGGCGAAGGAAATGCCCAGGGTCAGCGCCGGCAGGACCAGGTACTCGCCGCCGCCGCTGCCGGATACGGGGAGAATTTTCAATTCCACCGCGAAGAGGATGACCAGCAGGATGCCGAGCAAAAAGCAGGGGACCGCCAGGCCGACGGCCGAGAAAACCATGGCCAGCTTCTCCCAGGCGCCGTTCTTCTTGCAGGCGGCCAGGAAGCCCAGGGGCAGGGATATCAGCAGCGTGAGCGCCATGGCGGCCGCGGCGAGAAGGATCGTGTTCGGCAGGTAGGCCAGGATGGTCGGCAGGACGGGCTTGCGGTCGACCAGCGATTCGCCGAGATCGAGCACGGCCAGGCGAGCGATGAAACGCAGATAGCGCGTGCCCAGCGGCCGGTCCAGCTGCAGGGACCGTTGCAGGCGCTGGACGTCCGCCGTGCGGGGATGCGGCCCCAGGATCGCCAGCAGCGGATCGCCGGGAACGGCCTGCACCAGGAAAAAGATCGCGCTGCCCGCGGCCCAGAGAAAAAGCAGGAACAGCGCCGCTTTTTTCAACAGCCGCGCCGTCATCGGGCGATCTCGTGTTTCTTGATCAGGTTGAACAGGGCCATGCGGCTGATCCCCAGTTTTTCCGCGGTCCGGCCCTTGCGTCCGTTCTGCTCCTTCAGGGTATTGAGGATCAGGTTGCGCTCGAAGTCCTGGCGCGCGCTTTTCAAGCCGGGGGCGTGTCGTCGCGGCATGGCGGCGGTGGCCAGCTCGGGATCGAAGGTGATCATTTTTTTTATTTTCGATTCCAATTCGCGCACGTTGCCCGGGAAAGCCTCATCGCGGAACAGGTCGCCGATGGCGTGCAGCTTGGCGGGTTCCTGCGCCGGGTAGCCGAACTTCTCCAGGAAATGGCCGATGAGCAGCGGCATATCCTCCCGCCGCTCGCGCAGGGGCGGGATGTGGATCACCAGGTCCTGGAGGCGGTAGAACAGGTCGGCGCGGAACAGGCTGCTCCGCATCAGCTCGTTCAGGTCCTTGTTGCTGGCCGAGACCAGGCGCACGTCGATCTTGATGGTCTTGTTCTCGCCCAGGCGGCGGATCTCTTTCTCCTGCAGCGCCCGCAGCAGCTTGGCCTGGAGCGGCAGGGGCAGGTCGGCGATCTCGTCCAGGAAAAGCGTGCCGCGGTCCGCCGCTTCCAGCAGGCCGACGCGGTTGTCGGCGGCGCCGCTGAAGGCCCCTTTCTTGTAGCCGAACAGTTCGGCTTCCAGGAGCGTGTCCGGGATCGCCGCGGCGTTGACCGGGACAAAGGGCCGCTCGGCGCGGGGGCTGAGCAAATGGACGGCGCGGGCGACCAGTTCCTTGCCGCTGCCGCTTTCGCCGGTGATCAGCAGGGAGAAATCCACCTTGCTCACCTGGGCGATCAGCCTTTTCATTTCCCTTATCTTTTCCGATTCGCCGACGATAAAATTCAATTTTTCCTGGACGCGGAACTCGTTCTGCAGAAAATCCTGGAACAGGACCGAGAATTTTTTGAAAGTTTCCCGCTGGCGCTCGAAAAAATCCCGGAAGTACGCATCTCCGTCCCGGAAGCCGATGACCAGGCAGGCCAGCAGGCGCTCCGAGATCGGCCAGCGGATCATCTTGGTGTTGGCGAACGGGTAAAAAAACTTTTCCTGGCTGCGGAACAGCCTTTGGATCCCCTGCCGGTCGTGGTTTTGATTTTCCGGGGTTTCTAGGGTGCTGCGCAGCATCTCTTCCCCGAGTTCCCTGAACAGATCGGAATTGGCGAAACGGAACAACCGGCGCCGGTCTTCGTGGACCGTCATGACCAGCCAATCGATCGGCGTCGGCATGCCGAGCTCATGGCAAAAGCTGCTGAAGAAATCCTCGGGAAGGCGCCATTGCCTGTAGTTTCCGACCAGGCGGGCGTCGTCGAAGATCGCGCGGTCCCTGGCCTTTTCGTCGCAGAGGCGGCGGAAGCGGTCGAGCTTGGCGGAGACGGACCTGCGGTTGACGGTGAAGAAATCGTGCATGGCCAGGAATTCATCCCGGCGGTCCGCCGGCAGTTCCTCGGCGCCCAGGTCGAAAACCATGTACCAGTACTCGTAATAGAAATAGTTCTTCCCCCTGGGCGAAAGTTCGCGGGCCAGCTCGCGGAAACGGTCCAGCCACGCGCTGTCACGGTATTTTTTCAACAGCAGCCTCAGGGCCTCGAACTTTATTTTTTTCGAGCGGATGCGGTCGAGCCGCTTGAAAAGGGCGGGTCCTTTCGGTGTGCCGGCGCTGCGGGCGGAGGGGCCGAGCAACCGGCAGACGATCTTCTGGTCGTCGTTGAACCAGGGGTATGCGGACATCCTCGCCGCCGGTGACGCTTCGGCAAAAAAGGAGATGCGGCCCCTGACAAAGGCGCACTCGCCGAGGCCCTTGCTGTTGGCGGTGTCCTTGAAGATCCCCGCGGCTTGTTCGACCAGCTTCAGGGCGTGGTCGTCGTGCAGGCGCAGCGTCTCGAGGTTGGCCCAGTTCAGGTAATCGATGGCGCTGGAATTCAGCAGCCGCTTTTCCGCATCCCAGGCCAGTATGGCGCGCAGGAGCTTGTCGGCCTCCAGCCAGCCGCCCTTGGCATAGAGAATGTTGAGCAGGTTGGAATTCACCAGCATGATGCCGTCCGGGTTGCTTTCCCGGGCGAACAGTTTCGCCGCTTTCCGATACCAGCATTCGGCCAGGAAATCGTCGTCGTTTTCAAAATAAAGGTTGCCCAGGTCGACGGCGGCATATGCCGAGTTCAAGGCCAGGCCGTCGCTTTCGCTGCGGATGTAAATGGTCTTGTACTGGGACTCGGCCTCCTGGAAATTTCCCATCTCCCGGTGCAGCTTGGCCATCTGGCTGCGGGTCTCGATCTCCTCCCGGTCGCGATGCCGGGCCGAAAAGTATTCCAGGGCGCCGGTCAGCTGGTCGCGGGCCTTGACGAATCCGCGGCCGTAGATGCTGCGGTCGCTCCATTGGATGAGGGCCAGGTTGCGGAAGTAGGGAGAGGCGATTTTTTTCAGGCAGGCGGCGGCCTTCTCGCCCTGGCCGGTCTTTTCCTGGTAGACGAAATTCAAATAAAGCCATTCGTCGCGGAGCCCGGGAGCCACCCGGGGGATCCCGTTCAGCAGCTCTCCGAGTTCCCGGTAGTCCTTGCGGCGCATGGCCAGGTGGGCCGCTTTCAGGCGGGTGAACGGCGATCCGGGGTCGGCGGCGGCCAGGACGTTCCCGGCCATGTCCAGGCAGTTGCTCTGGATCAGGATAGCGACGAAATACTCCATGATCTTGCCGCCGTGCCCATGTTGCGCCAGATGCCGGCAAAGCAGGTCGGCGGCCGGTCCGGGAGCGACCCGGGCGAGCGATTCCAGCGCTTGTTTTTCCAGGTAACGCTCCAGTGCCGCCGGTTGATCGGCGGCGATGAAATGGGCGACGCGGGCGTACGCCCAGTCGCTGTTGGCGGCGAGCCAGGCCAGAAATTCGCTTTTCCGGGGCGTCCTGCCTGGAGCCTTGCCTCCGGGGATGGCCAATCCCAGGGTTTGCCGGTCCCTGCTTTCCAGCAAGCAGCGTTTTTTCAGCAACGAAGCCAGCAGGGGACTTCCGTCACCATGGGAGGCTGGCGTCGGCTCTGCCGCGCCGTCTCCATGGGAGTTCGGTGGCAACCGCGTTGCGCCGTCACCATGGGAGGCTGGCGTCGGCTCTGCCGCGCCGTCTCCATGGGAGGCCGGTGGCAACCGCGTTGCGCCGTCCCCATGGGTGGCCGGTTGGTTAAGCCCTTTCCCATGGGTGGCTGGCGGCAGCTTCGCTGCGCCGTCTCCATGGGAGGCCGGCGGCAGCTTTGCTGCGCCGTCACCATGGCAGGCTGGTCGGTTAAGCCCAACCCCATGGGTGGCCAACAGGCGGGCGACCGCCATGGGTACAGGGACCCCGAGCCAGGCGAATTTTTCCAGCAGGTCGACCTCGTCCCCGTCCAGTTCGGGAAGACCGGGACGGGGGGAGAGCGCGGCGAAATGCTCGGCCAGCGGGTCATGAGGATCCTCGTTGAATTCCAGGTCGCAGTCGCCCGGCGCTGAATCGTTGAACAGAACGACGGTCAGGCCGGAGACGTCGCCGGATTCCAGAAGATAGCGCAGCAGGCGGTCATCTTCCTTTTTTACCAGGTTGTCGATCAGCAGCACCATTTCCTGAAAAACCGACTTTTTCATATAAAAACGGAACTCCTGCGCCCGGGCGGCCAGGTTTTCGCCGGCGGTTTCATCCTGCCCGCATAAAGCGGCCAAATAGTCGCTCAAGCGGCCATTGTCGAGGTCGATCTTCAGCAGGAGCGTCTCCCCGTCCTTCAGGTTTTGGAAGAGATTGTTGCGGATGACCGCTTTCTGCCAGGGGAATTTGGTATTGATCCGGATCCTGGCGTTGGCGCCACCCGGGGAATGGGCGTGGAGCAGGTTCGAGGCGAAATCTCCGTTGCGGCACAAATAGACCGGGAATTCCGGGAGCATGACGTTTTTTCTCGCCTGCTTGAGAAATCCCAGATAATTGTCTTCATTCAGGCCGCGCAGATGGGGGTTCTTGTTGAAGAGCCGTATCCAGGCGGCGGGGCGGGGAAATTCCTGGGTTTCCAGCTTCCAGGCAAAGCGCAGCATCGGCCCGGGCAGGACCTGGAATCGCGAAAAATCCAAAAAATCCATCTCCCATTCCCTGGCGGCGGTGAAGAAGGCCAGGAATTGCCGCAGGATGTCTTCCGCCTCACTTGCGGCAAGTCCGAGCAAGGCGTCCGGGCCGCTGGCGGTGAACGGCTGGGCCAGGATGCGGATATGGAAATTGCCCGGAGTGAATTCAACGATATTCTGCATGAAGCTGGATTGGAAGGCGAATATCTTGTGGATGCGGGCCAGGTTTTCCGGGGTGTTGGCAACGGTGAATTGGGAAAGTTCTTCGTTGTGCCAATGATCATAAGCCCGGCGGTCCCGGTAGGCAAAACGCTGGATCAACGTCCTCCCTCCTCTCGCTGTTTTTCCCTCTGCAAGTTGGTTTTAAAGAAAATCAAATAAGGGTATCTGCTTTCTTTGTCAAGCGATTATCACAAAATTCCCCATAGCTTAAATCAGGCAATGAGGGAGACGTTTTCCGGTCGTTGGTATATCACAAAATCCCATCTTGTCTCGATCACAGGGTCGATCTTGCCTGTTTTTCCGTCGGCCATGGGATCCCAGGGGAAAAATCAGCCGCTGGAACGTTCTGAAAAGAGGCGCTTATTTATCCCGCAATTCTTCGAATACCGTCTTGATGTCCCGGTAGTTGGGGTCCTTCTTCAGGATCTCCGCGGCCAGCTTCTTGGCGTACGGATAGTCCTCCTTCAACTTGGAGGTCTGCACCAGCTCGTATTTGACGGCGTTGTATTCGTCGTCCTTGCGGCCCGGGGTTTCCAGTGCCTTCTCGAACCAGCTGATGGATTCGTCCATCATGCCCTTTTCCCGGAAACAGATGCCCAGCAGGCCCGCCGAATCGAAAAATTTCAGCGGGTGCTTGGAAGAGATCAGGAACTCATGGATGGCTTCCTCGATCAGCCCCATCTCCTTGTAGGCGATGCCCAGGTTGTAGCGCGTGTCGTAATCCTCGTGGCCGATCTTTTCGTCCACCCCTTTCTTGAATTCCTTGAAAATCTCCATCATGTTCTTTTCGATCGTCGAGGTCCGCTGTTTCTGGAGCTCCTCGACCCAATAGCGGATGGCGCTCAATTCAGCGGGGATATTTTTTTCGATCTCGTAGAAATCCTCTTCTTCGAGGAAAAGACCCTCGCTCTTCAGAATGTCGACCTCGTTTTCCGCGAGCTCGCTCTCATCGATGTCCCGGAAGGGGGATTCGCTGCTGGCCGGGGCTTCGTCGCTGGTGAAAATATTGTCGATGTCCAGGAAATCGGCGCTGGAACCGAGATAATTCGGATCCACGGCGCTGCTTTTCCGGATCGGCGCCGGCGCCTGGATGATCTGCTCCTGGTCGACCTCGATAACGGCGGGCGATTCCTTGCTCTCCGGCTCCTCCATCTCGATCTCGAACTGGATATTGTCGATCTCGGCGAAGTCGTTGGACACGACCCTTTCATCGGGAGGGTTCAACAGGTTGTCCAGCTTGATCTCCAGCTTGGAATCCTCGAATTTCTGCAGCAGGTCGCTTTCCTGGGCGATCGAGGACTCGATCTCGATCTTTTCGGTCATGCCGGGCTTGACCTTGATGGAGTCCGTCTTGTCGGGCTGGGTCTCCCTGGCCTTCTTGACCCTGGACAGGCGGGATTGGATCTCCCGGCTTTCCGGATATTCCTTTTGCAGGCGCTCCAGCGCTTTTTCGGCGTTGCTGAAATAGCCTTCGCTGATGTAGAAATCGAGCTCCGCCAGGTGGGAAGACAGACCTTTTTTGCTTTCCGCGTCCGTCTTCATCTGCAGGCTGTCTTCGCCCTTGAGCAGGAAGATGTCCTCTTCCTCGGTCTTGATCTCGGCGAGATCCATCTCGCCCATGCTGGGGTGCTGCAGCTCCTTGATCTGCTCGACCATTTCGGCGTGGTCGAAGTCGATCTCGATGTTGGTCCGCTCATGGCCGCTCAGGTCCAGCAGCCGCTCGTCATTGGGTTTGAGCTTGGTCAGCTTGTCCAGCAGCAGCTTGTGGTCTTCGTCGCGATTCTCTTTCTTGTAGACCTTCAGGAGCTCGATGCCCTCGCTGAGCAGGGCCTCGATATCGTTGCTCATCTGAAAGACGTCGAACAGTTTGACGCGGATATCGATGTTGCTGGGGAACGCGTTCTGGGCGGTTTTCAGCAGGTCGACCGCTTTTTTGAAGTTGTTGTTCTTCAGGGCCTGGTCGGCATTGTTCAACTGAAAATCGATGAATTCCCGTTCCTGCTTGTTCTCTTCCTCCTCGGCCGCCGGCTCTCCGGTCAGCCGGCCCAGCTGTTCCTGGTAGGCGAAAGGCGAGTCCGACAGCTCGATCAGCTCCTTCAATATGCCGATCAACTCGGATTTCATCCCCTTCTGTTCGTAGATCGGCAGCAGCGATTCGTAGAGGGCGATCAGGCTGCTGGTTTTCTTGGTCGCCTTGAATATCGCGGCCAGTTTGTTCAGGGCGGGCAGGTAGGTGTTGTTCGAGGTGATGATGAAGCGCAGCAGCGAATTGGCCTCGTCGAACTTTTCCTTTTCGATGAAGCGGTCGATGGTGGGCAGGAACAGCTGGAACGCCTTGTCGATCTCTTCCCGCTGCAGGTAGACCTTGCCCAGCTTCATGATCACTTCGGTCTCGTTGGAGTCGATCTCGGCGATCTTCTTGTAGATCTGCTCGGCCTCCTCGATGAGGTTGTTCTTGAAATACAGCTCGCCGAGGATCTTGAGCAGGTTCAGGTGCTTGAATATCTCGTCGCCCAGGTTGCGGAGCATCTGGATGGCCTTGTTGCTGTTGCCCTGGGCGATGTAGCAGGAGATCAGCTTTTCGAAGATCTTCAGGTGCTTGACCTTGGTGTAGGTCTGCATCAGGAGCTCTTCGGCCTGGGGGTATTCCTTCTTCTTGATCAGGATGTCGCTGGCGGTGATGTATTCGCCGACCGCCTCTTCCTTCATTCCCTCGCGCAGGTAATTGTCCGCCAGGAGAATGCGCATCTTGATGTTGCTGCGGTCGAATTCCAGGATCTTTTTATATATGCCCAGGGCTTTTTTCTGGTTGTTCTGCCGCTTGTATTCCTCGGCCAGTTCCAGGTAGATCTGCTTGGCTTCGATGGTCAGGCCCTGCTTGGAATACAGGTCGGCCAGCTTGAAGGAGACGCTTTCGTTCTGGGGGTCCAGGCGGGTGATGCGCTTGTACATGGCGATGGCTTTCGTGAAAAAGCCTTCTTTCAGGTAAAAATCGGATATCCATTCGAACTGCTTGAAGGCTTCCGGGAGCTGGTTCAGCTTCAGGTTCAGGTCGCCGATGATCCTGCGTACTTCGAGGTCGTCGGGCTTCACTTCGATGATCTTATGGTATTCCTTGATCGCGGCTTCGATCTTTCCCTGCTTGAAAAGCTTGTCGGCCAGTTGCAGCGTTTTTAGTCGGTTCTCAGCAGCCATCTTTCAGTTTAAAACTTTTTCTGTGAAAAATAGTTTCCCCATTAAATAATAACATGTTTCTGTGCTTTTGTGTAGGATAGCCCTTATTTTGGGCCAAGTCAAACTCGGGGAAAAAACGGGAAAAGTTTTCCAGGAGCTGGTCCCGGAACACCTTGGCGATGATCGAGGCGGCGGCGATGGACAGGCTTTTTTCGTCACCCTTGACGACCGCCCGGCCGCCGCAGGGCAGGAAATCGGGGTCGATGGCGTCGATCAGGACGTAATCCGGCCTGATCTGCAGGCGCCGGAATGCCTGGCGCATCGAGCGCTTGGTGGCGGCGAGGATGTGGCTGCGGTCGATCTCGTCGTTCCAGCACCAGCCGATGGAATAGGCCAGCGCTTTTTTGTAAATATCGCGCGCCAGCCGCAGCCGTTGCCGCGGGGTGAGTTTCTTCGAGTCATCGTATTCGCGGTTCAGGTTGCCGGGATCCAGGATCACCGCCCCGGCGACCACCGGTCCGAACAGGCATCCCCGGCCCACCTCGTCGATGCCGCAGATGAAACGATGATCCCCTTCGAGTAATTCTGCCTCGAGGGCGAAATCGGCCATTACCTGAGTTCTTTCAGGCGGGAGGCTTTACCTTTCAATTTTCTCAAGTAGAACAGCTTGGCCCTTCTGACCCGGGTATGTTTCTTGACCTCGATCTTCTGGACCAGTTTCGAATTGAGCGGGAAGATCCTTTCCACGGCGATCCCGAAGGAATTCTTGCGCACGGTGATGGTCTTGGAGACGCCCGAGTTTTTTATGGCGATCACGGTGCCTTCGTAGGTCTGGGTCCTTTCCTTGCCGGCCTCGATGACGCGGTAGAAGACCTTCAGCTCGTCCCCGGGCTTGATGACGGGAATGTCGCTGCGCGATTCCGGTCCGCCCGGGACATCGTTCTTGGCGGCAGGGGTCGCGGCCTGGGATTCATGGGCGTGCTTATTTTCAGCGGCGGCCGCCGGCTGTTTCTTGGCTGCGGTTTTTTCGGCCGGGCGCTCTTTGCTCTTTTTCTTTTCTTCTGTCATATTTGGTCTCCTAATTGGCAGTGAGTTGAATGATTCCTCATTGTACTATTTTTTCGGGGATTTTTCAATAACCTTCGTCCTGAGACCGGCCAGAGCGGCGGCGCGGGGCAAAAAAAGGGCCGGGGCGGCGTGCGCCGCCCCGGCCCCGGGCATAACGGGATCGGCGGGGCTTAAAAACGATAGGTCAGCGCGATATTGGGCACCAGGATGTCCATGCCGTGCGTTCCCGGCATTTTGCCGGTCAGGGGGACGGTTACGTCCTTGCCCATCAGGTATTCCAAGCACACGTCGACGGCCAGCTTGTTGGCCTTGAAACCAAAGCCGACGGTGACGACGTTGTAGGTGATCTCGGGCAGCAGGATGTTGAGGGTCGCGGCTTCGGAGGGCGAGGGGTCGTAATAATAGCCGGCGCGCAGCGCCAGCTTTTCGGAAGCGGCGTATTCCAGGCCGAAGCGCCATTGGATGGCGTTTTTCCAGTTCAGGACGAAGTCGTTGTTGAAGGCGGCGCCCAGCACCGGGTGGGCCCTGAGTGCCTGCCAGCCGGCGTTGTCATAGGTGATGCCGATGGTCTGGATCTTCTTCCAGTTGGTGAACTGGGCGTCGGCGTTCAGGGTCAGCTTGTCGGTGGCCTTGAAAGAGACACCCAAGCCGAGCCACAGCGGCCAGGTCGCTTCCCTGTCCGCGTCCACCGTCGTGGACTGGCCGACGAGCGCGGCGCCCGCCATGGTGGCCTCGCCGCTGAACTTGACCTTGGTCGGCGTGCGCAGGGTGAGGCCGATGCCCAGCTTGTCGGTCGGCTTGAACAGGGCGCCGAAGGTGGCGCCGAAGGCCAGGCCGCTCAGGTCCTCGTTGTACTGCCCGACGCCGGGGCGCCAGAGCTTCAGCATGCCGTAGTTCAGGTTGAGGGTGGCGCCCAGGGAGAACTGGTCGCTGACCTTGTAGGCGATGACCGGGGAGACGGTGATCACGCCCATGAAGCTCTCCCAGCGGTAGGCGACGCCCTTGGTCAGGAGCTTCAGGTCTTCGCCGTTCCACTTGGCGCCGGTCCCGGACGGCACGTAAGCGGCGATGCCGACGATGAGCTTGTCGTTGATCGGCTTGAAGTAGGCGACCGACCCGGAAGGATACATGGCCGACTTGGTCTCGGCATCGATGCCCAGCATGGGGAACTGGTAGGTGCCGCTGGGGATCAGGTCGGTGACGAAAAAGGAGATGTTGGGGCTTTGCATCTGCGTCAGGCCGGCCGGATTCCAGAAAATGGCGCTGTAGTCATCGGCCTGGCCGATAAAGGCGCCGCCCATGGCGATGGCCTTGCTGCCGACGCCGTTGAGGTTCAGGCCGTTGGCCGACAGGGAAACCGCTGTCAGGGCGATCAGGGCAACGGTCATCAGGAACTGCACAGTCTTCGCTCTTTGCTTCATTTTTCCTCCCAAAAGATTTAGTTTAAAAAAAACAATAATATATTTGACATTAAAAGTCAACCGCTCTGCGGCGCTTTCGTGTCCAGGACGATTTTTCCGTACACCCCGTCGTATCCCGGCTGCCGGCGCACCCGGTTTTCGCGCATGGCCTGGACCGCCTGCGCCAGCTTTTCATCGGCGGCGGCAAGCGCCTGGACGGGAATGGTCTGCAGGATGGAAAATTCGGGCCCCAGGCGTTCGATCAGCTCGAGATACCGGCGGGCCACCTTCTTCGAGTTCTCGCCGCAGCGCAGCACCTGGGCCAGGACCTGCCGCAGCGGCATCTGGTAGCTGAAGGGCCTCGGGCTCGCCGCGTTCACGTCGGCCAGGTCCTCGACGCGGTGCAGCACCCCCAGGGTCAGCGGTTTGCCGCAGACCGGGCAGGCGTTGGCCAATTTCCGCGCCGCCGGCGGCGCCAGGGAAACGCCGCATTGGCGATGGCCGTCATGGTGGTATTTTCCCTCCTCGGGAAAAAATTCAATGGTGCGGACGATCGCGCCGTCGCGGATGGCCCCGGCGATGCCTTCATAGGTCAGGGGGCAGTCGAGTTCATTGGCTTCGCGCCCCAGGTTCTGGGCCGAATGGGCGTCGGAGTTGGACAGGACCGTGAAACGCCTCAGGGACGAAACCCTGGCCAGCATGGGCGGATCGGCCGACAACCCGGTTTCCACGGCATGGATATAGGGTGCATAATCTTCGAAGCATTCCTCCAGGGAATCGAAGCCCGACCGGGAACCCAGCAGGGAGAACCAGGGGGTCCAGATATGGGCGGGAATGATCATGACCCGGTCATCGATGGCCAGGACCTCGGCGCTGATGTCACGCGCCGAGGCGCCCAGGATGGGGCGGCCATCCGCCTTGAGGTTGAAGCGCCGGCCCAGGCTGGCGTTTATCTTTTCGACGGCGGCCAGCGACGGGGCCAGGAGCAGGAGATGTACCTTGCGGACCCTGCCGGCCTTTTTATAGATCATTGATAATTCGGAGCTGAGGATGAAATGAACGGAGCGGTGGCCTTTCTTCAACCGGAACAGGCCGGATGCGCTGTCGGCGAGATTGGTTTCAAGGTCGCGGAACCATAAGGGGTGGGTGAAATCGCCGCTGCCGACGACGGAGATGCCTTTCATCTCGGCCCAGCGCGCCAGCTCGGGAAGCACCAGGCCCGGCGAGGTGCTGCGCGAATAGCGGGAATGAACGTGGAAATCGGCAAAGAAACCCATTCAGCGGATCTTCCCGGTCTTCAGGTCGGCGTCGGCGCAAAGGTGCAGCTTTTTCATGGCCTCATTATATGGCAGGCGGGAAATAATGCAACCTCCGGCCCGCCGCCGAAGCCGCTTTCCGGGAGACGCGCGCTTCGCCGAGTCCCGGGTGCCGTATCCGTCAGGCGGCCTGCGGCGGAGGGGTCTTGGCCGGTGTTTCCCTGGTGAAGGTGAAGGAAAAAGCGAACAGCAGCAACCCCACCACGCACACGGCGCCGGCCACGGCGATCACCGGCGACATGAAATGGCGGGAAATCACCTGGGCCAGGCCGCTGGCATGGTCGGCGAAAATTTCCGGCCAGCGGTTCCAGTGCGGGGCTTCATAGACCGGCCCGATGCGCATGGCCCAGGGAATGACCCCCTTGACCAGCGAGGACAGCGCCAGTACCAGCCCGCCGCCGGCCATGGTCGCGGCGCCGCTCCAGCGGAAGAAAAGGGATGTGCTGCGGGCGGCGACCAGCGCTCCCAGGAGGATGAAGACGGCCGGGATCAGGAAAAGCAGGTAGGTGAAAGAGGTAATGGTCTTGGCTATGTTGAATCTCCCGCGCGGGAAATGGGCGTTTTCCATGATGTTGACCTGGTCGGGGATATCGCGCGTGATGCGGTCGCGGATGACCGCGGCGGCGGCGATGCCCGTCGTGTTTTCCGGGCGGCAAGGGGGCAGGGCATCATAGGGGCTGGCGTGGAGCATGATGCGTTCCCAGGCCTGGGCCTGCCCGGAAGAGCAGGCCGGGAGCTTTTCCATGACCTGCGCCAGCCAGCGCTCCATGGCCGGGTGGCTGAAGGCCGCTTTCAGCGGGCGCATGTCGAGCCAGACGTTGCGGGCGGCGCTCCGGCCGTTCAGGATGTCGCCGATGGCGCGCAACGAACCGGAAAGCTCCTTTTCCAGCCAGCTGTTCAGGCCGGTCTCCCGCAGCACTTCCCTGGGGGTGGAGCTTGCCCCGGCGATGGCGTTCAGCCAGGTCCGGGTGTCGTAGTCCATGTCGGAGTTTTCATCGCGGGCCGCCAGGATCATCCCGTCCAGCAGGTCGGGGACCTCGGCGATGACCTCGCCGGGGAGCTCGGAGAGCGTTTTTGGCGAGATCACGGCCTGGGTGAAGCCCACGGCCCAGATGACGCCGAAGAGGATCGGCACCGCGAAAAAGATCATGATCAACAGACCCAAGACGGTTCGCGTTTGGTTCATGGCTTTGCTCCTGTTCTAAAAAACGAAAAACACGGGCGAAAAGTTCTTCCGGCGGGCGCTATTTTACGTTTTTCCGGGGCGCGGGGCAAGGGGGTCATTTCCCGGGCGGCGGATCCAGGCTGAACCCGGCCGAAAAGAACCCGACCCAGTGTTTCAGGGAAAAAGGCGCCGTGATGCCGAAGCCCGCCTTCTTCAGAGGCAGGACCCCCAGGCTGTAGGTGTCGGAGTAGAGGAGGAGGTTCCCCCGCAGGTTCCGCCCCGTGGCTTTCTTCACGGTTTTGCCGATGGCGAGCAGGCCGAAGGGGATGTCGTACTTGCCGCACCAGTAGGTGTCGCGGTAATCGAGGTACGTGGCGCCCCAGAGCTCCCGGGTCAGCTGCAGGATCTTTCGCTCGTCCAGACCGCCGTTGACAACGCTGCGGCGATGCTCCGGTCCCTTGCCGTTCCCCGGGCGTGGGCCTTCTCGTCCTCGCCGTAGGGGATGTTGGCGAAATCGCGGCCGTAGTGGTTGGCGTCGGCCGAGATCAGGAAAACGATGTCCGGGCCGAGCCGCAGTTTCCTTTCAGCGATATAGTCGGCTAGCGCCGTCGCCAGGCGTTCGGCAAGCTCCTGCATCTTTTCCCAGGGCATGGCCGTGACCATGATCGGCGTGATGCGGATGCCTGGATTGTTGTATTGCAGCCACGGCACCAGGGCCTCGATCGAGTGTTCGAGCGAGTGTGCCTGGTTGCTGACGATGAAATCTTCCCTGGGCAGGCGGCTTTTGAGCCAGTCGCGCAGCGGGGAGATCTCCACTTCCCGGCTCAGGCCGGACCAGGAGCGGTATTCATCCAGGAGCAGCACCCCGCGCGGGTCGCCGATCTCCTTGCGCACCGTGCCATGGGTGACGCCGAAGATCACCGCCTCCTTGGTCCGCAGGCTCCTGAACAACCGATAATACACGGGCCCGGCGTAGAGGTAGTCGTCGTGCGGCGAGATGCCCGCCACCAGGCCGTGGTCCGGGGAGCCCCGCCGGCCGCTCGCGGCAAGGAGCTCCAGCAAGCGCTGCATCTGCGGGCGCTGCCAGCAGAAACCGACGTCATCCCGCACCGGGCGCACGTCCTGGGCCTGCAGCAAAGGGAACCAGGCGAGACAAAAAAGCAGGAAGATTCTTTTCATGGCGGCATTTTACCATTTCGGCCTCGTTTGTGAAACGACGCCTGGTGCGGACCATTGTTGCCATCTGGTATAATAGGCGCATGCATTTCATCTATGGCTGCGGGTCGGGTGCCGGTGAGCGGCGATTCCTGCGGGCTTTTTTCCTGGGAGCCGCGTTCCTGGCCGCCGTTTTTTGCTCCCCGACCGCCCCCGAAGAGCCACCGCCAGGGCCGGAAAGTCCGTTCCACACGGTTGGCAATCCCGGCGATGTCGCCCCGGCATGCGCTTACGGCATGGCTCTGGTCGGCGGGGGCCGGCGATGCAGCCAAGCCTACCGTTGGCTCATCGAGCGTTCCGGCGGCGGCGATTTTGTTTTCCTGACCGCAAGCGCCTATAGCGATGAGGAGGACGAAGAATTCCTTACCGATATGCGGCATCTGGGCGCGGTCGATTCCATCACGACCCTGACAGTCGACAGCCGGGCCAAGGCCGACCTGCCCGAGGTGGAAGAAACGCTCCAAAGGGCCGAATTGCTTTTTATCGATGGCGGCGACCAGACCGAATACTTCGACCTGTGGAACGGGACGCGCTTGCAGAGGACGGTCCAGGCCCTCCTGCGCGCGAAGAAAATCCCGGTGGGGGGAACCAGCGCGGGGATGGCGGTTCTTTCCGAGCTGGCGTACATTCCTCTCCGCGCCGGCGTGACATCAGGCCAGGCGTTGGCCGATCCATTTCATGCGAACATGGATCTTATCAGAAAGGACTTCCTCTCCGTGGAGCGCCTGGCGAACGTGATCAGCGACACTCATTGGTCCGAGCGCGACCGCTGCGGGCGCACCATCGCCTTCCTGGCGCGCATCGTCAGCGACGGCCTGGCCCCCTGGCCTCAGGCCAGGGCCATTGCCTGCGATGAGGGAACGGCGGTCTGCATCGACGAAAATGACCAGGCCGTCGTGTTCGGCGGCGCCGGGACCTCGGACTACGCTTTTTTCATTTCCTGCCGCTCCAAGCCCGAGCGCTGCTTGCCCAGGAGTTCCCTGCACTGGCCGGCCGCCGTTTCGGTCTGGAAATTGCGGGGGACTGAGGCCGGCCTGAACAGCTTCGACCTGGTCGATTGGCGCGGGCGCGGCGGGACGCTGCACGACGTGAACGTGCTCAACGGGATGCTGTCGCTCGATATCCAGACCCCGGATTGAATACGGCCGGTCTCTATTTCAGGATGGCGCCGACCGGGGTATCGTCGGGCAGGATGGGGATATACGGGCGATTGCCGGCGTCGGAAGCGGCCAGGATCATGCCCTGGGACAGGATGCCGCGCAGCTTGGCCGGCTTCAGGTTCTTGACGATGATGATCTTGCGGCCGACCAAATCCTCGGGCTTGTAGTAGAGGGCGATCCCGGCCACCAGGGTGCGGGTATCGCTTCCGGTATCGATCTGCAGTTTCAGCAGCTTGTCGGCCTTTTCCACTTTTTCCGCCGCCAGCACCCGGGCCACGACCATCTGCACTTTCTTGAAATCCTGGATCTCGATCAGTCCTTCCGCGCCGGCCCCGTTCCCCTGGGGAGGCGTCGCCGCCGGCGGTTCCGCGCTCGCTGGCGGGGGAACCGCCTCCCCCTCCGCGAAGAACACCCTGCCGTCCACCCGCGGGAACAACTGCATGCCCGGCTGGATGGTGAAGGCTTCGGGCAGGTCTTTCCAGCCGAGCCCGGGGTCGGCGGCGTTGAAGATGCCGCGCACCTTGGCGGCCGTGTCGGGCAGGATGGGAGACAGCAGGGCGTTGACGCTGAGGATGGCCCGGGCCAGGGTCTTCAGGACCGCGGCCAGGCGCGGCTCGTTCTCCTTTTCTTTCGCCAGGTTCCAGGGCTGGGCTTCGACGATATAGCGGTTCAGGCTGTTGACATACTCGAAAATGCTCTCCAGGCCGCGGTTGAACTGGTACTGGTCGAAATTGTCCAGGACCGTTTTTTCCAGTTCGACATAACGGTCGCGGATCTCGTCCTCCTTTGCCGTATAGAGCGCGGCGTCGCGGAAGGAGTTGGCGAAATATTTTTCGATCATGCCCGTGGTTCGCGACACCAGGTTGGCCCAGTCATTGGTCAGGTCGGTGTTGACCCGGTTGATGAATCCCTCGTGGGAAAAATTGCCGTCGGCGCCGATCGATGCCTCGCGCATCAGGAAATAGCGGATGGCGTCGGCGCTGAAATGCTTCAGCAGGATATGGGGGTCCAGGACATTGCCGCTGGACTTGGACATCTTCTTTTCGTCCTTCAGCCACCAGCCGTGGATCAGTTCCTTTTTGGGCAGGGGCAGCCCGGCGGCCATCAGGAAGGCAGGCCAGTACACGGCGTGGTACTTGAGGATATCCTTGGCCATGATATGCAGGTCGGCGGGCCAGAGCTCCTTGAAGCGCTCGCCCTCACCGAGGTAATCGATAGCGGTGATGTAGTTGGATAGGGCGTCGAACCAGACATAGATCGTCTGCTGCTCATCGCCCGGGACCGGCACGCCCCACTTGACGGTGGAACGGGTGACGCTCAGGTCGCGCAGCCCCATCTTGACGAACGAGACCACTTCGTTCATCCTGGAGCGCGGCGTGACGAAATCGGGGTTTTCCTCGTAGAATTTCAGCAGCCTTTCGCCGTAGGCCGAGAGGCGGAAGAAATAGCATTTTTCCTTGACGCGGTTGTCGGTGGGCCGCCCGCATTCGGGGCAGGTCCTCTTGCCGTCGGCCGTTTCCTCGACGCTGTCGGGTATGAAATTTTCGCAGGAAATGCAGTAGTGGCCCGCATACTCCCCCAGGTAGATGCCGCCCTTCTCCTTGACCTTGGTGAATATTTTCTGCACTCCCTGGATATGCTCTTCGTCGGTGGTGCGGATGAAGCGGTCATACTCGATATGCAGCAGCCGCCACAACTGCTTGAAGTGCACCACCATGGCGTCGGCGAGCTGCTTCGGGGTCAGCCCCTGCTTGGCGGCGGAGCGCTCGATCTTCTGGCCGTGCTCGTCGGTCCCGGTCAGGAAAAAGACCCGGTAGCCGCGCAGCTGCTTGTAGCGCTTGATGACGTCGGCCAGGATGGTGGTGTAGGCATGGCCGATGTGCGGGACATCGTTCACGTAATAGATCGGGGTGGTCAGGTAAAATTTCTCCATGGCCGTCTCCTCGTGGCGGATCGAAAGAATTGAATTATAACACAAAACGGCGGGTGCGGAAAAACTCGGCCCTTTGGGGCGGCCGGCCCTTAAAACGAGATTTTCAGCGGCTTGGTGTCTTCTTTTTTCCCTTTCTCGGGCCTGTTTTGCGTGTTCAGGTCGACATCCATGGTCCGCTCGATCTGGGCGTGCGGGGGTTCGCCGCCGGTCATGGCGCTGACCTTATTCCATAGTTCCACCATCTTTTTCTCCAGCGTTTCCAGGGCGGGAATATTTTCCTTCTCGATCTCCTTTTCGGCCTCGCGGATGATGGCGGCGATCTCGCCCTTGGTTTCCCCGGGCAAGCCGCTGCCCCGGCTCAGCTGGTTCAGCGAATAGATCTGGTTGATGACCTTGTTCTTCTTGAAAATGGCCTCTCTCTTTTTCAGGTCCACGTCCGACAGTTTCTTGGCTTCCTCCCTGAGCCGCTCCACATCCTCCTTGCTCAGCAGGCCGGACTGCGAGATCAGTATCTCCTTTTTGCTCTTGGTGGAAAGGTCGATGGTCGAAACATTCATGATGCCGTTGATGTTGATGCTGAACGTCACCTCGATGCGCGGGACGCCCCTGGGGGCGCGCTTGATGTCCAGCAGGGTGAATTTCCCCAGCAATTTGTTCTCCTCGGCGATCTCCCTTTCCCCCTGATACACTTCGATGTCGACCTCGGACTGGTTGTCCTCGGCGGTGGAGAAGACCAGGCTGCGGCTGACCGGGATGGTGGTGTTGGCGTTGATGATGCGGGTGAAGGCCCCGCCGAAGGTCTTGACGCCCAGGGCCAGGGGGGTGACGTCGAGGAGCAGGATGTCCTTGCTGTCGCCCTTGATGATCGACCCTTGCGCCGCCGCCCCCATGGCCACGATCTCGTCGGGATTGACCTTGCGGTTGGGCTCGCGCCTGAAGAATTCCTTGACCTTCTGCTGGACGTACGGGATGCGCGTCGATCCCCCGACCAGCAGGAATTCGTCGATCTCCTCGATCTGCAGGTTGGCGTTCTTCAGGGCCCGCGAGCAGATCTCCAGGGTCTGATCGACCTCTTTCTTGACCAGGTTCTCGAATTCGCTGCGGCGCAGGAATTTGATCAGGTGCACCGGGCCGTCCTCGGATTCGGCGATGAAGGGCAGGTTGATCTCGCATTCGTCGACCGCCGAAAGCTCGATCTTGGCGTTCTCCGCGGCCTCGCGGATGCGCTGCAGCGCCGCCTTGTCCCGGGAAAGGTCGATGCGGTGCTCCTTGGCGAATTCCTGGGTCAGCTTCTGGGTGAGGGCGATGTCGAAGTTGTTGCCCCCCAGGTGGGTATTGCCGGCGGTGGCCAGGACCTTGATGATGCCGTTCTGGACGTCCAGGACCGAGATATCGATGGTGCCGCCGCCGAAGTCGTAGACGATGATCTTGGCCTTTTTTTTCAGGTCGATGGAATAGGCCAGCGAAGCCGCCGTCGGTTCGTTGATGATGCGTTTGACGTTGAGCCCGGCGATGCTGCCGGCGTCCTTGGTGGCCTGGCGCTGGGAGTCGTTGAAATAGGCCGGGACGGTGATGATCACGCTTTCGATGGGGTCGCTCAGGTAGCGGTCGGCCGCGTCCTTAAGCTTGAGCAGGATCATGGCCGAGATCTCTTCCGGCGCATAAAGCTGGTTGTTGACCTCGATGCGCAGCAGGTCGTCGCCGTGCCTGACGATGTGGAAGGGGAATTCCTGCAGGTAGGGCTCGACCTCGGAATATTTTTTCCCCATCAGGGTCTTGACCGATGATATGGTGTTGAGCGGGTTGGTGATCATCTGGCTTTTGGCGGGCTGGCCGACCAGCCTTTCGCCGCCGGCAGTGAAGGCGACGATGGAAGGCAGCAGCCGGTGCCCTTCCGGGGTCAGGATGATCTCGGGGGTCGTGCCTTCCAGGTAGGCGATGGCGGATTTGGTGGTGCCGAGGTCGATTCCTAATATCTTACCCATCTCGTTGATTTTTCTATCATACTGCTTTCAAAAAGTCAATCGCCCTCCGGGCGCGGCGAACGTAATTTTCGCCGTGCGCGGGGAGGCGGGGCCCCTTGACTAATTGATTTTTTTACGCTATGATTCCAATCCAAATGCCGGGATAGCTCAGTTGGTAGAGCAGTGGACTGAAAATCCGCGTGTCCTTGGTTCGATTCCGAGTCCCGGCATTTTACTTGACTCCACCCCCCCGATTTGCTACTATTTTTCAATGACGACCCCATTGTCTTCCATCGTTTCCCGGTTCAAGAATAAAAAGATCGTCGTCTGGGGCGACCTGATCCTCGACCAGTACGTGTTCACATCGGCCGGGCGGGTGTCGCGCGAAGCCCCGGTGCTGGTCACCGAATTCGAGAAGAACGAATACCGCCTGGGCGGCGCCGGCAATGTGGTGATGAACCTGCTGACCCTGGGAGCGGAGCCGGTGCCCGTGGGCTTCGTGGGCAAGGACGCCTCGGGAGAGATCATGCTGGACCTGCTGCGCGAGCAGGGGATCGCCACCGCTTCCCTGGTGGCGGCTGACGGCTTCCCGACACCGTTGAAAAGCCGGATCCTTTCCGGCGGCGACAACACCAAGAAGCAGCAGATCCTGCGCATCGACACCCTGCCCCCGGCGGCGCTCGGGGAACCGGCGCGGCTGAAGCTCGCCAAGGCCCTGTTCGCGGCGCTGGCGGAAAGCGACCTGCTGATTCTTTCCGATTACCTGGCCTGGACCGTCGATCCCGGCATTTTTCAAAACCTGAAAAAAAAATTCCCGGGCCGGGCCAGCGCCCTGGACTCGCGGAACAACCTGCTTGATTTTCCCGGCGTGACCCTGGCCACCCCCAACGAGCCCGAGATCAAAAATCTCTTCCCGGAGAGGAAATTCCTCGACGACGGCGATTTCCTTGCCGCCGGCGGCGAATTGCTGGAAAAGCTGGGTGCCGAGGGGGTCGTCCTGAAGCGAGGCCACCGGGGCATGCTGATTTTCGGTCGCGGCCAGAAACCGCGCGGCCTGGACATTTACGGGACTTCGCAGATCGTCGATGTCACCGGCGCCGGGGACACCGTCCTGGCCGTCCTGGGGCTGGGACTGGCGTGTGGAGCTTCCCTGCTGGATTCGGCCCGCCTGGCCAATATCGCCGGGGGCCTCGTGGTCATGCACGAAGGGGCGTACCCCATCCGCCGCCGGGAACTCCGGGATGCCCTCGGATAAATACCTCCCCCTGCCGCGGTTGGCCGAGCGGATCGCCCGCGAAAAGGAAACGGGCAAGACCATCGTCCTGGCCAACGGCGGCTTCGATCTCATCCACGTCGGCCATGTCCGCTATCTGCAGGCGGCCAAGTCCCTGGGCGACATCCTGGTGGTCGCCCTGAACTCCGATTCTTCCCTAAAAAAGCTGAAGGGGGCCGGCCGCGCCCTGATCGACGAGGCGGGGCGGGTGCGGATCATCTCGGCGCTGGCGTGCGTGGATTACGTGACCCTGTTCTCCGAGGGGACGGTCGGCCGCGTGCTGCTGGCCCTCACCCCCGATTTTCATTGCAAGGGCTCGGACTACACCCTGGACTCGATTCCCGAGCGCGACATCGTCCGGAGCTACGGCGGCCGGATGGCCATCGTCGGCGGCGGCAAGGTCCGCTCCACTTCGCTGCTGATCCAAAGGATCAAGGGATTGTACGGCTAAATTGAAAAACATCGCCATCATCCGCCTCTCCTCCCTGGGGGACATCGTGCACACCCTGCCGGCCTTCCAGGCGCTGCGCCGGCGCTTTCCCGACGCCCGCATCACCTGGATCGCCGAAGCGCCCGGAGCCGCGCTGCTCGAACATTTTCCGGGCATCGACCAGGTCGTGGCCTTCGACCTCAAGTCCCGGCGGGGCTTGCCGGCCCGGGTCTGCTACCTGGCGCGCTTCGTGCGCCGCTGGCGCGGCCGGTTCGACCTGGTGCTCGATTTCCAGGGATTGCTCAAATCGGCCCTGCTCGCTTTCCTGCTCGGCGGACGGCGCTTGGGGTTCGGCCGGCGCAACGCCCGCGAACCGCTGGCCGCGCTCTTCTATTCGCGCCGCGCCGCCCGCTTCCCGGAAAAGCGCCACGTGATCCATAAGAACCTCCACCTGCTTTCGCTGGCCGGGATCTCCACGGCGGACGTGGAATACCCGCTGCGTGAGTGGCCGCCGTCCCCGGCGCTGGCCGATTTCCTCGGGCAAAGGGGCTGGCGCGGCGGGGAGTGGATCATCCTCAACGTCGGCGGCGGCTGGCCCAGCAAAATACTGAACGCCGGGCAATGGCAGCGGATCGCCGCGGGCCTGGGCAACGACCCCCGCCTGGTGCTGCTCTGGGGCAACGAAAAGGAGAGGGAGACCGCCGAAGCCGTGGCCAGGCAAAGCGGCGCGGCGCTCGCCCCGTTCATGACGTTCGGCGACCTGCTCTATTTCATCGCCCGGGCGCGGCTGGTCGTTTCCGCCGACACGCTGCCGCTGCACCTGGCGGACATGACGAGCACGCCCGCGGTGGGAATATTCGGGCCCAGTTCGCCCGAACGCAACGGCCCCCTATTCCCGGGAAGCCAGGCCGTCTTCCGCAGGCTGGACTGCAGCTTCTGTTACCGGCGCAGATGTGATACAATGGAGTGCCTGCATGACATTGTGATCGAAGACATCATCAAGGCGGCAAGAAGGATCGATGCGCAACGTGACCGAAGCCCTGATTAAATACCGCTCATTTTTAGGCATTCTTTGCCTGGTCGTCGTGTTGTGGCTGGCCACGCCCACCGTCGGATCGATATCCATCGGCTTTTTTTTCATGATGATCGGCATGTTCTTCCGGGCCTGGTCCTCCGGCTACATCAACAAGGACAAGGAGCTGGCCACCGAAGGCCCCTATTCCCTTACCCGCAATCCCCTTTATTTCGGCAACCTGCTGCTCGGCGCCGGCATCGCCATCGCCAGCAACAACTGGCTCGCGGTCACCATCTGCGCCGTCTACTACGTTTCCTTTTTCACCTTTCTCATCGCCATTGAACGAAAGCGGATGAAATCGCGGTTCGGCCCGCGTTACGAAGATTGGGCCAAGCGGGCCAACCTGTTCTTCCCCAGGATAAAGAAGATCGAAAAATTCAATTTCAACATCGCTTTTTACATGAAAAACCGGGAATACCGGGTTTTATTCTACTCGCTTTTCATCATCGCGGTGCTGGTCATCAAGTTTCTCAAGAAAATCGGCTTCATCGGCGGCTTCGGCAAGTGAGGTTCTCCTATATTTTCCCTTTTAAATTGATTTTTGCCGTTGATTTTGCTACTATATGACCATGCGCAAGCTCAGGGTGGTCTTCATTTCCAGCACGGTCCTCATCGCGATCGTCGCTTTCTTTTTGCTGAAAAACCCCGATCTTTCGTTCTCGGTCCCGGGCAACCGTTCCGGACCGGGCCCGGTCGGTTTCCAGGTCACCGGCATATCCGAAAAGGGCAATGTCTGGCTGGACAATGACGAGGCCCGGCCGGTGGATCTCAAGACCATGAATTTCGTTTCCGAGACCCGGCTGCAATCCGACGCCCAGACCGCCTGGGAGTTTTTTTTCGACGGCTTTCTGTTCACCGCCCTGCCCGCCAGCGCCATCCATTACACCCCGCAGACCCGGGAACTGATATTGGAAAAAGGGGAGTTTTACTGGGAACGAAAACTGTCCCCCCAGAAAGTCGAGATCTCGCTGTTCAAGGCGGGCAATATCTTCACGCTTTCCAACGCCGGGCGCATCCGCCTGGGCGCCAATGCGCTGGAGATCTGGAATTATGCCGGGCAGCTCGATTTCGATCTCAACGGCAAGCTGTTTCACCTGGATGAATTGCAATACCTGAACAGCCGGGACGGCGGCCGGCTGCCCGCGGCGGCCCTTTTCCCGGCGCCGCCGTTCGTTTCCCCCGAAGCCGAGACCATCGCCTTGACCAATCCCAACGACACCATCATCCAGTTCAAGTGGAAGAACGTCCAGGGGGCGAGGGAATACGTCCTGAAGATCTATCCTTCGGCGTTGCGGGAAAACCTGCTGCTGAGCAAGGTGGTGGCGGACAACGCCGTCACCCTGGACATCATGCCCTTCAGCGAATACAGCGAACTGTACTGGGAAGTGGCCGCCTTCGATTCGGCGCGGCGCATCGATTCGGCGCCGGCGCGGATGGGCGTGATCACCATCAGCAGCTCGCTTTTGAAAAAAGGCCTGCTGCCCCAGCCGCCCCGCATCGAGGTCAGTTCCCTGTCGGTCAGCGGCGAGATGGTGCTGATCAAGGGCGGCAGCGACCCCAACGCCCAGCTTTTCATCGACGGGGCCGTGGTCAAGCTGGACGGCGAAGGCAAATTCATCCACACCATCTCCTACAAGAGCATCGGGGTCAAGGAAATCGTTTTCCGGGCGGTGGCGCCGTCGGGGCTGGAGGCCGTCCTGAAAAAGCAGGTGACCATTTTTGAGGAATAAACTCGACGAGTGGCCGGAATTTTTTGAAGGAGCATGAACATGGGGCTGTTTGCGAACATGTACAATTATTTTTCTTCCGATCTGGCGATCGATCTGGGGACGGCGAACACGCTGGTATACATCAAGGGCAAGGGCATCGTCCTGCGCGAGCCCTCCATGGTGGTGGTGGATGACCGCAACGGCAGGATCCAGGCGGTCGGCATGGAAGCCAAGGACATGCTGGGCAAGACGCCGGCGAACATCCGCGCCATCCGGCCGATGAAGGACGGCGTGATCGCCGATTTCGAGACCACCGAAAAAATGCTCCAGTATTTCATCAAGAAGACGCGGACCGGGAACCAGTTCCTCAAGCCGCGCATCGTGATCGGCATCCCTTCCGAGATCACCCAGGTGGAGCGGCGGGCCGTGCGCGACGCCGCCCTGCGCGCCCGGGCCAACGAGGTCTTCCTGATCGAGCAGGCCATGGCCGCCGCCATCGGCGCCGACCTGCCGATCACCGAGCCCGGGGGCAACATGATCGTCGATATCGGCGGCGGCACCACCGACGTCGCGGTCATTTCCCTTTCCGGGATCGTCATCGCCAAGTCGGTCCGCGTCGCCAGCAACGAGATGGACGAAGCCATCATCCAGTACATCAAGAAGAAATACAACCTGCTGATCGGGGAACGGACGGCCGAGCAGGTCAAGATCAAGATCGGATCGGCTTACCCGCTGGATGAGCCCCTGGAAATGGAGATCAAGGGCCGGGACCTGACCTACGGCATCCCCAAGACGCTGAACATCAATGACAGCGAGATCCGCGAAGCCCTGGAAGGGGTGGTGCAAACGATCATCGAGGTCGTCAAGAACACCCTGGAAAAAACCCCGCCCGAACTGGCCGCCGATATCGTCGACCGCGGCATCATCCTCTGCGGCGGCGGGGCGCTGTTGAAGAACCTGGACAAGCGTTTGCGGGAAGAAACGTCGCTGCCGATCTTCATCGCCGATGACCCGCTGTCTTCCGTGGTCCTGGGGGCGGGAAAAATCCTGGAAAATTTGCCTCTCCTGGAAAAGATCGGCAATGCGATTTAATCCCGGGAAAAGCGAACTCAGCACTGAAAAAAAATCGGCGGTCCTGGTTTTGATCCTGTTCATCAACCTGATCCTGATCTCTTCGCAGATCATGCTGAAAAACCGGCAATCGCTGCTGCAAACGGCGATCGCCAACATGGTCACCCCCCTGCAGCTCACCTTCCAGAGAGCCGTCCGATTTTCTCGGCGGCGAGCTGGACCGCTATGTCTTCGTGCGCGGGATCTTCAAGAAATACCAGCGGCTCAAAGAGAAGCAACTGGAGCTGCGCATCGAGAATTATACGCTGCGCCGTGACCTCCGCGACCTGAAAGTGCTGGCCGGGGCGCGGGGGAAATTCGTCAATTTCCGGATGGCCACCGTGATCTCGGTGGACATCAATTTCCCCTACGCTTCCCTGATGATCGACCAGGGGACGCGCGCCGGCCTGGTGGAGAACAACGTGGTGCTGAACACCGACGCCGAACTGGTGGGCAAGATCGTCAGGCCGCTGACCGCCTTCTCGGCCCGGGTGCGCCTGATCACCAGCTCCATCGGCGGCACCGGGGCCTACATCGAGAGCAACATGATGGAAGGACTGCTCAAGGGCGACAACCGGGCGGAATGCAGCTTCCAATACCTCCTGGCCAACAAGCCGGTGCAGCTGGGAGACAAGGTGATCACGTCCGGGAGCGACCTTCTCTATCCCAATTACCTGCCGATCGGGAAGGTGACCAGGATCGGCAAGGATTATTTGACCCAACAGGTCTCGGTGCGGCCGTTCTTCGTGGACAAGCCCCTGAAAAAACTGGTGGTCCTGCTCAATGAATAACCGCACCCGCAACCTCCTCTTCATCCTGCTGGTCGTCGGCCAGTTCGCTATCGCCCGCTATTACCAGCAGCTGCGCTTCAGCGTCGACCTGCTGTACCTGATCATCTTCTATATCGCCGTCAAATCGGGATTCATGCCGACCATCCTCAGCGCCACCTTCATCGGCCTGTGCACCGACTACCTGTCCGGCGGGGTCATCGGCGTTTTTTCCTTTTCGCGCACCCTGGCCGCCTATTTTTTGAACGCCCTGGCCCGGTTCCTGGACCTCAAGAAAAACATTTTCATTTTCCTGCTGATCCTCATTTCCCTGTTCTTTTCCAACCTGGTGGCCTTCGTCTTCCATGTCCTGATCTTCAAATTGAAGATCACGGCCAGCCTCCTGCTTTTCCAGCCCCTGTACACCGCCGCGATCGGCACGGTCATCCTGGGGTCGAAAAAAGCCAAATCCCTGCTGGATGTATCTTAGCAAAAGGAAGCTGAGCGCCGAGTACGTCAAAAGGGCGTCGTTCATTTCCACCATTTTCCTGATCGTTGTCTTTACCGGGTTCTTCGTGGCTTTCTGGAGCATCCAGATCGTCAACCATGAAAAGTATCTGCAGCTGGCCATCCAGAACATCACCCGCATGGTCGAACTGCCGGCGCCGCGGGGGATGATCTTCGACCGTTCCGGGGCGCTGCTCGCCGAGAACAAGATCAATTTCACCCTGTACCTTGTCCGGGAGAACGTGGGCAACCTGGAAAAAACCATCGCCCGGGCCAGTTTCTTTTCGGGAAAAACCGTCGCCGATATCCGCAAGATCATCGAAACATACGATAAGTACGCCTCCTTTTACCGCATCCCCATCAAAAGCAACCTGCCCCGGGGCACGGTCATTTTCATCCAGAGCCGGCAGGACGAATTCCCCGAGTTCGAGATCGGCATGGAGCCCAGCCGCACCTACCCCCTGGCCGACCGCGCCGCCCATGTCCTTGGCTATATTTCCGAGATCACCGAAGATGAACTGAACGCCGGCTCCCCGGGCACCTACGGCCTCGGGGATTTCGTCGGCCGCAGCGGCGTCGAAAAACAGTACGAGAAATTCCTGCAGGGGCGGAAAGGCAGCCAGACCGTGATCAAGAACAACGTGGAAAAGATCCAGCAGATCAACTCCGAGATCAAGCCCGAGATCGGCGATTCCGTCTATCTCACCCTGGACCTCAAGCTGCAGGAATTCGTCGAGAACCTGCTGGCCGGCGAGAACGGCGTGGTCGGGGTCCTGGACCTGGCCAGCGGCGGGATCCTGGCCCTGGTCAGCAAGCCCGCCTTCGACCCCGAGGTCTTCTCGCAGGAGATGGCCCCGGAGGAGTGGCAGGCGATCAGCACGGATCCGCAGAAGCCGCTGCAGAATAAATTCCTGCAGGGGATCTATTCTCCGGGTTCCGTTTTCAAGATCATCATGGCCCTGGCCGGGCTGCAGGAAAAACTGATCACGCCGGCGACGACCGTGCATTGCACGGGCAGCCAGGTCTTTTACGACCGCGTTTTCCATTGCTGGAAACCGGGCGGCCACGGCACGGTGAACCTTTTCACGGCCCTGGAGAATTCCTGCAATATTTACTTTTACAACCTCGGCAGGAAAATGGACATCGATACCATCGCCCGCTACGCCCGCCTCATGGGCCTGGGGGCCCCGAGCGGCATCGACCTGCCCAACGAGAACAGCGGGCTCATTCCCGGCAGCGCCTGGAAGATGAACACGTTCCACCAGCGCTGGTTCCCGGGCGAGACCATCTCGGTGGCCATCGGCCACGGCAGCATGAACGTCACCCCGGCGCAGCTGCTGAAAATGATCGCCACCGTCGCCCTGCGCGGGCGCATGCCGAAACTGCACGTGCTGCAGCGGATCGAACGGCGGGGGAAAACGATCAAGGAATTCGCCCCGGAATTCACCCGGGTGCCCATCGCCGAGGAGAATTTCGAGCGGGTCATCGAGGGCCTGTTCCGCGTGGTGAACGGCGAGGGGACCGGCCGGGCGGCCCGCATACCCGGGCTGGACATCTGCGGCAAGACGGGCACGGGCCAGATCCTCGCCAAGGACAATCCCCGCTACAAGACCCTGACCCAGGAGAAACGATTCATGCCCAATTCCTGGTTCGTTTCCTTCGCCCCCAGGCAAAACCCGAAGCTGGCCGTGGTGGTCCTGGTGGAGAACGGCGGCGACGCCGGGGCGATCGCGGCGCCGCTGGCGGCCCAGATCTACAAAAAATATTTGGAAAATGAGAGATTACTTTAAATATTTCGACAAGCTTACGTTCTTCCTGCTGCTGCTGCTGCCGGTCATCGGCATATTCCTGATCTACAGCGCCGGCCATTCCACCCAGGAGACCCATTATCTGAAGCAGGCGGCCTGGCTGCTGTTTTCCATCCTGGCTTTCTTCGTCGTCTTCTCGCTGAAGATCGATTTTGTCTTCCGCAAGGCATTCGCGGTATACCTGGGGCTGATCGTTCTCCTGGCCCTGCAGATCGTCATGGGCGCCACGGTGGCCCGGACCAAGAGCTGGTTCCGCTTCTGGGGCATCGGGCTCCAGTTCTCGGAATTCGTCAAGGTGCCCCTGGCCCTCTTCCTGGCCAAGACCCTGACCCAGTTCGAAAGGATCGACGGCAGGATCTTCTTCAAATTGATGGCCATCATCGTCCTGCCCGTGGTCCTGATCGTCCTCCAGCCCGACATGGGGGTCTCCTTCATCCTCTGCGCCTTCATCCCGCTGGTCATCCTGTTGAAGAAAGTCAGGCCGGCGGTGCTGATCGTCTCCGTCCTGCTGGTGGCTTCGAGCGGCGTCATCGGCTGGCATTCCGTCTTGAAACCGTACCAGAAGGGCCGCATCGTTTCCTTCCTGAACCCGTCCGCGTACAAGAGCTCGACCGGCTACCACATCATCCAGTCCAAGATCGCCATCGGTTCGGGCGGCCTGAACGGCAAGGGCTACCTGCAGGGTTCGCAGTCCAAGTACCAGTTCCTGCCGGCCCGGCACACCGATTTCATCGTCTCGGTCGTCGGCGAGGAATTCGGCTTCATCAATACCAGCATCCTGTTCTTCATATTCTTTTTCATTTTTTATCGCCAATTCAGGTTCAATTTCCAGAATGACGAGGAATTCTATTTCGTCTACCTTTTCAACGGCCTGATCCTGTTCCAGTTCATGGTCAACGTGGCGATGGCGATCGGTTTTTTCCCGGTGCTGGGGATATCCCTGCCCTTCGTTTCCTACGGCGGCTCATCGCTTCTTTCGTTCTTCATCGGTGAAGCCATCATCTTCCGCATCAAGATCAACAATTACCTGGCATGAACGCCAACGAGTTCCTCGGCCTGCTGAAGAATCCCCAGGCCTATGTCGGCCGCGAGATCAACTCCTGCCGCCGGCCCTTCGACCGCCGCGAGGTCAACGTCTGCCTGGTCTTCCCCGACACCTACGCCATCGGCATGAGCCACGCCGGGGTGAAGATCCTTTACCATCTGCTCAACGGCCTGGACGGCGTGCACGCCGAAAGGGCGTTCCTGCCCGAAGCGGAGAACATCCCGGTCTTCAAGGAGCACGGCCGGGAATTGTTTTCGCTGGAAAACAAGGTGCCGTTGAAGGAGTTCGACCTGGTCGGGTTCTCGCTGGCGAGCGAACTCAATTTCACCAACGTGCTGCAGGTCCTGGAGATGAGCGGCTTGCCGCTGCTTTCCGCCCGGCGCCGGGAGGACACCCCCATCGTGGCGGCCGGCGGCATCGCCGTGGCCAACCCCGAGCCCCTGCGCTCGTTCATCGATCTTTTCGCCTTCGGCGACGGCGAAGTCCTTTTCCCCGACCTGATCGACGTCCTGAAAAAGGCGCGCCGGGAAAAAATGGACCGGGACGGGGTGCTGCGCGAGTTCGACCGCGTGGACGGGGTCTATGTGCCCAGCCTCTATCCCCTGAAAAAAAAGGGCGCTTTTGTCGTTCCCGACCTGGGGGGCAAAAAGGTCCGCAAGCGGGTTTGCCCCGACCTGGACCGGGTGCGGGCCGAGCCGGCCGAGATCGTGCCGATCTGCGACGTGGTCTTCAACCGCCTGAACGTCGAGATCGCCCGCGGCTGCCCGCAGAATTGCCGCTTTTGCCAGGCCAAATCCTATTACGCCCCCTTCCGCTGCCGCGCCCCCCAGCCCACTCTCGATTTCATCAAAGGCTCGCTGGCCGCCACCGGCTACGAGACCTTTTCCCTGGCCTCGTTGAGCTCCGGCGATTACCCGCACCTGCCGGAGCTGCTGCGCCGCATCCCCGCCGCCATCCAGCCCGACATCTCCTTCTCCGTCCCGTCGCTGCGCCCCGCCACCCTGAGCGACGAGCTGCTTTCCACGCTGGCCATGTTCCGCAAAACCGGCATCACCATCGTCCCCGAGGCCGGCAGCGAGCGCCTGCGCCGGGTGATCAACAAGAACGTGACCGACGCCGAGATCTTCCAGGCCCTGGATACCGCCTGGGCGCATGGCTGGCAGAAGGTCAAGATGTATTTCATGATCGGCCTGCCGGGCGAGTCCATGGCCGACATCGAAGCCATCGCCCTGCTGCTGGAAAAGATCCTGGCCACGGCCCGGGCGCGGGGGGCGAGGGTCGCGATCCATGCTTCCTTCTCCTCCTTTGTGCCCAAGCCGCATACGCCGCTGCAGTGGGCGGCGCGGGAGGCGGTCGCCGTCCTGGAAGACAAGGTGGCTTTTTTGAAAGGCCGGCTGAAGCGCCATAAGAACCTCGACCTGGATTTTCATGCCACCGGGCGCGGCATGATCGAGACCATCCTGGCCCGCGGCGACGCCCGCGTCGGCGAGCTTTTGCTGGAGGTTTTCCGCCGCGGGGAGATATTCACCGCCTGGGACGCCCATTTCCACCTGCCGGTCTGGGAGGAAGCGCTCGGCGTTCTGGACGGCGCCGATTTTCTTTCCGAGCTGCCCCTGGACGCGGAGCTTCCCTGGGATTTCATCGAGTTGAATTTCCACAAGCGCTACCTCGCCGACGAATACCGCCGCAGCCGCGCCAGTGAGCCGACCCGCCCCTGCGCCGAGCTGGATTGCGCGGACTGCAGCGGCTGCGCCTTCGGCCAAAAGGGATCCGCGCCCGCGGCCTGGGCGGGCGCGGCGGGGCCGGCGGCCCGGCCTCCGGCCAGTTACCGGCGGCTGCGCCTTTTTTACGAAAAAAAAGACGGCATGCGCTTCCTGTCGCACCTGGCGATGATGCAGTACCTGGAACGGCTGCTGCGCAAGTCGGGACTGCTGTTCAAATACAGCGAGGGCTTCCATCCGCGCATCAAGATGGCCGCCCTGCCCCCGCTGCCCGTCGGCGCCGAAGGGCTGGCCGAGGTGATCGAGGTCGCGGTGGCCGGCGAATGGCAGGCCGAGGAGATCCTGGCGGCCCTGAACCGGGCGGCGGAGGATTTCCGCTTCGCCAAAGCCGTTTTCGTTCCCGGCCCGCTCTCGTTCCACAAGGACCTGCAGTTCCTTGAATTCCACTTTTCCTGGCCCTCTCAACGGGGAATCGTTCAGGACCCGGGACGTGATGCCGCAGGGAGCGAGGACATCGCGGCGCTCCTCTCCGCCGGCGACAGCTACCGTTATTCCGCCGCGGGGCTGGAACTGAAAATGGATTTCGCCCACCAGGGCCAGGAGCGCTTTGCCCGCATCTACCGGCTGCTGGACCCCGAGCGGCGCTGGACCGACCGCTTGCGCCGGACCGCGGTCGTTTTTAAGAATGAAAATTGAGATCTCGTCCCGGGCCAACCCGCGCCTGAAAGAGCTGCTGGCCGCCAGGGACGATCTGTTCTTTTTCGCGGGCGAGAAACTGGTCCGCGACATCCTGTCCCGCCGGCGGACGGTGGACAAGCTGCTCGTGCGCGCCGACGCGGAAAAGGATCTGCCCGGGATCGCCGCCGCGGTCGCCGAGTACTGGCGGGTGACCCCTGCCGTGATGGAAAAAGTTTCCGGGATGAAGAGCCCGCCGACCCTGGTCGCCGTCATGCGCCTGCCCGCGGCCGAGATCGATTTCCGCCTCCGGCCGCTCACCGTGGGTCTGGTCGACGTCCAGGACCCCGGCAACGTGGGGACGGTGTTCCGCTGCGCCTCGGCGTTCGGCGTTTCGGCGCTGGCCCTGGCCGGGAGCTGCGCGCGCCCCAACCATCCCAAGGTCGTCCGCGGCGCCCAGACGGCCCTCCTTGACGTCTCCTTCCAGGAGTTCCCCGGCGCGGACGAATTGGTCGCCAGGGCCCTGGCCCAGGGTGCCCGGGTGTACGTGACCGGCTCGCACCCCGGGAAGGCCTCCGTGCCCCTGGCGGCGCTGGAACGCCCCTGCCTGGTGCTTTTCGGCAGCGAGGGCCGGGGGCTGCCGCCGGCGCTGCTCGAACGCTTCCCGCTGGTCCGCCTGGAGCAGGAAGAGCGCATCGATTCGCTCAACGTCGCCGTCAGCGCCTGCATCCTGATGCACGAGCTGCGGCGGCGGCCCGGCCCGTGAAAAAGAAGCTGCTGCTCCACGTCTGCTGCGGCCCCTGCTCGCTGCACGTCTTACGGAAACTGCAGGCGGACTTCGCGGTCAGCGGATTTTTTTACAACCCCAACATCCAGCCCTTCCGCGAGTTCGCCTTCCGCCGCCAGGAGGTGGAGAAGCTGGCGGCGAAACTCGGCTGGCCGATGGTCTACGGCGCCTACGACATGGCGGAGTGGTTCGCCGCCGTGCGCGGCCTGGAGCGCGAGCCCGAGCGGGGACGGCGCTGCCCGCTCTGCTTCCGCTTGCGGCTGGAAAAAACGTTCCGTTACGCCCGCGAGCACGCGTTCGACGTCGTGGCCTCCACCCTGTCGATCAGCCCCTACAAGACGACCGCCCAGATCAACGAGCAGGGGCTGGCCCTGGCCCAGGAGTACGGCGTCGAATTCCTGCCGGAGAATTTCAAAAAGCACGACGGCTTCCTCATCTCCCGCCGGCTGGCGGAGGAGTTCGGGGTCCAGCACCAGGATTATTGCGGCTGCGTTTTTTCCAAGGCGGAACGGCTGCTGCGCCTGCGTAAATGACCGTGGAGCGAGGGTTTGCAATTGCGGCGGCGATATGGTAAATTAGGGCCCAGATGAACAAGAAAGTGGTGCTGGCCGGAAAGATCGCCGGGATCGCCTGCGGTTATTTCCTGGTCTTTTTCCTGGCCGTTTTTTTTACCGTCAGCCTGCTGGTCAAGGGCGACGAGATCATCGCCCCCGACCTGACCGGCAAGCCGCTCCAGGAAGCGTATGCCATCGCCGCCAGGGAAGGGATCTACCTGAAGAAAGTCATCGGCGATTTCGGCGGCACCTATGCCCCGAACACCGTGGTCAGCCAGTTCCCCGCGGCGCAAACCAGCGTCAAGGGAAAATCGGTCGTCAAGATCTTCGTCGCCTCGGAACTCGGGCAAACGGTGGTCCCGCAGCTGGTTTCCCGGAGCCAGAAGGAATGCGAAGCGCTGTTGAAAAAAAGCAAGCTGAAAAAAGGCCACACGGCCTTCATCGGCGCGGTCGACGTCATGCCCGACAGCGTCATCAGCCAGTCGCCACCGCCAGGCAGCCGCGTCGCCGAAGGCTCGGCCGATCGACCTGCTCATCTCCAAGGGCGGCGACAGCCGCTCCTTCATCATGCCCGACCTGATCGGCCAGGAGGCCGCCAAGGTCCTGGTGTTCTTCGAAAGCCAGGGGCTGAAGATCTCCAAGATCGAGGAGGTCCCCTATTTCGGATTGAAGCCGGGCATCATTCTCAAGCAGTTCCCCTCGCCCGGCTTCGAGATCAGCGCCAAGAACCTGATCGGCATCCAGGTCAGCAAATGAATCCGCTCTTCCCTTCCATCCTGTCCACGGATTTTTTCGACTTGGAAGCCAAGCTGCGCCAATTCGCCGCGAGCGGCATCGATTTCATCCACCTGGACGTCATGGACGGCCATTTCGTCGACAATATCTCCTTCGGCCCCTCGCTGGCGCGGGCCATCAAGGGAAAATTCCCCTTCCGCCTCGACGCCCACCTGATGGTCAGCAACCCGGAGGCCATGATCCCGCATTTCGTCGCCGCCGGCGCGGACTGGCTTTCGTTCCATGTCGAGGCCGCCGGCGATCACGGCCGGATTGCTCAAGGTGATCCGCGACAGCGGCCGCCGCGCCGGGCTGGTGCTGAACCCCGACACCCCCCTGGAGAGGGTGCTGCCGTTCCTGGACGCGGCGGATTATATCCTGTTGATGAGCGTCTTTCCCGGTTTCGGCGGCCAGGCGTTCATCCCCGGCACCCTGGAGCGGGCGGCGCGGATGAGGCGCGAGATCACCCGCCGCCAGAGCCGCTGCCTGCTGCAGGTGGACGGCGGCATCAACAGCGCCAACGCCGCTCTCCTGCGTGAGGCCGGCGCCGACCTTTTCGTCGTGGGCACGTCCCTGTTCCAGGCCGAGGACATCGGGAAAACCATAGAAACGTTTTTAAATCAATTGCATTGGAGCCGACCATGAAAAAAATCGCCTTGACCCTCTCCCTTTCGCTGCTGGTCCTGCTGGACCGGCTGCCATTCCAGGAAAACCGTCAGCATCGACCCCAGCGAGAAGGGCTCTGACAAAAAAATGTACGAGAACGCGCTCAAATACATGACCAAGGATCCCGAAAAGGCCCGCCTGCTCTTCAAGGAGGTCGGGCAGCTTTACCCGGATTCCATTTACGCCAACAAGGCCAAGCTGGGCATCGGCGATTCGTATTTCAAGGAGCGCGATTCCGCGTCGCTGATCATGGCCGCCGCCGAATACCAGGAATACGTCAACCTTTATCCCTATTCTCCCGACGCGGTGTACGCCAAGTACCAGGCCGGCATGTGCTATTACAAACAGATCAAGAAGCCGGAGCGCGACCAGACCAACACCTTCACGGCCATCAAGGGCTTCGAAGCGCTGATCCAGCAGTATCCCGGGACGCCCGAGGCCGATGAGGCCAAGAAAAAGATCGATGAATGCCGCCAGACCCTGGCCCGCCATTATTACCTGATCGGGTACTACAATTACCTCATGAAGTCCTTCCCCGGGGCCATCGCCCGCTTCAAGCAGGTCATGGACGACTATCCGGATTTCACCGGCAACGACAAGCTCTTTTATTATACCGGCAGGACCTACATGGCCATGGAAGATTACGATTCGGCGCTCTCCTTCTTCCAGCGGCTGGTCGGCAGCCATGCCAAGTCCAGGTACGCCAAGAAGGCCCAGCGCCAGATCAAGAAGCTTACCCGCCTGGCCGCGCAGAGCAAGAAGCCTTCCGCAGGTGCTAAAAAGTAGCGGCGACCTTCCGGAGCGGCCCGGGATCTACATTTTCAGGACCGCCGCCGGGAAAGCGCTGTATATCGGCAAGGCGATCAATCTGAAGAGGCGCGTCGCCCAGTATTTCCAGAAGAAGGACAATCCGCTGGTCCAGAGCCTGCTGGAGCGCTCGGATGCCCTGGAGACCATCGTCACCGACGCCGAGGCCGACGCCCTGCTGCTGGAGAGCAACCTGGTGCACGCCTACCAGCCCCCCTTCAATATCCGGCTCAAGGACGACAAGAGTTTCCCCTTCATCGAGATCACCCTCGCCGATGAATGCCCCGGAATTTTTTATTCCCGGCGCCTCGCCCCGGGCAGCTTCGCCCTCGGCCCGCTGGTCAACGCGCGGAAAGCCAGGAGCCTGATCGACGTCGTCACCCGCATCTTCCGCCTGCGTACCTGCTCGGCGTCGCTTTTCAAAAGGGGCATCCCCTGCCTATTCCACCACATCGAGCGCTGCTCGGCTCCCTGCGCGGGCGCGAGCGACCGCGCCGGCTACCGGCGGCAGGTCATGGACGCCGTCGATCTTTTGAAGGGGCGGAAAGGCAAGGTCGCGGCCAGGCTGCGCGAGCGCATGCGCTCCCTGGCGGCCCGCCAGGATTTCGAACAGGCGCAGAAGATCAAGGAAGACCTTGAGCTGCTGGAGAACTTTTCGCTGCGCTCCTACATCAGCAGCCGCGGCCGCGGCGACTGCGACGTGCTGGCCGCCTGCCTGCTCGGGCGGGAGGCTTTTTTCGTCTTTTTCGCGGTCAGCGGCGGGCGGGTGAGCAAAAGCGAATTTTTCCACCTGCCGACCCTCCACGACTCGCGTGGAAGAGGTCTTTCGGGAATTCCTGCTCGATTTTTACCGGCTGCGCCCCCTGCCCGGGGAGGTCATCGTTTCCACGCTGCCGGCCGAAGACCGGGAGCTGGCGGAGTTTTTTTCGAACCAGGCGGGCCGCCGCGTCGGCATCCGCGTCGCCCGCCGTGGCGAAAAGAAGGGCATCCTGGACCTGGCGCTGAAAAACCTGGCCCTGTTCGTGCAGAAAAGCGATTATCGCGCCCTGGGAGAAGAGATGCAAAAAAGATTGCGCCTGCGGCATTTCCCGGCCCATATCGAAGGGTTCGACATCTCCCACCTGGGCGAAAAGAATCGCGTGGGCGCGCAGGTGGTTTTCAAGAACGGGCGGCCGGAAAAGCGGCTGTACCGCAGCTATATCATCCGCGCCGCCGCCGCCGGCGACACCGAGGCCCTGAAAGAGGTGCTGGCCCGGCGCTTTCGCCGCGAGCCTTCACCGCCCGACCTGCTGCTCATCGACGGCGGCCTGCCGCAGCTGGGGGCGGCCCTGCAGGTCAAGAACGAACTGGGATTGACATGCGACCTGCTGGCGCTGGCCAAGGGGGAGGAGCGGGTGTTCCTGGAGGACGGTTCTTCCCAGGTGCTGGCCAAGGGGACCATGCCCAGGCACCTGCTGCAGAACATCCGCGACGAGGTGCACCGCCGGGCGATACGGCATCACAGGAAAAGAAGGGAAAAGATCCAGCCGCTACAGTGACAGTGTCAGTGTTGGAATTATAGTCTGCTGATTTCCTATTCTCTTACCGAATGCCGCCGGCTGTAGCTGTTGTGAGCTGCTGGGGCCCTAGTCTGCCCTCGGCGGCGGCGAGCAGCGAATTGAACATGATCTTGTAGGTCGCCTCGGTGTGGGTGCGGTGGATGACGTCGGGGCCGATGAGGATGATCCGCCCCTTGCCCTTGCGGAAATCGACCAGCAGCGACTTGCGCATCAATTCCCGGTCGCCGTCGAGCCAGCCGGAGAGCAAGAGGTCGCGATCGCCGAAGACCAGCGGCGTGGAGCGGCTTTCGTCGGCCGCCCGCGGCGGCGAGGTCTCGAAGGTCGGGGTGGAATTGAAGAAAATGGCGGCGCTTTCGTCCATGCCCGCGGTCAGGGGCGACGCCTTCACTTCGGCCCTCAGGTAGGAGCCGGGGCAGATCACCTTGCTGTTCTCCTCCATGATGTTGGTCACGGGCATCTTGAACTTATTGATGGCGTAGTTGCACGATTCTTCCATGAAGACCAGGAGCTTGCCCGCCTTGGTCATCTCCTCGAGCAGTTTTTCTCCCTTTTCGCCGATGCCGCCCGAGTATTCCGGGGGAGCGGGCGTGGCCCACTTTTCCCATTTTTTCGGCGGCTTGCCCGTCTCGATCTCGCTTTCCGAGGCGCCGGCGAAGACCAGGACGTCGAATTTTTTGGCGAAATCCTTGGCGGCCGCGTCCTTGGGGTGGACGGTCTGGTAGGGGACCTTGTACTCGTCGAATACGAGGCGCAGCCAGCCCTCGGTCATGTTATGCCCCCAGTTCTGGTAGAGGCCGGCTTTAAAAGGCCGCAGGCGGCGGAAGCGCTCCAGCGGCAGCGCCTTCCGGGAAGTGGGCGCCAGCGGGGCTTCGGCGTGGATGGCCTTCAGCAGCGCCAGCGCCTCGCTTTTCCTTACGGCAAAGGAACCGGCGGGAAAATCGGGGCAGTCGCTATTGCGGTAGACGGTCTTGCCTTTGCCCAGCAGCTCGAAGGCGGCGCGGTAGGAATTGTTGTAGCGGGCATCGAGGACGATGTATTCCTCGAGTTCCTCCGGGAAAGCGCTGCCGGCGAATTGTTTCTCCGTTACCGGCTCCATCAGGGCCTTCAGGGGCTCGTTGACCGCCACCGTCTTCACGCCCATGGCCAGGGGGAGCGTCCAGCCGGCCATGTCGTAGGGCAGCTCGGGCTCGGCCTTGAGGTTCTTGCGGATGTCGGGGTAGCGCTGCGCTTCGAAGATGTTCTTGACGAACGCCCGATAGGGCTGGGCCAGGGGGACGACGTACGACCTCTTGTCGAACATGGTGTCGCCGACGCGGGCGGGGTGGGTGAGCTGGAACACCCGGATGTTGGAGCGGAGCAGGACCTGCACGAAGCGGTCGGCGGTGGCCGGGTCATGCTGCTGGCGGGGAACGATGAAGGCGTAAGGCGCCTGGCTTTGGCCGCGGGCGATGTTTTCGCGCGCGATCTGGAACGTGTTGTAGAGCAGGTCCTTCTTCTGGCGCGCCGCCGTCCCCAGCACGGAAAGGGTGGCTTGCAGGTCGTAGTTCACCAGGTCGGCAAGCCGCCACCAGCCGCCTTTCCAGGGATTGGGGCTGAACACCCGCTCTTCGTTCCTGAAGCTCTCGGCGCTCTCCACTTCCTCGGGCTCGACATAGATCGGCGAGGCCAGGCGCACCGATGCGCCCTCGAAGAGGATGCCCGGGATGTTATGGAACCACGCCGTGTCGTCCAGCGAGCCGATCCACCAGCCGGTGAATTCGCCGCGGGAAGCGACCCCCGGCAGGCCCAGTTTTTCCAGGTCGAAGGCGATGCGCGAGCCGATGAGGTTGACGCTGCGCCAGACCAGCGGATGCAGCCCCGGGGTGGGCGGGTCCTGGTAGGGCGGGACGAACAGCCGGTCGCCGTTGCTCCCCATCTGGTGCTCGTCGACCACCACCTGCGGGAACAGTTTGTGATACAGTTCATTGATGATCAGGGCGGTTTCCTTCAGGCTGACCTTGAACCAATCGCGGTTGTCGTCGTGGCCGGCGTACCAGTGGTAGAGGTAGGGAGCGCCCGTGCCCTCGTACTCCGTATTCCGGGTCTTGTCGTACCACTCCACTTCCATGATCTGCCCGTCGGGGTTGACCGAGGGGAAAAGCACCAGGATGACGTTGTCCAGGATATCCTGGATGTCGCCGCTTTCGCCGGCGGCCAGGCGATAGCCCAGCTCCATGGACATCTGCGAGGAGGCGATCTCGGTGGAGTGCAGGTTGCAGGTGACGACCACGACGGCCTTGCCGTCGGAGGCCAGCTTCTCGGCTTCGGCCGCGTCGGCCTCGCCCTGGGCCAGCCGGCGGGTGATGGCCGTGTATTTTTCCATGTCTTTCAGGTTGGCTTCGCTGGAGATCATGGCCATGAACAGGTCGTTGCCCAGGGTGGTCTTGCCCAGGGTGACGGTCCTGACTCGCGGCGAATCCTTGGCCAGCAGCTCGAAGTACGCCTTGATGCGGTTGTAGTGGGCCAGGTTGCGGTCGCTGCCCGGCTTGAACCCCAGGAACTTCTCCGGGGTCTGCAGCGGCCAGGCCAGGGCGGCCAGGGTGATCAGCAAAACGCAGGCAAGCAATGGTTTTTTCATCGGGCCTCCTCGAAGGTCGATTATAGTCCCTTTAAGGTAAAAGGTAAAAGGAAAAAGGTAAAAGTGGAAAACGGCACTGGGCCATGGATGAAGAGATCTCACCATTGCAATTACGCGCACCGACACTCAACACGAAGGCTCTTTATTTTCTTGTGTCCCGGCGCGGTCACTCAGCTACCCAGCGTTGACAAAAGAGACGGCGCTAATTATAATGCATACCCTGATCCGGGCCGGAGTGGCGGAATTGGCAGACGCATCAGACTCAAAATCTGACGAGGATTTCCCTCGTAAGGGTTCGATTCCCTTCTCCGGCATTCTTCGTTGCCGTTCAAAACGATCTACAGTGAGATATTGTGGTGGAGCGTAGCAAGACGCGATCTTCAGCAGCGCGAAGATAGCTCTCTTCGTAGCCGTGCTTCTCAGTCCAAATTGCGCTGCTCGACGATCCCCTTCTCGTTGTAAAAAATGGAGAGGATGGTATAGGGGACGTTCTTGTCGCCCATGACGGCGCTGACCGTGCTCTGGGCGACGTGCAGCGGTTCGATGTTGGGCGTCAGCCACTCGCTGATCTTCTTTTCCAGCTCGGCACCCTGGCCGGTGAACATCTTGTATCTCATGGTTTACCCCCGTTGCCTTCGCCGGGATTATAGCACAGCCGCGAGGCTCAGGAAATGATCTTCAGGGCCCGCGGCACCGAGGCGAACTCGAGTTTGCGGAATTGCCGGGGCTCCGGGCCGGCGCTCAGGACCTCGCCGTCGATCTGCACGGCGAACGGCTTCTCGGAGCTGACCGTAAATCTCGGCGCCTGCAGGATGACCGCTTCCTTCTTGTCGGCGTAGGCCGCGGGCGGCGTGAACAACGCGATGTAGGCCAGCCGCGAGAAAGAGCATTTCTTCACCAGGAACGCGTCCAGCAGGCCGTCGTCCGTGCGCGCCCGCGGCAGGGCCATGCGGCCGGCCGCGTAAAAACGGATGTTGTTGAATACCGCCAGCATGAATTCGCCGCTGACGCGCTCGCGCTCGGTTTCCACCGTCAGGGGCAGGGGCATGTCGGCGGAGCGGCAGGCCTGCCAGCCGCCGCGCAGGCCCGAAAGGGTCTGGTACTTCCCCAGGCGCGGGCTGCTCTTGACCACCCGCTCCACGAACTGGTTGATCAGCACCGCCAGGCCGATGGATGCCTGGCCCGGGTAGTAGCGCAGGATCTTTTTGCCTTCGCGGACCACGCCCAGGTCGAAAGGCCGGACGCGGTTGCGGCGGATGGCCTGGCAGGCTTTCTTCATGGAGTGCATTTCGAACTCGCGGACCACGTCGTTGCAGGATCCCAGGCCGATCATGCCCAGGGCGTTGTCGGCTCCCAGGCGCATCATCTCGTTGATCACGATGAGGAAGGTGGTGTCGCCGCCGGCGGCGATCAGCGCCGGGTAGTCCTGGGCGGTCACGGCCACCAGGTCGCGCAGGTCGTCCTCGTGGCGCGATTCGAACCAGTCGCAGGCGACCCCCTGTTCTTTCAGGCACTTTGCAGGGTGCGGCGTTTTTGCGCGGCCCGGCCCTTGCCGGCGCTGGGATTGAAGAGGATCGCGACCTTTTCCATTACTCGGCGCCGAGCTCCCGCAACACGGCGGCGGCGCGGTCGACCTGGTCGGCGACGAAAAGGACATAGCGGATGTCGACGTGGATGGAGCGGGTGACCTCGGGCTGGAACAGGAAGTCGCTGCTCAGCGATTCGTAGTTGCCGTCGAACAGCACCCCGGCCAGTTCGCCGTCGGCGTTGAGCACCGGGCTGCCCGAGTTGCCGCCGGTCGAGTCGTTGCTGGTCAGGAAATCGACCGGCACGTCGCCCAGGGCCGGGTCGGCGTGGGCGAGGCGGCCGGGCCCTTCGGCGGCGGCGATGAACTTGGCGTCGAGCTCGAACGGGGGCTCGCCGGTGTTCTTGGCCAGCACGCCGGCCAGCGTGGTGAAGGGGGTGTAGATGACGGCGTCGCGCGGCGCGTAGCCTTCCACCCGCCCGTAATTGAAACGCAGGGTGGAATTGGCGTCGGGATAATGGAGATCGTCGGGGCGCAGCTGCATCATGGCTTCGACATAGAGGGGCTTGAGCCGGAGCCAGCGGCCGGCGAGGGCGTTGCGGCTGCGGTTGAAGGCGTCGAACTCGGGCTGGATCTTCGCGGCCAGGGCGAGGAATGGGTCGTCGGCCGCCGCCAGGGTCTTGGCGTCGGCGGCGAACATCTTCAGCTTGAAGTCCAGGTCGCCGAGGCGCGTCGCGCCGTAAAGGGCGTCGACCAGGGCGCGGACCTTTTCGCGGCGGTCCCCGCCGGGGCGCGCTTCGACTTCCTGGCGGAGTTTTTTGAAATGGCCGCCGCGGTCGGCCGCCAAAAGCTTGTCCAGGAAAAAGGCGAGGACGGCCTTGTCGGTCTCCAGGTCGAGGTTGCGCTGGCTGATGGGCAGCCGCGCCTTCCGGGCGGCGATGTCGCGGTCCATGTAGCCGGGCTCGCGCTCAAGGTCTTTCTTGGCTTTCTCGCCGGCCCACTTGTTCAGGGTCAGCGCCCAGTCGAGGAAACGGCAGCCGCGGGTCATCCAGCCGCTGATGGTGCCCAGCGACCCGATCTCCCGTTCCGCCGCCGCCAGGCTCTGGATGTCGCCCAGCAGCCGGCCGTACTTCTTCTGGCGAACGGGGCTGGCGGCGACCCAGGCGCCGAGCTCCTTTTCCCGGGCCAGCCTGAGTTCGTAGACCTTGTTCTTCTGCAGCCCGGCGAGCTGGCCGCGGCTGTTCTTGATCGAGTTGTAGAGGCCTTTCAGGACGCCGGCGTTCTTGATCTTCACCCCTTCGTCGCGGGTGGACATCTTTTCCAGCAGCTCGATATACTGGGCCAGCAGGGCGACGCGCTCGGGGTAGTTGGCCTGCACCTCGTTCGCGGTTTCGGCCGCCGTGTTCCAGCGCTTGGTCGTCCCGGGGAAACCGAGGATCATGGTGAAATCGCCGGGCCGCAGCGCGGTCCTGGCGATTGGGAAATGATATAACGGCCGGAAGGGCACATTGCCCGGGGAGTAATCGGCCGGGCGGCCGTCGGGGCCCACGTAGGCGCGCAGAAAGGAAAAATCGCCGGTATGGCGCGGCCACATCCAGTTGTCGACCTCGCCGCCGTACTCGCCGACGGAGCGCGCCGGCACGTAGACCACGCGCATGTCCCTGATCTTGAAATAGGTGACCAGGTAAAACTCGCGGCCGCCGTAGAAGCGCGCGACCGCGCACTCGTTCCCCGGGGTCTTCTCGCCGGCCGCGACCAGCTCCTTGGATATCTTTTCCACCAGGCGCTGGCGCTTTTCCCCGTCGAGCCCCGGGCGCATCGCCGCTCGGAAGCGGGGAGTGACCTTGTCAAAGGCGGTCATGACCCTGACGCTGTAGCCGGGAGCCGGGACCTCCTGCTCGCGGCCGGCGGCCAGGAAGCCGTCGCGAATGTAGTTGTGCTCGGGAGAGGAAAGGCTCTGCACGGCGCCGAAGGCCACGTGGTGGTTGGTGATGATCAAGCCGTCGGCCGAAACGAACGACCCGGTGGCGCCCAGGTTGACCACGGCCATGGCCATGCAAACCTGCCCGGGGCGCCAGATGCCCGCCGGGTCGAAACGGCAGCCCATGGCTTTCATGTCGGCAGCGATGGCCGGGGTGACCCCGTCCAGGGGGAACATCCCCTCCTTGGCGTTGAGCGCGGAAAAGGCGATCAGGATCAAGATCAAGGCAATTTTTACTCTCATGCGCGACTCCTTTGGCGTTGCGGGGAAGGACGAATTATATCCTGTCCGGGGGGGAATTACAATCCAGCGCGGGCGCGGCGCGCCATGAATTGCAACCATTTTCCGCCTGTGCTATTGAATAGCCGTTGCGGAAAAGGACAGGGACGGCGCAAGGAGAAGGGAATGAAACGGATGGAAGCGGCAATGCGGAGAACGGACCGCGGGGAGGGGGCGAATGCGGCGGCGTAACTTTTTGAAGCTGGCCCCGGCGGGGGCCCTGGCGACGGGCGTCGCCGGTGGCATAAAACAGGCCACCGCCGCCGACAAGGGCGAAACCGCCGTACGCGAGAAGGTTCGCCAGGCCATGCTGTGCATGCAGCGGGACGCCTGGGAACAGGGGGTGGCGGCGCAGGCCCTGCTGGAAGCGGGAGAGCGCGACCTGGTCGTCCTGCTGGCCAGGGAAGCCGCCCTGCGCCAGGATGAATCCGGCAGGCTGGCCATCATCAGCTGCTGGGCCGGCGTGACCGATCCGGCCGCCAACGGCCAGGCGGTGTTGTGGGCGGCGGCGGAAGGCAAGGATGCCGGGCTGCAGGCCGCCGCCGACAGGATGCTCGCCTATCTCATGCACAAGGCGCCGCGGGCGGCCGACGGCACGCTGTTCCACGTTTCCGACAAGCCCCAGGTGTGGGTGGATTCGCTGTTCATGGCGCCGCCGTTCCTGGCCCGGGCCGGCCGGCATGAGGAAGCGGTCAAGCAGGTCGAAGGCATGCGCCGGCGCCTGTGGCTGCCCGGGAAAAAAATGTTCGCCGCCGTCTGGGACGAAGGCCGGAACGCCTTCGAACGCCAGGAGTGCTGGGGGGTGGGCAACGGCTGGGCGGCGGCCGGCATCACCCGCGTCGCGCAGTTCCTGCCCGCGCCGATGGCGGCGGAGAAGACCCGCTTGCGCGCTTATGTGCGCGAGGTGCTGGACGGCTGCCTGCGCTTCATCAGGGCGGACGGGCTTTTCCATAACGTGGTCGATGACCCGGGCTCTTTCGTCGAGACCAACCTGGCGCAAATGCTCGCCTATGCCATCTACCGCGGAGCGGCCGACGGCTGGCTGCCCGGCGCCTATCTGCAAAAGGCGGCGCTGATGCGCCGCGCCGCCTGGAAGCAGGTGGATGCGCACGGCCTGGTCCAGGGGGTCTGCGGTTCGCCCGAATTCTCGGCGCCGGGAACCGCCACCGAGGGGCAGGCTTTTTTCCTGCTCATGGAGGCGGCGCGCCGGGATTGCCCGGTTTGACGCCGCGGCGGCGAAATTTATTTCGCCCGGGTCAGGCGCAGCAGTTCGCGGCGCCTTTTTTCGGGGAAGCGCTCGATGGCGTAGCGCAGGGTGGTGCGCGGCATGGCGGGGCCGTGGGCCAGCAGGAACTTCTCCAGGCGCCGCATGTCGCGCTTGCCGGCTTCGCGCAGCAGCCAGCCGGCGGCCTTCTGCACCAGGTCGTCGTCGCTGGCGAAATGCCGGGCCGCCATCCGGTAGGCGGGGTCCAGGTATTCTTCTTTTTTGACCAGCTTGAGGAAAGCGACGATGGAAGCGCGGCGCACCCAGCGGTTGGGATGAGCGGCCCATTTTTCGATCGCGGGCAGGAGCTCCGGGTAAAGGCCCAGCAGCGTCCCCAGGACCTGCGGGCAGAAGATGTCCACCGAGGCCCAGTTGTCCAGCAGGTCCCGCTCCAGCCATTCCCTCGTTTTCCGGAATAGCGCTTTGGGAAAATCCTTGTGGTAGCGGAGCAGCAGCAGGGCGGCCACGCTCTTGGCTTCCAGCTCCGGCTGCGGGAAAACCCGGTCGCAAAGTGCAACGGCGTCCCCGACCGACCATTCCCCGCGGGTCGCCTCGTGCAGTTCCCGCGCCAGTTCCCGCACCCGCGGCGAGCTGACGCCGAAAGAACGCACGGTCTCCTTGAAGTATTTCTGAACCTGGAGGGCTTTTTCGGGGTCGGCCATGGCGCGCAGCCTGGCCCGGGCCTCGGCGGCGACGGCGGCAGGGCTCTTTGCTTTTTTGGGCATGTCCGCCTCCTGGATAAAAGTGCGTGGGAATTTTATCCCAGGGAACCCTTTTTGGCAAGATCGGCGCCGGGGCTTGAAATAAACGGTTATCTATGTTAAAAGAAGCCTACGCGGGAGGTTTGCAATGAAAAAAATTATACTTCTCCTATCCGTCATATTGATTCTTTCAGCTTGCATCTGTAAGCCGGTGATCGGCGGTCTGCCCGAAGGCCGCAAAGTCAAAGTCAACATCCAGGACAAAACGTTCAAGGGCGAACTGCTCTCGGTAACTCCCGAATTGATCATCATTCGCTTCCGGGATGAAGAAAAGAAAAAAGATATCATTCTGGGATGCCCCGTCCCTGAGACCGAAGTGGTCAAAGTGAAGAGGGGCTGCGGTCCGATCGGTAGTATGTTTGCCAAGGACAGGAAGTTCACCTTTAAGAATAATACCCCGGCTAAGATCAATGAGAACATTGTCAAACTTTCCTACGACTCACTTTACGCATCCAAGATTCCCGAATACGTTAAGGAGCAGATGAAGCTGTTCAACCAGCTTTAAACAACGCTCTTGTCAATTCGAACCTCAGGTCCGGCCGTGAAGCGCTATTTTTTTCTCGGGCTTAATTTTGCGATGGTCATGATATCTCTTTGGATCCATGACAAGGCCCGGGTCTGGGCGGCCCGCCGCTGCGGCGACGTCGACGCCGCTTCCCGGCAGCGCCAGGCCGACAATCCCTTCGCCCGCGTCGACTGGATCGGCAGCGCGCTGCTGCCTTTTTTTTTGCTTTTCCGCGGCTTGCCGGTCCTGGGCTGGGTCAAGCCCCTGGAGCTTGACCTCGAGAAGCTGCGCCGCCCCTGCCGCGACGGGCTGCTGATCGCCGCCGCCGGCCCCGTGGCCAACCTGCTGCTGGCCCTGGCGGGGATCGGCGTCACCCGGGGCCTGAACGCGGCAGGATGGTTGACCTCGCCGTTCCTGCTCCAGGTGCTCCCGTTTTTTTGCCTGGCCAACGCCTGCCTGGGAGTTTTCAACCTGCTGCCCATCCCGCCGCTGGCCGGAGGGTCCGCGGCCGAGCTTTTCCTGGACGGCGACGCCCTGTCGGCTTTCGAAGACATCAAGCCCTATGGATTCATCCTGCTCCTGGCCGGGGCTTTTTTCAATTTTTTCGATTTCATCACCGTGCCGCTGAGCCGCCTGGTCAATTCAGCGCTTGGTTTCTAGGCATAAAGTGACGGTGTTCCCTTCCTTCAACTTTGCACATTCTGGCTGCGCAGCAGCGCCTGGTAATAATCGCATTTTTCCCGCAATTCTTCGTGGCTCCCCGTCCCGACCAGCCCCTGGTCGTTGAAGCAGAGGATGCGGTCGGACTTCTGGATGGTGCTCAGGCGGTGGGCGATGATGAACAGCGTCTTGCCGCGCAGCAGCTCGGGCAGCACGGCGAAGATCGACGCTTCGGTCTGCGAGTCCAGCGCCGAGGTCGGCTCGTCCAGGACCACGATGTCGGGGGCCTTGACCAGGGCGCGGGCGATCGCCAGCCGCTGCTTCTGCCCCTCGGAGAAGTTGACGCCGCGCTCTCCGACCAGGGATTGGTATCCTTTCGGCAAGCGTTGAGATGAAATCGTGGATGCCGGCGGCGCGGGCGGCTTCCTCGACCTGCGCTTCCTCGGCCTCGGGGTCGCCGTAGCGCAGGTTGTCGGCGATGGTTCCGGACAGCAGGGTGGGCGACTGCGGCACGTAGCCGATGCGCCGGCGCAGGGAGTGCAGGTCATATGCGCTCACCGGCCGGCCGTCGATGAATATCTCGCCCTTTTGCGGCCTGTAGAACTGCAGGAGCAAGCTGACCAGGGTGGTCTTGCCCACGCCGCTGGGGCCGACGATGGCCATGTGTTCTCCGGCCCGCACCGAGAATGAGACATCGTCCAGGACCGTCTCCCGGCCGTTATACGAGAAGCAGACGTCCTTGAATTCCACCTCGCCGCGCAGGTGCTCCGCTTTCAGCCCCACCCCTTCATGCTCCTCGGGGACGACGTCGAACAGGGCCGAGACCCGCTCCAGCGAGGCCATGGCGCCCTGCCACTGGAAATTGGCGGTGGCCAGGAACTGCGCCGGCCCGTAGACGAAGCCGACGTAGGACTGGAAGGCCAGCAGCGAGCCCACGCTCCACTCGCCCTTGATGATCATATAGGCGCCGCCGGCCAGGACGATCATTTGGGCCAGGTCGGGGGCGGCGTTGATGGCCAGGTTGGCCAGCGAGCCCAAGGTGTTTTGCTCCATGCCCACCTGCAGCGAGGCGCGCAGCTTGCCCATCAGGGAATTCAGCGTCCGCTTTTCGGTGGCGAAGGCCTTGATCAGGGAGGTCTGGGCCAGGGATTCCTGCACCGACTGGTAAACGTTGGCCTGGCTCTCCATGCCGTGGTGGCTCAGCACGCGCAGCTTGCGCCCGAAAAAGCGCACGGCGAAGAACATGAGCGGCAGCACCACCAGCACGGCCAGGGCCAGGCGCCAGTTGAGATAAAGCAGGAAGAAGGCGCCGCCGGCGAAGCGGATGAAGGATGTAAAAATGTGGACGACCGTCGAGGAGAAGAACCAGCGCACCCCGCCCACGTCGCCCAGCAGGCGCGACATCAGGTAGCCGGTCTCCTTGTCGTCGAAAAAGGACTTGGGCAGGCGCAGGGTGCGGTCGAACAGGATCTGTTGGATATCGAGAAGCACCTCCTGCTCGAAGCGGGTGAAATAATATTGCTGCAGGATGCCGAACACGATGCCCGCGACCTTGATCCCGGCCAGGAGCAGGATCACGCCCAGCAGCAGGCGGAGCTGCTTGCCCAGGATGACCTTGTCGACCAGGAAGCGGGTGATCAGCGGCCCGGGGAAGGCGAGCAGCGAGGTCAGCAGGATGAGTCCCGCGCCCAGTGCCCCCTTGCGCCAGTGGCGCCTGATGATCGGGATGAGATTCTTTAAGTTGGCACGGACCTTCTCGCTTTGTTTGGGACCGCCGATCTTGTCCTCGGGCATTTTGCGCGTCCATGCGCCCTTCAGGTAAGCGAACCAGGTTTTCATCTAGGGGAATTATAGACCAATTCGGCTTAGGGAGGAAGTGAACTCACTAGTTCATCCCCAATTTATTCTTATTCAGCTTTTGCCTTTATTTATGGGAATAAAATGGCGGGATATTAAAAATCGAATTTGACAAATGGGAGAGATTAAAATAAACTATCTTCTAACGATTTTTACTGCAAAATTATAATTTTCTATATTGGGAGAGAGTCGGGAATTGAAAATGAGTGAATTCAGTCACCAATTAAAATACGTCAGGGCCAGTGAGGTTTCCACCTGCCGTCATGACGACAGCGCAATACTTTACAACCCGGATACGGGTCGGGAAAAGATCATCAACCGGTCGGCATTTTCGATCTGGGAAAAAATGGATGGCAACCATAGTGCTGAGGATATCGCCCGCTCTCTCCTGGAGAATTATGAAGGGGCTTCATTCGGTAATGTTTTCCAAGATGTCTGTAACTTCATGAGCGAGCTTTTGGAAGTCAATTTTATTGAAATCGCACGTGATAATCAGCAAAGACTAGCCGCAATAGAATACCCTGAAATCTCTGACAGGCCTGGAGACTTCGATATATCCTTAACTGGTAAATGCAACCTGCATTGTGATTACTGCTTCTATGCCAACGAAATGCATGACCGTCCAGACTTGCCATTAAAAGAGTGGTTCACTTTTTTCGACGAATTGGGCCGCCTAGCGGTGCGCACCCTGACTTTGAGCGGCGGTGAAGTGTTCGTCCGCAAGGACCTCTTTGATCTGATCGACAGCATCATCGAGAAGCGCATGCGCTACTCGATCTTGACCAACGGCACCCTGATCAGCGAAAAAACTCATTTCTCTTTTCGATGGGAAAAAGCGAAGACAAAGATTGAATTCCATCCAGGTTTCCATCGACGGCTCCTGCCCGGAAGTTCACGATAAGAGCCGTGGTGAAGGTTCTTTCAAGCGAGCGATCCACGGGTTGCGTATACTTAAAGGAGCGGGATTCCCTGTGACCGCACGAGTGACCATCAACCGTTTCAATGTCGACGACTTGGAGAACATCGCTTCCTTGCTACTGGAGGATGTCGGCCTGGCCACTTTTGGGACCAATGATGCCATGCCCATGGGGTCGGGGTGTGCGAACCAGGCCAGCATAACGCTGTTACCGCAGCAGCATTTGCAGGCCATGATCACCTTGAACCGCCTGGGGGAAAATTACAACGGTAGAATAACCGCGACTGCTGGGCCCCAGGCAAAATGGAAGTCCGTATGGGGAAATGGAGCATGCCCGGGCAAGTGGAGAGAAAACCGCCATGTGGCAGATGGGTTCTCTCACCGCTTGCGGTTGCGTGTTCAACAAACTGGCGGTGCACCACGATGGCATGATCTCGCCCTGCAATATGCTGGCGGGGCTGGATCTCGGGCGCATCAACCGTGATGCTATCAAAACCATCTGGAGGACTCATCCGATCTTGCAAGAACTCAAGGACCGACGGCAAATCCCAATGTCGAAGGTGCCTGGCTGTGAAAATTGCGAATGGGTTCCTTACTGCAATGGCAGTTGCCCGGGGTTGGCTTATTCAATGACCGGCGACTTCAACATGGCCAATCCCCACGATTGCTATAGGCGTTTCCTTGTATCGACTGAATTGACATCTGCGACAGTGCCGTGGGGGAAAATTTAAATGCAGATGTTCTCTCATGAAACGGCTTATCAGGAATAAAAAGCAGGCCATGATCAGATTGAATGAAAGCTACTGCTATAAAGTCCAGGAAGAAGTCGCAATTGAGGATTTCGCGGACGGTTCCTTACTGTTGTTATGCGATCAACTGAGAATGGTCACGCTGAACCATTCTGCCCGGCGTATTGTTGGGTTGATGAATGGTCAGAGTAATTTACTGCAGATCATCAGGACCGTATCCGCTGAGTTTGAGATGGAGGAGCGGATAGTCAGGAAAGATATCCAGCGGCTGAGCATGGATCTGGGTTTGCAGGGAGCGGTTCGACCATTGGTGCAGGTGGTAGTGAAAAGGAGAAAAAAAATGGGCAAATCCTTGGAATTAATGGCGAATCCCGACGCGTCGTTACGTGAGGAGGAAGATGGCGCCATTTTATTCAACGCCGACACAAATGCGTTGTTGATCATCAATCCGATCGGCCTGGTTATCTGGAAATTCCTCAAAGGCACACCCCGGGACCAGGGCCGATATCGTCGATCATTTGAAGGAAGTATGCGATTCTGTGCCCATGGAACAAGTGGAAGTAGATGTCGATAAATTTATTGACGAACTTTGCAGCAAGGGATTTGTTGGAGAAGTGGTAGATGAAAAAAAGACATAATCCTGAAAAGGCTTCTGAAATCTCTGCAAGTTCGGCCAGCATAATCGATCTGCCGGAAGGCGTTCCCGCTTTGCAAACTTTCTATCTTTATTTAACCAACGGCTGCAATCTTTTTTGCCGCCATTGCTGGATCACGCCATCGTTTGTGGATGGGAAACCTTCTCCGGGCGATTGCCTGGAGATTGAATTATTAAAAGCTTGCGGTTAAAGAAGGCAAATCGCTTGGCTTGGATCAGGTCAAACTTACCGGGGGAGAACCCGTTCTTCATCCGCAATTTGTTGAGATCGTTGATTATTTAAGCAAGGAAAACATAAAATCATACATGGAGACCAATGCTACACTTGATCGACGCCCGACTTGCCAAACACCTGAAAAATAATACCACCATGTGGTTCGTCTCGGCCAGCCTGGATAGTGCCAAACCAGAAACCCACGATCATTTCCGGGTGTCAAAGGAGCTTTTCAGTCAACAATAAAAGGGATCGAGAATCTGGCCAATGCCGGCTTCAAGCCCCAGGTCATCATGTGCCCACACCGGGGGAATATCGCTGAAGTCGAGGCGGTGGTCAAATGGCGGTCAGCCTGGGAGCCGGTTCCATGAAATTTAATCCAGTCTCCCCTTCGGGCCGTGGTAAAATCATGGATAAAAAGGGTGAAACACTGGGCTATGAGGAGATCGTCCACTTGGCCCGATTTATCAGAGGTGAATTGCAGGAGCGCACCCCGATTCCTTTGTACATTTCTATCCCGCCGGCGCTTTCTTCGATCCGGGAATTACTTCGGGGAAATAATGCTGGAGGGGAATGCCGGGTGCTCAATATTCTTGGCATACTGGGCAATGGAGAAATGGCTCTCTGCGGTATAGGGCGGAATATCCCCAAGTTGTGTTTCGGACATCTTGGTGAGGATAGCCTCAGAGATATTTGGGCATCACATCCGATCCTGGTTGGTTTGCGCCATGATTTGAATGGCGTCTACCCGGGAATATGCGGTGACTGCATCCATGCCAAGCGCTGCCTGACCCAGTGTGTGGCCATGAATTATTCCCGTACCGGGGAGCTTCTAAATCCCGACTTTTTGTGTGCAGAAGCGGAACGCAGAGGTATTTTCCCAACAACCCGAAAACGAAGTTACTGTAACATTCCCGTTAGCCATGGACAATAAACCGGTAGTTGATCAACGCCCCGTCGATCAACAAGGCGTATATTTCCACGCATCTTCGGTAGATGTTTCAGGGAAAGCCTTGTTGTTTCTTGGCCACTCTTCAGCCGGGAAAAGTACGATCAGCCGCCTTTTGTCGGGCCGGTATCCGGTCATTGCCGATGACAAGGTGCGGGTATATCAAAAAAATGGCGATTGGCTGGTTTGTGATGGCGGCGAAGGTTCCCTTTATAAAGAAATAAATGCCCTTTCTGTTATTGATCAAAATGAATATCCCTTGCTGGCTATTCTGCGTATTTTCAAATCAAAAACATTAGAAATAAAACCTCTTTCCCCAAAAGAAACCTGCCGGTATCTTGTCGATGCAGTTTTTGAGGTGGATAGTCAAAGACAACATAAAGATCTGAAGGCTATCAAAAACTGGTTTGCTTCAGCAGCTGAGATCTCAAAAAAAATCGATGGCTGGCGCTTGACTTTTAAAAAAGATAAAAGTATCATTCAAATGATTCATGATGCATTCGAAAAGAACTTTTAATAATAGGGAAGGATTACAAAAATCAACGGAATGTTCAAGAGGTTAAAATGAAAAAAGTAAAATATGAAAAGCCAATCAGTCTCGATGCCGGCAAGGTCGCACCTATTCTGGGGGCGCGCTGCAGCTTGGGAAATGCTGCAGCAGAAGGATGCATCTCTGGAAACGATCCCCAATCCGCTCCAGTATGCCAACCTGGTTTAACCGCGACCTATAACTGCACAACGGGATCAACTACTACGGCTGGGAATTGCTCTAACGGCGGTACTGCCAGGGGTTGCTATAGTGGAAGTGCTCCAGTTTAAACAAAAGACTTGAAAGATTCTATACTATCCAGAGACAATTTGCTGAATATTCCTTACCAGGGAAGCAGCATGAAAGGCATTTTCCGAACAGCAGACTTCCTGATAATAGGATTTTGTATTTTTGAAAATCTGCAAAAGGGAGATGTTATTGCTTATCGAAGAAAAGGCAATGAAGATGATCTGGTTGTTCACCGGATCATTCGTGTTGACAAAAATCATTTCATCACCAAAGGCGATAACAATCGGAACCCGGACATCCTGCCAATTTCTGAATCTGACTTGATCGGGAAGGTGATTGCCTTCGAACGGAAAGGTAAAATCTGCAGAATCAGGGGTGGGTTTGCCGGGTTCATTATTGCCAAAGCGAGTTATGCTTTTCGTAGAACATGCTATCTGCTTTTATGCGAGGTGAGAAGATATTTGCCTGTCGGGAAGATCCGAGATACTCTTTTCATTTTTTGGAGGCCGCAAATTCAAAAAATAAGATTCTCCACAACCACAGGCCCGGTGATCAAATGGATTTATCGAAACCGAACTGTTGCCAAGTGGTTTCCGGAGCAGAAATTCATGAAAACCTCTTTTTTATACCGATTTTTGATCAATCCTAAAAATCTGAGCTAGTTTATTTTTCTGCTTGAATTCAAATTTCTTTTTCTTTTGTTTCCGGAACGATCAGAAAACAATTCACTTTCATATCATCTAAAAAATCGTTGGCATGGGTTTCGACTTCTTTGTCGGGAACCCTGTCAAAAACTTTCTTCATGGCCGCAATGATGGTCGGCAGGTCTTTCTTGCCATCGCAGTGCTTCCAGATGAACAGCCCGGTGGCGTTGATCACCCGGATCTGGTTGGTGTCGGGGTTGAAGAGCAACGCCCCCTCCGGGTCTTCTTCGCGAAGAACGACATCGGGGTTGCGGATAAATCGGTTTTTTCCGGGTGACGGTTTTTTTATCATGCATCTCTCCGTAAAAGTAGAAAGTATATGAATTATTCAAAAATTATCAATAAGGAAAATCGAATAAAATCATTCATGAGGAGGAATATATTAAGAGTGGTTTTGCAAATAATTGAGAATATGCTATATACGTTTTGGGCACCGTAGAGCAAATGGCTGGGAAGAAGAAATTTGAATAAAAAACTTTTACGCGATTGTGCTTACGCCAGAGAGGAATTTCAATCGTTCGAGTTTGCCTATCGCGTCCTGAGCCCTGAGGATCTTTCATATCTGCGCAAGCAGTCTGCCACTTACAAGCGGGCTGTCATTGAATTGCAAGAACTTATTACACCGGCAGTGAGCAGCCATTGCCCTTCCTGTGCTTACGGCACATGCTGCCGGCTCCATTCGCCTGAACTCAGCATCTATATCGCGAAATCGGTCGGCTGTTTCACTATAGTGGACTATTTGCTTGTGCGCTGCGATACTGAACTGCCCGAACCGGACTTTAGCAATACGTCTCGGAACCTGTGCGCTTTTTGGGACAACGGCTGCCGCCTGAAACCCGACTGCCGAAGTTTGCCGTGCCTGCAGTTTTTTTGCGAACCGCTTCGCCGCGAACTGGACATGGATGAGGTGAACAAGCGCATCGCCGAAGTGAGGTCCGTGGTTGATAATTTTTCCATGAGGCAACTTCTAAAGAAGTGACGCCAATGCGCTGTGCCATGGTCGAATTATGCGATCTGGACAATCTATGTCTTGATAATGAGGCAATATTTTTGTTCTTCTTGCTTCCCCTGAATCGTGACTCCGGCATCGCGGGGGGGGAACGTTATTAAATTATGAAGGCGGATCAGCGAAGGTATTGAAATAAATAAAATAACATGCTAAAATTAATTATAAAGGGAAAGATGAAGAATACTGCCAAGACAAAAAAACCTTTGTACCAAAAACCGAAAGCGGTATCCTTATCCGGGGTCGCACAAGGTGCTTGTGCGACCGGGTCAACGCACATCGCTTCCCAATGCAAATCGGGAAGCAGCGCGGGTGGTAATTGCTGGGTTGGCGCAAATGCAGACAGCAGTTGCAAGGCCGGGCAAAAGGCGATTTACTGAATTATTAAAAAACGAAGAGAATATACGATTGTTGAGCTGGCGTTAGCCGACGGATTCAAATGGCGGATTTGTGCCGAAGGGGAAAATTCTTCTCTCCTTTTCTCGAAGTTTAAACATGCGATGGGGCTGAACTGGCAAGGGTCAACGTCTCTTGAGGACCAGAAGCTCAGCCAGATCAAGAAAATTATCGTTCATGTTTCAAAAAAGGAAATCCGTTGGCGAGACATGCCCGTGGAGCATGCGAATGAGATGCCGTGCCGGGTCGGACCTTTTTCCACTCCAAAAAAAATGGCTTTCCAACTGACGCGGATTTCCAAGATCGTGGCCAACTATTCCGAAAAAAACGGCGGTCTCCTGGTGCATGGGGCCCTGGCCGAATGGAACGGTCAGGGGGTGATCCTGGCCGGGCCCGGGGGGGTGGGGAAAACCACCGCCAGCAAAAGGTTGCCGCGCCCCTGGCGCTCGCTCAGCGATGATAACACGTTGATCGTCAAATCCCCGGACGGATCCTACTGGGCCCACCCCTGGCCGACCTGGAGCCAATATAGGCAGGGGAAAATGAGCGGATCCTGGGATGTACAGACCGCCGTTCAAGCTCGAAGCTGATCTTCATGATGACCCAGAACAAAAAGGATCGAGTTTCCTCGCTTTCTACTCGTCAAGCCATCAGCGAACTGGTCGATGTCAGCGGCCAGACTTTTTTCATTATGGCCAACGGCATGGACAAGGATGCCATCCGCCGCATCAATCTGATGCGCTTTGAAAACGCCATCACGATGAGCAAAAGGGTTCCCATCCGCCGTTTGGAGATCAGCCGGAACGGCAAATTCTGGAAAGAAATCGAAAAATTTCTCGTTTCGCTTAAATAATAACGTATAATTAAATGATGAACATGGTTCCGGCAATAATCATCCTGCCTGGGAATAGGTGATGGCCTCAGATCAAATGGATACGATCGAGGAAGGGATCTCCCTCTCGGCCCCGATGGTCATGGAGCTGATCGAGGCGGTCCACGAAAAGGGGGCGTCGTTCAGGTTCCAGGCCAGGGGCTACAGCATGACCCCGAGCATTCGCGATGGAGATGTGATCACTATTTCGCCGCTGAAGAATATCATGCCCCGGCGCGGCGACGTGGTGGCCTTCCGCCATCCCGACCGGCCGCAGATGCTGGTCCACCGCGTGCTGCACGCGAGGAAAAGAAATATTATATCAAGGGCGACAATCGCCCCCGAGGGCGACGGCTGGGTCCCGGCGGAAAACATCCTGGGCCTGATCACCCATGTCGAGCGCCGGGGCAAAGCCCGTTTCTGGCCGAACCGCTCCGCCCCGTCCGCCGGGTCGGATCTATATCTGCTCTTCTATCCGCTCTGGCCCCCGCTGCGCCGGGTGCTGGCCAGGGGGTGGCGGGGGGTAAGGCGCGTCGTTGCGCGCCCGCGGCGGCCCTAGCCCGGCGGGCTTTGCTTTTCGGCGGCGGTTGTGGTACAAGGTTATATGCAAGAAATAGTTCCCGCCTTTTTCATCAAACTCGAATTCGAACAAAGCACCGACGAGTGGCTCTCCTGGCGGCGCGGCGGCATCGGCGCTTCCGACGCCCCGGTGGTCATGGGCCTTTCGCCCTGGCAGACCGACGGCGAACTTTTCCTGCTCAAGACGGGGCAGAAGGCCGAGCGGCCGGCCAACGACGCCATGCAGCGCGGCAAGCGGCTGGAGCCGGTGGCGCGGCTGGCCTACGTCAACCATACCGGCATCGACGTGGCGCCGGTCTGCGTGCAGTCGCGCGAGCATCCCTGGATGCGGGCCAGCCTGGACGGCCTGAGCGCCGACGGGCGGCACGTGGTGGAGATCAAGTGCCCGGGCGAGAAGGACCACCGCCTGGCCGGTTCCGGCTGCGTGCCCGAAAAATATTACCCGCAGCTGCAGCATATCCTGGCCGTCACCGGGCTTGGCGAGATCTACTACTGGAGTTTCCGCTTCGACCATACCGTGCTGCTGAAAGTCGACCGCGACGAGGCCTTTATCGCCGGCCTGGTCGAGAAGGAAGTCGCGTTCTGGGCGCGGGTCTGCGGCAATTCCGCCGGGCAAGCCGCCGGCGCCGCCGGTTAAAAACCGTCCTTCAAGAAAATACCTTTAAAAACAAGCCGATCAGGCCTTGGTCGTGCGCTCCAGGCGGTTCATCACCGAGAAGATAAAAGCGGCCGAAAGCAGGGCGCAGCCGACCAGGATCAGCCACAGCGCCCACAGCGGCACTTTCAGCCACAGGGACCCGATGATGCCGAGCAGGTAGTTGCCGATCGCCGTGGCCGTGAACCAGCCCCCCTGCGCCATACCCTTGTACTTGGGCGGCGCCACGCGCGAGACGAACGAGATGCCGATGGGGCTCAGGAAAAGCTCGGCGATGGTCAGGATCAGGTAGGTGGAGATCAGCCAGTAGGGCGAGACCAGCATGCCCGCCGGCGCCACCTGGCCGCCCAGCGCCCTGGGGCTGGCCAGGCCCAGCGAGCCCACGATGAGGATGGAGAAGGCGGCGGCGGCGAGCAGCATGCCGTAGCCGATCTTGCGCGGGGAAGACGGCTCCTTGCCCTTGCGGTTAGCCAGGCGAAGAAGGCGATCACCAGCGGCGACAGGGCGACGATGAAAAAGGGGTTGAAATGCTGGAATTTCTGCGGCGAGAACGGGTTGCTTGCGCTGTAGCTGCTGTAGCGGAAATAGGCCAGCAGGCCGAAGACGACAAAGGCGGCGGCGCCCAGCGCCTTGGCCAGCGGCTTGCTCCCCTTGCGCAGCAAAAACAGCAAGCCGATCACGGCCAGGAATATCGGCAGCAGGGCGAAGAGGTCGAACCAGAGATTGGTCAGCCTGCCCACGCTGGGCACGGTGTAGTCGCGGGCGAAGTAGGTCATGGTCAGGCCGCTTTGGTTAAAGGCCATCCAAAAGAAGATGACCACGAAAAAGACAAGCCCCAGGGCGGTCAGGCGCTCGCGGGTCTGCTGCGGGGTCAGCTCGACCACCTCGGACTTGCGATCGGCGGACTTCGCTTTCTGCTTCTCGGTGATGTCGGCCTTTTTATAATACTTGCGGAAGCCCCAGAAGACCAGCATGGAGATGACCAGGCTGATGCAGGCCACGCCGAATCCGTAGTGGTAGGATTTGCTTAAGGCGTTGATATAGTTTTCCGAGAACGACTTCAGCGTGTCCAGGGTGACGGTGGCGTCCTGGCTCCTGGCGATGGCCAGGTAGCCGTTGACGTCGGCCAGGGTATTCTTCAGGAAGCTGTTGGCCAGGGCGGGGATGCGCGCGTCGTAGAAATAATGGGCCGAGGACAGGATCCAGTTGCTGATCTTCTCGGCGGCGGTGGGGGCGAACACGGCGCCGATGTTGATGCCCATGTAGAAGATGGTGAAGGCGCGGTCGCGCTTGGCGCTGTACTGCGGGTCGTCGTAGAGGTTGCCCACCAGGGCCTGCAGGTTGCCCTTGAACAGGCCGGTGCCCGCGGCGATCACCGCCAGCGCGGCCAGGGTCAGGGCGAAGCCGCTGCCCATTTTGGTGGGTATGGCCAGCAGCAGGTAGCCGCTGAACATGACCACCAGCCCCAGGCCGATGGTTTTGCCGTAGCCCAGCACGCGGTCGGCCAGCAGGCCACCCAGCAGAGGCAAGAAATAGACGAAGGCCATGAATATGCCGTAGACCTGGCTGGCGGCGCCGGCGTCCAGGCCGTACTTGGCCTGGACGAAAAGGACGAAGATGGCCAGCATGGTATAGAAACCGAAGCGCTCGCCCATGTTGGCGAAAAAGGCGACGAACAATCCCTTGGGATGACCTTTGAACATCGGCAGACCTCCAGGAGTGATTTCGGATCCGCGAAAAATGAATCATAACCGGCGGGCGTTTTTTTTCAATCGCGCCGTGCTAAAATAGAAGCCGCCGGGACCGGGAAGGGCCATGGACTATGAACGGTTATCCAGGCAGCGCGCTCATCGCGTTGGGCGTCCTGGCCGGCGTTGCCTTTTTTAATGCTATCACCGGTTAAATCGCCAAAGGAGAAGGGAAAATGAGCGTTGCCAAAAAGTCGGCGCCGGCGCGACAGGGGAAGCCCCTCACGTCCCTTGCCAATATCGGGACGGTGACCGAACGCAAGCTGAAGCAGATCGGCATCCATTCCGCCGCTGATTTCCTGCGGCGCGATCCGTACCAGGTGTTCGCGGAATTGCGGCGGAAAGTGGACCCCAGCCTCTGCCGCTGCGCGCTGGCACTGATCGTCGGCGCCAAGCTCGGGCAGCCCTGGCACCGCATCACCAAGGCCTCGGCGCGCGAATACGAAAGACGCCATCCCGGACATGAATGGGGGCCGTGCTGACCCATGCGACCTTTCCTGGAGCCGCTCCCGCCTCTCCGGCACCCTGGCCGGGTGGGAACGTAGCGGATCTCCCGATCCTTTTTGCGCCGCGGTCCGTGCCGGGATCGCGGCGATCCCGCGCGGGAAGGTAGCCACCTACGGCCAGATCGCCCATCTGGCCGGCAAGCCCTGGGGGGCGCGCCAGGTATCCTGGATCCTCCACTCCCAGTCCGGAAAGTACCGGCTGCCCTGGCAGCGGGTGATCGGCGCCGCCGGGCGGATCTCCTGCCGCCCGGCAGGCGGCTTTGAGGAACAGCGCCGGCTGCTGCGCCGCGAAGGGGTGGTCGTCGACGCCCGCGGCCGCGTCGATCTGGAGTTCCGCTGGCGGGCCGAAGGGGAATTCCCGGTAGAAAAAAGGGACCGGCCGGGCCGGTCCCTGAACGTTGTCGTTTTTTACGCTTGCGGCTACTTGGCTTTGCGCAGCAGGATATCGCCGTTAAAGGTCTTCAGGGTGATCTCCTGGCCGCCGCCGTTGATGGAGCCGAAGACGGTCTTGTCGATCTTCACCTGGTAGCGGCCGCCGTGGCTGCGCTTGTCCTCGACGGTCTTCTCGCTCTTGTTCTGCAGCGGAGCTCGAAATCGCTGTACACCTCGCCCTGGTTGTCGATCTTCAGCTTGAAATCGACCTTGGCGGCGGCGGGCAGGGTGACGTCGACGTCGCCGTTGAGGGTGATCAGCGACAGCGGCGTCTTGCCGTCGAGCCGGCTGAAAGTGGCGGTGACGTCACCGTTCACGGTCTGGGCCACCGCCGCCCCCCCGATGCGGGACAGGGTGATGCTGCCGTTGACGTGAGCCACCTCCATGTTGCCGTTGACGTTCTCCACCTTGATGCCGCCGTTGTTGACGGTGTGCAGTTCCAGGGCGGTATTCATCGGCACCTGGATGACCAGGTCGATATCCGCCTTCCAGGCGGGGACGCTGATCTCCATGACGTTCTTGCTTTCCTCGACGTCCAGCCCCCCGCCGCCGGCCTTCAGGCGCATCATGCCGGCATGCTTGTCGGGCTTCTCGTCTTCGCCTTCGCCGGCGGATTCGCCTTCGTCTTCCCCGACGACATGGCCGCGCGGCTTGGCTTCGACGATCACTTCCTTGCCTTCGTAGCCCTTGACCGTGATGCCGCCGTTGATCAGGCTGGGCCTTGACCAGGCCGGGCTGCCCGGGTCGCTGAAGGGGACGACGACGCGGTCGGAAGACGGCATCCTGCCCCCACAGCGCGCAGGCGGCGGCTGCCAGGATCAATACCGTGAACAATAATGCTTTGCTGGTTTTCATGTTATTCTCCTTGGTTTACTTTTTTTCGTTGGCGAGCACGATGTCGCCGTTCAGGGTTTCCATGCTGATCTCGGGCCCGCCCTGGCCCACGCGCACGCCTTGAAAGCCGCGGCTGTGATAGACGAAGCGGCCGTTCTCCCGCTTCGCCGTCCCCGGCTTCGGCGCCAGGTAGCTGACCGGGAAATCGCTGTATATCCCGCCGTTCAGGGTTTTCAGCTGGAATTCGGCGGCCAGGCCCGGGGCGAAGCGGGCTTCCACGTCGCCGTTGACCGTGGTAAAGCTGCAAGCGGAGGCGGGGTTCTCGCGGAAGGCGGCGCGGATGGCACCGTTGACCGTCTGAGCGCTGACCGGCCCCGTGACGTCCTGCAATTCGATGCGGCCGTTGACGTTGCGGACGGTGAACTCGCCGCGGACGTTCCTGACCAGGATGTCGCCGTCGTTGACGGTTTTCAGGATCAGGCTGGTCTGCTCCGGGACCTGCAGCTGAAATCATAGCCACGATATAATCGCGGTCGGACCCGTCGGTCGAGCCGTCGCGGCGGCGGAAAGGGCCGTCGACGTAAATGTCGAGCACGTTGTCCTTCTCGGCCATTTTCAGCGTCACTTCGCGCTCGGCTTTTTGCAGGCCTTCCTGGCTGTCGGCGCGCAGGCGCTTCTTCGCTTCCAGGCGGGCTTCCGCCGCGCGGGTGCCGCTGACGGTGATGGAGCCGAAAATGTTGTCGATCTTCACGGTCTTGGCTTTCTCCGGAGAAGTGAACGTGAAGACCTTCGTGATGCTCTCCTTCTTCTCCAGCCGGTAGGAATCGTGGCCCGGCGCCAGGCACGGCAGCAGCAGCGCCAGCAGCAGGGCTGGAATGTATTTTTTCATGACTACCTCCTTGCCTCTTGGGCATTCCGGGAGGTAATACCCGTCCCGGCGGCGAAGGTTACAGCCGGGAAGGGAAAAAAATGAGATTTCGCCGTCATGGGCTAGATGATCTTGCTGATGCCCGACCGGGCCCGCTGCTCGACCTCGGGCATGATCTTTTTGTCGGCCAGCAGTTTTTTCATGGCCGCCGCGGCCTGCTTTTCCTTCAGGGAGACCAGCAGGTCGATCAGGGCGATCTGCACCAGGGGCGAGGCCTGCCGGGAGAGCGAGGCGGGGAGAGCCGTCCGCACTTCCGCGCGGTCCGAAAAAAGATACAAGGCGTCCACGGCGGAAAGGCGCACGTTGACGCTGGGATCGTTGTCCAGGGTGTCCAGCAGCGCCGCTGATCAGCGCCGGGGCGGGATCCTGCACGCGGGAGGTCAGGGATACCCCCTGCAGCCGGGCGGAAGCCGAAGGCTGATCGAGCAGCTGCAGGCTCATCTGCTGCTGCAGGCGGTCGACTTCCCGCCCCAGGCGCTCGATCTTTCCGCCATCGCCGCGGCTGCCCGCGAAAAAGCCGCTGGCGAAGCCGGCGGCCACGACCAGGGAGGCGGCGGCCAGGCGCAGTGCCGCCGCGGGGCGCCAGGCGGGCAGGAGGCGGATGAATTTTTGCCGCCAGCCATTGCCGGCGGCGAGATCCTTCTGGGCGGCTTCGAGCGCCTGGTAAAAATTACGGCGCAGTTCGGGGCCCGGCTGCTCATCGCGCAGGATGCCCAGGCGGGTCCATGTTTCCTGCAGCTCCTGCCATTCCTGCCAGCAGGAGGAGCAGGAATTCAGGTGTTCCTTGAGCCGGGCGGCGTCGGCGGCGGGCAGGCCGGCGGCCAGCAGCTCCGGGATATTCTTTCTGGTTTCTTCGCACGTCATCGGTTTTCTCCTTGCAGTTCCAGGTAATGGCGGCGCAGTTCCTTGAGCGACCGGTGCACCTGGACCTTCACGCTCTCGACGCTGCATTTGAGCAGGCCGGCGATCTCCTGGTATTTCAGGTCCTGGAAACGGGAAAGCAGCAGCACTTCGCGCTTGCGCAGCGGCAGCCGTTCCAGGGCGCGGGAAAGCAGGTCGGCTTCCTGCTCGCTTTCGGCCTTTTGCGGCGGCAGGGGCTGCGGGCTGGGCTCCTGGCTCCATATTTCGTCGATGGGAATCTCCGGCCGCCGCGAGCGCAGGTGGTCGATATGGGCGTTGCGGCCGATCTGGTACATCCAGGTGCTGAATTTGCTTTCGCTGCGGAAGGAATGCCGGTATTTCAGGATGCGCAGGAAAACGTCCTGCACCAGGTCCTGGCTCAACTGGCGGTCGGAGGTCAGGCGCAGGAAAAAATTATAGAGGCGGACATGGTGGCGCTCGAACAGGATGGCCAGCATCTCCACGCGGTCGTCCCGCACCCGGGACATCACCTGTTCATCGTCGAGCATGGCTTTTTCCTTAGTCCAAGAGACGCTTTCATTATAATGGTAATACCGCGTTTAGGCAAAAAGGTTACAACGAAAAATATCGCCTGGCGGCTTGTCGCCGTGGGCCGGCTGTGCGATAATTTCGCTTCGGGAATCACATGCCAGCTCAACTCAAATTAACAGAGTCGCTTTTAAAATTCGTTGCCCGCCGGCGCGGGGCCAGCCTGCAAAAGATCAGGTCCGAGGCCTCGCGGCGCAGTTTCTATCGCCTTCGCCAGGGGAAAAAAACGCTCGTGGCCATGGTTTATCCCGAGCCGGCGCCCGCCGAGGTGGATCGGTTCTGCTCCCTGCAGAAGATCTACCTGGAGCACGGGCTGCGCGTGCCGCGCATCGACGAGGTGCTGGATGACCGGGTGGTGATCCAGGAAGACGCCGGTGACCTGCTCCTGCAGCGGGCCTGGCATGCCGCCCACCCCGCCGCGCGCCTGAGGCTGCTCGACCAATGCCGGGAGATCCTGGGCCGGCTCGCCGCCGTCCCCGCTTCCCTCACCGCGGCCCGGCTCGACCGCGCCCGGCTGCAATGGGAGATGGATTTTTTCATCGCTCATTTTTTCCCACGCTTCCATGTCCGCTCCATCAACGAAGACGTCTTGAGCGAGCAACTGCGGTGCCTTGTCGAATCCATCGCCCTTGAGGACACCTTCGCCCACCGCGATTTCCACTCGCGCAACCTCCTGGTCCTGGGCCGGGAGATCGTGATGGTCGACTTCCAGGACTCGCTCGTCGCCCCCCGGTATTACGACCTGGTCTCGCTGGCCTTCGATTCCTACCTCGACCTGGGCCCGGCCCGCGGGCGGCTTTTCCCCAACCTCGCCGCTTTCGGCAACGACCGGGAGCTGCGGCAGGTGCGCTTGACCGCCCTGCAGCGCAATATCAAGGCCCTGGGCACGTTCGCTTTCCAGACGTTCGAACGCCGCCACCCCGCCTACTCCCGCTACATCCCGCGCACTGTTCGCCATATCCAGGGGCATTTGAACGTATTAGCCGATCCGGAGTTGATTGTTTTGACCAAGTATTTTTCGGCTATATGAAAATAAGTAATTAGTAATTAGTGATTAGTGATTTGAAAAATGAAGAGACTTAGAGGGATTTTACTTATGGCTTTCTCCAATTACTAATCACTAATCACTAATCACTGACCCGATAAATGGCTCCTGCCGTGGTATAATCGGCTTATGTTGAAGATCGGCAAACTAACCCTGGACCAGCCGACGGTGCTGGCCCCCATGGCCGGACTGACCGACCGGGTCCTGCGCCAGCTCATGGACGAGATCGGCGGCTGCGGCGCCATGGTCTCGGAGATGATCGCCGCCGAGGGGCTGCGCCGGCGCAACCGCCGCACCATGGAGATGATCGCCGATTTCCCGACGCGCACGCCGCAGTTCATCCAGTTGTTCGGCGCCAACCCCGAGCCCCTGGCCGAGGCCGCGGCGATCGTCGCGGCCGAGACGGCGTTCGCCGGCATCGACCTGAACATGGGCTGCCCGGTGCCCAAGGTGGTGCGTACCGGTGCCGGTTCCGGCCTGCTGCAGGACCTGCCGCGCCTGGCGGCGGTGGTGGCCGCCGTGCGCAAAAGCACCCGCCTGCCGCTGACCGTCAAGGTCCGCCTGGGCTTCAACAAAGCGAACGTCCTGGAAACGACCCGGATCATCGAGGCAGAGGGGGCCGACGCGGTGGCGGTCCATTTCCGCCTGAAAAGTGAAGGCTATGCGGGCAGCGCCCACTGGGAACTCGCCGCGACCGTCAAGGCGAACCTGCGCATCCCGCTGCTGGGCAACGGCGACATCATGACCCTGGCTTTCGCCCTGGAGAAACTGCAGCAGGTGGACGGCGTGCTCATCGGCCGCGGCGCCCTGGCCAACCCCTTCCTGTTCAGGGAGATCGCCGGGCAGGATACGCTGGAGAAGGACTGGGGGGCCTATGTGCGCAGGCTCGCCGCGCTGATCGAGGATCATTATCCCGAGCGCAAACGCCTGGGCAAGCTCAAGGCCTTCACCCGTTTCCTGGTGCTGAGCCGCCCCGGCTCGCGCTCCTGGAAGCGGCGCATCTTCCTGAGCCAGGATTTCACGGAAGCGCGCGGCTTTCTCGAGGAGACGTTCCCTTGCCAGTGAGCGCCGGTCTTCCCCCCGTCACCGTGGCCTTCAGCGGCGGCAAGGACTCGACGGCGGCGATCCTGCTTTTGCGCGAACGGGGCCACGGTGTCCACGCTCTGACCATGCGCCTGGGGCTGGCGGGCGAGGATGAACGGCTTGCCCGCATCGAGAACCTGGCCCGGGTGCTGGACGTGCCCTGGGAAGTGTGCGACGTGCGCCCGGCTTTCCGGGAGCAGGTGCTGGACCCCTTCATCGACGCCTATCGCGCCGGCCTGACCCCCAACCCCTGCGTCCTCTGCAACCGCCACGTCAAGTTCGGGCTGCTGCTGGCGGCGGCGGAAAAAAGTTCCGGCGGCGGCCTCTTCGCCAGCGGCCACTACGCCGACAAGGTCCGCCTCAATGAGCGCTGGTTCCTGCGCGAGCCGGCCGACCGCCGCAAGTCGCAGATCTATTTCCTGGCCATGATCGGGCCGGGGGTGCTGGAAAAGGTCTTGTTCCCGATCGCCGGCCTCACCGTCGACCAGGTCCGGGCGCGGGTGGCGGGCCTGCCGCTGGCGAACATGGCGGAGAGCCAGGACGTCTGTTTCCTGCAGGAGCAAAGCCTGGCCTCCTACCTCTCGCCGCGCATCCCGGAATGCTTTGTCGCCGGCGACATCCTTGACATAAAAGGAGAAAAAATTGGCCGCCATGGCGGGGCCGCCCGTTTCACTACCGGCCAGCGCCGCGGCACCCGCTTCGCTTCCGACCGCAAGCTGTACGTGGTCAGCCGCGACCTGGCCGCCAACACCGTCACCCTGGGCGACGAGAAGGACCTGCTGTCCGACTCCCTCGTCGCGGGCCGCCCGGTCTTCTGGCGGCCGCTGCGTCCCGGCGAGACGCTGGCGGTGAAGGTGCGCTACCAGCTGCACGGGCACGAGGCGGAGATCGTCGAGCTGTCCGCGAACCGCATCCGGGCGGTTTTCAAAAAGCCGGTGCGCGCCGTCACCCCCGGGCAGCTCGCCGTTTTTTACGACGGCGACGTCATCGTCGCCGCCGGGGAGATCGAGGCTGACGCGGGCTTGAACCCCGGGAGCAATTGCGCTAAAATGACTTCTTGAGGTGACGCCATGCCCGTTTATGATTATAAATGCCGGAAATGCGGCGCTGTTTTCGAAAAATTCCTGCGCACGCTCGCGGCCGCCGGCTCGGTGACCTGCGAAAAGTGCGGCAGCGCCAAGGTGGAGAAGCTGGTCAGTTGCTGCGCCGTTTCATCCGGAGGAAAGAGCGATAGCGCCTCCGCGTCCCATTCCTCCCATTCCTGCGGCAGCTGCTCAGGCAGCCACTGCAGCACTTGCCATTAGCGCCGAACGAACCGGTTTACGGCAACGGCGTATGGCAGACGGTAAGAAGCAGGAAAATTCCAAATCACAATCTCCAAGTGAAATCCAATTCAATGATCTAAACGAAAGCCTTTTCTTTATTTGAACTGAGAATTCGTTTTCGGTTTGGACGTTTCCTTAACTTGCCGTCACCGTCTGAACGTACGAACATCGAGCCTAGTTATCGTGTCTTAGAGCTATATACTATGTTCCCGGCAACGATCGTATGCTCGACCGCGCCCTGGCCCTCCCAACCCAGGAAGGGGCAGTTGTTGGCCTTGGAGCGGAAATCCTTTTCCTCGATCTTGAAGCGCTTCTTCAGGTTGAGGATGGTCAGGTCGGCGGGAAAGCCCGGCTTGACGCGGCCGCGGGTTTTCAGGCCCAGCACGCGGGCCGGGTTGGTGGAGAACAATTCGACCAGGCGGCCGAGGGTCAGCAGCTTCGCGCGCACCAGCCGGTCATGGATCACGGGGAACGAGGTCTCCAGGCCGATGACGCCGAAGGGGGCGAACTCGAACTCCTTGTCCTTGTCGTCGCGGGTGTGCGGGGCGTGGTCGGAAGCGATGCAGTCGATGGTGCCGTCCTGCAGGCCGCGGATCAGCTCCAGGCGGTCGGCCTCGGTGCGCAGCGGCGGCTTGACCTTGTAGACCGGGTTGTAATCCCTGACCAATTCCTCGTTGAGCAGCAGGTGGTGCGGGGTGGCGTCGGAACTGACCGGCGTCTTCAGCCTGCGGGCGTTGCGGATCAGCTCGACCGAGCCGGCGGTGGAGATGTGGGTCAGGTGCAGGCGCGAGCGGATGCGCTCCTGCAGGATCAGGTCGCGGGCGACGATCACTTCCTCGGCGGCCTTGAGCATGCCGCGCAGCCCGTATTTGTAGGAGATGAAGCCTTCGTTGACCTGGCCGTCGGCGGAGATCGAATGGTCCTCCGGGTGCTCGATGATGGGCACGCCCAGCATCTTGACGTATTCCAGCGCCTTGCGGATCAGGTCGGCCTTCATCACGCAGTGGCCGTCGTCGGAAAAGGCCACGGCGCCGCCCTCGACCAGGTCGGCCATCTCCACCAGGTTCTCGCCCAACTGCCCCCTGGAGACGGCCGCCACCGGGAAGATGTTGACCAGCCCGACCTGGCGGGCGCGGGCGATGATGAACTCGGTCACCGAGCGGTTGTCGTTGACCGGCTCGGTGTTGGCCATGCAGGCCAGGGAGGTGAAGCCGCCGCGCGCCGCCGCCTGCGAGCCGCTGGCGATCGATTCCTTGTTCTCCTGGCCGGGTTCGCGCAGGTGCGTGTGCATGTCGATGAAACCCGGGGCGATGACCATGTCCCTGGCGTCGAGGACCGGGCAGCCGGCCGCCTTTTTTAGTGCCGGGGCGATCTCCTTGAATTTGCCGTTCTCGATCAGGATGTCCATGTTGCGGTCCAGGGCGGCGGCGGGGTCGATGAGCCGGCCGTTCTTAATTAAGAGTTTCATGGATCTCTCCTTTCAAGAGGTACAGCACGGCCATGCGCACGGCGATGCCGTTGGTCACCTGCTGCAGGATCACCGACTGCGCGGAGTCGGCCATGGACGTCTCGATCTCCACGTCGCGGTTGATCGGCCCCGGATGCATGAGGATGGCCGATTTCCCGGCCAGGGCGAAGATCTCGCGGCTGATGGCGAAGCGGTTGCGGTATTCGCGGATGGAGGGGAAATAGTTCTTGGCGCCGCGCTCCTCCTGGACGCGCAGCATCATGACCACGTCGGCGTTCTTCACGCCGCTGCGGATGTCGTAATAGACCGTGGCGCCCATCTTCTCGAATTCGGTCGGCACCAGCGAGGGCGGCCCGATCAGAGCGATCTCGTTGCCCAGCTTCTGGTGCAGGATGATGTTGGAGCGCGCCACCCGCGAGTGCAGGATGTCGCCGACGATGGCGATCTTCAGGCCGCGCAGGTTTTTCAGCCGCTGGCGGATGGTCAGGGCGTCGAGCAGGGCCTGGGTGGGGTGCTCGTGGAACCCGTCGCCGGCGTTGACGATCGAGGAGCGGGCGAAGGTGGTCAGGTAGTGGGGCGAGCCCGAGGCGGAGTGGCGGATGACGATGATGTGCGGGTTCATGGCTTCCAGGGTGAGCACCGTGTCCTTCAGGGCCTCGCCCTTCTTCAGGCTCGATATCGAAGGGTTGAAGTTGATCAGGTCGGCGCTCAGGCGCTTGGCCGCGATCTCGAACGAGCTGCGGGTGCGGGTCGAGTTCTCGAAAAAGAGATTGACCACGGTCTTGCCCTTCAGGGCCGGCACCTTCTTGACGTCGCGGCTGGAGACCTCGATGAAGGCCTCGGCGGTTTCCAGGATGATCTCGATGTCGCTGACGCTGAGCTGCTCGATGCCCAGCAGGTGGTCCTGGCGGAAGCGTTTCGCGCCCATGGTCAGAATCCCTTCGGTTCCATGATCAGCACCTGGTCCTTGCCGTCGACCTCCTGGAGCATCACCTTGACCCGCTCGCGGCGCGAGGTGGGCAGGTATTTGCCCTTGAAGTCGGGGCTGATGGGCAGTTCGCGGTGGCCGCGGTCGATGAAGGCCGCCAGTTGCACCGACGCCGGCCGGCCCAGCTCGAAGATCGAGTCCATGGCGGCGCGGATGGTGCGGCCGGTGAACACCACGTCGTCGATCAGGATGATGTCGCGGTCCTCGATGCTGAAATCGATCTTGGTCTTTTTCACCGCCGGCTGCCGCTCGTGCTTGTGCAGGTCGTCGCGGAACATGGTGATGTCGAGGATGCCCAGCGGCACGTCGATATTCTCCAGTTCCTTGATCAGCAGCTGGATGCGCCGGGCGACATGGACGCCCCGGGTCTGGATGCCGATCAGCACCAGTTTTTCGGCGTCGCGGTTGCGCTCCAGGATCTCGATGGCCAGGCGCTGGAAGGTGCGCTTCATCTTTTTATCGTCCATGATCTTGGCCTTGATTTTTTCTTCCATGATTTTCTCCTCCGCCGGTAAAACCCATTATATGAAAATTTCCGGATTTTGCAAGCTCGGCCCCCAGCGGCTGGCGCGGAGCGTCACCCCTTCCCGGACAGGCTTTCGTCCAGCAGGGCGGCGAGCTCGGCGATTTTCGTGAAATCGTTGCCGCGGCCTTCGATCATGCTGGCGCTGCCGCCTCCCTTGCCGTGCAGCAGGGCGAAAACGCGGGCGCTGAGAGCGCGCAGGTCGCGATCCCCGCGGCCGCGGCCGATGACGACGTACGCACCCTCGTCGGGTACCTTCAGGGCTGGCTGCGAGCGCTGGTAGGCCAGCACGTTTTTGCCTTGCTGGACCAGGGCGCCGGCAAAAAAGCGCAGGTCGGCCGGGTCGAGCCCGCTGAATTCCCTGACCACCAGCCCGCCGTCGCCGGCGCTCGCCCCGGCGATCGCGATCTCCACCTCGCGGCGCCGGGACTTTTTCAGCGCCCGGCGCAGCTCGTCCCGCTCCTTGAGCAGGGCCTCCACCTCGCCGGGGATCCCGGGCAGGGGCTGGGTGATGGCCCGCTGCAGGCGCTGGAGGATATCCTGTTTCAGCTGGTAGTCGCGCAGAGCGCGGTAGCCGGCCGCGTAGTACAGGCGCACGTTGGCGCGGACGCGCTCGCTGCCGACGATCTTCAGCAAGCCGATCTCGGCGATGTTGGCCAGGTGCGTGCCGCCGCAGGCCGATTGGTCGAAGCCCTCGATCTCCACCACGCGGATCCGCCCCTGCACCTTGGGAGGTTTGCGCAGCCGCAGGCTCGCGACGTCCTCGCTGGCGAACACCTTCACCGGCAGCCGCGAAAAGATGAGCCGCGCGCACTCCGCTTCCAGCTCCCGGGTCGCCTCCGCTGCGAACTCCGGCCGGTCGATCTCGATCGAGGAATGCTCCGGCCCGATGGCGAAGGAGAGGGTGGCGGCGTTGAAGGAGCGGACCAGGACCTGGGAGAGCAGGTGCTGGGCGGTGTGCTGCTGCATGTGGTCGTAGCGGCGCGCGAAGTCGACGCGCAAGCGGAGTTCGCCCTCGCCGGGATCCCGGCCGAGCACGTGGACGATGTCGTCGCCGTCGGCCTCCAGGGAGAGCAGGGGCAGGTCGTTGACCGTGCCCTGGTCGGCGGGCTGGCCGCCGCCCGCGGGACAGAACAGCGTGCGTTCAAGGCGGAGATAAAAACGCCCGTCGCGGAATTCCTTGCCCGTGATCCGCGCCGTGATCTCCCGGCAGTAGGGGTCGGAATGATATACTTTTTCGCTCATGGCTTCGTCGGGCTCCACGTCTCATCGTTCCAGCCAACCCATTCATAGCCGAACCATTATTTTTTGTCAATCGCGCCGGGGGGCGGGATTTTGACATAAAAATAATTATAGACTAAAATATTTTGCCCTTGAGGAGGTTTAGCCGATGACATCCTATAGACCGGAAAACAAGAAGTTTCTCTGGCTGGTCCTGGCCGCCGCGCTGGTGCTGCTGGCGGCGATGCTGCCGGCCGAGGTCACGCCCGTGGCCAAGCCGGCGATCTATGACCCCGCCGCCGACATGAAAACCCTGATCGCCGCCGCCGTGCAGAAAGCCGGCGTCGAGGACAGGGATATCCTCCTGATGTTCGGCGGCAACTGGTGCCCCTGGTGCCACCGCCTGCACGAGCTTTTCGCCTCCGACCCCCAGGTCAGGAAGATCCTGGCCGAGCGCTATGTCCTGCTGCTGGTCGACGTCGGCGAAAAGCCGGGCCAGCCTCTCAACCAGGACCTGGTCGATCTTTACCGGGTCAAGGGCTTCGGCTACCCCGCCCTGGCCGTGCTGGATAAAACGGGAAAGCTGCTCGCCACCCAGACCACCGGGGTGCTGGAAAAGGGCAAGGGCCACGACCCGGCCAGGGTCCTGGCTTTCCTGAGGCTGCAGGTCGGGGACTGACGCCGTCCCGGCTTCCCAGGCGCCGCATCTCCCCGTGTTCGCGTATCAACAGGACCGGTCGTTTTTCGCCCAGTCGGCCCGCGGGCTGGACGAATTGGTCCGGGCTGAACTCGAGGAACTGGGCGCCGGCGACAGCGAAGCCTCGGGCGGCGGCGTCCATTTCCACAGCGACGCGGCCGGGCTGTACCGGGTCAACTATCGCTCGCGCCTGGTCTCGCGGGTGCTGGCCCCCCTGGCCTCCTTCACCTGCCTCTCCGAACAGGCCCTTTATGAGGCCGCCCGCGCCCTGGACTGGCAGGCCTTGTTTTCGGTCGAGCAGACCTTCGCCGTCTTCGCCAATGTCTGGGAAAGCCGCATGGCCCACTCCCATTACGCCGCCCTGCGGCTGAAAGACGCCATCGCCGACCATTTCCGCGACCGCTGCGGCCGGCGACCCGACGTGGACACGGAGCGCCCCGATGTCTGGATCAACCTGAGCGTCCGCCAGGACCGGGCGGTGATCAGCCTGGACACGTCAGGCGGCTCGTTGCACCGCCGCGGCTACCGCGTGCAGTCGGTGGCGGCGCCGCTGCAGGAAACGCTCGCCGCCGCCATGGTGCGCTTGAGCGGCTGGCAGGGGGAGCGGCCGCTGGTCGACCCCATGTGCGGCTCGGGGACCATCCTGGCCGAGGCGTTCATGCATTACTGCCGTGTGCCCGCGGCTTTCAAAAAGGAAAAATTCGGCTTCGAGTCCATGCCCGACTTCGACCCCGCCGTCTGGGAGAGCGTGCGCCGGGAGAGCGACGCGGCGATCCGGGAGATGCCCGAGGGGCTGATCCGCGGCAGCGATCTCGAGCGCCAGGCGGTGGCCGCCGCCCGCAGCAACCTGCGCGAGATCCCCGGGACCCGGGGCATCGCCGTGGAGCGCAAGGATTTCCGCGACCTGCCGGGGATCCCCGGCTGCACCATCATCTGCAACCCGCCCTATGGCATGCGCGTCGGCGACCTGGAGGGGACGCGGCTCCTGTACAAGGAGTTCGGCGATTTCCTGAAGCAGCGCTGCCCGGGCTCGACCGCCTACCTCCTCTGCGGCAACCTGGACCTGATCGGCGCCATCGGCTTGAAGCCCGCGCGGCGCTTCGTGCTCTACAACGGCCCCATCGAATGCCGGCTGTTGAAGATCGAGGTCTATTGACATGAACTGGCTGGTCGAGATCTTCCTGCGCGATTCGACGGCCCATGCCGTCCTGGTCCTGGCCCTGGTCATCAGCGCCGGCATCCTGCTGGGCAAGGTCCGTTTTTTCGGCATCAGCTTCGGCATCGCCGGCGTGCTTTTCGCCGGCATCCTGGCCGCCCATCTCCAGCTCGCGGTCAACGAGGGGATCGTCGATTTCGTCAAGGATTTCGGCTTGATCCTGTTCGTCTATTCGATCGGCCTGCAGGTCGGGCCCGGGTTCTTCGCCTCGTTGCGCCGGCAGGGCCTGGCCATCAACCTGCTGGCGGCCGCCGTGGTCCTGCTGGGCGTGGGGGCGGCGGTGCTGCTGCGGCTGCTTTTTTCCCTGCCCGCCGGCGCCGCCGTGGGGATCCTGACCGGCGCGGCGACCAACACGCCCAGCCTGGGCGGGGCGCAGCAGGCCTTGAAGGACATCGCCGCGCCCGCCGCCGCGCTGCGCCAGGCCGGACTGGGCTACGCGGTGGCCTACCCGTTCGGGGTGCTCGGCGTGATCCTGGCCATGGTCCTGACCCGGCGCTTCTTCCGCATCCGCCTGGCAGCGGAACAGGAGGCCTTCCAGCAGGCCCAGGCCGACATCTTCCCCGCGCCCGAGAGCATGAACCTGGAAGTGAAGAATCCCCAGCTTTCCGGCCGCCCGCTTTCGCTGCTGGCCGATGTCATCCGGGCCGACATCGTGGTTTCGCGGATCCTGCGCGGCCAGGAGCTGTTCACTCCGGTCCAGGACACGATCCTGCAGGGCGGCGACGTGCTGCTGGCGGTCGGCCAGAGAGCCAGCCTGGAACGACTCCGGCTGCTGGTCGGCGGCGAGAGCGCGGTCGACCTGAAAAAGGTCCCCGGCCAGCTCGTTTCCCGCCTGATCCTGGTCTCGCAAAAAAAAGCGATCGGCCGCTCGCTGGCCGACCTGCGGCTGCGCCAGCGCTACGGGGTGAACATCACCCGCATCCACCGCGCCGGCGTCGAATTCGTGCCCAGCCCCGGGGTGCACCTGCAGTTCGGCGACCGGCTGACCGTGGTCGGCGGCCAGGACATGATCGCCCAGCTGGCCGTCGAGCTGGGCAATTCCCTCAAGGAACTGGACATCCCGGAGATCCTGCCGGTCTTCCTGGGCATCATCGCCGGGGTGGTGCTGGGCAGCCTGCCCCTGCCCATCCCCGGGCTGCCCCTGCCCCTGAAGCTGGGATTGGCGGGCGGGCCGCTGGTCATGGCCATCCTGATCAGCCGTTTCGGCAACATCGGCCGCTTCTCCGCCTACGTGCCGCGCAGCGCCAACCTGATGCTGCGCGAGATGGGCATCGTCCTTTTCCTGGCCTGCGTGGGGCTGCGCGCCGGCGCCGATCTCGTCCCCACCCTGATGCGCGGGCAGGGCTTCTTGTGGCTGGGCTGCGGGGCGCTGATCACGCTGCTGCCGCTGCTGCTGGTGACGGTGTTCGCCCGCCTGGTCCTGAAGAAGAACTACCTGGAACTGTGCGGCCTGATGGCCGGCAGCATGACCGATCCGCCCGCCCTGGCGTTCGCCAACGGCTACACCGGCTCGGACGCCCCGGCGGTCACCTACGCCACGGTCTACCCGCTGGTCACCTTCCTGCGCATCATCTCGGCCCAGGTGCTGGTGCTATTCTTCCTGAAGTAAGATCGCCCTGCTGAAAAACTAATTCACGGTGTTTGCTTTCAATAGGGCAAAGCGTTATATTGAAAATTAAAAAACATTCTGAGAGAGATAGAATCCATGGACAAAAACCGCGAGAAGCTGGAAGGGCTGATCGGACTTTTTGAAAACAACATCCGCCAGTACAAAGGCGGTGGTTATGACGAGGCCAAGGCCCGGGTGGATTTCATCGACAAGTTCTTTGCTCTGCTGGGCTGGGACATCGCCAACGAACAGGGGCACTCCGAGCAGTATCGCGAAGTGATCCGCGAGGACCGCCTGGAGATCTCCGGCCGGATCAAAGCCCCGGATTATTGTTTTCGCGTCGGTGGCGCTCGCAAGTTCTTTGTCGAAGCCAAAAAACCTTCGGTCGATGTCAAGAGTGACATTGCCGCCGCTTTTCAACTGCGGCGGTATGCCTATACGGCCAAGCTCCCCTTGTCGATTCTTACCGATTTCGAGGAGTTTGCCGTTTATGACACGCGCATCAAGCCCGATCAACATGATAATTCATCGGTCGGCCGCATCTTTTACTGCACACATAAAGACTATCTTAAAAACTGGGATTTTATTTTTGACACCTTTTCCAAGGAAGCCATTTGGCAGGGCAGCTTTGACAAATATGTCGAGGAGAACAAGCGCAAAAAAGGGACGTCGGAAGTCGACAAAGAATTTCTCAAGTTGATAGAAAAATGGCGCGAAAACATCGCTAAATCGATCGCCCTACGCAATTCGGATCTATCCATTCATGAATTGAACGATTCCGTGCAGAAGACCATCGACCGCATCATTTTCCTGCGTATCGCTGAAGATCGCGACATGGAAAAATATGGGCAACTACGAACGATTTTAGAATACAAAAAAGAAATTTATCCGCAACTTGTTTCCCTGTTCGCCCAGGCGGATGCCAAATACAATTCCGGGATCTTCGATTTCAAGGCCGACCAGTTGACGCCGAAATTGAAGATCGATGATAAGGTATTCAGAGAAATCATCAAAGATCTCTATTTTCCTGAATCGCCTTACGAGTTTTCCGTGTTGCCGGTCGAGATCCTGGGCAATATCTACGAGCAGTTCCTGGGCAAAACCATCCATCTGACCGCCGGCCATCAGGCTAGGGTCGAGGAAAAACCGGAAGTTCGCAAGGCCGGCGGCGTCTATTACACCCCCAGATATATCGTTGATTATATTGTCCAGAAAACGGTGGGGGAATTGGTTAATTGGAATTCCGTGGTTGCGATCCCGCCGATCAAAATCCTTGATCCGGCTTGCGGTTCGGGATCGTTCCTGATCGCAGCGTATCAATGCCTGCTGGACGCGTACCTGGAATATTATTCCGGATCGATGGGAAAGGGCAAGGCACGCCGTGCCCCTACGGCAGGGAGGGATGAAAAACTTCTGCAAAGATCTTTGAAGGAAAGAAAAATTTACCAGATTCGAGAAAGTGAGTACAGGTTAACCATCGGCGAAAAGCAGCGCATATTGCAGGAGCATATTTACGGCGTGGATATCGACGGCCAGGCGGTCGAGGTGACCAAGCTTTCGCTGCTCTTGAAACTGCTGGAAGGCGAGAACCGCGAATCGACCGGTTACCTTTTCAAGTACTCCGATATAAAATTGCTACCCAATCTTTCCCAGAACATCAAGTGCGGCAACTCCCTGATCGGATCCGATTTCTATGATGCCGTACAAAAAGACCTCTTTGCCGATGAGGAAGTGTCGCGACGGCTCAATGTCTTCGACTGGGACGCCGGATTTCCTGAAGTATTTAAGAACGGCGGTTTCGATGTCGTGATCGGCAACCCGCCTTATGTGCGCCAGGAAGGATTGGGCGAGTACAAGGAATATTTTTCGAACCACTATAAGGTTTACCACGGAGTGGCCGACCTGTACGCATATTTCATAGAGAAAGGGATCGGCCTGTTGAAAAAAAATGGTTTGTTTGGCATCATCGTAGCCAATAAATGGATGCGGGCCGGCTATGGAGAACCCCTGCGCCGTTTCCTGAAGAGCAAAGAAATCCTGGAGATCATCGATTTCGGCGATCTCCCTGTCTTTGAAAAAGCCACAACCTATCCGTGCATTTTGCGGGTGAAAAATCATGACATTAATGGTATCGGTAGGGACAGGTCGCGACCTGTCTATGCAATTGACGCGGTCAATATGAAAACTTTGTTATTCGGCGACCTGTCCGCGTATGTCGAGGCGAATAAATTCAAGGTCGATGCAGCGCAATTGGATGATGCCGGCTGGGCTTTGGCCGGTGCCGATATCCAGGCATTGCTGCAGAAGTTAAAGGCCATGATCGAATCGGGATGCGCTGTCACACTTGGCGAGTATGTCGAAGGGAAAATTTATTACGGCATAAAAACTGGTCTAAATGAAGCATTTGTGATAGATGAAGCGACGAAAAAGAGGCTGATAAAGGAGGACCCCAAATCCAAGGAGATCATCAAACCTTTTCTCGCCGGCAGGGATATCAAAAGATATCTGCAACCGATTAGCGACAAGCACCTCATTTTTACCAAGCATGGGATCGATATAAAAAAATATCCGGCCATTGAAAACCATCTGTTGCCATTCAAGGAACGTTTAATGCCCAAACCCAATAACTATAAGGGCAAGGAATGGAAAGGTCGACAAGCCTGGAGCTTATCAATGGTACGAAATTCAGGATACAATTGACTATTTGAAGAATTTGAAAAACCCAAAATAATGTGGCCTGAAATGGCGACAAAAGGGAACTTCTGCTTTGATACTAAAAGTTATTATGTCAGCATAACACATCATATTTAATAGCGAAAAACGATAAATATTTATTAGGTATTGCTCAATTCTACCTTGTTGACTTTTTTTTACTTGAAATTGTTCGACTGTTTTTAGAGGCGGGTATCTTATCGATTTTTCACCAATGTATGTTGAACAATCTTCCAATTAGAACCTACAATGCAAATGATCCTGAGTGAGCGAGAAAAATCACGAAGGCAATTATTGAGATTGGTTGAATCAATGCTCGATCTACAAAGAAATATAATGATTCGCGGCTTGAAAGTGAAAAAAACATGTTCGAAAAACAGATCGATATTCTGGATAAGAAAATTGATCGTCTGATTTATGAATTGTACGGGTTGGCAGAGGGCGAGATAAAAATCGTGGAGCAGAAGTAAGATGGAAAAAAGGCATAAACCTGCTTCCGAAATCATCCTCTACCAGACCGAAGACGGCAAGACACGGCTGCAGGTCCGGCTTGAAAATGAAACAGTTTGGCTGACGCAGAAATTGATGGCCGAATTGTTTCAGAAGGATATCCGGACCATAAACGAGCAATTCAAAATATTTTTGCCGAAAATGAATTACCTTCTCGATCAGTTGTCCGGAAATTCCGGATAACTGCAGATGATAATAAAACCTATATCGCGAATCACTACAACCTCGATGTCATCAGGCCACCGCGGCGTCGAGTGTCGTCCGAAGCTGGAAACATCCACGTTCAGGCACTGGGCCACATAATATTTGTCTTCCCGATAAACGACATATTTGATATTTTTCATCGATCTCTCCGGAATAAAAATAGCCTCAATTTGAATAATTTTCAAGCCGAAATTGGTAAGGGATGCTCATGCTTGCGTTGGGAGGAACCGTTCTTTCGTCTTCAGGGCAGGGTGCGCAGGAAGGAGCGGCGGGCGGTTTCGACCAGCAGCAGGATGAACAGCCCCAGGGCGATGAAATAAGGGAACAATTCCGTCGTCTCGAAGTAGGTCTTGCTCTTGATGGTGGTCTTTTCCCAGCGGTCGATCTCGCTGAAGATCTTGCGCAGCGAGTCGCGGTCGGTGGCCCGGAAGTAGAGCCCGCCGGTGGTGCGGGCGATCTCCTGCAGCAGGGGCTCGTCGATCTCCACGTTGACCATGACGTACTGCCTGCGGCCGAAGGAGTCGAGCACCGGGTAGGGCGCTTCGCCGCGGGTGCCGACGCCGATGGTATAGACCTTGACATGGAAGTCGCGGGCCATCTTGGCCGCGTCGCGGGGGTCGATCTCGCCGCGGTTGTTCACGCCGTCGGTGAGCAGGATGATGATCTTGGTTTTGGCCGGCACATGCCGGATGCGGTTGACCGAGGTGGCCAGGGCCATGCCCAGGGCGGTGCCGTCCTCCAGTTCGCCCAGCTCGGTCTCCTGCAGGTAAAACTTCAGGATGTCGTAATCCACGGTCAGCGGGCACTTGGTGTAGGAGGTGGCGGCGAAGACGACCAGGCCCAGGCGGTCGCTGCGGCGCTTCTCGATGAAGGCGGCAATGACCTCCTTGGCCACTTCCAGGCGGTTCTTGGGCTTGAAATCGACGGCGGCCATCGATCCCGATATGTCCAGGGTCAGCAGGATGTCCATGCCCTTCTGCTCCTCGACGCGGTCGCTGTTGAGAAGCTGCGGCCGGGCGAGGGCGGCGATGAGCAGGAAGAGGGCGGCCATTTTGCCCAGGTTCAGGCGGCGGACCAGGGCGGCCTTCAGCGTCGGGGCGGCGGCGGGAAGAAGATCGCGCCCGGGGAACCAGACATGGCGCTGGCCGCGGCGTTCCAGCAGCCTTTCCCACCAGGCCAGCAGGGGCAGCAGCAGCCAGAGCAGCAGGTAGACCTTAGCGCCCAGTCTGAACATGGGTTGCCGCCATCGCGAGTTCGCGGCGTTTCTTGTGCTTGGCCACCAGGGTGGCGATCTGCGGCCAGATGCCGGCCACGAAATCCTGTTCCGGCACCTGGCGGGCGAATTTCACCAGGTCGGCCTCCGTGAAAATGGTTTCCAGGCCGGCGACGATCTCCCCGTCGCTTTCGCAGTTCTTCAGCCGCGCCATGGTCTCCGCCGTGGTGCAATCCACGGCGTTGAACCCGTACGCGCGCTGGATGAAGTGCTTGAGCATGCCGCTCAGGGCGATGAAGAATGGCCGGAATTCACCGCTCTGCGGCAGGTTTTTCCGGCGCAGTTCCCGGGCGCGCATCTCCAGTTCGATCTCGGGCGCCAGGGGCGGCTCGGCCTCCAGTCGCCGCTTTTTCTTCGCTTTTTTGAGTCCGAGCAGGGCCAGGGCGCCCAGCAGCAGCAGCAGCGCGAGCGCGGCGGCGTAGGGGAGCAGGTGCCGCGGATCGCCGCGGATGGCGAACAGTTCCTTCAAGGGCTTGATGTCCTTGTCGTTCGCGCCCAGCAGGGAACGGACGCGGACGGCCAGCTGCCCGGTCTGTTCGCCGGCGCCGCCTCGGCTTTGCGGGAGCAATTCGACCCGGAACGGGCCGACGGTGAAGTCGCCCGTCCGGAAAAAGGCGATGACGATGGTTTCTTCGAAGGTGCTGCCCTCGGCGGCCCGGACGGCCGGGCGCCGGCTGCGGCCGATGACGTCGTAGGCGCCGGGGGGGACATCGACGCGGATGTCCTTGACGCCGGCCTCGGCGCGGACGACGACGCGCAGTTCGATGCGCTCGCCGATGGTGGCGGTCGGCGTGGAGGCCGACAGGGTCACCTGGGCGGCGCCGGCCGGCAACGACAGGGCCAGGAAGAGGAGAGCGGCGCAGGGGATCTTCATCGGGCGATCTTTTTCTTGCGCTTCAGGAACAGGTCGAAGAGGGGCTTTTCGTAATCCTGGTCGGAACGGATGGCCAGGGAGTCGATGCCGTATTTGCGGAAAAGCTCTTTCAGCCGCCGGCTTTTTTCGCCGCGGATGCGCAAAAAATCGCGGCGGACTTCCGGGCGGCCGAAGTCGGCGCTGAAATTTTCCCGGCTTTCCAGGTCCTTGAGGAAAAAGCTGCCGCGCCGCGGCGGCGAAAGTTCGCCGCGGTCGGCGATATCGATGGCGATCAGGTCGTGCTTGCGGCTGGCGATCTTCAGCGCCGTTTCAAAGCCGTCGTCCAGGAAGTCGGAGATCAGGAAAACCACGGCCTTCTTTTTGATCAGGCGGTTCAGGTAGGCCAGGGCGTCGAGGATCGAGGTCCCCCGCCCCCGCGGCTGGAACTCGATGATGTCGCGGATCAGGCGCAGCAGGTGGGTCCGGCCCTTCAGGGGCGGGATGTACAGCTCGACGCGGTCGCTGAACAGCAGCAGCCCCACCTTGTCGTTGTTGAGCATGGCCGTGAAGGCGATCAGGGCCGACAGCTCGGCGGCGACCTCCTTTTTGCTCTTGCGGGCGGAGGCGAAGCGCAGCGAGGCCGAAAGGTCGAGGGCCAGGATGATGGTCAGCTCCCTTTCCTCGACGAACTGCTTGACGTACAGGCGGCCCAGGCGCGAGGAGACGTTCCAGTCGATGAAGCGCGAGTCGTCCCCGGCCTGGTACTCGCGCACCTGGGAGAACTCCATGCCCCGGCCCTTGAAGGCGGAATGGTATTCGCCGGCGAAGATGTCGCGGGCCGTCTTGCGCGAAATGATCTCGATCCGTTTGATCTTGCGGAGAATCTCTTCGGCGATCATGGTGCGGCCGGCTCGGGGGCGATCGCGCTCACATGGATTCGATGGTGATCCTGCCGCTGTAGCCGATCTTGAAATTGGTGGGATAGCCCAGCTTCATGTTCCAGACCTTGGGCAGGTCCTCCGCGATCTGCATGAAGGAGCTTTTCAGTTCCAGGGGGATCTTGGCGATCAGTTCGATGCCCTCGACGTTGCTGTAATTGAGCTTGATATTTTTGTTGCGGCAGTAAAACTCCAGGCTGTAGTTCCGGGCAGACGTGTTCTGGATGTATATCATCGTGACGTCAAACACCTTTTCGTCCATCGCGGTTTCCTCCCGTTCCAGGGCGTGCGCTGCTTCACAAAACGTATTGTAGCAAAAAACGGCGCCGCTCTGCAAATCGCCGCCGCCTCCGCGCCCGCCTCAGGAATTACCTGATGGGGCGGCGCGTTGATTTTTTATTTCCCTATCAGTTATATATGCTGCATAGAAATAAGGAATTAAGATAGGATGGCGGAGATGGCCGAGGCCTATATCATCAAGTGCTGGCATTGCATGACCGAATTCGACGCGGCCACTGCCGCCGATTGCAGCCACTGCACCCCGACCAAGATCTGCCCTTTCTGCCTGAAATGCTTTTGCAACGCGTCGGCGGAATACAAAAACAAGTATCTGAAGAACTGCCCCAAGGGGCTGCTGTCCGAAGGCGACGCGCTCCGCGAATCCCTCTACCTGAAGATCGGCGAGATCCTGGTCAAGGCCGGCAAGATCTCCAACGCCCAACTGGACAAGGCCCTGGACAAGCAGCGGATCGTCAACAAGAAGCTGGGCGAGGTGCTGATCATGATGTCGCTGATCACCCCGGACGAACTCCAGCTCTACCTGCTCAACCAGAAGAGCATCGAAAAGATCGAACTGAAGAATTTCGCCCTGGACACGGGGCTGATCAACCAGATCGGCAAGGAATTCTGCCTGGACCAGAAGATCGTGCCCATCGAGATCCAGGAGGTCTCCGGGGGTCACGTGCTGCGCTTCGCTTTCTATTCGATGAACGATCTTCCCAAGCTGAAAGGGCAGGGGGCGCTGGAGAAGTTCAAGCTGATCCCGTACCTGGCCCGGAAAGAGGAGATCGAGACCCTGCTGAAAAGCCTGGAGAACACCGAGAAAGACGTCAAGATTTATACCTCCCTGGACAGCACCAAGCACATCCGCGTGCTGAACGCCCTGGTCAAGTCGGCCATGCAGGCCAAGGTCTCCGATGTGTTGTTCGAATACAGGGAAGGCCAGCTGGAGATCTTCTTCCGCAACGGCGAGCAGCTTTCGCGCGTCAGCCAGCCCGTTGACGGCGCCAGGGAGTTCTTTGACAAGCTCAAGGAGATCTGCGGCTTCAAGGGCGATGAAAAGCTGCCGGCCCGGGAGTCGTGGCTGAACCTGAGCAAGAATTTCAGCCACCTGAAGATCAAAGTGCTTTATTATTCCACGGGCTCGCAGGAGAACATCCGGCTCAAATTCCACAACCTGCGCGAGTACGCCAAGAAGGTCGGCGAACTCAACCTGGAGGGCGACGAGGCGGAGCGGCTGCGGTCCATATTGCAGAAGCCCAGCGGCCTGTTCGTCGTCGGCGGACCGACCTACAACAAGACGCCGGAAACCATGTATGCCCTGATGAACACCCTGGCGGGCGAACGGATCGCCACCGTCGAAAGCGAAGTGGTCCTGCGCAACGAACGGTTCTTCCAGATCGAAAACCAGGGCGGCGAGGTCAGCGACGCCGTGTACAAGAACCTGCTGTTCTTCAAGCCCGATTCCATGTTCCTGTTCGATTTTTTCCAGAGAAGCTACAACCGCCAATTCCTGAATTTCGTGGAGATGGGCAAGCTGTTCATCGAAGTGCAGGGCTTCTCCTACGAGGAAGTGTTCGAAAAGATGCAGGTCGAATACGAGGTGCCGCCGTCCTTCCTCGTGGAAAACCTGCGCCTGGTGATATTCCAGCGCCAGGTGAAGACCCTCTGCGGCGTCTGCAAAAAGCCAAACCCGCGCTCGGCCAGGGAGCTGTTCAAGAACAAGAAACTGAGCGGCGACTACCCGGTTTTCCAGGAGGCCGGCTGCCCGGAATGCCAGTCCGGCGGCTACGGCGGCGACGAGATCGTCTATGAGATCTTCACCCTGGACAACCACGAGCGGGCCCTTTTCCAGAAAAACCACCTGGCCGTCCTGGACCGGAAAATTTCCGAGGCCGGGAACCTGACCATCGCCCAGAAGGTCTTGAACCGGGTGCTGAAAGGCGAAGTGTCCTACAAGGAAAGCTCCCGCTTTTTTTGATCAAGCCATGAAGTTGCGGCTGCAATCCAGGCAGACATAGGCTCGTTTCCGCTCTCTGACCCGGCGGCGTTTTTCCTTTTGCCGGCGCCAGAAGAGGAACGCGGCCATGAGCAAGAGCACGGCGGCCGGCAGGCTGGCGTGGCTCAGCAAAAAAAGCAGGAAGGTCGCGAACAGGACGAAAAAGAACAACAGCGTGCCGAGAACGATCTCGGCGACGGGCTGCCGGTCGTCCGCTGGATCATCGCTTTCGAACGGCAGGGTGGAGCTGGAGCCGCAGGCCGGGCACGGCGGGGGGGGGCGTTTCACTTGTCCAGCAGGATGCGCGTGCCCAAGGCCTGGTTGAAATCGGAGAAGAGCTTGTTGGCCTCGCCGGCCTTGAGCTGCTCGCTGAAGATGTTCATGCGCGAATCGAGCAGGTCCAGCAGGTGCAGGAGGTAGGCTTCGCGGGTCTTGGGGACCTCGGGCGAGCCGAATTCCTTCTCGCCGTGATGGGCAACGATCAGGTGCTGCAGGCGCACGCTCAAGGGCTCGGGAAAATCGGGGATGCTCCGCTTCATGTCGAGGAATATCGTCAGGCTGATGACCAGGTGGCCGAGCAGCCCGCCGGCGAGCGTCGTTTCCAGGGCGGGCTGCGTCTTGAATTCCGCGGTTTTGCCGATATCGTGAAACAGGGCGCCGATGAGCAGCAACTCCTTGTCCAGGCCGTACAGGGGCGCGATGGCCAGGATCATCTTCAGCAGCGCCTGCGTATGCTGCAGCAGCCCGCCGACGTAGGCGTGGTGGATCTTCTGGGCGCCGTAGGCCTGGGCGAAGACCGGGCCGTACTCCTCCAGGAAGCGGTCGCTCAAGCGGCGCAGGAACGGATCGCTGAGGTTGGCGCGCAGCAGTTCAACGGTTTCGCCCAGCAGCGCCGCGCAGTCGAACTGGGGGGTTTCGCTGAAATCCTCGGCCACGAAGCCGGGATCGCCGGCGGCGACGGCGCGCAGGTGGTTGACGGTCAGCTGCATTTTCCCCCGGTATTCCCGCACCTCGCCGCTGAACTTGTAGACCTCACCGGGGCGGATCAGCTGGCGGTATTCTTCCACCTTGTTCCATATCTTGGCCGGCAGGCGCCCGCTCTTGTCCATCAGGACCAGGTCGAGGAAATCGTCGCCGTTCTTCGTTTTTTTCTTGGCGATTTCCTGGACGCGGTAGAACCAGCTCAGGTTCTCGCCGATCTGCAGGCTGGCGATCAAACGCGGGACGCCTTGGTTTTTGTCGAACAGGTTCATTGCGGGCTCCTCAGCTTGATCTCGATCTTGAACGTGGAGCGCATATCGCCCAGCCAGGTCGAGAGCTGCTTTTCCGTGCGCAGCTTGCGCAGGTACTTTTCGATCTGCGGCGCCATTTCGGCCAGGCTCTGCGGTTCCAGGCCGAGCCGCAGCTGTGATGGCAGGTAATCGTGGTTGTAAAAGTCCTCGATCTCGGCGAAGGCGATCGGCAGCTCCATGGGGAATTTCTCCCTGAGCACTTTTTCGTACAGCACCTTTTCGCGGATGAACGCTTCGAACTCGCTCCAGCTCATGCCGAAATCGCTCAGGGTGTTCAGCAGCTTTTCCAGGGATCCGGCCTTTTGCAGGATCTGGGTCTGCACGATCTCAAAGTCCTCTTCCCCCAGGTCGAATTCGTTGCCGTATTCAAGGGCGATCACCTTGTAATTGATGAGATCGCCCAGGACGCGGAAATAGAAATTTTCCTCGGATTCGTTGTTCTGCCGCAGCAGCGGGAAAAAGGCGATGGCCCGCTCGATGTCGCGGACGGTGATGATCTCATCGTTGACCTGGGCGGCGATCTTGTCGACGAGGATCGCCCCGGACTGGAGCAGGATGAACAGCGAAAGCAGGGCCTTGGCGATCATCGCCGGCCGCCGCCAAGCAGGATGAATCCGCAGCGTGCGCACATGATGGATCCATGGTAGCAGAAAGATCATGTTCAATCAATGACGAGCCGCCGGCCCGGTTCCTGAGCCGGGTTTGCCAAAACGGCAGGCTTGTCATACAATCGGCTTTTCATTCCCATGACCTGGAGGTCGCTTTGGCGCACACGCAATTGGCCGCCGTCTGGTTCCGGCAGGTCCGGGCTCCTTTCCTGGCCCTGGCGGTCGCCCTGTCCCTGCTCGGCATCGCCACCGCCCATTGGCACGGGTTCGCGCATGCCCGCCGATCCCTGCTGCTCCTGGCCGGCGTGGTCCTGGCCCACGCCGCCGTCAACCTGTTCAACGAACTTTCCGATTACCGGACGGGCATCGATGAAAACACGGCGCGCACTCCGTTCAGCGGCGGCAGCGGCATGCTGCAGGCGGGGCTGACCACGCCGCGCCAGGTGCGGCTGGCCGCCTACGGCGCCCTGCTGGCCGCCGGGGCCATCGGCTTGTATTTCTGCCTGGTCAGCGGCTGGCCGCTGCTGGCGCTCATGGCTTGCGGGGCGCTGGCCATCCGCTTTTACACGTCGCATTTGTCCCGCTGGCGGATCGGCGAACTGGTCAGCGGCCTGACCCTGGGCAGCTTCGTGGTCATCGGCGTCCATTACGCCCTGACCCGCTTCATGACTAGCGACATCATTTACATCTCGGCGGTCCCGGGGCTGCTCACGGCGCTGCTGCTTTTTTTGAACGAATTCCCCGACGCCGAAGCCGACCGCCGCGGGGGGCGCCGCCACTTGGTCATCCTTCTCGGCACGAAAAAGAGCGCCATTCTCTATGCGGCCGTCGTGTTCTTGCTGTTCGCCCTGATCGCGGCCGGCCCCTTCATCCTGAACATCCCTTATACCGTGCTGATCGCCCTGGCCGCCCTGCCCCTGGGCGCGGCCGCCGCGGTCCAGACCTGGAGGCACCGGGATGACCCGGCGCGCCTGGTCCCGGCCCAGGGGCTGAACGTGGCCCTGGTGATCGCGACCGACCTGCTGCTGGCGCTGGCTTATTTTCTTTGAGCGCCGCTGGCCGCCCGGGAAACCATTTCCCCGCCGTTTGCGTCTAACGGGGTGTTGTTCCTGAAACGCGCAAAACCAAGGATGTGCAGCGAGCATGATTAAAACGATGACCTTGTCCATTTTGATCGCCTGGGGAGCCCTGCTGGCCGCGGCGCAGGCCGCGCCGGCCTCCGGCGGCGAAGTACGGGCCAAGCGGAGCGAAGAAGCGATCCGCATCGACGGCAATCTCAGCGAAGCGGTGTGGCAGGGAGCCGGCTTCGACGGCTTCACCCAGAGCAATCCCGCGGACGGCAAGCCGGCCAGCGAACGCACCGAGGTCTGGGTCGCTTTCGATGAAAAAGCCCTGTACGTGGCCGCGCGGCTGTACGACTCCGATCCGGCGAAGATCGTCGGCCTGCTGGGCCGCCGCGACGATGAACTCGATTCCGACTGGTTCAGCTTCGCCGTCGATCCCTATTTCGACCGCCGCAGCGGCTACCAGTTCAGCGTCAACCCCGCCGGTTCGGTCATCGACAAGACGCTGTACAACGATGAATGGAACGACAGCACCTGGGACGGCATCTGGGAGAGCGCGGCCCGCGTTGATAACAAGGGCTGGACCGTGGAAATGCGCATCCCCTACGACCAGCTGCGCTTTCCCGTCCGCGGCGAATACGTCTGGGGAGTCAATTTCAAGCGCACCATCCAGCGCAAGAACGAACAGGATTATTACTCCTGGGTGCCCAAGGAGGAGAACGGCTTTGTTTCGCACTTCGCCCGCTTGACCGGCATCCGCGGCATCCACCCCGGGCGCCATTTCGAAGCCATACCCTATACGGTGGGCAAACTGGCCTTCCGCCCGCAGGAGGAGGGAAATCCGTTTCGCACCGGCAGCGACCTGTTCGCCAGCGTCGGCCTCGACCTGAAGTACGGCTTGAGGAGCAACCTGACCCTCGACCTTTCCCTCAACCCCGATTTCGGGCAGGTGGAGGTCGATCCGGCCGAGGTCAACCTGTCGGTGTTCGAAACCTATTATTCGGAGCGGCGGCCGTTTTTCATCGAGGGCGCGAATATTTTTTCCTTCGGCTTCGGCGGCGCCAACAGCAATTGGGGATTCAACTGGATGAATCCCGAGTTCTTCTACAGCCGGCGCATCGGCCGGCCGCCCCAGGGCCCGGTCGACAGTGACGGCTTCGCGGATTTCCCGGAGTCGACAACCATCCTGGGCGCGGCCAAGCTGACCGGCAAGGTGGCGGGCAACTGGAACGTCGGCTTCCTGAGCGCCGCGACCGCGCGCGAGTATGCCGCCATCGATGATTCCGGCGGCCCCTCCCGCCAGGAAGTCGAACCCTTCAGCGGCTACGGCGTCCTGCGCGCCCAGAAGGAGTTCCACCAGGGGCGCCAGGGGCTGGGCTTCATCGCCACCGGCGTCTTTCGCGACCTGAACGCTCCCGGGCTGAAGCAGATCCTGGGCAGGCAAGCGCTGGTCCTGGGCGGCGACGGCTGGCTGCAGCTCGGAAAGTCCCAGCAATGGGCGCTGACCGGCTGGCTGGGCGCGTCCCGTGTCGCCGGCAGCCGCGATTACATCCTCGGCCTGCAGCGCTCCTCCCTGCATTATTTCCAGCGCCCCGACGCCCCTTACCTGGCGCTCGCTGCCGACGCCACCTCGCTGAGCGGCTGGTCCGGGCGGCTGGCCCTGAACAAGCAGAAAGGGAATATCGTCTTCAACGCGGCTCTGGGCGCCCTCTCCCCGGGATTCGAGGCCAATGACCTGGGCTACCAGTGGCGCGGCGACTATGTCAACTCCCACCTGGTGACCGGCTACAACTGGCTCCATCCCGGCAAGGTCTTCCGCAGCGCCTCGCTGACGGCCGCCGTGGCCCGGGGCTGGGACTTCGGCGGCAACGCCATCATGAAGAACTATTTCGTTTTCGCCAACGGCGAGTTCTTGAACTATTGGGGCGGCTCGCTGCAACTGGGCGCCAATGAGGCGAGCTTCGACAAGGAAGCGACCCGCGGCGGGCCGCTGCTGCGGCAGCCCCCGGGTTATTCGCTGTCCGTCGACGCCTACAGCGACAGCCGCAAGCCCCTGGTGCTCTCGCTGTACGGCTACGCCTCGCGGCGCCGGGACGGCAGCCGCGATCTCGGCGGCGGCCCGCAGCTGCGCTGGAAGCCGCGCAGCAACGTGTCGCTCACCCTCCACCCCGAGGTGGAATTCTATGACACCTATCGCCAGTGGGTGGCCAACGTGGACGATGAGCTCAATACCGCCACCTTCGGCAAGCGATACGTCTTTGCGCTGCTCAAGGAAAAAGTGCTCTCGGCCGAGATCCGCCTGAACTGGATATTTTCCCCGAAGATCAGCCTGCAGGTGTTCCTGCAGCCGCTGATCGCCGTCGGCACGTACGCCGGGTTCAAGGAACTGGCGCGGCCGGCGACCTCCGCGTTCCACTTTTATGGCCGCGACGGCTCGACGATCGCGCGCGATGAAAGCGGGTACAGGGTCGACCCCGATGGCCCCGGCCCCGCGCCCGAGTTCGCGTTCGCCAACCCCGATTTCAATGTCAAGTCGCTGCGCGGCACGGCGGTCTTCCGCTGGGAGTACCGCCCCGGCTCCACTTTTTACCTGGTCTGGACGCAGAGCCGCCAGGATTTCGCCAACCCCGGCGACCTCGATTTCGGCCGCGACCTGGGCGACCTGATCTCGGCCAAGGGCGACAATATCTTCATGCTCAAGGCCACGTACCGCTTTAATTTATAAACGAAATTCCAGGCTCAGCGCTTCTCGGCGTACGGCATACGGTTTAAGGTAAACGCAAATTAGCGAGCTAGTTCGTTGGGTTGCCGTTCCCCTCTGCCTTACACCCCAGGCCTTACGCCTAGATCGCTGAGATCAATACACGTTGCCGATGACGAGCTGGATGAAAAAATTCTGCTCGGCGGCCTTGCGCAGGTTGAAGGCGCACTCGAGGCGGATGGGGCCCAACGGCGTGCGGTATTTCAGGCCGAAGCCCAGCGCCCGCTCCATCTTCTTCAGGTTGAAGTCGCTGGACTTGCTGAACACGTTGCCCACGTCGGCGAAAAAAGTGTAATACAGGTTCTCCATGGGGATGAGCAGGCTGGGCACGGAGGCTTCCAGGTTGAAGAGCAGCAGGATGTTGCCGCCTTCCGGCTTGTCCTCGACCAGGTTGATCGGGCCCAGGCGGTCGGTGCGCGCGCCGCGAAAGGAATGGAAGCCGCCGGCGAAGAAGCGTTCGGTGATCGACATGTCGCCGAAGCCGAGGCCGTTCTTGACCGAGAAGCTGAACGTGCCCTCGCGCAGGAAGGGGTAGTGCTTCTGGTAATTCCAGAACAGCTTCAGGAACGTGTAGTCCTTTTCAAAGACGGGCAGGCCCAGCTTGAGCTCGGTGGTGAAGAAATGGCCGCTGTGCGGGTTGAAGGGGTTGTCCCGGCCCTCGTTGACGAAGGAGAGCGACAGGGCGGTGGTGTCGAAGGGCTGGTTCAACTGGTCGACCCCGAAGACCGGGATCTCGAGCACGGTCAGGGTGGTGCGGTACCACTTGACCGAGCCCAGCACGAACAGGTGCTCGGAGAAATTTTTCACGAACGAGGCGCCCAGCCCCCAGCGGTTGAACTGGTAGCTGGGATAGGCCTCGTTCTCCTCCCAGACCTTGAACGAAGAGGTGATCTGGTTCTTGAACAAGTACGGGGTATCGAAGGACAGGATGCCGCGGCGGTCATTGACCTTCAGCCTCTTGTTGGAAAAGTTGACGCCCAGCTGCAGGGTGGCGGCCATCGAGGTGAAGGTGTTGAGCAGGTTCTTTTCCTGGTATTCCACGGTGCCGCGCGGTCCCCGCCTTTCCTCCCAGCCGAAACCGAAACCGTAGAAGCGGCTGCGGTCGGGAATGACCTTGAGCAGCATGTCGATGGTGCCCGGGTCCTTGGCGATCTGTTCCAGCTTGACCTCGGAAAAGATCGCGCTGTTTTCGATCTCGGAACGGAAGGCATCGACCCGGTTGCGGCTGAACGGCTGCCCCCGGGAAAGGGGGAACAATTTTTTCAGCAGGTTCTTCTGGGAGGCGGAGGCGCCGATGATGATCAGCGCGCCCATTCGCTTCAGCTGCTTTTCGTCGATCTTGATCAGGAGCGATTTTTGCAGCCCCGGCGACAATTCGTAATTGACCGTGGCATCGTCATAGCCGTTGTCCCAGTAAAAATTCTGCAGCCGGTCGATATCCCCGCTGAGCAGGCGGGGGACGAAGGGGGTCCCGGCCTTGCTCTGGATCAGCCGGTACAGATCCGGGCTGGGGAACGCCTGGTTGCCGCTGAATTCCACGTTTTCCATGCGGTACTTCAGGCCTTCGCTGATGACGAAGTCGATGTCGGCGCGCCGGCCCCGGAAACTCGGTTCCAGGTGGATCTCGATGGGCGATATTCCCTGGTAGTAGTAATAAAGCTTGAGCACTTCCATGTCGGCCACCAGGGAATTGATGCGCAGCCAGGCCAGCTTGTTGAAGATCAGCTTGCCGGACTTGATGATCTCCCGCACCTTTTCGCCGCCGACCGCGTGGTTGCCGTGGACGGTGATCTCTCCCAGCCGGTAGCGCGGGTTTTTTTGGACCGTGTAAAGGATGGTCTTGTCCACCCCCGAGGTGGTGATGGCGGAGGCGACGCGGGCGTCGATGTAGCCGTCGTTCTTCAGGTAGTTCAGCAGCCTGGCCCGGCTTTCCTCCTCGGCCCATTTTTCAAACACCTGCCGCTCCCAGACGTCCGCGATCAATGACATCCTGGGCTTCATGCCCCGGAAAACGAATTTGTACTTGTAGCCGCAGGCGATGGTCACCGTGACGTCCAGCGTCGAGCGCTCCGGGTTCAGGAAATCCTCCCCGGTGTTGATTTCCGGGAAATAATACAAATGCTTTTTCAGCAGCTTCTTGGCCTTGTCGATGCGCTTGGCGAATTCGCCGGGGATGTAGTAGACGTCGCCGCGGAAATAGCCGCGGATGATCTTGGCCAGTTGCGTGTCATTGACGTCGACCCGGAGCTGCCGGATGCGGGCGATGCGTCCGGGGGTGATGACGAACTGGATGGTGCAGCCGGAGCGGTCCGGATTCAGGCTGACGTGCGGCGCCACCTGGGCGTTGAAATACCCCCGGGACTTGAGCAGGGATTTCAGTTCCTCCTGCGCCTTGGCCAGCTTGCCTTCCTCGTAAAGGTCTTTCTTGCGCAACGAATAAATGGCGTCGCGCAATTCCTTTTTGCCGATGTCCGGGAGCTCGCTGAACTCCAGGGCTTGGATGACCGGCTTGTTGCGCAGGATGAAATAGACGTCCAGCTGCCGGCCTTCCCGGCTCTGCACCTTGACCTCGATATCGGCGAAGACGCCGGTCCGGGACAGGTTCTCGATGCTTTTGCGGACGTGGCCGTACTGGTAGGTCTCGCCGCCATGGATGGCCAGCAGCGGCCGGTAGGGGATCAGGCGGGGATCGCTCCGCTGCTCGCCGTTCAGCAGCAGGATCTGCCCGACCTGAAAATTCTGCCAGGGCGGCGGGGCGGCGGGCGGGCGCCCGGGCAGCAGCAGCAGGAGCAGCGCGGCCAGCGCCGGTCGGGGTAAACGGTTCGGGCGGCGGTTCATGCGGGTCCTTAGCGCCGGGCGCGCAGGCGCAGGTCCAGGCTGTAGCGCCCTTCTTCGTTTCTCATGGCGATCAGCGAGATGGCCGGAGAGAGCTGGTATTGCAGGTACACGATCTCCTGGCGCGACGTGGACAGGTTGGTCGAATAGACGACGACCAGGTCCTTGGAGATCGTCTTGCCGATGGTCAGCCGGGACGCGGCCAGCGAGGACTGCCCGGCGAGGTAGGGGTCGAGGCGCAGCAGGTTGATCCCCAGCAGCTTGTTGGCCCGGTTCTTTATCTCCTCGGTCAGCTTGGTGCTGATCATGGCCGTGCTGCTCTGCTGCGAACTGACTTCGGTCGAGTTCGACCTTTTGAACACCTCACCCAGCGAGATCAGGGCCATGATGTCCTGGGGAGGAAGGGGCGGCGAGGACACCAGCTCCGGCTTGGCGTGCGAAGCGCTGCCGCGGATGTCGAAGCGGATGCGGTAGTTCTGGATGAAGGCCTCCGATTCGATGGTGATCAGCGGATCGATGATGAATTTGTTGTTGAAAACCAGCTTGGCCTTCAACAAGTTGAAGGAGCGGTCGGAAAAATAGATCTCCCCCTGGGTGCCTTCGCAGGTGCCGTTCAAAATGGGGAAATCGGCGTTCCCGGTCAGGCGCAGTTTGAATCTGCCGCGGATGCGTCCCAGGGAATTGCTCATCAGGATGTTGTCGCAGCTGAGCCCGATATCCAGTTGCAGCATCTCGCGGATCTTGGATTCGGCGGTGGAGAGTTCCGCGCGGGTGCTGAAAACGAAACCCTCGTCGATCTCCCGCTGCCAGTCGACCGACTGGAACGCCAGGGTCCCCGACAGCAGCAGCTTTTCCTGCTGGTATTTCAGGTTCAGATCGGGGCTGACCAGGCAGGAGGTGCGGTCCATGGGATACAGGCGCAGGTTCTTGCCCTGGAGGCTGAAATTCATGCTTTGCAGGCCGCGGGGGCCCATGGCCAGCTGGCCGTGGCCCTCCACTTTGCCGCCGCCCATCTCCCCGGTCAGCGACTGCAGCAGGAAGGTCTTGTTGACGAAGGTGACCGTGCCCTGGAAATTATCCAGTGAATGGGAGAAGTTCGGCAGGGAGAGGGTCTGGCCGGAAAAGGTGGCCACGCCGCGGGCGTTGATGCCGCCGGCGCCGTCCGAGTATATTTGCCCGAGCAAGCGGACGGTGCCGACGTTGTTTTTCCAGGGGATCAACAGGCCCAGGTCGAGCAGTTTGAAATTGAACGACCCGGAATAGCGCGTTGCCTTGCGGCTGATCTCGAGCGAGAACGGGGACGCGCCGGCGGGGTTCAGCGCCTCGCCGCTCGTGCTCAAAACGAAATCGGAAAAATCGGTCAGGATCCGGGCCTGGCCCTTGACGCTGGACCCCGAGTCGCCGGAAAGAGTGAGCTTGCCCATGCGGTAGGAAATTTCCAGCGGATCCTTCAGGAATTCACCGCGGCCGCGGACCTCCATGTCGGCCAGGCCGCTGAACCCGCCGTACAGCTGGGCGGCGTCCATGCCGTCGATGCGGCCTTGCAGGTCGAATTTTTTTTGCGCGAAATCGATGGCGATCTCGGCCCGGCCCCGGCCGCCCTTGTAGGTGAATTCCAGCCCCTGCAGGGCGATATTCTGCAGGTTGGTGCGCAGGGCGCCCCGGACCTGCCGGAGCGTATAGCCCAGGAAGACCAGCTGGGGCGACTGGAAGGAGCCAAGCAGTTCAGGCTGTTCCGCCGCCCGGGCCGGGGTGAAGGTGAAATCGCCCGTGATCCTGCCCCGCAGGTCCATGTCCATGTTCAGGATCTTCATGATCTTCTGCGTTTCACCCGACACGTCCAGGAAGCGGATGGTGGTCTTGTGCTCGGCGATGGTGAGTTCGCCGCGGCCGCGGAGATCGGGCGCCAGGATCAGGAACTCGCCCTGGCTGGTCAGCGGGGTGTCGCGGACCGTGCCCTGCAGGGAAGAGACGGATTGCCCGTTGGCCAGAAAATTGCTGATCTTGAAGCGGCTGTCGATCTGCTTGCGGCCGGGCCCTTTGTCAAGCTCCAAGGAAAAAGTGCCGCCGCCTTTGCTCAGTTTCCAGGGCAGCAGGTCGATCTCCAGATAATAGGCGGAGTAGGGCGCCATCTTCTCGATATTTTCCAGGGCGACGTCGATCTTGATGCGGGTGGTCTTCGCCGGGGAATCGATCTTGCCCGCGATGCTGAGCTGCCCGCCGTCGAATTGCAGGCGCTCTCCGGAAAAGGTGGTCTGCTTGAGTTTTTTGTCGCGCTGGAAATCGATGGTCCCGGTGGCGGCGAATGGCTGGCCGAGCGCCCGCGGCTGGCCGGCGTTCAGCACGGCCCGGCCGCGGATGAACGAGCTGTTGATCTCCAGCGTGCCGTTGGAGACGATCCCGGCGACGGGGGCGTCGTGTTCGATGTCCAGGATGCGGGTCATGTACGCGGCCGGAACGTCGTTGAAGGTGATGTTGGTTTTCCCGTCCTTGGCGCCGAGGCGCAGCGCTGGCCCGCGCCAGCGGCGTGTCGAACGAGGTTTCCAGGTCGATGTTGCGGCTCTGGCTGTTCCAGTTCAATTGGCCGGAGAGGTTGCTGCAGTAGTTTCCCTTGACCTGGCAGGAGGGGGAGGTGAAATTGGCCCTGACCTGGATCTTGGCTTTCACGTTCTTGGCGATCTGGCCGTTCGCGTAGACCAGCCCCCCGACGGTCAAGTCCCCCAGCAGCGGGCGCAGGATGTTTTCCGGGTTGCCCTGGGCCGAGGCGTTGAAATAAAAGGAGCCGTCCTTCAAGACGCGGCCGTTGAGATTGAAAAGGACTTCCTTGGTCTGCCAGGCGAACTGGTTAACCCGCCAGGACGTTCCCTGCTGGCGCGCTTCGCCGCTCAGGTTGCCTTCCAGGGTGACCGGCTGGCCGCTGACCGGCAGGATGACTTGCAAATGCGGTGAGTCCACCCGGAAAGCCAGCGCGCCCGCCAGGTTCCCCGAGAGCAGGTTGAAATCGAGTATATGGAGCTGGGTGTCCCGGCCTTTGAAAATGAGCTCGCCGTGGCGGATGCTGAGGTGGTTGACGGTGAAGGTCGAGCCGAGCGTCTTGTCGCCGGGCAGGCGTTGCAGCAGGCTGTCGTCGAGGATGAAGACCGGTTTTACGATCTCGATGCTGACCGCCTTTTTCTTCATGAACAACGACGTCGGCGGCAGGTAAACGTTGACCGCGGCAAACGAGACCAGGTTTTCGTTCTTGATCGGGAAATTCTTGATGTTGCGGACCTCCAGCCCCAGGGGGAACAGGGAGAGGCGCAGATCGCCGAAGCGGATATCGGCCCCGGTACTGGAAACGATCATGTGGAAAACGTAATATTTGGCGGCGTAATAGGCGCCGCTGGCGATCAAAAGTATAAAAAAAAACTGATGGCCAGCTTGGTTTTTTTCTTCATCCGTCAGTGCTTGACCTTCTCCCAGTCTTTCAGGAAGCGTTCCATGCCGCTGCTGGTCAGCGGGTGGTTGAGCAGCTGCGCCAGGGTGGCGAAGGGGATGGTGGCCACGTCGGCTCCGATCTTGGCCGCCTGGACAAAATGTAGCGGATGACGCACCGAAGCGACGATGATCTCCGTGCCGATCTCATAATTGTCGAATATCACGGCGATGTCTTCGACCAGGGCCATGCCGTCGCCGGAAATGTCATCGATGCGGCCGACGAACGGCGATACGTAGGTCGCGCCCGCCTTGGCCGCCAGCAGGGCCTGTGAGGCGGAAAAGATCAGGGTGACGTTGGTTTTGATGTGGCGGGCGGAAAGGGTCTTGACCACCTGCAGGCCTTCCAGGTTGATGGGCACCTTGATGACCACGTTGGCGGCGATGGCCGCGTATTTTTCGGCCTGGGCGATCATCTCCTCCGGGCGGCTGGCCGTGACTTCCACCGAGACCGGCCCGGGAATGGCGGCGGTGATCTCCTTGATCAGGGGGATGAATTCCCGCTGTTCCTTGGCGACGAGGCTGGGATTGGTGGTGACGCCGTCGATGACGCCGTAGGCCAGCCCTTTCTTGATCTCGGCGACGCTAGCCGTGTCCAGGAATATTTTCATGCCGTTTCTCCTATGTCAAAAAATATTATAACAGAAGCCATGACTTAATTAAAGGCGGCGGCGATTTTCCCGCGGCCCATTCTCCGTCAACGCTGCCGCCAGGCGGCGAGATAGCGGCGGCCCGCTTCGGCCTGGGCCGTGCCGGCCGGGGCCAGGCTCAGGAATTTTTCCATCAGGACCGCGGCTTCGGCGGTCGCGCCCCGGCGGGCCTGCAGCAGCGCGAAGTTGAAATACAGGTTGGCGTCGGGCGACTGGCGCAGGGCCTTGGCGAAATAGCCGCGGGCGCGCTCGAGATCGTTCAGCTGGGCGTAGGCGATGGCCATGTCGCGGACCAATTGGGCGTCCTGCGGCTGTTTTCGCTCGAGGGCCTGGTATATCGTCATGGCCTCGGCAAAGCGATTGCCGCGATGCAGCAGGTAGGCCAGCTTGCGGGCGTACCCGTCATTTTCCGGCTCGCTGGCCAGGGCCTGGCGGTATTCGGCGATGGCCCGGGGATTATCCCCGCGCGCTTCGTATATGCCGGCCAGGAGGGAATGGACGCGGGCCTTCTTGTCCACCAGCCCCATCGCCGCCAGTTCCTGCAACTGGGCCAGGGCCTGGCCCGGGCGGTTCATCCGGATCAGCAGGTCGGCGTATTCGATCTTCAGGGTGGGATCGGCGGGGAGGCGGGACAGGGCCGCGCCGAGGAGGCCCAGGCCCCTTTCTCCCTGGCCGCCCTTGTAATAGACGTTGGCCAGGATGGTGTAGGACCCGGGGTAGTCGGGGATGAGTTCAATGGCCCGGAGCAGGCTGCCTTCAGCGGCTTCGGCCTGGCCGGCGGCAGCCTGCTCGGCGCCGCGTGTGAACACGTCCCAGCCGGCGATCTTGTCCTTGGGATCGGCCGGCGCTTCGCCCGCGCCGGACGGGGCCGAGGTGATGTAGCCGAGCGAGGCGAGCGTGTCCCTTTCCGCGGAGGTCAGGCGGCGGCCGCTTTCCATGGCGCCGTTCCCCAGCCGCCGGGCCAGTTCATGCACGCCGGCTTTCATCTCCCGGGCCGACGCGGCGCGGGCGGAGACAAGGTTTTCCCTCTCGCCCGGATCCGCCAGCAGGTCGTACAGCTCGGGCGCGGCAGGTCGAGATATTTGCAGCGGCCGCGAATGATCCCCTGGATCGGGGCGCAATGGAAGGCCTCGCTGGCAAAAAAACTTTCCAGGTACAGGTCCCGCGCCGGCATGTTTCCTCCCCGCATCGCCGGCAGCAGCGAGCGGCCCTGGACCGTGGGCGGGACCGGCAGGCTCAGGTACTCGAGGATCGTGGGCAGGATATCGACCAGGGAGGCCCTTTGCTCCAGGCGCAGCCCCTGCGGCAGCGAGCCCGGGGCGCTGAAGATCAGCGGCACGCGCAGGTTCTCGTCATAGCAGAAGACCTGGTGCCCGCGTTCGCCGTGTTCGGCGAACGCTTCGCCGTGGTCGCCGGCGATGACGACCAGGGTGTTTTTCAGCAGCTGCTTTTTCTCGAGCAGGGCGACGATCTCTCCGACATAGTGGTCCATGAAAGCGATCTCGCCGTCATAGGGGGCGGCGGCGAAGGCGCTGCGATAGGGTTCGGGCGGGTCATAGGGGGCATGGGGGTCGAAAAAATGGACCCAGGAAAAGAATTTGCCGCCGTCGTGCCCGGCCAGCTGGCTGGAAAAGGCGGCGAAGACGGCCGCGGCGTCCCGCTGCGAGCCATAGGTCTTGGCCCCGCCCGCGGCGAAGTCATCATCGTAGACCGCGAAACCCTGGTCGAGGCCGAAGCGGGAATCCAGGACGAAGGAAGAAACGATGGCCGATGTCCGGTAGCCGCGCCGTTCCAGGATCTCGGCCAGGGTGGTCACCGCCGCCGGCAGGAAATAACTGCCGTTGTTGCGCACCTTGTGGCCCGGGGGATAGAGGCCGCTGAGGATGGAGCAGTGAGCCGGCAGGGTGAGGGGCACCGGGCTGTAGGCGGCCTGGCAGCGGACGCCGGACGCGGCCAGGCGGTCCAGGTTCGGCGTGCGGGCCGCGGCATGCCCGGCGTAGCCCAGGTGGTCGGCGCGCGTCGTGTCCAGGGTGATGAGCAGAACGTTGCTCCCGGGATTCGCCGTCACGGCCGGGCGGACCCGGTGAAAAAATGCGAAAAAAAAATGACCACGACGATGGCCAGAAGAAGAACAGGCAGAATGAGATTCCGCGGGCGCGGCTTTTTGGGGAAATTCTTTTGCTGAACCTTGGCCATCGGGTTTTGCCTTCGCGGGTCATTATATTTTTTGGCGGCCCACAAGTCAAGGACCGCGCGGGACGGGGGATCGGTTACAAATAATTGAATTTCAGCGCGGACTAAATTCAAATTTTTGAATTTCGCGGCCGGTTTTCTCCCGCCGAGGCCTGTAAAAAGGGGCTGTCGTAAATGGCATGCGTATTGCTTATTTATAATGGCACTAAAATATCTAGGAGGTACGAATGAAAAAACTCGTGCTATTTTTGGCAGCCGTGGCGCTGATCAGTTCAGTCGCGATGGCCCAGGTGCAACTGGCCGATATTTACGGCACGGTTGTCCTGCCTGACGGATCCGCCATCCCCGGCGTATCGGTTACCATAACCGGCGACGTCATCGGCAAGATGACGACGGTCACTTCCGAGGAAGGCAATTTCAGGTTCCTGAACCTCTCCCCCGGGAACTACGAGCTGAAGTTCGAGCTCGAGGGTTTCAAGACCGTCATCCGCAAGGGCATCCGCCTGTTCGTCGGCAAGAACGTCACCCTGACCATCCCCATGGAGACCACCACCATCCAGGAAGAAGTGATCGTCACCGCCAAGGCGGGCGTGGTCGACACCCGCAAGACCACCGTGGGCGTGAACATTTCCAAGGAAATGATCCAGTCGCTGCCCACGGCCCGCAACCCCTTCACGGTGCTGTCGTTGGCCCCGGGCATGATGGTTGACCGCGTGGACGTCGGCGGCGCCGATTCGGGCCAGCAGTCCAACTTCCTGGCCGGCGGCGGCTCCAAGGACGACACCACCTGGAACGTGGACGGTGCCAACATCACCGACAACTCCGCCATCGGTGCCGCTCCCGCCTACCTGAACATGAACGCCTACGAGGAACTGCAGATCACCGTCGGCGCCAACGACATCGGCGCCCAGACCGGCGGCGTGCAGCTGAACTTCGTTTCCAAGCGCGCCGGCAACCGCTTCGCGGGCGACTTCCACCTGCATGTCCAGGACAAGGCCTGGGAAATGACGCATGACCTGACCCCCTACATGATCGATAACAAATTCGTCACCCCGGGCGTCAACCGCCTGTACCAGTACGGCGTGAACTTCGGCGGCCCGGTCATCAAGGACCATTGGTTCTTCATGGGCTCCTACGCCATCCAGGACATCCACGGCCGCACCCTGACCAACGACGAGGACGCCACCTGGCTGGTCTCCGGCTACGCCAAGATGAACTTCCAGTTCGGCAACACCAGCGGCGACCTGAACCTCTCCCACGATGCCAAGAAGAAGTGGGGCCGCACCGTCCTCTCCTCGGCCCAGCAGAACAACGGCTCGCTGTATGACCAGGACGGCCCGGGCTGGATCTATTACGCCGCCATCCAGCAGGTCATGGGCAACCTGATGCTCGACGCCAAGATGGCCTACACCGACGGCGGCTTCATCCTCGATCCCCGCGGCGGCACCGTCAATCCGGCGACCGGGCACAACGAGGGCGCGGACATGCTTTATATTTACAGCCCCTCCAAGTACCTGAATGACCTCGACCAGTATACCACCAACCGCAACCAGATCGACCTGTCGCTGAACGGCAACTATTTCGCCGAGAACATCCTGAACGCCGACCACGAGATCCGTTTCGGCGTGGACTATGTCAACGCCGACACCACCACCCAGGACCTCTATCCCAACCAGAGGACCCTGTTCAAGCTCGACGAGAACCTGGGCGGCTACGGCGAGGTCTGGTTCATCAACGACTACAATTTCAACGTCAATTTCAAGAGATTGTCGTTCTACGTGTCCGACACCGTCAACTTCGGCAAGCTGAACGTCAACCTCGGCGTGCGCTATGACCGGGAAAGCGGCGCCCTGAACGGCGGGCTGCAGCCCAAGCTGACCTGGTACGAGCCCGGCTCGCCGCACCACAACGAGCCCATTTTCGGCGACATCATGGGCGACATCAACGTCCCGGCCGAAAAAGCGCCGGTCGCCTGGAAGACGATCTCCCCGCGCTTGTCGCTGACCTACGACCTCACCGGCGACGGCAAGAACGTGATCAAGCTCTCGGTGGCCCGCTACGGTTCGCAGAGCGGCAACGCCCTGGCCAGCAACTTGTTCCCCAGCCGCGAGACCGACTTTTACTGGTTCGACAAGAACGCCGACAACGTGCCCAACTGGGACGAGGTCATGAACGGCTATTACTATTACATGGCCAACAACTACGGCTACTACAACTACAGCGGCCCCATGCAGTTCTGGACCAACACCCAGTTCGTCGATTACGCCAAGGGCCTCAGAAAGACCCAGTACAACGAGAGCTACAACACGCCGCTGCTCGACGAATTGACCCTCTCCTTCGAAAAGGCGCTGGGCGACGACATCGCCCTCAGCGTCACCGGCTTCTACAAGCGCCGCCACAACCTGGCGCGCAGCATCGGCATCATGCCCGACGGCTCGCTCGAGACCGCGGCCAACTGGTACCTGAAGGATCCCGCCTTCCCGGTGGGCGACACGTTCGTCCCGCTCTATGCCCGCAAGGTGAAGCCCGTCGGCACCTATTTCACGAACTACAGCAGCAGCGAATACGAAAAGTACATGGCCGTCGAGCTGGCCTTCACCAAGAAGCTGTCCAACAAGTGGATGGCCGACGCCTCCTTCACCTATCAGGATTGGAAGGGCCACCAGAACCAAGCCGAGCATTTCAACCTGAACAACTTCGACTACTACCAGGACGCCGTGGTGGCCCCCGAAACCAGCGGCTCCGGCCTGTCCGGCATCTTCATCAACTCGCGCTGGATGTTCAAGCTCTCCGGCCTCTACCAGCTGCCCTGGGGCCTGAACCTCTCCGCCGTCTTCCAGGCCCGCGAAGGCTACGTCATCCCCTACAGGGTCCAGACCTACCTCGGAGCTTCCTCCGGCGGCTTGGGCTGGGTGAACATGTACGAGGGCGGCAAGAAATTCGGCGACGACCGGTTGAAGACCTTCTCGATCCTCAACCTCGGCCTGGAAAAGGTCTTCAAGATCTCCGACAATACCAACGCCACCGTGTTCGTCGACTGGTACAACGTGACCAACAAGCAGGCGACCCTGAAGGTGGACAACAACATCGGTCCCACCAAGGACAACATCCTGATGGTCACCAACCCCGGCAACTTCCAATTCGGCATCCGGGTTAACTTCTAAGCGGCAACTCAAACGCACCCCCTCCCCCCGCGGGGAGGGGGTTTTTTTTTGCCCGGCTTTGGCTGTGTTATAATGATATCCATACTATGATAAGCCAAAGGTCATTTTTCCTGGGCTGCGCCTGGGCCATGCTTTTGTTGCCCCCGCTCCTCGCCGCCGGCGAAAACCCCCGGCGAGACCTCAATGTCCTGCTGATCACCCTGGACACGACCCGGGCCGATCATATCGGCGTCTACGGGCGGATGCCGCGGCTGACGCCCAATATCGACCGCCTGGCCGGCCGCGGCACGGTCTTTACCCGCGCTTTCTCGCACACGCCGATGACCCTGCCCGCGCACGCCAACATCCTCACCGGCCAAACCCCGCTCTACCACGGGGTCGCCGACAACAACGGCTACCGCCTCGACGAGCGGTTCATCACCCTGGCCGAGCATTTGCGCGGCCGGGGCTATGCCACCGCCGCTTTTGTCAGCTCCTTCGTGCTCGGCCGGGCATTCGGATTGGACCAGGGTTTCGACCTCTACCACGAACCGCTTTCCCAGGATACCTTCCTGGCGTCCGAATCGGTGCCGACGGCGCAACGCTGGCTCGCCGGGCAGAAGGGGAAGTGGTTTTGCTGGCTGCACCTCTGGGATCCCCATTTTCCCTACGCTCCGCCCGCCCCCTTCGCCAAGCGCTTCGCCGGCGATCCCTATTCGGGAGAGATCGCGTACGTCGACGCCGAACTCGGCGGCCTGTTCTCTTTCCTGGAAAATTCCGGCCGCCTGGATTCCACCGTGCTGGTCATCACCGGCGACCATGGCGAAGCCCTGGGGGAGCACGGGGAATTCGAGCACGGGTTCTTCGCCTACAATTCGACCATCCATGTGCCCCTCATCGTCTGCCTGCCGGGAGAACGGCATCGGACCGTGTCGGCCCTCGTCTCCCATGTCGACATTTTCCCGACCGTCTGCGACGCCCTGGGCGTGCCTGCGCCGCCCGGGCTGGCGGGCAAATCGCTGCGGGTCCTGATCCAGGGCGGAAGGGAAGCGGAAAGACCGGTCTACATCGAGTCCAAGGGCCCCTACCTGACCCGGGGCTGGGCCCCGCTGGAAGGGTTCATCGCCAACGGCATGAAATACATCGACCTGCCGATCAAGGAGCTGTACGACCTCCAGCGAGACTTCACCGAAAGCAAAAACATCATTTCCTCGCGCAAGCTCGCCGACCTGGCCGGTGCCCTGGCGGAATTGAAAAATGAAATGTCGGGGACGGAGGCGGCGGCGGCGCGCATGACCCTGTCGCCGGAGGCGTCCCGGCGGCTGCGCTCCTTCGGGTACCTGGCCGGGATCAAGGTCGAAAAAAAAGCGCAGTTCTCCCGCGACGACGACTTGAAAACGCTGCTGCCCATCCAGAACGAATTGCGGCGGGCGAACCAGTTGTTCAACCAGGGAAAGTACCGGGAGGCCGGGGATATTTACCAGCGGGTGATCGCCGCCCGGCCCGACGACATCGGCTCCTACGCGCACCTCGCCGACTGCCCTGTACTACCTGCGGCAACCGCAGGCGGCGGTGGAGACGCTGCGCCAGGGATTGCGGCGGAAGCCGGAGAGCATGGAGCTGAAGGCGAAACTGGGGGTTTTCCTGACCGGGATCGACCGCCTCGATGAGGCGGCCGCGCTGCTGCGCCAAGCCCTGGCCGCGGACGCGGGCGATGCCGAGAATTGGGTTTACCTCGGGGTCGTTCATTTCCGCAGGCGCGAGTATGCCCAGGCCCGGGACGCGTATGACCGGGCCTTGGCCCTGGACCCGGGGAACGCCAAAGCCTACGCCAACTTGGGCGCGTTGTACCTGGCCCGCTACGTGGCGGAAAAAGACGAGGCCTGGCTCGGCCAGGCGGCCGCCGCTTTCGACAAGGCGATCGGGCTGGACGCGGAGCTGGCCGCGGCGTACAACGGCCGCGGCGCCGCCAGCAAGTTCGCCGGACGGATCGAGCCGGCGCTGCGGGACTGGCGCAAGGTCCTGGAGCTGCGGCCCGATTTCACCGACGCCTATTTCAATATCGCGGTGACCCTGATCGCCCTGGGACGGAAGACCGAAGCCGGCGAATACCTGCAGACCCTGCAGGCCAGGTACGCCCGGCTGCTTTCCGCCAGCGACCAGCAGGCCCTGCGGCGCTTGCTGGCCGCGGCCAAGGCCCGCTGAAGGAAGCCCCGGGGATTTCCCGGGAAGGAAAACGGAGTTGCGAACGCACATGAACAAGAAAATTGCGGCGATCGTCGCTGCTGCTGCTGGCCGGGGGCGGCATCTTCCTGCTCCTGCGCCGGGGGCACGGCGGGAAACCATGGAACGTCCTGGTCATCACCCTGGACACCACCCGCGCCGACCACATCGGCGCCTACGGCTACCGGGCGGCGCAGACCCCCAACCTGGACCGCCTGGCCAAGGAAGGGATCCTGTTCCGGAATTGCTACGCCCACGTGCCCCTGACCCTGCCCTCGCACAGCGCGCTCTTCACCGGGCGCTATCCGATCGCCAACAACGTGCGCAACAACGGCAACTATTTCCTCCCCGCCAGCGAGACCACCCTGGCCGAAGTGCTGCGCGGCCGCGGGTATGACACGCGGGCGGTCATCGCCGCCTTCGTCCTGCTCTCCAAGTTCGGCGTCAACCAGGGATTCGCGGTTTACGACGACAGCCTCGACACCCACGAAATGATCCGCAACTACAAGTCGGAGATCCCGGCCGAGATGGTCCACGAAAAATTCAGCGCCTGGCTGGGGCAGAACCCCGGCAAGCCTTTTTTATACTGGCTGCATTTCTATGACCCGCATACGCCCTACCGCCCCCCCCAGGAATACGCCAAGCGCTTCCCGCCCGGCCCCAAGGGGTTGTACGACGGCGAGATCGCCTACACCGACCATTGGCTGGGGCGGGTCATCGAGTCCCTGCGCGACCGCGGCGTGCTGGAGCATACCCTGGTCGTCATCGCCGGCGACCACGGCGAAGGCTTCGGCGAGCACCAGGAGCAGGGGCACGGCATCTTCTGTTACGACGAGACGCTGAGGGTGCCGCTGATCTTCTACGCGCCCGGGCTTCTCGGCGGCCCGCGGCGGGTGAACGAGCGGGTGGGATTGGTCGATGTCATGCCCTCGGTGCTGGGCCTGCTCGGGGCCGAGGCCCCGCCGGCGACCCAGGGGCGGAGCTTCGTCGCGCTGCTGGAGGGCCGCTCCGAAAAAGAGGAGCGGACCTATTACTTTGAAAGCCTGTACGGCCGGGAGGAGATGAACTGGGCGCCTCTGACCGGGTTGCTGCACCGGAATTACAAGTACATCTCGCTGCCCGATCCCGAGCTCTATGACCTGGGCGCCGACCGCGCTGAAAAACAGAACCTGTTCCTGCGCAAGAACATCCTCGCCCGCGACATGGACAAGCGGCTGGCCAGGTTCGTCGCCGAGCATTCCCAGAAAAGCGGCGACACCCGGCGCGAACTGAGCGCCGGGGACAAGGAGCAGCTGCAGGCCCTCGGCTACATTTCGGCCTTTTCCAGCCAGGCGGCCACGACGCTGGATCCCAAGAAAGGCGTGCTGATCGACGCGCGCCTCAGGGAGATCAGCCAGCTGATCGGCCAGAAGAAGACCGCGGAGGCCGAAGCGGGGCTGCAGCGGCTGCTGGCCGAAAATCCCGGGCTGAAAATGCCGCACGTGTACAACCTGAAGTACAAGCTGTATTCGTCCAAGCGCGATTTCGGCATGGCCTTGAACACCCTGCGGCAGGCGATCGAGGATTTCCCCGACATCGATAACTTCAAACAGACCCTGGCCCTGACCCTGTTCGACCTGAAGATGTACGACAAGGCGGAAAACCGCTGCCGCGAGATCCTGGCCCGGGACCCGCGCAACACGCGGGTGATCATCCTGCTGGGGGAGATCCGCGAAAAACAGGACCGCCCGGCGGACGCCCTCGGGTTCTATTCCCAGGCGCTGGCCGTCGAGCCGCGGAACGTTTCGCTGCGCATCAAGTACGCCGAGCTGCTGATCACCCTGAAACGATACGAGCAGGCGGTGGCCGCTTACAACCAGTTGCTGGAGAACGAGGAGGCCGCCGGCCAGCCCGAGCTGCTCCTGAAGGTGGCGCTGCTCAACACGCGCTACGGCAGCCTCGACGACGCCGAGCAGATGCTGGCCCGCGCGGTGGCCATCAAGCCGGCGGGCAAGTTCTTCTTCAATTACGCCCTGGTCCTGGCCAAGAACGGCAAGCTGGAACAGGCGCTGGCCAACATGGAGATCGCCTTCGGCCGCTATGCGCAGGACCTTACGCCCGAGCAGCGGCAGGTCGCGGAAAAGGCACTGGCCGCCTGGCGTTGAAGCCAAAAAAAAGGGAACAGGACCGGGTCCCGTTCCCTTGTCGTTGCCGCGCTAGCCTTATTTTTTCTTTACCGCCGAGTCGGCTCGAACTGCTGGACGAGGAAGACGAACTGGAACCGTGGGAACTCCCGGAGGAAGAGGAAGTGCCGGAACGGTAGGTGCCGCTGGAACCGGATGAGCGGCCGCTGGAGGAGGGGGAGTAGGAGCCGCTGGCGGAACTGTTCCTGTATTCGCGGCTGTAGGAAGAGGAAGGGAGCGTCGAGCGATACGAGCTGCTGCCGCCGGCGAACGGCGAGTAGGAACGGCTGGTGGAATTGCTCCTGAATTCGCGGCTGTAGGAAGTAGCAGGGAGCGTCGAGCGATACGAGCTGCTGTTTCCGGATTCATAGGCTCCCGAGCGGTTGGAACGATAGTTGTAGCTTGGCGCCGCATAGCTGGCGCTGTTGGCGGAAGAGTACCGGCTCTGATAGCGGCTTTCCGAGGCAGCGGCTTCCCCGGAGTTGGAATTTCCACCGCCGTTATTGGAGAAGTAGGAGACTCCGCCCTTTTTCTTTTTGACCGTGCCGCTGGAATTGCCGGAAGAAGATGAGGAAGAAGAAGATGAGGTCGAAGACCTGGCCGTGCCGTCGGTCCGGCTGCGGTAGCTGGCCTTGTCGGAAGACCTCTCGGCGCTGGAACCGGAGGATGAATAGCGGGAGCGGCTGACGCTGCCCGAGCCCTCGCCGGTCCGCGACCGGTAGACGGAGCTGCCGCCGGCAACGGTGCCGCCGCTGGTGCTTCTGGCGCGATAAGTGCCTTCGCTGCCGTGCTTCTGGTGCGATAGGCGCCTTCGCCGGTGTTGGCCTGGTTGTACTTGTAGACGTTGCTGTGAATGTCGGACCCCTGGGCCCGGTACTTTTCGGCGCTGACGATGCCGCCCTGCTTGTAGATGACGGACTTGCCCTCGGCGTTGATCACCGTGACCTTGTTAAACGCCGGCCGGTCGGTCGGCGCGCCCCCCCGGTAGGAGATGGTCCCTTCGCTGTTCTGGCCGAATGCGTCCCGGCGCAGGGCGACGCGGTTGATGTTGGCGGCCGAGAGCTCGTTTTTGCGGATAATGATGGTGGAGCGGGAATCGCGGGGCATGCCGCGGCGATAGTCGTAGCGGCGGTCCCAGCGGTTGTTGACGATCACGATCGGCCGGTTCCACCAGCTGAGCGGCGACCAGCCGTAGTAGTTGTCATTCCAGCACCAGGAGACCCAGGCCGGCGACCAGTGGTAGGAAGGGATCCAGCACCAGCCCTGGTTGTAACTCCAGTTCCAGCGGCCGTAATGGTGGGTGAACCAGCCGCAGGTGTCGTAGGATGTCCAGACATACCCGTAATAGGGGTTCCATACCCAGCGGCCGTTGGCATAGGGCCGCCAGTCGGAATTGGCGTAATAGGGCGTCCAGCCATAGGTATTGAAATCGGACATGTAGGTCCAGCGGCCGGCGCGGGACATCTCGTACTCGTAGTCCTCGTAGCCGCTCTGCAGGTAGCGCGATGTGCCGAAGCGGGCGTAGCCCAGCTCCTGGTTCTGCACCTCGTTCCAGCGGTCGAAATCGTCCTTGTCGGCGGCGCTGTAATAGAACGGGCGCTCATTCACTTCTCCCTGTTCCATGACGATCATCTGGTTCTCGCGGACGTTGAAGCTGTCCTCGCGGCCCGCCACCTCGGCGATCCCTTCCAGGACGATCACCTCGGTGCGCCCTTCCCGGTTGGCGTTGACCCGGTACACGCCCTTGCTCAGGAGAAAGATGCCGCAGTCGGCGGTCTGGATCTCGATGCCCTTTTCCTGGTCCAGGCTCTCGATGTCGAGGTAAACGCTGCCCTGCTCGACGCGGACGTTCAGGTCGGTCTTGCGCAGCTGGGGGATCTTTTCCAGCACGACGACGGTGTCACCCGCCAGGCGCAGGTAGTTCATGCGGCCAAGGTAGACGGCCAGGCGGCCTTCGGTGGTGCCCACCGTGTCCTTCTCGAACACGGGCAGGTTCGCCGTCGCTTCCTCGTTGCCTTCGTCGTAGGAACGCTGGACGAACCCCTCGCCCTCCACGTTCTTGATGCGCACGACCTTGGCGTTGTCATAGTATTTGACTTCGTTGGCGTTCACGTCCATATCTTGGGGCCAGCAGACGCTCGAAAGCAGCAGCAGGCTCGCAATGGCAATGATGGTCTTTTTCATGTTGACCTCCTCAAGGGAAAGATAGCATTTCCCTTGCCAAGTGCGTGGATCGGAAACTGTCCTGTTTTAATGACATAAAGGGGAAAAAACAGGGAATTCAGGACAGGTCCCGGCCGGCGGGGCGGCGATTGTAAAGCTCGGTCAGATGGAGCAGCCGCCGGGCGAGCTCAGGGGTCAGCGCTCCGGGGGTGAGGCGCCAGCGCCAGTTGCCCTCGCCCCGGCCCGGCGTGTTCATGCGGAACGGCTCGCCGTAGCCCAGGACATCCTGGACGGGGATGACGGCCAGCCGGGCCACCGACTGCATGGCCAGGCGGATGAACTGCCAGTGGAACTCGTCGCGCCGGTCCAGGTTCATGTAATCCAGGATCGCCCGCTTCGCCGCTTCCCCGGTCTCGGGGCCGTAGAACCAGCCGTTGCTGGTATTGTTGTCGTGGGTGCCGGTGTATACCAGGCAATTCGCGTTGGCGTAATTATGGGGCAGGTAGGGGTTGGCCGGGTTGCCGTCGAAGGCGAACTGCAGGATCTTCATGCCCGGGAAGCCCAGGCTGTCGCGCAGGGCTTCCACTCCCGGCGTCAGTTCTCCCAGGTCCTCGGCGATCAGATCCAGCTGGCCCAGCCTCTTTTTCAAGGCGGCAAAAAATGCCGCCCCCGGTCCCGGGCGCCACTGGCCCTTGACCGCGGTCGGCTCGGAGGCCGGGATGGCCCAGAACGTGTCAAAGCCGCGGAAATGGTCGATGCGCAGCGCGTCGACGAGCCGCAGCAGGTGGCGGATGCGGGCGGTCCACCAGTCCATGGTCGGGGGATGCAGCTCCCCGCGCTCCTGCCAGCGATAGAGCGGGTTGCCCCAGCGCTGGCCGCTGGCGCTGAAGTAATCGGGCGGCACGCCGGCGACGGCGGCCGGCCGTCCCGTCCCCGGGTCGATCTGAAAGATCTCGGGATGGGACCAGGCGTCGGCGCTTTCCAGGTTGACGTAAAACGGGATGTCGCCGATGACGCGCACGCCGGCGCGGTTGGCGCTTTTTTTCAGGGAGCGCCATTGCTCGAAAAAAATGAATTGCTCGAATAGCCGCGCACGGACCGGGGCGGCCAACTCGTCCCGCCAGCGGGCGACCGCCGCCGGCCGGCGGCGGGAAATGTCCGCGGGCCAGTCCGTCCACAGGAACGTGTGAAAATGGTCCGCCAACGCCCGGAACAAGGCGTAATCCTCCAGCCAGTCCGTCTGTTCGGCGCGGAATTGCTCGAAGGCGCGCGTTTGGCCGCCGGCGGCGAAGAACCGCTCTCCGGCCCTGGCCAGCAACGACGCTTTGCGCTCGGCCGCCGTCCCCAGGTCGCAGAAGTCGCCGGGACTCGCCTCGCATTCCCGCAACTCGGCCTCGGAGATCCAGCCCTGGGCGCGCAAGGGCTCCGGGCTGATCAGCATTTCGTTGCCGGCGAAGGCCGACGGCGACGAGTAGGGGGAAAAATTCCAATGGGAGCAGACCGGCGCCAGCGGCAGCACCTGCCAGCAGGACTGGCCGCTGGACTTCAGGAAGGCGACGAATTCCTCGGCCTCGCCGCCCATGGTGCCGCAGCCGAACTTGCCGGGCAGCGAGGTGATGTGCAGCAGCAGGCCGCTGGAACGTTCAAGGGCCATGGTCGCCTCCCGCCGCCGGCCGGGAAGCGCCCCGGCGGCATGGCATCAGTCCCCAAGGGACGAGGCCTGATAAGGGCCTCAGCCGAATTCTTCAAGTTCTTTTTCGATCGTTTCATGGTAGATGATGGTGCGATTGCGCCCCGACTCCTTGGCGAAATACAGGGCCTTGTCGGCGTGGTTCAGGATCTCTTCGTCGCTCAGCCCGTGTTCGGGGTAGGCAGCCAGCCCGATGGAAATGGTGATCTTCTTCTGCGGCTGGGTCTCGGCGCCGGGGAACGGCTGCCGCTCAACGCTTTCGCGCAGCCGCTCGGCGGCCAGGTAGGCCCCGATCTTGTCGGTCTGGGGCAGGATGATGACGAATTCGTCGCCGCCGTATTTGGCCAGCAGGTCGGTGGAGCGGAATTTTTTCTTCATCACCGCGGCGATCTCCTTCAGCGTCTCCGAGCCGCGCAGGTGGCCGTTGCTGTCGTTGAAATTCTTGAAATGGTCGACATCGAAGATGATCAGGGTGAAGCTCAGGCCGTCGGCTTGCGATTTTTTCGTCTCGCGGTCGAGGAGCTCGAAGAAATGCATCTGGTTGTACAGGCCGGTCAGCCCGTCGCTGATGGAGAGCTCCCGGGTCTGGCGCAGCAGCTCCTGCAGCAGCTCCTCGTTGCCGCGCAGGGTCTTGGCGAGGTAGCCGGAGACGAAATAGCTGAAGATGAACATGAAGTAAAAAGCCAGCAGGCTCGTGACCTGCGGGCTGGCGAAAAAGCCGCGGCCTTCCTGCAGGACGGCGATGACCAGGAGCAGGATCATGGCCGCCAGGGTGCTGCGCAAGGCCTTGTGATAGTCGACCAGGAACGTGGATATCATGATGTAGACGATGATCATGGCGATGATCGGGCTGGCGAGGCCGCCGGAAAAAAACACCGTCAGCGACAGGGTCACCAGGTCGAAATCGAGCTGCAGGGAGGCCAGGCGCACCAATTCGTCGTAGGTGGGCGGCCGGTCGGTCCGTTTCTCCTTGGCGCGGATATCCAGCCAGAACAGGAAATTGACGATGACCGGCAGCAGGAAGACCAGCAGGGCGTCCAGGGGGGTGATCAGCGAGCGGCGGGCGAGGAACAGGTAGGCGAGGAAAAAAGCCACGATGAAGGCCGGATAGATCCAGCGGATGCGGATCAGCCAGTGGTTCTTCCCGAACATGTGCCGCAGGGCCAGGACATCGGGCTGCTGGATTTCGCCGGCCGGGGCGGCGGCCTTGTTTTGCATGCCCCTAAAATATTTTTTTTCCCGGTAAAAGTCAAATTTCGATTGCAGTTGCGTTTTAAAAAGTTTAAAATATTTCTTCGCAATTCCATTCAAGGAGGAGCAGCTTGTACAAAAGAACGCGCTTTTATGATTTCACGTACTACAACTTCATCGGCTCCTGGGCCTGGATCCTGCACCGGCTCGCGGGCCTGGCGCTCATTTTTTACCTCTGCCTGCATATCTGGGTGATCAACACCCTGACCTACGGCGAGAAGTCGTTCAATGACGTCATGACCTTCCTGAACAGCCCCCTGTTCAAGCTGCTGGAAGTCGGCCTGTGGGGCGTCATCCTGTTCCACGCCTTCAACGGCGTGCGCATCGTCATCGTCGACTTTTTCAAGGGCTCGCTGGCGCATAAAAAACTGTTCGTCGTCATGATCGCCGTGGCCTTCGCCATGTGGGCGCTGGGATCCTACCTGATCCTGTCGCACGTGTTTTAAGGAGGCCCCGATGAACAAGGATTTCAAGCAAACGTCGCGTTCGGGCTCGCTGCCCTGGCTGCTGCAGCGCATTTCGGCGGTCATCCTTTTCGTGCTGCTGATGCTGCATTTCGTGACCTACCACTTCCTCGCCAAGGGCAAGGCGGTCAGCTACCAATGGGTCATGTCCAAGGTGGGCAACTGGTGGTTCCCGCTGCTGCAGTTCGTCTTCCTGATCACCGCGCTGTATCACGGCCTGAACGGGGTCTGGTCGGTCCTGGAGGATTACACGACGAGCAAGTTCTGGCGCCTGGTCTGGTACAGCCTGCTGCTCACGGTGGGCATCGTCCTGCTGTTCGTCGGCTGCCTGACCATCGTCAAGCTCTATTCCCTGCGGGCCGTCTAAAGGAGTGACACCATGAAGATCGAAGAAGCAAGAAAATACCACAAGATCGACGCCGTGATCGTCGGCGCCGGCCTGGCCGGCCTGCGCGCCGCCCTGGAAGTGGCCAAGAGCGGCCTGTCCGCCGCCGTGATCAGCAAGGTCTACCCGACCCGCTCCCATTCGGGGGGCGCCCAGGGCGGCATCGCCGCCGCGCTGGCCAACGTCGGCGAGGATTCCCTGGAATCGCACATGTTCGACACCATCAAGGGCAGCGACTACCTGGCCGACCAGGACATCATCGAGCGCTTCGTCAACGAAGCCCTCAAAACCGTCTACGAATTCGAGCACATGGGGGTCCCCTTTTCGCGCACCGAGGACGGGCGGATCAACCAGCGCCCCTTCGGCGGCCATTCCTCGCCGCGCGCCTGCTTCGCCCAGGACATCACCGGCCACGTGCTGCTGCACACCCTCTACGAGCAGTGCCTGCAGCACAACGTGCTCTTCTTCAACGAGTTCCAGGTCCTGTCGCTGCTGGTCCAGGACGATGTTTCCCGCGGCCTGGTGGCCTGGGACATCCGCGCCGGCGGCCTGCACATCTTCCATGCCCGCGCCGTGCTGCTGGCCACCGGCGGCTACGGCCGCGCCTGGAAGGTCACCTCCAACGCCCACGCCAACACCGGCGACGGCGTGGCGCTGGTGCTGGAAGCGGGGCTGCCGCTCGAGGACATGGAGTTCGTCCAGTTCCATCCCACCGGGCTCTACAAGCACGGCATCCTGCTGTCCGAGGCCGCCCGCGGCGAGGGCGCCTACATCATCAACGACAAGGGCGAGCGCTTCATGAAGACCTACGCGGCGGCCAAGATGGAACTCGCCCCGCGCGACATCGTCTCCCGCTCGGAACAGACCGAGATCAACGAAGGCCGCGGCATCGGCGGCAAGGACTACGTCTACCTCGACCTGCGCCACCTGGGGCGCAAGAAGATCCTGGAGCGCCTGCCGCAGATCTACGACCTGGCCCTGAACTACCTGAAGGTCGACGCCATCAAGGAAGCCGTGCCCATCCAGCCCACCGCCCATTACTCCATGGGCGGCATCCCGGCCAACGTGCGCACCGAGGTGATCAAGGACGCCAAGGGCACGGTGGTCAAGGGCTTGTACACGGCCGGCGAGACCTCCTGCCTCTCGTTGCACGGCGCCAACCGCCTGGGCTGCAACTCCCTCCAGGACGCCGCCACCTTCGGCCGCATCGCCGGGATCCATATGACCCAGTTCTGCCGCGAGAGCGGCTTCGCCGAGCTGCCGCCGCAACCGCTGGACGCCGCGCAGGGGAAGATCGACCGCCTGTGGAGCGGCCAGGGCAACGAGCGCCACGCCCCCATCCGCGAGACGCTGCAGGTCAACATGACCCGCTACATGGGCGTCTTCCGCAACCAGGACGACATGCTGAAAATGCTGGCCATCATCAAGGAGCTGCAGGAGCGCTACCGGAAAGTGGTGGTGGACGACCGTGGCGACGCCTTCAACCTGGACCTGATCGAGGCGCTGGAGCTGGAGAACCTGCTCAGCTTCTCGGAGGTGATCGTCGAGGGCGCCCTGGCGCGCAAGGAATCGCGCGGCGCCCACTTCCGCAGCGATTTTCCCAAGCGCAACGACGGCGAATGGCTGAAGCACACGCTGGCCTGGCGCCGCAACGGCAAGATCGCCCTGGACTTCAACAAGGCGGTGGTCATTTACCCGCAGTACCAGCCCCAGGAAAGGAAATATTAAGGAGGATGCACCATGGCCATGATCGATATCAGCGCTAAACTATTGAGATACCAGCCGGGCAAGGACGAAAAGCCGCACTGGCAGGTGTTCGCCATCAAGGTCGAGGACGAATCGACCATCCTGGACGTGCTCAACGAGATCCACTGGAAGCACGACGGCACCCTGGCCTACCGCCGCTCCTGCCGCAGCTCCATCTGCGGCTCCTGCGCCATGAAGGTCAACGGCCGCAACGTGCTGGCCTGCGAGACGCCGATCCACCGCTTCGGCAGCAAGCTCAAGATCGAGCCGCTGTCCGGGCTTCGACATCATCAAGGACCTGGTCGTCGACCTCGAGCCGTTCTTCGCCAAGCTGAAGCGCATCCGGCCCTTCCTGATCCTGGACAAACCGCTGCCCGACAAGGAGTTCGTCCAGTCGCCGGCCCAGCTGGAGGTGATCGGCGAGTCGACGCTGTGCATCCTCTGCGCCGCCTGCAGCGCCGCCTGCCCGAGCTCCTGGCCGAACGGCGATTACCTGGGCCCCGCCGCCCTGCTCAAGGCCTACCGCTTCGTTTTCGACAGCCGCGACGACGGCGCCGACCAGCGCCTGGAGATCGTCAACGACAAGAACGGCGTCTGGCGCTGCCACACCATCTTCAACTGCATGGAGGCCTGCCCCAAGAAGATCAAGATCACCGAGTACCTGTCGCGCCTGAAGGTGAAGGTGGTCGAGAACTCGCTGTAGATTGGCTTGAAGTAGGGGAGGGTCCAAGATCCTCCCGCATGGATCGTCATTATTAAGAACGGGCGGGTCTCAAGACCCGCCCCTACGATTTTGTGTTTTATGGAGGATAACATGAATAAAATTATGCGTTCTGTTTTGATTGTTGGCCTGCTGAGCCTGGGCTTCGTCCTGGCCGCCGAACATATCCCCGATCCCGAGACCGAGAGCACGGTCGCGGAGCTGGTCGAATTTCACGAGGTGATCTATCCGATCTGGCATACGGCTTTTCCGGCCAAGGATTACGCGGCCCTGCGCGGCTTCCTGCCCGAGATCGAGGCCGGCGCGGCGAAGATCAACGCCGCCGCGCTGCCCGGCATCCTGCGCGAGAAGAAACAGGCCTGGGAGAGCGGCCTGGCCGAGCTCAACAAAGCGGTCGACGCTTACAAAAAGGCCAGCGCTGGCGTTGATGACCAGGCGCTGCTCGACGCCGCCGAGCTGCTGCACATGCGCTACGAGATGCTGATCCGCGCCATCCGCCCGGTGGCGGGGGAAGTGGACGCCTATCACAAGGTCCTGTATGTGGTCTTCCACAAGTACCTGCCCGAAAAAAAATATGCCGCCATCTGCGGCGTGGCCGCCGACATGGTCGCCAAGGCCGAGGCCGTCACCAAGGCCACGCTTTCGCCGCGCCTGGCCGCCAAGACCGAGGCCTTCCAGGCCGCAGCCGCGAAATTGCTCGCCGAGACCAAACTCCTGGAAGCCGCCGGCAAATCATGCCTGGAAAAGGACATCGTCCAGTTGGTCGACCAGGTGCATGCCGCCTACCAGGCGCTGGAAAAGGTGTTCGATTAAATACTCTTCATGTAGGGGAGGGTCTGCGACCCTCCCGTTCCCATGTTGCGTTAACGAACGGGCGGGTCTCAAGACCCGCCCCTACGATCTTTAGAGCAGGTCGCTGGCCAGCTCGGCCAGCATGGACCGTTCGCCTTTTTCCAGGGTGATGTGGGAATAGATCTTCTGCCCCTTCATGCGGTGGATCAGGTAGGTGAGGCCGTTGGAGCGGGCGTCCAGGTAGGGGGTGTCGATCTGGTAGGGGTCGCCGGTGAAGACCACCTTGGTCCCCTCGCCGGCGCGGGTGATGATGGTCTTGACCTCGTGGGGCGTCAGGTTCTGGGCTTCGTCGACGATGAAGAATATGCGCTCGAGGCTGCGGCCGCGGATGTAGGACAGCGGCGTGATGCAGAGCTTCTTGTCCTCCAGCATGTTGTTGATGCGCTTGTATTCGGCGGCGTTCGCGTTGAATTGGTTCTTGATGACCGCCAGGTTGTCGAACAGGGGCTGCATGAAGGGGTCCAGCTTGGACTCGATGTCGCCCGGCAGGAAGCCCATGTCGCGGTTGGACAAGGGGATGATGGGGCGGGCCAGGTAGACCTGCCTGAACTGCCGGCTGGCTTCCAGCGCCGCCGCCAGGGCCAGCAGCGTCTTGCCGGTGCCCGCCTTCCCCGCCAGGGTGACCAGCAGGATGCCGGGACGGGTCAGGGCGTGGAGGGCGAAGATCTGCTCCGCGTTTCGCGGCAGGATGCCGTAGGCCGGCTTCTTCTCGATGCGCTCCAGCTTCCCGGTCTCGGGATTGTGATAGCCCAGGGCCGACTTGCTGCCGTTCTTCAGGATGCAGTATTCGTGGGGCTGCAGGTCGCGCAGGCCGACGTCGGCGGGGTCCAGTCCCCCCGCCTCCTGGTAGAATCGCGAGATCAGGTCGCCCGGGACATCCGCCAATGACCGCTTGCCCGTATACAGCCGGTCGAGGTCCTGGATGCGGTCGGTGAAATAATCCTGGGCCACGATCTCCAGCGACTTGGCCTTCAGGCGCAGGTTCACGTCCTTGGAGACCAGGACGACCTGGCCGTTGCCCGGCCGCTGCTTCCTGGACAGGTAATAGGCCACGCTCAGGATGCGGTGGTCGGGGCGGTTGTCGCTGAACACCCCGGTCACGGCGGGCTCCTGCAGGTGCTCGGTGATGATGCGGATCTTCCCGCCCTTGGGGTTGATCTTCGTCCCGGTCTTCATGATCTTGTCCCCGGAGAGGGTGTCCAGGATGCGGATGAACTCCCGGGAGTTGTAATTGATCTGGTCGCTCCCCCGCTTGAATTGGTCCAGTTCCTCCAGGACCGTGATGGGCAGGACGATGTCGTTGTCCTCGAAGCTGTAGATGCACTCGTAGTCGTGCAGGATGACGTTGGTGTCTAGGACAAATGTTTTTTTTGCCATGGGCCACCTTTTTTGTTGGATTTTGAGCGCGTAGCGGACAGAACCTTTTTTATTTGCCGATCAAGGCACTGTTGATTCGCTTTTCTCGTTTTCCTAAAAAGCGATAATGCCGGTGATGGCATGCTAAAATCCTTTCAGCAATTCCATTTGCACGCCCAGGGGGCGGGCCAGGGTTTGGAAATGGTTGTCCAGGGTGAGCACGGTCAGGCCATGCGCCTTGGCCGCTGCGGCAATCAGCAGGTCGGAAACGGGCACGGTGATCCCTTTTTTGCGCAAGGCGGCCCCCATTTTCCCCGCCGCGGCAAATGATTCGCGGGTCGCTTCCAGGAAGGGCAGCCCAAGGAAGGATTCTTCCAGAAAATCCCGATCCCTTTCATTGTTGATCCCGGTCAGCAATTCGGCCAATATGATGCCGGTGACAACCGCTCGGTTTTCGTCGAGGAGCTTTTCCAACCGTTTTTTTATGGCGATTTTTTCTCCGCGCAGAAACTCCACCCAGACCGAAGTGTCGACCAGGTATTCACTCACCCAGTTCTCTCCGCCTGAGCTCCCGCACATCCAGATCGATGGCGATCTTCCCCCAGGCCCTCTTCAGCCTCTCGCGCCGCAACCGGTCCAGCATTTCGCGCAGCGCCTTGTCGATGATCTCGGTCTTGCACTTCACCCCGGAGAGCCTGGATATCTCCCCCAGCATGTCCTCGGAAATATTCAGCGTCGTCCTCATCTGTATCTCCAATCTGCATTATAGATGCATATAAATGGAAATGTCAATACGGGAAATGATGGCAGGCTTTCCGTGTCTGTTTTTTATGCGGGGGAGGGTTTTTAGCCCCTCCCGGTACGATCGGATATGGAGAAGCGGGCGGGCCTGCCCCTGCAAAGCCGCTCTTGATTACAGGTGCTTCTTGACCAGCGCGAGCACGTCGGGCAGGTCCATGCCGATTTCTTTCAGGTGCTCGACCGTGGGCACGCCGTCCTTGGACCAGCCGCGGCGCTTGAACACGGCGTCGATCAGGCTCTCGTACTGCGCCTCGCGGTACTGGCGCAGCAGCTTGATCTTCTCCTCGGTGCTCTTGCCCGCCGGGTCGATGTTCTGCTTCTCCTGCAGCGCCTTGTCGTAGCGCTCGGCGCGCGACTCGTATTCCTCGACCGTCACCGGCCCCATGGCGCGGTAGGGCGGATGGTCCTCGACGCGCTTGCCGTGGCCCATCTTCAGGTTGAAGACGCGCTGGAAGTTGTAGACGCGCTCCGACTGGCGGATCAGCTCTTCCTTGGTGATCTTGTCGCCGGTGATGGCGCCGTAGATGTCGACGTAGTTCTGCACGTGCTCGGGCACCTTGTTGGGCTCGGGGTACTTGGCGTTGTCGGCGGGCTCGATGTCGTTCCAGGGCAGCTTGCACAAGCCCATCAGCCCGAACCAGGTGCGGAACATCGGGAAGTAGTGCAGGGCCTCGGCCTTCTTCTCGAAGGTGGGGATCTGGTTGTTGACCATGTCCATGAAGATCAGCCAGGCCTCGTCGTGCTGCGGCCCCTTGTTGGTCAGGTAGTAGCCGCCCTGCTGGGCCAGCGACTCCTTGGACTGGTACTCCGACTGCTCGAGGCCCTTGCCGTGCATGCCGATGTCCTTGAGGAACTGGGCGTCGGCGCCGTATTCCTTGACGAAATACTCCTGCATGAATTTGATGCCCTTGCCGGCGATGAGGCCGAACCTCTCGCCGCGGGCGATCTGGTGCAGCATCTCCAGCGCCGCTTCCCAGTTGCCCCAGGTCATCTCCAGGCCGCCGCAGCGCTCCTTGTTCAGGATGCCGTTCTCGTAGCAATCCATGATGAAACCGGTCATGGTGCCGAAGGAGATGGTGTCGAGGCCGTAGGTATCGCAGTAGAAGTTGATCTCGACGACCGCCTTGGGGTCGAAGATGGCCGGGTTGGAGCCGCAGCCGCCGACCGTCTCGTACTCGGGGCCGTCGACCAGCACCTTGTGGCCCTTGTAGGGGCCGGTGCGCAGCTCGAAGTTGTCGATGCCGTGGGCGCAGGACATGGTGCAGCCGAACCAGCAGCCGTCGGGGACGTTCTGGGTGAACATCGCCTTCCATACCCAGGAGGCGAGGTTCTTGGCGTCGGGGTGGCTGCCGAAGCGGAAGTTCTTGGTGGGCAGCAGGTCGTAGTCGTTCATGATCTCGACCAGGTGGGCGGTGCCGATGGTGCGCATCTGGCACTGCTTTTCGTCGTGGGCGATGATCTCCTTGTGCAGCTTCAAGCCGGTCTTTTGCAGCGTCTCCATGTCGACCGGGTTGTTGGACTTGCCGGTGAGGCCCGAGTACTTGACCACCATGGCCTTGATCTTCTTGTTGCGGAAGACGGTGCCGATGCCGCCGCGCCCGGCCTGCTTCAGGCGGGGCAGCTTGCGGCGCTTGTCCCAATAGGAGAAGTTCAGGCAGCCGATCCAGGCGTGCTCCGAGCCGCGGCCGGCCGAGACCACCGACACGTGCTGCTTTTCGCGCTCGTTGGCGGCGAACATCTCGTGCAATTGCTCGGCCACCACGTGCGAGTCGACCGCTTCCAGCGGCGCCTCCATGATCTGGACCTTGCCCTGGTTGCCGTCGATGTAGATCAGCACGTCGCGGTCGGACTTGCCCTGGATCTCCATGGCGTCGAAGCCGGAGAACTTGAGGTAGGGGCCGAAATGGCCGCCGACGTTGCTGTCGATGGGGATGCCGGTCTGGGGCGAGATGGTGGTGACCAGCGATTTCCCCGACCCCGGGTAGTTGGTGTTGCCGGCGATGGGCCCGGTGGCGATGCAGATCTCGTTCTCAGGCGAGTCCCAGCGGGTGTCGCCGCTGACCGCGTCCCACAGCAGCTTGAGGTCGTAGCCCTTGCCGCCGATGAATTTTTTCTTCATCAGCGCCGGCACCGGCTTCTCCTTGATCTCCAGGGTGGAGAGGTTGATGTAGAGCGTGCGGTCGTTGTAGCCCTTGACCACCGGCTTCAGCTCATAGGTGAATTCCTTCAGCACCTTGTGGGCGGCGCGCAGCTTTTCGATGTCGTATTTTTTTTCGTTGGCACTCATGCTTCAATTCTCCTTGACTGCGATTTTCAGGGCGCCGGTCGGGCACTGCTTGGCGCAGGCGTCGCAGGCGATGCACTTGAAGGGCACCATGCCGCCCCGGTAGGTCATCATGGTCGAGGTGGGGCAGGCGCCCACGCAGGCCAGGCAGTTGATGCACAGGGCCTTGTTGATCAGCACCACTCCCTGCTTGTTCACGGTGATGGCCTGGCTGGGGCACTCGGCCACGCATCTCCGGCACTGGTCGCAGACGCTCAAGGCAAACGCGCCCTTGCCGGCCGGCGCTATTTTGATCGCCGATTTTTCCGGGTTGTCCTCTTTAAAGTACAGCTGCGAACACACGCTCATGCAGGTGTTGCAGCCGTCGCATTTTTCGGCGTTGGTGCTCAGGTATTTCATGACGGCTCCCGGGGTCTCCTTATTTTTTTTCGGCTTGCAGGGTGATCTCGATCTTCTCCCAGGGCTGGGGGATCTTGTCCAGCGACTGCACGGCGCCCAGCACCACGCCGCTGAGGATCTTTTTCACGAACGGATTCAGGGCGATCACCCGGTCATTGACCTTGAGTTCGATCTTATTTTCCATGGTATGCCTCCATAAACGCGCTGATGCCCTCGATGTCGTCGGGCTGGAAGCGGGGGCAGGGGCAGGCGCCGCCGTCGGCGCCGACCACGGCGGCCAGGTCCGCGGCCCGGGTCTTCAGCCCTTTCTCCGCGCGCGGGTCCCGCACTTCGATGACCGGGATGCCCGGCTGGGAAAAGCCTTCCAGCAGCACGACGTCGTCGGGCCGCAGCCGTCCCTGCAGTTCGGCCAGCAGGTCGGCGGGGGCGGCGAGGCGCGTCATGCGCAGCAATTCGCCGCCGGCGACCAGGTAGGCTTCCCGGGCCCCGGCCTGGAGAAAACGGGCGGTGTCCTTGCCCTCGGGCTGCAGGGCATAGCCGGCGTGGGCGCTCTTGACGGCGATCACCCCCCGCTGCCTGGCCCGGAACCTCTCGATCAGGCGGGTGATCAGCAAGGTTTTGCCGCTACCAGACCAACCAACGATTGAAAACATCTTCATGGGCCCTTATCTTATTATAGACCCATGGTTTAGTCAATAAGCCCGGGCTTGAAAAGGGGGGCTATTTACTACGCGCGGCAGTTCAACTATAATCCCCCCCGATGAGACTATTTACCGCCATCACGCTGAGCGACGAAGTCAGGGGAAAGATCCTCGAGGCGTTGCTGCCGTTCAAAAAGATCGGCGCTTCCATCCGCTGGACCGAGGCGCAGAACATCCACCTGACCGTCAAGTTCATCGGCGAGGCGGACGATGGCCTGGCGGCGCGCGCCGCCGCGGCGCTGGCCGCCACCGGGCCCGCGCTCGCCCCGTTCCAGCTGCGCATCCGCGGCTTCGGCAAGTTTCCCGCCGGCGACGAGCTGCATATTTTCTGGGCCGGCGTCGAGGACAGCCCGCCGCTGCTCGCGCTCTTCAACGCCAGCGAATCCGCGCTGTCGCCGCTGGGCGTCGCGGCGGAAACGCGCCCCTTCCATCCGCACCTGACACTGGGCCGCAACAAATCCCGCTATCCTTTCGCGGCGCTCTTTGCCCGGCTGGCCGAAACCAGCGACCTTTTTCTCGGCGCCTGCCCGGTCGGCGCCTTCCAGCTCATGCGCAGCGATCTCACCCCTTCCGGGCCGATCTACAGCGTCCTGCAGGAGATACCCCTTGACCGGTCATGAATTGTCCTTCATCGTCTTTTCCTACCTGCTGGGATCCATCCCCTTCGGCTACCTGATCTGTTATTTCACCGAGGGCAAGGACATCCGCACCATGGGCAGCGGCAACATCGGCGCCACCAACGTGCTGCGCAGCAAGGGCAAGGCCGCCGGGCTGGCGACGCTGGCGCTGGATATCCTCAAAGGGGCGCTGCCGATCGTCTACGGCCGCATCCATTTCGACCTGCCCTGGGTCGTCCTGCTGGGCGGGCTGGCCGTGCTGCTGGGCCACGTGTTCCCGCTGTTCCTGAAATTCCGCGGCGGCAAGGGCGTGGGTTCGCTGGTCGGCGTCTTCCTGGTCTTTTACTATCCGGCGCTGCTGGTCTTCTTGCTGGTTTTTTTCGTCACGCTGCGGTTGAGCCGTTATGTTTCCCTGGGCTCGCTGTTGGGCACGACCGCGCTGTTCTTCGCCATTCTCTTCACCCAGGTGGCGGAAACGGCGATGGTGGCGCTGGCGATGCTGCTGCTGGTCGTGTTCCGCCACCGCGCCAACATCGGGCGCCTGCTGGCCGGCAATGAAAGCAAATTCAGTTTCCGGAAAAATGGATAACATCCTGGTCATTGGCGGCGGTTCCTGGGGCACGGCCTTCGCCGACTACCTGGCCCGGCAGGAGACCCGGGTCCGCATCTGGGTCAGGGAAAATGAGGTCCTGGAGTCCATCAATTCGGCCCGGGAGAACAGGGTCTTCCTTCCCGGCATTGAGCTGGCCGGCAACCTGCAAGCCTGCGCCGACCTGGAGAAAGAGGCCGGGGCGGCGGACGTCCTGGTCATGGCCGTGCCCTCGAAATTCGTCCGCTCGGTGATGCAGCGCCTGAAGGCGGTGTGGCGCGCGGACCATGTCCTGGTCAACCTTTCCAAGGGCTTTGAATCCGACTCCCTGAAAACCTTGTCCCAGGTCGCCGGCGAAGTCTTCGGCCCGCAGGTTTCCCGGCAGTGGCTGACGCTTTCCGGGCCATCCTTCGCCCGCGAGCTGGCCAGCCGCTATCCCACGGCGGTGGTCGCCGCTTCGGCCAACGATGGGCTGCTCGAGCGCCTGCAGAGCCGCTTTTCGTCGGCGATCCTGCGCATCTACCGCTCCGGGGACCTGCGCGGCCTGGAAGTCGCCGGCGCGCTGAAGAACGTCATGGCCATCGCCTCGGGCATGATCAACGGGCTGGGCTACGGCTTCAACACGACCGCCTCGCTGGTCACGCGCGCCAACATGGAGATCTCCCGCCTGGGGGTCCGCCTGGGAGCCAGGCCGGAAACCTTTTGGGGGCTGGGGGGCATCGGCGACCTGATGCTGACCTGTTTCGGCCCCCTGTCGCGCAATTTCCAGCTGGGGCGCAGGATCGCCCTGGGCGAGACGCTCGCCGAGGCCGAGAAAGCGACGCCCATGGTCGCCGAGGGGGTGGAAACCACCAAGGCGGCCCAGCGGCTCGCCGAACAGCTGGCCATCGACATGCCGATCTTGCGGGAGGTGCACCGCGTGCTCTTCGCCGGCAAGGACGTGCGCACGGCCATCCATGACCTGATGAAAAGGAGCCTCAAGAACGAATGGAATATAAACTAGAATACCTGGCCGACGACGAGCGCAAGGTCTTCTATCTGACCAAGGACGCGGTGGTCATCGGCAAGCTGCCGGAAAACGATATCGAGCTCAAGGACAACACCGTGTCCCGCCAGCACTGCCGCCTGCAGCGCTCCGGCAGGGGCTTCAAGCTGGCCGACATGAACAGCACCAACGGCAGCTACGTCAATGGCCGGCGCGTCCAGTCCAAGGCGCTCGATATCGGCGACAAGATCACCATCGGCCGGACGCATCTCACCTACCTGGCGGTGGGCAAGGCCGAAAGTTACCGCGACACCGACGACCAGAAGATATCGATGGTCGTCCCCCTGGCGGAACTGCTCGAGGCGGAAAAGAAACCGAAGCTGAAAAGCGAGGAGCCGAATTTCCTGGCCTCGCTGACCGCCCTGGGCAAGAGCCTGATCACCTCTCAGGACATCGAGGCCAGCTTCCAGAAGCTCGGCGACCTGATCTTCCAGTTCGTCCACCCCGAGAAAATATTCATTTTTTATTACGACGACAAGCAGAACGACATCCATCTCAAGTACACCTACGCCCTGCCGGCGCAGAAGGACGACATCGTCAATATTTCCAAGACCATCGCCCTGAAGGCCATCCATGAAAAAGTGGCCATCCTTTCGTCCAACACGCGCAGCGACTCCCGCTTCGACAGTTCCAACAGCGTCATCATGTACGGCATCACCTCGGCCATCTCGGTGCCCATCTGGACCAAGGATTCCATCTACGGCCTGTTCTATATCGACACGTCGAGCTTTTCCCAGGTCTTCGGCGAGAAGGACCTCGAGATCATGTCCATCATCGCCAACTTCGCCGGCTTCGCCATCGAGGGGGCCAACAGCCTCGACAAGCTGAACCGCGAGCGCCGGCTGCGCGCGCGCCTGGAACGCTACCACTCCCCGGCGGTGGTCGCCCGGCTGATGGAGTTCCAGGACAGCAACAGCGGCGAGCTCATGCCCTACCGCGAATCCGAGGCGACGGTCCTGTTCATGGACATCGTCAAGTTCACCTCGCGGGCCGAGAAGATGACCCCCATCGCCGTGGGCATGTTCCTGAACAATTTTTTCAGCGAGATGACCGAGATCATCTTCAAGCACAACGGCACCCTGGACAAGTTCATCGGCGACGGCATCATGGCCGTCTTCGGCATCCCCCTGGAATTCGCCGACCACGCCGAGCGGGCCATCATCGCCGCCCTGGAAATGATGCAGCGGCTGCGCGAGCTCAACCGCCCGACCGAGCCGGAGAACCGGATCTGCGTCCGCATCGGCATCCATTCGGGCAAGCTGATCTCCGGTGACTTCGGGTCGCCCAAGCGCCTGGATTACACCGTCCTGGGCAACACCGTCAATATCGCCTCGCGCCTGGAATCGGCGGTGGCCGGCTGCGACGAGATCGCCGTTTCCGAGCAGACCTACCAGGCGACCCGGCAGCGCTTCGAATTCGAATCCCTGGGAGCCAAAAAACTGATCGGCATATCCAAGCCGGTGAACGTATACCGGGTCAAAGACCTGAAGGGGGCAAAATGAATAAGACCTGCATGATCCTGCTGGTGACGCTGGCGTTCCTGGCCTGCGGCGGCGGCCGGCCGCGGACGGCTCCCGGGCAGTTGCAGCCCGGGTCGGCCGAGTACCTGGCCAACGAAGGGGTGGGGCACCTCAACAGCGGGCGCCTGGACATGGCGGAAAAATCACTGCAGGCCGCCTTGAAAAAGAACCCGCGGCTGGTGCCGGCCCTGAACGCCCTGGCGCTGGTTTATGTCTACCGGCGCGATTTTCCCCAGGCCATCGCCACCCTGAACCGCCTGCTGCAGGTCAACCCGAAGTTCTACGACGCCGACAACCTGCTGGGCGCCATCTATACCGAGCAGGGCAACTACGAGCAGGCCAAGGAGAAGCTGCTCATCGCCGCCAACTCCGACGAATACCTGACGCCGGAGAACGCCTTCACCAACCTGGCGGTGCTGGAGATCAAATTCGAAAAATACGAAGCCGGGCTGCGCTACGCCGAGAAGGGTCTGCTGCTGAACAAGCGTTTCGCCCCGCTGTACAACCTGAAGGGCCTGGCCCTGGAGAACCTGAACCGGCTCGACGAGGCCGCGCTGTCCTTTGACAAGGCCCTGGCCCTGCTCACCCTTCCCGATCCCGCTTACCTGATCAACAGCGCCCGCGTCGCCGCCAAGCTGGGCGACAAGAAAAAAGCCCTGGACCAGCTGGAGCTGGCCATGGGCAAAACCCAGGACGCGGCGCAGAAAGCGGAGATCAACAAGATGATCAAAGCCCTGGACGGAAAATAGAACCGGATTGACTTCGCCAGGGTTTGTTTTTATAATTAGTGGCCATGAGGGACGGGACGGGACGATTTCCGCCCCGGGCGCAAAACGAAGGAGGCTGAAATGAAAAAGTATGTATGCAGCGTATGCGGTTACGTCTACAACCCCGCCGACGGCGATCCCGATTCCGGGGTCAAGCCCGGGACCGCTTTCGAAGATCTCCCCGAGGACTGGGTCTGCCCGGTCTGCGGCGCGGGCAAGGATTCGTTCGAAGCCCAGGCGTGAGCCGGGCGGCCTGGGAGCCGATCCGGCCTTCCCGGCTAAGTCCTGCTGCCGGGAGCGTTGACATGAAACTCGTGGAGGCAAAATGGCGGCTACGGAGATAAAAAAAAATATCGTCTCGGTGGGGGCGCTCGACTGGGACCGGCGGCTCTTCGATGAACTGATCCCCCTGCCCGAGGGCACGACCTACAATTCCTACCTGGTCCGCGGCGGCGGCAAGACCGCCCTGATCGACACCGTCGACCCGAGCAAGACCGGGGAATTGCTCGAGAACCTGCAGGAAGCCGGCGTGAGCCGCATCGATTACATCGTCAGCCAGCACGCCGAGCAGGACCATTCCGGCTCCATCCCCGAGGTCCTGGAGATATTCCCGCAGGCGGTGGTGGTGACCAACGAGAAGTGCAAGGCCATGCTCATGGACCTGCTGCCGATCCCGGAAAGCAGGTTCAAGACCGTGGCCGACGGCGAAACGCTCGACCTGGGCGGCAAGACCCTGGAATTCGTTTTCGCCCCCTGGGTGCACTGGCCCGAGACCATGCTGACCTACCTGCGCGAGGACAAGCTCCTTTTCAGCTGCGATTTCCTGGGCGCCCACCTGGCCCAGAGCCGGCCGCTGCTGAGCGACGAGAACCGCGCCCTGCAGTCGGCCAAGCGCTATTTCGCGGAGATCATGATGCCCTTCCGCACCCCGATCCGCAAGCACCTGGAAAAGCTGAAAACCATGGAGATCGACATGATCGCCCCCAGCCACGGCGTGGTCTACCCGCGGCCGGCCCTCATCCTCGACGCCTACGGCGAATGGGTCTCCGACGCCACCCGCAACCTGGCGCTCATCCCCTTCGTCTCCATGCACGGCAGCACCCGGGAAATGGTGGAGCACCTGACCGGAGCCTTGGTCCGCCTGGGGGTGGAGGTCATGCCTTTCAACCTGATCCATACCGACATCGGCGAACTGGCCAAGGAGCTCGTGGACGCCTCGACCGTGGTCCTGGCTTCGCCCACGGTCCTGGCCGGCGTGCACCCGGCGGTCGCCCACGCGGCTTTCCTGGCCAACGCCCTGCGGCCGAAGCTGAAATTCGCCTCGATCATCGGCTCGTACGGCTGGGGCGGGAAAATGGTGGAAAGCCTGCTGGCCTCCCTGGGCAACCTCAAGGTCGAGCTCCTGGAATCCGTCCTGGCCAAGGGCTGCCCCAAGGAGACGGATTTCCAGGCCCTGGACCGGCTGGCGGCGGCGATCGCCGAAAAGCACCGGGGCATCGGCGTCCTGCCCTGAGCGCTTCGGGAACGTTCCCTTGCATCGCGGGGTCGATCGGTTTACAATGAACGCCTTGACATATTCCCGGTTTTACAAATCATGCGCATGGAGGAGACGAACATGTCCAAAAAAGTAATGCTTGGCTGCCTGGGAGTCGTTGTCGGTCTGGTATTGATCTTGGGGCTGTGGGTGATGAGCGCCTACAACGGCCTGGTCTCGCTGGACCAGAAAACGCTTTCGCAGTGGGCCCAGGTGGAGAACGCCTACCAGCGGCGCGCCGACCTCATCCCCAACCTGGTGCAGACCGTCAAGGGAGCCGCCGCCTTCGAAAAGGACACCTTCACCCAGGTGACCGAGGCCCGCGCCAAGGTCGGCCAGATCCAGCTGGGCAACAACCCGGCCAGCGACCCCGCGGCCTTCGCCAAGTTCCAGCAGGCCCAGGACGGACTTTCATCGGCCCTGTCGCGCCTGATGGTGGTGGTGGAAAAATATCCCGACCTGAAGGCCACGCAGAATTTCCGCGACCTGCAGGTGCAGCTGGAAGGCACGGAGAACCGCATCACCGTCGAGCGCATGCGCTTCAACGAGGCGGCGCAGGCCTTCAACACCAAGAGGATGCGCTTCCCCACCGTGATCGTCGCCGGTTTCCTGGGCGCGCGCTACCAGGAAAAGGCCTATTTCAAGTCCCAGGCCGGCGCGGAGACCGCTCCCAAGGTCCAGTTCTAGTAAGTGAGACCGCGGCGTTTTTTCCTGCCGGCGCTGGCCGGCCTGCTGCTGCTGGCTTTTGCGGCCGGCGCGGCAGCCCAGAGCCCTACCCCTATCCCCGCGGCTCCCCAGCGCTGGCTCACCGACGAGGTCAATTTCCTCTCGCCGGCCGCCGCCGCCGAGCTTGACGCGCGCCTGCAGGAGTACGAACGCTCCAGCGGCCACCAGTTCCTCGTTTATATCGGCGACACCACCGGCGGCGTCCCGATCGAGGATTGGGCGGTAAAGGCCTTCGAGGCGTGGCGGGTCGGCCGCAAGGGCCTCGACGACGGCCTGGTCCTGTTCATCATGAAGGCCGACAAGCGCATGCGCATCGAGGTGGGCTACGGGCTGGAAAGCGTGGTCCCCGACGTGCTGGCGGCGCGGGTCATCAACGATGACCTGGTGCCGCGGCTGCAAAGCGGGGACAACGACGGAGCCGTGCGCGCGGCCGTCGAGAGCCTGATGCGCATCATTTCCGGTCCCGCCGCGGCAGGAGCCGCGCAACCGGAGCAGCCGGCGCCCGCTCCCGCGCCCCTGCCCCTGTTCCAGAAGATCCTCATCGGCATCGCCATCCTGGGATTTTTGCTGCTGCTGATCACCAACCCGGCGCTGGCCATCTATTTGCTGTTTTCCATCCTGTCCGGCGGCCGTGGCGGCGGTGGGGGCGGCGGCGGTTTTTCCGGGGGCGGCGGGCGCTCCGGGGGCGGCGGCGCCTCCGGGTCGTGGTAGGGAGGCATCCATGTCGTTCATGAGCCAGCGCAAGCTGCTTGAGATCATTGATGACGAGCGGGTCAAGGCGGCCATCGCCGCGGCCGAGAAACAGACCTCCGGCGAGATCCGCGTCTCGATCTCGCGCTTTTTCTGGGGCAGCGTCCACCACGCGGCCCACAGGGCTTTCACCCGCCTGGGCATGCGCAACACCAAGGACCGCAACGGCATCCTGTTCTTCGTCGTCCCCTCGCGCCACCGCTTCGTCGTCATCGGCGACCAGGGCATCCACGAAAAAGTCGGCCAGGACTTCTGGGAAAAACTGGTGGCCGCCATGGCCGGGGACTTCAAGGCCGGCAAGTTCAACGAAGGACTGATCCGCGGCATCGCGGAGTGCGGTTCCTTGCTTGCCGTTCATTTCCCCTACCAGGGCGAGCAGGACGTCAACGAACTCCCCGACGACATCGACCACGGCAAAAAGAAATAACAGGTAGGGGCGACCGGCCGGTCGCCCCTACGATAAGCATCAGGGAAAGAACTCGTCGTGCACGGCGCGCGCCGCGCGTTCCAGGTCGGGGCGCTTGACGATGAAATAGCAGGCCACGGGCGAGGCGCCGGCGGCCGCCATTTCCACGTTGATCTTTTCCCGCGCCACCGCGGCGAAGATACGGGCGTAGATCCCCTCCTTTTCCATGATCCGGTCTCCCACCACCCCGACCAGGGCGAGGTGTTCCTCAAGGTCGACCTTCTTGATGACGCCGTTGGCCGCGGCCTTGAGCCGTTCCGCAGGCCGCGGCGGGCGTCGGCGGGGTCGAGCAGCAGGTTGATGCAGGTCTGCGAGGTGAGCACCGAATGGATGTTGATGTCCTCCGTCGCCCAGCAGCGAACTGATGCCCGGCGAGCAGCCCCGGCTTGCCGCCGATGCCGGCGCCGTGGACGCGGATGACGGCCAGGTGCGTGTTGGCGGCAATACCGGCCACATCGGCGCAGCGCCCCGAACGGCCGGCGACGATCTCGCTGCCCGCCCCCGCGGGATCCTCCATGTTGCGGACAAAGACGCGGGTGCGGGTGCCGGCCAGCGGTTCCACGGTGCGCGGGTGGAGGATCTTGGCGCCGAAATAGGAAAGCTCCGCGGCCTCGGCGAACGAGAGGCGGTCCAGGCGGCGCGCGTCCGGCACCAGCGCGGGGTCGGCGCTCATGAAGCCGCCGACATCCTTCCACACCTCCAACCGATCTGCCCTCAAGGCGAAGGCGACCGCGGCGGCGCTGTAGTCGCTGCCGTTGCGGCCCAGGAGGGTGATCGCCCCGCCCGGGCCGCGGCCGAAGAACCCGGGGATGACCGGGACCATTCCCCGGCGCAGCAGCGGGGCGACCCTGACGCCCAGGGCCTTGCGGGTGCGGTCGCGGTCGATGCTGGCGTTCTCGTAATTTTCATCGGTGCAGACGCCGGCCACGTGGGCATCCAGCGCCATGGCCCGCGTCCCCAGGCACTCCAGCACGCCGGCGAGCAGCCGCGCGGCCAGCCTCTCGCCGTGACTCAGCAGTCTGGCCCGCACCGCCGGCGTCAGGTCGCGATGGAAGGCGATGCCGGTGAGCAGGCGCTCGATCTGAAAGATCTGGGAGGCGATCGCTCCCTGGAGGCGCCGTTTCGCTTGCCCGGTCGGACAGAGTTCGTTGATGATGGCGGCGTGCCTTGTTTTCAAGGCCTCGATGATGGGGGGAATGGCCCGCTCGCGGCGCTTGGCCTGCCCGATGGCGGAGATGAGCAGCTCGGTCACGCCCGAGATGGCCGAGACCACGGCCACGACCGGCTTCTGGGTGGAAATGATGGCGCAGGCTTGAGCGATGCTGTGACTGTCGCGCAGGCAGCCGCCTCCGAACTTCATCACCTTACTCATGCGTTACCCCCGGCAGCCGTTTTTTTCTCACGGCCAGCTCGGCGTTAAGGACCGATCCGCCGGCGGCCCCGCGCACCGTATTGTGCACCAGGAGGTAGAAACTGAAGCGATTTCCCGCGGTGCGCAACCGGCCGACGCTCACCGCCATGCCCCGGGCACGGCCGGGGGTGCCGGCATGAACGTCCAGCAGCGGTTGCGGGCGGTTCGCCTCCCTGCGCACCACGATGGGGCGCTGCGGCGCGGTCGGCAGGCCAAGCTCTTGAGGCTCGGCCTTGTACGCCGCGAGGGCAGCGGCCAGGGCGTCCTCGTCCGCGGGTTCGGGGAATTCCACCGTGACGCTTTGCAGGTGCCCCTCGCGGACCGGCACCCGGCTGCAGGAAGGGTATATCTCCAGGGGGCAGTCGGCAACGCGGGACGCGGACAGGGCGCCGAGGATCTTTTTTGTCTCGCGGACGACCTTCTCCTCCTCGTCGGCGATATGGGGGACGACGTTGCCCAGGATGTCCCAGGCGGCGACGCCGCTCCGGCCGCCGCCGGACACCGCCTGGAAGGTGGTGACGGTCACGCTGCGCGGGGAGAAGGCCATGAGCGGCTTCAACGCCAATGCCAGCCCCGCTACCACGCAGTTGGGATTGGTGACGATGAACCCGGGATGCTGCCGCAGCTGGCGGTCGACCAGCCGCAGGTGCCCTGCGTTCACCTCGGGAATGAGCAGAGGCACGTCGGCGTCCAGGCGCCGGGCGCCGGCGTTGGAAAAGACGAACAGGCCGGCGGCACGGAGCTCGGCTTCCAGCTTGCCGGAAACAGCCGCAGGCAGGGCCGAGAACACGACGCGCGCGCCGCTGCGGATCACCGCCGCCGCCGTGGTTTCCCCGATGATCATGCGGGCGGTTTTTTCACTTCCTGTTTCCGCCGGATCGACGGCCAGCGTCTCGCCATAGCGCTTTCCGGCCGAGCGCGACGAGGCTGTGAGGCATGCCAATGTGAAAAAAGGATGATTTTCCAGCAGGCGGATGAACTGCCGCCCCACCAGGCCGGTGCATCCCAATACGGCGGCTTTGATCTTTTTCATGGTTTTTCTCCTATCCTTTGCTGATGATTTCGGGATCCAGCGGGGCGCGAACGATCTGCGGCAGGATGCCGCCCAGGCCCATGTGCTTGCCGGCCACGACCAGCACGCCCTCGACTTCGGGGAGGAGCGATTCCCGGATGGCGGCGCCGATGGACTCCTCTGTCCTTTCCCGGACGCGGTTGCCGAGGGCGGTCGCCGCCGCGTCCGCCAGGCAGCCGTTGGCGGCGATGACCGTGGCGGCGTCGGCGCGGCCGAAGGAGAGGGAATGGCCGACGGTGCCTGACGAGGTACAGACGGAGAAGATGCCCGGGCGCGGTTCGCAGCGCAGGGCGATGTCGCGGATCGTCGCCGGCCCGGTGAAGATGCCGACGACCACCGGACGGTCGATGCGCAAGACCACGTCGCCGCCGTTGTCCACGATGACATGGCGGGCGCCGGCCGCCACCAGCACCTCCACCGTGACTTGGGCGATCGCCCCGGCGACGGCCGCCATCGGGCCGACGCCGGCCAGGGCGCCGGCCGCCGCCATGCGCCGCGCGATCCCCGGCGCCGCCATGTCGATGGGCAGCGGCGCCAGCGAGCTGAGGAAGAGCGGCTGCCCGGCGATATAGGATTCGATGTCCGCCCGCGCCGCGGCGATCGTCCGCGCGGCCAGCTCCTGGAACCGTTCCTCGGCGGTCACGGTGGCGAAGGTCTCCTTGATGCGCAAGCGCTTTTGGACCAGGTCAGTGGTCATCTTCGCCTCCGCTGATCGCCCCGGCCGGGCAGACGTGGTCGCAGAGGCCGCAGCCCGAGCATTTCGAGCCGTCGGCCGTCACCAGCCACCCAGCATCGCGGCTGAAGACCCCGGCGGGGCAGATGCCCAGGCACTGGCCGCAGGAAAAGCACAGCCCGGCATCCCAGAGCCGGGGACGGCCGTCCGCCCCCGGAGCGGCGGGGGTCGGGCGGCGGTAAAAAAGGCCGGGCCGCGGCTGCGGCCGCTTTTGCGCCAGCGGCCGGAAAGAACCCTGCCTGGGGATGGGGGCCACCGGCTCGCTCAGGGTGAAGCCGTCCCGCTCGATCCATTGCTTCAGGGCCAGCGCCACCTGCCGGGATTTGCGGTGGCTGGCCAGGGGAGCGGCGGGGACGTCGCGGCCGCGGAGCCTGATCGATCCCGATTTCAACTGCTCGTAGGTGCAGCGGCCCAATTCCGGCCGGTTGCGCGAGGGCACCGCGTAGTCCACCACCGCGGTTTCGATATCGCGGTCGCGGATCGCCGTACGGCGGGCGATGCCGGCGTGGAGGACCGGGATGGGAATGCCGATGCCGACATATAGCGAACTGCCGTAGCCGTGGAAGACCGCCGCCCGTAAATAGTCGAGCGACATCTCCTTCAAGTCGCCCTGCACCATCAGCGTCGCGAACTGCGCCTGCGGGTTGTGCTGGGTGCCGGCGCCGGTAACGTAGCCCACGGCGCCGCCCAGGAATATGCGCGTGCCGATGCCGATGGTCTCGTAGTCGGGGTCGTTGGCCAGCGGCGAAAGTTCCCCGGCGCCCGAGTAGGTGACATTGCCGCAGCCGGGCAGGAGCTTGCCCATGTAGGTGTGCAGGGCGCGCTCCCCGGAATTGGCGGCGGCGTTATAGCGCTGGTAGGCGTTGCGCGGGTTGCTCATCAGCGCCTGGTTGAGGTCGGCCAGGGTGATCTCGGTAAGCAGTTCCTTGCGCGGGTAGCAGTCGGTGCCGTAGGATACGGCGCGCAGGACCACCGGCCGGCCCCGCAGCAGGTCCTCGATGACATGGGCGCCGGCATACTCCATGCCCAGCGTCTCGGACCCTTGCGTGGCCCCCAGGTAGGCGTCGACCGCCGCCACTCCGGCATAAAGCTCGACGTCGTTGAGCCAGGCGCGGGTCATTTTGATCGGGGGTTCGGAGTGGCCGAAGTTCAGCCACACCCCCGACGAGCACATGGCGCCGAAGGTGCCGGTGGTGACCACGTCGACTTCGACGGCGGCGCGCTCTGCGCCCAGCTCCCCGACGATGGCCGGCATCTCGTCGGCCGTGACCACGCGCACGGTCCTATTCAGGATTTTACGATTGATTTCCTCGACAGTTTTTGACATGATAAGCCTCCGTTTTTGTTTTTTTTGGAATTGGAGAGTTGGGATTTCCCGAACCTGCGCTCTTAGATCGAGAGCGGCAGGCCCGGGCCGGGCATTATCATGCAGTGCTTAAAAAATGAATTTTGGCACATGGCTGTCGGGCGGAAGTTTACACCATCCGCCCCGGCCTGTCAATCGTCCCGGGCAAAAAAAAATAACCGCGCCCGCGGCTTGGCGGCGGGCGGGGTTGAATTTTCCCGGGGCCCATGGTAAAAAAGGCGGGCGCCGGATTATTCGCCGCTCCGGATGTGGAGGATCTCATGGCCTTGTTCACGAAAGCACTGGTTCGCAAGCCCTGCCGCGCCATGGTCGACGGCCTGTCAACGTCGGGGCTGGGCCGGCCCGATTACGAAAAGGCGCTGGCGCAACATGCCGCCTATGTCGCAGCGCTGCGGGGCTGCGGCTTGGCCGTGACCGTGCTGGCCGAAGATGAAGCCTTTCCCGACTCGGTCTTCATCGAGGACACGGCGGTCCTGAGCGAGAAAACGGCGCTGGTCACCCGCCCCGGCGCTCCCAGCCGCCGCGGCGAGGAAAAAGCCGTCGCCGCCGCCTTGCAGGTCTTCTATGGCCGCCTGGACGCCATCCGCGCTCCCGGTACCGTGGAGGGGGGTGACGTGATGCGCGCCGGCGACCGTTTTTATGTCGGCCTCTCGGCCCGGACCAACGAGGAGGGGGCGCGGCAATTCGCCGGCATCCTCCAGCGCCATGGCTACGAGGCGGTCCCCGTTCCCCTGCGCGACGTTCTCCATCTCAAGACCGGTATCTCCTACCTGGAACACAACCGGCTGCTGGCCTGCGGCGAGTTCCTGGACCAGCCGCTCCTTTCTTCTTTCGAGCGCATCCCGGTGCCCGCCGGGGAAAGCTATGCCGCCAACTCGCTCTGGATCAACGGCCGCGTGCTGGTCCCGGCCGGCTTTCCCGGAACGTTGCGCCTGGTCTCCGGGTTGGGATACGACGCCGTCCCCGTGGACGTTTCGGAATTCCGCAAGCTGGACGGCGGCCTGAGCTGCCTCTCCCTGCGCTTCTAATTCGCCGCCGCCGCGGTATACAAGGGCAGAGAATATTGCTATAATTCCGTAACGAGGTGACCACGTGATCGACCGATACGAAGCGGCGGAGATCGCCCGCATCTGGAGCGAGGAGAACAAGTACCGCAAGTGGCTGGACGTGGAGCTGGCCATCACCGAGGCCTGGGCGGAAAGGGGCCAGGTGCCGGCGGCGAGCCTGAAGAACATCCGCCAGAACGCGGCCTTCGATGCGCAGCGCATCGGCGAGATCGAGAAAAAGGTCAAGCACGACGTCATCGCCTTCCTGACCTCGGTGGAAGAGTCGATCGGCAGCGATTCGGCGTACGTGCACAAGGGCGTCACCTCCTACGACGTGGTGGACACGGCGCTGTCGCTGCTGATCCGGGAGTCGCTCGCCCTGGTCCTGGCCCGCTGCCAGGCCCTGAAAAAGGTCCTCATGGAAAAGGCGTTCGCCTACAAGGACCTGCCGGCGATCGGCCGCACGCACGGCATCCACGCCGAGCCCATCGTTTTCGGCTGCAAGTTCCTGATCTGGCACGAGGAGCTGGAGCGCGACCGCCAGCGGCTGCTGCGGGCCAGGGACGCCACCGCGGTGGGCAAGATCTCCGGCTCGGTGGGGACCTACATCCATTTCCCCGCCGCCGCCGAGGCCAAGGCCCTGCGCCGGCTGGGCTTGAAGCCCTGCCGCGTCTCCTCGCAGATCATCCAGCGCGACCGCCACGCCGAGGTCATCTGGGCCCTGGCGCTGCTGGGGACGACCCTGGAAAAGATCGCCGTGGAGATCCGCCACCTGCAGCGGACCGAGGTGCTCGAGGTCGAGGAACCGTTCAGCCGCGGGCAGAAAGGCTCCTCCTCCATGCCCCACAAGCGCAACCCCGTCCGCTGCGAGCGCGTCTCCGGGCTGGCCCGCATCCTGCGCGGCCATGCCGGCGTCGCCCTGGAGAACAACATCCTCTGGCACGAGCGCGACATCTCCCACTCGTCGGCCGAGCGGGTCATCTTTCCCGATTCCTTCCACCTGGCCGTGTTCATGCTCGACGACATGACCGATATCCTGAAAAACCTGGCGGTCTACCCGGAAAACATCCGCCGCAACCTGGAGCTGACCCACGAGGTCTATTTTTCCCAGAAAGTGCTGACCCTGCTGGTCGACAAGGGCATGGCCCGCCAGCGGGCGTACGAACTGGTCCAGGACCAGGCCATGCGCTCCTGGCAGGAGAAGCGCAGCTTCCGCGAGCTGGTCCTCGGCGACCCGGCCATCCGCGTAGTCTGCACCCCGGCCGAGCTCAAGAAGGCTTTTTCCCTGGAGGCGCTGCTTGCCGGGACCAAGGGGATCTTCAAGCGCTTCGCCGGGAAAAAGTAAGGCCCGCCATGCCCCTGGCGACCATCAACTCCTACCTGGAACAGATCGACGAGCTGGTGCATTACGCCTACGACACCAACGACAAGCAGTTCCGCCTGCGCCTGGAGGAGCTGGTCGACAAGGGGGGGAAGGACACGGAGAACGCCATCGCCCACTACATCACCGGGACCTATGTCAGCATCCCCACGCGCCTGAACCTGATCCGCATGGCCGGCTACATCCGCAGCTCCGCCTTCCTGCTGCCGCTCAAGAAAGTCATCGAGCTCGGCGAGGACGAGCTGCTGCGCGAGGCGGCGATCATCAGCATTGCCAAGTACAACGACCGGCGGGCGCTGGACATCCTGGGCCAGTCCCTGGAAAAAAGCAAGAACCCGCAGCTGCAGCAGGCGATCAGCGAGGCCATCGCCCGCATCAAGCACAACAACCCGCTGCTGGCCATGCTGCCGCGTTTCCTGCACGGCAGCCAGAACCGCGAGCTGTTCCAGATCACCCTGAAGATCTTCAAGAAGATCCTCGACCCCGCCGACGCCAAGAGCTTCATCGCCTACCTGCACCACGGCGACCAGCTCGTGGCCGAGGGCGCCTACGAGATCCTGTGCTTCCGCGGCAACGAGGGGGTGTTTTTTTTCATCGCCGAGTTTTTCCGCGAGCACAGCCGCCTGCTGCAGCGGGTCGCGGAGAGCAAGGTGGGCGGCGAACGGCTGGCGGGGCTGATCCGCGCCCTGCATGAATACCTGAAGCGCTACCGCGATTTTTTCCCGCAGCTGCGCCCCGACATCGTCGCCTTGCGGCCGCCGGGCGGCGGCGGGGCCTGGGACGACGCCCTGGCGGCGCTGCTCCGCGACCTGGAGCAGGACGGAGTCCCGCGATGACGCCCGGCGCCCGCCGCCGCCAAGGAGCGCGAACATGGCCGTGATCCGCAGGGTGCACGTGGAAAAAAAGCCCGGCTGCGACGGCGAGGCCCGGGCGCTGCTCGCCGACTTCCGCGACAACCTCGGGCTGCCGGGACTGGAGGGGGTGCGGCTGCTCATCCGCTACGACGCCTGCGGCATCCCGGCCCGCGAGTGGCCGCAAGCGCGCCTGGCCGTTTTTTCCGAGCCGCCGGTCGACCTGGTTTTTGACGATGACTTTCCCCTGGGCGAGGGGGAGACGGCGTTCGCCAGCGAATACCTGCCCGGGCAGTACGACCAGAGGGCCGACTCCGCCGCCCAGTGCCTGCAGCTGCTCCATCCCGGCCTGCGGCCGCAGGTCGCCGCCGCCCGCGTCATCGTGCTGCGCGGCCGCCTGCGCCCCCACGACCTGGAACGGATCAAGCGCTACTGCATCAACCCGGTCGATTCGCGCGAGGCCGCCATGGCGAAGCCGCTGAAGCTCTCCTGCCGCGCCGCCCGGCCCGCCGCCGTGCCGACGTTGAGCGGCTTCGTCCTCCGCTCGCCGGCGGAGCTGGACCGGCTGGCGGGCGAGCTGGGGCTGGCCATGGACGCCGCCGACCTGCGTTATTGCCAGGCCCATTTCCGCGACCGGGAACGGCGCGACCCGACCCTGACCGAGATCCGGCTGCTCGACACCTACTGGTCCGACCACTGCCGGCACACCACCTTCCTGACGGCCATCGAGCGGGTGGCCATCGCCCCGGGCGGCTGGAACGAGCCCGTGCGCCGGGCCTACGAGAGCTACCTGGAGACCCGGCAGCGCCTTTACGGCGCGCTTCAGGCGGAGGTCTGCCTGATGGACCTGGCCCTGCTGGCCGCAAAGGAGCTGCGCGCCCTGGGGCGGCTGGACGACGTGGACTTCTCCGAGGAGATCAACGCCTGCACGCTGAAGGCCGAGGTGGACGTCGACGGCGCCAAGGAGGAGTGGCTGGTCCTGTTCAAGAACGAGACCCACAACCACCCGACCGAGATCGAGCCCTTCGGCGGGGCGGCGACCTGCCTGGGCGGCGCCATCCGCGACCCCCTTTCCGGCCGCGCCTACGTCTACCAGGCCATGCGCGTGACCGGCGGCGGCGACCCCAGGCAGTCGCTGGCCGCCACCCTGCCCGGCAAGCTTCCCCAGCGCAAGATCGCCGTCGAGGCCGCCCACGGCTACAGCTCGTACGGCAACCAGGTGGGGCTGGCCACCGGGCAGGTCAGCGAATTCTACCATCCCGGCTACGTGGCCAAGCGCATGGAGATCGGGGCCGTGATCGGCGCCGCCCCCAGGAGCAACGTCGTCCGCCAGGCGCCGGTCGCCGGCGACGTGGTGCTGCTCGTGGGCGGCCGCACCGGCCGCGACGGCATCGGCGGCGCCACCGGCTCCTCCAAGGCCCACAGCGAGCAGTCGCTGGCCAGCTGCGCGGCGGAGGTGCAGAAGGGCAACCCGCCCACCGAGAGGAAGCTGCAGCGGCTGTTCCGCGACCGGCGCGCCAGCCGCCTGATCAAGCGCTGCAACGATTTCGGCGCCGGCGGCGTCGCCGTGGCGGTGGGCGAGCTGGCGCCCGGCCTCGAGATCGACCTCGACCGCGTGCCCAAGAAATACGACGGGCTCGACGGCACGGAGCTCGCCCTCGCGGAATCGCAGGAGCGCATGGCGGTGGTGGTCGCCGCCTCCCAGGCGCGGCGCTTCCAGGCGCTCGCCGCCGCCGAGAACCTGGAGGCGACGGTCATCGCCCGGGTGACCGACCGGCCGCGGCTGCGCATGGGCTGGCGCCGGCGGACCATCGTCGACCTCAGCCGCGATTTCCTCGACAGCCACGGCGCCCGCAAGCGCGCCCAGGTCGAGATCGCCGCCCCCGACCCCAACCGCGATTTCTTCAAGACGCCGCTGGCGGCGGACCGGCTTCCCGACCTGCGGGCCGCCTGGACCGCCGTGCTCGGCTCCCTGAACGTCTGCTCGCAGAAGGGCCTGGGGGAGCGCTTCGACAGCTCGGTCGGCGCCGCCACCGTGCTCTACCCCTTCGGCGGCAAGTTCCTGGCCACCCCGGTCGAGGGCATGGTGGCGAAGCTTCCCCTGCTCGCCGGGGAGACCCGCAGCGCCACGATCATGGCCTTCGGCTTCCAGCCCGAGCTCTCCGCCTGGAGCCCTTTTCTACGGCGGCGTCTACGCCATCGTCGAGGCCGTCGCCCGGGTGGCGGCCTGCGGCGGCGACCTGCGCCGCGTGCGCCTGAGCCTGCAGGAATATTTTCCCAAGCCCGGCCGCGACCCGCGCCGCTGGGGCCTGCCCTTCGCCGCCCTGCTGGGGGCCTTCACCGCCCAGCAGCAGCTGGCCATCCCGGCCATCGGCGGCAAGGACAGCATGTCGGGCTCCTTCGGCAACCTGGACGTGCCGCCCGACCCTGGTCGCCTTCGCCGTCGCGGTGGGGGACGCGCGCAAGGTCGCTCTCGCCCGGAATTCAAGAAGAGCCGGGAGCCGGGTGGTGTTGCTGCCCCTGGCGCGCGACGCCCGGGAGATGCCCGATTTCGCGGGCTTGAAAAAGAACTGCGCCCGGGTGCACGACCTCGCCGCCCGGGGCAAGGTCCTGGCCGCCCAGTCGCTGCACCGGGGCGGGCTCGCCGAAGCGCTGAGCAAGATGTGCTTCGGCAACCGCCTGGGCATGGCTTTCAACGAGAAGCTGGCCCCCGAAGAGCTGCTGGCACCGTCGATCGGCTCGCTGGTCCTGGAAGTGCCGGAAAGCGAGGATGTCGCCAGCCTCTTCCCCGGCACCCCTTTCCGCGTCCTGGGCCGCACCCTGGCGGAAGCGCTGATCCGGGTCAACGACCTGGAACTCGACGTCGTCGAGCTGCAGCGCCACTGGGAAATGCCGCTCGAGGATATCTTCCCCACCCGGACGGAAAAAGCGCCGCCCGGCGGCGATCCCGGCTACGAGCGCCCCCATTTCCTGGAGCGGCCCCGGCCGCGGACGCGGCACGCGCTTGCCCGGCCGCGCGCGTTGATCACGGTCTTTCCCGGCACCAACAACGAATACGACGTGGCGCGGGCCTTCGCCCGCGCCGGGGGGCGGCCGGAGACGTTCGTGTTCCGCAACCGCGACGCCGCCGACATCGAGGCGTCGGGCGCCGAGCTGGCCAGGAGCATCGGGCGCGCGCAGATCCTGATGATCCCCGGCGGCTTCAGCGCCGGCGACGAGCCCGACGGCTCGGGAAAGTTCATCGCCGCCGTCTTCCGCCACCCGCGCCTGCGCGACGCCGTCCACGAGCTGGTCGACAAGAGGGGCGGCCTGGTCCTGGGCATCTGCAACGGCTTCCAGGCGCTGGTCAAGCTGGGGCTGCTGCCGCACGGGGAGATCCGCGACCTGACGCCCGACTCGCCCACGTTGACCTTCAACCTCATCGGCCGCCTGGTGTCGCGCCCCGTCCGCACCAAGGTGGTCTCCACCCTTTCGCCCTGGTTCAGCCTGTGCCAGGCGGGCGACGTCCACACCATCCCCGTCGCCCACGGCGAGGGGCGCTTCGTGGCGCCCGCGGCGACCATCGAGCTTTTGTTCTCCCTCGGGCAGGTCGCCACCCAGTACGTCGACTTCGAAGGGCAGACCGACCGCCGACTCCTTCTTCAACCCCAACGGCTCCATGCTGGCCATCGAGGGCATCACCAGCCCCGACGGCCGCATCCTGGGCAAGATGGCCCACAGCGACCGCACCGGCAAGCACGTGCTGCAGAACGTCCCGGGCGACATGGACCAGAAGATCTTCGCCTCCGGGGTGCGCTATTTTAAATAGCCTGATAAAATTCGAATATTATTTGGTTGCGAGAAATGAACAGGAACGGCTTTCACAAAATTGATTTATTTTCAGTTCACCATGGGACGGTTCAACATTCGACATTCTTTATATAAAAAAGTGAGGTAAAAATGAAAACAAGGCATATGCTGGCGCTGGGGAGCGTGATCGCGGTGATCTTTTGGGGCACGTTGACCGTGTGCGGCTACGTGATGGGCGATTACAACCACCTGACGCGGCTGGTGAGCGAGCTGGGCGCGATCGGGACGAGGACGCAATACATGTTCACGGCCGGGCTGCTCGCCTGCGCGATCCTGAGCGTGTTGTTTGTAATTGGATTATGCAAGGCATGCAAGGAGAGGGGGATCAGCGCGATCCCGGCGCTGCTCATCCTTTTCTTTTCGCTGTCCATCGGCGGCGCCGCGATCTTCCCGCTGCCCCTGCGCATGCACCTGATCATGGGCATGCCCTCGGTGCTGTTGTTCCTCTCGCCGCTGGCGGCGCTGGTCCTTTGGCGGGGAGAAAAATCGCCCGCGGGCTTGCGGTTCTGGGCGATCGTGAGCCTGGCGGTCATGCTGCTGGGCTTCCTGGCTTTCATGCCCGAGGTGCTGGGCGCTTATGCGGGATTGAAGCAGCGCTTTTTTCACATCGGCTGGACGCTCTGGTTCATCGGCCTGAGCCGGGTTTTCCTCCGACCTATGAAAAATTGAGTTGAAGGGATATTCGAATTAAATATATTTGAGTTTATGTTGGGGAGGGCTTTAAACCCTCCCGCCTTTTGAATTAAAAAATAATGTTGACAAATCGGGATGTTGATATTATATTATTCAGTGAAATCAGTTAAAACTGATTAATCAGAAAAAGAAGGAGCGCCGATGACCAAGAAAAAGGAAGGCGGAGCGGGCGGCTGCTGCCAGGTGGCCTCGCTGGTGAGCGTGGACGAGCGCGGGCAGATGATCCTGCCCAAGGATATCCGCGAGCGGGCGGGGATCCATGCGGGCGACAAGCTGGCCGTGGTCGTCTGGGAGAACAAGGGGGCGTTCTGCTGCCTGACCCTGATCAAGGCCGAGGGGCTCGGCGGCATGGTCAAGGAGATGCTGGGTCCGGTGCTGGCCGGCCTGGCCAAAGAGTGATTCCCGGCCGTTGGTAAAACGTGAACGGATATCAAAAAAATGGAAATAAACAGGAGGTTGGCAACATGAAAAAAGACGTGCACAAGGAAGTCAAGAAACGGTACGGCCGGATCGCCAAGTCGTCGGGCTCATGCTGCGGCGCCAATGCGGGCTGCTGCGGGGCCGGTCCTTCGGCCGAGGAACTGAGCACGGAAGTTGGATATACCGTGGCCGAGCTGGCCTCGATCCCCGAGGGGGCCAACCTGGGGCTGGGCTGCGGCAACCCCGTCGCCCTCGGCCTCGCTGAAAGCCGGCGAGACGGTGCTCGACCTGGGCTCGGGCGGCGGCATCGACTGCTTCCTGGCCGCCCGCAAGGTGGGGCCCGAGCGGGCGCGTGATCGGCGTGGACATGACGCCCGAGATGATCCGCCTGGCGCGGGAGAACGCCGCCGAAGGCGGCTTGAAGAACGTCGAGTTCCGCCAGGGCACGATCGAGAACCTGCCGCTGGAAGACGGCGTCGGTCGACGCGGTCATCTCCAACTGCGTCATCAACCTGGCGACCGACAAGGAGCGCGTGTTCCGCGAGATCCACCGCGTGCTCAAGCCCGGCGGCCGCATGATGGTCTCCGACATCGTGCTCGACAGCGAGCTCCCGGCGCAGGTGAAAGACTCGGTCGCCGCCTACACCGGCTGCATCGGCGGCGCCCTGAAGCGCGGCGACTACCTGGCCGCCATGGCCAACGCCGGCTTCGCCCAAGTGGAGATCGTGGCCGAAACCAGGGTCCCGATCGATCTCTGGGCCGATTACCCGCAGGAGGTGCAAGATCTTTCTCGCGAAGAGGTCGTGGCGGCGCTGAACGCGATCGCCAGCATCAAGGTCGCGGCGAAAAAAATATCCTGATCGCGGCGAGTAAAAAAACAGCATGAATAGAATCTGATCGGCTGCACCCTGGTCCTGGCTGCGGCGTCAGCGATCGTCATCGCCGCCGAGGCGGCCCCGCGAGCGGCGACCGTGCCCATGGCCCTCGACCACGACCGCGTGACCGTCGAGGTTGAAGTGCGCAAGTCCGACGGCACCTGGAAGAAAGCGCGCGCCTGGGTCGACACCGGCGGCACGGAGGTGATGCTCGCCGAAGCGCTGGCTCGGGAACTCGGGATCGAACTGCCCGCCGGGGCGGCGGGCGCGGGGCAAACGGTCGCGACCAAGGTCCCGGTACCCGCCCTGCGCCTGGGCGGCGTCCTCCTCGACGTCGAGGGCATGACCCTCTCGGTCCGCCCCGGCAAGTTCCCCCTTCCCGGGATAGTAGCGGAGTGCGTCCTGCCGCCGCGCTGCCTGCGGCGCCTGCACGTCGTCTTCGACTACCCGGGGCGAACATTGACTGTGGCCCGGCCGGGCGCGCTCATCCCGCGCGGCATCGCCGTCCCCTGCCGCGTCAATCCCGAAACCGGCCTGTTCATGGTCGAGGCGACGATCGACGGTGAAAAAGTGGCCCTCGGCGTGGACACCGGCTCGGCCGGGACCTGGGTGAGCGACAAGCTGACCGCCGCCTGGCTGGCGCGCCACCCCGGCTGGCGGCATGTCGTCGGCGCGGCGGGTTCGACCAACTTCTTCGGCTTCCCCTTCGAGGCCAAGGGCGTTTTGCTTTGCCTGCCGGCGTTCGCGATCGGTCCGGTCCCGGTGGAACGGGAGGTCGCCGTGCTCGGCCTCGACCAGGGGCTCTTCGACTGGTACTCGCGGAAGTCCGTCGCCCCGGTCGTCGGTTTCCTGGGCGCCGAGGCGATCGCCCGCTTCCGCCTGGAGGTCGATTTTCCCGGGCAGGCGACCTGGTGGCTGGTGGCGGGGACTCTCTCCACTCCCCGCGACCTGGACCTGGTCGGCCTGTGCCTGCGCCCGGAAGGCGACGGCTCCTACGTCGTCGCCGGGGTGGTCGGCCGCGACGGGCGGTCGTCGGTCCCCGGCGTCGAGCCCGGCGACAGGCTCCTGAAGGTGGACGGGCTCGAGGTCACCGGCGCCTCCATGGGCAGGGTGGTCGACGCCCTGCGCGGCCGGCCCGGCGACGTGCGCCTCCTGCAACTGGAGCGGCGGGGGAAAACCTTCATCGTCCGGGCGACGGTCACGCGCCTCCCCTGAAAACGGAACGGCGACCGCCGCCCGTCTCCCGCGGCGGCATTGTCAATCGCCGCCCGGCGTCGTATACTGGGGGAACGATGAAAACGGCTCAGGGCGAAAAAAAAATCGGCGCGGGCGGGGATATTTTCAAGCAATTGAAAGTGGCACCCCTGGCCAGGGAGAATTGGCAAAAGTTCGAGCAGCTTTTCGGCAGCCGGGGCGCCTGCGCCAATTGCTGGTGCATGTACTACCGGCTTAAAAAACAGGACTTCACCAGGGGCAAGCTGGACCAGGGCAACAAGAAGGCCATGAAGAAGCTGGTCTGGCGCGGGAGGCCCACCGGCGTCATCGGGTTTTACCATGGAGAACCGGTCGCCTGGTGCGCGTTCGCCCCGCGCCAGGATTTCATGAAAATCGAGAACTCGCGGGTGCACAAGCGGATCGACGCCGAGCCCGCCTGGTCGATCCCTTGTTTTTTCGTCGCCAAAAAATACCGCAGACAGGGAGTGTCGGTGGCCATGCTCGAGGCCTTGATCGCCTACGCCAAAAGGAAAAAGATAAAGATCATCGAGGCCTACCCGGTCATACCGACCCAGGAAACGCTTCCCGACGCCTTCGCCTGGGTCGGGCTCTACAAGTCTTTCGCCAGGGCCGGGTTCAAGGTCGTCGACCGCACGTCGAAAAACAGGCCCATGGTCAGGTTTTACCCATGACCGGATACGGGGCGCCGCGTGGACGGGGCCGCAATCTGTTTTAGGAGAAATGGATCATGAACGAAGAGAAAAAGCACCGGGTCTGCCCGGTGGAGAAGGCGGGCATCCTGGATTTCGGCTTGCGCCGGCTGCTGCAGAACCCGGCGAAGATCCTGCGGCCGCATATCAGGGAAGGCATGACCGTCCTCGACCTGGGCTGCGGCCCGGGTTTTTTCACCCTGGAAATGGCCCGGCGGGTCGGGAAAGCCGGGATGGTGGTCGCGGCCGACCTGCAGCAAGGGATGCTCGACATCGTGAAGAAAAAGCTGGCGGGCAGCGGGTTGGCCGGCAGGGTGAAGTTTCACCTGACCCGCCGCGAAGGGACCGGCCTGGCCGAGCGCTTCGATTTCATCATGGTATTTTACATGCTGCACGAGGTGCCGGACCAGGCTCGCTTCCTGGCCGAGATCCGCTCCCTGCTCATGCCGGGCGGCAAGGTGCTGCTGGTGGAACCCAAGTGGCACGTTACCCACGACGAGTTCCAGGCCGCCATCGAAGTCATGGAGCGGGCCGGCTTCGCCGTCCTGGAGCGCCCCGCGATCCGCTTCAGCCGCGTCGGTGCTCATCGGCGCCGCGGGCGGGCGCTAGCGGTTCGCCAGCGGCGAAGGGAGACAGGCCACCTGGCCGAGCCCGGCTATTTCTTCTCGGCAGCCTTTTTCGCGCGCAGATCCTCCAGGAGCTTTTCCTCGATCGACTTGGGCAGGGGGGAATACTGCAGGAACTCGATGGAGTGGCTGGCGCGGCCGCTGGAGACGGTGCGCAGCACCGAGGCGTAGCCGAACATCTCCATGAGCGGGATGGAGCCGTTGATCTTCTGCGAGCCCTTGCGGAAGCGGCGCATGCTGTCGATGCGGCCGCGGCGGCGGTTGATGTCGCCGATGATCTCGCCCATGTACTCGTCGGGGGTGTTGACCTCGATCTTCATGATCGGTTCCAGGATGTGGGGCGAGGCCTTGTGGATGGCCTCCTTGATGGCCAGCTGGGCGCAGGTCTTGAACGCCTGCTCGCTGGAGTCCACGGCGTGGAAACTGCCGTCGAGCAGGACGAACTTGACGTCCACCATCGGGTACCCGGAATACGGGCCCTTCTCCATGGAGGCGCGGAAGCCCTTCTCGATGGCCGGGATGAACTCCTTGGGGATGTTGCCGCCCTTGATGTGGTTGAGGAATTCCAGGCCCAGCCCCGGGTTGGGCTCGATGCGCATCTCGATGTGGGCGAACTGGCCCTTGCCGCCGGTCTGCTTCTTGAACTTGTAGTTGCTCTCGGCCTCCTGGGTGATGGCTTCGCGGAAGGCGACGGCGGGCTTGCCGACCTGGACCTCGACGTTGTGCTCGGTTTTGAGCCGGTCGACGATGATCTCCAGGTGCAGCTCGCCCATGCCCGAGATCACGGTCTCCTCGGTCTCGTCGTCGAAGTGCACCTTGAAGGACGGGTCTTCCAGGGAGAGCTTGTGCAGGGCGGCGGAAAGCTTGTCGCGCTCGCGGGCGGACGGCGGCTCGATCTTCAGGTCGATGACCGTCTCGGGGTAGTGGATGTTTTCCAGCAGCATCGGCTCCTTTTCGCTGCACAGGGTGTCGCCGGTGGTGGTGAACTTGGTGCCGATCAGGGCGGCGATGTCGCCGGCGCGGATGATGTCGATCTCGTCGCGGCTGTCGGCGTGGATGCGCAGGATGCGGCCGATGCGCTCGCGCTTGTCCTTGACCGGGTTGTAAATGTAGCTGCCGGCGGGCAGCTCGCCCGAGTAGACGCGGATGAAGGTCTGCTGGCCGACGAAGGCGTCGTTGATGATCTTGAAGGCCAGCGCGGCGAAGGGCTCCTTGCTGGACGGCTTGCGCGAGATCGCCTTGCCGGCGTCGTGGATGTCGCAGCCCACGGCGATGCCGCGGTCGATGGGCGAGGGCAGGTAGTCCACCACCGCGTCGAGCAGCAGGCGCACGCCCTTGTTCTTGAACGACGAGCCGCAGAACACCGGGGTGACGCACAGGGTCAGGACCGCGTGGCGGGTGGCCCGCTTGATGTCCTCCTCGCTGATCTCCTTGTCGTTCAGGTACTTGTCCATCAGCTCCAGGTCGAAGTCGGCCAGCCGCTCCACCATCTTGGCGCGCAGTTCCCTGGCCTTGCCCAGCAGCTCGGCGGGGATGGGGCGAGACGACCATTTCCATTTCCCGGTAGGTGACGGCGTGCATCTTGACCAGGTCGACCACCCCGGCGAAGTTTTCCTCGCTGCCGATGGGCAGCTGGTAGATCAGGGCGTTGGCGCCCAGCATCTCGTTCATCATGCTCCACCGTCTGGAAAAGGTCGCCGCCGGCGCGGTCCATCTTGTTGACGAAAGCGATGCGCGGCACCTTGTAGCGGTCGGCCTGGTGCCAGACGGTCTCGCTCTGCGGCTCGACGCCGCCCACGGCGCAGAAAACCATGGCGATGCCGTCCAGGACGCGCAGCGAGCGCTCGACCTCGACGGTGAAATCGATATGGCCCGGAGTGTCGATGATGTTGATCTGGTGGTCCTGCCAGCGGGTGGTGATGGCCGCCGAGGAGATGGTGATGCCCCTTTCCTGCTCCTGCTTCATGAAGTCCATCACCGCCTGGCCGTCGTGGACCTCGCCGGTGCGGTGGATGAGGCCGGTGAAGAACAAAATGCGCTCGGTCGTGGTGGTCTTGCCGGCGTCGATATGGGCCACGATGCCGATATTGCGTATCTTCTGCATGACTGACTGTTCCATGGTGCGCTGCTCCTTTTGACGATCTCGCTCCCACCGCCAGGGCCGGCTTTAGACAAAGTAATGCTTGTCTGGATGCGACTCTTTGGTGGTCCTTGATCAGGGGTTGTTCTGGATGGGTTGCCCGTTCTCAGGAAACGAAGTGCCTAGATCGTAGTCATGATTATAGCACAGCCGGGGACGGCTGCCAAGGGGTAATCCCAAGTCGGCCGGCGCGCCCCGCCGAGCGCCTTTGCCGACTAGAAACGAATTCCCGCTCCCATCCCGGCCTGGAAGCCTCCCAGCTTGACGTCGTTTCCCTCGACCGTATCGTTGGCCAGCATGTAGGCGGCGAAGGGGAAGAGGAACAGCCGCGCCGAGATCTTGTATTCCAGGCGGGCGCCGATCTCGGCGCCGGGGGCGCCCCCGTGACCTTTTCGCCCAGGGCTTCCTCCCGGTAGATCACATAAAGCAGGCCGGCGTAGACGCCCCAGTCCAGCTTTTCTCCCATGGCACCCCGCCAGGCCGCCCCGGCGGCGAGGAAATGCTGGCTGGTCTTGGCCTCCGCGGCCAGGACGGGCGTGGTGCCCGTCTTGGCGAAAAAGCCGTAGGAACCGTAGATGGAGAGCCCTTTCCAGACCGCGGCTTCGAAGCGCAGCCCGGGCATGACCCCGCCCGAGCCGTAGACCTCCTTGAACCCGGAGTCCGCCTTGCCTAGGTAGGAGGCGGTCAGGGCCAGGGAGAGGTTCCTGGCCGGGAGGGAGGCGGCGATGGTCGTTAGCGCCAGAATGACAAGCAGTGTTTTTTTCATGTTATTCACCTGGTTATAGGGTTATTTCGCTCGCGGCCCCAATGATCACGTCGCCGGGGGCCAGGGCGACGGCGCGATAGGTGACGGGCTGGCCGCCCTCGGGGGCGGGGTCGGTGAACTCGCAGGCGCCGTCCCGCGCCTCATTGGGCAGGAACTCGCGGGCCACCTGCTCGCTCTGTCCTTGGCTCCGGCGGAACACGACATACTTGACCACCGGCGCATTGGCGATGTTCTCGACGGCGAGACGGACCTTGACATAGTCCTTGGTGATCAGCCAGGAATGGTCGCTGAAGCGCTGGCCGGTCAGGCTCAGGCCGACGTTGGCCACGTTGACCGTGATCACGTCCGTTGACTGGGCGCCGGCCCCGTCGGTGGCGGTGGCGCTGACCTGGTGCAGGCCGTTGGCATACAGCAGCGTGTTCCAGTCGCAGGCGTGGGAAACCGCGGCCTTGGCCCGGGTGCTCCCGCCCGCCGCGGCCCTGGAACCGTCGGAGCGGGTGTCGTCCGCCGGCGAAGCCAGGATCGCGATCCGGAGGCAGGCGCCGGGCAGGGCGGCCAGAAGCTCGCGGCTCCCGCCGTTGACCGACCAGAGGCCGAAGGTGCTCCCGGGAAGATCGCTGCCGGCGATGAACACGTTGCCGCCGGCATCGACCGCCATGTCGGCCACCTCTACCCCCTTGACGGGGAAACTTTCCCAGAGCAGGTCGGGCCACTTGCTCATGGCCACGCCGGCCGCGCCGGAAGCCAGCAAGCGGCCGCCGCTCATCTTGAAGCGACTGGCCGCTTCGGCTTGGGCGGCCTCATCTGCGGCGGAGCGCAGCGCGGAGGCAAAACCGCCGGTGAAGGGAGAAGGGTGCTGGCCGTCGGCAGTCACTTTCAGGTAGGTGACCTGCGCCGTCTCCGGGCGGTAGAGTGCCAGCAGCACCGAGGCGTCGGGCAGGACCAGCCAGTCGCGGACCTGCTGGCCACCTACGGAATAGAGCTTGGTGGCCGGGGCAAATGTACCGTCGCCAGCACCCGGTGCGCGGCGTACCAGGGCGGCCGCGCCCTGTCCGCCGGCGATGAAATAGAAGGCGTTGCCGTCCGCGTCGAACTGGACGGCGGGCGCGCCCGCGGCGAAGGGCAGGGCGGCAGGGATGTCATCCATGCCTTGGACCGAGCCTTTCTTGAGGTTACAGACGACCCAGGCATGGGAGCGGCCGTCCTCCAGGCGCAGGGGTTCGGCAAAGACCAGGTGCAGTTGGTCGCTCCCGGCCAGCGCCAGGTCACGTACGGCGAGGTCGTTGCCCAGCACGGGCTGCAGGCCGCCGAGCCGGACCAGCTTGCGCAGGTGGCGTTGGTTGTCCAGCAGCAACAGGCCGGTATCCTGGAGGTCCAGGTACAGGTCGCCGCTTTGCAGCCGCAGCCGGGCTTCGGTCGTGTCCGCCGACTGGCCCGTGGTCGGGTCGATGGCCAGCGGGGTGGCGCCGTCGACCAGAAAATCGACGGAACGCAAAGTCATGTCGTCACTGACCTCGGCGCGGATGTTGACCATGCCCCAGGCGCTGGTTAGATGAACGGGGTTGACGATGCGGATGGCCGGGGGAGGATTGACGAAAATGGCGCGGATGGTCATGTCGGCCTGGACGTCGACCACGGTCAGCGGGTTCTTCAGAGAGTGGAAATTCCCGGTGCCGCTCCATTCGACGAAGCGGTAGCCGGGATCGGCAACGGCCCTGACCGGCGCGGTGGCGGCGCCATGGTCGATCGTTTGCGTTGATTGCCGTTCAAGCGGCCGCCGGTCGAGGCGGTGAAACGCACGGTGTGGAGCTGCAAGGTGGTCAGGGAAATGACATTGGAATCCGTGCTGCTCCCGGTCGCGTTGGCGGCGCGCAGGCGGTAATAATAGGTCGTATTGGACGCCAGCCCGGTCACGGCATAGGTGGTGACATCGTTGACATTGAGGTCATGGTAACCGGCGACGTAGGTGCCGAAGGTGTTGGCGGTGGAGACATCGAGGCGATAGCTTGTGGCGCCGCCGGCAGCCTGCCAGTTGGCCTGGAAGGCCAAGGAGGTGACCGCCGTGGCGGCGGTGGCCACGGGGGCCGCCGGCACGGTCAGCACGGCGATGACGTTGGAGTCGGCCGACGTGCCGCTGGCGTTAACCGCGCGCAGGCGGTAGTAGTAGGTGGCCGACGGCGTCAGGCCGGTCACGGCATAGGTGGCGACGTTGTTGACGTTCAGGTCCTGGAAACCGGCGACGAACGTGCCGAACGTGCCCGAGGTCGACACGTCGAGGCGATAGCTCGTGGCACCGGTCACGGCGCTCCAGTTGGCATTGAAGCCGGTTGCGGCGATCGCGCTGGCCGCCGTCGCCGCCGGCGCCGCCGGAACGGTGAGCACGGTGATGACGTTGGAGTCGCCGGAGGTGCCGCTGGCGTTGACCGCGCGCAGGCGGTAGTAATAGGTCGAGCCACCGGGGAGGCCGGTCACGGCATGGGTGGTGACGTTGCCGGCGTTCAGGTCCTGGTAGCCGGCGACGAAGGTGCCGAACGTGCCCGAGGTCGACACGTCGAGGCGATAGCTTGTTGCCCCGGTCACCGCGCCCCAGTTGGCATTGAAGCCGGTTGCGGTGATCACGCTGGCCGCCGCGGCCACGGGCGCCGCCGGCACGGTGAGCACGGTGATGACGTTGGAGTCGGCCGACGCGCCGCTGGCGTTGGCCGCGCGCACGCGGTAATAATAGGTGCCGCTGCTGATCAGCCCGGTCACGGGGAAGGAGGTGACATTGTTGACATTCAGGTTGCTGTAGCCGACGACCGGGGCGGCGAAGCCGCCGTCGGTGGCCACGTCGAGATAGTAGCCGACGGCGCCGGTCACGGCGCCCCAGTTGGCTGTGAAGCCGCTGGCGTTGATCGAGGTCGCCGCCGTCGCCGCCGGCGCCGCCGGCACGGTGAGCACGGTGATGACGTTGGAGTCGCTCGAGGTGCCCGAGGCGTTGACGGCGCGCAAACGGTAATAATAGGTCGAGCCGCCCGCCAGCCCGGTCACGGCATAGGTGGTGACGTTGCCGGCGTTCAGGTCCTGGAAACCGGTAACGAACGTGCCGAACGTGCCCGAGGTCGACACGTCGAGGCGATAGCTCGCGGCGCCGGTCACGGCGCCCCAGTTGGCCGTGAAGCCGGTGGCGTTGACCGCGGTCGCCGCCGTGGCCACGGGAGCCGTCACGACGGTCAGCACGGTGATGACGTTGGAGTCGCCGGAGGTGCCGCTGGCGTTGACCGCGCGCAGGCGATAATAATAGGAGGAGCCGCCGGCCAGCCCGGTCACGGCATAGGTGGTGACATTGTTGACGTTCAGATTGCTGTAGCCGACGACCGGGGCGGCGAAGCCGCCGTCGGTGGCCACGTCGAGATAGTAACCGACGGCGCCGGTCACGGCGCCCCAGTTGGCCGTGAAGCCGCTGGCGGAGATTGCGGTCGCCGCCGTAGCCGCCGGCGCCGCCGGCACGGTGAGCACGGTGATGACGTTGGAGTCGCCGGAGGTGCCCGAGGCGTTGACGGCGCGCAGGCGGTAGTAATAGGTCGTGCCGCCCGCCAGGCCGGTCACGGCATAGGTGATGGTGTTATTGACATTCAGGCCCCAGAAGCCGGAGACATAGGTGTCGAAGGTACTGGAGGTGGAGACATCGAGGCGATAGCTGTCGGCGCCGGTGACCGCGCCCCAATTGGCGGTGAAGCCGGTGGCGCTGACCGCGGTCGCCGCCGCGGCCACGGGAGCCGTCACGACGGTCAGCACGGTGACGGTGTTGGAGTCGGCCGAGGTGCCGCTGGCGTTGACCGCGCGCAGGCGATAATAATAGGAGGAGCCGCCCGCCAGCCCGGCCACGGCGTAGGTGGTCACGTTGTTGACGTTGAGGTCCTCAAAGCCGGCGACAAAGGTGCCGAAGGTGTTGGAGGTGGAGACGTCGAGCCGGTAGCTTGCCGCGCCGGTCACGGCGTCCCAGTTGGCGTTGAAGCCGGAGGCGGTGAGCGATGTCGCAGTCGTGGCCACCGGCGCCGCCGGCGCGCTGAGCACGGTGATGACGTTGGAGTCGCTGGAGGTGCCCGAAGCGTTGACCGCGCGCAGGCGGTAGTGGTACGTGGTGCCGCCCGCCAGCCCGGTCACGGCATAGGTGGTGACGTTATTGACGTTCAGGTCCTGGTAGCCGGTGACGAACGTGCCGAAGGTGCCCGAGGTCGACACGTCGAGGCGGTAGCTCGCCGCGCCGGTCGCGGCGCCCCAATTGGCGCTGAAGCCGGTGGCGGTGACCGAGGTGGCGGCGGAGGCCACGGGAGCCGCCGGCATGGTCAACACGGTGATGACGTTCGAGTCGTCGGACGTATCCGTGGAATTATAGGCCCGCAGGCGATAGTAGTAGGTGGTGCCGCCGGCGAGGCCGGACACGGCATAGGTGGTGACGTTGTTGACGTCCAGGTTGCTGTAGCCGCTGACCAGGGAGGCGAAGCCGTTGTCGCTGGCCACGTCAAGATAGTAGCCGCTGGCGCCGGTGGCGCTGTTCCAGTTGGCGGTGAAGCCGGAGGCGGTGACCGCGGTGGCGGCCAAAGCCGTGGGCGCGGTGTAGGTCGCGGCGTAATCCTGGCTGAGCTGATCGGCGCTGACGCTGGAGTAGGTGCGCTCGGCCGGGGAAAAAATGTAGCCGTTCAGGGAGGGAGTGACCGTGCCCGACCAGCCGTAGTCTACAATGACCGAGTAGCCGCCCGTGCCATTGGATACGGGACTTCCCGGCAAACCGTTCAAGGTGACGTTGGCCAATCCGTTGCCGTCGAGGGTGATCGTGCCGGAAACGGTGAAGGTGTCCGGGGTGCCGGCGAAATCCTGGTTGGCTTGCGCGGCGGTGACGTCGGTCAAGGAGATCGAGGCCGGGTTCCAGGTGGAGTACCCCGCCTTGGTTGGCGTGATCGCGGTCGAGGTGCCATATGGCACGGCCGAGGAATAGGTGCCGTCCGCCGCCGTGGTGACGGAGTGGCCGTCGTGGGAAAAAGTGATGGTCACGCCGGCGAGCGGATCGCCGCCGGAGGTGACCGTGCCGGAAACGTCGAAGGTGTCGATGGTGCCGGTGAAGTTCTGGTTCGGCTTGTTGGCGGCGACGTTGGCCAGCGTGAGCGAAGCCGGGCTCCAGGTGGAGTAGCCGGTTTTGGCAGGCGTGATCGTGGTCGTGGCGCCGTAGGGCACGACATAGGAATAGTGGCCGGCCGAATCGGTCGTCTCCGTGTGATTGCCGTAGGAGAAGGAGACCGTGGCCCCCTCGATCGGATCGCTGCCGTCGGAAACCGTTCCGGAGATGGTGAACGTATCCAGGATGCCGATGAAGTTCTGTCCGGACTGGTCGACGGTGATGGCGTTCAGCGTGCGGGCGGCGGGGCTCCAGGTGGAGTAGCCGGTCTTGGAGGGGGTGATCGTGGTCGAGGTGCCATAATCGACGCCATAGGAATAGGTGCCGTTCGCCGCCGTGGTCGCGGCGTGGCCGTCATGCGAAAAGGTGACGGTGGCCCCGGCCAGCGGATTGACGCCGTCGGTCAACGTGCCTGAGACGATGCGCGGGGTGAAATAGAGGGTCGTGCCAGTGGCGACGAGGGATACGTTGTCGATCCAGTAGTTGACCGTCAGGTAATTGGCGTCGATCACCCCGTTGACGCGCAGGATCACGGTGCTGCCGGGGGGGTAGGTCGCCACGTTCAGGGTCGCGGTCAGCGTGGTCATGGTGGCGCTGGTGGAAGCGGTAGTCGAAAGTATCGTCGCGCCGTTGGCCGTCACCGATATATGACCGTCCGATTCGTCAAAGTTCCATGACGCCATGTTCATGGAAAAGGCCAGAGATTCGGTCCCCATGGGAATGGCGACGGCCTGCTGGATAGAGGCCGTCCCCACGCCGGGGCTGTTGCTGACCAGCCAGACGGACGTCCCATAGCCGGCGAAGCTGGTGCAGGTCTGCGGATAGGCGCCGTGCGACTGCAGTGACCAGTCGGTGAAGCCGTTGCTGAAATCCCCGTTCTTGACCAATTGCATGGTCGCGGCGGAAAGGAACAAGGAGGACATGAAAAAAAGAGTCAGCGCGACGAGATGGGCCCGATGATCGAACGATCCGTGTTTCATGGTTTCCTCCTGATGGTTCAGCGTTTCGGTCTTTTTATTTTCAAGACGGCCGAAAGAGAATCATACGTCTCCGGAACTATTTTTTCAACTGCCGCAAGGGCCGGGGAAGCGTTGGCTTGCAAAGCGGTGCGCGTTCAGCTATATTGGCATCCCATGGTACGCACGGTTATCTGGTTCACTTATTTTTGGATTTTTCAGCTGCTTTCCAGCCTCTTCCTGCTCGTCTATTTCCTGCTCGGGCTCGCGGGGCGCAAGCGGGCGCAGGCGGATTTCCTCTTCTGGATCACCCGCAGCTGGGCGCGGCAGATGGTCGGCCTGGCGGGCGCCAGGGTCGAGGTCTCCGGCCTGGAGAACCTGCCGCGCAAACAGGGGGCGCTTTACGTCTCCAACCACCAGGGGGCCTTCGACATCCCCTTGCTCATCGGCTTCATCCCCGTGCCGAAAGGCTTCGTCTCGAAGAAGGAGAATTTCCGCCTGCCGATCGTCTCCACCTGGATGAGGCTCCTCGGCTGCATCGTCATCGACCGCGGCGACCTGCGCCAGTCCGTGGGCGCCATCGCCCGCGGCGTCCGCGACCTGAAGGCCGGGCGTTCGCTGGTGATCTTTCCCGAGGGCACGCGCAGCAAATCGGGGGAGCTCCAGCGCTTCAAGGAAGGGAGCTTCAAGCTGGCCACGCGCTCGGGAGCGCCGATCGTGCCCCTGACCATCGACGGTTCCTACCGCCTGCTGGAGGGCAACCGCGGGCGCATCCGGCCCGGGCTCGTGCGCCTGACCGTCCACCCTCCGGTCATCCTGTCCGACCTGCCCGAGGGCGAACGGAACGACCCGGCGGAGCGGGTGCGCTCGACCATAGCCTCGGCTCTTCCGGGCTGAGCGCCCGCCTGCCTGCGTGGCCAGCCATTGGCTGCGAAAAAACCAGATTTCGCCGCATTTTCATCTTTGCTTTCCGGATTCATTTGATTTTGCGGGGCATGAGGATCCCAGGCACCGGGATCACCGGATCAGTGACATTTGGCTGCAAAAAAACCGATTTTACTGCATTTCCTTTTATTTTTTTTGGATTTGCCCTATTTCATTAAGGTGGGGGGATTGCAGGCATTGGATTTCTCCAAGGGGGCGATGTGGGTTCTTGCCCGGAATGCGGGTTTAACAGCCAGGAGGGTGCACACTACTGCGCCGGCTGCGGAGGCTCCCTGAATTCGTACGGCAGCATGACCGCCGATTTCCCCTCCAGTTCCATGACAGAGGTCGACCCCCTCCGCGAGCGGCTGGCCGAGAAGTACGACATCGTGCGCTTCGTGGGCCGCGGCGGCTTTTCCACGGTGTTCATGCTGCAGGACCGGAACCTGCGCCGTCTGTGCGCGCTCAAAATCCTGGCGCACGATCAATCCCTGGACTCGGACTCGGTCATGCGTTTCCAGCAGGAGGCGCAGCTGTACGCCAGCCTGGACCATCCCAACATCGTTTCGGTATACGAGTTCGGAGTCCACAACCGCGTAGCCTACATCATCAACAAGTACATCGACGGCAGCACCCTGCGCGAGCACATCCGCCGCCATTCTCCCCTGCCCCAGGGGGAGATCCTCCGCATCGCCTTGGTGATGGCCGACATCCTGGGGTACCTGCACCAGCACGGCGTTGTGCACCGAGATGTGAAACCGGACAACGTCATGATCCAGAGCAGCGACCGCAAGGTCATCCTGACCGATTTTGGCCTGGCCAAGCAGCTTGGAGCCAGCTCGTTCAGCAGCAAGGGAGTGGTGCTGGGCAGCCCGCATTACTTTTCCCCGGAGCAGGCCAAAGGTGAGGCCGTGGATGCCCGCAGCGACATCTACTCCCTGGGCATCACCCTCTACGAGATGATCACCGGCAACGTGCCGTTCAAGGGATCCAACCATTACGAGATCATCCTCAAGCACATCCGCCAGCCCCTGCCCAATTCCGCCGATGCCCGACCGGAGCTCAGCCCCAAACTGCATGAACTGGTGCGCACCTGCACCGAGAAGTTGCCGGAGCAGCGCTTTCAGGATGCGTTCGCGATCCGCGAGGCGCTGCGCCGGTTGCAGGAGGCGTCGTCCGAGAGCAGGACCGAGGTGATCCGCCCGGGCCAGCCAAGAAGGGCCCGGAGCCGCTGGACCCCGTTCCAGGTGGCCGCCGGCATCGCCGTGGCTTTCCTGGTCTTCCGCCGGGGAGAGATCGTTCAGCCCCGCCGCCCGGGTCCGATTCCGCCCGCGTCAATGGTGACGCAGGTGGACCGCCTCCTGATCGAAGCCAAGCAGGACCTCGCCAGCGGCAACCTGGGCCAGGCCCGGGACAAGGTGGCGCGAGCCTGGGAACTCACCAGCCAGAAGCGCGCGGCGCCGGCCGGAGTGCCGGAGCGAATCTTCGGCGAGAAAAAGCCGAAAGCAACCCCCACGGCCACGGTGATGCCGGCCCGGGAAGAATCCGCCGCCGATGTCCTGCTGGTAGCCACCCCCCCCGCCCCGGCTAGAACGCCCGCCCAGTCGGGACAAGCTCCCGCCTTGGCCGCCGACGCGCCGCCCCGGGAAGCGCACCCACCCCCCGCCAGGAAAATTCGCATCAGCGACATGCCGTCCCCGCTGGCCCAGGCCTATGGCCGCGACATGCATCTGTTGCCCACCGCGCCCGTGGCGGGAGATTTGCAGGCCAGCGGCACCCTGGACCTGGTTCTGGGCATCGCCGCCGACGGCAAGGTACGGGTGAATTCGGTGCATGATCAAAAGCTGAAGATCCATCCCCAGCGGCGGCGCCCGGAAATGCTCCACCTGATCCTGAGACGGATCGCCGGGAACCGCCTGCCGCCGCCCCGCACCCCCGATGGCGACACGGCCCAGATCGAGAACTGGCGCGTCACCTATCGGGTGGTGCGCAACCGCATTGGGCTGTGGCTCATTCACATCCAGTGATGACCGCGGGCGGGCGGGGAGCATGGCTTGACTCTCGCCCGGGCGCGGGCTAAACTAAGCCCGCCATGATCATCGAGCCTTTTGCCCTGGAGCGCTTTTTTGCCGGCCACGAGTTTTCCGCGCGCCACATTCTCTGCGCTTCGGACTGCGAAACGTTTTCCTTGAGCGAATTGCTGGCCATGGAGCCGGGCGCCGCAGAAGCTTTTTCCTCCCTGCGCCTGGGATATACCGAGACCGCCGGCCACCCGGCCCTGCGGCGGGAGATCGCCGCTCTGTACCAGGGGATCACGGCTGAGGATGTCCTGGTATTTGCCGGCGCCGAGGAGGGGATATTCCTGTTCATGAACGCGGCGCTGCGGCCGGGCGACCACCTGGTCGTCCATTCGCCGTGCTACCAGTCGCTGGCCTCGGTCGCCGCCGCCGCTGGCTGCCGGGTGACGTGCTGGCCCGCCGACTCCGGACGGGGCTGGGCGCCGGACACCGCGCGCCTCGCCGGGGAGATCACCGCCGCGACCCGCGCCCTGGTCGTCAACTTCCCGCACAACCCGACCGGCTTCCTGCCCGCCCCCGCGCGCTTCGCGGAGATCGTGGCCGTCGCCCGGCGGAACCGGCTGCTCCTTTTTTCCGACGAGGTCTATCGCTTCCTGGAATACGATGCCGGCGACCGGCTGCCGGCCGCCTGCGAGGTATACGAGGAGGGGGTCTCGCTGGGAGTGATGTCCAAGGCGTTCGGCCTGGCCGGGCTGCGCCTGGGCTGGGTGGCCTGCCGCAACCATGCTATCCTGCGCGCCATGGCCGAACTGAAAGACTACACCACGATCTGCAGCGCGGCCCCCAGCGAGTTCCTCGCCGGGCTGGCCTTGCGCCAGCGGCGGCGGATCCTGGAGCGCAACCTGGGGATCATCGCTGCCAACCTGGGCCTGCTCAATGACTTCATGGCCGGGCACGAGCGTTTTTTTGCCTGGCAGCCGCCCCAGGCGGGCCCGGTCGCTTTCCCCGCCGTGCGCTTCGCCGCCGGCAGCGACGATTTCTGCTCGCGGCTGTTGCGCGAGCAGGGGGTCCTGCTCCTGCCCGGGCGGCTGTTCGGCGCCGCGGCGGAACATTTCCGCATCGGCTTCGGCCGCCGGGATTTTCCCCGGGGCCTGGAAAAATTCTCCGCGTTCATGAAAAATAATTTTTAGACGGCCCCGGCGACCCGGCTAGCCGGAGGCGGGGTGGTAGTGGACGTAGACCCGGCGCACCAGCTCGATGCGCGCGGCCAGCAGCTGCTCGACCCGGGTGGCGATGGCGTCGCCGCGGCGCACGTCCAGGCTGCCGTCGATGCCGATGGTCAGGTTGATCACGAAATAGGGGCCGAAACGATGGGCGTGGATCTCCTCGATGCTGCGGATGTCGGGGATATTTTCCAGGAGGCCGCGGATCTTGCGGTCCAGGAAATCGCTGGGCACAGAGTCCATCAGATCGTTGGTGGATTGACGCAGGATGCCGATGCCGGTGCGTAAGATGAGCAGGGCCACCAGGGCGCCGGCGAGGGGGTCCACCCAGAGATGGCCGCGCCGCGCCAGGAATATGCCCACGCTGGCCGCCAGCGCCGAAAAAATGTCGTTGCGGTGGTCGAAGGCCAGGGCCTTGATGGCCAGGTTAGCGGTCTTCACGCTCACGTTGCGGGTGTAAACGGTCAGCACGACCTTGACCGCCACCGTGAACAGCGCCACCCAGAGGGCGCCCAGGCTGGCCTCGTTGACGTCGCCCTTGCCTCTCAGCAGGTCGAAGACGTTGTTGACCGCCGTCCAGAATATGGCGATGGCGGTGGTGATGACGAACGAGCCGACGGTGAGGGCGGCGATGCTCTCCATCTGCTGGTGGCCGTAGGGATGCTCCGGGTCGGGCGGCTGCCCGGCCAGCTTCATGAAGATCTTCACCACGATATAATAAGCGACGTCGGAAGTCGAATTGATGCCGTCGGAGAGCAGCGCCGTGCTGTGCCCGAGGATGCCCATGACCGTTTTGCCGATCGCCAGGAGGGTGTTCCAGAGCAGGCCCAGGTTGACGACCCGCTGTCCCGTGCGCGCGCGCTGCTCGTTGTCCGCGGCCTGCGGCGGCACAGGATCACTCGCGATCGGTTCGTTGTTCATGACGGTTGGCGTGCGCCCTTCGGCGTCAGTCCCCATTGTGGAAAACGCGGTAATGCTTGACGTTCCACACCAGTTCCTGGATGGTCACCTTGATGATGCCGGTCACCGGGATGCACAGCAGCAGGCCCATGATGCCGAACATCTCGCCGCCGGTAAAGATGACCATGATGACCAGCAGCGGGTGGATGTGCAGGCTGCGCCCCAGGATGTTGGGCGAGACCAGGGTGTCGTCGATCAGGCGGATGATGAGAAAGGCGATGATGACGGGCAGGGCGGCCCCCAGCGATCCCTTGGCGAGGACGTTGAGGATGATGGCCGGGATGGCGCCGACGATGGGGCCGAAGTAGGGGATCATGTTGGCCAGCCCCGCCGTGGTGCCGATCACGAAAAAATAGGGCACCTGCAGGATCGCCAGCGCCGTTATGGCCAGCACGCCGATGCACAGGGAAACCAGCATCTGGCCGCGGATGTAGCTGCCCAGCTGGCAGTCGATCTTATGGAACAGGCTGACCGCCATCTCAAAATAGCGGTTGGGCAGGAGCTGGAAAAACGATTTCTTCAGCCGCCGGCCGTCCTTGAGCAGGAAAAAGGTCATGAAGGGGATCAGCACCATGGTGATGACCACCGGGACGATGCTGGGCAGGAGGCGAATGCTCTGGTTGAACAGGGAGTAAAGGAACTTCTCGGCCCGCCCCATGATCTGGGTGGTGATCCCCGAATCCTTGAGCCAGGGCATCTGCCGGTCGAGCATGGCCCGCAGTTTCTCCAGCAGGGTGGCCGGCGTCTCGTTTCTGACCAGGTTGCTGATGTTCTTGATCTCGTGGGCGAGGGCCGGCGCCAGGACGCTCAGCACGCCGGCGAGCAGCAAGACGAGGGCGGCCATGACCAGGACCACGGCGGCCGTGTGGCCGCAGCCGCGCCCTTCCAGCATGATCACCAGCGGGTTCAGCAGGATCGACAGCAGGATGGCCACGAGAAACGGCGTCAGGACCATGCCGCTGTAGGAGAGGATCCATAAAAAGGCCAGCAGCGCGAACAGGAAAAAGCCGATCTTGAGCAGGGAAAAAAGGAAGCCGCGGTTCAACTGGATGACGATGCTCCTGTCCCCGGCGGACTGGCTCATGGGGCGGTCTTTCTCCGCAATCCGGCCGGGCGCGACGTTCGTGCCAGCTCCTGCAACTCGAGGTTGGTCCGGCGCAGGCGCTTGGCCAGCATGGCCGCCAGGGCGGCCAGCAGCTTGACCCCCAGCTGCGGCTTGCGTTCGAAGAGGCCGAACATGTCGGGATGAAAAAGGCCGAGCAGGCGGGAGTCGGCCAGGGCGACGGCGGTCGCCAGCCGGGATTCATCCTCCAGCAGCGCCGTCTCCCCGAAAAAATCCGCGGTCTGCAGCTGGGCCAGTTCCTTTTGTTCCGGAGTCCCGAAGGCCTTGAATATCCCCACTTCGCCCGCGTGGATGATGTACATGCCGACGCCGGGCTCGTCTTCCCAGAAAATGACTTCGCCGCTCTTGTAGTGGCGGAAATGGATCAGGCGTTCGATCTCTTTCAACTCGCCCTTGCTCAACCCGGCAAACAAGGGGATGTGCTTCAATTGCTGGACGAGGGTCTGGAGGTCGCCGTCCTTCGCCTTGAAGATGTTTCCCCACGAAGAGTCGATTTTGTTCATGCTCCCCTCGTTTTTCCCGCCCGCGTCGCCACGGCGATCATTCCATTAAACTATAATATAAAAAGGGCTTCATGGCAATATCGTCATTTCGCCGGCCAGCGATTTCTGGAAATTGCCCTTGATCAGGTCGGGCTGGTCGTACTGGCCCATCAGGAACATCAGCTTGGTGGTCGTCGCCTCGAAGGTCATGTCGCCGGCGGAGATCACGCCCATTTCCAGCAGCCGGCTCCCCGATTCGTACAGCTGCGGCTCGATGCGGCCGCCGTGGGCCTCGCTGTCCAGGACCACCAGCTTCCCCTGCCGCAGCCATTTCTCGATGCGCGCCGGCAGGCCGCCGGTCTGCAGGGGGATGGTGCCCGCGCCGTAGGCGACGATCAGCACGGCCCGGGTGTCGTCCCCCGGCTGGAAATAATCGAAATCGCACCCCGGGAACAGCTTCAGCACCGCCAGCGCCGAGGAGAATTTTTCGAACACGTGGAAGTGGCCGCCGGGGGTGAGGATGTTGCCGCGGTAGGTCTCGATGTTGATGCCCACCTCCGCCAGCAGCGGGTAGTTGGGCGAATGGAAGGCGTCGAAAAAATTGATGTGGTTCTTGCTGGTGCGGTTGCCGCGCATCAGCTTGTAATCGAAGAAGATGCAGACCTCGGGGATGTCGGCGCTGGCCAGCTCCACGGCGTTGATCAGGTTGTTGCGGGCGTCGCTGCGCAGCTCGCCCAGCGGCTTCTGCGCCCCGGTCAGGATGACGGGGACGGGGACGTTGTGCAGCATGTAGGAGAGGGCGGAGGCGGTGTAGGCCAGGGTGTCGGTGCCGTGGGTGATGACCACGCCGTCCACCCCCCCGATGTCGGCCTTGATGATGGCGGCCAGCTGCTGCCAGTGCTGAAAGTTGATCTCGGCGCTGTCGCAGACGAAGGGGATCTCCACCTGGATGTCGGCGATGGTCGACAGCTCGGGGATGAGCTGGTGCAGGCTGGCGTAGAAATGGTCGGGGCGCAGCACGCCGCTTTTGCTGTCGCGGGTCATGCCGATGGTGCCGCCCGTGTGGATGAGCAGGATCTTCTTTTTCATGTTCTCCGTATCCGGATAGTTATAGCCATTGACGGCCGCAAAGTCAAGAGTGGTGGTGAGAGGGCGGTTCGCGAACCGCCCCTACACATTTTTACAATTTTTATTTATACTCTCTCTGGAGAGGTTTCATGCTCAAGGAAGAAACGATCAACGCCCTGACCCACGGCCTGGGCGCACTGCTCGGCCTGGGCGGGCTGGTGGTGCTGGTGGCCACGGCGGCCCGGCACGGCGACACCTGGCACATCGTCAGCTGCAGCATCTACGGCGCCACGCTGGTACTGCTGTACGCCAGTTCCACCCTCTACCACGGCTGCCGCGGCGAGCGCGCCAAGCACATCTGCCGCATCATCGACCATTCGTCCATCTACCTGCTCATCGCCGGCACCTACACGCCGTTCCTGCTGGTCAACCTGCGCGGCCGCTGGGGCTGGGGCCTTTTCGGCGTCATCTGGGGACTAGCGCTGGCGGGCATCGTCTTCCAGATCTTCTACGTTCACCGCTTCCGCCTGGCGCAGACCCTGATCTACCTGGCCATGGGCTGGCTGGTGGTCGTCGCCATCAAGCCCCTGTTCGCCCATGTGCCCCGGGCGGGACTGCTGTGGCTGCTCTTCGGGGGCTTGTGCTACACGGCGGGGGCCGTCTTTTACTTGTGGAAGAAGCTGCCTTACCATCATGGCATCTGGCACCTGTTCGTTTTGGGCGGCAGCGTGTGCCACTATTTCGCGATCTTGTTCTACGTGTTGCCCTGAAGGAACTGTTTCACGTAGGCGGCGGTTCTGGATAGGGGCCACGTGCCGGCAAGAAGTTCCCGGGGCGTGCCGCTCGCGGTCAGCCTTCCCCCTCCTCCCCCGCGCCCGGGCCGAGATCGATGAGATAGTCGGCCTGGCACATCAGCAACGGGTGATGGCTGATGACGATGGCCGCGTGGCCTCGGGCCGCCAGGTGTTTTTTCATGGTCAGGATCAATTGCCGGCATTCGTCGAAACTGAGGCCGCTGTCGGGTTCGTCGAGCAGCAGCAGGCAGGGCGCTTTCGGCAAGTTCAAAAAAAGGCGGGCCAGGCGCAGCCGCTGCAGCTCGCCCGCCGACAGGGTGTGCAGGCGCCGGCCGAGGGCGAGATAGTCGAGGGAAAACTCCCGCAGGCATGAGACGGCCGGTTGCAAGCGGCAGCGGGCGATGATCTCCTCCGCCAGCGCGCCGCTGGCGCCGGCCAGGACGTCCGCCAGCGATTTGCCCAGCAGGCGCAGCCCGCCGAGTTCGGCCGACAGGCCGCTGCCCAGGCAATAGCTGCAGGTGTCGGCGAAGGAGCCCATGTAATCAAGATCGGTCCGCCACTCGCCGCTGCCGCCGCAATGGCTGCAGGCCGAGGCGGAAGCGGGGGCGGCGAGCCATTTTTTCACGCGGGCGCGTTCCGCCTTGTCGCCCGCGGCGCGCGCGAACTCATCGTGGATCGCTCCGGTCACCCCCAGGAAATCGTCCAGCCTTTCGTTGCCGCAGCGCATCGGGTTCGCCGGCGTGAACGAACAGACCTGCCGGAATCGATCGAGCCCGCTCAGCGCGGCGCAATTGACCGCATGCCCGGCCATGGCGCTTTCGTGGATCACCCTGTGCAGCAGGGTCGACTTGCCGCTTCCGGAAACGCCGCACAGGACGGTCATCCCGTCCGCCGGAATCTCCAGGCTGAGGTGGTCGAGATTGTGGATCGTGGCCGCGGAAATGGCGATGGGGCGATTTTTCCCCCGGGAGCGGCTGAGCGGCGGCGTCAGGCCGGCGCCGGGGGGCAAGGGCGTTTCCCTGCCCATTTGCTGCACGCGCCCTCCCTGCCCGCCGCTCGCCGGCCCCAAGCGGATCGTCCAGTCGGCCTGGGCAATGACCAGCGGATGGTGATCGACGGCCACGATCGTGTTGCCTCCAGGCAGAAGATCGCGCAGGATGCCGAGCAGGCCGGAGACGTCGAACGGATGCAGGCCGCGGCTTATTTCGTCCAATATGAACAGGGTGTAGTTCAGGCGGTTGGCGAGCAAGGAAGCCAGCCGCAGGCGCTGATGCTCGCCGCCGGACAGGGTGTCCACGGAGCGGCCGAGGGTCAGATAACCGATGCCCAGCCGGATCAGGCTGTCCAGCTGGCGCCGCAGAAGGGGAAGGGCCTCGCGGCAGAGCATTTGTTGTTTCGGCGTTGCCCCGCCGGGGAAGAAATCCGCGCCGTCGTTTTCGACCATTTTCCTGAGCCCGGTCAGGGGAGCGGAGAGCATTTCGCCGAGGGTCACCCCGCCGACGCGTGCATGGATGACGTGCTCGCGCAGGCGCAAGCCCCGGCAGGAGGGACAGGCCTTCTTGAAAACCACCGCCGCATAGCGCGCCCTCTGCCCGCGGTGCTCCCTGCGGCGCTGGTAATCCTGGAGGACCAGGCGGCGCAGCCCGATCCAGGGCGCCGTGAAGCGCTGCTCGCCGCTGCGCTTGCCGCGCTGGAATTTCCAGGTCACGGAGATGGTTCCTTCGCAGCCGTCGAGGATCAGGGCCAGCGCTTCCGGGCTGAGGTCGCGCCAGCGGCGCCGGATATCGACGTCCCTTGCCGCGGCCGCGCATTGCAGGATGGCCATGAAGCGGCCGCCGGGGTCGAGGAAGAATTGACATGCCTTGTCGTCGGCGCAGGCCCCATCCAGGATGCTCTTTTCGGGGTCGACCACCCAGCTGGAGATATCGGCCTCGTGCACATGGCCCAGGCCGTTGCACGCCGGGCAGGCGCCATCCTGATGGTTGAAGGAGAAATGAGAGGCGTGCAGGACCGCAACGCCCGCCTGGGGCGCGATCGTGCCCAGGCGTGAAAACAGCACCCGCAGGATGTCGTTGATGCCGGAAAGGGTGCCGACCGTCGACCGCGGAGTCGCTTCCTGGTAGCGGGCCGCCAGGGCCACCGCCGGCCTGAGCGGCGCGATCTCATCGCAGTCGCCCGCGGGGCCTCCGGCCAGCGCCAGGCGGTCGCGCAGGAACGGCGAAAGCTGCTCGGCGTAACTTCGCTGGCAGGCCTTGTACAACGTTTCAAGGACGAGCGAGCTCTTGCCGCTGCCCGACGGGCCGCTGACCACGGTGAACGCCTGTTCCGGGATGGCGACGGAGATGTTCTGCAGGTTATGGGTCCTGACTCCCCGCATGTGGATGAACGGCTCTGCGGCGCCGCGTTCGCGCCCGGCCGCCGCGGCGCCGGCCCCGGGCGGATCGCCGCCGGCCAGCATGGCGGCGACCAGGGACCCTTTCCGACCCCGTATACCGCTGACTGCGCCATTGTAAAGCAGGCTGTCGGCGCCGCCGGGGGCGGACAATTCCACCAGCCAGTCGCAGCCGGCGATGAAGCGGGGGTTGTTTTCGGCGACGACAAGCGTGGCTCCCCGGGCGCCGAGCTTTTGCAGGGACCGGACTAGGCAGGGTATGTCCCGGTCGTGCAGCCCCATGCAGGGCTCGTCGAGCAGGTACAGGGAGCCTCCGGCTTTGCCGTCCTGGATGAAGGAGGCCAGCCTTACCCGCTGCGCTTCGCCTCCGGACAGGGTGGAAGAGGGCTGCCCCAGGGTGAGATAGCCCAACCCCAGGTCATGGAGAATCTGCAGGCGGCCGGATATCTTGCGCTCGTCGCCAAAAAGATCAAGCGCCTGCGCGACGGTCAGCCCCAGGACCTCGTCGATGGCCAGGCCCCGGTAGCGGACGGCGAGGACGCGGTCCAGGTAGCGCCGGCCCTGGCATTGCGGGCAGGGTTGATAGAGCGATTGCAGGTAATGCATGGTGATCTCGATCACGCCGGCGCCCTGGCAGGCGGCGCAGCACCCCCGGTCGGTGTTGAAGGAGAATGACGATGCGTCCAGGCCCAGTTCCGCGGCGGCGGGCTGGGAGGCGAAAAGCGCGCGTATTTCATCGAACAGCTTCGTATAGGTCGCCGGGTTGCTGCGGGCATTTTTGCCGAGCGGCTGCTGGTCCACGGCGATGACGCGGCGGACGGGATGATCCCCCTGCAGGCCGGCCGGGCCATTTTTCGCCAGCCAGGCGAGCAGGGTGCTTTTGCCCGAACCGGAGAGCCCGGAAACCGCGGTAATGGCGGCGGCCGGGAAGGCGAGGCGATCCAGGTCGAGGGTATTTTCATGGATGGGGCCGATGGCCAGGAAAGACCTTTCTTCCGCCGCCGCAGGGGCGGGCGCTTCCGGGCTGGGGGTTTCCCGGGCAGCGGCGTATTTTTCGGAACGGTCGCAAAACAACAGATGCCCCCCGGCGGCGCCGCCGACGGGGCCCAGTTCCACCACCCAATCGGAAAAATGAAGGGCCTGCCGGTCATGGCTGACCATGACCACGGTGCAGCCGATCTCCGCCAGCTTGCGGAGCTGCAGATACAGGCTTGTTTTTTCACGGGGATGGAGCCCCGAACCCGGTTCATCCAGGACATAGAGCATGCCGCTGATGGGTTTCTTCAGGAGATTCCCGATCTGGATGCGCTGCCCCTCGCTGCGGGAAAGGGTGGTGACGGCGCGACCCAAGGCGAGGTGCCCCAGGCTGAGGCCCTGCAGGATCCGCGCGTGCTCCCTCAGGTCGGACAGGATGAATTTTTCCGGCCGCGACAGCTCCGGGCGCCGCAATTGCCGCCCGCTCCAATCGGCCAATTGCGCGATGGTGAACGAAAGCAGCTGGCGCAGCGTCGTTTCCTGGTAGGCGGCGCCCAAATGACGCTCGGCCAGGCGCAGCCCGCCGCACTCGGGGCAGGGCCGCTTGCGGCAGAAACGCAGGATATTCGGGTTGGGATCCCGGTGCAGGGTCTCTTCCATGATCGGCAGGATGCCGCGATACGTTCCCAGCTCTCTCGGCCTGGGGGTGATCCCGGTCCATTTCAACCGCGACGCGAGCGGGTGCTTGCCGAACGGGACCTGGACCCGGTCGCTGCCGTAAAGAACGACCCGCTTTTGTTCGGCCGTCAGTTCCTTCCAGGGGACTTCGACCGAAAACCCGTGGGCGCGGCACACCTGGTCGAGGACATCGATGGTCACCTGCGAATAGATGATATAGCCGTTGGGCGTGCTCAGGCTGAGGGCGCCCTGCCGCAATGAGCGGTTCTCGTCGGCGACCAGCCTGGCGAGTTCGATTTCGTAAACCTGCCCCAGCCCCTGGCAGTGAGGGCAGGCGCCCAGGGGGTGATTGAACGACAGGTGGGAGCGGGTCAAGCGCTCGCCCGACGTCGGCTTGGCGAAGCGCGATATCAACATGCGGATCGGGCTGTGCAGGTCGGTCAGCGTGGACACGGTGGAACGGGGGTTGTTCAGGGACACCTGCTGCCCCAGCGCCAACGCCGGCGGGATGGGGCCGATGGCTTCGGTGCGCGAGCGGTTCGGCCGCGCCTGGAAAATGCGCGCGTAGGCCGAAAAGCTCTCCAGGAATCGTCCCTGGCCCTCGCAGAATAAGACGTCGTGGGCCAGGGTGGATTTGCCGCTGCCCGAGACGCCGCAAACCAGCGTGACGCGCTTGAGGGGGATGCGCAGGGAGATGGCCTTGAGATTGTGTTCGCTGCTGCGGGTGACGCTGATGAAATCAAGCGCTTCGCCCGCCTTGCCGTCGTCCATCGCTGCTGCCACCGGATCAGGACCGCCTCAAATGAACTCCACCTGGACCACGGACGTGTCGATGACCTTGTCGCCGCGGTCGTTGAAGTGGATCAGGTATTTGCCCTGGGCGAGCTTTTCCACGATGCGGCCGCGCCCGAAGACCGGGTGCAGGATGAAGCGTCCATCACCTACGCTCATGGTTCCCAGCTTTGGCTGGGGCGGTGGGGAAGATGCCGTCGACGATCTCGCGGAAGGAATAGACCGGCAGGTAGGAGGCGGCGGCGACCTGCTGCAGGAAAAACGACGGCCGGTCGGAGGCGGTGGAGATGACCAGCAACTGGCTGGCCCGGGTGCTGGCCACGTAGAACAGCCGCCGCTCCTCCTCGATCTCGTCGCGCTCCTTGCGCAGGAAAAAGGGCATGTAGGCCGAATTGACGCCGCTGACGATCACGGTGGGGAATTCCAGCCCCTTGGCGTTGTGCATGGTCAGCAGGAAGACCTGCGTCTTTTCCGCGCCGCGGCTGTCCCGGGTCTCCAGGCTCATGCGGTCCAGCAGGTCGCTGAAGGGGGCGCCGGGATTCTCCTCCTCCCACTTGCCGATGAATTCCCGCAATTCCGCGATATTGAGCAGGCGCTCCTCCTCGCCCTTCTCCTCGAGGATCTCCAGGTAACCCGAGGCGGCGAGCAGGCGGGCGAGGATCTCGGCCACCGGCAGGTCGCCCTTTTGCCGGTTCAGTTCGCGCAAGGCGGAGAACAGCGGCCGGGCGCCGAATTTGTCGCCCAGGTGCCGCTCCAGGGCGGCGAACAGGGGTAGCGCTTTCTCGCGGGCCAGGACGTGCAGGGCGTCCAGGGTCTTGCTGCCGACGCCCAGGGGCAGGAACTCCACCAGGCGCTGGAAGGCCAGGTCGTCGGCCGGGTTGAGCGCCAGGCGCAGCAGGGCCAGCGTGTCGCGGATCTCCTTGCGCTCGAAGAAACGCAGCCCCTTGAGGATGCGGAAGGCGATGCGCTGCTTCAAAAACTCGGTTTCCAGCGCCAGCGACTGGGAATTGATGCGGTAGAGGATCGCCACCGGGAACAGCCCGGGGCTGGTCGCCTTCAGGTGGTTGACCAGGCGGGCGATCTCTTCGGCCTCCTCCTCCTTGGAACGGCTGCGCAGCACGAACACGGGGTGGCTGCTCTCGGTGTCCGACCACATCTGCTTGCGCTTGCGCACCGTGTTCTGGCTGATGAGCAGGTTGGCGAAATTCAGGATCTCGGGGGTGGAGCGGTAATTCTGCTCGAGCTTGATGATGCGCGTCTGCGGGAAATCCCGTTCGAAATCGAAAAGGAAGCGGACGTTGGCGCCGCGCCAGGAGTAGATGGCCTGGTCGTCGTCGCCCACCACCGTGATGCTGCGCCGGTCGCCGCTCAGCAGCCGGACCAGCTCGTACTGGTTGGGGTTGGTGTCCTGGAACTCGTCCACCAGCAGGTAGCGGAACTTGCGCTGGTACTTTTCGCGCACCGCGTCGTGGTCGCGCAGCAGGATGACCGCGTAGGAAATGAGGTCCTCGTAGTCCCAGGACTTGTTCTTTTGCTGGGCGGCGTGGTAATGGGCGAAAACGCTGATCTCTTCGTCGCTGAAGCCCTTCTGGCGCAGGAATTCGCCGTTGTTGGGATAGTGCAGGCCCATCTTGGCCAGGCTGATCTTGCGCATGATCGCGTCCGCGTCCTTGGCCAGGTGCGGGAAACGTTCCTTGATCAGCCGCTCCACCAGGCGCCGCTGCTCGTCGTCGGCCAGCACCTGCCACTGGGAGTCGAAACCCAGGGCGCCCCCGGATTCGCGCAGGATCCGCAGGCCCAGGGCGTGGAAGGTGGAGATGGGGAAGAGGCTGGCGCTGATGCCGGTCAGGGCCTCGATGCGCACCTTCATTTCGCCGGCCGCCTTGTTGGTGAAGGTGACGGCCAGCACCTGGCCGGGGGCCAGCCCCTTCTCCTGGACCAGGTGGGCGATCTTGTGGGTGATCACCCGCGTCTTGCCCGAGCCGGCGCCGGCCACGATGAGCAGGGGGGTGTCGAGGTGCAGGACGGCTTCCCGCTGCTCGGGGTTGAGGCCCGCCAGCGTGTCAGCGGGCATTGCCGGCGCGGATCATGGGCACGAACAGGACGGGGATCAGGTTGGTTTTTTTCAGCTTGCCGCCGGGCAGCTTCTCCACCAGCAGCAGGTCCTGGACGGTGGTGGAATACATGATGGGGATGACCATGCGCCCGCCCACGGCGAGCTGCTCGATCAGCGCCGCCGGGATATGGTCGGGCGCGCAGGTGACGATGATGCCGTCGAAAGGGGCGGCCTCGGGCCAGCCGCCGTAGCCGTTGCCGGCCCGGAAGTGGATGTTGCGGTAGCCCATGCCCTGCAGCAGCTCCTTGGATTTCCTGGCCAGGGCGGGGATGATCTCGATGGTATAGACCTCGCGGACCAGCTCGGCCAGCACGGCGGCCTGGTAGCCGGAGCCGGTGCCGATCTCCAGGACCTTCTTCTTGTAGTCCGGGGCGATGACCGAGGTCATGATGGCGACGATATACGGCTGCGAGATGGTTTGCCCGGCTTCGATGGGCAGGGCGAAGTCGCCGTACGCCTGGCTGCGGTAGGAGGGGGCGACGAAGAGGTGGCGCTTGACCTTGCGAAAAACGTCGAGGATGCGGGCGTCGGTGATGCCCCGCTCCAGGATCTGCTCCCTGACCATCTTCTCCCGGGCGGCGGTGAACTGGGCTTCGGTCTGGGCCGCGAGCAGCAGGGGCAGCAGCAGGAGCGGCAGGAGCAGGGAGAAGCGGGGGGCGGGTTTCATGCCCTCATTTTACCGAGAGAGATGGGGGTGTAAATAAGGCAATTTAAAGGTAAAAGGAAAAAGGAAAAAGGTAAAAGTAAGAATATGGCAGTCGGCGAGAGGCTAAAGGTAAGAGGGGAAAAAAACACGCTGTCCGACGTTGAAGAAAAAGAATAATTCCAAATCCCAAGCACCAAATCACAAATAAGCACCAAATTCCAATAACCCACTGACCCAAACGAAGAAACCGCGCCTGGCAGCGCAGCGACATTCACCGGAACGCTTTCTACGTCCGGCCTTCGTTCCCGGATGCCTCGGCTATGTACAGTGTAGGGCGGCGTCTTGGACCCGCCCTCTTTGAGGAATGCCGCGAGAGCCTGCCAAGGGTTTGGGAAGTAAGATGAATTGTTTTCTTCTATCCAAGTAAGACCAGCAACGATCCGGCCACGGCGAGGGCGGTGGCCAGCAGCCGGCGGCGGGTGAACGTTTCCTTGAGGAACACGCAGGCCAGGATGACCACGAAAACGGTGTTGGTCTGGTTGAGCACCGCCGCCGAATTGACCGACGTGAACTTGAACGCCCCCACCCAGAGCGTCATGGAGATCAGGTTGCCGAACAGCGCCCCCCAGAAGGCGTAATGGCGGACGCCTTTCTCCCACAGCGGCGCCAGCTGCCGGCGGCGCTCCTTTTGCCAGGCGAACATGGCCAGCAATACGGCCAGCGCGGACAGCATGCGCAGCTCGGTCACCCAGAGGACCGGCACGCCGCTCAATACGGGCTGCATGAGCACGATGCTGACCGCCATGATGGCCATGGCCGCGACGCCGAAAAATATCCCGCTCATGATCCGCCGGGTCGGCAGGGGGCTGCCGCTTTTGCGGTAGGCGATCACCAGCACCGCGGCGATCACCAGCAGGGCGCCGCCGATCTGCTCCAGGTGCGGGCGCTGAAGCAGGACCAGCCAGGTGGCGGTCATGACGAACGGGGCGTAGAGGGCGTCGACGATGGCGGTCATGCCCGCCCCCAGGCGGTTCAGGCAGGCGAAGAACAGGGTGTCGGAGACGGCGATGCCCAGGATGCCGCTGGCCATGACGGCCAGCCAGTGCCTGCCCGGGACGGCGGCGGGCAACGAGCGGGACCTTCAGCAGCAGCAGTATCGGGAACAGCAGCACGACGGTCAGGGCGGTCTTGTAGAGGTTCAGGGCCAGCGGCCGGACCCGGTCGCCGGCCAGCTTGAAGAGAATGACCGCCCAGGCCCAGACCACGGCGCACAGCAGGGCCATGATCTTTCCGAGCAGGTCCAACGGCATGTTCTTTCCTCCAAGACGTTCGGCGGATTTTGTAATGGCAGACCGAAAGCGAATGCGCGAAGCCGTATTGTAGCGCAAATAAGGCAATACGGCAACATGATTTTCGGTAGGGGCGATCCGGTGGATCGCCCTGGGTTTGCGCCGGGAAAATCCCGGATCCTGGCATTGACAGCTTGCCGGTGCCATGCTAATTTGTCCTTATGGTTCCCGGCCCGGAGTTGCGCAAGATCATTCACGTCGACATGGACATGTTCTATGCCGCGGTGGAGCTGCGCGACCGTCCGGAGCTGCGCGGCCGGCCGCTGGTGGTCGGCGGCCCGCCCGACAGCCGCTCGGTCGCCACCACCGCCAATTACGAAGCGCGCAAGTTCGGCATCCATTCGGGCATGTCCTGCGCCCAGGCCAGGCGCCTCTGCCCGCAATGCCTGTTCATCCCGCCGGATTTCAGGAAATACCAGCAGGTTTCGCAACAGATCCACGAAATTTTCCATGAGTTCACCGACCTGGTCGAATCCGTTTCGCTGGACGAGGCCTATTTGGACGTTACCCGCAACAAGAAAAACGAGCCCAGCGCCACCCGCCTGGCCAGGGAGATCAAGGCATGCATCTTCGCCGCCACCGGGCTGACGGCGTCGGCGGGCGTGGCGGCCAGCATGTTCGTGGCCAAGATCGCCTCCGACGCCCGCAAGCCCGACGGCCTGTGCGTGGTCAGGCCCGAGCAGGTGCTGGCCTTCATCCGCCCCCTGCCGGTGATCAAGATCCCGGGCATCGGCCGGGTCACCGACGCCCAGCTGGCGAAACTGGGCATCCGCACCGTGGCCGACCTGGAGAAAAAACCGTTGGAATTTCTGGAACAGGAGTTCGGGAAGTTCGGCGGCGTATCTCCACGAAATCGCCCGCGGCATCGACGACAGCCCGGTGACCCCCTGGCGCGAGCGGCTGTCCTACGGGGCCGAGGAAACCTTTCCCCGCGACATCCTGGAAGCGGGGCCGCTGCTGGAGTACCTGCGCGAGTGCGCCGCCCGGGTCTTCTCGGAGCTGAAGGAGGAAGGCAAGCTCGCGCGCACGGTGACGCTGAAGATCAAGTACGCCGACTTCCAGCTGGTCACCCGGCGGCGGACCTTCGCTGATTTCCTGGCCTCGCCCGAAGACGTTTTGCCGGGTCGCCGGGGAACTTCTGGAGCACACCGAGGCCGGTCGGCGGCCGATCCGCCTGGCCGGGATATCGCTGTCCAACTTCGAACCGCCGTGGGGGAAAAAAAGATGTCGCCCTGGCCCCGCTGTTCAAGAATTCGATGTGATTAGGGAAAAAATTCCAAATTTAGTTAATTTGAATTCTGACAAAAATATAATAAATTCTTGGTTTTAGTTAGTTTTCGATCTTTTCTTTTGTTTCCGTAAGAATATTCTCAGGAATGTTGTAATCCGAAATTAAAACTTGTTTCATTGCTTCTTCAGTTCCATCATAAGCTGATATATCTAAAAGTTTTGGCTTTCGGATTTTATTTGATTTAGGAGATACTTTCTTTCCGAATGCTTTTTCTATAATTTCTTGATATTCCGGCATTTTTCTTATTTTTTGAAAAATTGGCCAATCAAAAAATTCGGAAAATTTAATGCTGCCTTCTTGAACTACAAGCGGGAGCTCTTTGTTGAAACGAGCAACGTCTTCCTTAAGAGCCGCGATACAAAGACGAAAGTTTGAGCTGCAGGAATTCCAATCAACTGAATCTAATAACTTTTTACTCAATATGTCTTCTTCAAGCCACTTATATGTTTGAGCAAGATTGACTTTAACCATTAATTCTGTGGTGGATTTAGCAAGCTTCACTTTATTTGCATATTCTAAAATTATTTTAGAGGTTTTAAAATGTGAGTTTTTTATTAAATTAAAACTTGCATTTATTAAAAATGAATCCGCTTTATCCTCAGCCTCTTTATTCTTTTCAATTTTTGCGTATTTACTCGCTACTAAATGAGAGAGAATTACTCCTGCAGAAAAAAAGATATTCCATGCATTTTCAATATAGTCTGAATCAATAGGAATCTGTTCTCCTGATTTTGGGGGGGCAACCGAAGTGCCTCTTAACCTAGCTAATCTGTTTAGATAATCTTTTGTGACAATTCCTCCAGAATGAACTATTGCATGCCTTCTTAGAACAACTTCGCATAAGTCTCCAACATGGCAAAATAGAGAATTGAAATCAATATTGAACTGGTTTTTAAAGTATTTAATTTGTTCATTTGTTGTTTTTGAAAAAATAAACTGAAATACTTCTTGATCAATTAAAAATTTTTTTATAGCTTCAATGCTTTCAAATCTAAGAATTTCTGAAATTGAAATGTTTCGATCTTTTGAGGTTAAATCTGGAGATGTTTCGAGTTTCCATGCTATAAGCTCTCCAAGTAATTTCTCCCACGAATTGACGAGTTGTTGCAGCACTGTTTCATATAAGAGTCTTAATGCTTTGTTGTGATACTTGTAATAATCTTGGAATTCGAGTAAATGTTCTTCTTCATAGATTGGCAATTTTGTTTTTAGAGCAGTTTCTTTTGGGTCGTCAAAATTTACATTTAATAATAAATATGCAATAGGTTGTTCATTTTCTTTTTTTGTTTCAGCACGTTTTTTTAAAGTATCAAGGAATGAAGGCAAACATGATAAATTATACAAAGAAGTTTTTTCTGCTAGAGAACCAATCTGTCTTGAATATTGCCACAAGATTTCAAGAACGGTCACGAAATGTTGGGCGTTACTCTTGAATTTATTTACAGTTTCAATAATATGATCATTTTCGATTTCAACATTTTGATTGTCTTTATTAAACTCAAGGCTACAGGAAATTGATTTTGGAGCAAAGGGTAATTTTCCAATATTTGTCATGTTTACCTCAAGTCTATTCTAATTTATAATATTTATAAAATAAAGATAAAATAGAATGTTTAAAAAAACACTATTAGTTTATTAATTTATGTACAGGATTAATTGAGATGAACAAATTGTTTCAATCAAAAATTCCCCAAAAAATGATTGAAAAATGAATAAAGAACTTATAAGAGCGGCTTGTGAAATAATTTCTGACGCCGACGCGCTGCTGGTCGCGGCCGGCGCCGGCATGGGCGTGGATTCGGGCCTGCCCGACTTCCGCGGTTCCCAGGGTTTCTGGAACGCCTATCCGCCCTACCGGGAGCTGGGGCTCGATTTTTATGACATGGCCAACCCCGAATGGTTCACCCGCGACCCCGAGCTGGCCTGGGGCTTCTACGGCCACCGCCTCAACCTCTATCACCGTACCGTGCCGCACCGCGGTTTCACGCTTATGCGCCGCTGGGCCGAAGCCAAGCGCGCCGGCTATTTTGTCTTCACCTCCAATGTCGACGGCCAGTTCCAGAAGGCCGGCTTCGCCAAGGAGCGGATCCACGAGTGTCACGGGTCGATCCACCACCTGCAGTGCGCCGCCGGTTGCCAGGGCCCGGTCTGGCCAATGGGCGATGCGGCGGTGGCGGTGGACGAAAAGACGATGCGCGCCCGGCCGCCGTTGCCCAGTTGCCCGTTCTGCGGCCGGATGGCGCGGCCGAACGTGTTGATGTTCGGCGACTGGAACTGGCAGCCGCAGCGCGGCCGGGAGCAGGCCCTGCGGCTGCGCGACTGGCTGGAGGCGACGGAGGGGCGGACGCTGGCCATCATCGAGTGCGGCGCCGGCACGGCGGTGCCCGGCGTGCGCCGCATGTCCGAGCGCCTTCTGGTCCGCTCGCGCACGAAACTGGTTCGCATCAACACGACCGAAGCCGGCGTCCCGGACGGGCAGACCGGCCTTCAAGGAAGCGCCCTGGCGATGCTGGAGACTATCGCCTTGTTTTATCCTTAAGATAAAATGAGACAAAATATAGGACAAAATTGTTGACATTAATCACCATAACTGGTTTAATATAGGTAATTAATGGAGGACATTGATGGAGACATTATGTAAGACACATCCATGGATAAAATTTAGTGTGGATTTTAGGGAAATCCAACCACGGCAATGGATATTGTTGGGCGAATGTCAATCAAAATGCGAGCATATTGCCCTTGTGCCGCTTCAGCCAAAGACTTCCGATCGACTTCATAAAATCTATTTGGCTAAAGGTGTTGCGGCTACAACTTCTATTGAAGGTAATACACTAACCGAAGATCAGGTTCTGGAACATTTGGATGGAAAACTTACCCTTCCAATCTCCCAGAAGTATCAGCAAAAGGAAATTGAAAATATAATTTCTTTATGCAATTTAATTTTAAAAAGAATTGGAGAAAACAATCCAATCCTACTTACCGTCGAAAACATTAAATATTTCAATAATGAAATCTTAAAGGATTTACCGCTAGAGCAAGGAATAATCCCGGGACAGATCAGGACGTATTCGGTTGGTGTAGCAAAGTACCGAGGTGCTCCAGCTGAAGATTGTGATCTTCTATTGCAAAAATTATGCGTTTGGTGGAACGGATCTGATTTTGAAGCGGGCAATGAATTTAAAGTGGTTTATGGAATTTTGAAAGCAATCATAGCTCATGTTTATATGGCATGGATTCATCCCTTTGGCGATGGCAATGGACGAACGGCAAGATTGATCGAATTGCTGATTCTAATTAGCGCTGGCGTTCCATCGGCAGCTGCTCACTTATTAAGCAATCACTATAACCAGACACGGCAAGAATATTACCGCCAATTGGCGATGGCTAGTGAATCGGGTGGTGATTTGATTCCATTTGTTGCCTATGCCATTCAAGGTTTCCTGGACGGTTTGCGCCAACAAATGAAAAATATTTGGGAACAACAGTGGAAAATTGCCTGGAATGATTATGTACATGAAGTTTTCCCTGATAAAAGTAGCCTTACCCAAGACAGAAGACGGCATCTTGTCTTGGACCTCACCGCCAAAGGAATTCCGGTCCCCATGAATCAGATAGTAGAATTGTCCCCACGTGTTGCTCGTGAATATGCCAAAAAAACACCCAAGACTATCAGCCGTGATTTAAATGAACTACTTGATATGAAATTGATTGAAAAAACTCCTGAAGGTTATCGAGCCCTAAAAGAAACTATTCTCAGATTTTTGCCAAAATCAATGCGTAATAATGGATAGTTTATAATCTAATAAATTTTAAATTTGATTTGTTTTTTACAAAGCAAGCATCAAAGATACATTTCTGTTAAATGAAGTAATTGTCTTATTTGAAGAATCATAACAGATCATTCCGAAATTGTGATTTCTTCGCTGATGTGAATATTGCGTGAGGAAAGTTCACTTTTGAATA
>CAWGGP010000002.1:0-390282 GCA_963822075.1 Candidatus Aminicenantota bacterium
AATGATCCTGGGTGTGCGTCTCCGCGGCCGCCCGGACAGGTAGATCTTTTCCGCCAGGAAACCCAGGGCCAGTCCCGCCAGGTCATCGCTCCCTTGCGCGAAATCGCCCCCTTCGTCGTTGTTATCCGCGACCATGACGGCTTTGCCCGCCCAGTCGCCCTGCGCGCTCTCATACGCCTTGATCTTGTCGATCATGACATGCAATTCGGCGTCGGTGACGGCCGGCAGGCGGCCGATGGCGATCTCGGGTATGCCGTTTTTGCCGATCACGTCCCCGAACGTCTTGTCGGCGGCGCAGAGCCCTTCCGGCGTCCTGGCCAGGAGGACCGGGAAGAGGTTGTCGCCGTAGCCGAGATAATCATTGTAATCGTAAGTCCCCTTGCCGATCAGAACAGCATATTTAGGTTTTTTCGTTCCCCAATTGGCATAGGCGTAAGCCAGGAAATCGCGGACCGCCAGCGGGCTGGGCACGCCGAAATTGAACGCCTCATATATTCTTCCAGGGTGACCACCCGGGTGGTCAACCCCTTGGACTTGCGGTAGTCGGCCGGTTCCTGAGCCGAGTTCTTAACTCTTCCGGGGCGATGACCAGGTATTCGGCGGCAACGCCCTGCCCCTTGAGCTGCGCCGGCCGGTCGCCCACCACCGCCAGCGGGCGCAGCGCGGCGTTCAGGCCGCTCAGCAGGTAAGTGTTTGTCGCAGAGCGGGGAATGAACGTGACGCGCCCCGTGACATCGGGAGTGACTCCCAGCACCTGCTTGGGCCGGTGGGCCCGCTGACGTCCAGGACCACCACCTGCGGCTCGGTGAAACCGGTCACGCTGATGGCCGGGTTGCCGTCGCCGCGGCAGATCAGGGAGTTGTTCTCGGCCCGGTATTCGCGCTGATAGCTCAGGTCGAAGGACTCCACGTAAAAAACGCTGTAGGGCGCGCCCATGTCCAGGGCTCCGGATACGGAAATGGTATTGGCCCCCTCATTGAGCAGGGATGGAGCGAAAACGATCTCGAACGAATAGGCAGTGGTACCGCTCCAGAAAGAATCGCCGATCTCGGTGCCGTTCAAGGAAACCACGGCGTGGTGATCGTAGTCGGCGGCGGTATCGGTCGCCCCCTGGAGCGAAACGGCCAGGGTCGCCATCCCCGCGGCAGAGATGCCGGGGACATCGATGGCGAACGACTTGCCGCCGGCGCCCGCCTCGATATAATCCCAGGACCAGATATCGCCCAGGGGATCCATGTAGGAACCGAGCAGCGCGTATTGATTGCCCGCGAAATGCAGGGTATCTTTGAAAGAAAGGCCGGTGACCGGGCGCGATTGCCGCCGACGAATGTTTCCATGGCCAGCCCGCTGCCGCGCTCCAGCCAATAAACGTTCCGGTCGGAAAAAGCGGTCTCCACACCCTTATTGTAAAAGAAAATGCCGGCACCATTGTTGTCGGCCAGCCAGGCGATGTTCTTGCCCATGCCGGTCAGCTTCAGTTTATATTGGGCGATGAGCAAGGCGGTTTGCGGAACGGAAAGTCCCAGGCTGGCGGCGACCTGGGCCGAGCTGACATAGAACAGCCCGCGCCCCTTGACCGTGATGCGCGCGCGCTCTTTGGCTTGCGTCGTCGCCAGGGCGGCACCCCTGGCGCCTTCCGCCGCCGAGCTTGCAAGCGCTCCCGTTCGTAGGACGATCGCTCGCGGTTAAAGCGCTGGTAGCCGTAAATATCGCTGGGTTTCTCCTTGCCTTGGAGTCGGCTGCAGTTTTCCGTTTCGAACTGCAGGGAGGCGGCCCCGAAAATGACGGTGAAGGGGCCGTAGCTCATTGTCCGGCCCATGTCGTCGACCTCTTCCAGCCGGTAGACCATGGGCTCGCCGTATTGAGCGCCGGGGTCGGCGAGGCGGTAAACGCCCCCCTGCGGGGAGCTGGACAGGGAAGGCAGGAAGTCGGGGTTGACCAGCTCGAATGCCATGGTTGCCCTGTCCTGGCGCCAGAGGTAAAAGCCCACGGCGCCCATTTCGGAGGCCGTATGCCACTCCACCGTTGGCTGTCCTGCCGATTCGCATGCCGCGAAACGGGAGACCGCCACCCAGGTCGGAGTCTGGTTCTGGGTCACTGCCAGCGACGAAGACCAGGCGGACTGAATGAAATCTGATGAGCAGCGCGCCATGGCGCGGACGTTGAAGGTGCCAGCAGCCGTCCAGATGTGCGATGCCGTCGTCGTTCCCACCGTCAGCCAGTTGGAAAAGGTCCCATCGCCCCAGTCGAAGCGATACTGTACGGCATGGCCGAGGGAAGAGGACGAGCCGCCGGTGGAATACGCATAACTCCCGCCCACCGTGCCCGTGGCCGGGCCCGAAGGTGCGGACGGCGTCGACACGGTCTCCGCTGTATTAGCAACAATGGAAAAGACCGCGTCGCTGGTGTCGGATGGATCATGATCAGACCGTTCCCAAATACGCACCAGGCAACTCGCTGAAGGAGTGACCGTAGGGATAGTCCACGAATGAATACCATCGTTTGCCGAATTGGTCACAACACTTGTCCAACTCACACCGCTGTTGAGGGAATAATAAATATCAACATTGCCTACCGTTCCGCTCCAAGTCCAGGTAATGTTGTGGGCCGTGCCCCTGGTCCAGACCTCGCCGCCGTTGGGCGAGGTAACAGTGATCGAGGGCTGTGCAGTGGGCGTATAAGAATAAGCCCCGTAAAGATTGAGGCGCCGGCCGGTGACGGTCTTGCCGCTCAATGAGGCTTTGAGGTCGCCGCCATATAGGATTCGCAGCTTCCGTTGAGCGACGGTCTCGTTCGGATATATGGAAGCCAAGTATCCCACGGCGCCGGTCACATGTGGACAGGCCATGGATGTTCCGTTCAAAGACTCATAAGATAAGTGATCAAAGTTCCGATACCGACGTCATCGATCAAGAAACCCCAATAATTTGCCCCATCATTATCGGAAGTAAGGCGGAATCGGATCCGGACTTGAGATGTTTTATTTGCATCGGGTATCAACACAAGATATCGCGACCAATAATAAATATATCCGTCAGATGCCTGGTCATAGAGTGTAGTCCAGGTCGACCCGCCATTTGAAGAGACTTGCACCAAGGCATGGTCACCTGCATTGAGCCCCCAGGCAGCACCAAATCCCAGATAGACTTTCTGCCCCACATACCCGGAGAGGTTGATGTTCGTATTGTTCATGACCCAGGAATCGGTGCCATTCGACTATAATTGGCCCCAGGGACTGTCGCTCCAGAAATGGGTCGGGCTGGGGGCGGGAAACTTCGCATTCAAAGCCCTCCTGATTAGTGCAAATGGCCCAAGTATTGTTCGTCCCGCTGGTGCCCATTTGCCTGATCCGCCCTCCAGATGTCATCAAAAAAGATATCTCCTGGCTTGGGGACATATTTGCGCGGGACCGTGCTCAGGACGCCGACGCCCGGGGCGCCCAAGTCGATCGAAGTGGCGCCGTAGTTGGAAAAAGAACCGAGGGCATCATTATGGTCGGTAGCGGCGACCGCAATGATCCCGGGGAGAGTGAAATCTGAAGGATATTGGTGGTTCCCGCCGCCGTCGGCGTCGTTATTGTCCCCGATGCCATCGGCGCCGCCATTTCCCGCTGATGCGCAGAAAACGATGCCGGCATTATTCGCGACCTCGATGGCGTCCCGCAGGGCCCCGCTATCCGTGCCAGGGCCGCCCCAGGAGGCGATTATGGCCACGATGTTCTGGCCGTGGGTTTTCTGGTACACGGCGTACTGGATGCATTCGATGGAATCGGCGTCGGCGCCGCCGCCGCCGGCATCGTCGAAGAACTTCAGCCCCATGATCTGGACGTTCCAGTTGACGCCCGACCACGCCCACGCCGTTGTTGCCCACCGCGCCGATGGTGCCGGCGGCGTGCGTGCCGTGGCCGTTGTCGTCCATGCGGGTCGGCGTCGTGGTTGCGTCGACGTCGATGCCGTAAACGTCGTCGACGTAGCCGTTGCCGTCGTCGTCGATGCCGTTGCCGGCGATCTCGCCGGGGTTCGTCCAGATGTTGGCGGCCAGGTCGGGATGGTTGTAGTCGACGCCGGTGTCGATGTCGGCCACGACCACGCTCGCGGAGCCGGTGGTCATGTCCCAGGCCTCCGGGGCGTCGATGTCGGCGTCCAGCGTGCCGCCGGTCTGGCCGGTGTTGTTCATCCCCCACAGGCTGGCTGTAATAGGTATCGTTGGGAGTAGCGTCAAGTTGGCGCAGGTAGTTGGGCGTGGCGTATTCCACGCTGGGATTGACCGACAATTCCCTGGCCAGGACTTCGGCATCCATATTTTTGGTCGATTTCAGCAGGACGATCTCCTGCCCTTTTGACTTGGATAGGAACCCAAAGTGCTTTTTCAGGGTCTCAGCGACCGGGAAGCGGCGAAGTTGTTGACCGCGGCCAGGTCGAGGCCCGCCTTGAATTTGACCAATACTTCGCCGTCGGCATAAGGCTTTGGAGGATTGCTCGGGGTCAATGAGCTTCTTCCGCTGGGGCCCGCCCGCGAAAACCAGGGCCACGACAAAGAAGAAAATGACCAAGGTAAGGAATATTTTTCTTATAAGTAAACACGCGCCCTCCAAAAATATATTTCATAAACAATTCAATTTTTTGAATATCTCAAAAACGGGTTTTTGTCAACATAATAGGGAAAGACTATTAATATGCGAAATATTGCTGATTATCCAGTTTTTTGCCGCGATTCCCCGGGAAAGGCCGCGCGACCGCGGTCCGGGGCTATTTTTTCAACGATTCGTCGCCGTCATCGAATTTCGCCCGGATATGGTTGCCGACGCAGAACGGCTTGTTGTCCGACTTGCCGCAGCGGCAGAGGGTCACGCGGTTCCGGGTCTCATACGCCTCGCCGCCCTCGGATTCGATCCGTACGCCGCCCTGCACCCAGATCGGCCCGCTCGCTTCTTTCTGCGGGTCCTCGACCAGCCTGAGCGCGGGCGCGCACTCGGGCTCGATGTCCTCTCCGGTATTCTTGTCGACCGCCACCAACCTGCCCGAGGGGCAATCGCAGGCTTGCCTGACCGCGGATCTCCTCTTCGCCGGGTCGTCGGATTCCAGGGTCAGATGCCAGGTGCCGCCCTCGGGGTGGCAAAAACGCGCCTCGGCGCATAATTCCCTCGGCGTCCCGCAGGACCAGGCCCGGCCCGGCGATGGTCACGGCTTGCCCCGCGTGCGGTTCGCGGCTGGCCGTTTCGCTGCCGTCGAAACCCGCCTGGGCATGCGTGTTGTCGCAGAACGGCTTTTTCTTCGACCGGCCGCAGCGGCACAGCGCGTAGTTTTCCTGGGCAGGATACGACTCACCCTTGACCCACTTTTCCGGCTCCCCGTCCTTGCCGATTTTGGCGATCACTTTATCCAAAGGCAAACCACCGCTTACGCGATAGGGACCGTTTTTGGCGATCACGATCTTTGCTTTTTTCATATTTTCCTCGGGGATCCGACGCCCCCTGCGGTTCTTTGCGGGCCGAAGGTGTATTGGTAGCCTACATACGCGGAGAAGATTCCCGGACCGTGAAAATCACGACCGGCGGAAAGCAGGAGGTGATGGCTTTCGCTGATGTCGATCATGGCGCCGAGCGTGCATCCCGTAGAAGCATCGCCGTCGCCGCTGCTCGCGGTAAAATGAAAGATCTCCGCGCCCACCGCCAGTGAGTGGACGATCTGCCGCTGCAAAAGCCAGCCGAACTGCCAGCGGTTCCTTCTCCCCGCCCCGGGATTGATCCAGTATCCCCCTCCCCCATAGGTCGTCCAGGGACCGAAACTCTTCTGTATCCAGACGGGGAGAAAATACTGGGCCCTGCCGTTTCCCAGGCCTTTTGCCGCATCGCCGGTCGGGAATTCGATCATGGGAAATATCCCCACCTGGGGGATGGCCACCGTCTCCCGGATGAACCGCCACTTGACCCCCAGCTCCGTATCGCCATAGCCATATTGGGAGCCAAGGCCTTGCGGCTTCACATAAACGAGGGGGGCGATCACATGGAGTTGTACATTCGGGATCACACCATGGTTCACTTCGAAATGGGGCAGCGTCGAGGAAACCGCGTCCCGGCCATGGCTGTATTGCGCGGCCAGGTACATTTCCCAGTGCCGGTATTCCACGGTTTCCGGGTCGTCGTTGACAAAAGGCGGGCCCGCCAGAATCGTCGCCGGCATAAAGATGAAAAAGACGCAAAAAAACGCGCCGCCGAAAATGAGCGGCGGGATCCCGGCGCGAGGGCCGCCGCCGCGCCGGTCATTGAAAGCGATCAGCGGATGGAATCGCAGAATTCGCTCCATTTCTTTTTGGTGATGCCCAGGAACGGGACCGAATCCAGGCGGGCGGTGACGGCGCCGTCGGCCACGACCATGACCATGGGCACGACGTGGATCTCGTATTTTTGCCAGAGCGGGTTGCCGGGGTCGTCGAGCGCCACGCGCAGGAAATCGTAATCACGGGAACGCGACCCGGCAAGATCCAGGAAGCGGCTTACGAACATCCGGCAGTAGGGACAGGTGGTCATCTCGAACAGCACCATGGTCTTTTTTCCGCCGGCAAAGATATGGTCGATGTCCCCGGGGTTGGACAGGATGGGCACTGGATCGCTCTTGCCTTGCTTCGGGTTATGGTTCATTTGCGCTCCTGCTCAATTGTATTCTTCCATGATCCGCCGTTCCTCGCCCATCAGCGCCGGGGCGATCTCGGCCATTTTTGCCTGTTTCCAGAACGACAGTTTTTCATGGTTTTCGAGATATTTCAGGGGGATGGGATGGGAGCCGATCACCACCGGCAGCCCGAACGCGGTTTCGATGAATTCCTTGAATTTGCGGATATTTTGACAGGGGGGATAGCCGACCACGAAACAGGTGGCCAGGTGGAGGACCTGGGCGCCGTTTTTTTTCATCTCCGCGGGAACGGTTTCGATATTGCCGCCCGGGCAGCCGCCGCAGTTGGCAAAGCCGACCACCTCGACCGGCTCGTCCCCGGCGTAGGCGGCGAAGGCCCCGGCCCTCTCGCGCAGGGCGCGGAAGCACTTCCCGCCGCCGCAGGTATGATAGCGGCCGCAAATGATGATGCCGATCTTCTTCATGAACCCTCAGCTGTCTGACGGGAATATATCCCCGATCCCCTTCCCTGTCAACCCGGAAAAGGGGGCGCGCGGCAACCGGCCACCCCCCTCCCTTTTCCAAAAAAAGGGAAAAGGTTAGAGCACGTCTATTCCCTTATTTCGGCCAGCTGGATGATCAACTGGCTTTTGTGTTTCACCCAGGACTGCAATCGCCCGCCGAGATAGTCCTTGATGGCATTCAGGTTGAGGTGCGACCAGTCTTCACCCTTGAAATTTTTGTCCCCTGAGCCCCGCCCCGCGCTCATCGAACTTGTCGACGTCGTCGATATAGATCAGGGATCGGCTCTTGAAGGCAGCGTGGATCGCCTTGATCTCCTCGAAAAGGGGCACCTGGTTTTCCGCGCTGGGCCGGTCACCGGCGTAGCCCGTGTCGACCCGGTATCCCCGCCAGCGGCTCTCCTTCCAGTTCGTCGCATGGTCGCCGCTGAAATGGGCGTCCAGATAGAACAGGCACGGCCGGCGGATATCTTTCAGGAGTTCCCGCAACACCAGCTTGGAATCGCCGTGCAGGACCCTGATCCTGTCATTGCCCTTGAACTTGGCCGCCGCTTTCTCGTAAAGCTCGCGGTTGATCTCGATGGTATAGACCAGCGGAAAATGCCTGCTCAGCCTGCGCGTGGACACGCCGAACAGGGTCCCTGTTTCGATCGCGATGCCATATTCGGAGGCCGGCGCATGTTTTTTGAGGATGCGGATGCGGAATTTGCCCATGGCCCGATTGTACCGGTTTCAGGGGTAAAAATCCACCGGCGCCGGCCGCGTCAGTCCGCGGCGTCGGGAAGGGCCGGGGCGGCTCCGCGGCTCCCTTCTGCAAGTGCAGCAGCACCAGGCCGAAACCGAGGAGAAAGAGGCGGCGGATGCGGCGGATGATGGCCAGGCTGAGCCCCGCCGAGCCGCTGAAATACATGCTTTTCAGCACCAGCACGTACATCCCCTCCTGCACGCCCCAGTGGCCCGGCACCATGAACAGGATAGTGTTGGCCACCGTGACCGCGGCGCTGATGAACCAGCCCGCGAAAAAGCTCACCGGCTGGCGCAGCACCCACAGGACGATCAGCAGCTCCAGCACCCCACCAGCCGCGCCAGGAAATGCAGGCCGACCGCCAGCGGGATCCTGGCTCCGCCGCGCCGATAGAGCCGGCGCAGGTTCCGGTCGAGCATGCGCAGCACCGCCTCCTTTTGCGCAGCAACCGCCGCAGCGGCGGTATCCAGCCGAAAAGGGCCATCGAGGAACGGTAAAAACCGCGAAACTGGAAAAAGACCAGCAGGGCAATGGCGGCCAGCAGCACCAGCAGGCAGGCCAGCGCGGGAATCACCAGCGCCCGCGGCATCGGGAAAAACAAGACGGCGATCAGGATGCCAATGGCCATGAACAGGGTGCCGGCGATGGACTCGACGGTCTTGTCCACCAGGATCCCGGGCACGCCCTCCTTGAGCGGGATGCGCGGCTTGACCAGGTAGGCGCGCATGGCATCGCCGCCCAGGTTCGCCGTGGGCAGCACGGTGTTCATGGTGTCGCTGATGATCTTGATGCGCACGAAAAAGAGGAACGGGGCGCGCGGGGAGAGGCTGTTCTGGATGATGTACCAGGAGGCGGCCTGCAGGGCCACCCACCCCATCTGCACCAGCAGGATCACGGCGAACCAGCCGCCGAAATGGGTGATGTTGGCCACGATCGTGCGCCAGCCCATGCGATAGACAAGGTAGAGGAGAACCGCCACCCCAACTCCGGTGAGCAACCCGCGCCACGGCTTGCCCCGGGAACCGGCGGCACGGGCGGCGCGGCTGGCCTGATTCCCGCGGGTCTCGCTCATGGTATCGCTCCTTCTGTGCTTCATTTTAGCAAAATGGCCGGCTCCTGGCAACCTTCCCCCGCGTTCGTCCAGCTTGCTTTTCCTCGCCGCCCACGCGCCTTCAGGCTGACCGTTGCATTGGCCGGGAAATATTGCTACTATCATTCCACACCACCACTAGAGATAGGCTGCGGAGGGAAAGATGGCCAGCGTTGCACGCGGCGGGCAGGAAGCGATCGACCCGGCAAGCACGGATTCGACCCCGCTGCGGATCGCCCAGTTGGCGCCCCAGCCGGCGAAGCGGAACGGGATCGGCATTTACGCCGCCCGGCTGGGCCAGGAACTCCGATTGCAGGACCCCCGGTGTTCCATCGTCACCCCGGCCGACCTCCTGGCGCGAAAACCAGGTCGGGAGAGTGACGATTGGCGCGGCCGGGAATTTCCCCGTCATTGGTCCGACACCTGCCTGGAGGCCATCGACGCCGCCGCCCCGCAACTGGTCCATATCCAGCACGGCCTGTACATCGGCCACGATGACGAACTGGCCCGCTTCCTGGCCGGCCTGCGCTCCCGGCGCATCCCCTGCGTAACGACGCTGCACGGCGTGTGGCCGCCGACCGCCTACCGCCACTGGCCGGCCCGGTTGTACCGCCTGCTGGCGGCGAACGTCGGGCGGGTGATCGTCCACCAACGTGCCGGGAGCCTGGCGCTCCTTCGGGAGCACGGCATCCCGGCCCAGCGCATCGCGGTCATCCCCCACGGGACCTGGGCCGAGGCGGAGATCGCGCCGGCGGAGATCCCGGAACCGATCGACACGGCGGGCCGGCGCGTGGTGTTGTTCGCCGGGAACATCTTCCGCCGCAAGGGACTGCAGGTCGTGCTCCGGGCCTTCCCCGCCGTGGTGCGCCGGATCCCGGATGCATGCCTGCTGGTCGTGGGCGACGAGCGCGCCAACAATCTCCTTGATCGGCTGTTCCGCCTCGGACTGCATGCCCGGATGCGGCCAGGATTGAAGGCGGGCTGGCTGCTCCGCCGCCCCGAATACGTCACCGACGCCGAGTTCTCGACCCGGATCTCCTCGGCCGACGTGGTGGTCTTTCCCTACTTGAGACGCTACGGCTCCGCCAGCGGGGTTTTGCACCGGGTGCTCGCCGCCGGCCGTCCGGCCATGTGCTCGCGAGTACCGACCTTCGCCGAAGCGATCGATTCCTGGGGCGAGAGTCTCCCCGATCTCCTCCCCCCTCCGAGCGACGTCAACGCCTGGAGCCGCGCCCTGATCCGCATCCTGTCGGATGAGCCCTTGCGCCGGCGGGCGATGGAGGCCTCCGCCGCCCTGGGGCGCGAAACGCTGTGGCCCGCGGTCGCGCGGCAGCACCTGCGGCTGTACCGGGATTTGCTTCATACGACTTCCCTGCCAGGCGGGAATTGACCCGGCGGCAGCCGGGGTTTTCCAAGAGGAGGAATCGGCCGCTAGAGCTTGCGCATATCGATCAGGGGGGGTCAGAACGCGACGCCGACCTGATAGTAAAAACGGGTCTCTCGATGACTCACGTCGACCTCGTGGAAGCGGCCGCTGCGGTCGATCCCTTCCAGTTTCAGGGAGAGGAAGAGGGGCGTGCGCGGGACCGCCGCCGAAAGCCGGGCGCCGTAAACCAGCCGCGAATCGCTTAAGCGGGAATCGTCGATGATGTGATCCTGGAAGCGGTCGAGCCCCTGGATGGAGTGAAAACGCTGGTATTGGATGCCCGCCTCCACGCGCCAGCCCCGGTATTGCAGATCGCAACGGCCCCCCAGGCTGTATCCAAGAGAGTAATAGTAACCCCAGTTGTGCAGCGTGCTCTTGACCCCCCAGACGTCGTGGTCGGCCGAATAAGCGTTGTAGGCCAGCGAATTGATCATGCCGAAATCGAGGGTGGCCTGCAGGTCGAGCCGGCCGGTGAACGCGCCGGCATACTGGGTCATGGCCAGCGCCGGCCCGAATACGTGCACCGCGGAGCCCTTGTCGGTGAACTGCGACGGCTGTGGGATCGGGAACCACTGCCCCTTCTGTCCGAGGTCGTGGCCGTCGTAAGGGGCGATCGGCCTTTTCTGGAACATGTCGAATGCCGAGACCCCGCCCAGCCAATAATAATGTCCGCGCCGCCCGCGCGGCCCGTCGTCGCTCACCCGCTGCCACCACCAGCCGAAAAGCACGGAGCGGGTGGCGATGCTGAATTCCTCCACCCCATGCGAGCTGGCGTTGATGTTGAAGTGCACTTCGCTGTCCATGGTGCCGGGAAAATAACCCCGGCCACTGCCCGCCGCGCCGTATCCGGGCGCCAGCACCAGCCGCAGGTCGAGTCCCAGCGCGGATTCGCCGGGGCTGCGCACCAGGTCCATGGGAACGTCGCCGAGCCGCCCGCCCAGGGAGAGGCGGAAGTCGTGCCAGCCCGCGAGCGGCAGGCGCGGCTCATGACGCGGCCCGTCGAGCAGGTCGTTGAACACCATCAGGGGGTTGAAGAGGACCTCGCCCAGCCGGTTGGCCAGCCCCGGGCGATGGCGGAAATAATTGCCGATCTGGAAAAGCGCCTCGCCGCTGTCGAGGCCGCCGAAACTGGTGTAAATATGGTCATTGATCGAGGAGATCTCGCGCCACTCGGCGAAGTACTCCCAGAACAACGATCCGCCGAGCGAGAACAGCGCCGACGCCGCCGAACTCAGGCCGTTCGTGCGACCCCAATTGTAGTAAAGGGCGCCGGATCCGCCATGGGTCCAGTTCAAGCGGAAGTTGTTGGAATCGAGACGCAAGCCCTCGGAAGTGAAAAATTTGCGGGTCTGGTCCTTCCAAGTCAGGGTGAACTGCCAATCCTCGAGGAAGCTGGTGTACTTGTGCCAGTAATTGGCGGCCGAAATGGCGATATTGAGGGTGGTTTCCAGCAGGGCGATTCCGGTTTTCTTTTGCCTGGATTGATGGCGGTGCGCTTCATCGTTTCGCTCCGCCCCGGCGGCCAGGCCCTGCGCCAGGAGAAGCGCCAGGACGATCAGCAGGATCCTTCTTTTCATGATGGCCTCATGGTTTTAGTTAGAACGCATAGCCGATGCTGACCCCGACCTTGGGCGTCACCCTGTTTCTGCGCACGGTGAAGGCATTGTTCTGGATGTCTTCCAGAAAGATCACCGGCGTGAAACCGGCGCGCAGCAGCAGCCCGCCCCGGGGCTTCTGGTAGCGGTAGCCGCAGACGAAATTCAGGGTCAGCAGTTTAAAACGGTTGTCGTTGTTCATCCCGAAAGAGGGTCCGCATCCCAGTTCGAGCAAGTGGTCACCCCGGCCGACCAGGACGGAGCCCATGAAGAGGCCTCCGGTCGCCCCCCATCCGGCCCGCAGCGCGATTTTACCGGCCAGCAGGCGCTCGATATTGAGGCTGAAGAAGTGGCTGTTGCCCAGCAGCTCCCAATACAGGCAGGTTTTCGCTGCCCGGGGCGGCGGACCGGCGTGAAGCGGGTTCCAGGCCAGAAGCAGCAGGCCGAAAACGACGGCGAATTTTCGTAAAGAACTCGGCATCTGAATTACTCCCGGGTTGATTTTGCGGTCACAAGCGCCGAATCAAGTCTCATTTTATCAGAGTGCACGGGATTTGGCAAAACCGCGGCGGCACGTCCAGGGCTTTGCTTGCATCTCCGGTTGGCTGTCGATCGTTCCATGCCCGTTGGAACACCGTTCCGCCCCGTCGCTGTCACCCTGATTTTCGCCACGGCCCGGCCGCGGCCATGGGCGGACGGGGCGGCGGCGGGATTGTTTCCCCGATCCCGGTATGGTATATTCCTGCCATGAAGGTCAGAGCCATCCAGTTCAGCCCGGCCCTGGGCAATGTCGCGAAAAACCTGGAATTTCATGCCGCCCAGATCGCCCAGGCCGTTCGCGACGGCCGCGAGCTGATCGTTTTCCCGGAATTGAGCCTCAGCGGCTACCAGCTGCAGGACATCGCCGGCGACGCCGCGCTGCGCCCCGGCGGGGCGGAGTGGCGCCGGCTGGAAAACCTGAGCCGCAAGATAGACATCATCGCCGGCGCCCCGCTGGAAGAGGACGCCGGGATCATCCATAACGCCGCCCTCTATTTTTCCCGCGGGAAATGCCGGCACGTCCACCGCAAGGTGCAGCTGCCCAATTACGGCATGTTCGAGGAAAGGAAAATATTCAAGCCCGGGGAAGGATTCCATGTTTTCAAGCTCGGCACGTTCACCGTCGGCATCCTCATCTGCCGCGAGATCCTCTTCCCCATGCTGGCCTACCTGTATTTCGTGCAGAAGAGCGACCTGCTGATCGGCATCTCCAACAGCCCGCAGCGCGGCATCGGCAAGGACGGCGTCTCTTCATTCCAGCTCTGGGAGACCATGGGCTACGTTTTTTCGCAGTTCTATCACCAGAACTACCTGTTCGTCAACCGCGTCGGCTTCGAGGACGGCATCGGCTTCGGCGGCGGCTCGTTCTTCGCCCGCGCCGGCCAGGGCATCTGCCGGAAAGCCAAGTATGTCGACGAGGACGTCCTCGACGCCGAGGTCCGTCCCGAGGATGTGCGCCGCGCCCGCCTCGCCTCCAATTACCTGCGCGACGAACAGCCGGAACTGGTCTTAAAGGAACTGCAAAGGATACTCCATGCTTAAAATCAATTGCGCGCTGGTGGAATCGATACTGGTCGCCTTCATCAAGGACGCCGTCCGCAAGAACGGATTCCAGAACGCCATCGTCGGCGTGTCGGGCGGGCTGGATTCGGCCGTGGTGCTGGCGTTGTGCCGCAAGGCGCTGGGCGGCCGCCACACCTTCGCCCTGCTCCTCCCCTACCGCGTCTCGGCCAAGGAGAGCCGGTTGCACGGGGAGGCGGTCTGCGCCCGCTTCAAGGTCCCTTACGAGGTCATCGATATCTCTCCCTCGGTGGACGCCTATTTCGACCGCTACCCCGCCTCAAACCCGCTGCAGATCGGCAACAAGTGCGCCCGGGAGAGGATGTCGGTCCTCTACGACTTTTCGGTGCGCAAGAAGGCCCTGGTGGCCGGCACGTCGAACAAGAGCGAGCTCCTGGTCGGCTACTCGACCCAGTTCGGCGACTCGGCCGCCGCCTTCCTGCCCATCGGCGACCTCTATAAGACGCAGGTCTACGAACTGGCGCGCCACCTGGGCATCCCCGAGGAGATCATCGCCAAGAGCCCGTCCGCCGACCTGTGGCCCGGCCAAGACCGACGAGGGCGAGATCGGCATCGCCTACAAGGACCTCGACGTCATCCTGCACCTGATGGTCGACATGCGCTGGGACGAAGGGGAGATCATCGAACGCGGCTTCCCCCTGCCGCTCATCCGCCGCATCAAGGGCATGATCGTCCACTCGCAGTTCAAGCGCACCATGCCGCCGGTGGCCAAGCTGCACCCGCGCACCATCGGCATAGATTTTCGATATCTAAGAGATTGGAATAAGTAAAAAGTAAAAAGTAAAAAGTGAAGAAAACTGAGTTAAAAGAATTTAAAGCACCAAGTTCCAAGCACCAAATCACAAATAAGCTCCAAGCACCAATAACCCAATGACCAAAACAAAGGCAAGAACAAGAAACAACTATGGCTTTCGTTTGGGTCATTGGCATTTGGAATTTGGGATTTGTTTGGAATTTGGAATTTGTGATTTGGAATTTAAGTCCTACGAGAGAAATCTTTAATGTCTTTATATATCGTTCCGACACCCATAGGCAACCTGGGGGACATCACCCGCCGCGCCGTCGAGGTGCTGGCCAACGTCGATTTCATCATCGCCGAGGACAGCCGTTATTCGCTGAAGCTGCTCAACCACCTGGGGATCAAAAAAAGATCGTCAGCCACTACCGGCCCAAGGAGGAGACCCAGGCGGAGAAGATCGTCGCCATGCTGGCGGACCGGGACGGGGCGCTGATCACCGACTCGGGCACCCCCGGGATCTCCGACCCCGGGTTCATCCTCATCCGCAAGGCCATCGCCGCCGGCATCGCGGTCATCCCGCTCCCCGGGCCGACCGCCTTCGCGCCCGCCCTGGTCGCTTCGGGCATCGACGCCCGCCGCTTCCTGTTCCTCGGCTTCCCCCCGCGCAGCCGCGGCGAGTGCCGCAAGTTCCTGCGCGAGATAGCCGGCCTGCCGTATACCCTCGTTTTCTACGAATCGCCGCGGCGGCTGCGCGATCTCCTGGAGACCGCCGCCGCCGTCCTCGGCGACCGGGACTTCGCGCTGGCGAAGGAGATCAGCAAGCAGCACGAAACGATCATCCGTTCCAGCCTCGGGCGTTGGGAGCAGGCGCTGGGCGGGGAGCTCATCCTGGGCGAGATGGTCCTGGTCATCGCCGGCCACGCCGGCCCCGCCGCGCCCGAAGACACCCCGCGTTTCCAGACCATCGACGACCTGTACTCCTTCTTCCAGGAGCGTTTCGGCATCGGCAAGAACGCCATGAAAAAGATCCTGATGCAAAAAAAGGCCAAGCGCCCGGCCGGCGAATGACGCGCCCGCGGACCCTGATCGTCGCCGCCCTCCTTTGGCAATGCCTGGCGCTCCACTCCCTTTTTTGCCAGCAGGGCAGCGTCGATACGATCGCCGCTCCCCGCGGCGGCTTCGTGATCGCCCCGGTGGTCTATTACACCCCGGAGACCCGCCTGGCCTGGGGAGTCGTCGGCATCCACTATTTCCGGCTGGGGACCCCCAGGCGCTTCGCGCGCCTTTCCCATTACCGTTTCAATCTCATTCGCACCCAGAACAAGCAATCGGTCGCCCAGGTCGACTACGAGCTGTACATGCCCGGCGACCGCATCCTCATCGACGGCATGGCCAAGTACTCGTATTTCCCCGACCGTTTCAACGGCATCGGCAACCGGACCACCGATGCGGACCGCGAGGCATACACCTCCAGCAACTGGCGGCTGCAGCTGAACCTGCAGCGCCGCTGGGGAGATTTTTTATTCGCCGGCATGCACCTGGAGACGTACGACATATCCATGCGCCAGATCGCGAGCCGGGGCCAGCTGGCCACGGGCAGGATCACGGGAAGCAACGGCGGGACCATTTCCGGGCTGGGGATTTTTCTCAAGTGGGACAGCCGCGACAACACGTTTTCCCCCGCCGGCGGCACCTATGCTTCCCTTTTCCTGAACCGCTTCTTCCACATCCTGGGCGGGGGGTTTCGCTTCTCGCAGCTCGCCGTCGACGCCCGGCACTACCTGCCGCTGGGGGGCGCGCAGGTGCTGGCCGTGCAGGGCGTCTTCAAAACGGTGTGGGGCGACTGCCCATTCCAGGTCCTGCCCATGTTCGGGGGCTTGAACCTGCTGCGCGGCTATTACGACGGCCGCTACCGCGACCGCAACATGCTCGCCGTCCAGGCCGAATACCGCCGGCCATTATGGGGCCGTTTCGGGCTCTGCGGCTTCGCCGGCGCCGCCCAGGTCCAGGCGAAGGCCTCGCTGCTGGCCCTGGACGGCTTCCACGCGGCCGCCGGCATCGGCCTGCGCTACAAGTTCAACCCGCGCGAGAACCTGAACGTCCGCCTGGACGCCGGCTTCGCCGGCCCCGCCCCCGCCTTCTACCTGACCTTCGCCGAAGCCTTTTGAAGCCTTTACGATGGAAATAAAAAACGATCTTCCGCATCGAAGGCAAAGGCATTTTTATCGGCCCGCGGTCATCGGGGCCGTTCTCCTGGTCATGGTCGTCATGGTCCATTTTCCGCTCATCAAAAATTTTTCGCGACAGACCGTTCCCTGGGTCCATCCCGACTACCTGTATTTCTGCAGCGTGATCGAATGGAACATGCACGCGCTGCAGGGCGAATGGCCCGCCTTGTATCACTTGAACGTCCTCTATCCCCACTCCTATGTCACTTTTTTCGGGCATCCCCTGTATGGCGAGTCCCTGTTCTTCCTGTTCGCCCACCGCTCCCTGAAGCTGGACATGCACCGTTCTACCGTTCTCTACATGTTTTTTTCCTTCTGGCTGGGCGGATTGGGTTGTTTCCTGCTGGCCCGGGAGCTCTCCGGCCGGATACTGGTCGGCTACCTGGGGGCGTTCCTGTTCATCGTCAACCCTTTTTTCCATGAGATCTCCAGGCAGCTGAACATCCAATCCTTCTATTGGTCGGGGTTCATCCTGTTCTTTCTCGTTCGCCTGGTCCGAAAACAGGATTGGCCGAGCGGGTTGGGGATCGTCATTTTCTGCTTCCTGCAGGGGTTGTTCGAGATCTATCACGGGTTTTTCGTCATGGGCATCACCATCCCCTTGTTCTTCATCTTTTTCATCCTGTTCCGGATCCTGCGTAAAAAAGGGGCCCTGATCCTGGGGGCGTCGCTGCTGGCGGGCATCGCCTTGAACGTGATTCTGTATTTTCCCTTTCCCATGGTGGCGCGCACCTTCCATCTCCAACGCAAAAAGCTCCTGCATTTCCGGACGTTGGTCGACGCCGCCTACCTGTTGAGCCCCGCGGCGGGGTCTGGCCGGGGCCATGAGCCCCTTCTCCTTTTTTATTGGCGGGCTGCGCCGCGATGGCGCTGTTCGCCTTCGGATTCCTGGAGCGGCGAAAAACGGCCCCGTGGCAATGGGGCCTCGTCCTGGCCCTGATCGGCGGCGGTTTTCTCGCCGGCGGCTTCGGGTGGAACTGGGCGGCCAACGCGTTGCTCCTTGTTTTTCTCGGCTATTTTTCATACCTGGTTTTCAAGGATAGCCCGGGCCTGCCCGTCCTTTGGAAGATCGGCTGGGGGGTCATGGCGGCGCAGCTGCTGATCTTTTTTCGCTTCGACGGCTTGATCCCCGGCTCCACCGTTTCCGTCTTCGGCCTGCTGGTGCGGGTCGTGCCGATGATCGCGGGGCTGCGCTATTTGTTCCGCGGCATTTTCGTCCTGCTGCCGCTGTTCGTCGCCCTGCTCGCCGTTGGCACGGCGGCGGCATTCGACAAGATCAGGCCCCGCCGCCTGCGCTGGATCCTGCTTTTATCCTCCTTGCTGATCGTACGCCTGGGGATTGGCTATTGGACAACCCCGCAGGCCAGGCTGCCGCTGGATCCCGCCCCTTACGCGGCCATCGAAAAAGACCGGGACCGGGTCCTGATCGAATTCCCCTTCTGGGGGACCGGCAAGATCATCCAACACGCGCTTTATTCCGTCCAACACATGTATCATTACGACTATCTGGTCAATGGCCGGGTCGCGTTCCGCACGGACGCGATCTATGAGGTTTTCCAGAAATCAGCGACCACGCTGGTCCCGCCGATAAAGATGCTCCCCTTCCTTTTGGAAAAATACGGCGTGGATTACATGATCTTTCATTGGGACCAGATGCGGAAGAATAATTTGAAAACCGATGAGCAGATCGCGCGGCTGAAATCCCAGATCCTCGCCGCCGACCGCTTCGTGCGCATATTGGCGGATGAAAAGCGCTTCCTGGTGCGTCAGGCTCAAGGAAAATTTTCCCCTGCGCGTCGTCCGCAGGAGCTATTCGGGATTTCATCTGTCCCGGCGGGACCTGGTCGTGGAGCTGGCGGAGCCTTATGACAAAGAGATAAAGGCCTTTCTGACCCGCCGGCCGGAGATCAAGGCCGCCGTCTTTCGCCCCTCCCCGCGACAGGTCCGCCTGGCTTTTCCCGGCGGCGATTTCGATATGCAGGGCAACCCGGTCGAAATTCATTTTGCGGATCTCGTCACGATAAACGACATCCGCCTGGAAAGAAAATAAGCTTGACTTCGGGTCGGATTCAGTCGGCCAGGGACACGGCGAGCCGCGGGCTTTGGATCGATTCAGTCGGTCAAAGACGCGGCGAGCGCCAGCATGAGCCACGATGAATGGGGAAGCCATTGCTCGGCCCAGCGCCAGCGGTTGCTGAGATTGTCGTATGCGGGCGGAATGAACGCGATGTCCCTCTCGTCGTCGCCGCCGGTGATGCCGTTGCAGACGCCGCCGCGGTAATTGAGGTTGCCTCCGTCTTCATGGTATTCCGGATTATTGCGCCCCGCCCCGTCGAGCATGCACATGTCGAAGGGATTCAGGCCGAGTATCCAGTCGAGCTGGTCGGCGGCGTAGCGGCGCGCCCGCGGCTTCCGGCCCTCGCCCAGGTACGGCATGGCCAGGGAAAAGGCGCTGGCCAGCGACGCCAGCCGCGCGTTCTCACCCTGCCACCAATAGCCGGTTTCGTTCTGGTGGGGCATGAAGAAAGCGGAGCGCTTCGCCGCTTCGTTGACCGCCTTGACGTATTGGCGGGCATAACCGAAGGGATTGTTCACCTCGCCGGTGACGCCCAGTTCGAAATCCACGGATGCGCACAGGGCCGCAATGACTTTCCGGCGCAGGGTCTCCTGCTTCTCGATATCCAGGAAACGGCATAGCGCCACGACGGGAAAACCCGCTTCGACGGCGTGGAAGTACGGGCGCCCGCCGCTGTCGTCCGCGCGCCACCAGCCTTTGTAGCGCTCGTCGGCGCTCAAGCGGGCGATCAGGTTATTGGCACGGCCGCGGGCGTACTCGAGATAGGAGGCTTTTTTCGTGGCCACGAAGAGCTCCGTCGCGGCCAGCAGCGCGCAATAGTCGTCGATGATGTTCTCCTTGCCGTCAAAGAGATACTCCAGGTTGTGGGCCTGCAGGTGGGCGAATCCCTTCTCGGCGGTCTTGCGATACGTTTCCGGAGAATATTCCCCCACGACTCCATCGCTGCTCGCCCGGGCCAGCGCGGCGATAGCGACCCCGGCTCCCTCGCGCATCGCGGCGTGGTAGCCCTCGGCCGCATTGGCCGCCCCGTTGCGCGACGTGCCGATAAAGCGCTTTTCCGGGACGTGCGACCAATCCTTATCGAAGATCGAGAGATAGAAATACCCTGCGGGGTCCTGCATGCGGACGAGGAAATCCGCGCCGTAGGCCGCCTCTTCCCGCAAACGCTGCCGCAGCGCTGCACCCGTTTCGTCGCCGCGCATGAGCCGCTTGGCCGATTCCAACAGGCTCCAGACCACGAACGGTGCCTGTTGCGGGTTCATGTAGATCGCGAAGCTCAGGTGGCTCAAATGCTTGCCTTCGTCCCCCGAGGCATCGTACCAGCCGCCATGGACGTCCACCGTGCCTTTTCGCCCGCCGAAGAAAGGGATGTTCCGGTCACGGTCGTCAAATTTTTTTATCGGGTGCTGCGAGACGAATCCGTCCACCAGGAGGGAAATGTTTTTCTCCACCGCGTCGTGCTTTTCGATCGTGAAGAACGGGCTGGTGACCGTGCGGCCGGCGATTGCGGCCCTGACCTGGAAGTAACCGGCTTTGTTCAGGCCGGTAAAGTCGCCCGGGTAGGCGTTCCCGGTGTGCCAGCGGTCGACGGCCCCGCCCCTGGCGAACGTGTTCTCGAAGACGACGTTCCCGCTGGGGTCGAGCACTTGGAACGAGGCCGGAACGGCGGCCTCGCGGGTCTGGAGCACGACCTTCTTTTCCCCCGCCAGGGAGTAGCCCGTGTGGTTCACCAAAAGGACGGCCCCCTGGTCCTGCTGGGCGAATACCGGTGCCACCATCGCCAGGAACAGTAATCCCAGGAAAAGTAAAAATTTGATTTTTCTCAAATGGGAAATTCCGGATGGCAAGGACGAGAATGGATGTTTAAAAACCCATTGTTTTTGAATCATATGCCCTCCATGAAAATGAAGCAACCGTTTTTTGATTCTGAGGGCAATTACCGAAAATGTCAATATAGGATCGTCCATAATCGATTGTCTGCTGACGGTGAACCGACCGGGGGAAAAGGCACCAGCAGGATGCGGACTATAAGCCGGATTCTGTCGCGAAGAATCATTTATCTGTGCCCGTCGTTGCCGGCGGGCTCACAGCAGCTAACCCAGGGCATCGGCCGGGAAAGCCTCGAGCGCCCTTTGTTTAGCTTTGCTCCGGATGGGGTTTGTCTCAGTCCCGCCTGTCGCCAGTCGGGACGGTGAGCTCTTGCCTCACCTTTTCACCCTTGCTCCGCCGCCGTTGCCGGCAGCGGGGCGGTCTGTTCTCTGTGACACTTTCCTGTTCCCCCGGCCAGCGGGGAAAAATCCCTGTTGGGGATCATCCTTCCCTGCGGAGTCCGGACTTTCCTCCCCGCCCTTGCGGGCGAGGCGATTCTTCATCCGCATCCTGCTGATGCCCTGCTATTATACCAATATATTCCATTTTTTGATAGAGGCTGCCGCGCGCCGGGCTGGAAAGAACCCAGGGCGGTCGACAGCGTTCACCTGACGACGATGAAATCCTTGATCTTGGCGAAGGTCTTCTCCTTGATGCCCTTGACCTTCATGATATCCGCGATCTTGGCATAAGGGCGCCCGGCGATGATCGCCGCGGCCTTCACCGGCCCGATGCCCAGGAGGCTGTCAAGCTGTTGTTCGCTGGCGGTATTGATGTTGATCGTTTGCCCGGGCTTTAGTTTGGGAAAGACGGCCGTTTCTTCCTCTTCGACGGTCACCAGGCCCTTGATGGCGTCAAATTTCTCCTTGCCGATGCCGTTGACCGCCTTAAGGCCATCGACGCTTTTGAAGGGCCGGGCGCCAATGATCTTCTCCGCCAGCGCCGGCCCGATGCCCGGGAGCCCTTCCAGGGCGGCCTTGTCCGCCGAGTTCAGGTCTACAAGCCCGCCGGATGCCGACGGCTTGGCCGTCGCCCCGGTTTTGCTCCCGGTCGTTTTTACGGCCTTGGCCGACTGGATCGTCACCAGTTTCTTGAGCTTGTCATACTTCGCCTGGCCGATGCCCTTGATCTTTTTCAGGTCGGCGACGCTTTTGAACGGGCGGGCGGCGATGATCTTCTCCGCCATGGCGGAGCCGACGCCAGGCAGGTTTTCAATGGCGGCCCTGTCGGCGCTGTTGAGATTGACCAGTTCCTCGACCGGGGCCTTTTCGCTCCCCTTGGCGGCGGTCTCCGTCTTGGCCTTGCCCGCGGTTTTGCTCTCCGCCGTCTTGGCCGGCTTGGGCGGCTCGACCGTCACCAGGTCCTTGAGCTCGTCAAATTTCGCCTGGCCGATGCCGTTGACATTCTTCAGGTCAGCTACGTTTTTAAACGGACGGGCGGCGATGATCTTCCCGGCCAAAGAGGGTCCGACGCCCTTGAGGGCCTCAAGCTTGGCCAGGGTGGCGGTGTTCAGGTCGATTTTTTTCGCTTTTGCCGCGGCGCCGGCTTGCACGGCCAGCGGGCCCAGCATCAGGACAAGAACGATGGTTGAAAAAAGAAAAACAAAAACAAAACCTGTTTTTTGTCATTTTTTCATCTCCTTCCCCATATTTGCTGCCGATATTTTATTCTCTTGAATAATCCATAGTCAATACGAAAGCGACAAAATATGAACCGCCGGCGGGCGGGTATTGTGATCGGCCCCTACTCCGTCTCCACTACCAGGCCAAGACCCTGGATATATCGGACATCCCTGCATTTCTTTGCCGGCAGGAAACCGCTGGCCTTCAACATTTGCCCGGGATCCGGGCAGTCCAGGACAAATGAGCTTTTTCCGCCGGTCGTATCGACCCGGTATTGGATGGCCGATCCCCCGACATTCGGGATATAGTCCAGGAACTTATCCTGGATCAATCGCTCCAGGCTGTCGGGCAGCCTCCCCTTTTCCGCGGCATACTTCTCGACCGCATGGCCCAGCCTTGCCAGGTCTTCTTCGCAAAGCCTCTCCCGGTTCATGGCGAGCGTGCGCGAGGCGGAGGGAAAGGCTGCCCCCATGATCAATACAAGGATCAAAGCCGCGAATTGCCAGCCCGATTTGGGCAGACTTTTTTTGGCGCGTTCATCGCCGCGGTAGACATGGCGCAATGCCCATGTAGCCAAAATCATCAGCGAGAAGCCGAAGATCGCGGCCACCAGAAGATAGAAATAGCCCATCAACATTGAAAAAAGGCCCACCAGATTCAGGACCATGATCACTACAATCAATAGTTGAACCATCCCCAAGAGGCGGAGCGCAGTGACCAATGCTGGAGCACGATAAATCTCGCTTGATTTTTCCAACCTAGGTTTATCATTTCCTTCTTTTTTACTCATGTTGGAATTCATTACGCTATCCCCATTTCTTGACTATCTTTACTTTGCTCCATGGTTTCTCAAAAGATCAGCCACGTCTTTTTTACCCATGATTTCGGTCTCTTGAAGTGGCGTTCTTCCATTATTGTCCTTGGCATTGACATTAGCCCCGTTGGCAATCAGCAGCTCGGCTATATCTCTACGACCCCAAAAAGCTGCTACATGGAGCGGTGTTTTGTCATCTCTATCCTTGGCATTGACATCCGCGCCCATGCCGATCAGTTGTTCGGCATCATCAATTCGCGCATCATGCAGAAGCGTCTTTCCATTTTTAAGTCTGGCGTCGATGTTCGCACCTTTGGCGATCAGAAACTTGACCATCTCGTTGTTTTTGCTGGTAATAAAAGCCCAATGCAGAGGTGTCAACCCTAAGGAGTCCCTAGCCTCGATGTCCGCGCCCTTGGCGATCAACAGTTCTACCTTTTCCTTTTGGGAAAGTTGAACGGCTTCGTGCAGCGGCGTTTCGCCTACGCTGTTTCTGACATTTGATTGTTCGAACCCATATTCCAATTTGTTGACAAGGTTTTTGACCTTTTCTGCGTCATCCGCATTCGGGGCCAGCTTCAAATATTCCTTGTAACTGGCTATCGCGTCAGCGATTTTTACCGCCTGCTCCTGAACAAACGCCAGGTTGTAGCGGGCTTCCGGCCAGTCCGGCGCGAGCTTCACCGCTTGTGCGAACTCCTTTATGGCCTCCGCATAGTTGGACGCTTCGGTTGCCGCAGTGCCGAAATCGAAATGCCACTGGGCTTCGTTGGAGACTTCCTGGCAGAATGTGGATGCGGCTCCGAACAAAAGAAACATGACGATCGACAATGATATTAAGTATTTTTTCATTTTTTGTCTCCCTGAGGATCGCAATTTGCCAGGTCGTCAATCATATTTTTTTCTTCAGCTTTTCCAGCGGAGTGATAAGGAAATGCTGCTTGTCGCTGTAAAAGTTTGCCGGCCCGAAATAGATGCCGAGGAGCACTTTGACCGGGGAGTAGGTAAGGTTGACTTCCTGTCCAGCCATGACCAGGACGAAGCGCGAAGCCTCCGAGCAGACCATGTTGTCGTCGCCATAGAGACCATAATTCGTCCATTTGTTGAGGCGCTGGTTTAAGAAACTGTATTTCTTTTTCAGATCCGCAGTGATCTGCTTGATCCCCAGTTCCCGGGCCGCGCCCCAGAGCGCTTTGCCATCGGGCCTGGATACTGGCTGGGCGACATCGATGGCGCGCGTTCCGTATTCTCCGACGACCTGGTCCTCGGTCTTGATGCGCGGGCCCTCGCCGGGGATATTGTCCAGGAAAAGCTTCACTCCCTTGACTTCCCTGAGAAAGATCAAGGTATGGGAGGCGTACGTCTTCCACTCCCATGAGGAGAGCTTGTCGAACAAACGGATGTAATGGCCTGTCCAGGCCGCGAACGTGATCGTATCATCAGGGGCGACGAGCAGTACGTCGCCGGGCTGTAGCCGGTCAAACATTTTTGGCGGCGGCGGCGGGGCCTTGGTCTTTAATGATCGGACCAGGGCATGGCACCAGGGGTTGGGCTCAACTTGCCGCTGGGCAATTTCTCCTTTCACGATTCCCATCGTGGCCGGCTCCATCCTCTCAAGCTCCACCCTGGCCTTGGCAATTTCGTTCCTGCCCATTGCATCATAAATCTTCAGCCCGCCGGCCGATGGAGCGCCCGCGAGCTTGAGGCCTGAAGTCCTCGTCCCCGTAGACCCTTTTAGACCACCGGTATAGGTGTTGCCTGCCGCGGGAGGGGGCTGGGAATTGGCTGGGGGTCTGGCTGTCGTGGTATTCCCCTCTTCCCCTGATCTAACGATGACGGGAGGGGGTAAGGGATTAGGTGAGGGGGGTGATATGTTCTCAGATGGGGGTTCCGGCTCCTTTGGCTTTGGCACGCAACTGGGCGGATCGGGACAGGGACATGAGCAATCGTATTCAACGCCGTTGTAGGTTTCGGTCCAGCTCTCGCCGCATGGATGGAACGTTCCGTCCATGCCATTACAGCCGACATTGACCCCCGGTGGAGGCTCAGGAACTTGAGTATAGGAAGAAGCCGGGATAAAAAGTACCATGAATGCCAGGAGCCTGAAGCAGCTAAAAGTCAGCGGCGATCTTTTTTTCATTTCTTCCTCCGCCCGTCAGCCACCGTTATTTTCCCACGAAGTCGTTATCTTTATTGGGCGCCTTTTGCCAGCCGCTGCTTCCTGCCGATAAAGAAGTAGGCGATGGCACCGACCAGGGGGACGAAGATCACGGCGATGAGCCAGACGATCTTGTCGTTGCCCTTGAAATCGTTTTTCAGGATGCTGATCAGGGCGATCAGCGCTGGAACGAATCCAAATAATCCGACCAGCCAGAAAAGTTCAAGAATTCCAATCGATCCTGACATTATTATCTCCTATGTAGTTATCAGCCCCTCCATTTACGGTTGGGGCGATTCTTCTTCCGCGGCCGGCTGCTCACCGACACGGATGCCAAGGGATTCGATCTTCTGGTAGAGGTTGCTGCGCGGCAGGCCGATCTCGCGGGCGGTCTTGGCGACGTTGTAGTCGAATTCCTTCAATTTCTCCTCGATAAAGGCCTTCTCCGACTGGGCCTTGAACTCCTTCCAGTTCCCCAGCCCCAGCAGGCGCGGCTCGCCTTCGCCGGCGCGGCTGGCGATGTAGTCGGGCAGGTCGCGGCCGGTGATCGGGTCGTTGCGGCACATGATCAGCAGCCGTTCGACCAGGTTGCGCAGCTCGCGGACGTTGCCCTTCCATTGGTATTCCTTCAGCAGCGCCAGCGCCTCGGGCGAAAAGGATTTCCGGCGGTAGTTGTTCTCCTCGGAGAAATAGGCGATGAAATGGTCGATCAGCAGCGGGATGTCCTCCTTGCGGTCGCGCAGGGAGGGCGAATGGATGGGCACCACGTGCAGGCGGAAAAAAAGGTCCTCGCGGAAATTCCCCTTCTTGATCTCCTCCTCCAGGTTCTTGTTGGTGGCGGCGATGACGCGCACGTTGACGTTCTTGATCTCCGGGGAACCGACCGGCTGCACCTCGCCCTCCTCGAGGACGCGCAGGACCTTGGCCTGCGCCTTGAGGCTCAGGTCGCCGATCTCGTCCAGGAAAATGCTGCCGCGGTGGGCGCTTTCGAACTTGCCGATCTTCTTTTCGTAGGCCCCGGTGAACGAGCCCTTCTCGTGGCCGAACAGTTCGCTCTCGATCAGCTCGTCGGGGATGGCGGCGCAATTGACCTGGACGAAGCGGTTGCGGCTGCGGGCCGAATGCTGGTGGATCAGGCGGGCGATCAGCTCCTTGCCGGTGCCGCTGTCGCCGGAGATCAGGACCGTGGAATCGCTGCGGGCCACGCGGCGGATCGTTTCCTGCAGGGCCTTCATGACCGCCGACTGCCCGACCAGCTCGTATTTTTTCGCGGTCAGGTTGCGGAGGTTGAAATTTTCCTTGAGCAGGAAGATCTTTTCGGCGGCGTTGCGCACGGTCAGGACGAGCTTGTCGCGCGAGATGGGCTTCTCCAGGAAATCGAAGGCGCCCAGGCGCGAGGCTTCGACGGCTTCCTCGATCCCCGAATGGCCGGAGATCATGATGATTTCCGCGACCGGGTTCAAGCCCTTGAAGGTGGGCAGCACCTTCAAGCCGTTCAGGCCGGGCATCTTGACGTCCAGGAGCACGATATCCGGCTGGAAATTTTTGAACAGCTCGATCGCTTCCATGCCGTCCTTGGCGACCTGGACATTGTATTTTTCGTAGTTCAGGACCATCTTCACCGATTCCAGGATATTCTTTTCATCATCGACGACCAGGACCTTCACGTTTTCCATGATCGCTTTATAGCAAAATAGGCGGGTTTTGACAAATCGCCCCCCGGCGACGCCCGACGGGGGAACCGGGCGGGGCGCCGCTCACTCGCTCAGCTTGAAGGAAGCCACCTCGGAGGTGGTCTGCACCTGGCCGCTTTCGTTCAGCAGCCGCACCTGCCAGTAGATCCAGCTCCCGGGCTGGCGCGCGCCCGGCGCGAACGGGAAGCTGGACGCGTCGCCCAGAGGGCGCCAGGCGATCTGCTTGTCGTCCAGGAACTGGAAGGGTATCTCGGAGATCGCAATCTCGAACCGCGGCTTGTTCCGCTCGAGTCGCCCAGCGCAGCTCGACGGTTTTCCCGGCCGGGACCTTGGCGTCGATGAGCGGGGCGACGATCTGGATCATGCCGGCGGCCGACACGAAATACTTGATGATGGGTATTTGCCGGTTGAACGAATAATTGCTGAACTTCAGGGTCAGCTCATGCAGTCCCAGGTCGCTGACCGGCAGGGCGGGCATCTGCGCCTTGGGCAGCGCAGCGGCCTGGTTTTCCTGCACGACGAGCTGGAAAAGCCCGAGGGACATGTTGTCCAGGATGAGCTGGCCCGTGAGCACGCCGCGGCCCCTGGCCTTGACCCGCAGCTGGTAGCCGGGGCCGGGGCTGTTCTTGGCGATGACCCGGTAGTATTTGCCGTTGTCGAAGGCGAATTCCAGGGCGCTGACCTCGAACCCTGGCGTCATCTCCGCCACCACCACGTCGGCGCTGAACACCTTGCTGCTGGCGCCGTTGAAATCCACGGCCTTGACCTGGTAGCGGCCGAGGGCGGCATAAGCGTGCCGTTCCGCCAGCGCACCGTTTTCCTTCACGCTGCCGTCGCCGAAATCCCAGCGCACCGCCGGGCCCCGGAAATTGAGGGCCGTGAACGAGACCTCCTCCTTGGGCAGGATGAACCCCGCGGACCCTTTCAGGACGCGGTTGTCGGCGAGCACCTGGAGCGTTCCTTCCAGGGGGGGATACTTGCCGGCGGCGTCGGCGACCGTGATCCGCTGCGGGCCGGGGGAGCGGAAGACCTTGTCCCGCAATTCCAGGCCGCCGCCGCGGCTCTCGCCGTCGGAAAACCTCCAGGTATAATCCCCGGCGGCGGCATTCTGCAGCTGCAGGGCGACCGCTTCGCCGGCGATGACTTCCGCGGGCAGGCGGATGAGGCGGGTGTCGTTTTCCGCCACGATGTTCTTCTCGACCGCTTTCCCGTCGCGGCCGGCGAAATCCACGGCCCGCACGCGGAACTGGCCGGCGCGGGCGTAGCGGTGCTTCATCAGCCGCGGCCCCGACTGGAGCTGCCCGTCGCCGAAATCCCAACTGATGGTCCCGCTGCGGAAATTCCGGGCCTCGATCTCGAATTCGCTGCCGGCGAAGACCACGCCGCTCTTCAATTGCAGGACGCGGTTGTCGTTCAGCACCTGGACCTTTTTTTCCAGCGGCAGGTTGTCCGTGCCGGCTTCCACGACCTTCACCTGGAAGCTCCCCGGGCGCAGGAAGCGGTGCGCCTGGCGCGCGCCGCCGGGCCCGACCGTGCCGTCGCCAAAATCCCATTGCAGGGCTCCGGCGGCGAAATTGCGGCTTTCGAAGACGACCTCCGCGCCCTCAAAGATGTCCGCGGGGCCGATGATGCTGACCTGGCGCGCATCGGGCTGGACGGTCACCGACGTTTTCAGGGCGCTGTCCTGGGCGTTGCCCGCCTCCCAGACCAGGACCTGGTAATTTCCCGCCTGGCGGAAGGAATGGTTCATGGAGGCGCCGCCGTTCTCCACCGTGCCGTCGCCGAAATCCCAGCGCAGGCCGGCGCCGGAAAAATTCTGGGCGCTGAAAGCGACGCCCTGGCCGGCCCGCGGCGCGGCGGGCGCGACGGCCAGCTGGCGGTTGTCCGCCGCGATCGCCACCGGGCAGGTGATCGCCGTCGGCGAGTCGCCGTTGAAATCGAAGGCCTTGACCGTGTAGTTTCCCGGGTTGGCGTAGACGTGTCCGTGGTTCTTCGGCCCCGGCTCCACCGTGCCGTCGCCGAAATCCCAGCGCAAGCCGTTGCTGACGAAATTTTCGGCCCGGAAGTTCACCTTGGTGCCCTGGCGGAAATTGCCCCCCTCGGGGGAGATGTGGCGGTTGTCGCCCACGGTGACCGTGACCTCGTTGTTGGCCGGCCCGGAGGAAGAACCTTCAAGAACGCAGGTCACATGGAAACTGCCCGGTTCCCTGAAGACGTGCTGGCTCTCCTTGCCGGGGCGGCTCTCGCTGGAGCCGTCGCCGAAGTCCCAGCGCAGGCTCGCGCCCGGCTCGAGTTCGGCTTCGCAGCGGAAATGGACCTCGCTGCCCACGACGATCTGGCCCGGGGTGGTGATGACGATCTGTTCTCCCGGCAGCAGGGCGCCCAGCAAGACCAGGGAAAAAACGAAAACGTATTTTTTCATGCTGAACCTCATGCGTTTCTTGCTACATAAAAAATAAGGCGGAAATATCTCACCCTTCAAATAATTATATTATTCTCGGCGTCGTGCCGTCCCTGGAGCAGCAGGTAGGGCGACCCGATATTGGCGCGACTGTGAAAAAAACGCAGTTCCCGCGACATCTCGACGACGTGCAGCAGATAGGAGCGCATGGAGGTGGCAAAATGAAAATGGACCGGCCGGGTGATCTCCCCGGCGGCGAAAAGAAAGCCGTAGGCGGAGAAGATGAACTCGCCGGGCCGGGCGCCGGCGCCTTTGCGCTTCACCAGGTAGACCAGCACCCCCCGGTCGGCCCGGCGCAGCAGCTGGGCGAGCGAGGCGTTCGACGGCTTGATATACAGGTTGGAGAACTGGACGCGGGGAAATATGCCCCGTTCATCGCGGAAGCCGTTCCCCGTCGAACTGCCGCCTTTCTCGAACGCCGTGCGGATATCCGCCGCCGCCGCGACGGCCACCCCTTTGTTGACCAGGTACTTCTCCCCGCCCGCCGTGCCCTCGTCGTCGAACGGCACCGAGCCGGACTGCTCGTCCAGGGCGGGGTCGTCCAGGATGCTGAGCCGGGGCGAAGCGGCGGTGCCGCGGCCCCGGCCGCCGCCGCGGTCCATGGCCAGCCCGGGTGAGAATTCCTTAAGCACCTGGGCCGACGCCTCGGGGGACATGATGAGCGCTTCACCCGCGGCGGGGGGGAATTCCTCGCCGGCGCCGAGGGCGCCCAGCAGGTTCGCCCCGCGGGCGACCAGGCGCTGCGGATCGAAATTGCGGAAGTGGGTCCGGGTCTCGCTGAGTTCCAGCACGTGGTCCGCGAGCATGAACGAGGCGTGGACCTGGAAAACGGTTTTTTTGTACTTGGCGAAGAACCCGCGCGTGTTGCCCAGGTAAACCTTCTTCAGGGCCCGGGAAAACTGGAATTTTTTCAGTTTCAGCCCCGGGAAGGTGACCAGGCCCTCCAGGACCTTTTCGCGCAGGTCGGCGGCCTGCGCCTCGTCCCAGAGCTCGATCCCCGGGTCATAGATGTCCAGCTTGGCCCTGGGCACGCTCTTGGGCAGCCACTGGGCGAAATTCTTTTTCCGGTCGAGCACGGATCCGGAAGCCAGCTCGGCGAAGCAGCGTTTGACCTGGCGGGCGTCGGGGGCGGAGAGGCCGAATCCCAGCGGGTCGCCGGTTTCGCGGAACGCCCGGACCAGGACGCGGTCGCTCCGGACCTCGTGCTGCGACAGGGAGGGGCCGACCCCTTCGCTCTCCTGGCGCAACACCTTTTCGGCGAAAGCTTCCACGGTCGAGAAGCCGGCTTCCCGCCCCGTTTTCATGACCGCTTCAAGCACCCGGACCTCCGGCGACCCAGAGCTTGTCTATCTTGATGGTCGGCTGCCCCACCCGCACCGGCAGCACCTGCCCGTTCTTCTGGCAGTAACTGACGCCGCGGTCGTACTTGAAATCGTCGCCGACCATGCCGATATCCTGCAGGATCTCGCGGATGCGGCCGCTGACGGTCAGGTTGCCCACCGGCGCGGTCAAACGCCCCTTCTCGATCAGGTAGGACTGGCGGATGCGGAAATAGAACCGCCCCGAGCGAAAATCCAGGCCGCCATCCCCGAATTCACGGGCGTAGATCCCGTAAGGGGTGGAGGCGACGATCTCGGCCGCCGGGACGCTTCCGGGCTGGACATAAGTGGCGAACACGCGCGGCTGCGGGATGCGGCTGAAATCCTCCAGGCGGGCGTGCCCCCTTTCCTTCAGCCCCAGCAGCTTCTGGTAGGCGTAATCGCTGATGAAACGGCGCAGCACGCCGTTCTCGACCAGGAGCGGCGATGGGCAGGTCTCGCCCTCGTCGTCCGTGCCGGCGTCCCTGAAGAACGGGTCGCGCGGGTCGCGGCAGAGGATGGTGATCGCTTCGGGGACGATCCGCCGGCCCAGGTCGGCCGGGCTGAAGGGCGAAATCCCCTGGTGCACGTAATCCGCCTCCAGGGAATGGCCGAGGATCTCATGGAAGAGGATGGCACCCTCGCCGGCCTGGAGCACGACCGGGAGCTGGCGGTCCATGACGACGCGGCGGCGGCATTTCTGGTTCTCCACCGCTTCGCCGATGCGCCGGGCCAGACCGTTCAGGTTGAATTTCAATTCCTCGCTGTTCCCCTCGCTGACCTCGAGCTCATCGGGTTCGCCGCGCGGCTTCAGCCTGGCGGTGACGCTGAAGCGGCTGAAGCCGTTGCCCACCTCCTGGCGGCGGGTGTTGCGGATCAGGCGGCGGCAGTGCCGGGCGCGGAAAAGCAGCCGCCATTCCTGCAGGTCGAGGCGCTGCAGGCAGTCGGTCAGGAAGCCGTTGGCGCCGAGTATCTCCCCGGCGTCCACCGGCAGGCCGGGAGGGTCGAACTGCAGGCGGCCGGAATTTTTCCAGCCCAGGGCGGCGGCGGCCTCCTCTTTTGAGCTGGTTTCCAGCGCCCGGCTTTTCCAGGTGCCGTCATAGCTCCGGGAGAGCACGCCCGACTTTTTCGTCAGGGAGAACTCGCGACCGCCGCGGCTGTCCAGCGCGAATTGCATGCCCTGGCTCTCCTCGTAAAGCTGCGTCCTAAACTTCTCCATGATGGCTTTATTCTACCAGAAAGCAGAACTTGGCGTAAGGCGAGTTTTATGCTATCCCCAATCCTATGGTATAATGACTGTTCAATTCACCAATTCTGGAGGAAACATTGGATAACCAAGCGACCGAAGCAAAGAAAGAGATCAGGCCCATCGTCCTGAAGAACGGCATTTTCGTCGTCGGGCACCCGCGCAGCGGCACCTCGCTGGCCTGCCAGCTGCTCAAGAGCGCCGGGGTCGATTTCCCCTCCGATTTCGGCGGCGACGAGTACAATAAATCGGGATATTTCGAATTGGAGACGGGCAAGGAGCTGGAAAAAAAGCTGATCGACAAGGCCATGACCGAGGAGAACGTCGTGGAAATGAACAAGATCGTCGAGCGCTTGAACGGCAGCGCCGGCTTGAGCGGGCTGAAGATCGTCCACGTGCCGGCGCTGTTCTTTTTCCGCCATATCGCCAAGGACAAGAAGATGCGCGTGGTCTTTATTTTCCGCAACCCGGCCGACACCCGCTCCAGCATGTTCAAGCGCGGCATATCGCAGTTCAAGCTCAGCTGGTTCGACAACAACAACGCCCTGGTCGCCGCCCACGAAAACATCCCCAAGAGCATCGTCATCAGCTACGAATCGCTGATCGCCCGCCGCCCCGGGATCCAGCGGGCCTTCAAGAAGATCGGCTTCGCCGTCGACATGAACGTGATCCGCAACGAGGAGCAGACCCAGAAGAACAGCCGCATCGTGCTCACCCGCGACGAGGAGAAGCTGTACGGGGTCCTGCGCAAGCTGGAAAAAAACAGCTGCCGCTGATCGCTTGAGCGGCGGCCAGGAGACGCGCATGGAAAAGAAAGAGGAAAAGATCGAGGTCACCGACCTCCACGCGAACCACGTCTACGCCAACCTGATCTCGTTCAACGTCAACCCCGAGGAGATATGCCTGGGGCTGGGCATCCGCGACGTCAAGGAACCGACCAAGGTCAGCATCCACACCTACGCCCACCTGACCATCCCCCACTTCCTGCGCTTCGCCGACATGGTCAACAAGCAGGTCGACCTGCTGATCGAAAAAGGGGTCATCGCCCGCGAGCCCGAGCAATGAGCGGAGGATGATGGACCCCACCGCCCCCTCGCGGCTTCAGGGTTTTCTTTTCAGATAGTAGGCGCTGACGATATATTCCGGGTTATACGATTTCTTGGCCTGGCGCAGCCCCTCGAGCCCGAGGTCCTGCTCGCGGTTGATGTACTTGTATTTCGGGGCCAGGATCTTGGCGGTCTCCCAGTTGATCATCTGGCCGATGCCCTTGATCTCCGGGTCGAATTTTTCAAAATGGACGTCGGCCATGTTGCCGTTCAGCTCCGAGAAAACGGAAAAGGCGATGAGTTCCCCTCCCAGGCTGACCTTCACTCCCTGCAACTCCAGCTCGCCGAGATGGAGCAGCGCCCGCTTCAAGGCCGACGTTTCATGGTCGAAATCCAGTTCCACGCAGGTGCGCAGCCGGCACCATTTTTCCGACAGCGCCAGGCAGGCGCCCAGGTCGGAGGACTGCAGAGGCTGGACGAGGTGTCCGGGATACGTGGCCAGGAACTGGTTGACCAGGTTGCGCTTTTTATGCAGCTTGTTGCCTTCCAGGGCGACCAGCTTCTGGCTGGAATAAATATAGTCGCCGTTGTCCAGGTCGATCTCGACGCCGAAATGACGCTCCAGATCAGGGGAGCGCTGGACGTACTCCGGGTCGACCAGGACGAAATCGCCGCTGCGGCCGTCCCGGCGCAGGCCGTCGGAGACGGCGACCAGCTCGGCGATGTCCAGCGCCTTGCCCAGGGGCATCAGCATCAGGTCGTCATAGCCGTTGTAGAGCCAGAGGCGGTCTTCCCGCAGCAGCCAGCGGGTCTTGAAAATGTCGCCCCACATGTACAGGTTGGCGAAATTGTAGTCGCAAAAGCAGACATCGGCGGCCAGCAGCAGCGGCAGGATGGTCTTTTTATCCTCCAGGGCGACCGGCGAAAAATCTTCCAGTTTCACGTCCAGCATGTGTCAGTCCTTTTTTCCCCCCAGCAGCATGGGGGTATAGCCGGCCAGGGCGGCGAACCCGAGCCGTTGATAGAAAGCTTCCGTCCCGGGCTCGGCGATCAGCCCGATCCAGCCGATGCGGCGCCCGCGCAAGAATCCGGTGATCTCGTTGATGATCCTGGCGCCGAGCCCCAGGCCGCGGTAGGCCGCCAGCACGGTGACATCCTGGATATAGGCGTCGCTGACGCCGTCGGAGACGGCCCGGCCCATGCCGATCATCTCGCCGCCGGCGAAGGCGCCGACGAAGCAGAAAGAGCCCGCGACCAGCCCGTCGATCCAGGAGTTGCGGTCGGGGGTTTCGTCGCCTTCTTTCCACCAGCCGGCTTGCTGATACAGTTTTTTTACGGAATCGCGGTCGGCCCGCGCGATGACTTTTATTTCAACTTCGTCCGGATTCATCGGCTCTCATGGCGATCCAGCCGTCCGGATTTTAGCAGAGGGGCCGCTGCCTGTCAAGCCGGGCGGAGCTACAGGCGCTCGGCCCAGAACCAGGTGCCGAGAAAGGCGAGGCGGCCGATGGCGCCGAGGATGTCGGGGTTGATGCGGAAAATGGTGTCGCCCCCGTCGTGATAATGCACATGCGGGCCGTTGGCGTAAAAGGCGGCGCAGGGGATGCCCTGCAGGTAGAACGGCGCGAAATCGGAGCTGCGCACACCCACCCCCTTGAAAAAAGAGCTGCCCTCGATGACCTGGACGCTGGCATCGGCCCGCTCGATATCCTCTTTCAGGGACCCCGGCTCCCGGCTGAACTGGACGTAGGCCCGGTCGCCTTCGCCCTCCATGTCGAAATTGAACATGGCGCTGATCTTCTTGATGGGAGCGGGCAGGTGCTGGGCAAAATAGCCGGCTCCCAGCAAGCCCATTTCCTCGCCGCCGAAGAGGACGAACAAGATGGAGCGCCTGGGCCGGATGCGGGCCACGGAGAAGGACCGGGCGAGCTCCATGACCAGGGCGCTGCCGCTGGCGTTGTCGTCCGCCCCGGCGAACAGGATGCCCAGGTGGCGGCCGCAGCCGTCCAGATGGGCGCCCAGGATGACGTACTCGTCGCGCAGGCGGGGGTCCGAGCCCTGGAGATAGGCCACGACATTGTAGCCGATGCCTTCCGCGAAATGACGGGCGTCCACCTGGAAATCGATCCGGGCATCGCTGGCGAAGGTGATGGGCACGCCATAGGTCTGCAGGTCCTTCTTCAACTCCAGCGCCTTCACCTTCCTCGGCTCGAGGAGCAGGTCGGCCGCGGCCTCGCTGATCATGGCCGGCAGGAAATTTTCCAGGAATTCGCCGTTGGGATTGGCCTGCACCTCGGGGTAGATATAGATCAGTCCCAGGGCGCCCTTGTCGCGGGCGGCGCGCATGCGCACGCGGTGCTCGTCGTAATGCTGGAAGCGCTTGTCGTCGCCGTCGGGGGTGCCGCGGAAGCAGAGCACGAACTTGCCGCGGACGTCCACGCCGGCGTAATCATCGTATCCGAGCTCGGGGGCGCTGATGCCCCAGCCCGCGAAAACGACCGTCCCGGAAACGCTGCCGGCGGCGCTGAACAACAGGGGCAGGAAATCCTTCCCCGCCTGCAGCTTGGTTTCCTTGCCGGCGACGGAGATCGACATTTCGGCCTTGTCCACCAGGGTATAGGGCGAAGAATAAGGCTGCAGGAAGCCGCCGGAGGGAGCTTCCAGGCCCCAATCCTCGAATTTCAGCGCCGCCCAGCGCGCCGCCGCCGCGTAGCCCGGGCTTCCGGAAAGCCGGCCTTCGAAACGTTCGGCGGCCAGGGTGCGGCAGTTTTCATAGGCGGCGCGGCCGTCGACGGCGGCCAGCCCGCGGGCGAGCTTGGGTTCAAGCTGGGGAACGGCGCCGGGAACCGACCAGGCCAGGGCCAGCGCTCCAGCGAGCAGCACTATATTTTTCCTCATGCTTTGCCTCCACGGTTTTTTCCCGGAGCGGCCCCGGTTTTCTAGGAGTCGAAAGAAAGAGTATACGCGCGCCGGCCGGGAAAAGTCAAAGGTGGGCGCGGCGGCCCCCGCGGGCACGCCGCCGCCCCTTGCTTAAACGCTTTTTTTGCGGTAATATGGATTTTAAATTTTGGAGGTCAGCCCATGCCATTCAACCTGAAAGGAAGACATTTCCTGTCCATGAAGGACAACACGCCCGAGGAGATCGATTTCCTCCTGCAGCTCTCCGTCAAACTAAAGCAGGACAAGTACGCCGGCGTGCGGGGAATGAATCTCGCGGGCAAGAACATCGCCCTGATCTTCGAAAAGCCGTCGACGCGCACTCGCTGCGCCTTCGTGGTCGCCTGCGTCGACGAAGGCGCCCACCCCGAATACCTGGGCAAGGACGACATCCAGCTGGGAAAAAAGGAAACCGTCAAGGACACGGCCAGGGTGCTGGGCCGCATGTTCGACGGCATCCAGTTCCGCGGCTTCAAGCATGAGACCGTGGAAGGACTGGCGCAGCACGCCGGCGTCCCGGTCTGGAACGGCCTGACCGATCTCTACCACCCCACCCAGGTCCTGGCCGACTTCATGACCGTGCTGGAGGTCAAGGGCCGTCTTAAGGGCATCCGTTTCGCCTACGTCGGCGACGGCCGCAACAACATGGCCAATTCGCTGATGATCGGGGCGGCGAAGATGGGGATGGATTTCCGCATCGTGGCGCCGAAATCGCTCTTCCCGGCCGGGGAACTGGTCTCCGAATGCCAGGCCTTCGCCAAGGAAAGGAGCGCCGCCATCACCGTCACCGACGACATCGGCGCCGGCGTGAAGGGCGCGGACGTCATCTACACGGACGTTTGGGCCTCCATGGGCGAAGAGGACCAGATCCCCGAGCGCATCAAGCTACTGAAAGCCTACCAGATCAACCGCGCCATGTTCGACAGGACGGGCAACCCCGACTGCACGTTCCTGCACTGCCTGCCCGCGTTCCACAACACCGAGACCAAGCTGGCCAAGCAGTTCCCCGATATCTGCGAAGTCAGCGACGAAATATTCGAAAGCCGCCAATCCCAGGTCTTCAACCAAGCCGAAAACCGCGTCCACACCATCAAGGCCGTGATGGTGGCCACGCTGGGAAAATAGCCGCGGGTTGGGGGGATGGCAAACGGCTTTTGCAAATGGAGGCGGTCATGATACTCTTCAAGGGCTGCCGGGTATACGCCCCGGACTATTTGGGAGAGAAGGACGTCCTCATCGCCGGCGGCAGCATCGTGGCCCTGGCGGACCGCCTGCAGCCGGCAAGCGGTTGCGCGACCGAGGTCGTTGAAGGGAAATCCCTGCGCCTGCTGCCGGGCCTGATCGACTCCCACGTGCATATCGCCGGCGCCGGCGGCGAAGGCGGACCCGCCACGCGCACGCCGGAAATGCACCTGCGCGACATGCTGGACGGCGGCATCACCACCGTCATCGGCTGCCTGGGCACCGACGGGCTGACCCGCTCGGTGGCCTCCGTCCTGATGAAGGCCAAGGGCTTGCGCCAGGAGGGAGTTTCGGCCTGGATCTACACCGGGGCCTACCAGGTGCCCACCCCCTCCATCCTGGGCGATATCGGCAAGGACATCGCTATGATCGACGAGGTCATCGGCGTGGGCGAGATCGCCATCGCCGACCACCGGTCTTCCAGCCCCAGCCTCGACGAGTTGATCCGCCTGGCCAAGCTGGCGCGGGTCGGGGGCATGATCGGCGGCAAGGCGGGCATCGTCAACATCCACCTGGGCGATTCCCCGGAACCGTTCGCCATGCTTTACGCGGCGGTCGCGAAAAGCGAGCTGCAGTTCTCGCAATTCCTGCCCACCCACTGCAACCGTTCCCGTTCCGTTTTCCAGGAATCCCTGAAGTACGGTAAAAAGGGGCTCGTCGACCTGACCTGCAGCTCGTACCCCTATTATCCCGACGAAGAGATCAAGCCTTCGGCCTGCCTCCGGGAGCTGCTGGCGGCGGGAGTGCCCCCGGCGCATATCACGTTCTCTTCCGACGGCTGCGGGTCGCTGCCCACCTTCGACGACAAGGGCAACCTGCTGAGCCTGGCCAGCGGCAAGCCCAAGGCCATTTTCACCGAGCTCATCGACGCCGTGCGCCAGGAAAAAATACCGCTGGAAAAAGCCCTGCCGGTCGTCACCGCCAACGTCGCCGCCGTTCTCAAGCTCGCCGCCAAGGGCCGGATCGCGGCCGGCATGGATGCCGACCTGCTGCTGCTGGACGAGCAGGACCACATCCGCCACCTGCTGGCCGGCGGCCGCTGGCTGGTCAGGGACGGCGAGATCGTCCACCACGGTTATTTCGCCTAGGCGAACGCCTGCTGAAAGCGGTTACTTTTTTAGCGGCAGCCCCGCCCCGCTGGGCTTGCGCAAGCGGATGATGTTCGCCTCGGAGCCGAAAACGCAAAGGCAATTCTTGCCCGCGCTTTTCCCCGCATACATCGCCCGGTCGGCCTTGGCGACCAGGTCCTGGCCGTCGTCCGCGTCCTTGGGGAAAGAGGCGATGCCGATAGTCACGCCGACGGTGCCGATATCCTTGTGCTCGGGAGACTTGAATTCGTGCAGGCTGATGGATTTCATGATCCGCCGGCCGACGGGCAGGGCCTCCCTTTCGGAAACTTCGGGCAGGATGACGGTGAACTCGTCGCCGCCATAGCGGGCGACGAAGTCGAAACCGCGGATCTCGGCCGTCAGCAGGGCGGCGATCTTGATCAGCACCATGTCGCCCATCAGGTGGCCGAAGCGGTCATTGGTCTTCTTGAAATCGTCGATATCGATCATCAGCAGCGTCAGCGGCCGGCGGTAGCGGCGCTGGCGGTCGATCTCCAGCTGCAGCACGTGGTTGAAGTGCCGGTAGTTGCTGATCTTCGTCAGCCCGTCGCTGTTGGACAGGTCCTTGTAATACTCCCTTTCGCGGGCCATCCGGCGCAGGGAGGAGGTTTCCAGCACGCGGGCGATGATCAGCATGACATGGTCGAATTTCAAGGGCTTGGTCAGGAAGTCCGTTGCCCCGGCCTTCATCGACTCCACCGCGTATTCGATCGAGGCGAACCCGGTCATGACCAGGAAGGGGACTTCGTTTCCCGCATCGCGGATCGCTTTGACCAGCGCGATCCCGTCCATTTTCGGCATGACCAGGTCGGAGATGACCAGGTCGAACTCGCTCTTGGCCATGGTTTCCAGCGCCGCCGCGGCGCTGGCCACCGGGGTGACGACGAAATCATGGAACTCCAGGAAATCGCTCAGCGACTCGCGAACGGAATCGTCGTCATCGACGACGAGGATTTTTTTTGCCGGGGCGGACTCGCCGGCGGCGGGATCGACCGCGGCGAGCGGCTTTGGTTCTTCAGCCATGGGCCTGGGCGCCGCCGCGAAACTGAGCAAAAGAAAGATAAGACATCTTCTCCATTACCCGATCCTTGGATTTTAAGATAAATAAAAACGGTTTGCAAGTGGGGAAAAACCGGATGCGGCCTGGCGGCTATTTTTCTTCGCCGCTCGACGTTGGCCGGATAAAGCCCTGCAGGTGGCGGGCGGCGAGCTCGCGGATCAGGTCGCCGCAGGCGTAAGGGGATGCCAGGGCCGGCGAGACCACCTTGAACATGCCGTTCTCTTCGACGATGCGGAAAGCGAGGCCGGGAAAGATATCCGCCAGGGTCAGCAGCAGGTCTTCGGCGTTCTCCCTCTGCGCGAAGGCCCCCACCTGCACGGAACATGAAGCCGCGGGCGCGGCAAGGGCGGGCGCGTCCACCCGCGCCGGGGCGCCGGCGGCGGGCCCAGGCCCCCATGCGGGACGGGGGTCATTCCCCCAGGCTCCCCAGCGCGCCACGCGCAGCCTGACCTCGACCGTGCCTCTGTCGGCGATCTCCAGCCGCTGCGCCGCTTTCAGGGAAAGGTCGACGATGCGCCCTTTCAGGAAGGGCCCGCGGTCGTTGATGCGCACCAGCACCTTCCGGCCGTTCTCCACGTTCTCCACTTCCACCAGGGTGTGAAAAGGGAGGTCCGGATGGGCGGCGGTCAGCTTGTGCATGTCGTAAATCTCACCGTCGGCCGTGACCTTGCCCTGGAAATCGTCGCCATACCAGGAGGCGACGCCGGTCTGGAACACGTCCTGGCCCCCGGCGGCCAGCGGGGGCGCCAGCTGAAGATCGCCGCCATCGAAGCGCCCGGCGGCGCAGGCGCCAAGGGACAGCAGCAGGACGCCAAGGGCGGCGATGCTCTGGGTTTTCATGCCCGCGATTATAGCAGAAAGGGCGGGCGATCAACAGGGGCGGCGCCCCGGCGGCGGTGCTTTTTCTTTATGTTTTTTGCGCGTTGTTGTATAATATCTTAAACGAAAGGAGAGGAAAATGAACATTGACGATCTTTTGAAAATAAGCGTCGAGAGGACGGCTTCCGACCTGCATCTCAAGGTAGGCAACCACCCGGTGGTCCGCATCAACGGCACCCTGCATCCCCTGGTGGAACTGAAACGCCTGATGCCCGAGGACACCATCGCCATGGCCTTCGCCATGATGAACGGCGAGCAGAAGGAAAAATTCAAGAAGGACCACGAGATCGACATGGCCTACAGCATTCCCGGGCTCGGCCGCTTCCGCTGCAACGTCTTTTACCAAAGGGGGGCGGTGGGCATGGTCCTGCGCGTCATTCCCACCCAGATCAAGAGCATTACCGACCTCAACCTGCCCCTGGTCCTGGAAAGGATATCCCAGGAAATGCGCGGCCTGGTCCTGGTGACCGGGACGACCGGCAGCGGCAAATCGACCTCGCTGGCCGCCATGATCGATTATATCAACATCCATCGCATCGAGCACATCGTCACCATCGAGGACCCGATCGAATACCTGCACCGCGACAAGAAGAGCATCATCAACCAGAGGGAGGTGGGCTCGGACACCAACGATTTCGCCAAGGCCCTGCGCAGCGCCCTGCGCCAGGACCCGGACGTCATCCTGGTCGGCGAAATGCGCGACCTGGAAACCATCGAGACCGCCCTGCTGGCCGCCGAGACCGGCCACCTCGTCCTCTCCACCCTGCACACCCTGGACGCCCCGGAAACCGTCAACCGCATCATCTCCATGTTCCCCCCCATCACCAGAAGCAGATCCGCATCCAGCTCGCCGCCGTCCTCAAGGCCATCATTTCCATGAGGCTTCTGCCGCGTTCCGACGACAAAGGCCGCGTGCCCGCCGTCGAGATCCTCATCAGCACGCCGTTCATCCAGGACTGCATCGTCACCCAGGAAAAGACCAAGCTGATCAAGGAGGCCATCTCGCAGGGCATCTCCCAGTATGGCATGCAGACCTTCGACCAGTCGCTGTATTCGCTCTACCTGAAGAATTTCATCTCCTTCGAAGAGGCCCTGAAATGGGCCAGCAACCCCGACGAATTCAAGCTGAAGAAGATCGGCGTGCAGAGCGCCAAGGACATGTCCATGGAAGAGATGGAGAAGCGCATGTCCGAGATCGGCGGCGTCCCGGAAAAGGCGCCGGAGGACACCTCGCGCGACCTGCACCTGCTGGAAATCGACTGATGACCAGCAACGCCGACATCCGCCGCACCTTTTACGAGTTCTTCCAGAAGCACGGCCACCAGCGCGTCCTTTCTTCGCCGCTGGTGCCGGCCAAGGACCCCACCCTGCTGTTCACCAACGCCGGCATGAACCAGTTCAAGGGCGTTTTCCTGCAGGAGGAAACGCGCGCATACCGCCGGGCGGTCACCATCCAGAAATGCATGCGCGTTTCGGGCAAGCACAACGACTTCGACGAGGTCGGCCGCACCGATTTCCACCACACGTTCTTTGAAATGCTGGGCAATTTTTCCTTCGGCGATTATTTCAAGGAAAAAGCCGTCGCCTATGCCTGGGAGCTGCTGACGCGGCATTTCCACCTGGAGCCGGAGCGGTTGTGGGTCACCGTTTTCCGCGAGGACGACGAGGCCTTCCGTATCTGGCAGGAAAAGATCGGCGTGCCCGATTCCAGGATCCACCGCCTGGGGGAAAAGGACAATTTCTGGCAGATGGGCGACACCGGCCCCTGCGGCCCCTGCTCGGAGATCCACTATGACCGCGGCGCCGCGTTCGGCCCCGCCGAATTCGTCGACGGCAACCGCCGCTTCGTCGAGGTGTGGAACCTGGTGTTCATGCAGTACATCCGGGACAAGGACGGCACGCTGCGCCCCCTGCCGGCGCCCTCCATCGACACCGGCATGGGCATGGAGCGCTTGACCGCCATCCTGCAGGGGGTGGCGAGCAACTACCGCACCGACCTGTTCGCGCCGATCATCGAGCGCGCCGCCGAGCTGGCAGGCATCGACCGCGAGGCCCCGGCGCTGCAGGTCGACCTGAACGTCGTCGCCGACCATGTCCGCGCCTTGACCTTTCTCATCGCCGACGGCATCATGCCCGCCAACGACGGCCGCGGTTACGTGCTGCGCCGCCTGCTGCGCCGGGCGGTCAAGCACGGCAAGGCGCTGAACCTGCAGGGAACGTTCCTGCACAAGCTCAGCGGCCGGGTCATCGAGGTGATGAAGCCGTTCTACCCGGAACTCGAGCATAACCGCGATTTCATCAGCAAGGTGATCGCCCTGGAAGAGGAGCGCTTCAACCGCACCCTGGTCAACGGCCTGAAGATCTTCGACGACCTGCTGAGCGTGGCGATCGACAAGAAGCAGGACCGGCTTTCCGGGAGCGACCTGTTCCGCCTGTCGGACACGTACGGCTTTCCCCTGGATTTCGCCCGCGACCTGGCCATGGAAAAGGGCATCGGCATCGATTTCGCGGCCTTCCAGAGCGAATTGAAGAGCCAGAAAGAACGTTCGCGGGTCAGTTTGCAGGAAAAGCGCCGGGAGATCTCCGTCCTGAAGGACATCGCCCGCTGGCCGAGCGAGTTCGTCGGCTACGAAGAGTTGCAGGCCGAGGCGGAACTGAAGGCGATCTATGTCGCCGGCAAGCCCGCGGAGCTCATTGCCGCCGGTGAAAAAGGCATCTTGGTGTTCCAGCGCACCCCGTTCTACGCCGAAAGCGGCGGCCAGGTCGGCGACAGCGGCAGCGGCAAATCCAGCGAGGCTTTTTTCACGGTCAGCGACACCAAGAAGGCCCCAGGCGGGGCGATACTGCACGACGCGCAGGTGCAGGAAGGAAGTCTGAAGGTGGGCGACAGCGTCTGGCTGGAAGTGGATCCCGCCCGCCGCCGGCAGATCGCCAGCCATCACACCGCGACCCACATGCTGCAAGCCGCCCTGCGCGAGGTCCTGGGCCCGCACGTCAAGCAGGCCGGCTCGCGGGTCGGGCCCGACAAGCTGCGCTTCGATTTCACCCACTTCGCCGCCTTGAGCGCCGGGGAACTGGCCAGGGTCGAACGCGCCGTCAACGAAAAGATCAGGGAGAACATCCCCGTCGCCCTGCGGACGCAAAGCTACGAGGAAGCCGTCCAGGCGGGCGCCATCGCCATATTCGAGGAAAAATACGGCGACACGGTCCGCGTGGTCTCCCTGGGCGATTTTTCCAGCGAACTGTGCGGCGGCACCCACCTGCGCGCCAGCGGCGAGATCGGGATATTCAAGATCACCGGCGAAAGTTCGATCTCGTCGGGAATCCGCAGGATCGAAGCCCTCGCCGGCGAAGCGGCCGATCGTCACCTGGAGAACGAGATGGCCGTATTCCACCGCATCCTCGGCCATTTCGGCCAGAAAGCCGACGGGGTGCAGGCCTTCCTGGAAAATCTTGAAGCCCGCGCCCGCGAAGGCGAAAAGCAGGTGAAAAAAGCGCCGCCGCCGCCAGCGGCCGACATCGACGTCCTCATCAAGGACGCGCTGCAGATCGACGGGGTCGCCGGTCGTGATCGCGCCGCTCCCCGGCGCCGGCCGCGACGCCCTCAGCAGCCTGGCCGACGAGATCAAGAACCGCATCCGCGGCGTCGCCATCCTCTTCGCCAACAACGAAGAGAAGTCCCATGTCGTGGCGTCGGTGTTCAAGGACTTGACAGCGAAGTTTAACGCGAATATAATCATAAAAAAGATCGCGCCCATGATCAACGGCAAGGGCGGCGGCAGGAGCGATTTTGCCCAGGCCGGCGGCGAGCCGATCGCCGACACGGCAGGGCTCAGAAAAAAAATCGGCAGCGCCTTGCGTGAGGGCAATGAAAGCTGAACTTTCCGTTTTTTGCTGCATCTGGCTCCTCGGCGGCACCCTTTTCGCCGGCCTGATCGTGCGCCAGGACAAGAACGGCCACATCGTGCTGACCAATACGCTGGACCTGGCGGGCAGCCGCAAAAGCCCCCTCACGTTTCTTTCCGCCCCCCGCTCCCACGCCATCCCCCTGCATTACAAGGAAAAGATCCAGGCCCTGACCCAGAAGCACCAGGTGCGCGAGGACCTGGTCATCGCCGTCGCCAATGCCGAATCGAGCTTCAACCCTTTCGCCGTCTCTCCCAAGGGCGCCGTGGGGATCATGCAGCTGATGAAGGATACAGCGCGGCAATACGGGGTGATCAACCGCTACAACGCCCAGGAGAATATCGAAGCCGGGGTCAGGCATTTGAAGTACCTGTACGAAAAATTCCAGGGCAACATTCCCCTCACCCTGGCCGCCTACAACGCCGGCGAGGAGGCCGTCAGCAAGTACAACGGCGTCCCGCCCTACCGCGAGACCAAGAATTACATTCAGCGCGTCATGTCCCTGATGGGCATGAGCTTCACGCTTTCCTCGCCCGCGCGCGTGAAAACGAAGATATACAAATACACCTCCCCGACCGGAAAGACCATCATCACCGACACGATGCCCAGTGAGATCGGCGGCACGTTCGAGATCATCAATTAGGAACGGAATTTGCCCGAAAGCACCCCCCAACCCTTGTCCGGCCTGGGCAAAAGCGTGCTTCTCGGAGGCGGTGCCTCGGGGGTCCTCTCCATCTTTCCCGGCCTGAACCTGCTCAACCTTTTCTTCATGACCTGGATCGTCCTCGGCGCCGGCCTGACCATCGTCCTGCTTTACAGGCGCAACCGCTCCCTGCGCCGGAGCGACGCCCTGCTCGCCGGCGCCCTGAGCGGCCTGACCGGCGGCGGCATCTTCGCCCTGCTCAGTTTTTTCACCATCATCGGCATCACCCAGGAGCAGCTGGACCAGATGGTCGCGTCCGCCCGCTCGCTCGCGCCCTTCCTCGCCCCGGGCCAGGCGGCGACCATCGCCGGCCCCCAATTCAAGACCATCATGATCATCGCCATCTGCGTCTTCCTCCTGACCGCCATCGCCGCCGGGGCGCTTGCCGCCCTGGTCGCCCGCCGGGTTTTCCGCCCGCACGGGGAAGCCGCATGAACAAGGTCCACGTCATCGTCAACCCGTTCTCGGCGCGCGGACAGACCGGGAAAAGGTGGGAAACGATCAAGGAAGCCATCCGCCCGCACTTCCGGGAATTCAAGTACAGTTTCACCGAAAAGCCGCGCCAGGCCACCGAGATCGCCAGGGAACTCCTGGGAGACGGCTTCGACCTGCTCATCGGCGTCGGGGGCGACGGCACGCTGAACGAGATCAGCAGCGGTTTTTTCAACGCCCAATCGGGGCAAGCCATCAATCGCGACGCCGCCGTGGGCATCATCCCCTCGGGCACCGGCTCCGATTTCATGCGCTTCATGAAGGTTCCCCGGGATTTTGCCAAATCGGCCGCGCGCATCAAGAATGCCGCGATCAAAAGGATCGACATCGGCAAGATCACCTATGGCGGCACCGCCCATCAGGCGAAAACGCAGTATTTCGTCAACGTCGCCGACTTCGGGCTGGGCGCCGAAGTGATCCGCAATGTCTCGCGCATCGAATCCGCGCAGCGCGGCGCCTTCACGTACTACCGCGGCCTGCTGGCCACGATGATGAAATTCAGCAGCAAGAGCGTGCGCCTGACCCTGGACGGCAAACAGCAACTGCAGGGGGAATACCTGATCGGCGCGGTGGCCAACGGCCGCATCTTCGGCGGCGGCATGATCATCGCCCCGCGAGGCGGAGCCCGACGACGGATATTTCGACCTGGTGCTCATCGAAAGCATGAAGAAACTGGAGATCCTGGCCAACACCCGCCTCCTCTATTCGGGGGCGATCGCCAGGAATCCCAAGGTCCATATCCTGAGAGCCCGCCACATCCGGGTGGAATCGCCCGACGAGGTCCATATCGAATACGACGGGGAAATGGGCGATTGCCTGCCCGCCGAGTTCACCGTCGTGGAAAAAGCCCTGAACCTGCGGATCTGAGGGAAAACGATGCCGATCTTGAAAAAGATCCTGCCGCCGGCACTGGCGCTGGCCTGCGCCGTCCTGGCGCTGGCCGGCTGCTCCCCCGCCGCCCCGCGCGCCGGCCAAGCGCACCATGACGGCGCAGCGCGTGAAGGCATTCATCCTTCCCCAGCCCCGGTCGCTGATCCCGCGGGAAGGGAACGTCTACGTCGACGGGCAGTTCACCGAGCTCATCTTCAACAACCTGGTCAAGGCCAAATACCTGGGCAACCTCGCCCCCGAGCTGGCCGAGAGCTGGACGATTTCCCCCGATCATCGCGAATATACCTTCCACCTGAGGCGGAACGTCCGCTTCCACGACGGCAGGCCCTTCACGGCGGCCGACGTGGTCTTCACCCTGGAGGAGCTGATCCGCAAGGCCACGGAGAAGTTCAGCGAGATCCAGTGCATCGAGGGCCACCAGGAGTTCCTGGACCGGAGCAGCGCCACCGTGCGCGGCCTGCAGGTGCTCGATGACCATACCGTGCGCATCCGTCTCGAAAAGAACTTCAAGTTTTTCCTGCAGTTCCTGGCCGCCGAATACGCGGCGATCGTGCCCAAGGACTACGCCGGCCTGGACGAAGCCGTCTTCCGCAGAAGGCCGGTCGGAACGGGCCCGTTCCGGCTGGTCGGCAGGGAAACCCGGCACCCTCCTCTCCCAGGAGTTCACCGTCTTTCGGCTGGAGCGCAATCCCGATTATTTCCTCCCCACCGGCAACGTGGCGGGCATCGATTTCTACTCGGCGAACACCGCCATCTCCTCCGCCTGCAAGGAATTCTTCGATATCCTCTACGTTTTCAACCGCGAGATCCCCGAAATGGCCCGCAAACCCGATTACCGGGTCATCAATTCCTCATACAACATCATCAATTTCCTGGTGCTCAATCCGAACGAGAACAGCCAGATGCGCGAACGCAACGTCCGCCAGTTGATCAATTACGCCATCAACCGCGAAGACCTGGCGCGCATCGTGTTCCACCGCAAGGTGTTGCCCGCCCATTCCATCATGCCCTACGGCCTGCTCGGCTACAACCCCTATTACCGCCTGGATTACTCCCGCGCCGAAAAGATCCGCGCCGCGCTGCCTGCCGGCAAGATCCGCTTCACCATCCTCACGCTGGCGGACGAGCGGCAGCGGGTGGCGGAGTACATCGCCCGGGCGCTGGCCCGCTTCGACATCGAGGTCAAGGTCGTCCCGGTAGCCGACCAATACGATTATTGGAGCAACCGCATCTACCAGACCCGCACCAGCGTCATGATGGGCGGCATCCCCGACTATCCCGCGTCCTACCATTTCCTCACCCACCTGGTCGAACCCAACGGCTACTACAACATCTTCGGCTTCGTTCTCCCCGAACTGAAAGCGCGGATCGACTCCCTGCCCAGCTCGGACACCCTGGAGGAAACCCGGACCCTGGCCGAGATCAACGCCGCTTTCGAGGGCGAATCCCTCTATATCCCCCTTTATTACAACTCGAACTTCGTCGCTATCCGCAGCCGCATCAGCGCCGTCGCCTTTAATTACGGCGAGATCATCGATTTCGCCGGCTTGGAGGTCGCAGAATGAACCCATCGCTCAGCTTGATCAAGGATTCCCTGCTCGCCGGTCAGCCGATCGTGCAGATCATCTCCTATGAAGAAAAACGGATCGAAAGCCTGCTGAAAAAATTATGCCAGCAAACGCTGAAGAACCAGAACATCTATTCCTGGGACAGCCACAACGGCCTCAGCCGGGGGGATGCGCCGCTCCCGGACAGCCTCGACCCCTCCAAGGCCCTGGACCTCGCCTTGAAGGCCGGCGAGCCCGCCTTTTTCGTTTTCAAGGACCTGACGCCGTGCCTGCGCGATTCCCAGGCCCTCATCCGCCAGGTCCGCGAATGCTACCTGCAGTTCAAGAACAACAAGAAGTTCCTTTTCCTGCTGTCGCCCGACGATTTCCTGCCGGCCAGCCTGAAAAAGGAGATCGACATCATCCATTTCGAGCTTCCCGACTACGAGGAACTGGAAAGCCTTTTCCTGAAATTCATGGATTCCATGACCAAGGCCGGCGTCCAGATCCAGCTCAGCGAAGAGGAAAAAAGGAACTTCGTCACCGCCGTGCAGGGGCTGACGCTGGACGAGGCCTACAAGGCCTACATGAAGGCGTTCCAGGGGCAGCCGCGCATCCACATCGGCCTGATCGAAAAGATCCACCACGAAAAGAAGCAGCTGATCCTGAAGGAGAACGTGCTGGAGTATTTCACCCACGTCCTGACCATGGAGGACATGGGCGGCCTGGACAAGCTCAAGGACTGGCTGCTGAAAAGGAAGAAGGCCTTTTCCAAGGAAGCCCGGGAATTCGGGCTGGACAAGCCCAAGGGCATCCTGACCATGGGCGTCACCGGCTGCGGCAAGAGCCTGGCCTCCAAGGTCATCGCCACCCTCTGGAACCTGCCCCTGTTCCGCATGGACATGAACCTGGTCTATTCCGGCATCGCCGGCCCGCCCGAGGACGTGTTCGCCCGCTCCCTGAAGACCATGGACTCGGTGGCGCCGGCGATCCTCTGGATCGACGAGATCGAGAGCGGCATCAGCGACAAGAGCTCCGACAGCTCCTCGTCGCGCATCCTGGGCTACTTCCTGACCTGGATGCAGGAGCATACCTCGGAGATATTCATCGCCGCCACGGCGAACCGCATCGACCTGCTGCCGGCCGAATTGCTGCGCCGCGGCCGCTTCGACCAGATCTTCTTCATCGACCTGCCCACCCGCAAGGAGCGGGAGGAGATCTTCAGGATCCACCTGACCAAGCGCGGCAACGACCTGGGCGATTTCAACGTGCCGCAGCTGGCCCAGATCACCAAGAACTGGTCGGGCTCGGAGATCGAGCAGGTGATCATCTCCGGCATGTACGAGGCCTTCGCCGCCGACCGCAAGCTGAAGGAGGACGACCTGTTCGTCATCTTCGGCAGCTCGGTGCCGCTGGCGACGACCATGGAAGAGCAGATCAAGAAGGTCAGGAGCTGGGCCCACAACCGCGCCGTGCGCGCCAGCACGGACAAGGAATATTGATCTTTCGCAGCTCACCGCCCCAGCCCCCTCGTCTTCGCAAGAGAGGGAGCATTCTATCTCCGTTTTTTAGGCCCCTTCCTCTTCCCAAGACGAACGGCGGGTGCGGGGATCCGTTGAGCGCCATGACCCCTCCCCGCTTCGCCTGCGACGTCATGCTCGGACGGACGGCGAAGTGGCTGCGCATGTCTGGGTTTCGATGTCTTCTACGACAACCAGGCCGCCGATGCCGACCTGAAGAAACTCTGCCTGGCGGAGAACCGCATCCTCCTGACCAAGGACATCGCCCTGCACGAATCCATGCCCCCGGGCGCCAGCCGCCTGGTGCGAGGCCGTCCACACCCGGGAACTGCTGAAAGAGATCGCCAGCGCTTTCCGCCTGGACCGCTTCACCCTGCCGCCGCGCTGCCCGCTGTGCAACGGCGAGCTGGCCGCGATCGCCAGGGAAGCGGTCGAGGACCTGGTCCCGCCCTACGTTTTTCGCACCCAGGAGCGTTTCCAGCGCTGCGGCCGCTGCCGCAAGATCTACTGGCCGGGGACCCACCTGGGCAAGATCGTCCAGGTTTGCGAGAGGATCAGGAAAGCTTCTGGTTGATCAGGGTGGCCTGGTAGGCGGCGCCGAAGCCGTTGTCGATGTTGACCACCGAGATGCCGCCGGCGCAGGAATTGAGCATGGACAGCAGGGCGGCCAGGCCGCCGAAGTTGCTGCCGTAGCCCACGGCGGTCGGAACGGCGATGACCGGCGTCGAGGTCAGCCCGGCCACCACGGAAGGCAGCGCCCCCTCCATGCCCGCCACCGCGATGATCACGGCGTAGGCGTTCAGCCTTTTCTGCAGGCTCAGGATCCGCGCCAGGCAGGCGACGCCCACGTCGTATTCCTTGTCGGTCTTGTTGCCCAGGTAGCGGGAGGAGACGTACGCTTCCTCGGCGACGCCCTCGTCGGAAGCGCCGGCGGACAGGACCAGTATTTTCCCCTTGTTCACGACCTTGGGGTCGCGGTCCGAGGTGATGATGCGGGCCGCGCCATGGTAGCGCAGGTCGGGGAAATCCTTTTGCAGCTCGCGGAAACGGGCCTCGTCGATGCGCGTGATCAGCATGTCCTCGCCGACCTCGGCGAATTTCCGGATGATGCGGCGCAATTGCGCCACGCTCTTCCCCTGGCCGAAAATGACCTCGGGGATGCCGCGGCGCAGCTTGCGATGGAAATCAAGCTTGATATGGCGTTCGTTGCTGAAGGGGAAGTTGCGCAGGTAATCATGAAAGGCCCTGGCGGAGAGCTCGCCTCTTTTCAGGGCGGCGATCTTTTGCCGCAGGGTTTCCTTCATGCGTCTCCCGGCGCCTTGGACGGGCGATTCTCCCCCTGGGCGCGGCCGTGGGCTTCGCGCCACTTGCGCTGCCGTTGGAAGAGCGGGTGCGGGCGGTAGGGGAATTTCACCTGCATGGGGTCGATGCCGATGATGTTCTGCCAGCGACTGTTGCCCAGCCCTTCGCGATAGGCGAGGTCGAGGTACGGCACGTCGTCGGGGTTGAAGCCCATCACGTGGGTGGCCAGGGCGTCGGCGGCCACGGCGTCCTCCGAGGCGATGGCGAAGCCGTGGAACACCGGGCTGCCCTTGATCGGGCCTTTGCCCTCCATGCCGTACAGGCCGTCGATGAGCACCAGCGAGGGCGGGATCCGCTTCAGCAGGGCGACGAAGTTGCGGTTGGCGAATTGCACCAGCTGGAAATATTTCTCGCTCTGGAAGAAATTGATGCGCTTCATCTCCTGCGCCGACGCCCCGAACATGAGCACCCGCTGCTCCGGCTTGACGAACCCGACCAGGTTGGGGATGGAGAGCGAGACGGGGAAAATGTTGTGCGTTTTGGGGGGCACGACCGAAATGTGGTAGTCGGCGGGAAAACGGCAATAATTCACCTGCTGCGGCCCATGGATGGTCTCGATATCCAGGACCTGATCGTGCGGCAGTTCGTCCAGGTCGGCCAGCTTGGCGCCCAGCATCTCGACTTCCTTGTACTTGAATTTATAAAAGATGTCCCAGGTGGTCTTGGAAGAAAAATAGGCCCCGTCCGAGCCCTCGACCACGGTGATATCGCTGATGGCGAACTTTTCCCGCAGGTACTGGATCAGGGATTCCACGGTCTCGTAATGGGTATTGGCGTAGATCTCCTTGGACCCCGAGAGGTTGATCTTGATGGCCACCCGGTCGCCGGAGCGGATGGCCAGGAAGGGCGCGATGGAGTCCATGATCTTTTTGACGAATTCATTCTGCTTGGTTTCCTTGATCAGGACTATCTCTTTGCGCTTCATGTTTTAGCGGTGCCGCTCCGCCGGCAGGCTCGCCGCCGCGGCGCGGAACCTATCTCACGCAGGTGTCACCTGCCTCGTGAACGATGAACTATTCAATGATTTTAAACGGGATGGTGAACGTCCCCACGACCTGGCCGGCCTGGTTGTTGTCCTTCAATGCCACGGACAGCACGTAGTCGCCGGCGGGGAGGGGGCTGTTCTTGCCGTTGTCTTTGCGGACGAATTCGATGGGCTGATAGAAATAGGGATTGGTCAGTTTCAATTCCTCGAATTTGGCCAGCCGCTCCTTGCCGCTGCGGAACTCGAGAACGGCCGAAATATTCCAGGGCTCGGCGCCCTGGACCGCGACCGCGCCGAGGACGAAAAAGGCCAGGGTCGGCTTGTCGCTGCTCTTGAACGGCCGGTCGCCCCAGGGGAAAAAGTCGAGCATGGCCGGCCCGTTCTCGTACTTGTTCTTCACCACCGTGAACCGGGCTTCGGGTTGCATGAGCTGCCGGACCTCGGCATAGAAGACCGGCGCCGAAATCTTGAGTTCCTTGCTGGGTGCGGTGATGTCACTGAGCCGGAGCGCCGGGACCTGGAGCGGGAAGAGCAGCGTGCCGTCGAGGGTGTTGTCGCTGCGGTCGATGTCCAGGAGCACGTCGTAGTCGCCCGGTTCCAGGACGGTGCCGAAGGAATAATACGCTTCCGCTTCACTGTCCACGGGGAACGGGGAGCGGTATTCCTGGATGACCTGGCCGTCCTTCAGCACCCGCATGTAGAGGACGTGAAAATTTTTCGGGTAGGCCAGGGCCGGCGGCTCCCATTTTTTCTTGTCTTCCTCTTTTCTTATCTTTTTATTGATGGCCTCCAGCTTCTTCATCTCGGCGGCCACCCTTTCATCGTATTGCTTCTTGATCAGGTCCTTCATGGCGGCGGCGTCGCTGTCCAGCCCGGCGGAAAAAAGCACGTTGACGTACACCGATTTTTCCAGGGCCCAGAAATAGGCGTTCTGGAATTGGATGCCGAACACGCCGTTGGCGGTGCGTGTTTTCTGCAGCCCGGCCAGGCTGTTCTTGACGTTTTCCGGCAGGGTGATCTTTCCGGCATCCTGGGCGGGCAAAGCGAGGCCAAGCACGAGGAGCATCAGCAGTCCGCCGGCGCACGACACGAGTTTACGCATATCGCCTCCTAATAAATATGCCGCATTATACTCCAAAACCCGGCAACTTGCCACCCGGACGGGCCGGGCGGCGCCGGGGGACGGCGGCCGGGCAAACGTTATTTCACCTTGGAAAAAGCGTCGACGATGGCCTTGGCCGTGCCGAAATTGGGGGAATCGGGCGCCAGGGCCATGAACTTCTTCAACGCCTCCAGGGCTTCCGGGATCTGATTCAGGGCGGTATGGGTCATGCCCAGCTGATAATAGCCGTCGGCAAAATCGGGGTCCACTTCCACGGAGCGCTGGAAATACTTCAAGGCCAGGTCGTTCTTGTTGTTGTTGGTCAGGTTGGCGCCGATATTGTAAAGCGTATCGATGTCCTTGATCTCCTCAAAGGGGATCTTGCCGTACCATTCCATCGCCTTTTCCATGTTCTTGGCATTGACGTAGGAATTGCCGATCAGGGTCATGATCTCGGCGCTGTTGGGCTGCTTGTCGAAGAGCTTCTGGTAGAACTCGATGGCCTTGTCATACTGTTCCATGGCGAAATAGCAATTGCCCAGGTTTTTATAAATGATGAAGACCTCGGGGTTCTTCTTCAGGATGTCCTCATAGACCAGCAGGGCGTCGGCGTATTTCTTTTCGGCGAACAGGGCGTTGCCCTTGTCCAGCTCGGAGACGATGTCGCTGGTCAGGGCGATGCCTTCGATCTTGGCCAGCCGGATCTCGATCTCCGGTTGCTTCGCCCCGGGGGTCTCGTCCACCCGGTAACTGAGCTTTTTCGTCTCGTAGCCGGTTTTCTCGAAATCGACGTTCCATGAGCCGCCGCGCAGGAAGATCGCCTTCCATTTGCCCTCGCTGTCGGTCTTGGGGTTCGGCAGGAAATACGACTGGGCCTTGAGCGAAAAAAGCTTGACCGTCACGCCTTCCAGGGGTTGCCCGCTTTTGCCGTCGAGCACCACGCCCTTGATCTCTCCCTTTCCCGACCACGCCGGACTGGGCCATGAGGCTGACGGCGAGCAGGATGGCCAGCGCCGCAAGGATCAGAACTTTCTTCATTTGCACCTCCTGGAATAGGGGTATTATATCACCAATAAACGATAAATTAAAGCGGCCGCCGGCGCCCGGGCGCGCCTTGCGGCCGGCCGGACCGGCGGCTTCAGTTGGGCCTGAGCGCGAACAGCAGCAAAAAACCGGCCCAGAAGACATTGAACCCCAGCCGCCACAGGAAGGGCCGCTTCTCCTTGACGTAGTGGTAAAGGAGGGAAAGGGCGAACACCGCCAGTTGCAGGACGAAAAAGAGCAGCAGCGCCTGGGTCACGTCCAGGGAGTTCTCGTAGATCGACTTCAGCCCCGGCCGGAAAACGGAGTTGAAGATGATGAACAGGTGCAATACGTAGACGAAGAGGGACTCGGTCCCGGCTTTTTTCAAGAGATCCAGGAAACGGCCGCCGAACTTCCGCAGCAGCCCGTCGCAAAGGCAAAGCAGCAGAAAGATGCCCCCGGCCTTGTTCAGGTTGCCGGTCAGGGTGAGCTCGGCCTTGAAATAGAGCTTGTTGGACTGGAAAAAGAACCAGGGGAAGAACAGGATGCCCAGGATGAGCAGCAGCTTGAAGAAAACCTCTTTTTTCAACCGCGAGTAAGTGAACGCCGCCACGATGCCCAGGCACAGGAAGCCGACCCAGGGGAAAAGGGGGAACGTGGACACGTCGTAGTTGAAAAAGGGATCGATGACCGGGTGGACATGGACCCCCTTCACCGCCGCGGGCAGCAGGAAGAAGAGCGCGCCAGCCAGAGCCGAGCCCAGGGCGACGATCCGCTCGCTCTTCAGCGCGACGGCCAGCAGGGTGAACAGCAGCAGCCCGGTGCCGATGCATTGCAGGATGTCGACCTTCAAGAACTCCCCCGCCTGCCCCAGGCTGACGGCGCGCAGCGTTTTGCGCAGGGAGAGGAAAGGCAGGTGGACCCAGTAGCCGATGGCGATGACGAAGAGGATGCGCCGCAGGCGCTTGAAAAAGGCGCGGTCCAGGCTGATGTAATTCCGCCGCTTGTTGTGGAAGGAGAGGAAGGCGGCGAAGCCGGCGGTGAACAAAAAGCCGGGGGCCACGAAACCGTGGAAAATTTCGTGGATCTTGTACCACTCCGCCAGGCGGAGCTCCGGCAGCAGGTAGGCGCGGAACAGATGACCCTGGATCATGAAAAAAAGGACGAGGAACCGGAACAGGTCGACGGCTTGCACCCGGGACACCGGCGTGGCGCTTGCGGATTGCCACTCGCTCCATTTCATGATCGTCTCCGCCCGAATGGTAGCCGCAAAAAACAAAAAAAGCAACCGGGTCCTGCAAGAAAAAGCCGGGGCGATTGTTATCCCGTCGTGAAAAACCTTTGCCACCGCCGCAACGTAACATGATCTTGCAGTCAGACACGGAGTGGGGTCTAAAAAGCAATTCAGGAGGAAATCGTGAGCATGAAGCGCAGTAAAAAAAGAGTGATCATCATTATAGCGGCCGTGCTGCTGGTGGCGGCCCTGATCTGGTTTTTCACCCGCAACGGGGCGCAGGACCAGGGGAAATACACCATGACCAAGGTCGATCGCGGCGATCTGGAATCCGTGGTCTCCTCGACGGGCACGCTCGGCGCCGTCACCACAGTCCAGGTCGGCACCCAGGTTTCCGGGCGCATCGCCCAGATTTATACCGACTTCAACAAGACCGTGAAGAAGGGCGACTTGATCGCCCGGCTGGACACGTCTTCACTGCTCATGGCGGTCTCCGAGTCCGAATCGGCCTACGAGAAGGCCCGGGCGCAGATGAAGCAGAGCAAGCAGGACCTCGACCGGGTCCAGTACCTGTTCAAGGAAAACATCAAGACCAAGAGCGACCTGGAGCAGGCCCAGGTGAATTACGAACTGGCGGTCGCCTCCCAGAAAGCGGCGCAGTCCAACCTGGAGCGGACGCGGATCAACCTCACCTACGCTTCCATCTATGCGCCCATCGACGGCATCGTCATCTCCCGCAACATCGACGTCGGCCAGACCGTGGCCGCCAGCTTTTCTTCGCCCACGCTGTTCTTGATCGCCAACGACCTTTCCAAGATGCAGATCCTGGCCAACGTCGATGAAAGCGACATCGGCCAGATCAAGGATGGGCAGGAGGTGCGCTTCACGGTCCAGGCCCAGGCCAGCAAGAGCTTTTCGGGCCAGGTCAGCCAGATCCGCCTGGAGCCGACCACGGTGAACAACGTGGTCAACTATACGGTGGTCATCAACGTGGCCAACAAGGACGGATTGCTCCTTCCCGGCATGACCGCCACCATCGATTTCCTTGTCGGCCAGGCCAAGAACGTCCTGCGCGTGGCCAACGCCGCCCTGCGCCTGAAACCCAATGAGGAAATGATGGCCGAGCTGATGAAGCAATTCGCGGCCCGGAGAGGCGACAGGCCGGGAGCGTCGGCCGCAGCCCCGGCCGGGCGAACCGCCCCGGCGGCGGGCGGCGGCTTCGCCGGGTTCAATGCCGGCGGCGGCAACGGCAAAAGGCCCAAGGATGTGGCCCTGCTCTGGTATTTCGACGCATCCGGCAAGCTGAAAGCCGCCCGCGTCAAGACGGGCATCAGCGACGGCCAGATGACCGAGATCAAGTCGGACGAGATCAAGGAAGGGATGGAGGTCATCAAGACCGTCACCTTGTCCGCGGCCGAGCAGTCGGCGCAGGGACCGCCGCGCATGAGGATCCTGTGATCCGCCCCAGGAAGGGAAAATGAACGAAAGCAAACCCGTCATCGAAACCAAGCGGGTGACGAAGATCTACGACAGCGGCGAAGTTCAGGTCGAAGCATTGAAAGGCATCGACCTGCAGATCCGCCCCGGCGAAATGGTGGCGATCATGGGCGCGTCGGGTTCGGGCAAGTCGACCATGATGAACATCCTCGGCTGCCTGGACTACCCCAGCGGCGGCGATTACTTCCTGGACGGCATCCATGTCAACGGCCTCGACCGCGACGAGCTGGCCGACATCCGCAACCAGAAGATCGGCTTCGTCTTCCAGGGCTTCAACCTGCTCTCCCGCACCACCGCCCTGGAGAACGTGGAGCTGCCGCTGCTCTATTCGCGCCGGCTCGACATCGCCGACCCGGTCGCCCTGACGCGCACGAGGCGCTGGAACGGGTGGGCCTGGCCGAGCGTTCCCATCATTATCCCAACCAGCTTTCCGGCGGCCAGCAGCAGCGGGTGGCCATCGCCCGCGCCCTGGTCAACCGCCCGTCCATCGTCCTGGCCGACGAGCCCACCGGCAACCTGGACACCCGCACCAGCATCGAGATCATGGCCACGTTCCAGGAGCTGAACCGCCAGGGCATCACCATCATCCTGGTCACCCACGAGCAGGACATCGCCGCCTACTGCCGCCGCATCATCGAGTTCCGCGACGGCTGGATCATCCGCGACCAGGCGGTGCCCCATCCCCACGACGCCGGCAAGGACCTGGAGCCGGCCGCTGGAAAACGGCCGCCGCCCAAGGAGAGCGCCCATGAAATGGAAGAACCTGATCAAGGTGGCTTTCAAGTCCATCGTCAAGAACAAGATGCGCACCCTGCTCACCATGCTGGGCATCATCATCGGCGTGGGCGCCGTGATCGTCATGGTCGCCATCGGCAAGGGGGCCGAACAAGGTCCAGAACCAGATCGCCAGCATGGGCACCAACCTGATCATGGTCTTCCCCGGTTCCATGCAGCAGCGCGGCGTGCACATGGGACCGGACCAGGGGGCCATGCTCACCCTCGCCGACGTGGATGAATCTGAAGAACAACGGCACCCTGTTCCAGGCCGTCTCGCCGGTCGTGCGCACCGGCGTCCAGGTCATCGGCGGCAGCGGCAACTGGAGCACGGCCGTCTGGGGCGGCTCCGAGCGAATACCTGACTATCCGCGACTGGAAGATGAGCTCGGGCGAATTTTTCACCGCCAGCGACGTCCGCGCCCAGAACAAGGTCTGCGTCATCGGCCAGACCATCGCCAAGAACCTGTTCCCCGATGAGGACCCGATCGGGCAGCAGCTCCGCCTGCGCAACGTCCCTTCAAGGTCATCGGCGTCCTGAAGGAAAGAGGCCAGAGCGCCTTCGGCCAGGACCAGGACGACCTGATCATCGTCCCCTACACCACCGTCATACTACCGCCTGAGCGGCGAACCGCACATCAACCAGATCCTGATCCGGGCGACGCTCCCTGGAACAGATGGCCCAGGCGCAGGCGGAGATCACGTCCATCATGCGCGAAGCGCACAAGCATCGAGGACGGCGCGGACGACGATTTCACCGTGCGCAACCAGACCGACATCGCCAGCACCGCCGAGGAGACCACCCAGGTCCTGACCATCCTGCTGGCCTCCATCGCCGGCATCTCGCTGCTGGTGGGCGGCATCGGCATCATGAACATCATGCTGGTCTCGGTCACCGAGCGCACCCGCGAGATCGGCATCCGCATGGCCATCGGCGCCCGCAGCCGCGACATCCTGCTGCAGTTCCTGATCGAGGCCATCGTGCTCAGCCTGTCCGGCGGCCTGATCGGGGTGCTGATCGGCTTCCTGGCCACCTGGATCGTGGGCCTGGCCACCGGCTGGAACACGGTCATCTCCCCGACGAACGTCCTGCTCGCCTTCGGCTTCGCCGGCGCCGTGGGCGTCTTCTTCGGCTACTACCCGGCCCGCAAGGCCGCCGCGCTCAACCCCATCGAAGCCCTGCGCTACGAGTAAGGGAACTTTCGCGCCCGGCTATTTTTTCGCGGCGGCGATCGCGCCGTAGATGACGATCTTTCCTTCAGCGATATATTTCCAGCCGGCTTCCGAACAATCGATATCCGTGGTGCCCGGCGGCAGCGGTTCGACCCGGATGATGGTGACCGAGCGGGTCGACGCGCCGGCATTGTGGTCCCAGTCGCCGCGGTAGGGCCACAACCCCTCCTGGTCCGCGGCTTTGCTCGAGCGGTCGGGAGGCGACGGCGCCTTCTGCGGCACGATGACCCGGTAGGGGCCTTCGCCGTCCAGCTTGTTGTCCTTGTTCAGGACCGCCGCGGCGAGCGGCCGGCCCTCCCGCTTCAGCGCCAGCAGCATGCGCAGGCCACCGGCGACGCGAATGGTCTCGCCCGGTTTGCGGCCGGAGCAGGATGGCGCGCCGTAATCGCACCAGGCCGCGGCCTGCGGCGAGAAATGGTATTCGGCCTGGGGGTAGACGGCGAAGACGGGATACATGGCCGGGTCGGCGATCGGCCGCAGGGGGTAGTACTGCGACCAGCCGTCGGGAGCGAAGACGGTGATGCCGGTGGCGGAGGCGAGGATGCCGGCGTCGCGGAGCAGGGTCTCCATGGGAACGCCGGAAAACTCGGCGTAGCTGTCCCCGCTCTTGGCCGCGTTCTGCAGCAGGAACTGGCTGTGCTGGGGCAGGGCCTCGAGCTGGGAGCGGGTGTATACCCTCATGGGGGCGGGCGTTTTCTGCGGGTCATCGCCGGCGTTGCCGGGAAAGCGGCCGGCGGCGATCTCGTCGCGGTTGCTGAAGCCGTCGCCGTCGGAATCGAGCCCCGCGATGGCGGCAACGGCGGCGGCGGAGCGGCCGGCTTTCAGGTAATCGCGGCCGTAGGCGTTCAGGGTCGCGGCCAAGGTCGCCTTTCATGTCGTAACCGTACTTGAAATGGCACCATTGGCAGCTGCCGACCGCCCCGTTCACTCCTTTCTTTTCCAGCTGGCCGCCGCTGTGGCACAGGGCGCACTGGTCCAGTTTGCCGCCGGCCTGGCCGGGATGGGCCTGCAGAAAATTGCCGCTGTCGCGCTCGCCCTGGTGATGATAAGCGGCAAAAATGCAGATGGCCCCCAAGGCCAGCCCGACGATGCCAATGACGCTCGTTTTTTTCCGCATGTGCCTCCTTGCGAACCGCCCGCTTTAAAAAAGCATACCATACAACTTTTGCCGGAGCGATGCAATCGCCCGGCGGCAGTCATCCAAAGACCATTCCGGAATTTCCCGATTTTCATCATCCGGGAAATATGCTATGCATACTCCACGGAGAATAATGGCCTTCAATTCCTTTACTTTTCTGTTCCTGCTATTGCCTCTGTTCCTGGCGGCCTATTTTTTGCTTCCGCAAAGGCCGCGCAGCATCTTTCTCATCGCGGCCAGCTTTTCATTCTACTATTGGAGCGAAGGACGCTACGCCCTGATCCTGGCGTTTCTCCTGCTGGTCCTTTCCCGGCCGCATGGCTCAACCGGCCGGCCCGGCGGCGAAAAAAGCGGCAAGGCCTATTTTGCCCTGGCGCTGGCGCTGCTGGTCCTCGTGTTCGTCCACTTCAAGTATAGTAATTTTCTGGCCGCCAATTTCAACTCCCTCCTGGGACTTCTTTCCGTCACGCCGGTCCACTTCAAGCCGGTCCACCTGCCCCTGGGCATCTCCTTTTTCATGTTCTCGGCCATCTCCTGCCTGGTCGATCTCCGGCGCCGCACCGCCGCCGAAGTACGGCCGGCGCTGCGGGTCATCGCCCTCTACCTCACCCTGTTCCCGAAGCTGTTGACCGGCCCGATCATCCCTTTCCACGAGTTCATCAAGCTCGAAAAAAAATGGGGCGTCACGGCACAGAGGATCCTGTTCGGCATCCGGCGCTTCATTCTCGGCCTCGGCAAGAAGGTCCTGGTCGCCGACGTCCTGGCCCAGGACCGCCAACGGCATTTTCGCCATGCCCGCGGAACAGCTTGACCTAAGCCTGGGCTGGATCGGGCTGCCTCGCCTTCAGCCTGCAGATCTACTTCGATTTTTCCGGATATTCCGACATGGCTATCGGCCTCGGCGCCGTCATCGGCTTCGATTTTCCCGAAAACTTCCGCTACCCGTACGCCGCGCGCTCCATCAAGGAGTTCTGGTCCCGCTGGCATATCACCTTGTCGCGGTGGCTGCGCGATTATGTCTTCCTGCCGCTCGCCTACCGGACCCTCGATCATCTGAAAAAAGAGCGCTACCTGGGCGTGCGCAGCGAGCACTGGTCCTATGTCGGCGCCACCGTGCTCACCATGTCCTTGTGCGGCCTGTGGCACGGCGCCAGCTGGCTCTTCCTGGCCTGGGGGCTGTATCACGCCCTTTTCATGGCCATCGAGCATATCGGCTGGGGGCGAAAACTGAAACGGCTCTGGCCGCCGCTGCAGCACACCTATGCGCTGCTGGCCATCGTTTTCGGCTGGGTCTTGTTCCGCTCCCCGACATTGTCTTTTGCCGGATCCTATTACAAGGCCCTCTGCGGCTTGGGGAGGGGTGGGGGCACGATATTTTTCCCGGCCCTCTTCATTGACAGCGAGATCATCCTTGCCGCCGCGGTCGCGCTGGCGGGCAGCCTGGCCCTGGCCCCCTTGCTGAGTTCCCTCGCCGGACGGTTCCTCCACGGCCTGCAAGGCGGCGGGCAGAACGCCCTGCGGTTTTCCCTCGCCGCTTTCCGCCTGCTTTATCTCGCGGGCATTCTCCATGCTAAGCACCCTTTACCTGGTCGGCGGCACCTACCAGCCGTTCCTGTATTTGAGGTTCTGATCCATGGCCTCGCACCCTTCGCCCGTTCCCGCAGCCGCCCAGCGGCGCGGCCGCCGGGAAAACTGGGCGGCCGGCGCCGCCATGCTCCTGTTCCTGGCCTGGCTTTTCCTGCCCCTCGCCTACGCGCGGTTTCGCCGCGCCTCCGGCCGGGGCCCGGTCAGCGTAAAGGAGGCCGTCCAGAAGCCGGTCCTTGAACGGAAGGCCGCTGGCCGATTTTCTGCGCGACTTTGCGCTGTATTTCGAAAAATCAAATCCCATCCGGCCGTTGCTCATCCCCAGGTTCATGGCCTTCAAGCTCTACACCCTGGGATTGTCATCGGTCTCCACGGTGGTCGTGGGGCGCGAAAACTGGCTGTTCGTCGGCCATGAGACCGATACGATCGATGAGCTCCGTTATTTCCTGGGCTGCCACCTCATGAGCGAGGAGACCATGGAGCGCTGGCTGCGGGTCTTAAGCGAGCGCCAGCGCTGGCTCGAGCGCAGGGGAATCGCTTACCTGCTGATCATCGCCCCCAACAAGAGCACCATCTATCCCGAGTACATGCCGGTGATCTATCCCCGCGGCCGGCGGACCCGCCTGGACCAGCTGTCCGGGTTCATGGAACGGGACGCTCCCGGCTTCCCCTGGCTCGACCTGCGGGCGGTGATGAAAGCGGGAAAAAAGTCCCGGCTCATCTATTGGCCCGCCGACACCCATTGGAACGATTTCGGCAAGCAACTGGCCTACCGGGAGATCGTCCGCGTATTATCCCGCCGCTTTCCGACCCTGGAGGCGCTCCCGCAAAACTCCTTCGAAGTGATACCGTGCGCGGAGCCGTTCCACGACCTGGAGGATCTCCTGCTCCTGCCCTGCAAAGCCAAAGTGCCGCTATTCCGGCTCATGGCCAAGCGGCCGCTGCCGTCCAGGTGGGTCAAGGCGGCGAAAGCCGGCACCGTCCCTTTCTGGGAAATTTATCGCTCCCGCACCGCCGCCCTGCCCCTGGCCCTGGTCATTCACGACTCGTTCGGCGAAACCTTGAAACCGCTCCTTGGCAGCCATTTCCGCAGGAGCCGCTGGGTCCTGGACCGCAGCCATGCGTTCCCGTCCGCCTGGATCGAAAGAAAGCAGCCATGCCTGGTCATCGACGAGGTGGCCGAGCGCTACCTCGACGAGGATCCCTGGACGAATCCGGAGCAGATAAGGTAATGACGACGCCCGGCCGGCCTGGCGCTCCGTTCCGTCCCAATCAGGTCTTTCCCTGCTGTATAGGGAACAACCGAGCCATTTGAAGATCCGGCGAGGCCAATCTGCCGTTTCAGGTTGCAGATGCATCGATTTTGTTTTACGATTAGAGGATCATGGAAACGGGCAAGATCGAATGAGAAAACTCAGAATCGCATTGGTATACAATTCTTATGAAGAATCCCATCACGAACCCGTGGCCGGCGACAGCAGCTCGGGGCATCACCTGCGGCAGATGATCCGCCGCATGGCCCGCACGCTGCGCGGCCTGGGCCATGACGTCACCATCGTTCATTTGGCCGGGGACCTGTCTTTCCTGCAGCGCAAGCTCAATCGTCTGCAGCCCCACGTCATTTTCAACCAGTACGACGATGTCGTCCATGGCGCCCTCTACGAAATGCGCTTCGCCGCCTTCATCCGCATGCTGGGTTACCCCATTACCGGTTCGCCGGCGATGGGGCTCGGGTTGAGCCGGGACAAATACATGGCCCTCAGCCTGCTGAAGGGGGCGGGGATCCCCATTCCCGGCGTTACCCTACTGCTCAAGAACTTGTCCGAGATCGATCGCCATAAATGGCATTTCCCGCTCATCGTCCACCCGGGCCAGGAACATGCCGGTATCGGCATCGGGCGGGATTCCGTGGTCCAGACGAAGAGTTCCCTGCGCGAGAAGGTCCGCGAGATCTTCCAATCCTATAAACAGCCCGCCCTGGTGCAAAGCTTCCTGCCGGGCCGTGAATTCAACGTCGGCATCCTGGGCGGCCGCAAGCTGCGGATCCTGCCGCTGGCCGAGGTGGATTACTCCCGGCTGCCGGCGGGGATCCCGTCCATCATGTCTTACGCGGCCAAGTGGGTGCAGACCTCAATCGAGTACAAGCGAACCCGGATCATCTGCCCGGCCAAGGTCGAACCGTGGCTGGCGACCCTCATCGAGGACACGGCGAGCAAGGCGTTCCGGACCGTCGGCGGATGGGGCTACGGCCGCGTGGACATCCGGCTTGACGAGGAAAGGTCGGCCCCGCGTCCTGGAGGTCAACTGCAATCCCTGCCTCGACAAGGGGATCGGCCTGGCCCGTTCGGCGGAGCGGGCGGGGATCAGCTACCCCGAGCTCCTGCAGACGGTGATCAAGGCGGCCTTCGAAGGACCGCCATATGACATGCACCTTCCGATCTTCGCCCCGAAGCGCAAGCCCGTGTCACGGGGCTCGGCGAAAAAGGCTCAACCGGTCAGGCGGCCGGTATAGGCATAATCCAGCGCCAGGGCGACCGCCAGGGAAACCACATCCATGATCAGCTCCCCTTCCTGTCCGGCCCGGTAGGATAGCTTCAGGGCGGCGGAGCGGGTTTCCAGCTTGCGGAGGATCGCCCCAACTTCATGCTCGGTCAGTTTGGACCAGAGGACGACGCGACCGAGCAGCCGCGAGTGGAGCTTGCGCAGCAACTCCGACGCCGGCCGCAGTACCGCGCCGCGGGCCGGGGGAAAGACCTCGCGCAGCCGGTCGTCCACGTAACCGCGGGCGGCCCGGCGGTACCGTTCGGCCTGCTTCCCGTAATGGTCGGCCAGCAGGATGTTCATTTTTTCCACCGGGTGCAGGAGACGCACCCGCGGACTCTCGATGGCGCGCCGGCGGATCTCCTTCATCAGCCCGTTCACATACAGGAGTTTTCGCAACACCGGCCAGGTCCGGTAGCGGACCCGCCAGTTGGAACGCGGCGTCAGCCAGACGGCGAACGTCTCGGCAAAATCCTCGTCCGGATGCTTCTGGGCGTACGTGCGGCCATAGGGGTAAACGGAAATATGCTTCACGTATTCGCGGCTCAGATGGTCGGGGCGGAAGACGTCCCGGTAAGGGCGGGTGAAGCGGCCGAAGACCTCCTCCCAGCTCGGCCGGCGCCACAGCCGGTACGCGTAGTTCACGGCATGGCCGGCCTCGTGCCGCAGCAGTGTCATGATGCGCTTGGGATCTTCGATTTCCCCTGTCTGCTCTTCCTCGATGCGGGCCAGGCGTTCGTCGGCCAGATAGAACGGGATGCCGATGATCGGATACCGGTCGGGACACCCCCAACCGTCCGTCAGGTAGACTTCAGGTTTGAAACGGAAACCCCGATCCTCCATCTCCCGGTGCAGGCGGCGGACGAGGGGCTCGATGGGCGAGCCGGGGAGGCGCAGGTTGAGGTCGGATATCTTGCTGTTCAGGAGCTCGAAGCGGACCGTTTCCCAGCTCTGCACCAACGAATGGATAGTTTTTGCGCTCATAATAACCTTTGGACCATATCCCAAACCGGGCAGGCCCTCTCTCTCTTCCAGCCCTGACGCAACTATGCCAGGCATCGTTCACAGCCGGAAAACCGAGGAAATCAGATATAGAACAAGGAGCCACATTTGTCAAGGCGCTTTGACAATGAAAAATGCGTGAATCTTCGATATCAAAGCAGATTTTTAAATTCATTTATTTCCGGGGCCTGCGTTGTGGATAAATTGTGGAAAACTCATCCCGATCTCGTGTTTGACCTTAAGGGTATTTTTTGCTAAAATAGGGTCTCTCCGAGTTCAACAAGCTAAAGCCCCCGCGGCCAGGCTTTTGCACCGTGAGGGCCGGGCCGGAAACGGCTCCGCCTCCCAGACCGGAAAGGAGATGCCGATGCCCGGAATTACCGTTTGTTCGCCCCTGATACCCATCGCCCCCACCCATGGCTGAGAAAGCCCTGTTCAGCGTCGAGGACGCGGAAAAGATCCTCGGCGCCTTTCCCGCGGCGGTCAAGACGGAAAACCGGCATCTCCTGGCCGCCCAGGGCCGCATCCTGGCCCGGGATATCCGCTCCCCTTTCGCCATGCCGGAATTCGACAAATCGGCGATGGACGGTTTCGCCTATATCTCCGCGGACCGCTCGCCTGCCTACAAGATCATCGAAACCATCGCCGCCGGCACGCCCCCGCGCCTGGCGGTCACGCCCGGCCACTGCGCCAGGATCATGACCGGGGCCATGCTCCCCCCCGGCGCCGACCGGGTGGTGAAGCGCGAAGCCACCCGGGAAGAGAACGGCGCCATGACGATCATCGCCGAGGACCGGAACCGCAACATCCGCAAAAAGGGGGAGGATCTCCAGGAGGGGCAGCTGGTCCTCGCCGCCGGCGAGCGCCTGCGGGCGGCGCAGATCGCGCTGCTGGCCTCGCTGGGCATCGCCGACGTGCCCACGGCCCGCCCGCCGCGGGTGGGCATCTTGACCACCGGCTCGGAGCTGGTCGATCCCGGCGCGCCACTCGCGCCCGGACAGATATACAACAGCAATTCCTATTCCCTGGCCGCCCAGCTCCGGGAAACCGGCGCCGAGCCGCTGCTCCTGGGCCGGGTCGCCGACGACGCCGGGGCCACGGTCGAGGCCATCGCCGGCGGCCTGGAGAAATGCGAGGTCCTGATCCTCTCGGGGGGCGTCTCGGCCGGGGATTTCGATTTCGTGCCCGCGGCGCTGAGGGCGGCGGGCTTCAGCCTGCATTTTGAAAAGATCGCGGTCCAGCCCGGCATGCCCACGGTTTTCGGCAGCCGGGGCGACAAGATCGCCTTCGGCCTGCCTGGCAACCCGGTCTCCACCTTCGTGATCTTCGAGGTATTCATCAAGCCCCTGCTGCTGCGCCTTCAGGGGCACGCCTACCGCCCCCTGGTCCAGCCGGCGGTGCTCGCCGGCGCCTTCCGCCGCGCCCACGGCGGCCGCACCGCGTTCGTCCCGGTCGTCTGCCGGGAAGGGCGGGCCGTCCTGGTATCCTACCATGGATCGGCCCACCTGCACTCCTTGAGCCAGGCCAACGCCCTGCTGCGCGTGCCTGCGGCAGAGACGGTCATCGCCGCCGGGAGCATCGTCGATGTACGATTCCTATAAACGCGAGATCGACTACCTGCGCATCTCGGTGACCGACCGCTGCAACCTGCGCTGCTCCTACTGCATGCCCGAAACGGGCATCGCGCTGAAGAGCCATTTCGACATCCTGCCCTACGAGAAGATCGTCCGCGTCGCCGCGGCGGCGGCCGAACTGGGCATCCGCAAGATCCGCCTGACCGGGGGCGAGCCCCTGGTCAGGAAGGACATCGCTTTCCTGGTCCACGAGCTCAAGGCCGTCCCCGGCGTGCGCGAGGTGAGCATGACCAGCAACGGCACGCTCCTGGACCTGCTCGCCGCCGGGCTCAAGCAGGCCGGGCTCGACCGCCTGAACATCTCGCTCGACACCCTGGACGCCGAACGCTACCGCCGGGTGACGCGCAACGGGGATATCGCCCAGGCGCTGGCTGGGATCGACGCCGCCCGGGCGGCGGGCTTTGCAGGGACCAAGATCAACATGGTGCTGATCCCCGGGTTCAACCAGGACGAGGTGGAGCCCATGCATGAATTCTGCCGCCGCCGGGGGCTGCGGCTGCAGCGCATCCACCATTACAGCCTGCACGACCTGCGCACCGCCCGCAGCGGGCTGGAAGCGGAAAGGCCGCTCGCCTGCGCCGTCTGCAACCGGCTGCGCCTGACCGCCGACGGCAAGCTGAAGCCCTGCCTGTTTTCCGACAGCGAATTCGCGGTCGATTTCGCGGACATCCGCGCCAGCCTGGAGCAGGCCGTGCGCGCCAAGCCCCGGCAGGGCGCGGCCTGCGGCAACCGCCAGAACTGGCAGATAGGAGGATAGATGAAACTCTCTCACGTTGACGATAACGGCCGGGCGCGGATGGTCGATATCAGCGGCAAAACGCCCATGCATCGAGAAGCCGTCGCCGCCGGGAAGATCATCCTGGCCGCCGCCACCCTGGAGCTGCTGAAAAACAACCAGCTGCAGAAGGGCGACGTGCTGGCCGTCGCCCGCGTCGCCGCCATCCAGGGCGGCAAGAAGACCGCGGAACTGATCCCGCTCTGCCACCCGCTGGCCATCCACCAGCTGGACGTCCAGTTCCACGTCGTGGCCGACGGCGTCGAGATCACCGCCCGCGCCGTCAGCGAAGGCAAGACCGGGATCGAGATGGAAGCATTGACCGCGGTGAGCGTCGCCGCCCTGGCCATCTACGACATGTGCAAGGCGGTCGACAAGAAAATGATCATCGGCGCCATCGCGCTGCTGGAGAAGAGCAAGCGTGAAATTCAAGGTTGAATCGGTCAATATCGCCGCCGCCAAAGGCGTGCAGAAGCACGAGGTCCCCGAGATCGTCCTGAAGGAGAATTTCGGCATCGTGGGCGACGCCCACGCCGGCGCCGGGCATCGCCAGGTTTCGCTGCTCGCCGGCGAAGCCGTGGACGACATGAAGGCCAAGGGCCTCGAACTGGCCGCCGGCGCTTTCGGCGAGAACATCGTCACCCGCGGCGTGGATTGGCGCCGGGCCCGGGTGGGCGACACGATCACCATCGGCGCGGTGGAACTGGAGATCACGCAGATCGGCAAGGAGTGTCACAGCCGCTGCGCCATTTATTATGCCGCCGGCGACTGCATCATGCCCAAGCAGGGGATCTTCGCCAGGGTGCTGAAGGGAGGTACGATCCATGCTCAAAGTAGCGGTGATCACCGTATCGGATAGGGCGTCACGCGGCCAGTACGCCGACTTGTCCGGGCCGCGCATCCGGGAGATCCTGAGCCGGTGCCTGCCCGGCGCGGATATTTCCCTGACCGTGGTGGCGGACGAGGCGCCGGCGCTCACGGCGGCCATCATGGAGAACCTGGACAGGGATTACATCCTGACCAGCGGCGGCACCGGGCTCTCGCCGCGGGACATCACTCCCGAGACCTGCGCCCGCCTGTGCGACCGCGCCATCCCCGGCATCAGCGAATGGCTGCGCCGCGAATCGGCGCTGGAAACCGCGCACGCCGTTTTCTCCCGCGCCTACAGCGGCATGAAGGGAAGCACGATCATCGTTAATTTCCCCGGCTCGCTGCGCGGCGCCGAGCTCTGCGCCACCCTGATGGCCGGCATCATGCAGCACGGGCGGGACATGGTCCACGGCGGCGACCACCAGCCGCACGGAAAGAAGTAGCTACGGGTTTTCCGGATCGCGAGCTCGGTTCACGGCTGACGGCTGACGCGGGACGGTGAAGAAAAGCACCAAAATCCAAGCACCAATAAGCCTATGACCAAAACGAGGAGAAGAAACTGGAAAGGGCTTTCGTTTGGGTCATTGGGATTTGGAACTTGGAATTTATTTGGTATTTGGAATTTGTGATTTGGAATTTTTTTCTTATTATTGCCTTCTCTTGCCGTCTGCCGTATGCCGTCTGCCGATCTCGAGCTCTTGAAAGCCCTTTACTTCTTCCCCTTGTTGTGCGCCCAAGAGATCAGGTCGTCCAGGTCCTGGTCCACGGATTTCCCGCCCTGGCTTTTCTGTTCCCGCGCCATCGCCGGGGAGACGCGGGCGGCCGGCTGCGATTCGACCTTCTCATGCTCGCCGCCGAGCAGGTGGTCGACCTTGCCGAGCAGGTCCTTGCCCTGGAACGGTTTCTCGATGAAGTCGTTGGCCAGCCCCTTGTGCACGTACATGCGCAGGTTGACGTCCTTGTAGACCCCGGTCATCAGCACGATGGGGATATGCCTGAATTCCTCGGTGGCCCGGATCTTCTCGCAAAGAGCGATCCCGTGCAGCCTCGGCAGAAGGATATCGGCGACGACGACGTCCGGCTTTTCCCTGACGATCAGGTCGAAGCCGCTGGCGCCGTCGGCAGCCACGGCGACGGTGTAGCCCGCGTCGCTGAACAGCTCCTGCAGGGATTCCTGTATGACATGGTCGTCATCGATGATCACTATTCTCTTGCCCATATTGCCCCTGTCTCGCAAAAAAAATGATGGCTCAGTATAGCATAAAAACGCAAAAGCAAGTGGTTTTGGGCAATCAGGAAAAACCTGAGCCTTGCCTTTCGCCGCCCGGGCGTTCTATAATGCGTTTTACGTACGCAACCACACCATGGACAAGATCATCATCTACTGTGACGGCGCCTGCAGCAACAACCAGCAGAAGCAGAACCGCGGCGGCTGGGGCGCGGTCCTGCTCTACCGGGGGAAATCCAAGGAGATCTGCGGGGCGGAGCGCGACACCACCAACAACCGCATGGAGCTCATGGCCTGCATCCAGGCGCTGGCGGCGGTCAAGAACCGCTCGCTGCCCGTCGAGGTCTTCACCGACAGCGCCTACCTGGCCAACTGCCTGCTGCAAAAATGGTACCTGCGCTGGCAGAAGAACGGCTGGCACACCGCCGGGAAAAAGCCGGTGGAGAACAAGGACCTCTGGCTGCGGCTCCTGGCGCTGAAAGACAAGTTTTCCCGGCTCGCCTTCCACAAGGTGGCGGGGCACAGCGACATCGAGCTGAACGAGCGCGCCGACGAGCTGGCCAAGGAAGCCATCGAAAAACTGTTGTAGGGGCTTGATTCAGCGTAGGGGTTTGATTCATCAAACCCCTAATTGATCCAAGCCGATCAGGTCAGTACCTGTTCAGCCTCATGATCTCAGCCAGCGGCTTGCGCTCCGGGCGGGTTTTTTCGATCTCCTTCTGTTGTTCGCTCAGCAGTTCATTGGCGGGCAGGAGGTGTTTCCCGACATTGACCAGGGTGATCACGGTCATGTCGGCGGGGATGGCCAGGGCTTCCCTGACCTTGGCTTCGTCATATCCGGCGATGGGATGGGCGACCAGCCCCATCTCCGTGGCGCGCAGGATCAGGAAGGCGGTCGCCATCCCCGTGTCGAAGACGTACAATTCCCTGCCCGGGTTCGGGCAATCCAGGTCCCGGCGGCTGCAGACGGCGATGATCAGCGAGGCGGCGAAGGTCCATTTGTTGCCCTTGCTCATGGCCCCTTTCACCTTTTCCAGCGCATCCTTTTCGTAGGCGAACACGAAGCGCCAGGGCTGATTGTTGAAGCACGAAGCCGAGAGCGAGGCGGCGGTCGCCAGCTCGCGGATCAGCTTTTCATCGATCGCCACCGGCTGCAGGGAACGATAGGCGCGCCGCGTGTTAATGGCTTCCATCAATTCCATGATCCCTCCCGGCTGAAACGAACCCCCCCCGTTCAGCCTGTATTATTTTTTAACCATCTCGCGCTTCATCTGGAAGATCTTGCGCAGATGGCCCATTTCCTCGCGGATGACCGTCTCCACCGGCCCGCATTGCTCCGGGGGGTACATTTCCTTCAACAGGGAAAAAAAGACGATCGAGTCCTTTTCGAAGCCCATGGCCATGTCCAGGACATCCTCCAGCCCGGAGGCCTTGGCGAGCCTGGCGGCGGTCACCTCGAGGTCGGCCAGGGAATGCGCTTTGCAGAATTCCCGCATGTAGGCCTGATATTCGGGGTCTTTATTGCCCCCTTTCAGCCCGCCGCTCTGTTCCGCGAGCTTCTGGAACACTTTCTCGTGCTTGAATTCCTCGTCGGCCAGGTACTGGAAAAGCTCCATGACCTTGGGCTCGGCGAATTTCTTCATGGCCCCGATATAGAACTCGTAACCCCGCTCTTCGATATAGACCGCGAATTCCAGTATTTCCTTCACTTCGAGCAAATAGGACATGTTCTCACCTCATGCGCGGGCCGTTTCCGGCAAGACCCGTTTAAACGCGATCCACTTGCCTCCTACTATAATATAAATATTTTTTTTTGGCAATTCCCCTCCCCCGGCCCGGCAAATAAAAAGCGCTCCGGCTTCGTGAAACCGCCTTTTCATGGTAAAATGGGGGCATGAAAAAGAAAATAAGCCATTTGTACATAGCCATCCTCCTGCTGGGGATCGCCGTTTCCTGCCAGGCGCAGGCGGTCGGAAGCACGCCGCCCGATTTTTCGGCGCAGGACATCAACGGCCAGACCGTGAAATTGTCCGATCTCAAGGGCAAGGTCGTGCTGCTCGATTTCTGGGCCACCTGGTGCCCTCCCTGCCGCGTCGAGGTGCCCAACCTGCTCGACATATTCCGCAAATTCAAGGATAAAAAGTTCGTGCTGATCAGCGTCAGCCTGGATCGCGACCTGCCGGCGGCCCGCAAGTTCATCGCCGACAAGGAGATGGGCTGGGTGCATATCGTCGACCGCGAGGCGGGGAACGCGATCTCCGAAAAATACCAGGTCGAATATATCCCCTCCACCTTCATCATCAACCGCCAGGGGAAAGTCGAGGCGAGCCAATTGCGCGGGAACGAGCTCAAGTCAACGATCGCCGACCTGCTGAAGTAGCCGCCGGCTATTTTATTTTGACTTCGATGTCCTGCCCGGAGATCTTGCGGCTGATATAGAATGTCTTCAGGGGCGTGAAACCCGAATTGTGCGACTTGGCGAAGACCTCGCAAAATGAATTGCGCCAGTCCTGCTTGTATTTTTCGAAGGCCGCCGCCGAGCTCGCGCGGTAGCCGAACCCCGCGTTCAGAAGGATTCGCCCGCTTTCGCCGCCCGGGGGCAGCGCTTGGCGCAGGACCATGCGGTACCCCTCGCCGATCACCTTGCCGCTGTCCATGAAGCGGAAAACGCCCAGCAGGAAAACATAGCTCAGGTCTTTTTTCGAGACGTTGCGGATGCGGAACGAGACCTCGGGGACCAGGATGATGCCCTTGAAATCCTCGTCGTTGACCTTCTCGTTGACCGTCCACTGGCTGGAGATGTCGAACAACTCCACCGCCGCCTTCAGCTCGGCGGGCGACATGGCGGTGTTCATCACCGTGGTCTTGTACACGACGGCGAAGACGGCCAGGATCAGCAGCGACGCCACCCCCAGCCAGAACTTGGAGTTCTGCCAGAATTTCTTATAGTACTCCGTCAGGATCTCTTCTCCCTGGGGCTCAACCGGCGGCGTCACGGGGCTGTTTTTCTCGTCTGGGCTCATGGCACTTCCTTAAAGATTTATTATACCATAAAACGGGCCCGGGACGCCCTTCCGGGGCGCGAAAAACGCTTCGCCGCCCCCTGGAATGGCCCCGCGGACATTGACAAACCAGGCGAATTGTTCTAAAATTCCCTGATGAAAGACATTCCCGGCAGCGATTGGTTCATCATCAGCAGCAAACCCAAGCAGGAATTCGACGCCGAGCGGAACCTGCGCGCGCTGGAGATCCCCGTCTACCTGCCGGTGTACAACAAGAAGATCAAAAAGAACCGGGTCAAGGTCGACCGCGTCACTCCCCTGTTCAGCGGCTACCTGTTCGCCCAGTTCGACATCCCCGCTTCCTACCAGAAAGTGAAGTACACCCGCGGGGTGAAGACCATACTGGGCCGCAACGAATACCTGTGGTCCATCGCCGACGAAAAGATCCAGGACATCAAATCCCGCGAGGACAACGGCCTGGTCATGCTGCGCAAGCGCGAGGACCATTTCCGCAAGGGCGACCGCATCTTGATCGACGAAGGGGATTTCGAGGGCTGGGAGGGGATATTCCAGGAAGAGCTCCCCGACCGCGAGCGGGCCATCATCATGCTGACCAACATCCAGTTCTCCAGCAAGCTCATCCTGCCCAAGAAGTACCTGGTCGTCCACCGCTAAACAAGACTGCAAATACGATACAAGGAGTTACCCATGAAAGGAGTCACGGTATGGTTCACCGGCCTTCCCTGCTCGGGGAAGACCACGCTGGCGCTCAAGCTGAGCGCCGAGCTCAAGAAACGCGGCATAAATTGCGAGGACCTGGACGGCGACGTCACGCGCAAATACTTAAGCAAGGGGCTGGGCTTTTCCAAGGAGGACCGGGACGAGAATATCCGCCGCGTCGGCTTCGTCTGTTCCCTGCTGACCAAACACGGCTCCGTGGTGACGGCGGCGTTCGTATCGCCCTACCGCAGCATCCGCGACGAGAACCGCAAGATGATCGGCAACTTCGTCGAGGTCTACGTCAAGTGCTCGGTGGAAAAGTGCATGGAGCGCGACGTCAAGGGCATGTATAAGAAGGCCATCGCCGGGGAGATCAAGAATTTCACCGGGGTTTCCGACCCCTTCGAGGAACCGGAAAAGCCCGAGCTGGTGGTGGAGACCGACAAGGAAAGCGAGGCCGAGTCCCTGAAAAAGATCATCGCCAAGCTGGAGGAACTGGGCTACCTGCGCCCCGCCGGCAAGGAGATCCTCATCCCCGACTACCTGCGCCAGGACCTGGTCAAGATCCTGGGCAACCAGAATTTCCCCGACCTGCCGACCTTCGTCATCCACATCCTCAGCGCCTACGCGGCCCAGAACAGCGGCCAGGGCGAGCTGCCCAAGGATGAAGAGGACGCGGTCCGCGAAAAGCTAAAGAAGCTCGGCTACATCAGCTAAGGAGAACAGCATGATCGTCAAAGCACACGGCGGCGAATTGATCGACCGCGTTTTATCGGCAAAGGAACGGGAGGCCATCCTCTCCTTCCGCGACAAATTCTTCAACCTGGAGATCGACGAGGAGAAGGCCATCGAGGTGCAGAACATCGCCACCGGGGTTTTTTCCCCGCTGAAGGGCTTCATGAACCAGGAGGACTACCGCGAGGTGGTGCAGAACAGCCGCCTGGCCAGCGGCCACGCCTGGACGCTGCCCATCGTGCTGCCGGTGGACCGTGAGACGGCCAAGCAGTTCGCCAAGAACGACACCATCATCCTCAAGACCAAGGACGCGGCGATCGCCTCCATGCAGGTGGAGGACGTCTACACCTGGGATTTCGAGGAGTACGCCAGCAAGGTTTTCGGCACCACCGACGCCAAGCATCCCGGCGTCCAGCAGTTGAAGGCCTGCGGCGAGCTGTTCGTCGGCGGCAGCATCAATTTCCTGAGCAACCCCATCACCCGTTTCCCCAATTACTACCTGACCCCGCGCGAGACGCGGGTGCTTTTCAAGGAGAAGAAATGGAACACCGTGGTCGGATTCCAGACGCGCAACGTCTCGCACCTCGGCCATGAATACGTGCAGAAATCGGCCCAGTCGATCGTCGACGGCCTGTTCATCAACCCGGTGATCGGCAAGAAGAAGCCCGGGGATTTCACCGACGAGGTGATCCTCGATTCCTACAAGGTGCTCATCGACGAGTATTACGTCAAGGCGCACACGGTCATGTCCATCCTGCAGTTCGAGATGCGCTACGCCGGCCCCAAGGAAGCCATCTTCCACGCCATCGTGCGCAAGAACTTCGGCTGCTCGCACTTCATCATCGGCCGCGACCACGCCGGCGTGGGCAGCTACTATCACCCCTTCGCCGCGCAGAAGATATTCGACTTCTTCCCCGACCTGGGCATCACCCCCATCTTCTTCATGAGCTTCTTCTTCTGCAAGAAGTGCAACTCCATCGCCAACGACAAGACCTGCCCCCATCCCCAGGGCGACCATATCGACTTCGCGGGCAAGATCATCCGCGAGAAGCTGGTCAACAAGCAGATCCCGCCCGAATCGATGATGCGCAAGGAAGTTTCCGAGGAGATCCTCAAGCATGGGAATCCCTTCGTGGTGTGACGGCGGCGCCCCGGGGAACGGATCGGCCCGCGGGTGAGCGCCATAGGAAAAAAAGGCAAGAAGCTCCTGGTCATCGGCCTGGACGGGGTTGCGCATGAAATGCTGGCCGGCGGCGGCCGCCCGTCGCTGCTGCCCTGCTTGCAGAAATTCTTCGCCGGCGGGTCGGCGCGCATGTCCGTGTCCATCCCGGAGATCTCCGCCGTTTCCTGGTCCAGCTTCATGACCGGGACGCAGGCGGGCGAGCACGGCATCTTCGGCTTCGTCGACCTGGTCCCCGGCACCTACCAGTACCGTTTCCCCGATTTCCGCGACCTCAAAGCCCGGCCCTTCTTCGACGAGCTGGGCCTGCATGGCAAGCGTTCGGTGATCATCAACCTGCCGGCGACCTACCCGGCCCGCCCGATCCCCGGGGTACTGGTCTCGGGTTTCGTGGCCCTCGACCTGGACAAGGCGGTCTACCCCGTCCGCTACCTACCCATGCTCAAGCAGGCGGGCTACCAGGTGGACGTCGACGCCGGCAAGGGCCGGGACAGGAAATCCGAGTTCCTGGCCGACCTGCACTGCGCCCTCAAGATCCGCAAGCAGGTCGCCGACATGCTGTGGGAAAAAGAGGCATGGGACCTCTTCATGTTCACCGTGACCGGGACCGACCGGCTGCAGCACTTCCTTTACGACGCCTACGCCGACGACGGCCATGAGTTGCACGCCGAATTCGAGAATTTCTTCCACGAGGTCGACCAGGTGGCGGCGGAGTTCCTGGAACGCGCGGCGGCCAGGGAGGAGATGGAGATCGTCGCCCTCTCGGACCACGGCTTCGAGCGCATCGCCAGCGAAGTCTATCTCAACCCGATCCTGAAGAGCAACGGCTTTTTCGCGCTGGACGAGGGCGCGGACGCCGGCCGCAGCCTGAACCGCATCCGCTCCTCGGCCAAGGCGTTCGCCCTGGACCCCTCGCGCCTTTACATCCACGAGAAGGGGAAATATCCCAGGGGAGCCGTGGCCCGCGGCGACCGGGAAAAAGTCAGGGAAGACCTGAAGCAGCTTTTCGAAAACTACGAGGTCAACGGTCGCAAGGCGGTCCGCAAGGTGTTTTACGGTGAAGAACTGTACAGCGGCGGGCAGATGGCGGCCGCCCCCGACCTGGTGCTGCTCTCCGCCCCCGGCTTCGACCTGAAAGGCGGCTTGGAAAAGACCCGGGAGACCGGCGTCAGCCATTTCAGCGGCATGCACCGGCAGGACAACGCCTTTATCGCCTGCAGCCGCCCGGAGCTCGTGAAAGAAACGCCGACCATCTTCGACGTCAAGGCCCTGCTCTACAAGCTCCTGGCTATTTGACCCTTTCCTTCTGCTTGATCAGGTTCTGGGCCAGGTTGCGGATGACGGGGCTGATGTTCTTGTCCTGGGACAGCAGTTTCAGGTCGCGGGCGTGCAGCTGCTTGATGAAGCCGAGGGCGCGGTTGATCGGCGTTTTCGGGTTCTCCACCAGGGCCAGGACGATCGTGTAATTCTTTGTCCATTCGCGGTTGTTGGCGATCTTGCCGACGATCTCCCCGGGCAGGCCCAGGTTGCGGACATGGATCAGCACTTCGTCGGTGGCCATCTTCGGGCTGTCGAGCACGGCGACCTGCACCAGCCGGTTCGGGTCCTTGATCAGGACCAGGCGCTCGGTCTTGTTGCCGGTCAAGGCCAGGCGCACGCGCTCGGATATCGACATGCGGTTGATCTTCTGCAGGGCGGTCTTGGCCTCCTGCTTGATCTTATCCACGTCCGGCGGAGCGTTCTCTTTCTGCTCCCCGGCCAGCGCCGTGGTCACTTCCTCGAGGACCTCGGTCTCGGCGATCGCGTCGGCGGGCTTGGGCTGGAGATAAAACTCGCGCAGCTCCTTGATGCGGCCGCGGATGAACGGATTGCAGGCGGGATTGGCCTCCATTTTTTCCATGATCTCGGGATAGGCGATCAGGCGGATCTGGTTTTCCAGCAGGGTTTCCAGGACGGCCGCCTGGGCCTGGCCGGCGATGCGCATCATGAATTCGGTCGGGTAGCCCTGGTTCTGGATGATCAGCCCCAGGGTGCTGAAATAGCCGGCATCCAGAGCCTCCTGCAGGATGAAATCCGCCACCCGCAGGTGGGCGTCCTTCTTCTGCACGTACTGTTCCTTGACCGCCAGCGGGATCAGCCCGAGCATTTCCAGGGCGCGTTCCCGGAACCTCAGGTCGGACAGGATGAAGACCAGGCTCTCCAGGTACTCTTCCTCGGTGAACGCCAGCTGCTTGCCCAGCAGGAACACCAGCAATTCATCGTTGGCGGTGCCTTCGGCGACCTTCAGGACGAGGGGGTTCTTGGAAACCATGGGCTTTAGCGCCGCAGTATTTCCGCGAGGTTGCCGGGATTGAGGATGAGCTTCACGGCGATGGGCGAGCTGCGGAAGTACGAGACCGGCCGGCCGTTGAGGGTGAGCCGCAGCGCCTGCGGGTTGGCGATGACCAGGATCAGCTGATAGCCGTGCAGGGAAAAGGTCTCGCCCTTGGCGAACGTCCGTTCGGCGACCTTCTCGCCGCCGCGCCACAATTGCAGCCAGCAGGGGGCGTCGAAAGCCAACTGCGCGGTCAGCGGCGCCTCGCTCAGGCAATATTCAGCTTCGGGCAGCAGCAGGTAATTCGAAAAGGCCGGCACCGGGAAACTCGCCGCCGGCGTGTCGCGCAGGACGGCGTCCAGCAGCCGCGGCGGCCCCAGGAACAGGTAGCCGAGCAGGGCGAGAACGGCGAGCAGCAGGAGCGCCAGGAGGATCTTCCTGCTTTTCCTGAACTTGAGGTAGGCCATTTTATGCATATAAAGATCGGGGGGCATTTCCACGCCTTTTTTCAAGACCTGGTTCAGGTAGTCCTGGTAGGTATTGAAAAAGGCCGTTTCGTCGGCGCCGCAGGCCCGCAGATAATTCTTGATATAATAATGGACGTAAAATTTTCCCGGGAAAAGGTCGAATTCTTCATCCTCCAGGGCCTGCAGGAAGCGGCTGCTGATGCGGGTCTCGTTGACGATGTCGGCCAGGGAAACCCCGCGCGCCTCCCGCTCTTTCCTGAGAGCCTGCCCCACGATCTTTTCCATAATCTATTGGTAACATAAGCGATACTCTAAGTCAATATTCGGGGGGGCGAGTGTCGCAGAACCCGGAGAGTGATCATGCCCTTTCATGTGGGCGTCGGACCGTGATCGAGGCTATTGAAAGCCAGAGAGCTCTAGGCTAGCTCCCTCTGGTCGCGCAGGGCGGGCGAACTATTGCAGCGAGATCATTGCAGACGGGGGACGCTTGAAGCGTCCCTTAAGGGTTTGTTGGGAAGGCGATGATTAGAACTCGGGAGGTTTAATCACTAGTTATTCCAGTTGGCAGATTCGAGGTTCTACGTGATGAGGAGGTTAGATAAAGAACTTAGGGTGGGATGCACGAGCGGCCCGCTGGGGCCCGCTCGCCTTCGGCTCCCTCGCTGCGCTCGGTCGTGCCGAATTGGGCCCTCGCCCAATTCGGGCGAACCCAGATTCTTCGTGGGTTCGAACCCCACCCTCGGGGGTATTTCAATTGTGGGAGTTGAGGTCAATAAAGATGATCAGGTAATACAAAGGATTAAAGAAACGGAGAGGGTGGGATTCGAACCCACGGTCCGGGTTTACCCCGGACAACTGCTTAGCAGGCAGCCCTGTTCGACCACTCCAGCACCTCTCCATATCTGCCGAGGAGGGGACTCGAACCCCTACAGGAAAATTCCCACAAGCACCTCAAGCTTGCGTGTCTACCAATTCCACCACCCCGGCCTGTATATGACAAATCCGTTTTCCTTGGAATTCCCTGTCGCTGCGCGCGAAACGCGGCCCGGCCTATTTGGCGGGCCGGCGGCTGCGGCTGGGGAGTGCCGCCCGTAGGCTTCAGCGGCTGCGAGGTCTGGGTCCTGGACGCCGGTTTTTCATTGCCCAACACCGACCCGGAACGGTTCCTGCCGGTAGCCAGGATCTGCAGCAGCAGCGAGGTCACCATGAACAGGATCGCCAGCGTGGTGGTGATCTTCGAGAGCAGCGAAGCCGTGCCGCGGGGGCCGAACGAAGACTGGCTGCCGTAGCCGCCGAAGGCGCCGGCGAGGTCGGCGCTCTTGCCGCTCTGCAGCAGAACGACGATGACCAGCAACAGGCATACGACTATATGAAAAAAAAGTAAAACGCCTTCCAAGTTGCCTCCTATGCGCTGAGAAGTTTCAATCCGCTGTGGATTATAGCAGAAAACGACTCCACTTTCAAGGAGGCGCCCCCGACCAGGACCCCGGAAATATCCGCCTGCGCGAGGAGCTCCAGGCTGTTCTCCGGCTTGACCGAACCGCCGTACAGGATCGGGAATGCGACGCCCGGGGCTTTTTCCCGCAGCAGGCCGGCGATAGGACCGTGGACGTCCTGCGCCTGGCCGGGCGAGGCGTTGCGGCCGGTGCCGATGGCCCAGATCGGTTCATAGGCCACGGTGATCTTCTCCCAGTCGCCGGCGCTCACCCCCTCCAGGCCCTTGTCCAACTGGTTTTTGACCTTTTCCAGGGTCCGGCCGGCCTCGCGCTCGGGAAGCGTCTCCCCCACGCAGAGGACGGGTTTAAAGCCGAATTTAAGGGCGGCGAGGAGTTTTTTATTCACGTCCGCGTCGCTTTCGTGGAATATCTCGCGGCGCTCGGAATGGCCGACCAGGACATACTCGGCCAGTCCCTGCAGCATCAGCGGCGATATTTCGCCGGTGAAGGCCCCCTTTTCCTCGTAAAACATGTTCTGGGCGCCGATCCTGACCTTCGCGTCCAGGCCGCGCAGGGCGGCGAGGGCGGTGAAGGGCGGGAAAACGACCACGGTCAGACCCGCGGCGGCGCTGAATTGCCCGGACAGGCTTTCAACGAATTCCCGGCTTTCGGCGAACGTCTTGTACATTTTCCAGTTGCCGGCGATCATGAATTTCCTGGCCATCATGCCTCCGTCAGCGCTTCGATCCCCGGCAGCTTGTCGCCGGCCAGGAATTCCAGGGCCGCCCCGCCGCCGGTCGAAATGTGGCTGATGCACTGGGCGACGCCGGCCTTGTTGACGGCGGCGATCGAATCGCCGCCGCCGATGATGGTCGTGGCTTTGGCGGCGGCGACGGCGGCGGCGATCTCCATGGTGCCGCCGGCGAAGGTGTCGACCTCGAAAACGCCCATGGGCCCGTTCCAGAAGATCAGCTCGGCGCGCTCGATCTCGGCCCGGTATTGCTCGACCGTCTCGGGGCCGATGTCCAGCCCCATCATCTCGCCGGGGATCCCCTTCCCGGGCCGGATGATGCGCACGGTGATGTTGGGCTCGATCTTGGTGGCGGCGATATGGTCTTTGGGCAGGAGGATGCGCACGCCGCCGTCCTTCGCTTTCTGCAGGATCTCGCGGCAGAGATCCAGGCAATCCTTCTCCACCCGCGAAGCGCCCACCTCCATCCCCTGCGCCAGCAAAAAGGTATAGGCCATGGCGCCGCCGATGAGGATGGCGTCGGCTTTGGTGACCAGGTGGTTCAACAGCGGCAGCTTGTCGCTGACCTTGGCGCCGCCGAGGATGACCAGGTAGTTGTCGGGAGGGTTGTCCGCGGCCATGCTCAGGAAATCGATCTCTTTCTTGAGCAGGAAGCCGGCGACGGACAGGGGCACGAAGCGGGTGATCTGGTCGATCGAGGCATGGGCGCGATGGCAGGCGCCGAAGGCGTCGTCCACGTACAGGTCGATCCCCCTGGCCAGCTCAGCCGCGAAAGCGGCGTCGTTCTTGGTCTCACCCGGGTTGAAGCGCAGGTTTTCCAGGAGCAGGACCTTCCCCGCCTTCAACTTGGCCTTGGCCTTTTCCGCCAGGGGACCGACCGTTTCGGGGCAGAACGCTATTTTCTGCCCCAGCAGCTCGCCCAGGCGCCTGGCGACGGGGGCGAGGCTGCAGTCGGGGATCACCTCGCCCTTGGGCCGGCCCAGGTGCGAGGCGCAGACCACGCGGGCCCCGTTCGCGACCAGGTGGCGGAAGGTGGGGATGGCGGCCTGGATGCGCGTGTCGTCGGTGATCTCCAGGGCGGCGTTCAGGGGGACGTTGAAGTCGTCGCGGACGAAGACCAGCCGGTCCCGAACGGGGACGTCCTTGAGGAACTTTTTTGCCATATCAGTTCGTCGCGATCTTGAGGATCAGGTCGCGCACCCGGCAGGAGTAGCCCCACTCGTTGTCATACCAGGCCAGCACCTTGACCAGGTTCTTCTCGATGACGAAGATATTGTCCATGTCGACGATGGCGGAGCAGCGTTGCCTTGAAATCGATGGATACCAGCGGTTCGCTGCAGTAGCTCAGGATCCCTTTCATCGGTCCGGCGGCGGCCTTCAGGAACGCCTGGCGCACCTCTTCCACGGTGGTGTCCTTGGCCACCGCGACCACGAGGTCGACCACCGAGACGTCGGGGGTCGGGACGCGGATGGACAGTGCCGTCGAGCTTGCCCTTCAGCTCCGGGATGACCAGGCCGACGGCTTTGGCCGCGCCGGTGGTGGTGGGGATCATGGACAGGTGGCGGCCCGCGCCCGGCGCAGGTCCTTGTGCGGCAGGTCGAGGATGCGCTGGTCGTTGGTGTAGGAGTGGATGGTGGTCATGAGGCCCTTGACGATCCCGAAATTGTCGTGCAGGACCTTGGCCACCGGCGCCAGGCAGTTGGTGGTGCAGGAGGCGTTGGAAACGATGTGGTGCTTTTTGACGTCGTATTCCTTCTCGTTCACTCCCAGCACGATGGTGATGTCCGGGTCGGTCGCCGGCGCGGAGATCAGCACTTTTTTGGCGCCGGCCTGCAGGTGCTTCTCCGCCTCCGGCCGCTTGGTGAACAGCCCGGTGGACTCGACGACCAGGTCGATGCCCAGCTCTTTCCAGGGCAGCTCGGCGGGGTTCTTGATCGCCGTGGCCCTGATCTTGCGGCCGCCGACCTGGATGAAGCCGTCCCCGTGGCCGACCTCCTCGGCGAAGGCCCCGAAGGTCGAATCGTATTTCAACAGGTGGGCCAGTGTCTTGGTGTCGGTGATGTCGTTGACGGCCACGATCTCGATCGCCGGCGTATTCCAGGCGGCGCGCAGAAAAATTCTCCCGATCCTTCCGAAACCGTTTATCGCTACTTTTATGCTCATGGGTTACCTCCAAGGATAAAAAAGTAGCACAACGGGCCAATATTTTCAAGTAGCGCGGGGCCAAGCCGCCGTCTCCGCGTTCCGGGGATTTGCATTTTCCCGGGGGTTTTCCTATAATCGTCCGGGAGGCGCGCCATGGACATCAAGGAAAAGGCCAGGGAACAGTTGAACGGGCTGGAAAAGCTGCTGCACAAAATTCCCGGTTTCAAAGGGTATTACGAAAAGGAGCTCCGCCGCGATTCCGACCGCCTGCAGCGCGACTTCATCGTCCAGCAGCTGCGCCAGGTCAAAAGCTCCATGAACGCCGTCCTGCAAGCCGCCAGCCGCCGGAAGGATTTCGAACTCCTGCAGGCCTGCGACCTGTTCGTCAAGGCGCTGGACAAAAGCAGCGGCGCCATCCGCTACGCCGACCAGGGCTACAGCGGCTTCTTCGACCTGCTCAAGATCAGCGAAGCCGGACTGGACGCGGTTTACGAGCTGGACGCGAAGCTCGCCGACGCCGCGCTGCGCTTCGCCGTCGCGGGCAAGAAGCTGGCCGCCGACCCCGACGCCACCGGGCTCGAGCCGCTGCGCGAGGAACTGGCCGGCATCGACGCCGGGTTCGAACAACGGACGGCGCTGCTGAAAGGATATGACAAAGGAGTGAGCCAATGAAACTCGAGATCATCCAATACTTCGATCCGACGGGAAAAGAGATATCGCACCGCATCCCCGAAGCGGGCTCGAGCGACATCAAGCTCGGGGCGCAGCTGATCGTCCAGGAGAACCAGGCCGCGGTCTTTTTCCGCGACGGCAAGGCCCTGGACACCTTCAAGGCCGGGCGCCACGTCCTGTCGACGATGAACATCCCCCTGCTCACCCGCCTGCTTTCCCTGCCCTACGGCTTCAAGTCGCCCTTCCAGGCCCAGGTCTATTTCGTCAACCTGAAAACGTTCCTGAACCTGAAATGGGGCACCAAGGAGCCGGTCAGTCTTCAAGGACTCCGAGCTGGGCTTCGTCCGCCTGCGCGCCTTCGGCATTTTTTCCATCCGCGTCAACAACCCCCAGCTTTTTATCGGCGAAGTGGCCGGCACCCAGGCCGTTTACAGCACCGACCATATCGAGGATTTCCTGCGCGACCTGCTGGTGGGGCGCCTGAACGATTTCCTGGGCGAAACGGTCCAGACCATTTTCGAGCTGCCGCAGCATTTCGACGAGATGGCCGCCGGCACTGAAGGGCCGCCTGGCGGACGACTTCGCCAAGTACGGCCTGGAGATCGCCGACTTGGTCATCAACTCCATCACCCCGCCCGAGGAAGTGCAGAAAATGATCGACGAGCGCGCCGGCATGGGCGCCGTCGGCGACATGGGCAAATTCGTGCAGTTCAAGGCGGCCAAGGCCATGGAAAAGGCCGCGGAAAAGGGCGGCGACGCCTCGTCGGGCATGGGCATGGGCCTGGGGGCGGGCATGGGCATGATGATGCCGGGAATGATCAACCAGGCCATGCAGGATGCCAAGAAAGGGGAGGCGGAAAGCGCGAAGACCAAGAAATGCCCGGCCTGCAAACTCAACGCCCCGCTTTCGGCGAAGTTCTGCCCTGAATGCGGAGCCGCCTTCCCCAAGGGAGCCTTCTGCAGCAACTGCGGCGCCGCGCTGAAAAAAGGGGCCAAGTTCTGCCCTGACTGCGGCCAGAAAGTATCCTGAAAGCCCGGGGAACGCCCGCCCGCGGTTGTGTTATAATAATGGGTCATGAATCGCAGCCCTGAAAAAATCCTGCTTATCCTGAATCCCACCTCGGGGTTCATTTCCAAGGATATCGCCGTTTCGCTGATCCTGAAAAAATTGCGCCGCCACTTTTCCAGCGTCTCGCTGGTCAATACCAACTCGCCGCTGCACGCCAGCGAGATCACGCGCCGGGGGCTGAAGCATTTCGACGTCTTCGTGGCTTTCGGCGGGGACGGCACGGTCAATTCGGTCGCCGCCTCCCTGCTCAACACCAACAAGACGCTGGGCATCCTCCCCGGCGGCTCGGGAAACGGGCTGGCGCGGAACCTGGGCATCCCGCTGTCCTGGCTGCGCGCCCTGGATACGCTGATCACGGGCCAGGACGTGTTCATCGACACCGGCAACATCAACGGCCGGCATTTTTTCAATGTCGCCGGCATGGGTCTGGACGGCCTGATCTCGAAGAAATTTAACCTGGAATCCAAGACGCGCGGCATCCTGCCCTATGTGTACTTCGCCTTGAAGGGCTACCTGGAAATGCCGCAGTTCTCGGTGCGGGTCACGACCGCCAGCAGCGAATTCGAGGACGAGATCATGATCCTGGCGCTGGCGAATTTCCGCCAGTACGGGGCCAAGGCCGTCATCGCCCCCCACGCCTCCCCCTACGACCGGCTCCTGGACCTGTGCATCCTGAAGAAATTCAAGCTGCTGCAGTCGTCCCTGAACATCCAGCGCCTGTTCAGCGGCACCATCGACAAGTACCCTTTCTACAAGACGTTCAAGTTCGACCACGTGCACATCCGTTCGCTCAACGGCCCGATCCCCTATCATTTCGACGGCGAATACGGAGGCAGCGAACTCGAGGATTACGAGGTCAACGTGGTGCCGGCGGCGATCCGCGTCAGGATCCCGGCGATCAAGGGCTAAAAAAAAAGGGAAGAATCGCTTCTTCCCTTTTTCCTAAGAACGGTCGAACTTATTCCAAAGTGGACGCTTTTTGCTCCGTCACCAGACCGATGACTTCGATCTGCGCTTCCTTGATGGCGTTCATCACGTCCACCACTCTGCCGTAGGACGCTTCCAAATCGGCCTTCAACAGGACCTTCTTCTCGGTCCGTTGCATTTCCTCCATGCGGTCGAGGATCATCTGGCCCAGCTTCGTCAGGTCGGTCACCGGCTTGTCGTCCAGGGCGACTTCACCGGTTTTTTTGACGTACACGGTGAACATCTGGCTGGGGTCGGGCTCGCTGGCGGTGTACTTGGCTTCGGGCAGAGTGACGTTGGCTCCCTTCTGGATCATCGGCGTCACGATCATGAAGATGATCAGCAACACCAGCAGGATGTCGCAGAGGGGCACAACGTTTGGCTCAGACTTTGCAGTTTTAGAGCCGACATCGACGCTCATACTCTGCTCCCCTTACTTGACTTTTAACTTGATAAAATGATCAATCAACTCTGAAGAAGCATTGGCCATTTCACCGGTGAAGACATCCACGCGATTGAGCAGGATATTGAAGAACCACACGGCGACGACGGCAACGATGATACCGAAACCGGTGGTGATCAAGGCCTCGGCGATACCGCCGGCGACGGCGCCGATACCACCCGAGCCGGAAACCTTCATGCCCTGGAAAGCGGTGATGATTCCGAAAACCGTGCCGAACAGGCCGATGAACGGGCCCGTGGAGCCGATGGTGGCCAGACCGTTCAAGCCTCTCTTGAATTCCTGAACGCCCTTGATGGTCGCCCGCTCAATGGCTCTCTTGGCCGATTCGACCACTTCGGCGTAGCTGGAGCGGCTGTCCTGCTGGAACTGGAGTTCGTTCAGGCCGGCGACCAGCACCTTGGCCAGGTGGCTGTTCTTGAATCTCTTGTCGGAAGCCAGCTTGATGGATTCCTCCACTTTACCTTCGCGCCAGAGGCCGGAGATCAGCTTCAAGAGATCCCGCGACTGCCTTTTGGCCTTGGAAAAAACGATGGCCCTCTCGATGCCGGTGGCGAAGCAATACACCGACATGAAAACCAGGGTGAAAACGACCGCCCTGGGGATGAAACTCATACTGTGCCACATTTCAACTAGATCCCATGACATAATAGACCTCCTAAATTGGTTTTATTTTATGAATTCTCAATAAACGATCTCCCGATCGAATTACTGGTTCTGCAGGGTGAAGGTAACCGTGGCCGTGAAGATGACCGGCTTGGGGATACCGTTCAGGATGTAGGGCTCGTAGACCCACTGCTTGATGGCGGTCAGCGCCGCGTCATTGAGCAGGGGGTGACCGGAAATGACCCGGGCGGAGCGCACGCGGCCATAGATATCGGTCATGGCCTCGATGATGACCACGCCCTGGATGCGGGCCGTCAGGGCGATCTGCGGGTAAATCGGCTTGACCATCTTGATAGTTCCTGGGACGCTGCACGCTGGCGATGCGGATGGCCTGCTGGGAACCCTCGATCAGTTGCCCGCCTTCCACGCCGCCCAGGACGCCGCCGATGACGCCGCCCTCGACGCCGCCTTCCACGCCGCCTTCAATGCCGCCTTCCACGCCGAAGCTGCCCACGTCCTCTTCCTGGATGATGGTCGGCACTTCGATGGGCGCCACCAGCCGGCCGGCGATGATGGGCCGGGCCTCGGCCTTCTTGGTCTCGGTGGCTTTCTGTTCGCCGCCGGTCTTCTTTTTGGCCGCCGGAGGGGGCGGCGGCGGCGGCGGCGGGGGCGCGCCGATAAAGACGTTGGTCACCTTGATTTCAGGAAGATTCGAGTCGGCCATCATCAGGGGGACCACGATGAACGATCCGATAAGCAAAATGTGAATTAATAATGAAATGGGCAAAGTCAAATACCTTTTTGTAGGTTTGGGCTTTTCTCCCGATATGATCATGGATTCGCCAAACATGCTAGGCCTCCATTCGTAAATTTGTTAGTATTTCCAAACTACTTTATATAATAAAAGCAAGTAAAATTCAAGACCTTTTTCAACATTATTTTCTTTTTAGCAAATATTTTTCCCATACTTTCAGCCAGGCGCAGGATTGGTAGATGGTCGAGTAGGAACCGGCGATGACGCCGACCAGCATGGTGAAGGCGAAAGGCCGGATCACCTCGCCGCCGAACAGGTACAGGGACATGACGGTCAGGAAAACCGTCAAGGAGGTGAAGATCGACCGGCTGAGGGTCTGGTTCAGGCTCTTGTCCAGGATGGCTTCCAGGTTGTCCTTTTTCATGATCTTGAGGTTGTCGCGCAGGCGGTCGAAGACCACGATGGTGTCGTTGATGGAATAGCCGACGATGGTCAGCAGGGCGGCGACGACCTGCAGGGACATTTCGATGCGGAAGAGCAGGATGAAGGAGAGGGCGACCAGGACGTCGTGGGCCAGGGTCAGGATGCCCGACAGGCCGTAGAAGAACTTGAAACGGAAAGCGATGTAGACCAGCATGCCGATCAGGGCCCAGATGCAGGCCAGGGCGGCCTTGCGGCGCAGTTCCTTGCCCACCTGCGGCCCGACGAACTCCACGCTCAGGAACGTGAACTTGCTCAGGAACGTATTGTCGCGCAGGACGGTCATGACGCGGTGCTTGATGCCGGCCTTTTCCAGCTCGGAGAAATCCGCGATGAGTGCCGGTCTTGCCCTTGCGCAGGCCGATGATGATCGGGCGCTCTCCTTGGCGTCGTCATCCCCCAGGCCCTTGTCGCGCAGGAAGCGGGCGATCTCGCCCTCGGCGGTGTTGTTCAGGTCGATCTTCCCGGCCGTGGCCTTGTCTTTGTCCGCCGCGTCCAGCATGCTGTTCTTGATCTGCCTGGCCACGAGCTCGTATTCCTCGACGTCTTCCATCTTGACCGCGTTGGGGAGGTTCAGCTTCTTCAACGAGGCCAGGGTCTTGATGAAAAACTTGTTCTCGCCGCCGATGCGCGTGATCTGGGCGTCGCCCAGGTTGATCCTGTCCAGCATGGCGCGGACCTGCGGGATGGTGGTCTTATTCTGGAAACTGACCTCGATCATGGTGCCGCCGGAAAAATCGATGCCCATGTTGAAGCCGCGGGTAAAAAACAGCACCACGCCGGCCAGGATGATCAGGCCCGAAAGGCCGAAGGCAAAATACCTTTTGCTGATGAACTTGATATTGGGTACTTCTTTGAATAATTGCATGATGAGCTCCTATATGCTGATCTTGACCAGCTTCTTGCGCCTGCCGTAGGTCAGGTCGAAGATCACCCGCGATACGAATATGGCGGTGAACATGCTGGCCGCGATGCCGATGATCAGGGTGACGGCGTACCCCTTGATGGGCCCGGTGCCGAACTGGAACAGGAAGACCGCCGAGATGACCGTGGTCAGGTTGGAATCGAAGATCGTCCAGAACGCCTTCTTGAAACCCGCGTCGATGGCCGACTTGCGGCGACTTGCCCGACTTCAATTCCTCGCGGATCCTCTCGAATATCAGCACGTTGGCGTCCACGGCCATGCCGATGGACAGGATGATGCCGGCGATGCCGGGCAGCGACAGGGTGGAGTGGAAATAAGCCAGGATGCCCAGCAGGATGATCATGTTCAAGAACAGGGCCAGGATCGAGTTGATGCCCGCGGCCTTGTAATAGACCAACATGAACAGGATCACGAGCACCAGGCCGCCGATGCAGGCCAGGAGCCCCTTGCGGATGGAATCGGCGCCCAGCGACGGGCCGATGGTCCTTTCCTCGATGTATTTCAGCGGCGCCGGCAGGGCGCCGGAGCGCAACACCAGCACGATGTCGTCGACCTCGTCCACGGTGAAGCGGCCGTGGATGATGCCGTCGCCGGAGATGACGTCCTGGATGGTGGCCACGCTCTCGATGCGGTCATCGAGGACGATGGAGAGCAGCTTGCCGATGTTGGCGGCGGTGAACTTTTCGAATTGGGCGGCCCCCTGGGAATTGAAGGAGAAGCCGACGGCGGGGGCGCCGTATTCGTCCTGGGCGCGGCGGGCGCTCTTCAGGTCTTTGCCCGGGACCACGGTGGCCTTGCGCAGCACGTAAAAGCCCTTGTCCAGGCGCCGCGGATTGGTCTTGACGATCTCCATGTCCTCGGGAAGCTGGCCGTTGTAGTCCTTCAGCGCCGCTTCCTCGGTCAGGAACGGCCCGGAGACGACGGCGCGGAATTCCAGCATGGCCGTGCTCTTGATCAGGCTCTTGACCCGCTCCGGGTTGTCGATGCCGGGGAGATCGATCAGCAGTTTGTCGCCGGCCAGGCCCTCCTTCTGGATGGTGGGCTCGGCCACGCCGAATTCGTCGACGCGGTTGCGGATGGTCTCCAGCGCCTGGTCGACCGACTGGTCGCGCAGCTGCTGCTCGATGTTGGGCCGCAGCGCGACCGCGATCAGGTTGCCGCCCACGGTGTAAGTCCAATCGCGGAAATCGTCGTCGAGGATGTCCTTGATCTTGCGCTCGTCATCCAGCAGCGTCCCAGTGATCTCAATTTTATCGAAGCCCTTGCGGATGATCTTTTCATACTTGATGCTGCCGTCCTTGAAAAGGCCCTTCAGCTGGGTGACGCTCATGTCGGCCTGGATGGCGATGGCCTCGTTGGTCTCGACCTCCATGATCAGATGCATCCCGCCCCTGAGATCGAGCCCCAAATTGAGTTTTTTGTCCAACGGCCACATCAGCCAGATCGACAGGACGATCACGGCGATGATCAGCCCCACTTTCCAGGTCATCGACTTGTCCATGGTGTTCCTCCTTTTATCCTGCGTGCCGCATCTTGCGGGAATGGTTCACTGGATCCGCGCTCAAAGACGCCAGGCTTTGCGGATCTACTTGCTCTTGTCGCTGCCCACTTCCAGGACGGCGGAAATGGAGCCCTTGGTGATCTGGATCCGGGTGTTGCCGTCCACCTGGATCTCGAAACGGTCGTCCATGACACGGTTGACGGTCCCGTAGATGCCGCCGGAGGTGATGACGCGCTCGCCGCCCTTGAGAGCATTGATCATGTTCTGGTGCTGCTTCTGCTTTTTCCTGGCCGGCATGATGATCAACAGGTAAAAAATGACGAAAATGACGACGAAGGGAATGAGTTGCACCAGCATATTGCTCTGGGTTGCTCCGTTCATGTTAATCTCCTTTGTAAAGAACCAAAAAATTCTCTTTGAGTTCGCTGAATGTAGCGGATTGGATAGCATACCTTATTTTGGACATAAAATCAAGGTAGAAATGGATATTGTGGATCGTGTTCAGGATGGAGGCCAGGATCTCGCGGGAGATGAACAGGTGCCGGAGATAGGCCCGGGAAAAATTGCGGCAGGTGTAGCAGCGACAGTCTTCATCCAGGGGGCGCGGGTCGCTCTTGTACTTTTCGTTCTTGATCCTGACCTTGCCGCGCGAGCAGAAAAGCGTGCCGTTGCGGGCGTTGCGCGACGGCAGGACGCAATCGAACATGTCCATGCCGCTCTCCACGGCCAGGAGAATATCCTCGGGGGTCCCCGAGCCCATCAGGTACCTGGGCTTCGCCGCCGGGCAGCCCGGGGGCCAGCGGCTGCAATATCCTCTTGAAATCGGCCTGGCTTTCGCCCACGCTCAGGCCGCCGATGGCATAGCCGTCGAAATCCATGGCCGCCAGCTCTTCCAGGGAGCGCTGGCGCAGGTCTTCATGCAGGCCGCCCTGGATGATGGCGAACTGGGAATTGCCGCGGTTGGTCTTGACGAAGCGCTCCCTGGCCCGCGCCGCCCAGACCCCGGTCAGGGCCAGCGCCTTTTCGTCCTGGGCGCGGCTGGCGGGATGGGGGGCGAAATGGTCCAGGACCATCTGGATGTCGGAATCCAGGACGTTCTGGATGTCCACCACGCCCTCGGGGGTCAGGGCGAAGGACGAACCGTCCAGGTGCGACTTGAAGCGCACGCCTTCCTCGCTGACCCGGGCGTTGCTCTTCAGGGAAAATATCTGGAAGCCGCCGCTGTCGGTCAGGATGGGCTTGTCCCAGGCCATGAAGCGGCGCAGCGAACCGAACGGACGGATGACCTCGGTCCCCGGGCGCAGGAACAGGTGGTAGGTGTTGGCCAGGATGACCTGGGCCCCCGCCTCTTGCAGCTGCTGCGGCGTCAGCGCCTTGACCGTGCCCGCCGTGCCCACGGGCATGAAGGCGGGGGTGTCGAAGGCGCCGTGCCGGGTGGTGACCCTGCCGGTCCGGGCCGCGCAGCTCCCGTCACGGGCGGTCGTTTCGAAAAACAAGCCGGGTCGGCTCAACGTGAACGCCTAGCGCTTTTTCTTGGGTTTTTGCGCCTGCTGCTGCATTTTCTCGAGCTCCGGCAGGAAGGCCTGGTAATTCTTCAGCTGCGGCGACTGGGGGAAACGTTCGATCAGCTGCCGGTAGGTCTGCACGGCATTGTCGTATTCCTTGAGGTAGACGTAGCAGTTGCCCAGCATGACATACGCGTCTTCGCTGGGCAGCTTGTTCTCCACGGCCATTTTCAGGTACGGCAGGATCTCGCCGGCCGATTCGGCCAGCTTGGATACGTCGCCCTTGGCCAGCCTGGCCTCCAGGAGACGGAAAAGGTTGGCGCCGATGAAATAGTTGGCGTGGGCGAAAAATTCGGGCTTGGCCGATCCTTCGGGGTACAGGGTGACGTATTTGCGAAAATACCCGTTGGAAACCTCGTAATCGCCCTGGATATAACCCATCATGCCGAGGAAATAGGTGGCGTTGGCGTACAGCTCCGGGTTATCTTTTTCCAGGCCTTCGCTGGCCTGGCATTTGCCGAAATACTCGATGGCCTTGATGTACTGCTTGAGGTTGAAGAAGTTGAAGCCGAGCAGATAATGGGCGGAGGCGAGCAGCCCCTTGTTCTCCGCCGCCGGGCGGGGCAGGCCGTCCAGCTTCAGCAGGTAGCCGTCGGCCTTCTCGTAGTCCTTTTTGCCGCTGGCGCTCTTGCCGGCTTCAAAGAGCGCCTGGCGCAGGGCCAACAGGGCGTTCTGGTAATCGGGCTGCAGGCGCAGCGCTTCCTCGAAACTGGCGATGGCCTGGTCCGTAAGCCCCTTGTCAAAAAAAAGCACGCCGAGGTTGTGCCGCACCATGGCGTTTTCCGGTTCCAGCACGACCACCTGCTGCAGCAGGTCGATGGCCTGGTCGGCCTGCTTGTCCTGGATGGCCTTCTGCGCCTTGGCCATCAGCTTGGCGACCTTTTTCGACGGCTTCTTCGCTTCAACCGCCGGGGCGGAAAAAACCGAAAAAGCGAACACGAACAAGAGGAAAGCGCCGGCGGCGGCTATTCTTTTTTTCATGGTCTGGTCCTCCTACGAATTATTATTTTTACGATCACCCGTGCCGTTGGCCCGCGCTCATCGGCCGGCCGCCAGCGCCTTTTTAAAATAAGCGATGGTTTCCCGCAGGCCGTCTTCCAGCCCGACCTTGACCTCCCAGCCCAGCTTCTCCCTGGCCAGCGCGATGTCCGGCCGGCGCCGCGCCGGGTCGTCCACGGGGAGCTCCTTGAAAACGATCTTCGACCGGGAATTCGTGAGCCGCACGATCTTCTCGGCCAGCTCGAGGACCGTGATCTCCTCGGGGTTGCCCAGGTTGAGCGGGCCGCAGAAGCCCTGCTGCTCCATCATGCGCACCGTGCCTTCGACCAGGTCGGAGACATAGCAGAAGGAACGGGTCTGCTCGCCGCTGCCGCAGATGGTGATCGGCTCGGAGCGCAGGGCCTGCAGGATGAAGTTGCTCACCACGCGGCCGTCGTTCAGGGCCATGCGCGGGCCGTAGGTGTTGAAGATGCGCACGATGCGGATATCGACCCCGTTCTGCGCCTGGTAGTTGACCATCAGCGACTCGGCCACCCGCTTGCCCTCGTCGTAGCAGGAGCGGGGACCGATGGGGTTGACCCGCCCCCAGTAGGATTCCTTCTGGGGATGCTCCTCGGGGTCGCCGTACACCTCGGAGGTCGAGGCCTGCAGGATGCGCGCCTTGACCCGCTTGGCCAGGCCCAGCATGTTGATGGTGCCCAGGACGGAGGTCTTGATGGTTTTCACCGGGTTGAACTGGTAGTGCACGGGCGATGCCGGGCAGGCGAAATTGTAGATGCGGTCGGCCTCGAGCAGGATGGGGTGGATGATGTCGTGGCGAATGACCTCGAAACGCTCGCTGGCGCGCAGGTGGCGGATGTTCTCCTTGCTGCCGGTGAAGAAATTGTCCAGCCCGATCACGTCGTGGCCCCTGGCCAGCAAGGCGTCGCACAGGTGCGAGCCGAGGAACCCGGCCGCCCCAGTCACCAGGTCGATCATGGTTGCTCCGCGGAATGTTTTTTCACCCCTGCATTTTATCCCAAATCGGGCGGCCAGGCAACCCCTATCGAGGCCATGAGGGGCGGGCCGCAGCATTGACTCGCGTCGCGAAATGGTTTACCATGGCAAATGAAAATAATGACCTTGAACCTGGCGCCGCGGAACAATCCCCTGCTCGTGATCGAAATAAAGGCCGGCCAGGAATCCAAAAGGAAGCTCCTGACCATGGGCATCCATATGGGCGACTCGATCGCCAAGCTGAACGACTCGCGCTGGAGCCCCGTCCTGATCCGTAATCTCACCACCCGCTCCAGCAAGATCGCCATCGGCCAGGGGCTGGCCAGGAAGATACTGGTCGGGGATGACAAGTTATAAGGTCGTCCTGGTCGGGCAGCCCAACGCGGGCAAGAGCACGCTGTTCAACGTGCTCTCCGACATCAAGGCGGCGGCGGGCAATTTCGCCGGCACCAGCGTGCGCATCACCCAGAGCGCCATCGAGCTGCACGGCCGGGTCTTCCGGCTGCTCGACCTCCCCGGCGCCTATTCCCTGAACGCCGCAGGACGACGCCGAGCGCATCACCCGCGATTACCTGCTGGGCGAGAAGATCGACCTGGTCATCAACGTGGTCGATTCCACGCTGCTGGCGCGCAGCCTGGAACTGACCAGCGAATTGCTGGAGCTGGGGCTGCCCATGGCCATCGCCTTGAACATGCAGGACGAGGCCGAAAAGCGCGGATTGAAGATCGACCACGAAAAGCTGGAGCGCCTGCTCGGGGTGCCGGTCGTCCCGACCTCCGCCCTGCACGGCAAAGGGGTGCTGCACCTGATGGAACGCTGCGCGCTCATGCTCAGCGCCCCGCCCTCCCCGCTCCCGGTCTTTCCCTACACGGCCCATATCGAGGCCCTGGTGCAGGCGCTGGCCGGCGCCATGGCCGAGCCGGGCGCCGGGCGGAACGGCGGCCGCCGTTTCTACGCCATCAAGGCCATCGAGAACCCGGACATGGTCCCCGCCGACCTCGCCCGCCCCATCGCCGGGGAGATCGCGGCCGCCTGCGCCCAGATCCGCGATTTTCACAAGCTCGAATGCTTCGAATCGATCGCCTACGAACGCCACCACCAGGCCATGAAGCTGGGCGAAACGATATCCGAATTCGTGCCGCGCCAGACGATCCCCCTGCACGACCGCCTGGACCGCTTCCTGCTGCACCCGCTGCTCGGCCGCCTTTTCCTGGTCGCCTATTTCCTGGTTTTCTATGCCCTGATCTTCTTCGCCGGCAATCTTTTCAGCCGCGGGCTCGACCCGCTGCTGAACCGCGTCCCGCCGCTGCTCCTCCCGTTGCGGAAGGTGTCCGGCCTCCTGTGGCTGACGGCGGACGGCCTGTGGCAGGGGTTGTCGGGGTCCCTGGGCGTGGTGCTGCCCTATTTCCTGCCGCTGATCTTCCTCCATGCCCTGTTCGAGGACACCGGCTACCTCTCGCGCATCGCCTTCCTGCTCGACGGCCTGCTGCACCGCGTCGGGCTGCAGGGCAAGGCGGTCGCCGCCTTCATCCTCGGCTTCGGCTGCACCGCGCCGGCGCTCTACGCCACCCGCATCATGGAGAACCGCCGCGACCGGACCCTGACCGCCCTGCTGTTGCCCTTCATTCCCTGCTCGGCCCGCAATGCCGTCATTTTCGCGCTGACCGCCGCCCTCGCCGGCCCGGTCTGGGCCATGGTGATCTATATGTTCGTGCTGCTGGTCATCGCGGTCACCGGCAAGGCGATGTCCCTGTTCCTGGCGAAACCCGGCGGCCTGATCATGGAGATCCCCGACCTGAAGGTCCCCTCGCTGCGGAACGCCCTGGCGGCCACCGGCCGCCAGCTCAAGGAGTTCGCCTCGGCGGTCGTGCCGCTGCTGCTGCTGGGCAGCGCCGCCATGTCCTGGCTGGGTTACCTGAACATCGGGGCCCGGATAGACGCTTTTTTCTCCCCCCTGGTCAACGGTTTGCTGGGACTGCCGGCCAAGCTGGGGACCACGCTCGTGTTCGGCTTCTTCCGCAAGGAATTGATCATCATCATGGCCAAGCAGGCCCTGGGCGCCGCCTCGCTGGCGCTTCTGCCCCTGACGACCGGCCAGGCGGTGGTGTTCCTGGTGTTCGTGACGCTGTATTTCCCCTGCTTTACCACCTTCGTGGTCATGGGCAGGGAATTCGGCTGGAGAACCGCGGGCGCCTCGGCCGCCTTGAGCGTGGTCGTGGCTTCGCTGGCGGCTTATCTGTTCAAAGTGCTGTTCGTGGTCTTCTGAAATTCCAGGCATCTCGCCCGGCATTTTCAGCAGGAACAAATAATTCCGCAAGCGATTGACTTTTTTTTCCTTTATCGGCTACAATGGCCAAATGTGGCTGACCTACCTGCTCTTTTATCTGGGTTGCTTCTTTATCAGCTTTTTCCTCTGCGTCCCGATCGGGCCGGTCAATCTCCAGGTCTTTCAAAGCGCGATCAAAAAGCAATACGGCCCGGCGTTGAGCGTCGCTCTGGGGGCGGCGGTCGGCGACGCCGTCTGGGCGACGGCGGCCTTTTTCGGCATCACCCCTTTTCTACAGAACGGCTACAACTTCAGCATCGAAGGCATCTTCCTGCTGGTCACGGCCGTCATCACGTTCGTCCTGGGGCTGCTTTCGCTGAAGGACGCCCGTTTCCTTGAGCGGATCGAAAAGATCGAAAAAAGGGAAGAGGCCATCGCCGAGAGGATCAAACGGAAGCGCTGGGCCTTCCTCCAGGGCCTGGGCATGGTGCTGATCAACCCCCTGGGCATCGCCTCCTGGATGATCGCCCTCTCCTTCCTGAAAAAGCTCAGGATCTACATCCCCCTCACCTTGAACTACGAGATCTTCTTCATGGTCGTGGTCGTCCTCGGCGTCTTCTCTTATTTCATCCTGATCATTTTCATCACGAATAAAATGAAGTCGCTTTGCACCCCGCAAAATACGCGCAAGGTGATCCGGGTCCTGGGATACGTACTGATCGGCTTCAGCCTCTATTTCTTTTTCTTCGCCCTCAAGGCCTTGTTCCCCTACCTCAGGCCGCATTAACGTGGGGCACGCCTCGCTGTCGGCGCCGGCGGCTGACCATGCCTCAAGCCTCGACCCAGGCCCTGGTCCTGTCCAATTCCCCGCTGAACGAGCAGGACAAGCTGGTCACGCTGCTGACCAGGGAAAACGGCCTGCTGAAGGCGGTGGCGCCCGGCGCCGCGAAACTCAAGAACCGTTTCGGCTCCCTTTTCGAACTGTTCACCGATGGGGAATTCCAGTATTACTGGCGCGAGGACCGGGAGCTGGTCACGCTCAGCAAGGGCGAGATCAGGAAAAGTTTTTTCCCGGTGGTCTCGGCCGCCGGAAACGTCTTTTACTTCTACCTGCTGGCCGAGATCGTGCTGAAATCCATTCCGGCGAACCACGGCGACACCCGGATCTACAACCTGCTGCTGGCCATATTGCGCGGGCGGGAGAAGGGCCTGGCCATGGATTGGCTGCTGCTGTATTTCCTGGTCTGGCTCTTGCGCAGCGAAGGGCTGCTCTTCAACCCGCGGCGCTGCTCGAATTGCTCCGGGCGCGGCTTTGACCGGGCCTGGCTGCGCAGCGATTACCGCGGCCTGTTATGCCCGGCCTGCCGCACGCAATGAACGCCTGATGCTCACCCGCGAGGAATTGAGCTATGTCGAGTGGACGGCCGCCCACCCCCCCGCCGGGGTCGAGGCCTGGGCGGGCATCTTCGTCCCCGCGGGACTGATCCGCGCCCTGACCGGAAAAATCGAGTACCACGGGGAGTTCACGCTGCAGGCGCGGCGCTACCTGCCCGAATTCCGCTGAAAAAAAAAGAGGAGGGAAATCTCCCTCCTCCCTGACAGAAAGCCGCCCTGGAACTAGAAGCGGTAGAAGAAGCCGCCGTAAAATTTGAACCAGCTGGACGTTTCGCCCTCGTCGAACGACAATTTGAAGGTGGCGCCCCCGCGCAGGCCCATATTGTCCGCCAGATCATACTCCACTCCGCCGCCGGCGTTCACCCCGAAGGCCGAGTCCGAATTGCCGCCGGCGGTGGCGACGGTCAGGTTGACGCCGGCCTTGGCGAAGAGATTCAGCTTGTCCTGCAGCGGGTACTTGTACACCCCGTTGAGATTGAAGCCGTAGGCGGTCGCGTCGCCGAGGTCACCGGCCGGGTCCAGGTAAAAATCAAACAGGAATTCCGCGAAAAGGTTTTCGCTCAGGCCGTACTGAACGCCGGCATCGAAGAACAGCCCTTCGAAATCGGATACGGCCAGGCCCAGGTCGCCGAAAACCGCCAGCTTGGGCTGGGCCACGTATTTTTTGGCTGCGGCGATAGCCGAACGACGTCAACAGCAACAGGGACAACAGAACGATCACGAATTTTTTCATGGGTTCCTCCTTGGCGTTCACTATAGAGAACGGGGAAAAAAAATCAAGCTCCGGAGGTTTTTTTCATTCGCCGCTCATCGCCGCCGCCACGGGCTTCAGCCCCGGGACGCTGTCAAAGACGATCTTGATGGCCGAGGTGATGGGCACGGCCAGGAACATGCCCACCACGCCCCACAGCCACCCCCAGAAGATCAGGGAGATCAGGATGACGATCGGCGACAGGTCCATGCGTTTGCCCATGATCTGCGGCTCAATGACGTTGCCCATGACGAATTGCATGACCATCAGGCCGAGGGTGACCAGCACGAGACGCAGGCCGAATCCGTAGCGGAGAAAGGTGATCAACGCCGGGAAAGCGGTGCTCAGCAGCGAGCCGAAGGTCGGGATGTAGTTCAGGAAAAAGACCAGCAGGGCGGAGAAAATGATGAAATCGACGCGGCCCACGACCAGGATCAGCGCCGCCATGGCCGCCGTGGCCACGCTCATCAGGGTCTTGATGAAAAGGTAATGCTGGATCCGGGATTCGATGGCGGCGACCATGCACATCAGGTCATCCGCCTGGGCCGGGGACAGGGTGCGGGCGATGCGGGAGACCATCGGCACTTTTTCCCCCAGCATGAACATCAGCAGCAGCACGACCAGCAGCATGTTGCCGATGAAGTTGGTGAACGTGCCGATCGTCCCCGACACCAGCGAGGTGATCTGGGCGGGGTTGAACATGTTGTCCCAATCGATCCCGGCCACGTATTGCTTGACGTCGATGAGCGGCAGCTTGAGGTGGGCCAGCACGTCCTTGATCAGGCGGGTGATCCTGGCGCTGTAGGCCGGGAAATTGTCGATGAAGGAGGAGGCGCCGGTGAACAGCAGCAGGCCGCTCAGGTAGAGGCAGACGAAAATGACGGCCAGCACCCCGATCATGATCAGGGTCTTGGGAATTCGCCACTGCTCCAGTTTGCGCACGGCGGCGTTCAGCAGGAAATACAGGAACAGGGCGATGAAGAAGGGGATGAAGACGCTGCGCAACTCCTGCAAAATAAAAAACAGGAAGACGCCGGCGATGAAGGCGAAGCCGGCCTTCAGGAAAAGGGAGCCGCGGTACGGCTCGTCAGCCAAAGTTTTCAATTTGGTCCGTGACCTCAATGATCTCGCTGCGCTTGAACAGCCAGTAATCGGTTTCGACCCTGTATTTGAACGAATAGTGGATGATCGACTTGCCCTTGTCCAGTTCGGCGTTGAGCTCGAGGATCTCGACGCCGTGCTTTTGCAGGACCCCTTCGATGATCCCCTGGAGCTCCGCGCTGGTGAAATCGTGGCCGCGGACCTCGCCGATGGCGTTGAAGACATCCTTCTTGATCTGCTTGTTCTCCAGGTTGGTGCCGATGAACTTGAACGCCATGTATCCGCCCAGCACCAGGATCACCAAGGCGATCAGGCTCAAGATCGTCATTTTGCCCCGTTCTCCGTACATGTTATACCTCCCCTTTATTCCCGCGGCCGCGCCAGGCTCAGCCCAGGATCTTTTTTACCATTGTCCCGATCTCGGCCGGGTTCTCCACCACGTGCACCCCGTGTTCCCGCAACACCGCCATCTTCTCGGCGGCGGTGCCCCGGCCGCCGGAGATGATGGCCCCGGCGTGGCCCATGCGCCGGCCGGGCGGCGCGGTCTGGCCGGCGATGAAAGAGACCACGGGCTTGGGGAAATTCCGGCCGATGTAGGCGGCGGCCTGTTCTTCCAGGCTGCCGCCGATCTCGCCGATCATGACCACCGCCGCCGTCTGCTCGTCGTCCTTGAACAACTCCAGCGCTTCGACGAAGGTCGTGCCGATGATCGGGTCGCCGCCGATGCCGATGCCGGTGGATTGGCCCAGGTTCTCGCGCGTGATCTGGTTCACCGCCACATAGGTCAGGGTGCCCGAACGCGAAATGATGCCGACGCTGCCCTGGCGGTGGATGCGCGAGGGCATGATCCCCACCTTGCATTTTCCCGGCGAGATTACCCCCGGGCAGTTCGGCCCGATCAGGCGCGAGCGGGTGGTCTTGAGGAAGGTCTTCACCTTGACCATGTCCAGGACCGGGATGCCTTCGCTGATGCAGACGATCAGGCCGATGCCCGGCCAGCGCCGCCTCGACGATGGCGTCGGCGGCGAAGCACGCCGGCACGAAAATGACCGAGACGTCCGCCGCGGTTTCGCGGACCGCCTCTTCCACCGTGTTGAAGACGGGTTTCTCCAGGTGGATCTGCCCCCCCTTGCCCGGGGTGATGCCGCCGACGATGCGCGTCCCGTACTCGATCATCTGCGCGGCATGGAAGGTGCCTTCCCGGCCGGTGAAGCCCTGGACGAGCACCCGGGAGTTCTGGTCGATGAGGATGGACATGGTCAGCCTCCTTTGGCCAGCTCGACCACGCGGCGGACCGCGTCGGCCAGGACGTTCTCGGTGACGAAATTCAACCGCGACTCGCGCAGGATGCGCATGCCTTCCTCTTCGTTGGTGCCCACCAGGCGGATGACGATGGGGATCTTGATGTCCAGCCCCCTGGCCGCGTAGACGATGCCGTTGGCCACCAGGTCGGTGCGCACGATGCCGCCGAATATGTTGACGAACACGGCCCGGACGTTCTTGTCGGCCAGCAGGATCTTGAAGGCCTCCTTGACCTTTTCCACCGAGGTGGCGCCGCCGACATCGAGGAAATTCGCCGGCTCGCCGCCGTAGAACTTGATGATGTCCATGGTCGCCATGGCCAGGCCGGCGCCGTTGACCATGCAGCCGATGTTGCCGTCCAGGCGGATGTAATTCAGCTCGTATTTCGACGCTTCGACCTCCAGGGGCTCCTCTTCGTAGACATCGCGCATGGCGGCGATGTCGGGATGGCGGAACAGCGCGTTGTCGTCGAAATTGACCTTGGCGTCCAGGGCCAGCACCTCGTCGTCGCCGGTGACGATCAGCGGGTTGATCTCCACCAGCGAGGCGTCGCTTTTCTGGAAAAGTTCGTAGAGGTGGGTCAGCAGGCGGGCGAAATTCTGCTGCTGGACCTTGCTCAGGTCGAGTTTGAAGGCCAGGTTGCGGATATGGCTGGGAAAAAGCCCGAGCGCCGGGTGCACGTGCATCTTGAAGATGGCCTGCGGATGGTCGCGGGCCACGGTCTCGATCTCCATGCCCCCGCGCGGCGAGGCGATGATGACCGGCATCTCCTGCTCGCGGTCGATGATGACGGCCAGGTACAGCTCCCGGGCGATGGTCAGCCCCTGTTCGACCAGCAGCTTGCGGACCCGCTTGCCTTCCGGTCCGGTCTGCGGGCTGACCAGGGTCATGCCCAGGACCTTGGCGATGGCCGCCTCCGCTTCGGCGCGGCTGCGGGCCAGCTGGATGCCCCCGGCCTTGCCGCGGCCGCCGGCGTGGACCTGGGCCTTGATCACGCAGGGGTAGCCCAGTTTTTCGGCCGCGGCGAGAGCCTGCGCCGGCGTGTCGGCCATCTCGCCCCGCGGGACGGGAACGCCGTATTTTTTGAAAAGCTCCTTGGCCTGGTACTCGTGGATCTTCATGCCGGGCCCCTATTTCCTCTCGTATTTCCTGCGGCCCTCCTCGTAGATGTCCCCGCCGTACATGTCGTTGATCACCTGGGCGGGGAAATTTTCCACCTCCAGCTTCTGGATGGCTTCCGGGCCGAGCTCCGGGTAGGCGACCACTTCGGCCTTGCGGATGCTCTTGGAGACCAGGGCGGCGGCGCCGCCGGTGACGGCCAGGTAGACCGCCTTGAATTTTTTCAGCGCCTCCTTCACCTCGGCGTTGCGCGAGCCCTTGCCGATCGAGGCCTTGAGGCCGAGTTCATGGAGCTTGGGGGCGTAGGCGTCCATGCGGTAGCTGGTGGTCGGGCCGGCGGAGCCGATGGGATTGCCGGGACGGGCGGGCGTGGGCCCCACGTAAAAAATGATCTGGCCCTTCAGGTCGAACGGCAGCGGGGCGCCGGCGGCGATCAGGTCGGCCAGTTTCTTGTGGGCGGCGTCGCGGCCCGTGTAGATCGTGCCGTTGATGAGCACGTTGTCCCCGGCCTTCAGCCCGGCGACGGTTTCATCGGTCAAGGGGGTGGAAATTTTTTTTACTTCGCTCACAGCGGGCCCTCCTAGATGGATTTTTGAAAAACCTTGTAATTGTTGTATTCGTCGATGAGCTTGAGAAAAAGCACCCGGGAATTCTTGGGGTTGTTCAGGGTAAGATTGAATTTTTCGCTGCGCGAATCGCCGATCATGTCCTCGGGAAAGATCGGGTACCAGTCTTTGCCGTCGAGCGAGTAGAGGACCTGGACCACGGCGGAGGTCTCGTCGCTGGCCGTGAAGCGGATGCTGTTGCCGGCGGAGCTGAACTCGGAGAGCGCGGGCGCCGTGGAGTCGATGATGAACGGCAGCGAGGTGCGGCTGCCGGTCTTGACCCAGGCGGGGGTGTTGTCCAGACCGTCGTCGGCCTGGACCTTCAGGAGATATTTCCCGTCGGCGAAGAGCTCGCAGTCGAGGTAGATCCACTTTTCCTGGATATGGCTGCGCAGGGGCAGCCACTCGCCGCCGGGAAGCTTTTGCAGAAAAAGGTCGAATTGCAGCCGGTCGAGGTTGGGATCGGTGGCGTCCCAGGAAACGACCAGGTACTTGCTCGGGGGCGCGGGGTCGGCCCCCTCGGCGGGGACCTTCAGGGCAGCCGGCTTTTTTTCGCCGGGCTTCTGCACCAGGACCTGGCTGATCTCGGGCTTGAGGTTGTCGGTCAGGTAATGGATGCGGTAGCCGGTCAGGGAGGGCGAGGCGCTGGGATTGGCGGAGCTGAGCACGATCTTCGCCTGCAGGAAGCGGTAGCCGCTGACGTTGATGTTCGAGTTCTCGGGGTCGTTGAAAGGGGCCGACCAGTTCGTCCAGGACTTGTCGGGGTTGTCGGAGTTGCCCAGGCGCACGGCGAAGGAGACGGCGGACTGCTTGCCGGCGTCGGCATTCCAGGTCAGGCGCCCGAAACGCGACTGGATGCGCGCATCGAAGATCTCGGAAAAATAGGTGCCGCTGGCGTTGAGGCTGTTCTCCACCTGGATGATGCCCGGCGTATTGTTGGCGATCAGGAAATAGCCCTTGCCGCCGCCGGTGATGCGGAAGATCTGCGCCGCGTCGCTTTCGCTGACCTGGGCGAAGGTGCCGCTCCGCTCGACGCGGTACACGCGCCCGGAGTTGCCGGTGCCGATGAGCACGGCCTTGGCTTCCGGGTCGTAATAGACCGCGTAGATGAGCTTCTTCCGTGGAAGACCAGATGGCTTCGACCGTGCCGTCGTCCTGCAGGCAGTACAGGATGCTTTTTTCCTTGACGGTCTCCTTCTCGGGGGCGGCGTCCTTGGGGAACACCGTGCCGATCTCGATCTCCTTGGTCGCCTGCGGGGTGGGGACGCTCTTGACCGCGGCGAAGTAGATGTTGCCGTCGCCGTCGCTGGCGATGCCCCGGATCTCGTCCAGGGGGGAATCGTACAGCACCCGCACCTTGCGGTTGCGGATCTCGTAGAGGATGCCGCGGTCGCCGCTGCCGGCCAGGATGGCGTTGTCGCGGGTGACGTGCAGGCTGATGATATGCGAATCCTCGGCCATGAACAGGTTCTCCACCGTGCCCGCCTTGGCGATGCTGTAGACGGCGCCGGTGTTGCCCAGGGCGCAGATGATGTTGCCCTGCTTGTCCTCGGCGAGGTCCCAGATGAATTTCTCGTCGGGGTTGAACAGTTCGCTGGCCTTGTTGTCCTTGCCGATGCGGAACACCCGGCCGTTGGGCGACGTCCCGGCGACCACGTCGCCGTTGGCGGCGACCAGCAGCGCGTACACGTCCAGCTGCTCGCCCTTGAAGATCCTCTCGCTCTTGCCCGCGGCGCCGACCTTGTAGACCGCGGCGTTGTGGCCGGTGCCCAGGTAGAGGTCGCCGTTGGCGGCGGCGGCGGCGGACAGGTAGAATTCCTCGGCGGGGCCGGCGACGGTCTTCAGCTTGGGGCCCAGGAACAGCTTGCCGTTGCTGTCGATGCTGACATTGACGAAGCTGCCTTTCTGGAAGTCGGCCAGGCTCGCTTTTTCGATCTGCCGGACCTTCACCGCCCCCAGCGAGGCGGCCAGGGCCAGGAGGGTCACGAAGACAAGCGCTTTGCTATTCATTTTTCCTCTCTTTGATCTGCAGCTTGAATATTTTCTTGCCGCTGACCACCGCCGGCACTTCATACTGGTATTCGGCCACGGTGGACAGGCTCATGTTGGCCTGGTCCTTGGCCAGCGAGTTGTAGAGCAGGACGTTGGCCACGCTCGCCGGCAGGTAGGGATACTCGAAGCCCCTGATGAAGAGCCCCTGCGCGGGGACGAACAGCTTCAGGTAGAGGCGGTTGTTCTTGCGGATATTGTTGATGGCGCGGATGAGGGCGCCGAGGTTGGACGGGAAATAGGCGGTCTTGACGGCCTTGGTGTCGAACTCGGTCACTTCCATGGCGTCGGCGACCATGAGGTAAAATATCGCCCCCGGCTTCAGGTTGGGGGCCTTGATGGTGAGCTTCTCGGAGAAGCTGTCCCCCTTCTCGTTCTTCAGCATCATGGTGATGTCCATCGGTTCGTCGGGCAGATAGGAGTTCTTGTTGATGAGCACGTTCTCCAGCTCGGCCTTCTGGATAGTCTCGCGGCCGCTGATCTCGAAATCCATCTTCTGGATCTTGATGTTCTTCTCGCGGTTGTTCATCAGGAAATAGTCGATGACCATGACCAGGGTGGAGAATTCGTCGAAGGCGGCGGTGCCGCTGAACAGGTCGTTCAGCACCACGTTCTCCTGGTTCTCGATGAAGATCTTGCCGCTGACGGCGATGGACTGGAAACCGAATTCCTGGTACTCGGCCAGCAGGGCGTTCAGCAGCGACATGTAGGTCAGCGTGGGGGTGAGCAGCGGGTGGTTGACCACCTCCAGGTTGAAATTCCGGTTGCGGTTCTTCAGGAAGATCTTCAGCGGGATCATGTACGGGCTTTTGCCCAATTCCGCCAGCACCCCGGAAAACCGGTCCTGCTGGACGGCGCCCACCTGGTTGCGGGTCACGGCCAGCTTGAAGGAACTTTCGTAGGAGGGGACCACGGAGATGACCTCGGCCCGGTGCAGGGGGAAATCCACCGTGCCCAGGTTGAAAAAGGGGTGGCCGAAGACATAGACCTTCTTGCCGTCCACGTGGGTCACCGTGCCGGTGGCGGTATAGGAGGCGTCGCCGCGCACGAGCGGGATGGCGACGGCGTCCGCCGGCCGCACCGTGAACATGTCGGGACTCAGCTTGGCCTTCTCGGTCTCCTTGCCCTGAAGGTCCCCGACGCGGGGGCCGGCGCTCATGCTCTGCAGCGGCACGAAGATCCCCTGCAGCGAAGAGACCGCCTCGGGGCTGAAACCGCTGCTGCTGGCGAAGAGCTTGATCGGCGTCAGCGCGCGCGAGGGCGAATAATTGAGGCGGTCGACCAGCTCGCGGCGGATGGCGTCGGCCACATTCTTGACGTTCTCGCGGCTGAAATCGATCTTGATGTCGGAGATCTCCACGCTGCTGCCCGGCGCACCGACCGCGCCGACCTTCAGGATGTCCTCGATGGGGGTGATGCCGGCGATCGGCTTGCGGGAAAAGTTGCTCAGGCCGTAGGAGACCGAGCCGATGAGCTTGCCGTCGATGTAGGCCGGGCTGCCGCTCATGCCGGCGATGACCCCTCCGTCGTTCAGCTCCGGGGCGTTCAGTTCGGCGATGATCAGGTTCTTGTCGGAAACGAACTTGTCCAGTATCCCCAGCACCTTGAATTTGAAGGTTTCGATGGTGCTGCCCTTGAAGATGGTCTTGCCCTCGCCCTCCATCCCGGCGCGGATCTCGGACAATTTCATGATATCGGTCGCCGCCAGCAGGCAGGAAAACGCGAGACCGGCGGCCATCAGCGTGATTTTTTTCATTGCGGCTCCAGGTAGCGGTTGACCAGCGCCATCACCGTGGCGAAGGGAAAGGGCTTGCGGACCAGGTCGTCGACGCCGATCTTTTGCGGGTCGCATTCATCCATGTCCGCGGACCCGGTCAGCAGGACGATCGGGGTGGGGCCGCATTTCTCCCGCAGGCGGCCGATGATGTCGGGAGCCTTTTCCTTCCCCAGGTGGTAGTCCAGGAAGATCAGGGAGTAGCGGTTGCGCGCCAGCAGGGACAGCGCTTCCGCGGAGCCGGCGGCCCCGTCGCAGCCGATCTTGTGCAGCGCGAAAAGATCGGCCAGCAGCTCGCGGATCGTCGCTTCGTCGTCCACGACCAATATTTTTTTCTTCTTCATTTCCTATGATTACGGAAAAATAATATGAAAAGGTATCATACTTAAAAAACAAGAAAAAATCAAGGCGGATGCGGCCGGGCGGGATTGCGGGTTCAGGGCCGTTCCTGGCGGATGGTCGTTTCCGAACGGTCGGCGGCGCCCGAGACGGTGATCTCGTTGCTGTCCAGGTTGAAGCTCAATTCCTGCCCGCGGGTGGTGCCGGCGCCCTTGCGGGTGATCTCGGCCGCATTCTTGAACAGGAGGGTCTTGCGGGCGTACTCCCAGTGCAAGAGCTGCGCCTTGCCGGCAAGGTCCTGCTTGGCGAACGCCACGTTGCCGAAGCCGTCGATGATCTCCAGCTTGTCGTCGCGGCTGAAAACCAGCTCGATCTTGCGGGCGGAAAGGGTGTTCGGCCCCTGCTGCAGCCGGGCGTCCCCCTCGATGACGATCTTCGCCGCCGCGGGATCGAAGGCGATGGTTTCCCCGCGCAGGCGCACGGTCTCGCCGCCGTCCTGGAACTTCAGGTCGGCCTTGCCGCGGCAGGTGACGCGGTTGGGGACGCTTTCGAAGAGCAGCTCGCCGCCGTTCATTTCGATCTCGTCCTGGAACAGGCTGACGCCGCCCGTGAAGCGCGTCACCTTTCCCTGTTCGCCCAGTTCCATGCCGCCGGCGGTGACGAACAGCGGCCGGGCGCCCAGCAGGACCCCTTTTTTCCCGGGAATGAGCGTGGCCTTGACGTTCTGGTCGCTGGTCAGCTTCCGGGTCCGGGTCTGGATGAGGAACCGGCTGGAGGCGAAGGTGTTCTTGCCGCTGCCGACGGTCGAATTCTTGCCCGAGATATCGATCTTGAAGCGCGCGACGTCGTAGCGGATCTTGTCCGCCTGGCCGTTGAAGTCGGCGGTCCGGAAGCTGCATTTTTTTTCGGCCTGGACCACGGAAAGCACGCCCTGCTTGGAGTAGGTGGCCAGGAACGAGTCGCCGGTGACCTCAAGATCTTCCTTGCCGGTGCTGGTCAGCGTGCCCCGGCTCAGGGCGCGGATCGTTTCCAGGGTCTGCGTTTCGCCGTTCACGGAGATCTCGATGGCTCCGGAGCGGATATGGCCGACGTCCTCGCCGTTCGCCAGGGAAATCTCCCCGTCGCCCACGACATCGATCGTTTGCAGCCGGCCCTGAGGATCGTATAACAGGTTAATGTGCTTGGCGGCGATCTCCCGGCTCTGCTTGCGGCCGTCGGCGGCGGTTTCCCTGGTCCGGAAAAAACTGTTCCCGGAGGTCTTCGCCGAGACCAGCAGGGCGAAATCCTGGTCGAACTCAAGGGTGATGCGATCCGCGTTGAGCAGCGAATTCGCCCCCTCTATTCTTGCTTCGCCGGCCAGCAGCAGCAATTTCTTGACTTCATTCACCTTGAGCCGCCCGGCCTGGAAATCATAGGGATTGCCGTCACGGGTCAGGACTCCCCTGGCCTGGTCCAAGGCCAGGACTTTGTCCACGATCACGTATGTCAATCCCTTCCCGGCCCGGCCGGTTACCGTCTTGAGCTTAAAATCCACTTCATCACTGGAGGTGAGAGTTTCCAGGTTTTTCAAGCGGAAACTGTTGCTGGACAGGGTGAAACTCGGGGAGGTGATGAGCGCGTCGCCCTGAAGATAAAAATCGTTGAAATCATCCTTGGTGTAGCCGGAAGCGGCGGAAATATGAATATCCTTGTCTAATTTATCCGCCTTGAATATCGTGGCGGTGATCTTCTTCATCAACAACTTGTCATCCGCCCCTCTCTGCGATTCCACGCATTTGATTTCCAACTTCTTTTCATTGTCCTTGTTGAAGGAAAGGTAGGTCAGGTCGACGCCTTCGATCTCGGTGTCCGCGGCCTTTTTGCCGCCCGCCCCCTTTTTCGCGGGCGCCAAAAACACCAGCAGGAAGCCCGCGAGCAGGACCGCGAAGGCGGCAAGGGCGTAGAACGGTTTTTTATTTCCCGTCGGCGGCTTCATCGAGGGGGACGGGGAAGCTCAGGGCCCGACGTGGATCATTTCGATCTCTTCCCCGTATTCCTCCAGCCGTTCCAGGCTGGCCTTCTCCAGGTCGAGCAGCTTGTAGTGCCCCATCTCCATCATGGAGAAATACAGCAGCAGGTTTTTTTTCTCGGGATCGGCGGGGAAAAGCTCGGCCAGCTGCAGGTAAAAATCGTGGGCCGCCTGCTCGGCCGCCATCGCCTGCGCGAAAATGTCGCTGAGCGGCACCCGCTCGTTGCCGAAGCTGATCCCGGGCAGCGGCACCACCGATTTTTCGGGGAGCGTGAGGGCGCGGCCGGGAAAGCGCTGGCGGAACAGCCCTTCCAGGGCCTGCTGGTGCTTTTTTTCCTCGCTGGCGAGGAAATCCATCCGGTCGCGCAGGAACGCGTTCTTTACCCGCTGGGCGAGCCGGGAGTAAACGGTCTGGCTCTCGATCTCGCTTTTGACGGCGGTCAGCAGCAGGTCCGCCAATTCGTACTTGGCCAGTTTCATGTCCTTCATGTCCTCCTCCTCATCGCGGCGCCGCGCCGGCGATTCAATAGTTCTCCACGAAAACCTCGAAGTATTCCTGGGGATGGTCGCAGACCGGGCACTTGTCCGGCGCCTTGTCGGACTCGATGACCTGGCCGCAGACGCGGCATTTCCAGGCGACCTTCTGCGGCTTGCAGAAACACCGTCTTGTTCTTGACGTTGTCCAGCAGTTTGCGGTAGCGCGCCTCGTGCCTTTTCTCGACCAGCGAGATGGCGCGGAAGGTGCGGGCGACCTCGGGGAACCCCTCCTCGTCGGCAATGTCGGCGAAGCCGGGGTAGAGGACCGACCATTCGTCGTGCTCGCCGCCGGCGGCGTATTCCAGGTTCTTCACCGTGGTGTCCAGCGCCACCGGGTAGGAAGCCTGGATCTCCTGCATCTCGCCGTTCATGGCGGCGACCAGGTGCTTGTAATATAACTTGGCGTGCATGCGCTCGTTCTCGGCGGTCTCCAGGAATAGTTCCTCGATCTGCCGGTAGCCTTCCTTGCCGGCGGTCTTGGCGTAAAAGGTATAGCGCATCCGGGCCTGCGATTCGCCGGCGAAAGCCTTGAGCAGGTTCTCCGCCGTACGGGTGCCTTTGAGATGTTTCATGGTTCTTCCTCCGCTACCCGTAATTGTAGCGTTTTCCCGTCAAAGTCAAGGCGGAGATGTAGTTTCCGCGACGTACGGAAAACAAAAAACGCTGGTTATTGAACGTAACGGGTTTTGTTTTCACGTTATTGCGTATCGGTCTCCGGGAAACGGTTCACGTCGTCGGCCATGGACCAGACCGTGTGCGATCCGGATGTTGCCGTCCATTGGGCGTTGCAGGTGCCAGTGTAACTTTGACCGATTGCCAGTCCCGCATGGTTCCCGTTCGCATCCTTCACAAAAAAGGCTCCCAGGTAAGTACCGTCGACTTTGAAGGCAGCGCGCGTCGATCCCGGCCGGCGTTGGCGCCGTTCCCTGATCTTTAATCGTAGCGCTGATGGTGACTTTTTGCCCAATGATAGGAATCGCCGGATTCAGGGAAATGCTCGTGATCACGACATCGGGAAGCGGATTGGTGATCGTGAAGTTTTTTTCAAAAACGTTATTGCTCTCATTGGATTCTGGGAAGGTTCAAAGTCAAGGCGCGGGAACAGAGGTCGACCCGGCGGTTACCGGCCCAGGACGGCCATCGCCTTTTCCACGCAGTCGCCACGGCGCACGATTCGCGGCGGAACAACCGCGACATCGACAAGGGTCGAGCCGAGGGACGGGGGGAGCGCTCCCCCATCGATCAAAAGATCGAGCTGCGGGAACTCGCGGGCGATGCGCCGCGGGTCGTTCAGGGGCGGGCGGCCGCTCAGGTTCGCCGAGGTGCTGACCAGGGGGAAGCCCAGGGCGGAGATCAGTTTCAGCAGCGGTGGCAGGCCGGGGATACGGATGCCGATGCGGTCACTATTTTTTAAAAGAAGAGGATCGATGGATGGAAGCGGCTTGAATAGGAACGTGAATTTTCCGGGCAGCAGTTTTTTCAAACGCGAACGAAAAATATCCGGGATCTCCGCGGCGAGCGCTTCCAGCATGGCCATGCCGCCGACCGCGACCGAATACGGCAGGTCGCCGCGTTTTTTCATGGCGTCGACCCTGGCCATGGCGGCGGCGGAGAAAAAATTGCCGCCCAGCCCGTAGAGGGTGTCGGTGGGATAAGCGATCACGCCGTCGGTATGGAGGCAATCAGCGATTTTTTTAAAATTGCCCGGGGCGAGGATATCGGCGAAGGGAATGACGATCATGGGTAGAGGAGGAACGGCCGCGCGGCCTCGGCGTAGGCATGGATCTCGCGCTCGATGTCGCCTTCAATGCCGGAAAACGGGATGTTTTTATCGATGGCCCCGCGGATCGTGTCTGCGGCGCAGATCATGTCCATGGGCGGCCGCAGGTATTCGAATTCGTAGGGCGGAGGCTGCCAGTGGAACGCTTCCGGGTGCAGCCGCGCCGCCAGGCGGATCAATTCATAATATGTCCGGAAACTCCGGAACTTCCCTGTATCCAGTACCTGAACGAGCACGCCGCCGCACACCCGTTGCGGCGAGCTTGGAGAACTCGGGCTTGAAGAACATGGGGACGAAGCGCGCTCCCGGCAACTTCAGGCGCTGCAGTTCATTTACCAAGCTGGAAGGGATCGATGAACGGCGCGCCAACGAGCTCGAAAGGCCGGGTGGTGCCTCGCCCTTCGGAGAGGTTCGTCCCCTCGAGCAGCACCGCGCCGGGATAGACCAGGGCGGTGGAAAAAGAGGGCATGTTCGGGGAGGGCAGGGTCCACCGGCCGGGAAAAAAGTCCCGGCGCGACCAGCCCTGCGCCTTGACCACGGCCAGGGGAACGTCCAGGCCGTAATGGCTGAGGGCATAGGAGAGAAATTCGCCGGCGCTCAGGCCGTGGCGCATGGGGACAGGCAGCTGGGCGACGATGCTGAAATGGCCGGGGCGGGCGACGTTGCCCTCGAGGACGCCGCCGTTCAGCGGGTTCGGGCGGTCCAGGACGACCACCTCGACGCCGCGGCCGGCGAGCCAGCGCAGCAGCATGACCAGGTGGTTGACGAACGTGTAGACGCGCGTGCCCACGTCGAAGGGGTCGACGACCAGCAGATCGATCCCCTTCAGCCATTCCTCGTCGGGCAGAAGTTTGTCGCCGTACAGGCTGCGCACATCCACCCCGCGGGCGCTCCAGAAGAACGAGGGCGAGAGGACCATGTTGTCCTGGCGGTCGATGAAAAAGCCGTGCTGCAGCGACCAGATGGCCTGCAAACGGGCGCCGGCGAGGCGCTGCACCACCTCGTACGACGGCCGCCCGGTGCTGTCGATATTGGCGCTGCCCGTGACCAGGGCCAGGTTGCGGCGGCCGGCGATTTTCTTGAAGACCTGCGGCAGGACATCAATGCCGTTCAATGTTTTAGGCATTGGCCATTCCTCTTTCCCCCTCACCTTCCCGGTTCAAAAACCGCTCCGGTCGCGTGCCAGGACGAGCGGAGCCAGCAGTTGCCCATGACCCGGTACTCAAATAATTTGGGAAGGTAAAGTTCCAGGAAGTCAAGGTGCTCCCAGTAGTAATAAAGAAATCGACGCTCGCGCGGACGATCGACCGGGATGCGAAAAAGCGGCTCGCCCGTCCCGGCCTGGCGGATCCCCAAATCGTCGAATACGGTGGCCGAGACGTCCGCCAGCGAAGCGGGAGCATCGTTGATCCTGAGAACCCCCCGGTCGCCGGGGCGCTTGACCAGCAACAACGGGATCCCCGATTCCAGAACGCCTTTTGGAATGGCACTGCCGGATTGATTGTCCGTCATGTCTTGGGGCAGACGCAGGCCGTGCTTGCCGTATGGATGTCCGTGGTCGCCGAGAACAAAGATCAGCGCATCGTCATATACACCCAAAGCGCGTAATCCCTCAAGAAACAGATGGGTCAGTTTGAGTTCGGCGCGAGCCAGGTCCACCACATTCTGGCGATTCATTGGCCGCTTGACCGGCTCCAGATCGGCATTGAGGAGGATGGGCTCGTGGATGCCGCGTAGACGGTAGAACTTAAATACATTCTTCTCATCCAATGCCACTGCATTTTTCAGATAATGCGACATGAACTGAACATCGCGCTGGACCTGCACTGATTTCTGCAAAACCGGCTTCCAGAGTCTCGCCAGTCGGCGAATACTTTGCGGGGAACGTCGGGCCTTGCGGCCTTTGGGCGACGTTCGCTGCACCCCGGCGTTCGGTTCATCTTCATCGAGTATGTCCTCAACGTCCGCCTTCCGTCCCCAACGGGTCAGGAACCATTTTCCGTCCTTGTAGATCCCGCGCTTGAGAAAATGGGGCAGGTAACGAAACAGGGTGAGGTCGAACAAATAGGCCAATTTGGCCTTGCTGAACGTAAATCGACTGATGCGGATGTTGGAGAAGATCGTCGGGTCCATAAAAACAGTCTTCTTGGTCACGGGGAAAAGATCGACTTCCCAACCCCGTTTCAGCAATGCGCGGGGAATGGACGACGGCGACGAATAGGCGGCGGCGATGAACGACTGGATCGGCTGGGAGTTGGTATAATATTGAGCGGTCAGAATGAAAGGTACGGCGGCATAGGTAGTGGGGAACCCGCCCAGGGTATTGCGGAAATAAGTGAAATCCTTGAAGTCATCCTTGTAAGCGGGATCCTGGTCGATGATCTCCTGAAAAACATCGGATTGAAACGTATCCAAAACGAGGATAATGATGTTTTTACGCTTGGAGAAATTGAATTCGTTGCGGGATTCAATCTGAAATTTCTTGAATGCCGGCAATTCCGGCTGATTCATGGCCAAGAAAACGGAAGCCAGCAATTGCACCGCAATCAACAGCAGGGAAAACATTTTCGCCCGCCGATAAAGAAATTCCGGGCGCCAGGCGGCCAGGAACAGGCCTGCGATCCAAATAGGAGTATCCAGCAGACCATAGAGGATCTTGCTCCCCCAATCGATCTCCTGGCCGTTGAGAAACCCATATCTCCAAACCAGGAAGTTGCCCTGGAACCACAACAGGAAACCCAGGACGAACACCAGGGCCACGCCTCGCTCATGCAGGCGGAAGCGGTCAGGCAAAAGCATCACGATCAGCGCCGTCAGCAGGAAGACGCAGAAGGCGACGACTCCAAGATATGGCAGGATCTGTGAAAAACGGAAGCCGAATTCGAGCGAATTGGTGAAGAACAGCTGCGCCGGCCCGAACAATGCCAAGGTGGAGGAGAATAGGATAGCAACCAGGATCGTGACCGGCCACCGATTCAGGGATACGGACGTATTATTGATTTTCCATTCCTCCAGCGCTATTTCCGCTTTTTTGGACATTTTGTCCGGCGGCGCGACGACGATTGAGCGCCCTGCGAACCTTCGCTTTCGTCGCGAAAAAAGCATTTGGCCGCGCTTTGAATTCAAGGACCTGGTCCCGGGTTTCCTTCGCATTATAAGAAATATCCGGCAAAATCGGGTAGTGGGTCCCGAAATAGGAATTGAAAAGAAGGCGGAAGGTGTTGACCGGCGAAATGGAGTCATAAAAAATGGACCGGTCTTTTCCAGGAAAAAAGTAAGCATTGAGGATGCCGAATTCGATGGAATTTTTTATGAAGGGGATGAGCTTTTTTTTAAACAAGGCCAGATGATTGACCGGAAACTCCGATTGGGCAGGCCCTTCATCCGATTGGATGATGATCACCGGCGCGATTTTCGCATGGGACATGATGGCGTCGATCAGCTCCTCGATCCTGCGGTTGAGATAGCGGATCTGATCGACATACTTTTGCTCCAGCGAACGTTTTTCAAGATCTTCCAGGCTCAGCGCCTCGCCGTTCGCCCCGAAAATAAAGGGACTGTGCGGGACCAGCATGTGCAGGAAGACGAACTTGGGCCCGGGCCGTTCCACGACCTGGGACAGTTCTTGGAATTTTTTCAGCACCCCATCGCGATGGCTGTATTGGGAGAGGCCCAGGGGGGCCAGGGCCGTGATGTTGAGGAATTTCAGGGTAAAATCCTGTGCCAAGTCGGTCATTCTGGCGCCGGCATAATTGATGTCGGCGAAACGGTTGACCTTGGTCGGCTCGTACCAGGAACCGAGATGGATATACGTATAACCCAGCCCTTTGACCAGGCGCAATACGCGGTTGTTCTGCAGCATTCTATAAATCACCCGCTTCTGAACGGGTACCTTTCCCAACAGGTCCGGCATGTAATCCATGTTCATGCTGCTGCAGAGAGAAAGATAGGTGCGGACATGATTGCTGCTGCATTTGTCAGCGATAAAAAAACCCTTTCCCTTGAGCAGTGAATAAAAGGGAGAATTGTCATAATCATAGAATTGCAGCAAGTTTTCCTTGTTGGCATAGCGGTCGAAGATCAGGTAATAAATATCGGGAAGCTTGTCGCGGGGAATGACCTTCTGGCTCATCAGCTTGCGGTCCTCGGCCTCGTCTCTTACCCGTGAAGTGAAGGAATGATCCGGCCGCAAATGATATGAGGCGATCTGCCAAAGGGGAAAAATCAAGAGAACGCCAACAAAGACATTAAGCCCCATGGTCAACGTGTTCAGGCTGCGCTGTCTGCGGATGATCCATACGGCCAGGGCCAGGAATAGGATGCCCCAGGCCCACAGGGTCCACATCGGCGCGTAGATGGCTTTTCTGACCACTTTCGGAAACAAACCGGAAAGGACATGGCCGTAGGAAAAAAACATGAACGTAAAAATAAAAGCCAGCAGCCCCGCCTTCTGGCGGTCACGGAGCAGCAGCCGTGCCGGCAGCCAGAAAAGGGCGGTCAGGATCAAGCTGGCGGCCAGCGGCACGGGAAGGACCGCCAGGTTCACCTCCTCGATGTTGTAGGCAAAAAGGAACAGGGCGGGGAACATGGCGAACAGGAAAGGATAGAAGGCCCGCCTGGGGGCCCGGTTGCCGGAAAGGCTCGTCGCGTCAGGCAAAGAACTTTTGTTCATCATTGCTCTCCAACCATTTCCTTTTCAGGATCCCGATCTCAGGCATGATATGAAGATTCACTGGTTGAGCATGACCACGCCGTGGCGCGTAAAAACCCGTCCGGAAGGCTGCCACGATTCATCCAGCCAGCCGTACCCCGAAATGAAATACTCGATCATGTCGCCGTAATACGAAAAAATGTCGCGCTGGTCGTAGACCAGGAAGCGGCGCTGGCGCGGGGCCTCCGGGTCAACCGTAAACATAGGCGTTCCCGGCGCCCGCGCCGCAAAGCCCAGGCCGGAGAACGCCGTCGCCGTCACGTCCCCCAGGGAGACCGGCGCGTCCGACACCTTGAGTTCGCCGTGGGCGGAAAGCGGCTTGACCAGGATCAGGGGCATGGCCGAGACCCGGTTGGCTTCGGAGACCGCCGTGGCGCCGGGCCGCGTCGGCATCCCGGCATTCAATTCGAAGCGCTGCCCCTGGTGGCCGGCCCCGTGGTCGCCCATGATGATCACCAGCGAATCGTCATGGATGCCCATCTCCTTCAGGTGCTCCATGAAGATGCCAATCAGCTTGACGGCCGCCGTTGCGTATATCGTATAATTCCGGCGGTTCACCGGCATGACCCGGTAACCGAACTGCTCGTCCAGCAGCAGGGGGATGTGTGGAATCATCAGGTGATAAAACTTGAACGTCCCCCGGGTGTCGATCGTGCCCGAGTTGAACAGCATCTGGTCGAAGAAGCGGACAACGGCGCTTCCCTGGTAGGCCTTGCGGGAAAAAAGCTGGCGGTTGCGCCGTTTCCTCTTGACCCCGGGGCGGGTCACCCGGGTGGAGTGTATCTCCCGGGCCTTGGATTTCCTCAGGACCTCGAGGGCCAGGCCCTTGAGCAGCCAGGCCTGGTTGTTGTAGACCAGGGGCTTGAGAAAGTGGGGCAGGCAGCGAAACAGGGTGAGGTCGTAGATCTGGGCGATGGCGAGCATCTTTTCGCTGAACGGCACGCCCAGGACGAAGTTCGAGGCGATGGCGTCGGAATAATAGAGGCTGTAGCTGACATCGGGATAAATGTCAACCTGCCAGCCGGCGGATTTCAGGACATGGGGGATCGAAGCCGACATGTACGCGTCCCTTTTCCATTGCTCGAAGGGCAGGGAATTGTCATAAAATTTCCCGGTCAGCATCAAGGCCACGGACAACTCGGTGGTCGAGTAGCCACCGAGAGAATTGCGGAAATAGGTGAACCCGTCCAGGGCCCGGAGCAAGTCGGGGTTCTCCTGGATGATCTCGTTGAAGACATCGGTCTGGAACGAATCGAGGACCACCAGGATCAAGTTCCTGTTTTTCGAAAAAACGAACTTGTTCGTGATGTCCACCGTGTACTTTTGAAAGCTCGGCGTCTCCGGCTGTTTTAGAAAAAGGAACGCCCCGTAAGCCAACTGGATGAACACCAGGATCAAGCAGACCCTCCTGGCAAAACGGAGGAAAAACGGCGAGAAAATGAACGCCGCGGCCAGCACCGCGATCCAGATGCCGCCGTCGAGGAAGCCATAGAATTTCATCGCGGCCCAGGGGATGAGCCGTCCGTCCAGGGGGCCGTAGTTCCACAACAGGAAATTGCCCTGGAACCAGATCAGGAACCCCAAGCCGAAAACCAGGGCGAGTCCTTTTTCCAGAAAACGGGGGGCCGCGGACCGCAGGACCCGAAAAATCAGCAGGAAGATCAAAGCAACGATCAGGGAAAGGCAAATCCCCGCCAGCAGAAGTTCAAGGTAACTGTTGGTGAATTCCATGGAATTGGTCAGATAGATGGTGCCGGGGATGAAAACGAACAGGGTCAGCACGAAGAAGGCGATGATCGACAGGAGCGGATGGTTTGCTTTGTTCATCAGGGTGATAGTACCCGAAAACACGTCCCAATTCAACTGAAACGCCGGTTTCCCGTTTTTCTTCGCTTCCTTATTGCTCCGCTTTGTGATTGGCAGGCGTTCGATTGCGCCCGGGCCGTTTATCTGCTATAATCATTTTCCCGGGAGGAATACGTGCAACCTTTGAACGGCATTGACAGCAAATTCAGACTGGCCATCCTGGTCGCCCGCCGCGCCAAGCAGCTCATCGGCGGCGCCAGGAAAAAGATCGATTTCAAGAGCGACAACCCCCTGAGCGTGGCCATGGAAGAATTCAGGCAGGGCAAGATAGATTTCGACGTCCTGAACGAGGTGGAGAGCATTTTCGGGCCCGACGCCGAGAACCTTGAAGGGACGGTCGAGACCGCGCTGGCCGGCGAGGATCCCGAGGCCGGCGAATGCGAAGCCATCGCCGACGCCGAGGCCGAAGCCGAGGAAGACGCCGAGGACGAGGCCGAAGCCGAGGAAGAAGCCGAGGGCGAAATGATCGACGACGCGGAAGATTCGCAGGCGGAGCCTGAATCCTTAAGCTGAACGTCCGTGCATGAGCACCGTCATCCGCTCGCCGAACTGGATCGGCGACGGGGTCATGTCCCTGCCCGCCATCCGGGCATATAAAGATCGTTTCCCAGGCGAGCGCCTGGCCGTGCTGGCCAAGGGCTACCTGGCCGACATCTACCTGAATATCCCCGAGATCGACGAGATCATCCCCATCCCCGACCGCTGGAGCGCGCGCGCATATTTTTCCTGCGTTCGCGAACTGCGGAAAAAGCGTTTCAGCCGCGGCATCCTGTTCACCAATTCCTTCTCCTCCGCCCTGTTCTTCCGCCTCGCCGGCGTCCCCCACTCCGCCGGATACGGCCGCGACCTGCGGGGCGGGCTGCTCCATGAGCGGGTCCCCGCTCCCGGCCCGTATGCCCACCATCAGGATTATTACCTGGGGATCGTCGGCCACCTCGCCGGTGACGAGATCCGCGGGGCATTTCCCGCCACCCTGGTCGTGACCGCCGCGGAAAGAGAGCGGGCGGATCGCTGGCTGGCCGAACAGGGGATCCGACCGGGAACGCCCCTCCTGGCCGTCTCGCCCGCCGCCGCCTACGGCAGCGCCAAGGCCTGGCCGCCCGAGCGCTTCCGCGAGGTCATCCGCCGCTGGGGAGAGAGCCACCCCGGGGCGGCGGTCCTGCTGCTGGGAACCGCCGGCGAAAGGCGGGGGATCGCCGCCGTCGCCGCCGGCCTGCCCGGCCGCGTCCTCAACCTCGCCGGCAGCCTGAGCCTGCGCCGCTCCATCGCCGTCCTGTCGCGCTGCCGGCTGTTCATCGGCAACGACTCGGGGCTGATGCACATCGCGGCCGCCCTGGGCGTCCCGCTGGTCGCCGTCTTCGGCCCGACCGAACCCGGCCGCACCGCCCCCCTCGCCCGGCGCTACCGCCTGCTGCATCGCGGGGCGGACTGCGCCCCCTGCCGCCGGCGCCGCTGCCCGACCGACCACCGCTGCATGACCGCCATCGGGGCCGACGAGGTCCTGGCCGCGGCGGGCGAGCTCTGGGAGGACGGGTCCACGGTGGCGCCGTGAAACAGGCGGTTTTCCTCGACCGCGACGGCACGCTGATCCGGGACCGCGGCTATATCTGCGATTTTTCCGAAGTCGAATTCTTCCCGTTCGCCGCCGCCGCGGTGCGGGCCCTGAACCGCGCCGGCTTCCTGGTCATCGTGGCCAGCAACCAGTCCGCGGTGGCGCGCGGCATCTGCAGCGAAGAGCAGGTGGTGCGGCTGCACGAGAAATTGCGCGTCCCATTTCAAAAAGAGGGGGGCCGACATCGCCGCCTTCTATTACTGCCCGTTCCTCGGCGACGCCAAGGTGGCCGCCTACCGCGCGGACAGTCCCCTGCGCAAGCCGGCGCCCGGCATGCTGCTGCAGGCCGCCCTGGACTTCGACCTGGACCTGGGGCGCTGCTTCATGGTCGGCGACAAGGCCGACGACATCGAGGCCGGGAAAAGGGCGGGCTGCCGCACCGTGCTGGTGCGCACCGGTTATGGGGGGGAAAGCGAATCCCAAATGGCGGCGGGGGGGCCGCGACCCGACCTCGTGGCCGACAACCTCGGCGCCGCCGCCCGCGCCATCGCGGCGCTGGCCGCCGTGGACGCGAAAGCGCAGTGACGCGCGCAAGAAAAACCCCTGGCGCCTGTTGCACTCCATCATGGATGAACAGAAGCTGACCGACGACCAGGTCGTCGCCGCCGTGCTGGCAGGCCGCAGCCGCGATTTCGAGATCCTGGTCAGGCGCTATTCCGGGAAGATCATCCATTTCATCGCCCGCATGACCGCCGACAACGACGAAGCCCAGAGCATCGCCCAGGACGTGTTTCTCAAGATCTATCAAAATCTCGCGTATTACCGGCCGCAGAACAATTTTTCGGCCTTCACTTTCAAGATCGCCAGGAACATGACCCTGAACTGGCTCAACCGCCAGAAGCGCACCGTCTTTTTCTCGCGCCTGCTGGGAGGGGAACTAAACAAGGCCCCGTTCCGCCAGGAGACGCCGCGCCTCTCCGCGCAGGACCGCAGCGAGAGGGAGGACGAGGTCACGCGCAACCTGCTGCTGCTTTCCGAGGACCAGCGCCTGGCCCTGATCCTGAAGGTCTACCTGGAATTTTCCTACAAGCAGATCCGCGAGGTGACCGGCTGGTCTGTCCCCAAGATCGAAACGCTCATTTCGCGGGCCAAGGCGCGGTTGAAAAAAAATATCCTGCTGCAAGAAAGCGGCGGGGAGCCTGTTTACCATGCGAGGGAAAAATGAATTGCCAAAGCGTAACCCGAGTGCTCAGCGCCTGCCAGGACGGAGAGCTCGACCCCGCCCTGCGGCGGGAAGTGCTCCGCCACCTGGAAGGCTGCCCCTCCTGCCGGGCCGAATGGGACGGCTTGCAGGAGCTGGCGCGGCGCCTGCGCCTGTCGCCGCCGCCCGCGATCGATCCTTTTTTCCCCGCCCGGGTGATGGCCGGCCTGCCTGCCGCGCCTGCCAGGAAATACCGCCTGCTGCCCGCCGCCGCCTACGCCCTGGTCTTCGCCGCCATCTTTCTTGCCGGTTTCCTGCTGCAGACCGCGGGCGCCGGCCCGGCGCCGGCGGAGCCCCCCGCCAGCGCCACCTTCAGCGCCGTGCTGCTGGAACCCCGGGATTTCGGGCTGCTGGCCGTCCAGGATGATACGCTGAAGCTGTTCAACGGGGGCGACCGTGGGCAGAAATAAGATCCTCGCCTGGGTGCTCACCGTTTCGCTGGCGTTGAACCTGGCTTTCGCCGCCGCCGCCGTTTACCGGAAGATCCGCCATCACCGCCCGCCCCCGCTCCTGGAGTTCAAAAGCGATTTCGGCCTCAACGCCGGCCAGGACGCCAAGGTGCGCGAGATCGTGCGCAAGTTCAAGATCAATTCCATCCTGTTCAAGGAAGACATCCTGGACAAGCGGGTGGAGATCGTCGAGGAGCTCGGCAACCCCCTGGGCGACCCGGAAAAGATCGCCGCCAAGACCGAGGAGCTGAACCAGCTGGAAAACCAGCTGAACCGGGATTTCATCGCCACCCTGCAGGAAATCAACGACGTGCTCGAACCGGAGCAGCGCTTGAACATGATCTACGGTTTGAGCCGCAACTGGTTTTTCTTCGACCATCGCCCCGAAAAAGGAGGACCTCATGAATAAAAAGATCATTTTTCTGCTGCTCATGGTCTTGCTGCTGGGCAGCGCCGCCCAGGCCCAGGAAGGCCAGCGGCAGCGCCCGAGCGTGCTGAACAGCATGCGCTTCGGCCTGTACATGGCCGAGAGCAATCTCTTTGAAGCCCGCTTCATCCTGCACCTGAAAGGCGAGATCGCCCTCACCGCGCCGCAGGAGAAGAAGATCGAGGACATGATGCTGGCCTACGAGGAGAACGCCATCCGCCGCGGCTCCGACGTCAAGGTGCTGGAGCTCAAGTTCGCCACGCTGCTCAAAGGCAACCGCATCGACCGCCGCGAAATGGAGAAGCTGGCCCGCGAGTTGGGCAAGATGCGGACCGACCTGCAGGTGGGCCACCTGAACTACCTGCTGGACGTGCGCGACAACCTGACGCCCGAGCAGATCCAGAAGCTTGAAAAGATGAAGGAAAAATTCCGCGGCGAAATGCGCGAGAAAATGGGCAAGCGCGGCCCCCTGATGCCGCCGCCCCCCGACGCGGAAGACGACCCCCTGAACGACTGAAATCTTTGTTTCCTCCCCCGGCAGGGGGAAGACGGCTCTTCTTCCTCCCCGTCTTTCCCTTGCCCACCTCCCCTCCCCCGGACCGCGGCCCCCGACGGGCCGCGGTTTTTTTTACTTGGAAACGAAGCGCTTGAAGTTCAGCAGCGAGACCGAGACCAGGGTGACGGCGATGCCCGCCAGGGCCAGCAGGTCCTTCCAGAAATAGGCGATGCCGTTGCCCTTGAGGAAGATCTCGCGGATGATCTTGATCAGGTAGCGCAGGGGGTTGACGTCGGCCACCAGGCGCAGCGGGGAGGGGATATTCTCCACCGGGGTGAAAAAACCCGACATCAGCAGGAAGATCATCAGCGAGAACCAGGCGAAGAACATGGCCTGCTGGGTGGTGGAGGAAAGCACGGAGATCAGCAGGGCGTAGGACAGGATGGCGGCCAGGTAGACCAGGGCGGCCAGGAACAGGTAGAACAGGCTGCCGCGGAAGGGGATGCCGAACCACAGGATCACGACCAGCAGGCCGATGACCATGTCCAGCAGCCCGATCAGGGCGGCGGGCAGCGCCTTGCCGACGTAGATCTCCAGGGTGGTCAGGGGCGACATCAGCAGGGTGTCCAGGGTCTGCTGCTCCTTTTCCCGGACCAGCGAGGCCGAGGTCAGGAACATGGTGATGATGGTCAGCAGGAAACCGACGATTCCCGGCCCCATGTAGTTGATGCTGCGCAACTGGGGGTTGAAGCGGAACACGGGTTGGCCGGCCAGCGGCAGTCTCCGGCCCAGTTTTTCCATGTCGTTGAGGATGTATTGCCGGATGATGCCGTTGAAGTAGCCGGCGGCGATCATCGAGGTGTTGGAGTCGATGCCGTCCATCAGCACCTGCACCTCGGGATAGTTCAGGACGCTGCGCTTGCGGTCCAGCGCGTCGCGGAAGACCAGCATGGCCTTGACCTCCCCCCTGGTCAGCGGGGTGATATAGTCCACGCTGCGGCGGCTTTCGATGCGCACGTCGAACAGCGGCGAGCGGCGGACGCGCTCGATGATGCGCACGGCGGCCTGGCCGCGGGAAAGGTTGACGATGCCCACCGGCACGTGGCGGATATCGGTGGATATCACGTAGCCGAGGATGATGATCTGGATGACCGGGCTGACGAACACCAAAAAGAGCAGTTCCTTCTGGCGGGTGATCTCGATCAGCTCCTTCTTGACCAGGTAAAACAGCTTCATTGCGCGGCCTTCCTCTGGCTGTTGAATTTCCGCGTCGCCGCCGCCAGCAGGAACAGGCTGAGCGCGACCAGCATGCCGCCTTCAAAGAGAAAATGCTTCAGCTCCGCCCCCTTGAGGACCACGCCGCGGATGATGCGCAGGAAGTAGGTGGCGGGGATGGCGTAGGAGATCGCCCGCAGGACCGGGCTCAGGGAATCGAGGGGAAAGATGAAGCCGGAAAGGAGGAACGACGGCAGCATGGTGGAAAGGAGGGTGGCGAGCATGGCCACCCGCTGCGTCGGCGCGGTGGTGGAGATCAGGATACCCAGCGACAGCCCGGCGACGATGTACAGCAGGGCGAACAGCAGCAGCACCAGCAGGCTGCCGCGCAGGGGGATGCCGAACCAGAAGCGGGCGAAGAGCAGGATCACCACCCCGTCGAGCAGGGCGACGATGATGTAGGGGATGGTCTTGCCCACGATGATCTCGCGCGAGCGCAGCGGCGAGATGAACAGCAGGGCGAGCGACCCGGTCTCCCGCTCGCGGGAGATGCTGAGCGAGGTGAGCATGGCCGATATCATCAGCAGGATGACGGCGACCAGGCCGGGGATGAAGAAGAACTGGCTGCGGGCCTCGGGATTGAAGTAGATCTTGGTGTCCAGCTTGAGCAGGCGCCCGCCGCCCAGCAGCGCGGCGTTGAGATCCAGCAGGATCCGCTCGTCGTACTGGTATACCAGGTTGGCGATGTTGGTGTCGCTGCCGTCGATGATCAGCCCGATCTCGGCCTGGCCGCGGCGGGCGAGGCGGCGCGCCAGGTCGGCGGGGATGACGATGATCTCCTTGATCCGCTGCCGGCGCAGCATCTCCTCGGCTTCCCCCAGGGACAAGGCGCGGTTCGCCGCGCCGCTGCGGGCATGGACGACGAAGATGCGGTTGGCCGCGAAGGCCTGGACCAGCTGCCTGGAGAGCCGGCCTTGCGCAAGGTCGATCACCGCCGCGTCGATGCGGTTCAGGTCGTAGGAGACCGAGTAGCCGAGGATGAAGATCATGACCAGCGGCGTGATGAAGACCATGGTCAGGCTGCGCGGGTCGCGCAGGATGTGGTAGAACTCCTTGACGATGATCGCCTTAATCCTGCCCATGTTCGCGGATGGCGTCCTTGAAGAGCTCTTCGATGTCGGCCTTGCCCATCCGGCGCAGCAGCTCGTCCGGAGCGCCGGCGGCGACGACCTCGCCGTTGTGGATGATGATGATGCGGTCGCAGTATTCGGCCTCGTCCAGGTTGTGGGTGGAGACCAGCAGGGTCTTGCCCCGCGTTTTCAGGCCGTAGATCTCGCTCCAGAAAAGCCGGCGCGCCTCGGGGTCGACCCCCGAGGTCGGCTCGTCCAGGAGGATGATCGCGGGGTCGGGGAGCAGGCAGACGAACAGCGCCACCTTCTGGCGGATGCCGGGCGGGACGTCCTGGATCTTTCGCTTCAGGAGGGCGGCGGGGACCTCCTCGCCCATGCGGGCCACGCTCGCCTTCAATTCCCTCAGGCCCAGCCCGGAAATGCCCCCGAAGAACTCGATGTTCTCCTGGGCCGTCAGCAGCGGGTAGAGCGAGAACTTCTGCGACATGTAGCCCATTTTCTTCTTGACCTCGGCGAGGTGCTCGGCGTTGTCCAGGCCGTCGATCAGGACCGTCCCCGAGGTGATCTTCAGCAGGCCGGTGATCATCTTGATGGTGGTCGTCTTGCCGGCGCCGTTCGGCCCGAGGAAGCCGACGATCTCCCCTGCGGCGACGTCGAAGGAGATCCGTTTCACGGCCTGGAATTCGCCGAAGCTCTTGCTCAAGTCGCGGACGGCGATCGCCGGGACGGCGTTCATCGGCGCCTCTCGTAATAGATGTACATGTCTTCCAGGGTGGGCTTTTCCTCGACCATCTCCAGGTGCGGGATCCGCAGGCCGAGGTTCTCGCTCCCCAGCTGCAGGTACTTGATGAATTTTCCGCGCATGTAAGCGGACGCCTCGAGCCCGGGGACGGCGGCGGCGGCGCGCATGGCCTCGAAGACATTGCCCTTGGGCAGGATGCGGAACAGCCGGGCGGGAAAGCCGGAGCGCAGCGCGGCCAGGGAGTCCTGGAGCAGGACCCGGCCGTTCTTGATGAAGACGATGTGGTCGCCTTTCTCGGCCTCGTCGAGGTAGGGGGTCGACATGACGATGGTCCGGCCTTCGTCCTTCAGGGCCCCGATGATGGCGAAAAATTCGATGCGCGACAGGGGATCGACCCCGGTGGTCGGTTCGTCCAGGATGATCAGCTGCGGGGATGAAAGCAGGATGGTGGACAGCGCCAGCTTCTGCTTCATGCCGCCGGAAAGCGCCCCGGCGCGCCGCTTGCGGAACGGCTCCATCCCGGTCTTTTCCAGCAGGCGCTTTTTCAGCTCTTCGCGCCGCGCGGGCGGCACCTGCTGGATGGCGGCGAAGAAATCCATGTTCTCCTCGACGCTCAGGTCGGTATAGAGCGAGAATCTCTCGGGCATGTAGCCGCAGATGGAGGTGATCCGGGAATAGTCGTCGCCGATGTCTTCCCCGTCCAGCAGGATGGCCCCGGAATCTTTCTTGACCAGGCCGACGAGCATCTTGAAAATGGTCGATTTACCGGCCCCGTCGGCGCCGGTCAGGATGGTGATCGCCGCTTTCCTGATGTCCAGCGTCACGTCGTCCACGGCGCGGACGCCGGCGAACGATTTGCCGACGTGCTCCAGGCGGACCATCGCCCTCAGCCCCGCCCGGCGAACACGACCGTGACCGGCATGCCCACCTTGAAGACCTCCAGGTCGCGGTCGACGCGCACCTTCACCTGGTACAGCAGGGCCTGGCGCTCCTTTTCGGAGACGATGTACTTGGGGGAGAACTCGGCTTTCCTGCCGAAATAGGAGATCACCCCCGAGAAGGTCCGCCCGGGCAGGCCGTCGACCAGGATCACCGCCCGCTGGCCGAGCTTCAGCGCGGCGATCTCCTTCTCCTCGATGAACACGTCGACGAAAAGGCTGGAAAGGTCCAGGATATCGGCCAGCGCCGCCCCGGGAAAAACGGATTCGCCCGGGTCGATGAAGGTTTCCAGGACCACGCCGGAAACCGGGGCGCGCAGCAGCAGGTCCCTCTCGGCCAGGTCGAGCGCCTGGCGCTTGTTCGCCGTCCGCTCTTTCTGGATCTGCAGCGCCTCCAGCGACCGGTCCAGCTCCGCGAGCGAGGTCTGGGCGTCCTTCAGCTGCAGGCGCGATTTTTCCAGCTGGTCGCCGGAGATCGACTGGCTGCGCTGCAGGCGCTCGAAGCGCTGCACCTGCTTCTGCCAGTAGGCGGCGTTGGCGGCGAGCAGCTGCCGCTTCTCGCGGGCCCGGGTCTCGCTGTTGGCGATCTCCCTTTCGCCCAGGGCCAGCTCTTCGCGGCCGTTGCGCACCTTGTCGCGGTTGATTTCGGCGATCAGCTCCCCCCGGCTCACGGCCTGGCCTTCCCGGACCAGCAGCCGCTCCAGGGTGCCGGCCGCCAGCGCCTTGACGCTGGCGATCTCGCCGTCGATCACCCCCGGGGCGCGGATCTCCCCGCCATTTTTGCCGCAGGAATACAATCCCGCTGCCAGCAGCAGGAGCAGTGCCGTTTTTTTCATCATTCCTCCTCGGTTTTTCCGACCAGGACGTCCAGGTTCGCCCGCAGCATTTCCACCTGCACCCGCAGCTGCTCGCGGTCGGCGACGTAGCGTTCCTGGCTGGCCATGGCGGCCAGCAGGTCGGTATGGTCGATCTGGCCCTCCTCGTATAGACTGTCCTTCAGGCGGATCTCCTCGGCGGCATTGGCGACCAGTCCGTCGAGCAGGACGCGTTTCTTTTCCAGACTCTCCTTGGCCAGGTAGAGCTGGCGCAGGCTGGCCTCGCTGTCGCGGATGAAGTCGGCGCGCTGGTTGTCCAGCTTGCGCGCGGCGATATCGGCCAGCTCCCGGTCGCGGCCGCCCTTGTTCCAGTTGAAGACGGGCATGGCGACGCTCAAGCCACCCTGGAAGTAAAAGGTCCAGCGGTCAACGAAAAAGTTCTGTCCCGGCCGCCCGTAGTGCGCCTCGGCGAAAGCGCTGACCTGGGGAAGATACGCGGCGCCGATCGACCTTTTCTGGACCACGACCAGGCGCTTCCTCTCGTCCAGCGAGCGCAGCAGCGGGTGGCCGGACAGGAAACGCTCGCGGTCGGCGGCGAACGATCCCTCCCGGGCCGCGAGCTGGAAATCGATATCCTGCGGGTCGGTGCCGCACAGGCTGTTGAAATGGACGGCTTCGGCCGCGATCAGCTGCTCCAGGTCCTGGAGGCTCAGGCGGATCTCGTCCGCCTTGGCCCGCGTCTCCAGCACGTCCGACCTCTTGACCAGCTCTTCGGCAAACAGGTTCTCCACTTTTTTCAGGTGCAGCTCCAGGCTGGAAAGCAGGGAAGCCAGCGAATCCCGCTTCTTGCAGAACAGGAGGTAATTGAAAAAGGAGGATTTGACCCTGCCGGCCAGCTCGATCTTTTTCAGGCGCGTCAGGTCCCGTTCCGCGGCGGCGCGGATCGCTTCCATCTTGACGGCGTTGCTCAAGAGGCCGCCGCTGTACAGCGGCTGCACCAGGGACATTTTCAGGTCGAAATTATCATTGGGGGCCGAAAGCATCACCGTCCCCGGGGGGATGTTCGGGCCGAGCGGAAAGGGAAACGACGACGCCTTGACCTCCACCTTGTCGGTACTGTAACGGTAGCTGCCGCTGAAATAGACGGAAAAATATTTCTGCCGCAGCGCCGTCAGCCCGGCGACGGCGGCGGCCTTTTCCTCAAGCTCCTGGCTGTCCAGGCCGCGGTTGATGGTCCAGGCGTTGGCCACCGCCTGCGACAACGTCACCCGCGCCGGCAGCGCGAAAGCGGCGGCCAATAAGGCGAAAAACAGGATTCGTTTCATTTCAGCATCCCCTTTTTAAGAATCTGGACCACGCTGCGGACGCGCGCGCGGTAGAACGCTTGGTCATCGCCGGCCTGCGACATTTTTTAAAGCGCTCAACCAAAAAAATCATCGCCAACACCCAGCCGCGGTTCTACAAGCAGGTGACGTTCACGGCCGCGGGGATCTCCCGCGATCCCGGATAATATCGAGCCGCTGGCCTGGCTTAGAATCTGAACCCGAGCGACGCGCCCACCAGCATGTTTTTAAAAATAGGATCGAAATCGCTGATCAGGTAGACGGTGAGCTTGGTGTTCCTGGATATCAGGCCGGCGTTCAGCTTCAGGGCGACCTTGTCCGAGGCGGCAACGTCGCTGGGGATCAGGAACCCCTTGACCAGGCCGCCGCCGATGAAGGCGCTGCCCGGGGTAAAATTCAGGATGATGCCCGGATAAAGGACAAATTGCTTGAAGGCGAACTTGTAGCCGACCAGCGTCGCCTCGGGGCTGAGCATCACGAAATCGTTCAATTGAAAATCCAGTTCCGCGCCGACCGTCCACATGATCGGATCGAACTTGAAGTTATCAGAGGTCATGATGCCGAAATTGAGGCCGAAATTCATCTGGCTGCCGGCGGCGTAGACCCCGGAGACCAGCAGCAGGCCGCACAACATCACTATTGCTTTCTTCATTATTCCTCCTTTGGTTTGCCTAGTATTGTAAAAACAAATAAATAAAAAAGCAAGCCAGGATACGATCCGGGCGCCGGGCGGCGACGGCCTAGTTGTCCAGCCGTTCCAGGAGGAGTTTCAGGATGAAGCGTGCGGCGGCCTTGTGGTTGCCGCCCGAGCGGATGGCCGGGCTGACGCAGGATGGGCAGCCGCTGGGGCAGGGGCAGTTCTCGATGATCTCCAGGGCCTTCTCGAGCAAAAGCCCGCCCTTCTCGTAGAGCGTTTCGGAGAAGCCGACGCCGCCCGGGTACTTGTCGAAGATGAAGATGTTGGGCTCGAAGCGGTCGGCGAAGGTCATGTCCGTTTGGCCGCGCAGCATGTTCTTCAGGGCTCCGGGATGCAGCGGGTCCTTGGTCAGGTTGTCCTCGATGGCCACCCCGACGTCGCGCGTGTCGCAGAGCAGGATGACCGGGCTGATCTGCTTCATCAGGTAGGCGATGCCCGCCACCGCCTCGATCTTCTCCTCGTTGGAGAAATCGAGGCTTTGCAGCACCTCGTTCTTCACGGTCAGCCAGAAGCCGGTGGTGTGCATCTCCTGCTGCGGCAGCTGCAGCTCGCCGGCGCCGACGTTCTCCATGGTGAAGAACTTCAGCTTCTTGAAGCCCACCACCTGGGAGAAGACATGGACGTCGCCGTAGGAGAAATTCATGTTTTTTTTGCGGGTCTCGTCGAATATGTCGAGCACTTTGATCTTGGTGTAGGTGATGGAGTCGGTGTAGTAGTCGGCGTTGGAGCGGGTCAGGAAGGCCTTGCGGTTCTCGTAGTCCAGCTCCTCGACCACGTACTGCTCCCCTTCCAGGATGTAGATGGCCTTGGGGTGCAGCGTCTCCAGGGCGTCGCTGAAGCCGACCTCGGCGATCACCCGCTCCCCGTCCGTGCGGTCGACGACCACGAAGTTGTCGGAGGTGACGCGGTTCAGGCTGACGGCGTCGGCCGGGTAGCCTTCCTCGGTCCAGAACCACTTGTCGTCCTTCTGCAGCAGCACCTGGTGCTCGGCCAGGTAGGCGAGGATCTCTTCCAGGTTCTCGCCGCCGAAGCGGTCGCCCTTGGCGAACGGCAGCTCGAAGGCCGCGCACTTGACGTGGTCGATGAGCACGGTCAGGTTGTCGGCGTTGATGCGCCCCATCTCCGGGGACTGGCCGGTGAAATACTCGGGGTGGCTGACGATGTACTGGTCGATGGGCATGGAGGAGGCCACCAGCACGCCCAGGGACTGGCTGCTGCGCCTGCCGGCGCGGCCGATGCGCTGCCAGGTCGAGGAGATCGAGCCCGGGTAGGAGGCCAGCACCACCGCGTCGAGCGAGCCGATGTCGATGCCCAGCTCCAGGGCGTTGGTCGAGACCACGGCCTTGATCTTGCCGTCGCGCAGCCCCTTCTCGATCTCGCGCCGCAGCTTGGGCAGGTAGCCGCCGCGGTAGCCGCGCACCGTGTCGCGGTCGCGCACGGTCTTTTCGAAATCGTTCTTCAGGTACTTGACCAGGATCTCGGTGATCAGCCGCGAATTGGCGAAGGTGATCACCTGCAGCCCGTGCTTGAGCAGGATGCCGGCGATCTCGCGGGTCACGGAGACGTAGGAGCGGCGGATGCCCAGCTGGCGGTTGACCACCGGCGGGTTGAAGAAGACCAGGAATTTCGCCCCGCGCGGCGCCCCGTTGCGGTCCACCAGCGCCACGTCCTCCTCGATCAGCCGCGAGGCCAGGTCGGCCGGGTTGGCGATGGTGGCCGAGCTCATGATGAACACCGGCCGCGTGCCGTAGAACGCGCAGACCCGCTTCAGGCGGCGCATGACGTTGGCCACGTGCGAGCCGAAGACGCCGGTATAATAATGCAGCTCGTCGATGACCACGTATTTCAGGTTTTCGAAAAGGCTGGCCCACTTGGTGTGGTGCGGCAGGATGCCCGAATGCAGCATGTAGGGGTTGGAGATCACGATCTGCGCCTGCTTGCGGATGGCCTGGCGCATGCTGGTCGGCGTGTCGCCGTCGTAGGTGTAGAGGCCCAGCCGGTCCCCCAGCGCCTTGTTCAGGCCGAACAGCTCGGCCAGCTGGTCCTGGGAGAGGGCCTTGGTGGGGAACAGGTAGAGGGACTTCGCCTGCGGGTCGCGGGTCAGCGCGTCCAGCGCGGCGGCGTTGTAGATCAGGGTCTTGCCCGAGGCGGTCGGGGTGGCGACCACCGTGTGCCGGCCCTGCAGGACGCTCTCCAGCGCCTCCGCCTGGTGGGAAAAAAGGCGCTCGATGCCCCGCTGCTTGTATATGGCGACGATCTCCGGGGCCAGCCGCGCGGGGAAATCGACGAATTCGCCGCTGAAGGGGTCGATCTTGATCAGGCGCAGCTCGGTCTCGACGTCGTTGCGCAGCTGGAACAGGTCCTTCAGCGCCTGCTCGACCTGGATGTTCTTACTGCTGTCCACGGGCAGAAAATAACACAAATGCCCGAAAGAGTAAACTAGAGTGACAAGTGACGAGTGACAAGTGACGGGGAAGAGGCAGGCATCTTGAGCGATACTAAAGAAGATCGCCCCGTTGTCTTTCCTCGTCACTCGTACACTTGTTACTGGTTACTGAGGTTTCGGCTCGTCCTTCTTCACTCCCAGGATCTCGGCGATCGCCTTGTCGAAGGCTTCGCGGCTCAGGGCGCCGCGCGCCATCTGCGGTTCGCCCTTCTGCGGGATGAACAGCAGGCTGGGGATGCTCTGGATGCCGAAGGCGCCGGCCAGCTCCTGCTCCTTGTCGGTGTCGACCTTGTAAATGGCGACCTTGCCCGCGTATTCGGCGGACAGCTTCTCCAGGATGGGCGTGACCATCTTGCACGGCCCGCACCAGTCGGCGTAAAAATCGACGATGGCCGGCAGGGTGCCGAGGTATTTCCACTCCTTTTCTTTCTCGTAGTCGAAGACCTTTTCAATGAACGCTTTCTTGTCCAGTTTTTCCATGGTTTGACTCCTTTATTTTTATTTTTTTTCTTTGCTTCCACAAAAGCCCTGACCGCCCCCATGTCACATTCGGCCCCGTGCAGGAAATCGCGGCAGAACAATTCCATGTTTTGCCGGTCGCGCTCAAAGCCGCCTTCCAGCGCCATGATGTCCAGCAGGGCGGAAACCAGGCGCGGCAGCTCTTTTTCAGGCGGTAAAAGACATGCTTGCCCTGGCGGCGCGAATCCAGCAATCCCTCCCTGTCCAGCAAGGTCAGGTTGCGGGACACCAGGGGCTGCGAGATGTTCAAAACGGCCATCAATTGACAAACGAAGAGCTCACGCTCCCGCAGCAGCAGAAGCAGCCGCAAGCGGTTCTCATCGGCCAGGGCGCGCAATATACATACCGACCTTATCATATAAACATATTAACATATGATATTATGTTTGTCAACTGCCATTTGAATTTTCGATAAAACAAACATCAGCGAGATCAAGATCCCCCCGGCTGGCGCCACCCCCCTTGAGCAAGGGGGGGTAGACACGGTCTCCACTTTATGCCTTCTGAAATTCCCCCCTTACCAAGGGGGGCCAGGGGGGATTTTACGTCCGTCTCTGGCTCCCTCCCTACTCAGTAACTACAGCCCCATGGCCTGCCGCCAGCTGTCGGGGATGAAGCGGACCGTGGTCTTCCTGCCGCTGGCGGGGTGCGGGAACGAATACTGGAAGCAAAGCAGCCAGAGCTCGGCACCCAGCGGCGACCCGCCGTAGCGCGACATCACCCGCCAAGGGCGCGACCTGCTCCTGGAAATGGCGGCGGATCTGGTGGGTGCGCCCGCTCTGTGGGAAGACCAGGAAATAGAAGCGGCCGTCCTTTTCCCGGCAGAAGCGCACGTAGGTCAGCGCTTCCTGCTGTTGCCCTGCCACTCCAGCGCTGAGCGGATGATATAGGAAGGCTTTACGCCGGGGAACGCCAGGGTGGCGGCCAGGTAGCGCTTGCGCACCTTGCGCTCCTGGAACAGGCGGTGCAGGGCGACCTCGCTCTTCTTGTTCTTGGCGAAGAAGACCAGCCCCTGGGCCGGCAGGTCGAGGCGATTGACGGGCGAGGCCCGGTAGGCAATGCCCCGGCCGTCATAGTATTTCTGTACGCCGCGCAGCAGGTTGTCCATGTCGCTGTAGGGGGTGGGCTGCACGGCCACGCCGCCCTTCTTTGTAAACGATCAACAGGTCTCGTCCTCGTATTGGATATCCCCGGCGCGCAGATCGAATTCGCGGACGGCGAATTTCGGGCCGGTCGACGCGCAGCAGCTCGCCGCGGACGAGCCAGTTCCCGTCGCGCAGCCGCACCTTGCGCTCGCCGTCCCACACCGATCCCTGGCGCAACAGCCGTTCCGCCTCCTCGGCGCTCACCCGCAAATGCTTCTGCAGCACGGCGCCCAAGGCCATGCTCTCCCCCTTTTTCAGGCGGATGAAGTAGCGGTCCAGGTTGCGGTAAAAAGGGGCGGAGCTCGGCCATGGCCGGATTGTAAAGTGAAGCACATAGTCTGTCAACACAATTCAATCTCGATATAAAAGCGGATAGGAAAGGAAATTGGCAGGCGCAGCGGCTTTCGCCGGAACGCCTTGTGGACGTCGAGTAGACGGCCATCGGTTCCCGGAGACCTCGGTGCTCCGGGAAAAAGTGGAGGCGAATGGCGCGTAAGCCTACCCAAGGCCTGAAGCTTTTTGATGGCGGGCAAGCAGCCCTTCGTTCACTCGGGGATTCGGCCTTACCCGCCGAGGGGTTCGGGCATCGCTTCCACAGTGGGTTCGAGTATGAACATCGGGGAACCCACTGCAGATCCCTTCGGGACCGCTCGCCCTTTCCCCAGCGGGTCCCAAGTCCTCACCCCACGTTCACTCAGGGCATGCTTGCCCGCCATCCTTGACTTTCGGGCGCACTTAATTTATATATGGGTTTCGTTAAAAAAGCGCGAAATCAATAAACGGCGCGAAAAAAACCACCTGGAGGGACCGGCATGACAAATATGCGGACGTACGAAGAGGAACGCAAGGACTTCAACTGGGGGATCTCGGAAAAGGAACTCGGCTACAAGCCGGGCGACGACATCAACATCGGCTAGTACTGCAGCGACCGCATCTGCGCCCAGGGCAAGGGGGACAAGCTGGCCCTGATCTGGGAAGGGCACGCCGGCGAGGTGAACGAGTACACCTTCAACGACATGCGCCTGCTGACCAACTCGATCGCCCAGTACCTGGTCAACCTCGGCTTGAAGCCCGGCGAGCGCGTCTGCCTGTTCATGGACAAGGTCCCCGAGCTGTATTTCGGCTTCCCGGCCATCCTGAAGATGGGCGGCATCGCCCAGCCGCTCTTTTCCGCCTTCGGCTCCGAGTCGCTGCTCACGCGGCTGGCGGACGCCGGCACCGCGGCGGTCATCACCCAGAAGAAGCACGTGGCCAAGGTGCGCGATCCTGCTCAACGACGTGCCCACCCTGCGCCACATCATCATCGTCGACGACGACGGCCTCAAGCCCCTGCGCGAAAGAGAGGTCGCCCTGCACATGGAGAAGGAGCCGAAGCTGGAGAACTTCCCCATCTACCCGTCCAAGGCCGAGACGCCCTCGGTGCTGCACTACACCTCCGGCACCACCGGCAAGCCCAAGGGCGCCCAGCACGTCCACTACTCGCTGATCTCGCAATACATCACCGCCAAGTACGTCCTGGACCTGAAGGAGGACGACATCTACTGGTGCACCGCCGACCCGGGCTGGGTGACCGGCACCTCCTACGGCATCATCGGCCCCTGGGCGAACGGCGTCACCCAGTGCGTGCTCGACGCCGGGTTCAAGGCGGAGTCGCTGGTACCGCTTCATCGAGAAGCACAAGATCACGGTCTGGTACTCGGCGCCGACCGCCATCCGCTCGCTGATGAAGGAGGGCGACGAGACCGTCAAGAAATACGACCTCTCCAGCCTGCGCCACCTCTGCTCGCGTCGGCGAGCCGCTGAACGCCGAGGCGGTGCTGTGGTCGAAGAAGGTCTTCGGGCTGCCCTTCCACGACACCTACTGGCAGACCGAGACCGGCAGCATCATGGTCACCAACTATCCCGGCCATGAAGATCAAGCCCGGCTCCATGGGCAAGCCCTTCCCGGGCATCACCGCGACCGTGGTCGACCTGAAGACGCACGAGCCGATCACCAAAGCCGGCATCGTCGGGCCTGATCGCCATCAAGCCCGGCTGGCCTTCGATGTTCCGCACCTACTGGAACAACGAGGAGACCTACAAAAGCAAGTTCAAGAACGGCTGGTACATCTCCGGCGACCGCGCCTCGATCGACGAGGAAGGCTACTTCTGGTTCATGGGCCGCGACGACGACGTGATCAACACCGCCGGCCACCTGGTCGGCCCGTTCGAGATCGAGTCGGCGCTGCTCGAGCACGAGTCCGTGGCCGAGTCGGCGGTGGTCGGCAAGCCCGACCCGGTGAACATGGAGGTGGTCAAGGCCTTCATCGCCCTCAAGCCGGGCTTCCAGGCCTCCAAAGAGCTGGAGCTCGACATCATGAACTTCATCCGCAAGAAGCTCTCGCCGCTGGCCATGCCGCAGGAGATCGAGTTCGTTGCCGGGCTGCCCAAAACCCGTTCCGGCAAGATCATGCGCCGCGTGCTGCGCGCCCAGGAATGGGGCGAGGAGATCGGCGACACCTCGACTCTGGAGAACGACTGAATTATTTCAGAAAACTCTTCAGACGCGAACGATCTTCATTTTCCTTGATGCCTTTAAAATAGATTTCGACCAATTCAATCTGGTCCAGATCGGGACGAAAGGCATAGATGATACGGATGCCCGACATCGCTCCTCTGCCTTTCAGAGAGCGGCAGGCGAATTTTTTGGCTTTAAAGACAGGCGGGTCATCAAATCCAAGATCGGTCAACCGAAAAATGCCATTGTTATCCAATCCCAATTTGTGAAACATCACTAATTGAGTGGAAATGAAGTTTTGTATATCTTCGTCCAAAGTCGGGAATCTTTTGAGAAGCTTTTTCAGATCTTTTTTGAATTCAGGAAGTTCTGTTACTTCTTTGAAATCATTCGCCATATTGCCTGACCGAATAAGGTGCTGTCCGGTAAAAGACCGATTCATATGGGATTATCTTCCCATTTTCAGTTGTCATCCAAGGAACGTCCTTATGCGAATACTCGCTGATCTGGGAAGCATTCCAATCGGCAAAACGGCAAAGCACCTTGTCGATTATGCCGATCTCATTGGCTTTGAGTTGCGACAAATCGGCGGTTCGCAGTGGAAAATATTTTGTCTGGGGAAAACTGTAATATTCGCTTTTGACTTTTTCGATCTCCTTTTCATCGATCATGCGCTCAGCTATCTTTTTAAATTCGACCGGAGTCGGGCCATGATGATTTTTCATGTATGAGGCTGCCGATCAACTGCTCCTCATACATTTCGAAATAATCAAAATCAATGAAATAAAGCAACTTGTATATCACCGTCTCACCAACATTGGGCAATGAACCGACTTTCCCCAAAATATAAAGCAAGACTTCCTTAAACTTTCCACAAGTTTTTTTGCGGAACAGATATCCGTATCTCCCATTCATTTCAGACAAATAGAGGTTCCTTTTTTCGGCAGATCGATTCGCGGTCCGTTTTCAGGATTGATCAAGTTTTCCATCGAGACATTGAATCTTTTGGCGAATAATATCCAGCTCATCCGCAGTAACTTTTCTTTCTCCGCTTTCAACCTGGGAAATCGCTGAACTAGAGATTCCGACGCTCAGAGCCAATTCTCCCTGACTCATTCCTTCATCCTCTCGTAACTGACATATGCGCTCCCCAAGATTCATTGTCGTTTTTGCCATGGGTTTTCCCTGGCATAAATATAACATTTGTTCGATTATCTGTCAACTATATGTTCGATTTTCAATCATTTTATCTTAGCCATGAACGCTCAAGTCCCTGGAGTAGGTCAAGGAGATCGGCGACACCTCCACTCTGGAAAATGATTAAGATTTGTTCGGTCTTGAGGTAGGCTAAGTCAGCAAACTCTCGATCCTTTTCGCCGCGGCGAAAAGATCAGGCTCCACCCAGTCGGCCTCGGTAAAATCCTGGCCGCGGGTGTAGTCGTTGGGCACGGCGATCACCTGGCAGCCGGCCGCCTTGCCGGCCAGGACGCCGTTGCGCGCGTCCTCGAGCACGACGCACTCCCCCGGCGGCAGGCCCATGCGGCGGCAGGCGATGAGGTAGATCTCGGGATCGGGCTTGCCGCGCTCGACCGCGTCCGCGGTCTGCAGCACGTCGAAGCACTCCCGGATGCGCAGCGTGTCCAGGGCGATGTCGAGGAACTCTCGCTGGGCGCCGGTGGCCACGGCCAGCTTCAACCGGCCGCGGAAGGCATCGAGGATCTCGAACAATCCGGGCATGGCGCCCAGGTCGCACCGCATCTTCTCCAGCATCAGTCTGTTGCGCCAGGCGAAAAGATCCTCGGGTGAAGTCTGGATCCCCAGTATTTCGCGCAGAAGGCGCAGCGACTCGATGGGCTTGCGCCCCATCAACGGCCAGAGCTGCTCGTCGCGGATCTCCTTGCCGTGGGCGGCGGCCATCTCGCGCTCGGCGGCGAAATAGAGGCGTTCGGAGTCGATCATCAGCCCGTCCATATCGAATATCAAGGCGGACGGGCGCAGTCGGGATGGATTTCGCATCCGCCATTATACACGATTTTCGTCCGAGTGCTCACTCTTGCACTGGAATGGGGCTCAGTAAAAAGTGAAAGGTTGAAAGTGAAATGCCAGGAATGGCAATCTTGTTCGTTTCATTTCTTCCTGCTTTTCACTTTTCACTTTTCACATTTTTTCTTTCCTGCGGCAACGGTTGACAAGGGAATTCTTTTCGCCCAGAATGGCGGCATGCAAACCATCAAAGCCCTGCTGCCAAAACTGATCGCCCTGGCCCGCTGGCTGGCGTTCCTGATCGTCACCGTCGCCTCCGGCTTCATCGCCTGGAAGGTGGTCGGCATCTGGCAGGGCACGCTGGGCCTGCTCCCCGAGTTCGACAACGCCATCGTGGGCATCTCCTCCCCCTGGAACCCCTTCTTCACCTTCCTGTTGACCTGCTTCATCTGCGTCCTGGGCGCCGTGCCCATGCTGCGCGACCGCCGCAACCTGGGCATCCCGCGCCTGGTCATCGAGCTCTCGTATCTCATCCTGTCCCTCTACCTGCTCTACGCCATCTCCCAGGTGGTATTTGCGTCTTTCGCGCCGGAATTGTAACTTGGTGACTAAGACTAAAATTCCAAATAACAAATCCCAAATTCCAAACAAATTCCAAGCTCCAAATTCCAATGTTCCAAACGAAAGCACTTCCAGATCTTCGTCTTATTCCTCGTTTTGATCATTGGGTCTTGGAATCTGGCATTTGTTTGTGATTTGGTGCTTGGATTTTGGAATTTTATTCTTAACTTTGCAAGAACTATCGTAGGCCTTACACCCAGTTCCGCTATTGACAATATTCCCCTTTCCATGTAATAAAAAACCTTGGCAAACCATTAAGGAGAATAACATGGCAGAACTGAAAGACACGATCCTCGATTACGTGAAAAAAGAGTACCTGGAAGAAGACGACGACCGCGAAATCACCTACGACTCGCCGCTGATCTCGGGCGGCATCGTCGATTCCTTTTCCATGGTCTCGTTGAAGCGATTCCTGGAAACCAAATACGCCATCCAGATCCCCGACGCCAAGGCCACCCCGGAAGCGTTCGACTCGGTGAACAATATCCTGAAGCTGCTCCAGGAATTCAACGTCAAATAGGCGCACCATGGCATTCCCAAACGACATCCGCGCTATTTTCAAGGGCGAACTGGACGGCATCCGCTCCGCCGGCATCTTCAAGGAGGAGCGCATCATCTGCTCCCCCCAGGACTCCGAGATCGACGTGCAGTTCCCGGCCGGCGCCGAGCAGAAGCACGTGATCAACATGTGCGCCAACAACTACCTCGGCCTCTCCTCGCACCCCGACGTGGTCGAGGCGGCGCGCACAGGGACTGGACCATCGCGGCTACGGCATGTCCTCGGTGCGCTTCATCTGCGGCACCCAGGACATCCACAAGGAGCTCGAGGCCAAGCTGACCGCCTTCCTGGGCACCGAGGACACCATCCTGTTCCCCTCCTGCATGGACGCCAACGCCGGCGTCTTCGAGGCCATCCTGAACGACCAGGACGTGATGATCTCCGACCGCCTGGTGCACGCCTCGATCGTCGACGGCATGCGCCTGTGCAAGGCCAAGCAGGACACCTTCAAGCACTCCGACATGGGGCACCTCGAGGAAAAGCTGCAGCTGCACTCAAGCGCGCGCGTCAAGCTGATCATCACCGACGGCGCCTTCTCCATGGACGGCGACCTGGCCAAGCTGGACCAAATCGTGGCGCTGGCCGAAAAATACGGCGCCCTGGTGTTCGTCGACGACTCGCACGCCAGCGGCTTCATCGGCAAGACCGGGCGCGGCACCCACGAGCATTGCGGCGTGGTGGGCAAGATCGACATCATCACCACCACCCTGGGCAAGGCCCTGGGCGGGGCCTCCGGCGGCTGCGTCTCAGGGCGCCGCGAGCTGGTCGAGATGTGCCGGCAGAAAGCCCGGCCCTACCTTTTTTCCAACACCATCCCGCCGGTGGTCGTCTCCGGCGCCATCGCCGTCCTGGACATCATCTCCAAGACCACCGAGCGCCGCGACAAGCTGGAGCGCAACACCGCCTTCTGGAGGCAGGGGCTCACCCGCGCGGGGCTGATCATCAAGGAGGGCGAGACGCCGATCGTGCCGGTGATGCTCTTCAACGCCAAGCTGTCCCAGGACTTCGCCAAGGACCTCTACCAGGAAGGCATCTACGCCGTCGGCTTCTTCTTCCCGGTCGTCGCCAAGGGCCAGGCGCGCATCCGCACCCAGCTCTCGGCCGCCCACGAGCAGCGCCACCTGGACAAGGCCCTGGCCGCCTTCACCAAGGTCGGCAAGAAGTACGAGATCCTGCACAAGACCAAGCAGGAAATCATCGACCGCTACGGCATGTAAGCTCGAGTGACGCTGCGCGAGAAGGTCGGCCAGCTGCTCATGGTCGGCTTCCGCGGGCTGGAAGCCGGCGCGCACTCCCCGATCGTCGAGGCCATCGCCTCCGGGCGGGTGGGCGGCGTCGTCCTTTTCGACCGGGACATGCTTCTCGAGGGCGGGCCGCGCAATATCCGTTCGCCCCGCCAGGTCGGGAAGCTCATCTCCTCCCTGCAGCGCGCCGCCGCGGTGCCCCTGCTGGTGGCCGTCGACCAGGAGGGCGGGAAGGTGGCGCGGCTGAAAAAAAAGTACGGCTTCCCGCCGACGGTGTCCGCGCGCTACCTGGGCGACGCGGACGACCCGGAACTGACGGCCCGCCATGCCGCCGCCACCGCCGCCGTCCTCGCCCGCGCCGGCTTCAACCTCAATTTCGCCCCCGTCGTCGACCTGGACCTCAACCCGGACAACCCGATCATCGGCAAGCTGGACCGCAGCTACTCCGCGCAAGGGCCCGACCGTGGTCCGCCACGCGCTGGCGGTGATCGAGGCGCACCGCCAAAAGGGAGTGCTCTGCTGCCTGAAGCATTTCCCCGGCCACGGCAGTTCGCGCCTGGACTCCCACCTGGGCTTCACCGACGTCAGCGACACCTGGCAGGCGCTGGAGCTGGAACCCTTCGCCGAGATCATCGCCCGCGGCCGGGCCGACGCCATCATGACCGCCCATATCTTCAACCGCCGCCTGGACCCCGGGTTCCCGGCCACGCTTTCGCAAAAAACCGTCGGCGGCGTGCTGCGCCGGGACCTGGGATTTGCGGGAGCGGTCATCTCCGACGACCTGGACATGAAGGCCATCAGCGCCGAATACGATCGGGAAAGGGCGCTGGAACTGGCGCTGAACGCGGGCAACGACATCATTCTCATCGCCAATAACCTGGCCCATGACGACCATGTCGCCGCCCGGACCCACGACTGCATCCTCGGCCTGGTCGCCGCCGGCCGCGTCGGCGAAGCCCGCGTCGACGAGGCTTGCCGGCGGGTCATGGAGCTGAAGGCGAAACTCTCCGCCCCGGCGACGGGGAGCTAGGTCGCGGTGCCGTTCTCCTCCACGCGCGGCAGCTCGACGTAAAACGTGCTGCCGCCCCCGGGCTCGCTGTCGGCCCAGATGCGGCCCCCGTGCTTGCGCACCAGCCTTTCGGCGATCGACAGGCCCAGCCCGGTCGATGATTCCCCCCCGGTCGGCCGGGCGCTCAGGCGCTGGAATTTGCCGAACAGTTTGCTCATGTCCTCGCCGGTCAGGCCCGGCCCCTGGTCGCGGACGCTCACCAGCGCCGTCGTCTCCCGTGACTGCACCCTGACGCGGATGACGGCCCGCAGGGGCGAGAACTTCACGGCGTTGCTGACCAGGTTGTCGAAAATTTCCTTCAGCCATTCCAGGTCGCCCATGACCAGGCAGCGGGGATCAAGCGCCAGTTCCAGCTTCTGTTCCTTCTGCAGCACCTGGTCGGCGAAGCCGCCGGTCACCAGATGGATCAGCTCCCCGATATCGACCTTCTGCAGTTCCAGCTTGATGTCCCCGGACTCGATGCGCGAGATCTCCAGCATCTTGTCGATCAGCGCCAGCATGCGACTCGAGGCCAGGGAGATCTTCTCCGCCAGCATGCCGCCCCCCTGGATCTCGCGCTCCTGGCGCCGGATCAGCCCGGCCGCGCCCATGATGGCCTGCAGGGGGTTCTTCAGGTCGTGGATGGCGATGCGCTGCATTTCCTCCTGCGCTCGGTTGGCCTGGAGCAGCTCCTCGTTCACCCGGGAAAGTTCCCGCGTCCGTTCCCGGACCAGAAGCTGGAGCTCGCGCTCGCGGCGCTGCAGGTTGCGGAAGCGCCAGCGCAGGGCCAGGATGGCCAGGAGTAGCAGCCCCAGGGCGGCCAGCGCCTTGAACCAGAGCGTCTGGTAGAAAAACGGCCGCAGCTCGAACGCCAGGCTGGCCCCCTCCCGGTTCCATTGCCCGTCGTTGTTGCAGGCGATCACCCGCAAGCGGTAGCGCCCGGGCGCCAGGTTGGTGTAGGAAACCTGCCGCTGGCCGGTCTCCGGGCTCCAGTCGCGGTCGAATCCCTGCAGCCACGTGCGGAAGCGGACCTTTTCCGGCACCAGGTAACTGAGGGCGGTGTAGGTGAATTCGAGCTTTTTGCGCCCCGGCCCGATGACCGGCGGCCCCGTCGGAGCAGGGCGGTACGGCCTCCCGGTCCCATCGGACCGGGACGTCGGGGCCCCATTGGCCCCTCCAGCCGTCGGAAACGTAGCTACGCCATCGACGGCCAGCCGCTCGATGAACACCCGCGGCAGCCGCTCGTTGCGCTTGCGGTAGTCGGGATCGACGACGGCGACGCCCTTGATGGTCGGGAACCAGAGCTTGCCGTCGCGGCTCTTCCAGCCGGCGGGCTGCGCCGGGCCCGTGCTTTCGACCCCGCGCACCCCTTCGGAGATGCCGAACGAATACGAGCGCACCCGCCGGATGCGGCCGTCGGCGAAATCGTTCAGTTCGGACTTGCGGACGCGGTACACCCCCTTGTTGCAGTTCATCCACAGGAAACCGTGGTCGTCTTCCAGGATCTGGAACGCCACGTCGTTGTACAGCCCGTCCCGGGTGGTGACGGCGCGGAAGCTCCCGTCCTTGAAACGGATCAGGCCGCCGCTGTTGGTGCCGAGCCACAGGGTCCCGTCCCCGTCGACATGGATCGCCCAGATGGCGTTCTGGGTGGCCTGCGCCTGCGGGTGGAAGGTGGTGATCTTCTCCCCCTGGAAGCGATACAGGTCGCCGTTGTAGGTGCCGGCCCAGACGGCGCCCCCGCGATCCTGGGCGATGGCGTAGATGAAATCGTCGTTCAGGCCGTTGCGCCGGCTGTAGTTGACGATGCGCCCGTCGCGGCGCAACACGTCGATGCCGCCGCCGTTGGTCCCGGCCCAGATGGAACCGTCGCGGGCCGCCAGCACGGCGCGCACGATATCGTTGGCCAGGCCGTCGCGCGTCGACCATACCCGGATCGTCCCGTTCAGCAGGCGATGCAGGCCGCCGCCGTAGGTGCCGAACCAGATGGCTCCGTCCCCGCCCTCGGCGATGGACCAGATGCGCAAGTTGCGCAGCCCCTCGCGGGCGCCGAAAACCTGGAACTTGCCCGCGCTGAAGCGCACCAGGCCGCCGCCGATGGTGCCGATCCAGAAATCCCCCTTGCGGTCCTGCAGGACCGAGCGGGTCAGGTCGACCGGCAGCCCGTTGCGCGAATTGTAAAAAATATAGCGGTCGTCCTTGAGGCGGCAGAGGCCGCCGCCGAACGTGCCGACCCACAGGCTGCCCTCATGGTCGTCGACCAGGGCGCGCACGGAATTGTCGCTCAGGCCTTGCCCCTGGCCCAGGCTGGTGAAGGCCCCGCCCGCGAGCCGGTTCAGGCCGCCGTTGTCGGTGCCGACCCACAGGGTGCCGCGCCGGTCCTCATAGATGACCCGGACCCCGCTTCCGAACAGGTTCTGTTTACGGGAGTAACTGCGCACCTCCCCCTGGCGCAGCGAGAACAGGAAATCGCCCGCCGTCCCGATCCACAGCGTGCCGTCGCTGGCCGCGCACAGGGACCAGATCGTGTTTTCCGACTGGCCGCCGGGGAGAACCCGGGGAATGAAGCGGCCCGTGAGGCCGTCCCGCCCCGCATCGACGGGGCCGTTCCGCCCCGCATCGACGGGGTCCCCGGCGCGGGCGGCGTCCCGGTAGGCGAAGAGGCCGGAGCTGGTGCCGACCCAGAGCGTACCGTCGCGGTCCGCGGCCAGCGCCGAAATGTAGCTCGGGTCGCTCCCGGCCGTCGCCGTGATCTTGCTGAAGGAGCCGTCCCGGAAGCGGCTGAGGCCCTCGGTGCTGCCGATCCACAGGCTGCCCTGCGGGTCGAAAGCGAGCGAGAGGACGAAGTCGCCGGCGAGCCCGTCGGCCGCCGTGTAATTGCGGAAGCGGCCGTCGCGCCAGCAGAGCAGGCCGTTGGGGGTGCCGGCCCACAGCGCCCCGTCGGGTCCCTCGGCCATGACCAGCATGCTGTTGTTCTGGATCTCGGCGGTATTGGACTTGTCGAAAACGGTGAATTGCCGGCCGTCGAAGCGGCACAGCCCCTCGTAGGTCCCGATCCAGATGTAGTCGTCGCGCGCTTGGATCAGGCTCAGGACCGAGTTCTGCGGCAGGCCGCTGTTGTCGGTGTTCCAGCCATCGATGATGTATTGCCCGATCTCTTTTTGCGGGTCAAGCGCCCGGGAGATCCCGGCGGCCGAAAAAAACAGGGCGCCGGCCAGGATGAAGGACAAGGCGAGGAGGCCCCGTCGTGGCGGGGCGGTACGGCCCCCCGGTCTCTTTGGACCGGGGCGTCGGGGCCCGATCGGCCCCTCCAGCCGCCGGCTGGACAAACTGCTGGCCGCTCTTTCCATGATTTCTGAATATACAATAAAAAAATATTTTTTCAATGCCCGGGGTCCCATTCGCCTTGCGGGGAGGGGAAGGCCGCGACAAGCGCCGGCTTTATTTCCCGGCCCTTTTGGTGTAGAATGGGATGGAAAGGAGATCCGCATGTACCAGCGAGTGAAATACGATTTCAAACAGGAATTGATAAAGATCAAGGATTCGGGGCTGTTCAAGGAAGAACGCACGATCCTCACCAGCCAGAAACCCAAGATCAGCGTTCAGTTCCCCGCCGGGGCCGAACCCCGCGAAGTGCTGAATTTCTGCTCCAACAATTACCTGGGCCTGGCCAACCACCCCGACCTGATCCGCGCCGCCCACGAAGCCCTGGACCGCTACGGCTTCGGCCTGGCTTCGGTGCGCTTCATCTGCGGCACCCAGGACCTGCACAAGCGGCTGGAAGAACGGATCTCGCAATTCTTCGGGACCGAGGACACGATCCTCTATTCTTCGTGCTTCGATGCCAACGGCGGCCTGTTCGAAAGCCTTCTGGGCGCCGAGGATGCCATCATCACCGACTCCCTGAACCACGCCAGCATCATCGACGGCATCCGCCTGTGCAAGGCCAAGCGCTTCATCTACGAGCACTCCGACATGCACTCGCTGGAGAACGCCCTGAAAAAGGCCCGCGAAGGCATGGACATCTGGGACGGGCCGGGCCTTGACCGAGAGCCCGTCCCGGCACGCAACATCCTGATCGCCACCGACGGCGTTTTTTCCATGGACGGCGACATCGCCGACATCAAGGGCATCATCGAGCTGGCCAACATCTACGACGCGCTGGTCATGGTGGACGATTCCCATGCCACCGGCTTCCTGGGCAAGACCGGCCGCGGCGCCATCGAGACCACGGAGGCGCTCGGCCAGGTGGACATCATCACCTCCACCCTGGGCAAGGCCATGGGCGGCGCCACCGGCGGTTTCACCACCGGCCACCGGGAGATCATCGAGATCCTGCGCCAGAAATCGCGGCCCTACCTCTTCTCCAACACCCTCGCCCCTCGATCGCCGCCGCCGGCATCGCCGCGTTCGACCTCCTGGAAAAAAGCGACGACCTGCGCCAGAAGCTGATGGCCAACACCACCTTCTTCCGCGGCGAAATGACCCGGCTGGGCTTCGACATCAGGCGAAGGCATCCACCCCATCGTGCCCATCCTGTTCCGCAAATTCGAAAACGACGCCCAGCTCTCGCAAATGATCGCCCGCGACCTCTATGCCGAGGGAATTTACGTCGTCGGCTTCTTTTTCCCGGTGGTGCCGCACGGCCAGTCGCGCATCCGCGTGCAGATCTCCGCCGCCCACACGCCCGAGCACATCGAAAAAGCGATCGCGGCCTTCGCCAAGGTGGGTCGCAAACACGGGGTGATCTAGGCCATACCGCCCTGCAGGGGACGGGCCGGCCGTCGCCGGCGGCGACCTTTTAAATTAACCCGCATTTATGTTATAATGGAATTACTATAAAGGAAAAAAGGGACAATGAATAAAATTACTGCAAAAGCGCCGAAAGGCATCCTGTTCTGGCTCATCTCGCTCGTGGTCCTCATCATGCTGTGGAACATGCTCAGCAACGTCTCCACCAGCAAGACCAAGACACTGACCTTCTCCGAATTCATGGACAAGGTCGAAAACGACCAGATATCCAGCGCCCGCATCTCCGGCAACGTGGTCAACGGCGACATGAACCTGGAGGACGGCAGCGATTACACGCGCTATGAGGCCAATATCCCCCAGGACTACCCGGACCTGATCAACAAACTGCGCCAGCACAAGGTCAACATCGAAGTGGAAAAGCTGAACAAGAACGAATGGCTGGGCATCCTCCTCTCCTGGGCCCCCTTCGTGGTGCTCATCGTTTTCTGGGTCATGATCATGCGCCAGCAGGGAGGCAACAAGGCCTTCACCTTCGGCAAAAGCAAGGCCCGCCTGTTCACCGGCGACCGCAACAAGTTCACCTTCAAGGACGTCGCCGGGGTCGAGGAAGCCAAGGACGAGCTGGAAGAGATCATCGAATTCCTCAAGGAACCCAAGAAATTCCAGCGCCTGGGCGGCAAGATCCCCAAGGGCGTGCTGCTCATCGGCCCTCCCGGCACCGGCAAGACCCTCCTGGCCAAGGCCATCGCCGGCGAGGCGGACGTGCCCTTCTTTTCCATCTCCGGCTCCGATTTCGTCGAGCTCTTCGTCGGCGTCGGGGCGTCGCGCGTGCGCGACCTGTTCGACGAAGGCAAGAAGCACGCCCCCTGCCTGATCTTCATCGACGAGATCGACGCCGTCGGCCGCCAGCGCGGCACCGGCCTGGGCGGCGGCCACGACGAGCGCGAGCAGACCCTGAACCAGCTGCTGGTGGAAATGGACGGCTTCGACGCCAACGAAGGCGTGATCATCATCGCCGCCACCAACCGCCCCGACATCCTCGACTCCGCCCTGCTGCGGCCGGGGCGCTTCGACCGCCGCATCGTCGTCTCCACCCCCGACGTCAAGGGGCGCGAGGAAATCCTCAAAGTGCACACGCGCAACACGCCGATGGCCAAGGACGTCAACCTGCCGGTGCTCGCCCGCTCCACCCCGGGGTTCACCGGCGCCGACATCGCCAACATGGTCAACGAAGCCGCCCTGTACGCTTCGCGCAACGGCAAGAAGAGCATCGACATGGAGGATTTCGAGCACGCCAAGGACAAGGTGCTGATGGGCAGCGAGAGAAAGAGCATGATCATCTCCGAGGAGGAGAAGCGCATCACCGCCTACCACGAGGCCGGCCACGCCCTGATCGCCGCCATGGAAAAAGAGGCCGACCCGCTGCACAAGGTCTCGATCATCCCGCGCGGCATGGCCCTGGGCGTGACCCAGCAGCTGCCGCTCAACGACAAGTACACCTACTCCAAGACCTACCTGAACGCCCAGCTGTCGGTGCTGCTGGCCGGCCGCATCTCCGAGGAGACCTTCCTGAACATGACCACCACCGGGGCCGGCAACGATTTCGAGAAGGCCACCTCCATCGCCCGCAAGATGGTCTGCGAGTGGGGCATGTCGTCCATGGGGCCGATCACCTTCGCCAAGAAAGAGGACATGATCTTCCTCGGCCGCGACCTGATGTCGCACAACGAGTACTCCGAGGAGACCTCGCAGATGATCGACTCCGAGATCAAGAAGATCATCGACATGGCCTACGCCAACGCCAGAAAGGTCATCCTGGAAAACCGCGAAAAGCTGGAGACCATCGCCCTGCAGCTGCTGGAGAAGGAATCCCTGACCTCGGACGACATCGCCGCCATCCTGGGCACCCCGAAAAAGCCCGATCCCCTGCAGGTGAAAAAAAGAAAGCCCCGCAACGGGAACCACCCCCCCGAAGCCAAATAGATGATCATTGAGAACATCATCAGCGCCTTCGCCAAGTTCACGCCCAAGGATATCCTTGATATCTTCCTGATCTTCCTGCTGATCTATTACACGCTGCTGCTGATCAAGGGGACCAAATCCTACCAGATGGCGCTGGGGCTGATGCTGATCGGGTTCTTCGCCCTGCTCAGCGGCCTGCTCAAGCTGACCGCGTTCGCTTTCATCCTGAACAACTTCTTCACCTACCTGGTATTCGCCATCATCGTCCTGTTCCAGGGCGAATTCCGCAAGATCCTGGCCGAGATCGGCGGCAAGCTCAAGACCACGTTCATCCCCACCGACATCTCGCGCATCCGCGACGAGATCGTCAACGCGGCGGTGGCCATGTCGCTGGGAAAGATCGGCGCCCTGATCGCCGTGGAGCGCGAGATCAAGCTGAAATCCTATATCGACAAGCATATCCGCATCGACGCGCTGGTCTCCAAGGACATGCTGCTGACCATCTTTTCGCCCAACACCCCCCTGCACGACGGGGCGGTCATCATCTCCGAGGGGCGGATCGCCGCGGCCAACTGTTTCTTTCCCTACCCCCCCCTGCTGGAGCTGACCCCGGCGGGCGGGCGGCACCTGGCCGCCATCGGCATCAGCCAGGAAACCGACTGCGTGGCCATCGCCGTCTCGGAACAGACGGGCAAGATATCCCTGGCCGTCAAGGGCGAGCTGATCCGCGGCCTCGACCGCGAGGGCCTCAAGAACCGCTTGAAATTCCTGAAGGTCTAGCATGCCCGAAAAACTGAAAAAACTGCTGTTCAACAACTGGGGGCTGAAAAGCGGCGCCCTGCTCCTGGCCATCCTGGTCTGGGCGATCATCAGCGGCCGGGAGAGGACCTACTCGGAAAAGACGCTCAAGATCCCCGTCGAGGTGTTCAACGTCTCCGCCAACGTGGAAGTGGTCAACCTGCGCCCGGAAGAGGTGACCGTTTCCCTGAAGGGCGCTTCCAAATTCGTGGCCGCCGTCAGCCCCGAAAGCAATCCCATCAAGATCGACCTGAAAAACATCAAGGAAAGCAGCAAGCTGAATTATTTCGCCGAGGACTACCTGGAGCTGCCCAAGGGGGTCGTGCTCGTTTCCATCCATCCGAAGATGATCGAGGTGTTCGTCGAGGAGTTCGCCATGCGCGAAGTCCCGGTCAAGATCCGTTTTCGCGGCCGCCTGCCGCTCAATCTGAAACTGAAGTCGGCGAAGGTCGTTCCCGACCGGGTCACCGTCATGGGCTACAAGTCGCAGATCAACGACATCGCCGTGGTGCTGACCGACGAAGTGGACCTGGACCAGGTCAGCGCCAGCCTGAGCCGCCGGCTCGCCCTGAAGCAGACGCGGGACATATTGAAATTCCGCGACCGCCCCGACGTGGAGCTGCAGCTGGAGATCGAAGACCGCGGCGCCGGAAAATGACCGACAACCTCTTCGGCACCGACGGCATCCGCTCCGCCGCCGGCGCCTTTCCCCTGGACGAGGCGTCGCTGCTCAAGCTGGGCGCGGTCATCGCCGCCCTGCTCCCCCGCCCCCGCGTCCTCATCGCCCGCGACACCCGGGAATCGGGGCCGGCGATCGAGTCCCTGCTGACCCGCGGCCTCGGGCGCGGCGCCCGGGTCTCCAGCGCCGGCGTCCTGACGACGCCGGGGTTGGCCTTCCTGGCCCGGGAGCTGAAGTTCGACCTGGGGATCATGATCTCCGCCTCGCACAACCCGTTCGGCGACAACGGCATCAAGATCTTCAACCGCCGCGGCGAAAAACTCTCCGCCCTCCTGGAAAACCGCGTCAGCTCGGGCTTCGCGGCCTTGAAACGGGCGCCCGCCGCGCGCCCGCGCGCCGCCGCCGGGATCGCCTCCGGCGTGTACGCCGATTTCCTGCGCCGCCAGGGCCGCGGCCTGGCTCCCGCCGCGGGCGGCGGCTTGCGGGTCGCCTTGGACTGCGCCAACGGCGCCGCCTCGGCGGACGCCCCGCCCCTGCTGCGCGGCCTGGGGCTGGACGTCGCCGCCGGCCATCACCGTCCCGACGGCCGCAACATCAACCGCGACTGCGGCTCCACCTTCCCCGCCGCGCTGCAGGCGCTGGTCCGGGAAAATGACGCCGGCCTGGGCATCGCCTTCGACGGCGACGGCGACCGGGTGATCTTTGCCGACGGCGGCGGGCGGATCCTGGCCGGCGACCACGCCCTTTTCCTGATCGCCCGCTACCTGCGGGAAACCGAGCCCCGCTTCAACGGCCAGGTGGTCGGGACGGTCATGAGCAACCTCGGCCTGGAGCGGGCGTTCGCCGCCATGGGCATCGGATTCCTGCGCGCCGGCGTCGGCGACAAGTACGTCTTCCGGCTGATGAAAAAATGCGGCGCCATCCTGGGCGGCGAACCCTCCGGCCACGTCATCCTGCGGCACCTGCAGCCGACCGGCGACGGGATGTTGACCGCGCTCTTCCTGATGAAGGCCCTGCGCCATTTCGCTTGCGACGCCGCCGCCGCCTTCGACCAGCTGGCCCTTTTCCCCCAGCAGACGCTCGACATTCGCATCCGCCGCCGCAAGGACCTGAAGGGCTGGCGGGCGTTCCAGGAGGCCGCCGGCCGCTTCGCCAGCCGAAACGGGCCGCGGGCGCGCCTGCTGGTGCGCTACTCCGGGACCGAGCCCAAGGTCCGCGTCATGATCGAAGCCCGGGATCCGGATACGATCCGTAAAAACCTGCCCATTTTCCAGTCCCTGCTGGAAAATGAAATCGGAGCCTAACATGAAACTCAGCGTCAACATCGATCACATCGCCACCCTCCGCCAGGCGCGCATGACCAACGAACCCGACCCGGTCACCGCGGCGGCGCTGGCGGAACTGGGCGGCGCCGACGGCATCACCGTGCACCTGCGCCAGGACCGCCGCCATATCCAGGAAAGGGACGTCGAGATCCTGCGCCGGGTGATCAAGACCAAGCTGAACATGGAGATGGCCGTCTCCATGGAGATGGTCAAGATCGCCCTGAAGTTCAAGCCCGACGTCTGCACCCTGGTGCCCGAGAGCAAGGACGAAGTGACCACCAGCGGCGGCCTCGACGTGGTCATGTTCGCCGACAAGATCCAGGAGGTGGCCGGCAACCTGCTGGCCGCCGGCATCGGCGTTTCGCTGTTCATCGACCCCGGCATCGAGCACGTCAAGGCCTGCCACCGCCTGGGCATCCGCATCATCGAGCTGAACACCGGCGACTACGCCAAGAACGCCGGCAACAGCTATGCCCGGCTGGAGCTCGACAAGATCGCCAAGGCGGTGAACTACGCCAAGAAGCTCAATTTCACCCTGCTGGCCGGCCACGGGCTCACCTACCAGAACATCCGGCCCATCGCCGCCATCCAGGAGATCGAGGAGCTGAACATCGGCCATTCCATCGTGGCCAACGCCGCTTTCCTGGGGCTGAAGGAAGCGGTGGCGCGCATGAAGGAACTGCTCGCTTGCTGAAAAAACTCGTTAAGGCCCTGGCGCTGCTCCTGGCCGCCGCCATGGCGGTCATCGTTTTCAACGGCATCTCTTTCCAGAAAAAGGTGAACAACCGCCCCCTGCCTGCCTACTATAAAAAAGGGGTATTCCACGTCCATTCCACTTTTTCCGACGGCGCCGGGAGCGTGGCGGAGATCAGCCGGGACGCCCGCGCGCAAAACCTGGATTTCGTCGTCCTCAGCGATCATGGGCTGCCCAACCGCCGGGCGACGGCGGCCACCGCCTGGATGAACGATACGCTGCTCATCGGCGCCTCGGAATTCCCGCTCCAGGCCGGCCACCTCGCCGCCGCCGGCTACAAGGTCCCCGGCTATATTTTCCCGCCCGAAGCCCAGGAAGCGATCGACGAGGTCGACCGCGACCAGGGGGTGACGTTCATCGCCCATCCCCTGGACCGCAGGATCCCCTGGACCGATTGGCGGGCGCGCAACTTCACCGGCATCGAGATCTTGAGCCTGTACCAGCTGGCCAAGAAGAACCTGCTTTACGCGGCGACGCTGTTTCCCCTGCAGTACCTGCTGAATCCCGATTACGCCCTGTCGGCGCTCATCTCCTACCCGGAAAAGGAACTGGAGATCTGGGACCGTCTTAACCGCCGGGGAAAATACTACGGCATATACGCCCTGGACGCTCACGCCAAGCTGGAGACCGGCAGGAGATCCTACCTGCGCTTCCCTTCCTACGCGGCCACGTTCAGGATACTGAACGTTTACGTGAAGGTCGACCGCGAACTCGACAAGGACCCGCGCGCGGCCGCCGCCACCCTCGTCGCCTCCCTGCGCCGCGGCAATTTTTTCAGCGTCGTCGAATCGCTGGCGGCGGCGAACGGCTTTGAAAACTACTACCTCGAAGCGGACGGAGGCCGGGTGGAAATGGGGGGCGACGCGCTGGCCGCCGGGGGCGCGCTGGTCCTGAAACTGCCGTTCGCCTTCGCCACCGACATCAAGATCATCAAGGACGGGGCGGTTTTCCTCGCCATCCGCGACAACAGCCGGCAGGAATTGACCGTTCCCGTCAGCCGGCCCGGCGTGTACCGCTGCGAGGTCGCGCTCCATGGCGGCCGCCTGAATAACCTGCCCTGGATCCTCGGCAATCCCATCTTCGTCGCCCGGCCGGTCCAGGCGGCCGGGGCGGCGCCGCCTGGCTCACGGCGCGCGCCGTGCTCAATGCCGCGGGGCCTTATTTCCAGGTCGAAAAGAACAGCCGCTCCCGGGCCGACCTGTCCCTGGCCACGGAAAAGGACGGCCGCGCGGTGACCCGCTTCTCCTTCACCCTGCGGCGGGAATCCCCGCGCCAGGCCGATTTCTGGACGGCGCTGGCGCGCAGGCAGAAACTCGATTTTTCCGGGTACCGGGGCTTCGTCTTCGCGGTCAAGGGCAGCCGGGCCATGCGCTTCTGGCTGCAATTCCGCACCCGGGTGGGCGGCCGGGAAACCGCCTTCCAGCATTCATTCCCGGTGGGGACGGAGTGGCGGCAGGTCGCGATCCCCTTCGACCGCTTTCACCGCCTCTACGGGGCCGACGCCCCAGGCGACCTGGCTCACGTCAGCGCTTTCTTTTTCCTGGTCGACAACGGCGATTCGTTCGCCGGCGCCGGGGGCGAGATCAGCCTGGGCCCCATCGGCCTGTACTGAAAGGATCCGCCGTCCCGGGACAATGACACCCTCTTAAGGCGGCTAGTCCCGGGACCACGCCGCACTTTTCTGGTGGGCCTTGATCTCGGCAACCACTTTCTCGATCGCGGGCTGCTTGGCGCTCAGGCCCAGCGAGGCTTCGAAGGCCTTGCAGCGCTTCCTGCGCGTCGCCGAGCTTGGCGAAGGTGAAGCCGAGAAGATTCAATACGCGGACATCGCTGTTGTAGATCTTGTTGGCGGCGAGCAGCTCTTCGCGCGCGGCGGCGTAGCGTTCCAGGCCGTACAGGGCGGTGCCCTTGATCAGGTGATAGTCGAGGGCGAACTGCGGGGGATTTGCCGAGGCCTTCCGCGGCGTCCAGGACCTCCTGGTATTTTTTCAGCTTGTTGCCGACGGATAGCCTGGCCACGAGCGCCTCGCTGAACCCGGGGTTCTCCTGGAGCGATTTCAGGTAATACGCCTCCGCCTTTTCCAGGTCGCCGCTGGCCAGCCACTGCTGGCCCAGGACGAAGTCGAAAAAATAGGGGTTGTCCACCGGCACCTGCTTGAAGGTCTCGAGCGGGTGGGCGATCTTCTGGATGGGGGAAACGGTAAAATTGGTCGCCTTGCTGTCCAGGACGGTCCCGCCGGCGTCGAGCAGCCGCAGGGTCAATTCATAATAGTCGGCGACGCATCCCCGTCTTGTCCAGGGCCACGATCCAGTTCGTGTTCCTGGCGAACGGATGCTCGCTCAGCGCCTGGCGCACCGTGCGGCTGAACTTGTTCCTTTCGTTCAAGCCCTTGAGTTCGATCTCGACCGCGCCTTTTTCCCAGACCTCGCGCGTCAGGTCGTAGACGCCGACCAGCAGCCGGGGAACGTCGCTGAGGCCGAAGGTCTTTTCCGTGTCCACGGACAGCTTGCGGTCGACGTATTTGTAGGTGTGGAAGAAATTGTTGCCTTCGCTCTCCTCGCCGTAGCCGAGGACGGGGGCCGCCAGGCGCGGGCGATCGCCGGGCGCGGGGACGCGGATCGTCTGGTCGAAATAGGTGAACTCCTTGCCCACGGAGTTTTCGATGAACACGACCAGCTGGTAATCGCCGGGGATGGCCGGGAACGAATCGTGGACGACCACCCCGCCGCCTTCCAGGCCCTGGACCTTGTCCGGCGCGAAGTAGAACTCGAAATTCTTGGCGTACTGGTAAATGACCTGTTCGCCGCGGCGCAGGCTGACGTTGAGGTTCAGGTTGAAATAGTACTTGTCCTTGTCCTCGTTGTAGCCCAGGGAGATCTTTTTGGGCCGCACGGAAATATTGACCAGGTCGAAGCCGTAGCGCTCATCGCGGCTGACGGAGACCAGGTTGGTATTCTCGACGAAGTTGGCGGAGGTGGCGATATCCACGTAGCCCTTGTACTTGAGGAAATTGGTGGCGTAGGACACGTTCACCCTCTTGGTCGGCGATTCGATGATGTTGGCCATGATGAAGTTGTTGCGCAGCGAGGGTTGGTAGTTGTCGGTCATTTCATTGGGGATCATCGAGATGGAAGGGCCGGCGAGGGTCGGGGCGATCTCGAAGATCTTTTTGTGGATCGAGACGTAATCGTTGCTGTCCATGGGCGATTCCTGGATCAGCAGCTCCGCGGGGCCGTCCTGGGCCGGGCTGTAGAGCTTCCACTCGCCGGCCCCGTGGCGCTTGTAAAAAACGATGTTGAAATAGGTCGGCAGCCCCAGCGCCGGGTCGCCGTAATAATACCAGACCTGGACGGGGTAGAGCCCGGGCTTCTCGTCGAACCGTTCCTGGCTGTTGGGCTTGCCCAGGATCATGTATATCTTGCCCTGGTCGGTCATCCAGCCGGGGCGGGCGGAACCGCGCTTGAAATAGTCGTTGACGTAAGCGAAGCGCTTCTCGATCTCGGCCTTGAACTCGTTTTCCGGGGTGCCGGGAGTGGGGTCGCGCTGCTGCCAGAAAATGGTGATGAATGCGTCGCGGTCGCGGTCGTTGGTCAGTTTCAGGAAGACCTTGCGTTCGTCGGCGAAGGTGATCGGGGTGACCATGTCGAGCCAGTTGCGGTAAACGGCGTTCAGGCCCTGGTAGGTGGTCCGCTCGCTTTCCGGCAATCCCGGTTTTTTATTCGCCGGGTTCTCCTGGGCGGAACCCGGCTGCCGCCAGGACGACGAAGAGCGGCAGGAGGACAATGAAGGCTGCTTTTTTCATGGCCAAATTATAGAGAACATGCCCGGGCAAGTCAATCGCCCTGCCCTCCGCCTTCCCCATCCGCCGGCGCGGCAGCGATTGACTAATGACGGGGATTTTGCTAAAGTGAAAGGCGCAGCGAATAGAAAGCCGTGAGGAAATCCATGGAAAAAATAATCGGGATCCGCAGGGAAGACAAGAACGAATGGGAAAAAAGAGTGCCCCTGGTTCCCGACGACGTGCGCTGGCTGAAGGAAAAACACGGCATCCGCACCATCGTCCAGCCGTCGGCGATCCGCACCTTCAGCGATGACGAGTTCCGCCGCGCCGGCGCCGAGATCAGCGAGGACCTGAGCGGCGCCGGGACCGTTTTCGCCGTCAAGGAGATCCCCGCCTCCCTGTTCCGCGCGGGCAAGACCTACGTTTTTTTCTCGCACACCATCAAGGGGCAGGCCTACAACATGCCCATGCTGAAAACCATGATCGAGCGGCGCTGCAACCTGATCGATTACGAGCGCGTGCTCAATGAACAGAACCAGCGCCTGATCTTCTTCGGCCGCTACGCCGGGCTGGCGGGCATGCTCGACACCCTGCACGGCTTCGGCCGGAAACTCCTCGCCCGCGGCGTCGCCTCCCCGTTCGCCCGGATCCGCCAGGCCTACCAGTACGCCTCGCTGGAGGAGGCCAAGGCGGAGGTCGCCGCCGTCGGCGCCGAGATCGACGAGCACGGCTTCCCGGCGGAGTTGTGCCCGCTGACGGTCGGTTTCGCGGGTTACGGCAACGTTTCGCGGGGGGCGCAGGAGATCTTCGACCTGCTGCCGCACAAGGTGCTGTCGGCGGAGGCGATGGTCGAGATGCACGAGAATTTTGCCAACGACAACCTGAACCTGTTCAAGGTCGTCTTCAGCGAGGACGACCTGGTCCGCGCCAGGGAAGGGGCCTTCGAGCTGCAGGATTATTACGCCCACCCCGAAAAATACGCGGGCAAATTCGAGGAATACCTGCCCCTGCTTTCCATCCTGGTCAACTGCATCTACTGGACCGAAAAATACCCGCGCCTGGTCACCAAGAAATACCTGAAGGACCGCTCGGTCCTGGAAGCGAACCTCCGCCTGCAGGTCATCGGCGACATCAGCTGCGACATCGACGGTTCCATCGAGATCACCCACAAGTCCACCAAGCCCGATGACGCCTACTATACCTATTTCGCCGAGGACGACCGCTATGAAAACGGCGTCCAGCCGCTGGGCGTGACGGTCATGGCCGTGGACAACCTGCCGTGCGAATTCCCGCGCGAATCGTCGATCGAGTTCTCCAAGGTCCTGCGCGACTTCGTCCCGCGGATCGCCGCCGCCGATTTCGCCGGCGCCGCGGAAAAACTGGGGCTGCCCTACCCGGTGCAAAAAGCGCTGGTCCTGCATGGCGGCGCTTTTTCCCCCGATTATCAATATATGAACGATTTCGTTAAATAGGAGGATGAACATGAAAAAGATACTGGTTTTGGGCGCCGGGCTGGTGAGCCGCCCGGGCAGTGAACTACCTGCTGGCGCAGAAGAACCTGTCGGTCACGGTCGCTTCGCGCACGGTGAGCAAGGCCGAGAAGCTGGTCAAGGGCCACGGCAACGGCCGGGCGGTCGCCGTGGACGTGGAGAACGACCCGGCCCTCGCCGCCCTGATCAAGGAACACGACATCGTCATCAGCCTGCTGCCCTGGATCCACCACGTCAAGGTGGCCAACCTGTGCCTGGAGCACGGAAAGGACATGGTGACCACCTCCTACGTCAGCGAGGGGATGAAAAAGCTGGCCCCGGCGGTGCTGGCCAAGGGCCTCATCTTCCTCAACGAGATCGGCGTCGACCCGGGCATCGACCACATGTCGGCCATGAAGATCATCCACGCCGTGGCGGCCGAAGGCGGCAAGGTGCTCCATTTCCATTCCTACTGCGGCGGCCTGCCGGCCCCCGAGGACAACGACAACCCCTTCGGCTACAAGTTCTCCTGGAGCCCGCGCGGCGTGGTGCTGGCCTCGCGCAATTCGGCCCGCTACCTGGAGAACGGCAAGATCGTCGAGATCGAAGGCAAGAACCTGTTCCTGAATTTCAAGGTGGAGGAGATCGAAGGGCTGGGCAAATTCGAGGTCTACCCCAACCGCGACTCGGTCCCCTACAAGGAACTGTACGGGCTGAAGGACGCCCTGACCGTCATCCGCGGCACCTACCGCAACCTGGGCTGGTGCGAGACCCTGAAGAAGATCGTCGACCTGGGGCTGGTCGACGAGACCCCGCGGCCCGAGCTCAAGGGGCTCACCTTCCGCCAGGTGACCGCCGGCCTGGTGGGGGCTCCCGCCGACAAGCACCTCAAGGAAGCCGCCGGCGGCGAAACTCGGCATCCCCGCCACCTCGGAGATCATCCAGCGCCTGGATTGGCTGGGGCTGTTCAGCGACGAGGTCGCCCCCGACGGCGGCAACTACCTCGACATCCTGAGCACCCGCCTGCAGGAGAAGCTGTTTTTCAAGGACGGCGAAAAGGACATGCTCATCCTGCGCCACCGCTTCATCGTGGAGAACAAGGACAAGTCCCAGGACCTGATCACCTCCACCCTGATCGACTTCGGCATCCCCTTCGGCGACAGCTCCATGGCCCGCACCGTCAGCCTGCCCATGGCCATCGCCACGCGCCTGATCGCCGAGGGCACGATCGCCATGAAGGGCGTGCAGACCCCGGTTCATCCCGAGATCTACGAGCCCGTCCTGCGCGAACTGGAGACCCTGAACATCAAGATGGTGGAAAAGAGGATCCACCAGAAATAAACGCCCTTGGACAGCAAAACCATCGGCATGAGCGGCGAACACGCGGCCGCCGCCTACCTCAAGAACAAGGGCTACAAGATCATCCAGGCCAACTACCGGGCCGCGGGCGCCGAGGTGGACCTGGTGGCCAGCATCGGCGACGTCCTGTGCTTCGTCGAGGTCAAGACGCGCAAAAATTGCGACCACGGCTCGCCGGAAATGTTCGTCACCCGCAGCAAGCAGCTGAAGATCATCCGCGCCGCCAGGATCTTCGCCGCCCGCAAGCCCTACCGCGATTTTCGCGTGCGCTTCGACGTGGTCTCGGTCCTGCAGGAAGTCGGGGCCATGGCCTGCGACCACCTGGAAAACGCCTTCGAGGAGTGAGCCATGCCCGAACTGCGCAAGGACCCGATCACCGGCACCTGGGTGATCATTTCCGAGGAACGGAAGAAGCGGCCGAAATACTACCAGATCGTGGTGGACAAGGATCTCTCCATCCCGGAGAACTGCCCGTTCTGCCCGGGCAACGAAGCCATGACCCCGCCCGAGACCTACGCCCTGCGCCCGGGTGGCTCGCTGCCGAACGAGCCGGGCTGGGAGCTGCGCGTCGTGCCCAACAAGTTCCCCGCCCTGCGCATCGAGGGGGAGTTGCGCAAGAGCGGCGAGGGCTTTTACGACAAGATGAACGGCATCGGCGCCCACGAGGTGATCATCGAGACCCCGCGCCACCAGCACACCTGGTTCGACGGCGACACCGCCGTGGTGCGCAACACCCTGCTGGCCGCCAAGAACCGCGTCCTCGACCTTAAAAAGGACACCCGCTTCAAGTACATCATGGTTTTCAAGAACTTCGGCCCAACGGCGGGCGCCACCCTCTCCCACTCCCACACCCAGCTGATCGCCCTGCCGGTGGTGCCGTTGCGCGTCCAGGAGGAGATCGACGGCGCCCGCGCCCACTTCGAACGGAAAGAGCGCTGCATTTTCTGCGACATCATCCAGTACGAGGGCGAGGCCGACCGCCGCCTGCTCATGGAGAACGAGCATTTCATCGTCCTCGCGCCCTACGCCCCGCGCTTCTCTTCGAGCTGGCCGTGTACCCCAAGCGCCACGAGCCGACCTTCGAGAGCACGTCCGACTCGGAGCTGGACAGCCTGAGCGCGATCTTGAGCGAGATCCTGGGCAAGATCGGGCGGCTGCTCAACCGCCCCGATTACAATTTGATCATCCACAACGCCCCGTGCTGCAACAACGTCGGCGATTTCTACCACTGGCACATCGAGTTCATGCCAGTGCTGACGCGCGTCGCCGGCTTCGAGTGGGGCACCGGCTTCTACATCAACCCCATCTCCCCCGAGGAGTCGGTCCAGTCGCTGAAAGCGGTCTGATATTTCTGTCCGGCAATCGGTTCGCTGAAGTTTTCGCGGATCATAATCGCATCACGACTATTTGACATACAGTGATGACCGGCAGGGCGTAATCGCTGTCCTGCCAGGTTTCATAGTTCCTGGTATCCCCCTGGTTGTCGCGGCGGTCGATGCCGATGCTGTAGAGGATCTGCCTGGCCTCGTTCCAGATATAGGGCTTGCCCGAACAGGGATCCAACAATTCCCGGTAGCTCGGCAGGTCATCGAGCTGCGCCTGGACCGGCCGGGCCGGATCGTAGCCGCGATGCAGGTCGGCGGCGATATGCAGCATGTCATGGAAGGCTTTGAGCATATAGGATCTGTAGACCACGCCAATGAGGTTGTCAGAATTCGCCACGTCGAGGAGGACCTTGCCGACCATGTTTTGCAGCCGCCAGAAAGCGCCGGTGCTCAAAGGTTTCCATGCCAGAGGTTCATTGTCCCCATTGAAAAGGCGGAGTTTGCTCGCGCCGGATGATCCCCTCCATGAAGCGGATGCGGGCATTGCGGGTACGATTTTTCTGGTAAAGAAACTTGTATTTCAGCCGCGAAAACCAATTCTCCCTGGAGAGATCGAGGTCGGGCGGAAAAGACATTTCGCAGATCAGCGCCAAGCGGGAGCCGAACTCTTCAGACGTCAGAGGCGTAGTTTGCTCGAATACCAGTTGGAAGACCTGGGGCGGGCAGTCCTTCTGGTTCATGATGTCGTTCAGCGCCCAGACGGTTATGCGGGCCACGGTTTTGGCCACCAGGCTGGTGATCAGCAGGCGGCAATTGGCGCTTGTCTTGGTGGCAAAGCGCAGATGGTGCAGCAGGTGGGCGGCGGCTTCGGGAGCGTCGCCGTTTTGCGCCGCCAGGAGATCCAGGGCGATGGAGAGCTTGGCCGTGTGGAGCCAGGCCAGCAGGTTGGGAAGGGGGGAGATCGACCGGATCCGGGTAAAATCGCTGAACGTTTCGCATGTCGATCAACTTTTCATAGCGGGCGAGAATGAATCCATATTCATCTTTCGCCTTGGTCAATGGTTCCCGATATTTCTCCAAAGCGGACGGCCAATCGCGCCCGATTCTCATGACGCCGATCGCTTCCCTCAACGCCAATGGATATACGAACTTTTTTTTATATTTCTCCAGGTCGAATTCTCGGATATAGCGGTCATTGTCAAAGGCGGGGTCGAAGAGACGGCGATATGGAAGAATGGCCGCGTCGGTCTCGATATCGACACCCTTGGGCTCGGTCAGCGTCCATAGTCCGATAATAGCCGTTTGTTTTTTCGAAAGCCCTCGGAGCTATAGTCGGCGGTTCACCATACTCGGATCGATACGGCCGGGCATCGATCTGGTTAAAAGCCAGGTAGCCAACGACAAGACAAGCAACACCAGCAAAACGCGGATCACGATTTTTTTCATGCCGGGTCGCCCTTAACTGCCCTTGGGAGCCGCGATGTCGAGCCAGGCGAACCAGATCGGGTGGTGCTTCTTGTACCAGCGCAGGATCTCCAGCAGCTTGGCTTGCGCCTCGGGGCGGATCACATCCGGGGGGATGCGGTCGAAATGGACGCGGATGTGGTCCTGCTGCGGGAATTCCAGCGCCTCGGAGCAGAGGGTCTGCAGCTCGTTGCGGATCCGCCCCGAGTCGGAGATGCGCACCGGCCGGTGCGGGTAGTCCTCGCCGCCCATGAAGCGGTTGAGCAGGGGGTTGAAGACCAGCCAGCTCTGCTCCAGCGTCTCCATCAGGCGCAGGGTGAAGGTGATGCGCTTGTCGCCGCGCGAGCCCGCCAGGCGCACCGTCACCCGGTAGAGCCCGTGCTCCGACCTCCTCCACCCCGGGCGCACCCGAGTAGGGGTCGGGGCACATGTAGCCCGAGACGGCGAGCACGTCCCACTTCTTCTCGGGGAAGAAATCCCCGGCGGCGACCGACGGCTTGTCCACCGGGATGCCGGCCTGGCGGGCTTCCTCGATCATGCCGCGGAAACGCGAAGCCTCGGCCGCGTCGACCTTCCTGCCGAGCGCCCGGCCCAGCGCGGCGGCGAAGTCCTTGGCGTCGGGGTCGAGGCCCATCACCAGGCGCTCCCGGTGGTAGGGAACCTCGAACGTCGAGGTGAAGGGGCAGATGTAGGCGACCAGTCCCAGCATGGGGGCGAGGCTGGCGGCCTGGATGGCCTCCGCCGACGCGGCGTAGCCGTCGCACAGGAACAGGTGGCGGGCGCCGTCCTGCCGGTAGGGGCCGATGTGGTAGGTCGGGGCGTAGGTGCCCGACTCGTTGAAGGCGGGGACGCCGGTCGGCAGGGCGAAGCCGTCCTCGACGACGTGCGCCCCGGCGGCGGTCCATTCCTGCCACAGCTCGCCGATGCGCGCTTCGCGGCTCTTGCCGCCCAGGGTCCAGACGTGGACGTGCTCGGGGCGCGATGTCCGGGTAGGTCTTGCGGATGGCGTCCATCACCCGCTCGCGCGGGGTGCGGAAGGAGATGAGGATCGACTCCTCGGCGGCGCGGTCGGCGACGGCGCGCGGCAGGAAGAGGTTGCCCATGTAGCCTTCGTACGGGCGCGTGATGGCCAGCGGCTGGTCGAACACGTGCAGCACGGTCATGGGCCCGGTCTCGGCCCCCTTGGAGAAGCGCGAGGTGTTCTCCAGGGTGTCGATGGCCGCCCCCCAGATGGTGATGCCCGCCGCCTTGATGTCGCGGTAGAACTCTTCCCAGCCGTACTCCTTGCGGTTGAGCAGGCGCACCACCTTGCGGTCCAGCCAGCGGGCCACCGCCGGGCGGGCGTAGACGCGGCCGAAGCCGAGCTGGGGGTTGGAGCCCATCTCCGGGGTCTCCCCCGCCTTGGGCATCAGCCCCTCGCCGACGCAGACCATGATGGCGTGGTTCTCGGGGAGCTGGCGCGACAGGTACCACAGGCTCTCGCTCATGGCGTAGGCCGAGATGGCGTCGGCCTCCTTCTTGGCCTGGTTGAGGCCGGACTTGTCCAGGCCCTTGCCCGCGCCGTAGCGGCCGAACAGGCGCGTGCCCAGCGCGGTCACCGCCCCGGTGACGGCGAACAACCGCTCCATGCCGCCGTCCATGAACGAGATGTCGCTGGTGAACTCCTTGGCCGGCTCGCCGCGCACCCAGGCCACCTCCACGTTCTCGAGCCAGAGGTGGAAGCGTCCCAGGATGGGGCGGGCGTCGAAGGCCCACTGGGCGATCAGGTCACGGGTCTCCTGGGCGGCAGAAGTCATGGCAGCCTCCTTGGCATGGCGCTAAACCGGGCCCGCGGTTTTTTGAACGCCTTCAGCGGACCGGCTCCCATTGTAGGCAAAGCCGCAAAAAAAATCAATGCGCCAGGTTTTGCCGGAAGGTCCGCTCGTCCGGATTATTCCTCACCAGGCCTTTTCCGTGTGCAGTTCCCAGGCCTGGTCAGCGGGGTTTTTCCGCAGGTAGTAGAACCGGTCCTGGAAAAAGCAGAAGAGGAGGTCATGGGAAAGGCGGCCGACCGCGGGCAGGAATACCCGGTTCAATTCCTGGCCCTGCAGGTCAAAGATGGCGAATTCCACCGTATCGCCTCGGTAATTATAGGTCCGGGCGATGCACTTCCCGTCCACGACGTCGAAAAAATCCAGGCCCGGCGTCCAGTCGGGAAAGCCGTATAGCGCCTCATCCTCGGCGCGCCAGTCGGGTTCGTTCCTGAAGGGCTGGAGCAGCGCCTGCTTCAGGGCGGGGCTGACCCTGACCGGATCCAGGGGCAGGCCGAACTCGCTTTGCCTGGCGCCGTCCCGGTCATAAACCGTGACCCGGGTCTGCTTTCCCGATTCGATGACATAGGCCTGGTCGCCGGACACGCGGACGGAATAGTAGTCGATGGCCAGGTTGATCCTGTCGCCGCGCGGCATCCAGTGCGATACGAGATCCCCCAGCTTCCGGAAATTCTTGTCGTAAAGGCGGACCATGACCGACAATTCATCATTGCTGAAACTGAAATCCCTGGCCAGGAAGTTCTCGCCGATGCGCAAGGCGCCGTCCTTGAAAAAACGGATGGGGAATCTCATCTCGTCGAGAAAGCGGCCGTCCGGGGAAAAGCGGACGAACCGGCTCGCGGTCAGGATCTCCAGATGATCCCTGAAGGGCAGGAGACGAAAAATTTCATTGAATTCGCCCGGAGCGTCTCCCTGGCGGCCGAAGGTTCTTGCGAAAGTGACCCCCTTGGGCCCCCTCTCGTAAATATGGACTTGCGAAGAGTCCTCGGCGACATAGACCCGCTCGCTCGTCAGGGCCAGGCAAAGAGGGTTCTTCACCTGCGGCAGCCGGGCGACCATTTCCGCCGGCGCCGCCGAGGCGGCCAGCAGCATCACTGAAAAGAACAAGGAATTTTTCATTTTGCACCTTATTCGATCCTTGCACGTTGCGTGCATAGAATTGATCCCGGTCCTTTTTCGCGAGCGCGATTTCCTCCTGCCGCTTACATGCCGAAGGCAAGCCGCCGCGCTCGCCGCGAACCCGAACGGACAAAAATCAAGGTCACAGGCAAAAGCCGAAAATTGAATAGCAATCCAAATGCCAAATGTCGCCGCCGACCGAAAACCGCGACTGTCATTGGTTTGCGGGCCAAAGCGATCTTTTGCCCGCGGTCCCCGGTGTCCCATTTTGGGACAATGGCGCCGCCAAAACAGCCGGAAACGCGGCACGGACAATCATTTCAAGTGCCAGGCCCGAGCGTGTCCCGTTTTGGGACTGCCAGGCAAAAAATAAGAAAACCCTTATCAGGCTTGGATCGCGGGCAGGCCGCTCGTGTCCCATTTTGGGACAGGCGATGGAATCCCTCTTCTCTTTAAGGGAAGGCTGGAGAGTAAAAGCGAGGGGCGGCCGCATTGGGAGGCGCAAAAAAGCGGCGCGAGTTTTGCAGGGAAAACGTATATTGCTTTTTTTCGGCCGGCGCGGTAAAATTCATTTTATTCCATAAAAATCAAGGAGGGTTAACATCATGGCTAAAAAGTATAATTTCTACGCCGGTCCGGCGATCCTGCCCCAGGAAGTGATGAAAAAAGCCCAGGACGAGCTCCTGGATTTCAACGGCATCGGCCTTTCGATCATGGAGATCAGCCACCGCTCCAAGGACTTCGAAGCGGTGATCAACGCCGCCGAGGCCAAGATCCGCTCGCTGCTCGGCGTGCCGGAAGGCTACACCGTCATGTTCCTGCAGGGCGGCGCCAGCCTGCAGTTCGGCATGATCCCCATGAACCTGCTGAAAGGCAAGAAGGCCGATTACATCCACACCGGCGAATGGGCCAAGAAGGCGATCAAGGAGGCCAAGCTTTTCGGCACGGTCAACATCGCCGCCTCCTCCGAGGACAAGGGCTTCAATTGTATCCCCGAGAAGTTCGGCTTCTCCCCCGACGCCCAGTACGTCCACGTCACCTCCAACGAGACCATCGGCGGCATCCAGTGGCCCACGTTCCCCCAGACCAACGGCGTGCCCAAGATCATCGACATGTCTTCGGACATCTTCAGCCGCAAGATCGATTTCCTGGACGTGGGCATGATCTACGCCGGTGCCCAGAAGAACATCGGGCCGGCGGGCGTCACCCTGGTCATCATGCGCAACGACCTGGTCGAGGCCTGCGCCGACGGACTGACCACCATGCTCAGCTACAAGACCCACGCCAAGGAGAAATCGCTTTACAACACCCCTCCCTGCTTCGCCATTTACATGATCAAGCTGGTCATGGACTGGATCGAGGGCAAGGGCGGCCTGGCGGCCATCGAAAAGATCAACGAGCAGAAGGCCAAGGCCATCTACGACGCCATCGACCACAGCGACGGCTACTACAAGGGCACCGCCAACGTCCAGGACCGTTCGAAGATGAACGTCACCTTCCGCCTGCCCTCCGAGGAGCTGGAAGAAAAATTCATCAACGAGGCCAAGAAGGCCGGGTTCATCGGCCTCAAGGGCCACCGCAGCGTCGGCGGCTGCCGGGCCTCCATTTACAACGCCATGGGGCTGGACGGGGTCCAGGCCCTGGTCCAATTCATGGGAAAATTCGCCAAGGACAATAAATAGGCCGCGGGCCGCGATCTTCATTTTTGTTGAAAACGGTAAAAGCCGCAAAGGCACGAGGTTTTTTTTGCGCAACGGTTGACAGCGAGGCGAAAATCTGCTATTCTTCCGCCTGGAATAGATAAGGGAGGTATTTCTGGCCATGCAGACGGTTTTTTCATTCCTTAATACCTCGGGCCCCGGCCAAAAGCCGCTATTCAACGTCAATCCGGGATCTCCGGGTCCTGGGCAGCCATGATCAGGATACTGGATCGTCGACCGCCTGAGTCCCAGGGCCCTGGACCTGCTGAAAGAAATCCCCGAGTTCGAGATCAGTGAAAAGACCGGGCTGTCCCCCGCGCAGCTGGCGGAGGAAATAAAGAATGCCGACGCCCTGGTCATCAGCGGCTCCGTGCCGCTGACCGGCGAACTCCTCAAGAACGGCGTCGATCTGAAGTTGATCGTCCGCAGCAGCGACGTCTCCGGCCCCGTCGACGCGGAGGCCGCGCAGCGGCAAAACATCGAGATCCGCACCGCCTTGGGCCATGGCACTCCCCGGGCGGCGGAAAAAGCGCAGGACGAGATCGGGGTCGACGTGGTCGCGATCCTGAAAGATTTTTTCAATGTGTAAAATTTCATTTTTTTCAGAGCGGGAAAAACCATGACAACCATCGTCGGTAACAAGCTCAATTCGGCCAACAAGAAGGTCCTCGACCGCATGAACAAGATGGACCTGGAATTCATCCGCAAGGAGGCCCAGACCCAGATCGAGGCGGGCGCCGAGTATATCGAGCTCAACGCGCTGTCGCTGCTGCACAACGAAACGCCGTTCCTGCTGGAGATCATCCCCATCCTGGAGAAGCTGGGCGCCAAGCTGGTGATCGTCAGCGAGAACGCCGATGCCCTGAAAAAGGCCCTGCTGATCTCCAAGAACCCGATCATCATCGGCTCCGTGGAATACGACCTGGAAAAGATCGACTACCTCATCGACACGGTCATGGAGAAGAACGCCAAGATCATCGCCCTGATCAAGGACAAGCGCAACAACCATTCGAACACGCCGGAGAAATCGCTGCTCATCGCCCAGAAGTACATCGATTACCTGCTCGACCGCGGCATGCGCCGCCAGGACATCCTGCTCGACCCCCTGATCCGCCCCCTGGAGGAGGACTTCAACAGCGGCCGCGTCTTCCTGGACACGCTGGAATTGTTCAAGCTGGATTTTCCCCAGGTCAAGACCATGGCCAACATCTCGCAGCTCGCCGAGGGGCTGCCCAAGCGCCACCTGATCGCCTCCTATTTCGTTTCGCTGGCCATCGCCAAGGGCCTGGACTATATCGTCACCAACGTCCTGGACGATAATTTCATCGAATCGATCATCACCACCATGTCGATCATCGGCAAGGACAAGAACCTGCAGTCTTATCTGAAATATTGCCGCAACCACAAGGAATGCAAGGCAAAAGGAATAAAGGATGGAGGAGCAAAGAATAAAAGAGATCTTAATTGAGAAGGACAGCGAATTCAAAATGCTGTTCGTCAAGCACCAGGAGCTCGAGGAAAAGCTGCAGCTCTACGCGCAGAACAAGCAGAAGTCCGAGGACGAGCGGGTAATGGAAAAAAATATCAAGAAGGAAAAGCTCAAGCTGAAGGACGCCATGCAGAAACGCATCTGCGCCTTCAGGAAACAATCGAGTTGACATGAAAAGAAAACGGATCAATAAAGCGAAGATCTCGACCCTGACGCGCATCTCCTTCCTGCCGTCGATGTTCACCATGCTCAACCTCTTCCTGGGATACCAGGCCCTGATCCGCATCGTCGGCGCCAGGCAGAATTTCAAGGTCGCGGTCTACTATATCATGGCCAGCGTCATCATGGACGGCTTCGACGGCACCATCGCCCGCCTGACCAAGACCGAGTCCAATTTCGGCGTCCAGCTCGACTCGCTGGTCGACGCCGTGACCTTCGGCCTGGTGGCCTCCATGCTGGCCTTCGAGTGGGGCTTCCAATCCGGCTACTCCCAGGCCGGCAGCATCGTCAGCTTCGTCTTCCTGAGCGCCGGGCTGATCCGCCTGGCCCGTTTCAACGTCTTCAAGGAGGCGCAGGTCATCCCGGCCAACACCTTCATCGGCATGCCCATCCCCACCGGGGCGCTGGCCATCTGCTCGGTCGTGCTGCTGTTCGAAGGCCGGCCGCCGCAGACGCCCATGGGCCTTTTCCTCTTTTCGCTTTACGTTCTCCTGGTCTCCCTGCTGATGATCTCCAATATCAAGTACCGCACCGTCAAGAAACTGGTCCTGAAGAACAGCCTGCGCACCCTTTTCTTCCTGGCGCTGGTCGTCGGCTGCCTGATCATCTTCCCCGACACCACCATCCCCATCCTGACCTTCACCTACATGCTCTCCCCCATTTTTTTCTATTTCTTCAGCCGCAGGCGCAAGGGCGGCGAACCCCTCGGCGGCGAAAAAAAGCCCGCCGCGGCCCAAGAAAACAAGATCGGAGCCTGAGCCCGGCTCATGAGCGAAGATAACTCGCTGTACAGCAATTTCCGGCCCTTCCTGAAGCGCTTCATCATGGCCCTGTTTTTCATGGCCATGGTGGCGCTGTTCACCGCCTTTTTCGCCATCATCATCCAGCCGGTCATCGACGAACTCTTCATCCAGGGCGGTGGCAAACTGGCGGCCAAGAGCCAGTTCATCCGCACCCTGATCATGAACACCCTGAACATCGGGGAAAAACAGCTGGTGCTGGTGCTGCCGCAGCTGCTCTTCGTCGCCTTCCTCGGCCAGGCGATCTTCTCGTTCCTCTCCCTGTATTCGATGAAGACGCTGGGGCTGAAAGTGGTGCGCAACATCCGCGACAAGCTCTACCGCAACCTCATCCACCAATCCATCGATTTCCTGAGCAAGGCGCGCACCGGCGACCTGGTGTCGCGCATCTCCAACGACATCGAAAAGGTCAAGCTGGCCGTGGCGGAGACCCTGGCCGTCTACATCCGCGAAACGCTGACCCTGGCCTGCCTGCTGGCCGTGGTCTTTTACCAGGACTGGGAGATGGCCACGCTTTCGCTGCTGCTCATCCCGGTGGCCGCCGTGCCCCTGGTCTATTTCGGCCGCAAGGTGAAAAAGCGCGGCATCCAGTCGCAGGAGACCATCGGCGACCTGGGCAACTTCATGAGCGAGTCGGCGATGGGCAACAAGATCGTCAAGGCCTACAACATGGAGGAGTTCGAGATCAACAAGTTCCGCCAGCTCAACCAGAAGCACTTCCGCATCAACGCCAAGATCGCCCTGGCGTACTCGCTGTCGGCCCCGATCATGGACATCATCGGCGGCCTGGTGGCGGCCGGGCTCTTTACCGTGGGCATGCACCGCATCTCGCAGGGCACCCTCTCCCCCGGGCAGTTCACCTCCTTCCTCACGGCCCTGTTCCTGATGTACAGCCCGATCAAGCGCCTCTCCCAGGCCCATAACGACTACCAGCAGGGCAAGGCGGGCTACGAGCGGGTGCAGCAGATCATCAGCACCGAGAACCCCATCCGCGACCGCTCCTCGGCCGTCGAGATCAAGAGCACGCGCGGCGAGGTGGAGTTCAAGGACGTGCACTTCGCCTACCAGCCCGACGTCCCGGTGCTCAAGAATATTTCGTTCCTGGCCCGGCCCAACGAAATGGTGGCCCTGGTTGGCGCCAGCGGCTCGGGCAAAACGACCATCATGAACATCCTGCTGCGCTTCTATGACCCGGAGAGCGGGGAGATCCTCATCGACGGCCGCGACTTCCGTTCCATCACCCTGAAATCCCTGCGCGAACATATCGGCCTGGTCACCCAGGACGTCTTCCTGTTCAACGACACCATCCTGAACAACATCGCCTACGGGCGCAAGCGCTATTCGGCGGAGGACGTCGCCCGGGCGGCCGCCGTCGCCCGCGCCGCCGACTTCATCGCCGAGCTGCCGCTGAAGTACGAGACCGTGGTGGGCGAACGCGGCATCTTCCTGTCCAACGGCCAGCGCCAGCGCATCTCCATCGCCCGCGCGGTGCTGAAGCATCCGCAGATCCTCATCTTCGACGAGGCCACCTCCTCGCTGGACTCGGAATCGGAAAAGCTCATCCAGGAAGCCATGGCCGAGGTCATGAAGAACCGCACCACCTTCGTGATCGCCCATCGCCTGAGCACGATCATCGAGGCCGACAATATCCTGGTCGTCGAGAACGGCGAGATCAAGGAGAGCGGCAACCACCGCGAGCTCCTGAAAAAACGCGGCCTTTACTATTCCCTGTACAATTTGCAATTCCCGGAAATGAATATTATAATGTGACCCATGAAAAGCATGACCGGATTCGCTCAGGGGCGCTTCCCCTTCAGGGATTTTTCGCTTTTCATCTCCTTCAAGTCCTACAATAACCGCTACCTGGAGATCAATTTCAAGGGCAGCGGCACCTCGGCGGCGATCGAAAAGACCATCCGGGAAATGATGAAGGACAAGCTGCAGCGGGGCAAGGTCGAGATCGTTTTCGACCTGTTCCGCAACGGGCCCGGGCAGTGGGACATCCAGTTGAACATGCCGCTCCTCGAGGAGGTCATGAAGCGCCTGGCGCCGCTCCAGGAAAAATACGGCCGCGGCCTGAGCCTGCCGCTGGATTCCCTGCTCAAGCTGCCCATGGTCTTCCGCCTCGACCACGACCCGGAGCGCCTGAGCCCCCGGGACCATGCCGCCATCCGCCAGGCGCTGGCCAAGGTTTTCGCCGCTTTCCTGGAGAGCCGCGGCCAGGAAGGCCGCTGCATCCAGCGCGACCTGCTGGCGAGCATGTCCATCATCGACAAGCTGATCCTGGGCATCCACGCCCGCGAAAAGGAATTCGAAAGGGAGGTCTTCAGCGCCTACCGGAAAAAGATCCAGAGGTTCGTCAAGGACCTGCCCGTCGACGAAAAACGCATCGTCCAGGAAGCCGCCATCAGCGCCGACAAAACCTCCATCGCCGAGGAGATCAATCGCCTGCGGACCCACGGCCAGCGGCTGAGGCGCCTCCTGCGCGACAAGAGCGGCGCCGCCCAGGGGCGCGAGGCCGACTTCCTCACCCAGGAAATGCAGCGCGAGACGCATACCATCGCCGCCAAGACCGGCAGCATGGACATCCACCAGCAGATCCTCCTGATCCGCCGCGAGATCGAAAAGATCCGGCAGCAGGTGCAGAATATCGAGTAGGGCGCAGGCCATGCGCAATATCATCATCATCTCGGGCCCGTCGGGCTGCGGCAAATCGACCCTGATCCATGAACTGCTCGCCGAATTCCCCGAACTTCTTTTTTCGGTGTCGCATACCACCCGGCCCATGCGCAAAACGGAAGTCCCGGGCGAGGATTATCATTTCGTTTCCGAGAGCGAATTTCAAAAGATGCTCGCCGGCGACCGATTCGTCGAGTGGGCCGAAGTGCACGGCCACCGGTATGGCACCAGCTGGAAGGAGGTCCGCGCCAAGTCGGGCCAGGGCCACACGCTGCTCCTGGACATCGACGTCCAGGGCGCCCGCAGCATCCGCCGCCGCTTCCCGGAGGCCATGTCCATTCTCGTGGTCCCCCCCACCCTGGCGGCATTGAAAAAACGCCTGCTCCAGCGCCAGGCGCGCCTGGACCTCGACGTCCGGCGCAGGCTGGCCGCCGCCTTGAAGGAAATGCGCGCCTACCGGGAGTACGGTTACGTGATCGTCAACGACCGCATCCCGGACGCCGTGGCCGACCTGCGCTGCCTGTACGTGTCGTTCCGCCGCCAGACGGCGCGCAACAGCGCCACGATCAAAAATCTTCTGCGGGGGGGAAAATGAAGCTCATCCTGGGTGTCAGCGGCTCCATCGGCGCCTACAAGGCCATGGACATCATGCGCCTCTTCCAGAAGCACGACCACGAGGTCACCGTGGTCATGACCCGGGCGGCGACGCATATCATCCCGCCGCTCACCTTCGCCACCTTCTCGCCCGGCAAGGTGTTTCACGAACTTTTCGCCGAGGGGCAGGATCCGCTGCTGCACATCAACCTGAGCCGCGGGAACGACCTGCTGCTGGTGGCGCCGGCCACGGCGAACATCATCGGCAAGATGGCCAACGGCATCGCCGACGACCTGCTGTCGACCCTGTTCCTCGCGTTCTTCAAGCGCGTGGTCGTCGCGCCGGCGATGAACACCCACATGCTGGAAAACCCGGCCGTCATGGAAAACATCTCCCGGCTGCGCGGGCGCGGCATCGAGGTCATGGAGGCGGCGGAAGGCCTGCTGGCCAACCGCGAGACCGGCCGCGGCCGCCTGCCCGACGCCGAGACCATCTATCGCCATTGCCTGGGCATCGCCCGTGTTTAAGAAGATACTCATCACCTCCGGCCCCACCCTGGAGCCCATCGACCCGGTGCGTTTCATATCCAACCGCTCTTCCGGCAAGACCGGCTTCCACCTGGCCATGGAAGCCCGGGAGCGCGGCCTCGGCCCGATCACCTTCATCACCGGCCCGACGTTTTATCTTCCCACCCAGACCGAGATCATCCAGGTGGAGACCGCCCAGGAAATGCGCGGCGCCGTGGGCGAGCATTTCCGCTCGGCCGACGTGATCGTCATGGCCGCCGCGGTCGGCGATTACCGCAGCCTGAAATACTATCCCGAAAAAATGAAGAAGAGCGGCGAGCGCATCACCCTGGAACTGGTGAAAAATCCCGACATCCTGCTCGAACTCGGGCATCTCAAGAGAAAGAACCAGATCCTGGTGGGCTTCGCGGCCGAAACCGAGGACATCTTCGCCAACGCCCAGAAAAAACTGCTGGCCAAGAACCTCGACCTGCTGGTCCTGAACGAGATCTCCGAGGCGAACCCCGCCTTCGGCAGCGACGAGAACCAGGTCTACCTGGTGCGCCCGGACGGGGTGCAGCGGCTGGAAAAGTCGAGCAAGGCCCACATCGCCACCCTGATCTGGGACGACATCGTCGCCCTGGCCGGCCGGGCCTGAAAAACGCGCCGGCGTCCCATGAACGAACTGCGGGAGATCCTGAAATTTTACGGTGACATGGGCGCCGATTTCCTGCACCTGCCCGGGAGCGATCCGCGCGCCGACCTGGCCGAATTGAACCGCCAGATCCTGCAGTGCCGCCGCTGCCGGCTGCACGAGAGCAAGACCCACTACGTCCCGGGCGAGGGCAACAACCGCCCGGACATCCTGTTCGTCGGCGAAGGCCCGGGCGAGACCGAGGACCAGTTCGGCCGGCCCTTCATCGGCAAGGCGGGTCAGCTCCTGGACAAGATCATCCAGAAAATGGGGTTGGGCCGCGAGGACGTGTTCATCGGCAACGTGGTCAAGTGCCGCCCCCCCAACAACCGTGAACCGCTGAAGGACGAAGTGGAAGCCTGCCTGCCCTTCCTGCTCAAGCAGGTCGACATCCTGCGGCCCAAGGTCATCGTCTGCCTGGGCAAGGTGGCCCTGAACAACATGCTGGGCACCAGCCACAGCATGGGCCGCATCCGCGGCCAGATCCTGAGCTTTCACGGCATCCCGCTCATCCCCACCTACCACCCGTCCTATATCCTGCACAAGAAGGACAAGGAAGAGATCTCCCGGGCCAAGTGGGAGGTATGGGAGGACATGCAGAAGGTGCTGGCGCTCATTTCCGGGAAACGCCCTTGAAGATCAGCGTCTCCCTCTCCTACAACCTGTTCGAGCCCCTCACCTACCGGGCGGACGCCGCCGCCGCGCTGGACGTCGGCGCGCGCGTGCTGGTGCCGCTGGGAAAGCGCCTCGCCCTGGGCTGGGTCGTCGGCCTGGATTCCCCCTACGCCGGCAGGCTGAAACGCATCATCGGCGTCATCGACGATCCTTTCCGTCCCGCCGCCGCCGTCATGGAAATGGCCAGGCAGACCGCCGCGGCCTATTTCACCTCCGCCGGCAGCCTGCTCGACCATTGCCTGCCGCCCAGCCAGAAGAACCTCAAGAAGCTGCGCCTGGAGATCGACGGCAGCGAGCGCAAGCTGTCCGAATTCGCTCCCGCGGAGCTCGAGCGCCTCGCCGCCGGCGCGCCGCTGCGCTTCTATTTCAAGCCCGGCGCCGCCGCCGCCCCCCCCGCGCCCTCCCCGGCGAATGACGGCGACGCCCCGCCGCGCCTGCTGCTGGCCCCGCGGCGCGAAGCGGAATACCGCGCCGCCTGCGCCCAGGTCCTGGCCGGCGGCGGCAGCGTCATCCTCATCGTTCCCGACAACGCCACGGCCCGCTATTGGCATTCCGCCCTTGCGGATGTCGACATGTACCATTCCGAGATCAAGGCCGCCGCCAAGGAGAAGACCTGGCAGCAGTACCGCCAGGGAAAGCCCGGCATCGTCTGCGGCGGGATCTCGGCGCTGATGCTGCCGCTCCCCCGCCCCGGGCTGCTGATCGTCGACCGCGCCGCCTCGCCGCTCTACGCGCGCGGCGCCGGCTCCCCGTTCCGCACCGACCACCTGGCCGCGATCCGGGCGCGCAGCGGCGGCATTCCCCTGCTGCTCGGCGCCGCCTCCCATTCCTGCGCCACCTACGCCCGCCGGCAGGAGCCCGGCCTGGACGACCGGCGGCAGGAGCATGGGGTCGCATGCCAGGTCCATATGCTGAAGGGCCGCGACCGCGGCATCCCCGCCGCCATCGTGGAGCTGATCTGCCAGAACCACCTGGCGCGGAAAAAGACCCTGGTCCTGCTCAACCGCGTCCAACCGTCCGTGCACCTGTTCTGCGACCATTGCCGCCGCATCGCCGCCTGCCCCCGCTGCGCCGGCCCGCTGGAGGTGGAGGAAACGCGCCGGGCGTCCTGCCGGCGCTGCGCCTACCGCCAGGAGCCCTTGAACGACTGCCCGCGCTGCCACCACCCCCTGACCCTGCTCCATGACGTCAGCATCGATTCCCTCGCCGCCGCGGTGGAGCGCGTCTGCGGCGAAAAGACGGTCCTGACCATCACCGCCGCCGAGCTCAAGGAACCGCGGGCGGCGGTCGAAGCCGCCCAGGCCAGCCCCATCGTCATCGCCACCATGGCCGCGCTCAGCCCGTTCTTCGCCGGCATGTTCCATTGCGCCATCTGGGTCAAGCCCGAATCCTTCTTCAACATGGAGGATTTCAATGCCGCCGAGATGATCCACGCCAGCGGGGCCGAGATCGCCGCCACGCTCGCCGGCGGGGGGCGAACTCCACGTCTTCTCGGTCTTCCATTTCCACTACGCGCTGCAGTACCTCATGGACGAGGCCGCCTTCTTCGAGCGCGAGCTGAAATACCGCCAGTGGTTCATGCTTCCCCCGTTCGCCAGCGTCTACGAGCTGGAACTGCGCGATCCCCGCCTGCGTTCCCTCGCCGCCGCCATGCGCGAGCTGGTCGGCAGGGTGGGGGGCGAACTGGGGCTGAAAAGGGCCTTCCTGGCCTCGCGCCGGCCCCAGCGCGGGTCCTACCGCGGGGTGCTGGAACTGCACACGACCGCGGCAAAGATCGCCGCCGCCGGGCTGCACAGGATCAAGAGGAGCTCCCTGCGGCTGACCGCCGGCTAGGGGCGAAACCCTGCCGCGGCGGCGGCCGTATAATGAACGCGGGATTCCCCCGGCTGGATGGACAAAATCTGTCAAGGAGTCGTCATGAACGAACTGGCATTGTCATTGAAGGACCTGCTCAAGGATTTTGACGGCAAGCGGGCCGTCGACCACATCACCTTTACCGCCAAGAAAGGCGAGATCCTCGGCCTGCTGGGCCCCAACGGCGCCGGCAAGACCACGATCATGCGCATGGTCATGGACATCATCGCCCCGGACTCCGGCAGCATCGAGATCATGGGCGAGAGTTTCAGCGAAAAAGTGAAGGACCGCATCGGCTACCTCCCCGAGGAGCGCGGCCTCTACCGCAAGCTGAAAGTCATGGACACGCTGCTGTTCTTCGGCGAGCTGAAGGGCATGAAGGCCGCGACCGTCCGCGAGCGCGGCCGCCGGCTGCTGCAGCAGTTCCAGCTGCAGGGCTACGAGGAGAAGAAAGTGGAGGAGCTTTCCAAGGGCATGGCCCAGAAGCTCCAGTTCATCGTCACCATCCTGCACGATCCCGAGCTGCTCATCCTGGACGAGCCCTTCTCCGGGCTCGACCCGCTGAACATCGAGCTGGTCAAGGACATCATCCTGCAGCGCAAGCGCGACGGCAAGACCATCATCTATCTCCACCCACCTGATGGAGTACGCCGAAAAGACGGTCGACTCGCTGGTGATGATCGACCGCGGCCGCAAGGTCCTCGACGGGACGCTGGCCCAGGTCAAGGCCGAGTACGGCCGGAAATTCGTCACCGTGCAGTACGAGGGCGACGCCCGCTTCGTGGCCGGCTTGCCCTATGTCAAATCCTGCCGCGACTCGGGCCGCGAGATGGAGATCGAGCTGGACGACCTGTCCAAGCGCGAGCAGCTGCTGCGCGACCTGCTCGGGCGCGTGGCGGTCATCGGTTTCATGGTCAGCGAGCCGTCGCTGCAGAACATTTTCATCCGCAAGGTCCAGGAAGGAGCCGGAGCATGAAAAAACTTTTCGCCGTCATCAAGAAAGAATACAAGGTCATCGTCCGCAAGAAATCGTTCATCATCATGACCGTCCTCACCCCGGTGCTGATGGCCGGCATGATGTTCGTGCCGGTGCTGCTGATGAAGGTGGGGCGCAGCGAGAAGAAGATCGCCGTCGCCGACTATACCGGCGCCTACTTCCAGGCGCTGAGCGCCAAGCCCCAGGAAAGCAAGGATAAAAAGCGGGGCCTGCGCACCATGGAGTCCGTGAACCGGCAGCCGGATACCGAGTCATCCGGCCTCATTTCCTTCCAGGAAGTGACGCTGGCGGGCCGCGACGCCGCCGCCCTGGTCCGCGAATACGAGCAGAAGGTCCTGAAGAAGGAGATCGACGGCCTGCTGCTCATCCCGGCGGACGTTACCGCCAGCCGCCAGGTCTCCTATTACTCCACCTCGGTCTCCGACTTCACCACCCTGCGCTACATCGAGTCCACCCTGCGCACCGCCATTTCCAAGCAGCTGCTGCTGGACAAGAAGATCGACCCGGCGGTGGTCGACGAGGCCACCCGGGAAGTCAACATGGAGACGTTCAAGGTCAAGAAGGAGGGGACGACCAAGTCCGATTCGGGCATGGACTACATGATGTCCCTGTTCATGATCGTCATCCTCTTCATGGTCCTGATCAACTACGGCCAGATGATCATGCGCGGCGTGCTGGAGGAGAAGACCAGCCGCATCTCCGAGCTCCTCATCTCGTCGGCTCGCTCCACGTTCATTTTCTACGGCAAGATACTGGGCATCGGCCTGGCCGGCCTGACCCAGGTCGCCTTGTGGATCGTCCTGGGGGTCGTCCTGGTCTCGCGCTTTTCCGGCATGATCGATGCCGCCATCCTCTCCTTCCTGACCCCGGAGATCGCCCTCTACTTCGTCATCTTTTTCATCCTGGGCTTCTTCACCTACGCCATCCCCTACGCCTTCATCGGCGCCGCGGTGAACACCGACCAGGAAGCGCAGCAGTTCGCTTCGGTCCTCTCGGTGATCATCATCGTCCCCTACCTCCTCGGCATCTCGGCCATCCAGAACCCGAACTCCACCCTGACCACGGTCGCCTCGCTCTTCCCCCTCTTCACCCCCATCCTGATGTTCATGCGCATCACCACCGCCCTGCCGCCCGTATGGCAGATCTACACCTCGATCGGCCTCTGCGCCCTGACCATTTGGGGGCTGGCCTGGCTGGGCGCCAAGATCTTCCGCGTGGGCATGCTGATGTACGGGAAAAAACCGAACCTGGGCGAGATCCTGCGCTGGGTCCGATATAAATAAGAGACAGTAGGGCGACACCCTCCGCTTCGGGATTTAAAATATTTTTTTGTCCGGCATATAATAACGCGATGGAAGCGCAACCCGGGCGGCTGGCCAAGCTCAATTTCCTGAAATATATCGGCCCCGGTTTCCTGGTCACCGTCGGCTTCATCGACCCGGGCAACTGGGCGGCCAACGTCGCCGCCGGTTCGGTCTTCGGCTATTCGCTGCTCTGGGTCGTCAGCCTCTCCACGCTGATGCTGATCCTGTTGCAGCACAACGCCGCCCACCTGGGCATCGCCACCGGGCTCTGCCTGTCCGAGGCGGCCAGCACGCATTTCCAGCCCTGGCTCAGCCGCAGCTTGCTGGCCAGCGCCGTCTTGGCGGCTGTCGCCACCGCCATGGCCGAGATCCTGGGGCTGGCCATCGGGCTGCAAATGCTTTTTCACCTGCCCCTCCCGGTCGGTGCCACCCTGGGCATGGCCCTGGCCCTGGCCATGCTTTTTTCCAACGGCTACCGCCGCCTGGAAAAATGGATCATGGCCTTCGTCTCCCTGATCGCCTTTTCGTTCATCTTCGAGCTGCTGCTGGTCAAGGTTCAGTGGCCCGTCGCCCTGCGCTCCCTGCTCCTGCCCGCCGTGCCCCGCCATTCCCTGCCGCTGCTGATGAGCGTCCTGGGAGCGGTGGTGATGCCGCACAACATTTTCCTGCACTCGGAGGTGATCCAGAGCCGGCAGTGGAACCTGCAGGAAGACCGGGTCATCAAGAAGCAGCTGCGCTTCGAATTCCTGGACACCCTGGCGGCCATGCTCTCCGGCTGGGTGATCAACAGCGCCATGATCATCGTCGCCGCCGCCGTCTTTCACGCCCAGGCGCTGACGGTAAGCGAGCTGCCGCGGGCGGAAGCCACGCTGCGCCCCCTGCTCGGGCCGGCGGCCGCGATAGTGTTCGCCCTGGCGCTGGTTTTTTCAGGGTTCTCTTCCGCGGTCACGTCGGCGATGGCGGGCGGCAGCATCTATGCCGGGATCTTCAAAAAACCCTTCAGCCTGGCCGGCGGCCAATCGCGCCGGGGAGTGGCGCTGACCATGGGCGGGGCCCTGCTGGCGGTTTTTTTTCTCAAGGACCCTTTTCAGGGGATGATCTGGAGCCAGATCTTTCTGAGCGTGCAGCTGCCCTGGACCATATTCCCGCTGATCTATCTCACCTCTTCAAGAAAGGTCATGGGCCCGTATGCCAACACCCCGGCCAACAAGGCGCTGTTGATCGCCATCAGCTCGATCGTGACCCTGCTGAACGTCATGCTGCTGGCCGGAATCGTATTCCCCGGCCGGCATTGACTTCCCCGCGGAGCGGCTAGTCGGCCAATTTATAGGACAGGGCTTCCTTTAATTCGAAGAAATCGCTGCCGCGCGGCACGTTGCGCAGCCGCGTCAGCAGGGTCTGGGGATCGATCAGCTCGGCGAAAGGCACGCCCACGATCTGGAAATTGTCCGATACCGAGACCATGGAGGCGAACTGCTTGTTTTTATAAGAGCTTGAAAGCGCCGAAGCCGAGCATGCTGGCCAGGACCACGTCGAAGCTGATGGGCAGGGCATTGCGCGTTTCGTAACCGATCTGCTTGTAGATGATCTTTTTCCTGCGCCCGGTGCGGTTGCGGTAAACGTCCTCCGCGGCGTCGCGCACCACCCTGCCCACTTCGGCCGTCCCCAGGATGACGTTGCCGTGGCGGTCCTTTTCGGTGGGTCGGTACTTGTCCGGCAGCTTGTCGGCCAGGCCTTCGGCGACGCAGATCACCCCGTAGTACTTGTCGTTCTTCTCGCGCAGGAGGATGGTGTCCACGATCCTGGCGGCCAGTTTTTCGATGTCCAGGACGTCCTCTTCGACATCTTCGGTGGAGATCATCTGCACCGCTTCGCCGGCGATGCCGGCGGCGTAGGTCAGCCAGCCCGCCTTGCGCCCCATCAGCTCCGCGATAAAATACGAACTGGTGCTCTCCGCGTCGGCCTTGAGGTTCAGCAGGGCTTCCTGGCTGGCCTGGACGCTGCTCCAGTAGCCGAAGGTCCAGGCGATGCCGAAATAATCGTTGTCGATGGTCTTGGGGATGTGGATGGCGGGCAGCCCCAGCCGGGCCAGGTAGTTGGCGGTCTTCAGGGTGTCGTCGCCGCCGATGGTGATCAGGCAGCCGATGTCCAGGCTGTCGAGCGCCTGGAGTATGTTCTGCAGGTTCCTGGTTTTTTCGGGATCCTGCAGGTCCTCGGGCGATTTGATCTGCCGGCCCGGATTGGCCCGCGAGGTCTTCAAGAACACCCCGCGCCGGTTGCGGATGGAGGAAATATCGTCGTCCAGGACCTGGTAATGGACGTTGGGCGCCAGGCAGTAGCGGTTCTTGTGGTCGTAGTGCTCGAGGAATTCGAAGCCGAAGAAAAAGCCGATGATCGGCACCTTGGCGTTGATGAAATTCAGCGCCACCGAGGAGATGACGGCGTTGGCCGACGGCGCCGGCCCGCCCGAAAAAAGAATGCCGATCTTTTTATGCTTGCTGAAGTCGAACATGCTGATGATGGTAGCGGATTTGTCCATGCCTGTCAAGCGGCGGCCTCCCGGTCCACGGGACCTGGACGTCGGGGCCCAGAAGGCCCCTCCAGCCATCGGTGCGGGGCGGTACGGCGTCCACCCGCCGCCCCCTTCTCATTCCGGCGGTTTTGGTGTATAAAAGCGGCATGAAGGATTTCAACGACGACCAGAACTGCTTCGTCTGCGGCAAGAAGAACTCGGCCGGCCTGCAGCTGGAATTCACCGCTCACCCCGGGAGCGGCGAAAGCGAGACCCGGGTGGCGTTCCCGGTCCAGATGCAAGGCTGGCAGCACCGTGCATGGCGGCCTGCTGGCCACGGTGCTCGACGAGGCCATGATCAAGGCCGCCGCCGCCTGCGGCATGCAAGTGCGTCACCGCCGAGATCACGGTCAAGTTCAAAAAACCGGCCATGACCGGCGCTCCCTACCTGGCCTCCGGAAAAGTGCTGGAAACGCGAGGTCGCATCGTCCTGGCCGAAAGCCGCATCCACGACGCCGCGGGCGCGGTATTCGCCACGGCGACGGGAAAACTGTTCAAAGTTTAAGCGAACAAGTGATGAGTGAATAGTTCGGAATCTAATCGGAACATTGGTATCATCTATTGCGGCTTTCCCTCAATCACTCATTACTAATCACTAATCACTTATTAATAAGGTCGCAGAAATCTCTTGAGGTGTGATCGCTTTTAAGCAAGTAACATGGTCGCATTTCGGGAACACCCCGTCCTGGTAGCAGGGCGAGCAATCCAGTTCCTCCCCTTTCCAGACCGCGACGGCAGCCGGCGCTGAAGCGGCTTTTTTTCGCCGGGATGGGTGGGGCCGAAAATGGAGATGATGGGCGTGCCCACGGCGGCCGCCAGGTGCATCAGCCCCGAGTCGTTGCACACCGCCAGCCGCGCTTTCTTCAGCAGCGCCGCCGCCTCGGCCAGGGTCGTCCCCCCGGTGAGATCGACCACCCCGGGTGCTCCGCCCGGATGCGCGCGCCGAGGCGCACGTCGCCGCCGCTCCCCAGCAGAACCACCCGCCTGCCCGCCCCCAGCAGCAGACCGGCCAGGGCGGAGAAGCTTTCGCCGGGCCAGCGCCGGCTCTCCATCTCCTCCTTGACGTTGGCCGCCCCCCCGGGGCCAGTACGATATATTCGTCCAGGTTCGCGGGCGCGAGGAACTTTCCGGCGGCGGCGGCGGCCTGGGCGTCGTCCAGCGGGAAAATCCATCTTGAAGTCCAGGCAGAAAATGCCCATCGGTTTCAGCAGGTCGCAATAATGGAAAATATGATGCTTGATGCCGGGGACGCGCACGGCGTCGGTCAGCAGGAACGACTTGCCCGCGCGCCGGCGAAGCCGATCCGCCTCCGGCAGCCGGCCAGGAAGAGGATGATGTTGAAACGCCAGTCGCGGTGGAAGTTGAAACCGACATCGTATTTTTCCCGGCGCAGCCGCCGGGATATCTTGAGCACTTCCAGCGCCTTCGCCCACGGGCCGCCGTGAAAAATGCGCCGGTCATCCAGGTAGAAGACCCTGTCCACATCGGGATTGCCTTCGACGGCGGCGGCGATGGAGCGGCCGGCGAGCAGGTCGACGCCGCTCGACCTGCGGGGCCTGCTTCAAGGCGCGCAGGGCGGGCGTGGCCATCAGGAAGTCGCCGATGGCCGCTATCTTAATTACCAGTGCCTTCACTAAGGCACCCCCCGCCAATGATCGAGCAGGTCGCCCAGGGTCCGCTCGATGGCGTACTCCGGGGTCAGGCCGAAGCGCCCGCGCAGCAGCGAACCATCGCCGCGGATCACCGGATTGTCCAGCGGGCGCAACCGCCCGCGATCGACCTCGACGCGAATGGGCGGTTTTCGCCTGGGCGAGCAGGATGTCCAGTATCTGGCGTATGGAATAGGCGTGCCCCGAACAGACATTGAAGACCTCGCCGCCCCGGGCCTGGGCGCCGACGGCCTGGACGCAGCGGGCCACGTCGCGGACGTCGGAAAAGTCGCGGACCGCGTCCAGGTTGCCGACGCGGATGACGGCAGGCCGTTCCCCCCTTTCGATCCCGGCGATCTGGCTGGCGAAATCCGCGGCCACGAATTTCCTTTCCTGGCCGGGGCCGGTGAAATTGAAGGCCCGCACCTTGCTGACCTTCATGCCGAAGGCGCGCCAGTACAGGTCGCCCAGCATTTCCATGGCCAGCTTGGAAAGGGCGTAGGGGTTGCGGCAGACGACGGGGTCCTTTTCGCTGATCGGCCGCTCGCTGGGCTGGTAGATCTCCGCCGAACTCATCAGCACCAGGCGCGAATCGGGCGCCGACGCCTGCAGCGCCTCCAGCAGGTTGGACGTGCCCATGAAGTTGACGTCATAGGTGAGCTCGGGGTTCTTCCAGGCGAAGCCGACGCTGGCCACGGCGGCCAGATGGAACGTGACATCGGGGCGGATGATCTCCAGCATCTGGGCGATGTCGTCGCGGCGGCGGATATCGACCTGGAACACCTCGACATCGGGGTAGATGAACCCCGGGACCTCGGTGATGCCGAAGATCTTGTGGCGCGGCTCCCGCTGCAGCAGCTTCAGCAAATGGGAGGCGAGGAACCCGGAACAGCCGGTGACCAGGATCCTATTCATAATTTTTACGCAGGTGGCTTTGAAAGGTGCTTTTCTCGATCAGTTTCCTCCACCAGTCGCCATGGCCGAGGTACCAGTCCACGGTACGGCGCAGTCCTTCCTCGAAGACGGTCCGCGGCTGCCAGCCCAGGTCGCGGATCTTCCCCCAGTCCAGGGCGTAGCGGAAATCATGCCCCTTGCGGTCGGCGACGGGGCGGATCAGCGACTCGGGCTTGCCGAGGCTGCGCAGGATCTGGCGCGTCACGTCGTTGTTGCTGCGCTCCTGGCCGGCGCCCAGGTTGTACGCCTGCCCGGGCTCCCCTTTTTCGACCAGGGTCAGCAGGCCGCGCACCGTATCCTCGACGAACAGCCAGTCCCGGCAGTTGCCGCCGTCGCCGTACAGGGGCAGCGTCTGGTCCTGCAGGGCGCGGGTGATGAAGAAGGGGATCAGTTTTTCGGGGTACTGGAACGGCCCGTAATTGTTCGCCGGCCGGGCGATCAGCACCGGCAGGCCGAACGTCTTGTAATAGGAATAGGCCAGGCGGTCGCCGCCGGCCTTGGAGGCGGCGTAGGGCGAAGAGGGGTTGAGCGGGCTGTTTTCGGTGAAACAGCCGCTGGCGATGCTGCCGTACACCTCGTCGGTGGAAACGTGGACGAACAATTTGACCTGGCCGTTTTTTTTCATGCCTTCCAGCAGGACGAACACGCCGAAGACGTCGGTCAGGATGAAATCGCCGGGATCGTGGATGGAGCGGTCGACGTGGGTTTCGGCGGCGAAGTTGACCACCACGTCCACGCCGGCCAGGGCGGCATCGACCGAGCCCGCATCCTGGATATCGCCCTGGACGAAGCGAGTAGCGGCCTTCGATGCCGGCCAGGTTCTCCAGGTTGCCGGCATAGGTCAGCTTGTCGAAGTTGACCAGTTCGACGTCCGGGAAATGGGCGTGCACGTAGCGGATGAAATTGCTGCCGATGAACCCGGCGCCGCCGGTGACCATCATTTTTTTGATCTTCCGTCCCCTGACCCGCATCATTTGCCTCCGAAAAAATCGCCGACCATGCCCAGGTTGCCCAGGGAAATGCCGAAGCGGAATTGGGGATAGGAATTCGTTTGCAAGGTAAAGATCTTGAACTCGGTGGTGAATACCAGGCACTGGTAGTCGAAGCGGGCGCCGAGCGCCCCGTACATCAGCTGGTGGTCGGTGAAATCATAGTCCACCTTGGATTCCAGCTTGAGCGGGAACCCCTGGAGGTCGAAGCTCAAATTGCAGTTCAGGGTGCTGCGGTTCCCCTTGAAGTTTGCCGGCAGGTATGGATTGCGGGAGACGGCGTAGGTGAGCGAGCCGGTCAGCGGCGCGCCGGCGCGGCTGTAGGAAGCGCTGAGGCTCAGATGCCTCAGGTCATGGATATAATAGTTGTACTTCAGCGAGGCGTCGAGGACCAGGCTGCCGCCGGGGCGCAGGCGCAGGGAATGGCCCAGCTCGGAGAAGCGCGGGAATGCGCCGTCGATCATCTGGTAGTTATTGGCTTCGGCGGGGTCGAAATAATATTGCTGGGTGACGGTGTAGCTGAGTATTTCCTTGGCGGAGGCGTTGGCGCCGCCGCCTTTTTTCAGCAGGCGCGAGGCTCAGCGAAAAGCCGGCATAGGAAAAGGGGGGATCGTCGAAACTGTCGACCGGGATCAGGAGCTCGCGGTTCTTGGCCTTGGTGGAGTAGCGGAACTCGAACCCGGGTTCCAGGATATGCTTCAGCTTGCTTTTCCCGGAATCAAAGATCCTGGAGAAGGTCGGCCCCTGCAGCGTGATCAGGGCCGTCTGGTATTTCAGATACAGGGGCTTGTCGACGATCTCCTTGGACTCGGGGTCCCGGCTTTTGGCGTAAAACGAGTTCATGGAAGCAAGGTTCAGCGAGGAGCTCAGCCAGGGGAGCTTGAACAGGGGCAGCTGGTAGGAAGGGGTCGCGGAGAAGCGCTGGCTGAGGACATCGGTCACGTAAACGGCCGTTTCTTCCAGGGTGACGCCGCCGCGGCGTACCCGGGCGAAATCGACGTCGAGCGAGAAATAGCCCGGCAGCTTGCCCAGCTTCTGCTGGTTCAGGTTGAAGGACAGCGAAGGCAGGTATTCCATGATCAGCGTCGAGTCGGTGCGCACGTTGTAGGTTTCCTGGTGCGAGGCGGTGAGCGACACCCTCATGTTGGCGAACGACGAGCTCAGGTTCAGCGAGGTCTGGAAATTGGCGTTCCTGGCGATATCGAAGTTGTTGTCCAGGAGGCGCAGGAAACCGGTGCGGCTCTGGCGGTTGACGTTCAGCACCAGGCGGGTATTCAGGAACGGCAGCTCCTGCTTGTGATCGGCCTCCACGTAATAGTCGCTCGCCGTATCGTTATACACGTCGTTATTTTTCCGGTATTTGAAATAGTAGAAACGGGCGCTGCCGCTGGCGTGGCGGAAGAGGTAGCGCAGCTCGTCGCTGGCCCCCACGCCGAGCTTGGAGAAGTAGTCCAGGGCGAAGGTCATGTCGATGTTCGGCCGCAGGGCCCAGAAAAAGGAGTTCTGGACGAAAAACCCGCGCAGGCTGGAAGTGCCCACGCCGGGGATCAGCAGGCCGGTGGAGCGGCCGTCCTTGTCCAGGGGATAGCGCAGGTAAGGGCAGGTAAAAAACCGGGATGTTCTTGATGCGCAGGAGGACGTCGCTCATTTCGATGTACTTGTCTTTCTTGATCTTGCCCTTGCGGCTGGTGATGCGCCAGCGCGGGAAGATCTGGGCGCAGGAGGTGAAATCGAGCTTCTGGAAGGTGAGGGTCTCGCGGTCGGTCTGGTTCAGGCGGTCGGTTTCGTAGCGCACCACGGGGCTGACCATGCCGTAGGTGTCCACCAGTTCGCCCTTCTGGGTCTTCAGGTTGAAAACCAGTTTCTCGCCGCTGAGCGCCATGTCCTTGGATGACATGGTCACCCGCCCTTCGGCGAACAATTCGCGGCTCTTGAGGTTGAAATCGATGGCGTCGGCGTAGATGACGTAATCCTGCCAGAGGACCTCCACGTGGCCGGCGGCGCGCAGCGCGTCCTCGCTGATGCTTTTATGGTCCGCGTAGACGATCGGGTCTTCATGCTGGCCCTGCGCGGCCAGGGGGCAGGCCAGGAAAAGGAAAAAAAGGACGCAGAAAATCGCGGTCGTTTTCATGGATGATAAAATGTATCATTTTTTGCCTGTTTAGGCAATCTCCCAATCAGCACCAGAAAAAGTTCTAGCCAACGACATGTAAACACGTCATTGGCACTAAATTCGCTGCTTGGGACGGTGCCGCCAGGGCGTCCCCGCCAGACTGATCTCCGATAGTTTTGGCCGATGTCGCGTAAACACGTCATCGGTGCCTGCTGGTCTTTGCTGCCTGGGACGGGTCCCAAGTGGCATGAACTGATTGGTGCCATTCTGCGTGTTCACATGCAGATGGCGAGGACTTGTCAGGCGCCACTTGGGACCGTCAACATTGATCCCCAAACCTAAGGATGTTTGACAAGTTCTTTTGTGCTATCATTTAGCCATGAAAAACATACGCTTGGCCATGATGATCTTGATCTTTATTGGCGCTTGCGCCGCCTGTACCTTGAACGTCCCCTGGGACATGACGGACGATTACGACGGCGTGCGCGTGGTCCTGCGCGTCGTTCCCGATGACGCCGACGTGCTGCTCAACGGCCGCTTCATCGGCGCCGCCTACGAGTTCGCTTCGCAGGGGACGGCGCTGCGCCTGGCTTCGCGGCAGAACGAACTGGTCTTGAAAAAAAAGGGTTTTAGTGAAAAAGTGATCGACCTGCGCAATTATTCGACCCGCAACATCATCGTCAAGGCCGAGCTGGAAAGCGCGGCTCCCCCATCGGCTGCCGCTGCGGCGGACCCGCCCCGGAAGCCACCGCCCCGGACAACCCGGCCTATGAAGCGCAAAGCGAGCCCCTGCCGCCGCTGCCCTCCGAAAAACCCGCTCCTGTCGAAAAGGGCTATGTAACCGAGATCACCTTGACCGTCACCCCGGAGGAAACCGCCGTCTACATCGACGGCAAGTTCTGGGGGCTCGCCCCCGACACCGGCAAGACGGCCGACCTGCGCCTGCCGCCCGGGAAATACTCGTTCAGCGCCTTCAAGCCGGGATTCAAGGCCTACAGCCGGGAGGTCGTCGTTCCCAGGCAGGCGAAATTCTCCCTGGCCATCGCCTTACAAAAATAGGCTCGCAAGAAACCCGGGCGGCGGAAGGAACCTCCGTCGCACCGCCAGCAGGCAATCGGGGGATCATACAGCGTTGGCCGTGAATACCTGCATGTCGCTCTCGCTGTGGGTTACATGGCCGACGCGGATCCCCCGTTCGGGATTGAAAATGCCGCCGCGGTCATTGATGATTTGTTGGGCGGCCGCGAGCCAGGTTTCGATCCCGGCAAAATCGGGGTGATGGCGGCGGTTGCGATGGATCGGATAAAGCACGTTCTTTGCCGCCCAGTAGTCCAGCGCCACCGGGTCCTGGCTGGCCAGGATCTGGTTGGCGCGAAACGTTTTCGCATCGGGATAGCCGCTGATCGCACGATGAGAGACCCAGATGGCGTCCATGACATGGAGCACGGGCGGCCGCACCGTGACCACCATTTTCCCGCATGTTTCACCCAGGCCGGCGTAATGCCGCGACGGGCTATGGCCGTCGTTCATCGATACGAGCCCATAGAAATGCTTAAGCGCGGCGGTGATCTCCGAGCCGCCGTTGTCATGGTGCTTCAATACCGGGACATTGATCAGTTTCAGGTTTTGTTGATAGGAGTTGCCCGTTCCAGACGCCCTCCTTCAATTCGACGCGGGTGCCCAGTTTGGTGTTGAAGCAGGGATAGGAAACATTTTCCAGCCTGCGAAAGCCTTCGGTCTGATGATCCTGTCCATCGATGAAAATGCGGCGAAAAGGATCGAGAAGCTTGACGGAGACCGGTTGGCCCTTGAATATCTCGTCGGCCAGGTATAGGAAGGAATGGATCCGGGTCGTTGGCATTGGCCTGGATGCTGCGGTCGCCGCCGTATTCGGAGAACGTATCGCAATTCAAGCTGCCTCGCCCCTGGCCGTTCTCGATGATCACCACCTCGCCTTTGAACCCGTCCGGGTGATCTAGTACACGCTGGATCAAGCCGCGAATCAGGTCGGAGTTCGTACAACCGCGGTATTTCCACTGGGCGTTGACCTTGACCAGGACGACGTCATCGGCGGCGATCAAGCCGTAGGCTTCGGATTGTTGGCTGGAGTCCTTCCGCTTGTAGAATGACAGGTCATTCCTGGCCATCAATTCCACCATGCCGTCGATCCCGGCATGGCGGTTCGGAAGGGGACCGCCGAAAGGCTGATCCGGGATCTCTTTCACCCAGAATATCTTGCTGGAGGCGTCTACCGCCGGCGGGTCGGGCGGCGCCGCCGGCGGTTCGGGGGGATGGTCGGGAGGGGGTGTATCGTCCCTGACCCGGCAAGCGGGCATGAGGGCCAAACCGGCAAGCAGCATTTCTAAGAAACCGCGTCTTTTCATGGGAAGAACCTCTCTGCAACGGGCCGGTACACAATATATAACTTTTTTGGTTATTTATCAATGGCGCGGGCACATTTTTTCGAATCGCATCCTTCGGGTCCGAATAATAGCCGAAGAAAGTCCGAAGTCCGGGGGATGATGAACTACGAGAGACAGATCGCGGCGGCTGAAGGCGAAAAGGGCGGCGGTGGAAAATATAGCGAAGAGCCCGGCCAGCACCAGCACGTGGGTCGGCTGCAGGCCGTTGCCCAGGACATTGTTGCCGTTGTAGAAATAAAAGGGCGATAGACCCGGAAGGGTCTCAGGCTCTCCACCATGGGGGCGTAGGCGTTGACCAGGTAGGTGATCACCGCCAGCCCGCCGCTGACGCCGATGCTGAATTTCTTTTTACCGCGCCAGCAGCCGCAAGCCAGGGCGAGCGCATAAAAGACCAGTCCCAGCAGCCACAGGCTGAATATCACTTCGGCGAGGCGCAGCCGGTCCAGGCCGATGCCGAAAATCCCTGTGCCGACTGCCATGGCCAGCCAGAAAACAACCGCCAGCACGGACAGGGCCGCGCCATGGGCCAGTGACTTCTGGACGACCACCCGCCGCCGCCCCAGCGGATTGGCCAGCAGCAGGTCGAGGGTGCCCCTCTCCTCCTCGCCCGCCGTTGCGTCGCTGCCCTTGGCCACCGCAAAGACGATGAACAGCAAAGGCGCCAGGATGGAGAAACGGCTGGAGGTTGAAAAATCCCTCCGGCGTGGCCATGAAATTGTTCTTGCCGATGAGATTCTTGATGACCGGGGGCAGGCTGTCCAGCGATTTTCATCATTGCCGACGCGCGGTTGATGAACGGGTAGACGTAAAGCAGGTACAGCGACAGAACCGCCAGGCCGGCCGACCAGCCGAACAGCGATCCCCTCTGGTCGCGCAGGGTTTTCCAGAAAAGGTTAGCGAGCATGGTCGTCGTCCCCGTAGTAGGCCAGGAAAATCTCCTCCAGCGAAGGTTCCCGGCTGATCCAATCGCTGACCTTGAAGCGCGCCGCCGCCTTGAGCAGCGCGTCCATCTCCCCCCTGAGGCGCCCCTTCAGCAGGCGCTTCTCCAGCGCGACGATCTCCAGCCCGGGGACGGCGGCGAAGGCCCGCGCATCGACGTCCTCGCCGAAACGGATCTCCAGGCTGCGCAGGGACCGGGCCTTCAGGGCGGCGACATTTTCCGTGGCCACCAGCCGGCCGGCGCGGATGACCGCCACCCGGTCGCAGACCCGCTCCACTTCGGGCAGGTTGTGCGACGAAAAGAATATGGTCTGCCCCCTGGCTTGCGCTTCGGCGAGCAGCCGGTAAAACTCATGCTGGACGATCGGGTCCAGGCCGCCGGTCGGCTCGTCCAGGATGAGCAGTTCGGGCCGGTGCATGAGCGCCTGGATCAGGCCGACCTTGCGCTTGTTGCCCAGGGATAGGGAATGGATCGGCTGGGACAGCGGGCAGTTCAGGCGCGCGGCCAATTCCTCGACATGGGCCCAGGAGACGTTCCCGCGCAGGTTGGCGAAAAAACGCAGGTAGTCACGGCAGCTCAGGTTCTCGTAGAGGTGCACTTCCCCGGGCAGGAAACCGACGCGGCGGCGGATGTCCACGCCGCGCCGGCGCACATCCAGGCCGAAGATCTCCGCCCGGCCGGCATCGGCGCGGATGAAATCCAGCAACAGGCGGATAGTGGTGGTTTTGCCGGCCCCGTTCGGCCCCAGGTAGCCGAAAACCTCGCCGGCGCGGACCTCGAGGCCGACAGCGGCGATACCCAGTCTGCGCCCGTAATTCTTCGACAGGCTCTCGGTCTTGATGACAGTGTCTGGCACTCGTTTTTCCTTCGCCGCCGTTCATGATAGCAATCCGCCGGCGCGTTATCAAAAATATGGCTATATCCTCGCAACTGAAACGGACGTCTCAAACTTCCTCCTGTGCGGGAATTTTTTCGCTCCATGCCGTCATATATGATTGAGAAAAGCGTGAGCGAGGAGGTGAACCATGCTGGACGGCATTCTCTCCATGAACGCGAACAAGTCCAAAGCAGTTCGCAAAGGATTGACCTTTTCCCTCTCCCTGATCCTCCACGCGGCGTTGATCGCCGCCGTCATCGTGGTGCCGCTGTTGCGCGCCGAGGCCAGCCTTCCCGGCTTCAAGGTCATCACGGCGGCCCTGATCGCCCCGCCGGTCCTGCCCGGCGTGCCGCCCGGCCGCAGCGGCAGGGGCGGGAACGGGCCTGGAGGCCCGGCCAAGGGTCCGAAGGAGCCCCCCCGTGTGAGCGGACCGAGCAAATTCCTGGCCCCGGTCGAAGTCCCGACCGAGATCGTGGATGAAGACCTGACTGACCGGGTCCCTGTGGGCACGGATGGACCGGGCGTGGAAGACGGCGCCGGGGACGGGAACAGGCCGTGGATCATCGGGGATGAACTTCACACCCGAAGAGGTCGATGGCCACGCGGATGGCCATGACCACGATCCGTCCGCCCCGGCTGATCCGCAGGGTGAATCCCGAGTTATTCGCCGACCGCGATCGCGGCCCGCGTTTCGGGCCCGGTCGTGATCGACGCGGTCACCGACATCTACGGCCGCGTGCGCGAGGCCCGGGTCGTCAGCGGCCATGCCCTGCTCAGCGCGTCCGCCCTGGAAGCGGTCAGGGAATGGATATACGAGCCCTACCTGGTCAACGGCATTCCCAAGCCGGTGCGATTCACCGTTACGGTCACGTTCACCCTGGAAAATCGCTGAAGCGGAAAAAAAGGCCCCTCCATCCAGAGGGGCCTTCCGCTTACCGGAAATCAAGTTTAGCGCGCGAAGTGGTCGATGATCCGCTGCAGCCAGTCGCCGTACTTGACGATCAGGCCGGCGAAGACCACCGAGACCATGGACATCAGCTTGATCAGGATGTTCAGCGAGGGGCCCGAGGTATCCTTGAAGGGGTCGCCCACGGTGTCGCCGATGACCGCGGCGCCGTGGTTGGGGTTGCGGCTGCCGTCGGGAAGCTTCTTGCCGCCCAGGTGGCCTTCCTCGATGTATTTCTTGGCGTTGTCCCAGGTGCCGCCCGCGTTGTTCAGGAAAACGGCGACGACGAAGCCGGTGGTCAGGCCGCCGGCCAGCAGGCCGATCACGCCGGCGACGCCGAAGATCAGGCCCATGAGCACCGGGGCGACGATGGCGGTCAGCGCCGGCACGACCATCTCGTGCTGGGCGGCGCGGGTGCTGATCTCGATGCAGCGGCCGTAGTCGGGCTCGGTCGTGCCCTCCATGATGCCGGCGATCTCGCGGAACTGGCGCCGCACTTCCTCGACCATCTTGCCGGCGGCGCGGCCCACCGATTTCATGGTCATGGCGCAGAAGACGAAGACCAGCATGGCGCCGATGAAGAGCCCGGCCAGCACCTTGGGGTTGAAGATGGTCAGGTTGTAGTAGCTGATCCAGTCGCCGATATAGGTGTTCTCGATGGCCTTCTGCACGCCGCTGACGGTGATGAACTTCTGGCCGATGTGCTGGAAGCCGATCTTGATCTCCTCGATGTAGGCGGCGAGCAGGGCCATGGCGGTCAGGGCGGCCGAGCCGATGGCAAAGCCCTTGCCGGTGGCGGCGGTGGTGTTGCCCAGGGCGTCGAGGGCGTCGGTGCGCCGGCGCACTTCCGGGTCCTGGCCGGTCATCTCGGCGTTGCCGCCGGCGTTGTCGGCGATGGGGCCGTAGGCGTCGGTGGCCAGCGTGATGCCCAGGGTGGAGAGCATGCCCACCGAGGCGAAGCTGATGCCGTAGAGGCCGAGGTTGATGGCGTTGGCGTCGCCGCTGAAGCCGCCGCTGAGGGCGTAGCTGACGATGACCGCCAGGGCGATGACCAGCACCGGCAGCCCGGTGGACTGCATGCCCGTGGAAATGCCGGCGATGATCACCGTGGCCGGCCCGGTCTTGGACTGGTCGGCGACGTACTGCGTCGGCTTGTAGTCCTGCGACGTGTAGTATTCGGTGATCTTGCCGATCACCCAGCCGGCGATCAGGCCGGTGATGACCGCGAGGAAGATGCCCACGTGCCGCCCGTGGAAAGAGCCCTTGAACAACACCAGGATAAAGAAAGAGAAGACCAGGGTGAGAAAGGTGCTGGCGTTGATGCCGCGGGCCAGCGCCTTCAGCAGCACCTTCTGCGAGGCCTTCTCGCCCGAGCGCACCAGGAAGACGCCCAGGACCGAAAAGATCACCCCGACCCCGGCGATGACCATGGGCGCCAGGACGCCGCCCAGGCCGTAGCCGGCGGCAACGCCCAGGACGGTGGTGGAGAGGATGGAGCCGGCGTAGGATTCGTAGAGGTCGGCGCCCATGCCGGCCACGTCGCCGACATTGTCGCCGACGTTATCGGCGATGGTCGCCGGGTTGCGCGGGTCGTCCTCGGGTATGCCCGCTTCCACCTTGCCGACCAGGTCGGCGCCGACGTCCGCGGACTTGGTGAAGATGCCGCCGCCGACGCGGGCGAACAGGGCCTGGGTCGACGCGCCCATGCCGAAAGTCAGCATGGTGGTGGTGATGATGGCCAGCTGGCCGGCGCCTTCAGGGATGAAATGGCGCAGGATGACGAACCACAACGAAATGTCGAGCAGGGCCAGGCCGACGACCACAAGCCCCATGACGGCGCCCGAGCGGAAAGCGATCTGCAGCCCCTTGTTCAGGGAGTGCTTGGCGCCGGCGGTGGTGCGGTTGGAGGCGAAGGTGGCGGTGCGCATGCCCAGGAAGCCGGCGAGGCCGGAGAAGAAGCCGCCGGTGATGAAGGCGAAGGGGACCCAGGGATTCTGCGTGTGCAGGACGAAAGCCATGAAGGAAAAAAGGATGAAGATCAGCAGGAAGACGAAAGACCACGACCCGGTACTGCCTTTTCAGGTAGACCATGGCCCCTTTCTGCACGTAGCCGGCGATGCGCTGCATGTCGGGAGTGCCCGGATCCTGTTTTTTCATGAAACGGTAGAAGTAGTATGCAAAAGCGAGCGCCAGTGATCGATCCCAGCGGCGCCAGGAGGAACAAATTCGCTAAACCCATAGTTTTCTCCATTTTAAAAACCACATTTTTGAATTTCGGAAAGAAGATATTTTATAATCAATTTCGGCCAAAAAGTCAAGGTTCTGCGGCCGGGAACGGCCGCCGGCGGTCGCGTTGAGCCTGTCTCAGGCTCGTTTCAGGTGAAGCTGGCGAAGAAATCGGGAAAATCAAGTTCCAGCCAGGCTAAATATTCGCGTACCGTCGCCTCCCCCTGCTGCCACCAGTCGCTGGCCAGGCCGTCGTTTTTCAAGGCGCCGAAAGCCCGCCGCTCGTCGGCGCTCAGGAACGACGGCAGGCGAAGGGCGAAGGCGCTGCCGGCGAGCGGGAAAAAATGATGCAGCTGGAAATAGACGCGGTATTTCTTGCGCAGGGAGGACATGGTTTCCAAAAGCTGGCGCCGGTCCGCCACGGTTTCCCCGGGCAGGGCGATGATGAAGTCGAGGTTGGCGGCGAACCCGGCCTCGTTGGCGGCCGCCACCGCGCTTTCGCTCGCGGCGGCGGAGTGGCCGCGGCCGATGGCGGCCAGCCGCGCCGGGCTCGCGCTCTGGGCGCCGAACGTCAGGCGGCGGTTGGACACGGTACGGCGCAAAAGCCGCAGGGCCTCCGCGTTCACCGTGTCGGGACGGATCTCGGAGGGAAAGATCCCGAATTCGCTGAAGCGGAACCCCGCGGCGCGACAGGCGTGCAGCAATCCCTCGATGCGCTCGAGGTCGGGGTGGCGCGGGCGGGCGCAGCCGAATTCCAGCGCCGACGGGGAAATGAAGCCGACGCGGGGCAGACCGCGGCGGCGCAGTTCATCCAGGTAGCGCTCGATGGAACCCGGACTGCGAAAGCGGGGCCGGGTGCCGCCGGTCTGGCAGTAGCGGCATTTCCAGAAGCAGCCACGGGCGATCTCCAGCGGCGGCACGGTCGGCACGTATCTGCTGAACGGAAAATACTCTTCCCATCCCGGGCCGGCGTCCGCGCTGGCGGGGGGCGCCATGACGGCAGGGTCGTGGCCCGCCAGGCTCCGGGCGCCGCTTTCGGAGGCGAGCAGGTCGCGGCCGAAGCGCAAAAAAGTTTCCTCGCCCGGGCCGGGGAAGAGGATGTCGAAGCCGCAGGCCCGCGCCAGTTCCTGTTCGCCGGTCACGTGCGGCCCCCCGGCGACCAAAAGCGGCCGGGCGCGGCCGGCCGGGCGCAGGGCCTGCACCTCGGCGGCGATCCGGGGCAGGTGCGGGGTCATGAAGGAATAGATGCAAACGTCGCTGCCGCGCAGCGCGGCGAACTGGGCGCCGGTCAGCCGCCCGGGCTCGCCAGCGACCGCCAGGATCTGGAAATGACGGTCGAGACGGTCCTTTTCCCAGACGTTCAGCAGCAGGGGCATGGTCAGGCGGTTGCCTGAAAAGACCCGGAAGGCGATGCGCTTCTTCTTCACGTTACTCCCGGCACGATTTCCCGGCGCCTGCGAAAAGGGGCGCCCCTTATTTTAATTTGACTTTCTTGCTAATCGCGAGTTTGAGCTGCAGTTCCTTCTGCCGGGCCAGTTCCAGCTGCAGTTCATCCGGAGTGATGGCGCCCTGGAACGAAGACTGGATCCGTGCCGCGCTCTCCCGGAGCTGCTTTTGCAAGGCATCCTCGCGCAGGTCCTCGCCGTGCACGAACGTATCGATGATCAGGGCGATGCGGTCATCGCGCACTTCCAGGAAACCTTCGCCGCTGAAGAGATAATGGCGCTTCCCGTCCAGGTCGAGGTAGGATATTTCGCCGGCCTTGAGCAGCGAGAGGTACGGCAGGTGGTGGGAAAGGACGCCGGCTTCGCCCAGGAACGCCGGGATGTAAAGGTCCTTGATATCGGCGCGCAGGACCACTTCGTGCGCGGTGATGATCTCCAGCTCGATCGCGTCGGCCATCAGAATCCCAGTTTCTTGGCGTTCGCCACCGCGTCCTCGATGCCGCCGCACATATAGAAAGCCTGCTCGGGAAGGGCGTCGTACTTCCCGTCCACCAGCTCCTTGAAGCTGCGGATGGTGTCGGCGAGCTCGACGTACTTGCCCTCCAGTCCGGTGAACGGGGTGGCGACGAAAAGCGGCTGCGACAGGAACTTCTGGATCTTGCGGGCGCGGGCGACGATCACCTTGTCCTCGTCCGACAGCTCCTCCATGCCCAGGATGGCGATGATATCCTGCAGGTCCTTGTAGCGCTGCAGGACTTCCTTGACCTGGCGCGCCACCTGGTAATGCTCCTTGCCGACGATCTTGGCGTCGAGAATGCGCGAGAACGACGCCAGGGGATCGACGGCCGGGAAGATGGCCATCTCGGTCAGCTGCCGCGAGAGATTGGTGGTGGCGTCCAGGTGGGTGAAGGTGGTCGCCGGCGCGGGGTCGGTGTAGTCGTCGGCCGGAACATAGATGGCCTGGACCGAGGTGATCGACCCCTTCTTGGTCGAGGTGATGCGCTCCTCCATCTCGCCCATTTCCGAGGCCAGGTTGGGCTGGTAGCCGACCGCCGAGGGCATGCGCCCCAGCAGGGCCGAGACCTCGGAACCGGCCTGGGTGAAGCGGAAGATATTGTCGATGAACAGCAGGACGTCCTGCTTCTCCTCGTCGCGGAAGTATTCGGCCACGGTCAGCGCGGAGAGGGCGACGCGCAGCCTGGCGCCGGGAGGCTCGGTCATCTGGCCGTAGATCAGGGCCGTTTTTTCGATGACCCCCGACTCCTTCATCTCCAGCCACAGGTCGTTGCCTTCGCGGGTGCGCTCCCCCACCCCGGCGAAGACCGAAAACCCGCCGTGCTTGGTGGCCACGTTGTGGATCAGCTCCTGGATCAGCACGGTTTTGCCCACGCCGGCCCCGCCGAACAGGCCGATCTTGCCTCCCTTGAGGTAGGGCTCCAGCAGGTCGACCACCTTGATCCCGGTCTCGAACAGCTCCATGCGCGTATCCTGCTCGTCCAGGGGCGGCGCCGGCCGGTGGATGGGGTAGCGTTTTTTTTCATGGATCGGGCCGAGGTTGTCGACCGGGTCGCCGATCACGTTGATCAGCCGCCCCAGCACTTCCCGGCCGACGGGCACGGTGATGGGGCCGCCCAGGTCGCGCGCCTGCATGCCCCGCACCAGGCCGTCGGTGGGATGCATGGAGATCGTGCGCACGCGGTTCTCGCCCAGGTGGTACTGCACCTCGGTGATGATGCGGATCGGCTGCGGGCTGACGAAGCCGTCGGAGACGATCTCGATGGCGTTATAGATGGTGGGCAGCTCGTCCTTGGCGAATTCGATATCCACGACCGGCCCGATGACCTCGATCACCTTGCCGACATGATTATGCGTTCCTTCTTTCTGGCTCATGTTCACTCCTATTCGTTCATGGCTTCGGTGGCGGTGATGATCTCCAAAAGCTCCTTGGTGATGGCCGCCTGCCGCATTTTATTCAACAGCAGGGTCAACTGGCGGATCATGTCGCTGGCATTGCGCGTGGCCAGGTCCATGGCCACCATGCGCGCCAACTGCTCGGAGGCCATGGATTGCAGCAGGAACTGGTAGACCATGGCCGTAATGAAGCGCGGCAGCAGCGCCTGGAAGATGGCATCGGCGCCGGGTTCGAAAATATACTCCACCCGTTCCGCCGGCGCTGCCTTTTCGACCTCGGCGCGCTCGCCGTCGTCCAGGGCGACCGGCAGCAGGCGGCGGATGACGAATTGCTGCTTGGAAGCCGTGACGAACTCACTGAAGGCGAATTCGACGCTGCCCGCGCCGCCGTTCAGGAACAGCGCCTGGAGTTCGGCCGCCAGGCCGACGGCATCGGCATATTGCAGCCGCGAGATCATGCCGTTGTATTTTTTTTTCGGCTCCATGCCCCTTTTGCTGAAATAGCGGCCGGCCTTGGTGCCGACCGTGACCAGGGAGACCTCGCGCCCGGCGGCGGCGAGCTCCCGGTAGCGGGCCTCGGCCTGCTTCAGGACATGGGAATTGAAGGCGCCGCAAAGGCCCTTGTCGCTGGCCACGACCACCAGCACCGCGGCGCCCCGCCCGTCCGCCCTCAGCAGCGGCTGCGCCGGCAGCGCGGAACTCTTCCCGGTTTCCCGTAGAAGCTGGGCGATCTTGGCCCGGTAGGGCCGGGAGCGCTTGAGCTCCGAGGTGGCGCGGCGCAGCTTGGCGGCGGCCACGGTCTTCATGGCCTTGGTGAGCTTCTGGGTATTCTTGACCGACTTGATGCGCCGGCGCAGGAAGATCAGGTTCCCGGCCATCAGGGGTTGCCGCTTTTCTTGAACTCGGCGGCGAATTCCGTAAGCACGGCCTGTATTTTCTGCTGCAGTTCGGCGCTGAGCGTTTTCTTTTCGCGGATCTCGGCGAAGATCTCCGGCTGGCGCGCTTCCACGAAGCGCAGCATTTCTTCCTCGTACGCGCGCACGCGGTCCACGGGGAATTCGTCCAGGAAGCCGCGCGTGCCGGCGAAGATGGAGGTGATCTGTTTTTCCACGGGCATGGGCCGGCCTTCGTCCTGCTTGAGCAGCTGGGAAAGCCTTTTGCCGCGCTCCAGCTGGGCCACGGTGGTCTTGTCCAGGTCGGAACCGAACTGGGTGAAGGCTTCCAATTCGCGGTACTGGGCCAGGTCCATCTTCAGCGAGCTGGCCACCTGTTTCATGGCCTTGATCTGGGCGTTGCCGCCCACGCGCGAGACCGAGATGCCGACATCGATCGCCGGCCGCTGGCCGGAGTTGAACAGGTCGGGCAGCAGGTAGATCTGGCCGTCGGTGATGGAAATGACGTTGGTGGGGATGTATCCCGACACGTCGGAGGCCTGGGTCTCGATGATCGGCAAGGCGGTCAGCGATCCCCCGCCCTTTTCGTTGCTGAGCTTGGCCGCCCGTTCGAGCAGCCGCGAGTGCAGGTAGAACACGTCGCCCGGATACGCTTCGCGCCCGGGCGGGCGGCGCAGCAGCAGGGAGATCTCGCGGTAGGAGGTAGCGTGCTTGGAAAGGTCGTCGTAGACCAGGAGCGAGTGCCGGCCGTGGTCGCGGAAGTATTCGCCCATGGCGCAGCCGGCGTAGGGGGCGATGTATTGCAGGGCGGCCGGGTCGGAGGCGGACGCCACCACGACCACCGAATACTCCATGGCCCCGGTCTCGGTCAGGGTCTTGATCACCTGGGCGACCGTCGACTGCTTCTGGCCGATGGCGACGTAAATGCAGATCACATCCTGGCCTTTCTGGTTGATGATGGTGTCCATGGCGATGGCCGTCTTTCCCGTCTGCCGGTCGCCGATGATCAGTTCGCGCTGGCCGCGGCCGATGGGGATCATGGCGTCGATGGCCTTGATGCCGGTCTGCAGCGGCTCCTTGACCGGCTGGCGGTCGACCACGCCGGGGGCCAGGGCCTCGATGGGCATGAAGATCTCGGCGCGGATGGGGTCCTTGTCATCCAGGGGTTTTCCCAGCGGCGAGACCACGCGGCCGACAATCGCGTCCCCGACCGGCACCGAAATGATCCGCCCCGTCCTCTTGACGATGTCCCCCTCCTTGATCAAGTGGCTCTCGGCCAGCAGGATGGAGCCGACATTGTCCTCTTCCAGGTTCAGGGCGATGCCGTATATCCCCCCGGGAAATTCCAGGAGCTCGTTATACATGACGTTGTCCAGGCCGTAGATGCGGGCGATGCCGTCCCCGATCGAAATCACCACCCCGGTCTCCTCTTTCTTGAAGTCGAAGGCGAAGCCCTCGATCTTCTGGCGGATCAATTCGCTGATCTCGTCGACTTTGATTAGCATTTACCTTTCCCCTACTAGCGTTTCACGCAATTTTTTCAGGCTGCCGGAAAGCGAAAAGTCGTACTGCACCGACCCCCGGTCGATGCGGATGCCGGCGATCAGCCCCGGGTCGAGCCGGAACTTCAGCGCCACTTGCCGGGACAGCCCTTTTTCCAGGTTGGCGCGCAGGCGGTCTTTTTGCCCGCCCGACAACTCGACGGCCGCGGAGACCGAAATTTTCTCGATGCCGTGCACGGAGTACCAGGCGTCGGGCAGCTGACGCACCATCGGCTCCAGGTAGGCCATGCGGTTCTCGCCCGCCACCGCCTGCAGGAAATGGAACGTTTTCTTCTGCAGCCCCATCTTGGCGTTGACGATGTCCAGGGCGCGCGATTTTTCGGCGCTGGAGATCAGGGACGTCGCCAGCCCGACCTTCAGCCTTTCGTCGGCGGCGAGCAGCGCCAGGAAGTCCGCCAGCTCCCCCTGGACGCGCCGGAATTCGGCCTCGTCGTCCATGGCCAGCACCAGGGCCTTGGCGTAGCGCTTGACCAGGCTACTTTCCTTCATCAATTTCTCCGCTGGCGTCGATGTTGCGCTCGATGATCTTCTGCTGGGTGGCGGCGTCGAGGTCCTTCTTGAAATCTTCCCGGAAGCGCTCGATGGCCAGGTCGGCGATGCGGCCCTTGACCGCGCGCACGGCGGCGTCGACCCGCTGGCGGATCTCCGCTTCGCTCAAGGCGACGATGCGCTGGGCTTCGACGCGGCCGGCTTCTTCCAGTTTGGCGAGTTCCGCCTTGCCCGCTGTCTCGGCGCCGTTCTTTATCCCGGCGACTTCCGCCGCCACTTCGGCGAGGCGCCGGCGGACGTCCTGCAGGCGGATCTCGGTAGCGGCCAGGATCTTTTCGCGTTCCTCGATGTCGTCGCGCACCGACAGGCTTTTCCGGGAAAGCATCTGGATCAGGGGCTTGCGCAACAGCAGGGTCAGGCCGCCGAAGAGCACGGTGGAATTGAAGACCTTGGCCAGCACGCCCAGCCAATCGATATGACCCGCCTCTCCCGAGGAAGCGGCCAAGCCCGGGGCCAGCGCCAGCGCCAGGAAAATGAACAGGGCCTTTTTTTTCATACGTATGCTTGCCTGATCTGGTCGCTGAAAGCGGCGACCTGCTTCTCCAGGGCCTGTTCGGCCGCGGCGATCTCGCTCTCCAATTGGGCCATGTTGTCGGCCATGATCCGCGCCGCGTTTTCCCTGGCCTGGGCCACGGTCCGGCTGCGGGTCAACTCGCCGTTCGCGAGCCATTCTTCCCTGGTCCGCCTGGCCTGCTTGCGGGCCTCGCTCAATTGGTCCTCCACGGAGCGCGTCCGGGTCTCGATCTCGGCCACCATGCTTTCCTGGCGTCCGGTATCGGCGGCGACCTTCGCCTCCCGCTCGCCGATGATGGCCTGGACGGGCTTGAAGAAAATCCTGCTGAGAACGAGGTAAAGCAGCCAGACCAGAAAAAATATCCAGAGAAAGGAAGAATTGAGGTCTAACATAGAGGAAATGTAGCATATCGGCGCTCAAAAATCAACCCGATCCCTTGCGCAGAGCCGGCGCTCGCGGGTTCCGACCTTGACAGGTGGGCGCCTCTCGGGTAAGATGGGCCGGGCGGCGTTCCCGGGTCATTCCCGACCGACGAAAACCAGTTTTCAGGAGACGGCATGGAGTTTTTCGCCAAACTGATCGACTTTGTCATGCACGTGGACGTCCACCTGAATTCGCTGATCGTCACCTACCAGCTCTGGACCTACCTCATCCTCTTCGCGGTCATTTTCTGCGAAACCGGCCTGGTGGTCACCCCCTTCCTCCCCGGCGACTCGCTGCTCTTCGCCACCGGCGCCCTCGCCGCCGCCCCCGGCAGCCCGCTGCGCGTCCATTGGCTGTTCCTGGTCCTGGGCGCAGCGGCGGTGCTCGGCGATACGGTGAATTACTGGATCGGCCACGCCGTCGGGCCGAAGATCTTCTCCCGGGAGAAGGTCCGCTTCCTGAAAAAGGAGCACCTGGAGCGAACCCACGAATTCTACGAAAAATACGGCGGGGTGACCATCATCCTGGCCCGTTTCGTTCCCATCATCCGCACCTTCGCCCCGTTCGTGGCCGGCATCGGGCGCATGACCTACTGGCGCTTCATCAGCTACAACGTGATCGGCGGCGTCGCCTGGGTGGCCATTTTCGTCTTCGGCGGCTATTTCTTCGGCAACCTGCCCGTGGTCAGGCGCAATTTCACCATCGTCATCTTTGCCATTATCATCATCTCCGTACTGCCGGGAGTGATCGAGTACTTGAGGCAAAGGCGGAAAAAGATCTAAAACCAACCGTAGGGGCGATCCTTGTGATCGCCCTGATCCGAATTACGATTCCCCTACCCGGGGCGAATACAAGATTCGCCCCTACAGTTTCTATTCTTCTTTTTCTTCCAGCTTGGCGATCTTCTGCTGCAGACGCTTGAGCCGCTTTTCCATCTCCTGCTGCCGGGCCGGGGAGAGGCCGCCGCCGGAGAGGGCCTTCTCGACAACCGTAATGGCCATGGCATAGTCGCGCTCGCGATGCTCGTAATGCACCGAGATCTCGCGCTGGGCCTGGGGGTCGCTGGCGTCCGCCAGCTGCCGCCATAGTTCCAGCGCCTCGCCATAGAGTTTTTTCTTCTTCATAAGCGCGGACAGGCGCTGCGCGGCCAGGGTGCCGACGGCGGAGCGCGAGCTGACCTCGCGCGCGACCTTGTAAAATTCCTCGGCTTTCTCCAGCAGCCCGGCCCGCTCGCAGAGCCGCCCGAGGCCGAAGATCTCCCCGCCGTCGCCGGTCAGTGAATAGTCGTCCAGGTAGAGCACGCCCAGCAGCACCACGGCGGCCAGCCCGACCAGGTCCATGGCGTTGTGCTCGACGACCGGCTCGATCAGCGAGAAAGCCTGGCTGCGCAGGAAGCTGAAATAAAGGGCCGGGATGTCGCTGCCGGCGATATCGTCCTCGCGCGACAGCCCGAGCAGCATCTCGCCCAGGTAGCCGAGCTTGCGCGAATCGAAGGTGTTGCGCCAGATGGTGCGGGCCGGGAACAGGAAGTCCAGGTGCGGCAGGTCCCGCAGCGGAAAGCGCTGGCGCTGCAGGATATAGCGGGTCTCCAGCAGGGGGGAATCGAAGGATTTGCCGTTGTAGGTCACGACCGCTGAAAAGCCTTTCTCCTCCAGGAAGCGGGCGACAGCCTCCAGGAACTCCCCCTCCCGCTCCAGGCTGAGCAGAACGAAGATCCTGACCTGGAAGGCCTGGTCGCTGAAGAAGCCGAAGCCCAGCATGAAGGGAATGGTGCCGGTGCCGCCGGCGAGCCCCGTCGTCTCGCTGTCGAAGAAAACGACCCGGCGCGGGTCGACGGCGGCGAACTCGCCGCCGCCGGCGATGACCTCGAGGGCGCCGGGCCGCAGCGCCAACCAGTCGCCCAGGCGCACCTTGCCGTAGCGGCCGTCGAGGGAATAGGTGAATTCCTTGACCAGATAAGGTTCCGCCGACGCGGCTTCCGCCAGGCGCGGCTCGGGTCGCGCGGGCGCCGGGGCCGAGCGTTTTCTCATTGCGCTTCAGGTTCTGGCGGACGAGCTTGTCCAGCTTTTCACGGGTGGAAAGATGGTCCTCGCTTTCCAGGCGCTGCCATTTTTCCTGGATATCGTTTTTATCAAGATCGTGGAGCCGATCCTTCAGTTTTCTCATGGTTTATTTTCCGTTTTGTACGATAGCACAAAAGGCCCGTGCCGACAACGGGGCCTCAGGCCGGCAACAACGGCATTTCTCCCCAATTGCCCCGCAGGGTGCGATAGCGCAGACCGGCGCGCACGAGTTTCAGGTAACGGCGGCGGGTGATGGTTCTGGCCCCCCAGCCGGCCAGGTGGGGTGTAGGCACCTGGCAGTCGATGAAGGAGAACTTCATCCGTGTCATTACGCCGGCCAGGACGGCGACGGCGACCTTGGAGGCGTTGTCCTCGAGGTGGAACATCGACTCGGCGAAAAAACAACGTCCCAGGGAGATCCCGTAAACACCGCCCGCGAGTTCGCCATCCTTCCAGGCTTCCAGGGAATGGGCATATCCCAGCCGGTGCAGGTCGATATACGCAGCGCGCATGGCCGGCGTGATCCAGGTGCCTTCCTGGCCGGGGCGCGGCAACGCGCAGCCGGCGATGACTTCGGCGAAAGCCCGGTCAAAGGTAAAGGTGAAAACACGGCGCTTCAATAATTTATTAAGGCTGCCGCTGACATGAAACTCGCTTGGAAAAAGGATGAAACGCGGGTCGGGCGACCACCAGAGTATGGGTTCGCCTTCGCTATACCATGGGAAAATTCCCCGGCCATAGGCGCGCAAGAGGCGTGCCGGCGTCAGATCGCCGCCCATGGCCAGCAGCCCGTCGCGCCCGGCCCGTTCCGCCGGCGGAAAAGCGACTCCGTCGCCCAACATGGTAACCGGCATTGACTTCGTTCTCCTCGCCCGATGGCGGCTCCCATGGTAGCAGAAAAAGGACCTTTGCGCACCCGTGAAATTGACAACGCGCCCCGTTGCGGATATAAAGGGATTTTCCATTGCCCAAGGAGGACCATCCGCATGAAACGATCACCCCTGTTGAAGATCTCGATCCTGCTGGCCGCCGCCCTGCTGTTCGCGCAGCCTGCCGCCGCCAAGGACGCCTTGAAGGTCAACCCGTTCTTCCAGGCGCGCACCACGCCGTTCCAGGCGCCGCCCTTCGACAAGATACGCCAGGAGCATTTCCTGCCCGCATTCAAGGAAGGGATCAAAAGGGAGCAGGCGGAGATCGACGCCATCGTGGCCGGGAAGCAGGCGCCGAGCTTCGCCAACACCATCGCCGCCATGGACCACAGCGGCATTTTCCTGAACGATGTCAGCTCCGTATTTTATGCTCTCCTCGGCGCCGAGACCAACCCCGACCTGCAGGCCATCGCCCGCGACGTGTCGCCGCTGCTCTCCGCCCACGCCGACAACATCAGCCTCAACGAGAAGCTCTTCGCCCGCGTCAAGGCGGTGTACGACCAGCGCCGGAAGCTGACCCTCACGCCCGAGGAAAGTTATCTGCTGGAGAACATCTACAAGGGGTTCATCCGCAGCGGCGCTTTGCTGGACGCCGCCCGCAAGGCCCGCCTGCGCGAGCTCAACAGCGAGCTCTCGCTGCTGGGGCTGAAGTTCGGCGAGAACATGCTGGCCGAGACCAACTCCTCGCGCATCGTCGTCGACTCCGCCGAGGGGCTGGCCGGCCTGCCGGAAGCCGTCCGCGCCATGGGCGCCGAGACGGCGAAGCAGCTCAAGCTGGACGGCAAATGGGCCTTCACCACGCAGGTCCCGTCCATGACCCCCTTTTTGCAATACTCGACCCGCCGCGACCTGCGCGAACAGCTGCACCGCGCCTATTTCATGCGCGGCGACCGCGACAACGCCAATGACAACAAGGAGATCGTAAAAAAGATCGTCACCCTGCGCGCCGAGCGTGCCCAGCTGCTCGGCTACCCCACCCACGCCGATTTCGTCCTGGAAGAACGCATGGCCAAGGACCCGGCAACGGTGATGGCCTTTCTGCAGAAGCTGTGGACCCCGGCGCTGGCCAGGGCCGAAAACGAAGCGGCCGAGATGCAGGCCATCATCGACCGCGAGAAAGGCGGCTTCCGCCTGGCCTCATGGGACTGGTGGTACTACGCCGAGAAACTGCGCCAGGAAAAATACGCCTTCGACGACGCCGTGCTTCGCCCCTATTTCTCCCTGGAGAACGTGAAGCAGGGGATATTCACCCTTTGTGAAAAATTGTACGGGTTGAAGTTCGTCAAGCTGGACAACCTGCCCGTCTACCATCCCGAAGTCCAGGTGTACGAGGTCAAGGAGAGCTCCGGCAGCCCCACCGGCTTGTTGTACATGGACTTCCACCCCCGCCCCGGCAAGCGCGGCGGCGCCTGGTCCGGGGCCTTCCGCCGCGAATACTATGAAAAAGGCAGGCGCGTGGCCCCCATCTCCACCCTGGTCTGCAATTTTACCCGGCCGGCCGGCGGCACGCCCTCGCTGCTGAGCATCGACGAGGTCAACACGTTTTTCCATGAATTCGGCCACTCGCTGAACACCCTTTTCGCCAACGGGGTTTACCGTGACCGCACCGTGCCGCGCGACGCGGTGGAGCTGCCTTCGCAGATCATGGAGAACTGGGCCCTGGAACCGGAATTGCTCAAGCTTTATGCCCGCCACTACCAGAGCGGCGAAGTGATACCCGCGGCGCTGGTGGACAAGCTGAAGGCCGCCAGCCTCTTCAACCAGGGGTTCGAGACCGTGGAATACCTCGCCGCCTCATTCCTGGACATGGCCTGGCATACGCTCAGGAGCGGGGCGGCGATCGACGTGCGCAGTTTCGAGAACGGCGCCATGACCGCCCTGGGCCTGATCCCCGCCATCGTGCCGCGCTACCGCACCACCTACTTCAACCACATGATCTCCGGCTACGCCGCCGGCTATTACAGCTACATCTGGGCCGGGGTGCTGGACAAGGACGCGTACGAGGCATTCCGGGAAAAGGGCATCTTCGACCGGGCCACCGCCGCCTCGTTCCGCCAATTGCTGGCCAAGCTGGGGACCGAGGACGCCCTGACCCTGTACAAGCGTTTCCGCGGCGCCGAACCCAAGATCGAGCCGCTGCTCAGGAGCCGCGGACTGCTGCCCGACCAGAAATAAGGGCCGCCGGGGGACCGGCGTTTAACGCAAGCGCCTCAGTATGGCGCCGATCTTCCGGGCCAGCGAGCTGGCCGCCGGCGGGTCGTAATTGCCCATGACCACCACGGTCCAGCCCGGGACCGGGTCAATCTCCAGGTCGGCATTGATGCCGGGCGCGCCGCCGGCATAGGCCTGCGCCCCGCCGAACCACTCGTTGTTCAGGGCCCTGAGAAGCTTGCCCGCCCGCAGCGCCTGGGCGAAGCGAAAAAGGTCCATGGCGGTCGAGTAGCCGCCGCCGGCCGAACTCCCCCGCGCCGGACGGGTGTAGATGTTGCTGCGCCGCGGCTCATCGCCGTGTTCGCCGTCGTCCCAGTTGCGGGTATAGCCGGACGCCACCCCGGCTTCGGGGACATCGGCCTCCGGATGGCCGGTGGCGGTCATTCCGGCGGGAGAGTATACGTGGTCGCGGACATAATCAAAATAGTTCTGGCCGGAGGCTTTGGCCACGATCAGCCCCAGCACGACGTAGCCGCCGTTGGAATAGCGCCGCTGGCCGCCGGGCGCGAACAGCAGCGGCTCGGCAGCGAAGAACGTCAGGTAATCTTCAAGAGTACGGATGCGGTCCTTCGGCGTAGCCTCATATTTTTTCCCGAAAAAATCGCCGACACCCGAGGTCATGTCCAGGAGCTGGCGAACGGTCACCTTGGCCGCCGCCTCGCGGTTCGGGTAGGCGGGCAGGAATTTCCCGATCGTGTCCTCCAGGGAAAGCGCGCCCTTCTCGGCCAGCTGGCCTATGGCCACGCGCGTGAACAGCTTGTTGAGCGAACCCAGGTTGAAGCGCGTCGCCACCAGGTTGGCCGCGGCGTATTCCCGGCTGGCCAGCCCGCGGGCCTCGTGGACGAGCACGCGGTCGCCCTGGGCGACCAGCACCACCCCGGAAAATTCGTCGGCGAGCGCTTTTTCGTCGATCAGGGCGCGAACGCGTGCCAGCGCCTCGTCGCGGGTCAGGGGCGGCCCGGACAGCTCGGCGGCGCTCTCGGGATCGATCGGCGCTCCCATGATGGCGGCGAGACGGGCGTCCCCGCCCTTTTCGAAGCGGAAGGTGAATTCCAGCAGCTCCCCCTGGCCGGAGCGCGCCAGGTAGCCGGCCTCGTCCGCCGTCTCGCGCAGCAGCTTTTCGGGAGTCAGGCCCCGCGCTTCCTTCTTGATGCCCCGATAGCGGGCCAGCCGTTCCTCCACCGTGGCCTGCTTCAGGGCTTCGGCGCTGAAATTGTCCTTGAGGAACGCGGCCATCGCCTCCTCGCCGGCCGCATTGAAAGCGGCGAAGTAGGCGGCGGCGCGCCGGCCGCGTAGCGTTTCCGGGAATTTGAAAGTCCCCTGTTCCTGGGCGGCCGGGAGCGAAAAGGTCACGATCGCAAAAACGAAAAATGCTTTCAGCCAAAATTTCATGCATGCCTCCGCATGGATAAGACGCTAAAAACCGGGGAAAAGATGCCCGGCTCGCCTTCCTGATCGCCTTGGCCGCTTGTTTCTCACTCGCGGTTGTTGGTGAACAGGGTGATCAGGCGGTCGCGGATGCGGATATACAGGGGGGGAACTTGCTCCATCAAATCACGGCAATGGGAAGTCAGATAAGCCTTGGCCTTTTTCGGGCTCTGTTTATAAAGCCGCAGGGCCTCCTTTTCGATCCCCTCCTGGCCGGCGAAGATCCCTTCCTCGAACGGCCGGCGCATGGCCAGGACCTCCTTTGCGGCGTCCTGGAAGCGCAGGTTGCAGAGGTTGTCGACGAAGTCGATGGTCCAGCGCGCCGAGCGGTCGCTGTACTGCTCGGGGTCATATATCTGGTAGCCGGGGGCGGTATCGGTGCAGCCGGCGTAGACCGGCACGTAGGGGCTGATGTAGGGGTTGTCCTGGTAGACCCAGTAGACGCCGCCGACGGCGTCGGGCAGCCAGGAGCGCAGCTGGCAGACCATGCCGTAATGGCCGCGGTGGCGCGCCACCGGCCGGCGGTTGCTGAGCTTGAGCAGGGCGCGCAGGTCGCTGCCCGGGAAAGGGGTGGCGAGCGGGCTGACCTTGCAGCCGCCCTTGCCGTCGCTGACCAGCCACTGCGGCTGGGCCGTGAAGTCATAGATCGTCCCCTCGAAGACCGAGCGCTGGAAGGCGATCACGTCCCGCAACGAGATCTTTTTCTCCGGGGCGGCGGAGAAGGGGTAAAGGGAGAGCGGCTCGACGATCTGGTGGTAGGGGTTGATCGTGTCCATGGGGTCCTGCCGCAGCGCGCGGTCGGGCCATTGGCGGAGGTTGGGCATGAACGTGCTGTAGAACAGCCAGAAACGGCTGGTGGCGAACTCCACGGGGAGCGGGGCGTAAATGTCCTGCCAGATGAAGGGCTTTCCCGAGGCGGGGTCGTACCAGCCGCGGGCGATCGCTTCCTTCATGTAGTTTTCCGAGACCAGGAAATGTTCCTTGTCCGCGGCGCGGATCTCCTTGATGATGCTCCAGTTGGGGATGATCAAGGCCTGGTCGTCGCCGATGCGCTGCGCGGCCCAGATGGCGCCGGGCTTGCCGCTTTCCCGGGTCCAGCCCGGGCCGACCCCGAATATCTCCAGGACCCAGGCTTCCTGCGGGTCGCCGACGACCAGGTCCTCGCCCCCGTCGCCGCTCGAAGGCAGGAAGCCGTACGTTTCCATGAGCGCGCCGATCAGGAGCACCGCGTCGCGCGACTTCTTGCAGCGCTGCAGCGCGAAGATCTCCGCTTGCTCGACGGTCATGATCTGCTTGCCGGTCGCGCGGGTCGCCGCCAGCTCGCCGCGCTGGTTGATGGTGCTCTCGGCGATGGCCAGCTGGTATTCGTTCATGTGCGGGTAGGCGGACTGGATGTAGGCGTAGGTTTCCGGGGCCTGCGGGATATGCCCGAGGACCTCGCCGTCGCCGCGCAGCGGGCGGGCGGGATCCTGGATGCCCCAGCGCACCGCGGCCAGGGCGCCCGGCTTGTGCCTGGCGGCCGGCACGACGAAGATGCGCGAATCGGGACCGGCGTCGGTGTGGGAGAGGATCAGCGACCCATCGGTGGAGGCCTTCCGGCCCACGGCGATGATGGTGCAGCCTTCGTCGTTAGAGGCGAGCGGAACGGCGGCAAGCGAAACCATGAGACCCGTCACGAACAGGAGGCAGAGGATGATTTTTTTCATGAAGCTATTTTAGGCGATCGCCGGCCGCGGTTCAAGGGGTCGCTCAGCGAAAAAGGATATCGGTCACCCGCGGCAATTTCCAGAAATCACGGTCCACCCGCTCCTCGATCTTCTCCACCAGCTCCGCCGTCTCCTGCAAATGGGGCCGGATCGTCCCGGAACAGAAGCGGGCCCGGTCGGGATCGCTCCCTTCCTTCAGCTTTTCATTGTCCGCGTCCAGCTGGGCCAGCGATTCCATGGCCCGGTTGATCTTGGCGGTGAACTTGGCGATGAACGCGTGCTGGTTGGTGAGCAGCCCGGGCCGCGCCGCCAGGATCTCCGCCGGGAAATGGTGCAGGGCTTGCAGAAGCATGGCCTGGTTCTTCAGCGCCGCCGGGATGATGAAGGCGCGCAGCATGTAGCGGGCGACGCGCAGCTCCATTTCCACGGTCTTGACATAGATTTCGATCTTGATGTTCGGTCCGCGCCTCGATCTCCTGGCGGGAAAGAATGGCGTATTTTTCGAACAGGAGCACGATCCGTTCATCCTGAAGGTGCAGGATGGTCTCGGGCACGGAGACCGGGATGAAAAGCCCGCGGCGGCGGGCGGTCTCCTGCCACTCGGCGCTGTAGTTGTCGCCGTTGAAAACGATCGCGGCGTTGTCGTCCAGGAGACCGCGCAGGGCCCCGACCGCCTTTTTCTCATCGCCGGCTGCGGTAACGGCCCCATAGGACCTCGTCCAGCCCGGCGGCCACCATGAGGTTGATCGCGGCGATCGGGAACGCCAGGGACGCCGAGGACCCGGGCATGCGGAACTCGAACTTGTTGCCCGTAAAAGCGATCGGCGACGTGCGGTTGCGGTCGGACAGGTCGTGCAGGATGGGCGGCACGAATTCCTCGAAACGCTTCATCATCGCCTTGGCGGCTTTTCCTTCCACGAAAGCCGCCGGATCATCGATGATCCCCTGCAGTTCCTCCCCCAGGAAGACCGACAGGATCGACGGCGGAGCCTCATGGCCGCCCAGGCGCAGCTCGTTGCCGGGCGAGGCCAGGACGGCCTGCAGCAGGCCATGGTGGCGGTTGATGCCGCAGAGGAATCCGGCCAGGAAACTCAGGAATACAAGCCGCGAGCCGCGGCTGTCGCCGGGCATGAAGCAATTGCGGCCCCGGCTGTCCATCAGCGACCAGTTGACATGCTTGCCGCTGCCGTTGAAAAAGGTGAATGGTTTTTCATGCAGCAGGCACACCATGCCGTGCGCACGGGCCATGCTCTGCAGCAGGTCCATCAGCAGCTGGTTGTGATCGGCGGCGATGTTCGCCTCTTCGTACAGCGGCGCCATCTCGAACTGGTTGGGCGCCACTTCGTTGTGCCGGGTCTTGATCGGGATGCCCAGCTTCAGGGCTTCCTCCTCCAGCGCTTCCAGGAACTGCAGCACCTGGGCGGGAATGGCGCCGAAATAATGGTCTCCCATCTGCTGGCCGCGGGGCGGCCGGGCGCCGAAGATCAGCCGCCCGGCGGTTTTCAGGTCCGGCCGCTGCTGGTAGTCGCTTTCCCGGACCAGGAAAAACTCCTGCTCCACGCCGACCATGTTCTTGACCCAGCCGGCGCGCTGGTTGAAACGGGCCAGGATCTTCAGGGAGATATCGTTGATGCGCTTCAGCGACCGCAGCAGGGGAGTTTTCTTGTCCAGGACGCAGCCGTTGTAGCCATAGAACACGGAAGGGATGAACAGGACGCAGCTTTTCTGGTTCTGGATGACAAAAACCGGCGAGCAGGGGTCCCAGGCGGTGTAGCCGCGGGCCTCGAAGGTCGAACGCATGCCCCCATGGGGAAAAGACGACGCGTCCGGTTCGCCCTTGACCAGGTCGCGCCCGGAAAAACGCGAAATGATCCTGCGGTTGCCATCCCACTCCAGGAACGTGTTCTGCTTGCCGGCGGTCAGCCCGGTCAGCGGCATGAACCAGTGGGTAAAATGGGTGACGCCCATGGCCTCGGACCATTTCCTGATCTCGCGGGCGATCAGTTCGGCGACCTCGGGGTCGAGCGATTTCTTCTGGTCCCTGGTGCGCAGGAATTTTTGCAGCGCCTGGGGCGGGAGGGATTCCTTCATGCGCTCCAAATCGAAAACATTGCCGGAAAAACTGTTATTCATATTCCCCTCCTCCCCCTGATCTTGCGGAGAATATTTAAAGTGAATTATTGGCTTGAAAATATTTTATAACGTATTGCTTCCGCTTTGTCAAAGACTACGCTCGAGGTCGATAATATAAATTGCTAATTTCCAAAATTGGGCCCCAACCCCATGCTTTGGAAAAGATTTTAGGTTATTTGAAAAATTGATTTTATGTTGATACTATTCATTTTGTGAATGTCAATTTTTGTTCGCATGAGTTTTCGTTTGAAAAAGGTAACATGAAAGAAAAAGAAGAAATAAAAGAACCTAAAACTTGGCATGTTCTGGTTGTTGGACTCCCACTCGATGAAGACAAATACGATTTGGGCGAATCACTTACGATTCAAAAACTAATCAAACCGCTTTCAGTATTTGATTTGGCAGCGGTTGGTTCTGCTGGTTTTAGAGAGTGGGCCGTAATTGAACCTTTGGCAAATGAAGCAACGGCGGAAATCATATCTCCAACAATTGCAGCTACTCCACCTGGATATGATGCATTAAATAAATGCTGGTTAGTTTCAGCGTTACTTTTAATTCGAGGATTCGCACGTCACATATGTCCTGCCGTATCTGCCTATTCATGGAATCTAATTGCTGGCTATCAAAAAAAGTCATTCCAATATTTTTAAACAACAAGTTGCAGAGGAAGGTATTGATCGTGCGGTTCATCATCCATATGAATCACTTCCTCCTTTTAAAGGCGGATTGCTTGATTATCATCTAACACTTCTTTTACCACCTGAGGTTCGGAATGAACCTTTCAATGTATCCGAAGCATTTTGGATCTCATCTCATTTTGAAAAGTTTAATTCACTTGCTGCAAAGGATGAGACATTTGCTTCAGTCTTGAAGCAGCAATCGATTGGAGATACACAAAGGATCCACGCGCGGCAATTTCTCGAATTTGGTCAGGTATCGAATCAATATTCGGAATCAAGTCAGAACTTACTTATCGCATCGCGCTCTTAATAAGTTCAATTCTATTTGAAAAAGGGGATCAGCTCGTATCGAAGCATTCCAAAAAGTCAAGCGTCTCTATGACCTTCGTTCAAAGGCAGTTCATGGAGCTGCTGTTACTGAAGAAGCTTTGTTTACCGGGGTTTTTGATTCATATGAGATTCTTCGATAGACTCCTCCTTGACTCGATCGATCGGGGGAATCTTCGTTCTAGAGGAAGAATATCTACATGAACTTCTGGCATAAATGAACAATCTTTAATTTCTACAAAAAACTGATTCCTATACGCTTCCGCTGCAAACACCAAACTCGAGAGTAAAAGATCTGTTTCGAACTGCTGCCGCCTCAGCCGCATACGCGGTTTGGATCCAAAATAAATCAAGGGAGCAGCAGTAAAAACCTTTGCTCAGCGCAAAACGCACCCATTCCCGCCCGTCTTACCTCCCCCTCCTGCCCATTGGGGTTCTTCATTCAGAAAACTTGCCCAAGAATGCGGCATTGATATTAATCTTAAACAGTCCTTCGAAGCGATAAAAATATATTGTGAAAAACAAAGCCTGATCTAAGGTCTCGCTGACAAAGTCAACAAGTCAAGCACCGAGTAAGAATTCCCTCATATCGTGACAAATCCTGAAACCTGGGAAGAGGGATGAAAAACAATATCTGAAATATTGAATTTCACCTTGGAAGTATTTACGACAGTTTGAAAGGGAACATAGACCTGATTGCCCCCCATTCCACCAATATTCAATGTTGAGATGCGGCCTTAGGTTCATCCTTCATTGCTCCTAGCGGAAGATGAGCTGAGTTGTTCTTATGCCTTTATTATCTGACTTAGATCCAGCCATTTTTTAATCTCAGAAACATCTGAATCAATCTGTGAATTAAGTGTGCTCAACTCACTAGATGTCTCCGAAATCATCTTTCTATATTGATCATCTTTTTTTTCTTCAATATCCTCCCAGAATTTATTGTATATCTCACCTTGCATCTGAATTATTCCAACTTCACGAATATGTCGGGAAATTTTAAAATACAGAAGATCGAATTTGTCAGAAAGTGAATTGGATACAAAAAGACGTTTGTCAGAAATTAACTTCTGTATTTTTCTGAAGTATTCGTAATAAACCCTGGGTGAATAGTCTTCTAACTCGGAATGTTCATCCTCATAGATTGTTTTCAAGTATTCCGATTTTACCTTTAGCAGTTCTGTATAAGTGGCAATCTTGCTGTTAAAAATATTTTTGTATGTTTCCTGCGAAATTTGATGGATTATATTTCACGTTTGGCAAGTTCACGTTGTAACGCTTGCTTTATTTGCTCAAGCTGGAGATCGCCCATATCTTTTATCTGCTGAAGGTCACGTGTATTGCTTGCTTTCAAGGTCTCCATTTCTTTTTCATATCTATTCTTGTCTTGTTGTAGAATCCTATTCGCCCATACCTTACCTAGCCATGATGACAATCCCAATACAACCAATGTTGTACTAGCCGATTGAAAGGACCGTAGCCGTGATAATGTTTAGAAGATTGTCAAGTTGCATTGTAATAGCTCCTTTTTACCTACAAGTTCGGAAAACTTACTCGAAATTAGGGACAAGTCGTCTGTGTTGCGAATGCGATATGCAATTCTATATTGCAGTTGTTGTGCAATGTTAATCATTAAACATCTTTGTTAAATATTTCTTTTTCATCTCATCAACAAAATCAAGAAGTATTTGTTTATCCAATATACTCATTTTTTCTAACATTGACTCGCAAGCAAAAAAGCCTTTATTGATTTTTTTATCAACAGTTCTAGCTGCATCTTCTTTTCCGGCAAGTGTAAGACCCGATACAATTAATTCTTTATACGATTCGGGTGAATAGAATGGAATTATTAATGAAGCAATGGAATGTAAAACCTTTCCTGTAGCTCTTTTTTTCTTTTCTCTTATTCTAGTTGGTAGTTCTTTGTCAAGAGTTTTTGAAAATTCGATATATAAATCAATATTCAAATTGTTCCAATTCCTTCATTAACAAAACTAACCTTTCTGGATCAATTATTCTTAATGCGTCTTTGGTTCTAGTCTGAATTAAGTTATATTTTTCAACAAAGTTTTTTGATATTGCAATTTGTCTTAATTCAATAGCATCTTCAATTGAAATAGCGTCCAAAAAATCAATTGGAAAAATTGTCGAATGTTTTTGCTTTAACCATATCAATGAAAATTTTAAAAAAGATTTCTGAATCAGATAATTTTGTTTTACTTCCTAATAAATCTCTCTTATCGAAAAATCGACCAAGTTTTCTTGAGGTAAAACACCTTCCGAATTTGTAGTTCTTGCTCCACTTAGATAGTAGATAAAATCGGAATATGCTAGAATAATATTTTTTAAGTCCGGATTATTATACTTTTTAACTATTGATTCAACTTTTCCCCTACGTAAAATTTCATATTGTTTAATTGTTGCTGAAATATCATTTGGAATTAAAACATTTTGATGATTTAAAGTCACACTTAGTAGACTTTGAGAATCTTCAAGGTCACGAACAAGGCGATCTTTAAACCAATTGCTTATTCCTTCAATTTTCCATCTAACAACTGTTCCAATGTTATCAATTTTCTCTGCTACATCTTTTGCAAGTGAAGTATGGTAAGGATTAGATAGAACTCCTTTTTGTTCTTCTCTTTTATCAATTAAAAAATCAAGTGTAAGAAGTTATTGCCCATATTTCATAGATGAAATTAGTGTACCTGATTTTAATAGATTTGGGTGCTTTATAATTAAGTCATGGGCAAATGGAGATTCCAATAATTGTGAAGCTGCTACAACTAAATGTCCTTTTGTTAATATTAGAAGCTTTATTTTCCTTTGAAGAATTCGATCAATTTCATCTTTTTGATTATTCCAATGAAACATAGTGTTAAATCTATCAAATTCTGTAAAAAAAACTCGGTGAGGCATTAAATCATTGGGTTCAACTGATTTCATTTTCGTTTATTATGCTTTCAATCAATATTTCCTTAGTGATGAAACCTCTAAGTTTGAATATTTTCATTCGTTGGTAAACAGATGAATAAATAAAATTATCTTTAATTTCACTGTTTTTATTTGCAAATAATGTGTAAAGATTTTGAAGTTCTTTGATGTATTGATCCTCTCCAAACACAGAGATATAGATTAACTCTGTAATCCCACCAATGAAAAACAAGAGAAGTGACAAGTTTTGGTCAAGAAAACCTTTAAAACCTTTCCCATAAAGATTTAATAAGTTGTCAATATCTAAATAGTTTGCCCAAATTGGAAATTCAAGAAGATAATCAAATAATGTGTAATGAGTCGGCTTGTTTAATCTCTTTCCTCTTTTCTGGAAGTTGGTGTATATGACCTTTGCTATTTCAAGAGGTGATAGATTAGGAGTTCTTGGATGATTACAATATTTGTATTTAAGATGTTTCAATTGGCCGGCTAGGGTTTTTGAAACAAAGAATTTTGTTTTGGGTTTGTATTCAATGTCTAGCGGAAATTTCCAAAGTGTATTTCTCATACTTTCTAATGCGTTATTCTTAAAAGTATTTAAAGTGGATTTGTGCTCTTCAACTCTAAAGTTTGGGTTTTTATAAAGAGCAATAGATCTTAAATAAAAATATGAAGAGTAATAGCACTCTGTAATTTTCCAGGATGGAAACGAAAACCTCATATTAGATATTTTTGAGTTTTCAGTAATTTCGCTAAACGATAATCCAAGTGTTGCATTCTTTAATGGGTATATAAATGCTAATTCGTTATACCAACTTCTTTTCAAGTTATCTGATATATTTTTAGAACTAATACCTCTCGAGTAAAAAAATCTTTTTATTTTTAGTAAATCAATTTTGTTTGTTATCAAATAGTTTTCAAAGACGTATCTGATATTAAATCGCTTTTTCTTGATGTCGTTTGGAGGAGTATAAAAGACTTTAAACAGCCATGAATAATAGTCAAGTGTTTGATGCCAGTCGCTATAACCTAATAATTCGTCAGGAAAATTTAATTCAAGTTCAGCTTCATATTGCTTTTTGAATAATTCTGAAATAAAAGATGAAAATAATTCATCTTTAAAAATTATCAATCTTCTATTATTACGAGAAACATTGAGCTTTCCTTTCCTTATCCAGCTGTAAACAGAGGAAGTTGGTATCTCATAATGTTGCGCAAATTCTTTTACAGTATATTGGCCATTATTTGTCATATTTGCTAAATATCTACCTTTTTACTTGAAGTTTGCACTGGTTGGAATAAAATGAGTGAGCTGATAAATGATAAGTACATTACTTTTTTTTTTTCTTCTTCCAATCAAAAAGGTGCTCAATTGGGTTAGGATGTAAAATTTCCTCCAATGAATTACTCTTTCTTCTGTTGCAATTTTTATGAATCAGTCGAAGATTTCCTATTGTCGATTCTCCTCCCCTTGAAAAGGGTATTATATGATCAAATTCTACTTCCTTGTCTAGTACTGGCTCATTGCATTTTTGACAAATTTGTCCATCTCTACGAACTACTTTTAACATGACATCTCTCGGAATTGAACGATTATGTTTTCTTCTTTCTTTTTGTTTCAGTTAGTGGCTCAGACAGAAGAATACCGGAGAAATATGGCCAAAAACTGTTGCATGAGGCTTCCAATAATACCTTTGGAATACTTACAGGATAATTTTCAGGGTTGAATTTTTCAACTTCCTTTTTAAACAACTTTCTTCTTACTTTATCTAATTTTTCTCCACTATCCAATTTGTTAGTTTTTAGACATTCTTGCAAATAATTATTATGATCTATTTCAGATTTTCTTGTTAACGGTAAAAGTGGAAATTTTTCAACGATCAGTCCATAGGGACAGTATTTTAACTCCCAACAGGGTTTGCAAAGTAGAGATGTACTTTTCTTTAAATTACTTAATATTTTTTTATCAGATATATTTGAGTTGCACCCGAGAGCTTTTTTTATTAATTTATGCATTGTCATATTTTTTTAAATTTAAAATGCCGAACATTTCATTTGATTACTCGCTAAAACTACCTGGTAGCGATATTTTCACTTTAAAAACTCCACTTAAAAGCAGATGATAATCATTTTGATGACATGTTTTCTGGTCTGCCTTGATCTTGTTAGTCAATCCCATCCTCCTTTCATAAAACTGGTTCCATTATAGCAATGTAAAAAATTATAATCAAAACGTCTTCATCAGGATTATCTCTACTATAAAATGGTTGAATTTATCCGCGTTTCCGGTAAAATGGGGCATGGAAAACCAATAACTTCAAAAGATGAAAAAGAATTCAAATACCAATGCGTGAAAAGATCAGGGAACTGACCAAGGACACGGCGATCTACGGCATCTCGACCATCGTCGGCCGCTTCCTCGGCTTCCTGCTGGTCCCTTTTTACACCCATTTCATCACCCGCGGCGACATGGGGATATACACCAACATCTACGCCTACCTGGCGTTCCTGAACATTTTCTACATCTACGGCATGGACGCCGCCTTCATGAAGTTCAGTTCGCTCGCCGCCCCGGAGGAGAAAAAGCGGACCTTCGCCACGGCGTACCTCACCGTCGTCCTGTCGACGCTGCTGCTGAGCGGGGCGCTGTTGCTGTTGCGCCAGCCCTTCGCCCGCCTGATGGAAGTCCCGGGGCTCTACCGCCGGCTGCTCTATTATGTCATCCTCATCCTGCTTTTCGACACCCTGGCGCTGATCCCGTTCGCCAACCTGCGCCTGGAGCGGAAAGCCAAAAAGTTCGCCGCCCTCAAGCTGGCCAACATCCTGCTCAACCTGGGGCTCAACCTGTTGTTCTTCATCCGTTTTCACATGGGCATCGAGGCCATATTCGCCGCCAACCTGGTCGCATCGGCGGCGACCTTCCTGCTGCTCCTGCCGGAGATTTGGCCGCGCCTGCGCCCGCGGCGCATCGAGCGCGTGCAGCTGCGGCAGATGCTGCGCTTCGGCCTGCCCTACCTGCCGGCCAGCCTGGCGTCGATCATGGTGCAGGTCATCGACCGCCCGATCGTCCTGGCCATGACCGACGCCGACACGCTCGGCCTCTACCAGACCGGGTACAAGCTCGGCATATTCATGATGCTGGTGGTCTCGATGTTCCAGTACGCCTGGCAGCCGTTCTTCCTGAACAACGCCAGGGAGGCGAACGCCAAGGAGATCTTCGCCAAGGTCATGACGCTGTTCGTGCTGGCGGCGGGCCTGCTCTGGATCGTCCTGACCCTGTCCATCGACAAGATCGCGGGCTGGGAGTTCGCCGCCGGCCGCTCGCTGATCGAAAAAAGCTTCCTGCCCGGGCTGGTGGTGGTGCCGATCATCCTGCTCGCCTACCTGTTCAACGGCATCTACGTCAATCTCCAGGCCGGGTTGTATATCGCGGAAAAGACGAAATATTTCCCGGTGGTCACCATCGCCGGAGCCCTGGTCAACGTGGCGGCCAACCTGCTGCTGATCCCGCGGCTGGGCATCGCCGGCGCCGCGCTGGCCACCCTGGCCAGTTACATGGTGATGGCGGCCGGGCTGCTCTATTTCGCCCAGAAATTCTACGGCATCCCCTATGAATACGGAAAGATCGTGAAAATCCTGGCCGCCATCCTCGCGTGCGGGGCGCTTTATTATTACCTGTATTTTCACGGCTCCTTGAGCCTGTTCGCCCGGTCGCTTATTCTCTCCCTCTTCCTCGCCACCCTGTTCTTCATGCGCGTGGTCCGGCCGGCGGAAGTGGAGCGCCTGCTGGGAATGCTGCGCGGGAAGAAATAACCGGCTTTAACCTATTTCCTTCTTTTCCGGCCCAGGATGCCCCCGCTCAGGAAGAGGCCGGCGCCCAGCACGAAGCCGAAATTGTACCAGCCGCCGCTGTTGTGCACTTCATAAAGGGAGACTTTGTCACTGAAGAGAGAGACGATGAACGTGATCGGGGCGATCAGGCCGTGCCAGAGGCCCAGCCAGAACCCGGCCACCTCCCCTTCGCGGTCCGGGGTCCTGGCCAGCTGATTCGCCCCCGGGGCGCAGGAGATCGTCGTGAGCAGAACCAGTAAAAAGAGCCATGCCAGCCATGTTTTCATGCCCGCCTCCTCGAAATCATCGCCGATTCCGTAAGCGGATTATAACGCTCGCTTCAGCGGCTGGCAATAGCGGCAAGGCATTTGACAATCCAATAACGATTCTCTAGAATCAGCACGACCGACCCGCGGTTAAGGTGGCAGGAATGGGCAGCACGAACACGACCCCCTCGTCCGGCCTGATCGAGCGCATCAGGAAAGTTCTCGCCCCGCCTCATTTCGACGATGAAGAAAAGAACAGGCTGGCCCGGGTCCTGCATATCACCCTCGTCTTTGGATTCGCCACATCGGTGCTGACCGCGATCGCCGGTGCTGCGGCCGGACAACCCGGCAAGCCGACAGCGCTCGCCGCTGGCGCCATCGTCATCCTGCTGCTCCAGATCCCCTTGCGCATGGGCCGCATCCGCCTGGCCATTTTCCTGACTTTTATTTACGTGCTGGCACTCATCTCCGTGGTGTTGTACCTGGGCGGAGGCATCCACGACCTGGGATCGATGCTCTTCCCGGTGATCATCGCCTGCGGCGGGTTGCTGCTCCGCCCGAAGGAGTTCCTGGCCATCGTGGTCCTTTCGATTCTCTCGGCAGTCTCCATCATCCTGATGGAAATTAGCGGCTGGATCCATTGGTCCTCGGGGTTGGGCACCAGCATCTACTCCCTGATCACGGTCACGGCCATCTTTCTGCTGGCGGCCGCCCCGATCCGGCTCCTCACCAACGACCTCAACCGCCATATCTCCCGCGTCCGGCAGAGCGAGGAGGAACTGCGTGCGAACAACGTCCGACTGCAGCGAGAGATAGCCGAGCGCCAGAATGCCGAGGAGGCCCTGCGCGAGAGCGAGACGCGTTTTCGCGTCCTGGCCGAATCGGCCTTCGAAGGATTGTGCTTTTCGGAAGAAGGCGTCATCATCGACGCCAACGCCAGCTTGTCGCACATGTTCGGACAGCCGGCCAAGGAGCTCATCGGCCGAAAGGTCAGCGAATTCCTGGACCCGGAATCGGCCGAGCTGGTCAACCTGCAGATGCAATCCGAATCCAACACCCCCTTCGAGTACACGATCCGGCAGCCGGACGGCACCTTCCTCCCGGTCGAGGCTCGCAGCAAGACCATCCCCTTCCAGGGGCGGAGGGTGCGGGTGACGGCGTTCAACGACATCTCCGAGCGCCGGCGCAACGAAGAAGAGCACAATATCCTGGAGACCGAGATCCGCCAGAACCAGAAGCTGGAAAGCCTGGGCACGCTGGCCGGCGGCATCGCCCACGATTTCAACAATATCCTTTCGATCATCAGCGGCCATGCGACCTCGCTGGCCGGCAAGCTGAAGGAGAACCCCCAGGCGCAGGCCGCGCTGCATACGATCAACGAAGCCGCCGAACGCGGGAGCTCCATGGTCAAGCAGATCCTGACCTTCGCCCGCAAATCGGAAGCCGAGTTCCGCTCCCTGCATATCCAGGACATGGTCGCCGACCTGGTCAAGATGCTGCGCGTCACTTTTCCCCGCACCATCGAGATCAGCCATTCCAGCCCCCAGGACCTGCCCCCGGTGTGGATGGACCCGAACCAGCTGCACCAGGCCCTGCTCAACCTGTGCATCAACGCCCGCGACGCCATGGCCGGCGCGGGCAAGCTGGAGATCCTCACCAGCCTGATCGATGGCGGCGAGATCGCCTCGCGCTTCCCCGCCGCCGCCGGCAAACGCCTGGTGCATATCCAGGTCGCGGACACCGGAGTGGGCATGGACGAAAAAACCCGCAGCCGCATTTTCGAGCCTTTTTTCACCACCAAGGGCCGGGGCCGGGGCACGGGCCTGGGCCTGGCCGTTGTCTACGGGGTGGTGCAGGCGCACAAGGGATTCATCGAGGTCGACAGCCGGCCCGGGCAGGGCGCGTCTTTCTCGCTTTACTTCCCGGCTTCGGAACGCCAGACCCTTCTCGCGTTCCCCGAGGGCGCGGGCGCGCAACCCATCGCCCATGGCAGCGAAACCATCCTGGTGGTCGAGGACGAAGAGGATCTCCGGGAGCTGCTGACCACGATGCTCCACGACTTCGGCTACGGCATCCTGGTTGCCCGCGACGGCCTGGAAGCGCTGGAGCGCTACCGTCGCCACCGCAACGACATCCAGCTGGTGATCACCGACATGGACCTGCCCAAGATCAACGGCGCGGCGGTGTGCCAATCGATCCTCAGCGATAACCCCGGGGCCAGGATCATCCTGATCTCGGGTTTCGTGGAAGCGGCCCTGAAGAACTCCATCCTGGCCAGCGGCGTGCGCGAGTTCGTGGCCAAGCCGTATACCATGCCGCAAATGCTGCAGATCGTCAGGAAAGTGCTGGACCAAGACTAAGAATCAAGAAGAGGTTCGAAGTTCGTCGTTCGAAGTTCGACGTTTAAAGCAAACAAAAAAATGAGATATGACCCGATCGTACGAAGTAGTCCAGGGCTTGCCAACTTCGAACATCGAACTTCGAACGTCGAAGCTACCGGTCGTCCAAGCGCTGAGCGACCCGGCTGGGGAGAAAATCGCTGGAGAACACCGTTTCTTCCCGGGCGTATTCCCGGTACGTCGAAGAACCGCTGGCCAGGTGGATGGACTCGTAGACCGGTGAATACAGAAAATAGCGGAATCGCTGCGGAGCCTCGTGGTGGGTATGATATTCAAAACAATGATAATCTTCAAAAAAGGTAACTTTCGTCATGGATCCACCTCCTGGGTGAATGGCGTTGCCGCCCCTGCCGGTCATCGAAACTGACTCGCAACCGTCCTGCATGACTCAGTCAAACCTGTCAAATAACTCGCTTCCTGTATATTATAAAAAAATGGTTTTGTCCACACCTTTGCGCAAAATTCCCCGGGTACCCTTATTTCCCCGCGCCTCTCTTGCCGCCGCCCAGCACGAGGACGAGGCCGGCGGCGACCAGGAACCCGCCCAGGGGCAGCGAATTGTTGTAAATGGCGCCGTAGAAGGCGGCGGCCAGGCCAAGCAAAATGAACGCGGGCACCAGCAGGCCGGTCCGACGCTCGATGAAGTAGAGCAGCAGGAAACCCAGGCCGGGGCCGATCAAATAGTTGGGCCAGGTCGTGCCGGCGCCCATCCATGAAGTATGGGTGAGCCAGAGGAAATAACCGCAGTAAAAGACCAGGATCGTGATCGGGATCACCGCCCCCGCCGCCTCCCGCCCTTTTTCCAGCCATTGGATGGCCAGGGGGATGACCGGGATCAGCAGGAACAGCGGCCAGACCCGCTCGGCGTTCAGGAAATGGTACAGGTTGTTCAGCAGGAACAGCACGCCCAGCAGGGCGATGATAACCCCGCCGGCCAGCGCCGCCATCCTTGCCCGCGGATCCTTGGTATCGGTCATGTTGCCTCCTCGTTCGCACTTAGAACGTATCTGCCGGACCTGAAGTTCGTTCTCAGTAATGAGTGAACGATCTTAACGATCAATAATGATGAGTAATGAGAAAGAGCAATAGCTCTAACTATTGCAGTTACTCATCACTCATCACTTATTACTCATTACGAATAGATCGTTGAGCTACTTGACCGGGTTGCCGTCGCTGTCGATCACGAAAACCTCGCCGAAACCGAGCTCGCGTATCTTGGGCTCGATCGTTGCCCGGTCGCCGACCACCAGCCACAGGACGCTGGCGGGATGGATCACCTTTTTGGCGGCGCGGTCGAGGTCGGCGATCTGCAGCTGCAGCACGCGCTGGGGGTAGAGCCGGTAATAGTCATCGGGCAGGCCGAAACGAACCATTTCGACCAGGGACTGCTCGACGGCGGCCATGGTCTCCCACAGCCCGGGCAGCTGCAGCGTCTGGCTCTTCTTGGCGTTGCCGTATTCATCCGCCGTGATGGGTTTTTTGCCCAGGATACCCTCCAGTTCCTTGCGTATCTCGACCATGGTCTCCTTGGTCTTGTCGGCCTGCACAGGGGCGTAGGCGATAAAGGGCTGCTGGGCGCGGGCGCCGGTGAGGAAAGAACCGGCGCCGTAGCTCCAGTGCTTTTCTTCGCGGATATTCATGTTCAGGCGCGAAACGAAGTCGCCGCCCAGGATGAAATTCATGGTCTCGATGGCGATGCGGTCGGGGTCGGCCGAAGGCGGCGCCAGTTGCCCGGCGATCACCACCGATTGCGGCGAAGACGGCTTGTCGATGATGTACACCACCGGCTTGGCCAACAGGGGCACCTCGGCGATGTTCTTTTGCGGGATGGGGCCGCCGCTCCAGCCCTTGAACAGCTTCTCCAGCCTGGGCTTCATTTCGGCGACCGTGGTGTCGCCGACGATGACCAGGGTGGCATGGTCGGGCTTGAACCAGGTCTGGTGGAAGGAGACCAGGTCTTTGCGCGTGAGCTTGGAAACGGTGTCCTCATAGCCGGAGCCTGAAAAGGGGTTGCTGTACGCGTGGCCGGCGCCGTAAAGCAATTTGGGGAAGACGCGCAGGGCCATGGTAAAAGGAGAACTCTTTTCCTGCTGGATCTGGGTGATCTGCAGCTTCTGCAGCCTCAGGAAATCGGCCTCCGGGAAGCGGGGATCGAGGAGCACGTCGGCATAAATATCCAGGGCGGCGTCCAGCTTGTCCTTGAGCGCGGACAGCGTCACATAAGACGCATCCAGGTCCGACCCGGTGCCCAGGCTGGCGCCGAGCAGGGCCAGTTCCTCGCTGATCTGCAGCGCCGTCCGCTTCGTCGTCCCTTCGTCCAGCATGCTCATGGCCAGCTCGGCGGTCCCGGGGATAGCGGAGCGGTCGGTGGCGTAGCCGGCGTCCAGGACCAGGTCCAGGCGCACCAGCGGCACGGAATGGCGCTCCGCCAGGATGACCTTCAAGCCGTTTTCCAGGGAGAAGCGCTGGAAAGCGGGGAATATCACCTCCGGGGCGGCGCCGGGGTCGGGCATTTTGCTGCGGTCGACCGAGCTTTTCCCGGCCGCCAGCTGAGGATAGGGACGGATCTCCAGGGTATAGACGCCGTCGGCCAGCCAATCGCCCGCCGCCGCCTTCAGCGTGGCCGGGGTGGCGGCGGTGATATTTTTCAGGGAGCGGCGATAGGCGTCGGGGCTGCCGCCCAGGACCTGGCTGCGGGCCAGGATGTCCGACTTGCCCCCGAAGCCGCCGATGCGTTCGCTGCCGCGGATGAAACGCGCCAGGTACTGCATGCGGACTTTTTCCAGTTCCTTCTCGTCCGGCCCGGCGGCGAGGAAGCGCCGCAATTCCTCATCGACGGCCTTTTCCACCTGGGCGGCTTCCACCCCGGGCTTGACGTCGGCCTGGATGGTGAACTGGCCGCCGATCTCGCGGTTGTCGAGGTAGACGCTGATGTCGGTGGCGATCTGGTCGTCATAGACCAGGCGCTTGTACAGGCGCGAGGTCTTGCCCGAGCCCAGCAGCTGCGCCACCAGCGCCAGACCGGTCGTTTTCCTCCGTGAAGGCCTGGGCACGTTCCAGACCTTGAAGATCCGCGCCTGCGGCACGCGGTCCTCGACGACCTGGCGTTGTTCGCCGCCGCGCTTGGCGACCCAGGCCTCGTGGCGGGCGACCGGCGGGCCCGGCGGGATGTCGCCGAAGATACTGCTCGACCTTCGCCAGCGCCGTCTGGGCGTCGATATCGCCGGCAATGGCGATCACGGCGTTGGTCGGGCCGTAATAGGACTTGAACCATTGCTGCACGTCGTCCAGCGAGGCGGCGTCCAGGTCCTCCATGGAGCCGATCACCGTCCAGGAATAGGGATGGCCGGCCGGAAAGCAGGCCCTGGCGATGAGCTCCTCGGATACGCTGTAGGGCTCGTTCTCGCCCTGGCGTTTCTCGTTCTGCACCACGCCGCGCTGCTCGTCGAGCTTGGCCTGGTTGATCGCGCCCAGCAGGTGGCCCATGCGGTCCGACTCCATCCACAGCGCCAGGTCGAGCGCCGGCGTGGGCACGTTCTCGAAATAGTTGGTGCGGTCCTCGTTGGTCGTGCCGTTGAGGTCGGTGGCGCCGATCTTCTCCATGGGCTTGAAGTAGTCGTCGTTGTAGTGCTCGCTGCCGTTGAACATCAGGTGCTCGAAAAGGTGGGCGAAGCCCGTCTTGCCCGGCTTTTCGTTCTTCGAGCCGACATGGTACCAGACGTTGACGGCCACGATCGGCGCCTTGTGGTCCTCGTGGACGATCAGGGTCAGGCCGTTGTCCAGGACGAACCTCTGGAACGGGATATTGATTTTTCCGGCCGCGTCAGCGGCGGCCAATGAATTTCCTGCGGCTAGGATCATGAAAAAGACTCCCAGAAGTACAAGATCGACATTGCTTTTTGCCATGATTGAACCTCCTCGATATTCATGGGCGCATTGTAGCAGAAGGGCCGCTTTTATTCAAAGCCGTGCCCCTTGCCACGCCGCGGCGGTTCCTCTACAATGGGACGGTGAGCTGGCTCCTGAAAAAACTGTACCTTTTCCGGTTGCGCTGCGGCCGCGTCCTGCGCGCGTTTTTCCGCATCCCGCCCCCGCCCCGCCCCGCCCCGCTCTTGCGGGTCCAGGGGGCCGCCCTGCCCTTCTTCGAGGGGGCCAACCTGCCCTGGCTGCGTTATGGCGGCGACTTCGGCGCCAGCGCCTGGAACCCGGCCGGCGGATTGGGAAAGCCCGAAAAGCAGGATGAGCTGCGCCGCCATTTCCGGGAGTTGAAGGGAATGGGCATCCGCGTGGTGCGCTGGTTCCTTTTGTGCGACGGCCGCGCCGGCATCCGCTTCAGCCCGGCCGGGACGCCCCTGGGCCCCGATGACCGCCTGTTCGCCGACATCGATGCCGCCCTGGAAACGGCGGCGGCCGAGGGGCTGCAGCTCATCTTCGTGCTGTTCGACTTTCTCTGGTTCGGCCCGCCCGCGACGGTCAACGGCGTGCAGACCGGGGGCCGGAGCCACACCGTGACCGGCGCCTACAAGCAGCGCGCCCTGCGCCGGCGGCTCCTGGCGCCGCTCCTCGAGCGCTACGGCCGCTCGCCTGACATCCTGGCCTGGGACATCGTCAACGAGCCCGAGTGGGTCACCCGCGGCTGGAGCGGCGGCGGCAGCGGCCCCGCCGTCTCGTTCACGGCCATGCGCCGTTTCATCCAAAGGGTGTCGCGCCTGGTCCACCGCCATACCCGCCAGCTGGCCACGGTCGGGCTGGGCAACGCGGCCGGGCTGCCGCTGGTGCGCGGCTGCGGCCTCGACTTCTACCAGGTTCATTGGTACGACCGCTGGGAAAGCGTCGCCCCGCTGTCGTGGCCGGTGCCCGAGCTCGGCCTCGATCGCCCCTTGCTCCTCGGGGAGTTCCCGACCCGAAATTCGAGCCTTTCCTGCGAGGCGATCGTGGCCGCGTCCCGGGACAGCGGCTATTGCGGCGCCATCGGCTGGTCGCTGCTGGCGCAGGACGATTTCTCGGGCATCAAAAAGACCAAAGGATAGTCGAACGTACGGCAAACCGCTTTTGCCGCCGGCCTACAAAGACGAAAACATGAGCGCACGAATGGAGCGCTGCGACATCATGCTGCGCGCCTGCGGCGGCGATGTCTGCGGTTATGATGGCTCGGGCGCGATCGTCATCGCTAGGGTGGGAAAACCTCTTGCCGGCTTCTGCCGTACGCCGTCAACCGTCCGCCGTACGCCGAGCCGCGATCGTTATTTCGTCGAGTCGAGAATAGCCACGGCTCGTACAGGCGAGCCGTCGGCGTCGGCGATCTTCAGCGGCAGGCAGGAAAAAATGAATTCTTTGCCGACCAGCGCCCCAAGGTTGGCCAGGTTCTCCACGAGGATCATATTTTTTGCCAGCAACGCCCGGTGGACCACCAGGGCGGTCGAATCGACCTCGTCCAGGGAGACCATGTCCACCCCCACCCCCTTGAGCTTGAACCCGGAGAGCCAACGGGCGGCGTCGGAGGAAAGGACGGGATAGGCGCCGAAATACTCGGTTTCCCCCCAAAAGCGCTCCCAGCCACTGTGCAAAAGCACGAAATCGACGGCAGCGATGCGCCTTTCATCCTTTTGCAGATCGGCGATGCCGATGTTCCGGCCACGGATCTGCGAAACATCCAGGACCCAGCCCGGGCCATAGAAATGCCCGACGCCGAGTTCGTCCAGGGCGGGAGCGCCCCCAAGCAGATGGCAGGGAGCATCCACATGGGTACCGGTATGGGAGAGGAGGCTGAGCCCCTTCTCGGCAAAACCGTCGGCGGCGATCGTGTAGGAATCGCTGATCCTGGGGGGCTTGGTCCCGGGGAAAAACGGCATGGCCTCGCTGATGGGATGGGTCAGGTCGACGACTTCTACGGCCATGTTCTGCCTCCTATGAACTTTAGGATCCGGCGAAAGCCGGTATGATACGACAGGTCTTCCCTGCAAGTCAAATCAAAATAAAGCGCTCGCCGTCCCGTCCATCCCGCTTTAGCGGAATAGTTTTTGCAGCAGCCGGCCGAGCAAAGGCAAAAGGGCCAGTTCCTTGTCGCTGCTCCCGGGATCCGCGCCGGGCCGCGAGTGGGCGAAAGCCGAGTCGATCCTGTCGAACTGCAGTTTTTTCTTTTCCTGCTCCAGCTCCAGCCTGGCCATTTCCAGCTCTTTCTCCTTTTGCAGGATACCGCCGCCGGCCTTCATCCATTCCAGCACCTGGCGCAATTCGCCGCCGTCGAGCCACATGCCGTGCTGGCGGCACTGGTCGGCGATGACGCCGCTGCGCGTCCCGAGGTTGACCCGGTTCATCAGCCTGCGGCAGACCGGGCAGTCGATGTAGGTCACCGGGTATTCGCCGCTGCGCTTGACGTTCTGCACCTCGTTGAGGCGCTGGGGATCGACGGCATGCACGCCGGTCACGGCCAACTGCAAAAAAGCCTCCAATTCGCCGGGATCGAAGAACAGGCCCAGGCAGCGCGGGCAGCGCTCGATCAGGAATTTCCCGCCCAGGCTCAGGTCGACGGTCTGCAGGGGAATGTGGCAGCGGGGGCAGATGCGCTCGGACGCGGGTTTCTCCACCGTGAAGCGGTGCACCACCGACAGGTCGACGTCCTGGCGGGTCTTGCAGTAGTCGCAGACCAGCAGCGTCCCGGTCAGGACCGCGCCGCAGTTACGGCAATTGGCCATGGCGCTAGCGCCCCCTACAATTCATAGCCCAGGCTCAATTCCAGCGCCAGCGCCGGCGCCCGCAGGTAGCGTTGGTGGCGCGGCCCGCTGACGTCGTCGAAGAGGTCGGTCACGTCGATGCCCTTCACCGGCCCCCTGGCGTACAGGTAGCCGATCAGCCGGTAGATCAGGCTGGCGCTGAAGAACATCCGCTGCGATACCGGGAACATCACGCCGCCGCCGGCGTTGAAGCCGACCCCCATGTAGGTGGCGTCGTGCAGGACGTTGCGCTTGTCGGCGACATCCTTGCGCACGGTCAGCCAGGGGAAAACAAGGCCGAAATGGGCAAACAATTTCATCGGTTCCGTTCGCAGCAGATAGGTCCGCGAATTGATCTGGACCAGGCGCGACACCGCGGTGCTGTCCCGGCCCTGGAAAGCGGCGTCATGGCCGGATACCAGGTAGGAGACCGACCACAACCCCGAGCGGAAACGGCGGCCGAAACCGAAGCCGAAACCGAAGCCGGGCTTGACGCGCGGGACAAAAAACACCTGGTCGGCGTTGCCCACGACCATGCCGCCGTGAAGGTCGCGCCGGCTGAAAGCGAGGGAATGCGCCGTCGCCTCGAAGAAAAAAGCTCCTTTGTCGCGGGCGGCGGGAACGGCGGCGGGAGTGTCCTGGGCGGGGGCGGCGGCTGCCAGCAGCAGGACGAGCGAACAGGCAAGGCCGAGCGGTTTCATGCCGTCATTTCCCCGGCTCTTTCCCCACCGGCGGCACGGCGGCGGCGGCCGCCTGCGCCTTGCTTTTTTCCCTGGCGATCTCCATGAACGCGTCGATCAGCCCGGGCAGCGAAGAAATATCGAAACCGTGGTTGATGGTGTACACCAGCCCCTGGTCGGAATTTTCCCAGACATCGCAGAACCCTTTTCCCTGCTGGATAAAGGCGGCGATCTTTTCCATGGCGGCGGGGACGGGGAACGAGGCCATGTTCTCGCGCAAGGCCTGGGCCACCAGGCGGGGCAGGAGGGGACTGAGATAACCGAAGCCGTTGCCGCGGCGCGGAAGCTTGTAGGCCATCTCCTTGAAGGCAGCGCTGTCGGCCAGGCGGGGAGTTTTGGCGGCGAAAATGTCTTCCACCAGGGAAAGGCGGGAGGCGGCGAGCAGCCACTCGCCTTTCTGGGCGATGACCGGCTCCAGGGGAAAGGGGGCGGGCAGGCGCGGGAAAACGATCTTTTTCACCCCGTCGGCCTCGCTGGCCTTGTTGCGGCCGGTCGCCGTCAGCTTGCTTTTCAGGGTATCGAACAAATAATTGTCGTTGACGCGCACGAGCAGGGCGAATGACGGTTCCGGCAGCGACAGGGGCTTGGCACCCAGCGGCAGGGTCACCCTTTTTTCCGGGTCGAGGGCGAGCAGGAACCCCAGGCGCCGGCCATAAGACTTGACGAGCCGGTCGTAATCGATGCCCGCCATCTGCATCGCCCCCTTCATCATGGCCAGCCCCTGTTCGGGAGTCGGGCCCTGGGCGCCCTGGGCGTTCGGGCCGGCCATCTTGTAGCCGAACCGGCTTAGCCATTCGGCCAACTTGGCGATATCGTAATCGGAAACCAAGGCCAACGCCGTGTCGGCCGGCAGCAGCCCGATCTCATCCAGGGGGCGCGGTTCCGGTCCGAGGATCTTCCAGATCAGGCCCTGGTCGCGGCCCGGCCGGTGATGCAGAACGATGCGGACGCGATGCAGTCCCGGCCGGACGGCGAAGGAGCTGAAGCCGAAGCCACTGATCTCTTCCAGGCCGTAGCCCTGCAACATCATATCCAGCATGCCGAGGCCCTGCCTGGCCTGCGCCTGCCTGGCATCCGGCAGGGCGTCCACGTTCTTCTTCAGGCTGGCCAGCACGGCCCGGAAGGCCTGGCTGAACTGTTCGGCGTGCAGGTAGGCGAACGCCTCGCCCCCGGCATCCAGCTTGGACGTCACCTGCCAGTATGTATTGTCCACCGCTGAACGGTGCCAGCGCGGGACGACGAATTGGATCACGGCCCACGCCGCCGCGGCGCCGAGCAGCAGCCCGCAGAGGATCAAAAGCAACGATTTTTTCATTTCACACCTCACCGGGAAGATTATAAAGAAAGGGAATTAAAATGCAAGCCGCCCGTGCCGGGGCGGAATTGACAGCCGGCGCGGAATTGGATAGAATCGGGGCAGCGATAGAGGTAGCCCATGGCCAGCGACCAGCAATTCACCTTCGGACCCGACGCCGACCCGCAACTGCAGGAAACGGTCGAATTGCGCTCCCCCCGCCTGTATCGCGTCATCCTGCACAATGACCACTACACCACCATGGAGTTCGTGATCGACATCCTGGTGAAGATCTTCCACAAGCCGGCACGCGAGGCCAACCGCATCATGCTCGATGTCCACCGCCGCGGCAGCGGCGTCTGCGGCGTATACAGCTACGATGTCGCGCGCACCAAGATCTCCCAGGTGCTCACCCTGGCCCGCGAACAGGAATTCCCCCTCAAGTGCACCCTCGAGGAGGCCTGAGCCCCATGGAAAAGATGGAGATCCAGGAAGAGCTGAACCGCATCCTCGCCGTCGCCTTCGCCGACGCCCGCAGCCGCAAGCACGAATATCTTACCCCGGAGCACATCCTTTACGCCTCGCTGTTCTTCGAGGCGGGCGCCGGGATCGTCAACCGCTGCGGCGCCAACGTCGAATTGATGAAAAAGGAGCTGGAAACGTACCTGAACGAGCGCGTTCCCAAGGCGCCCAAGAACGATCCCGTCCCCTCGCTCGGGTTCCAGGACCTGATGGAGCGGGCCGTGGTCCACACGGCGGCCGCCGAAAAGAAGCTCCTGGAGATCGGCGACCTGTACGCCGCGCTGCTCGAGGAGAAGGAATCGTTCGCCGCCTACCTGATGCAGCGCGAGGGTGTGAGCCGCTTCACCCTGCTCAACGTCATTTCCCACGGCGGCGACGCCGCCGCCGCAGGAACGGAGGTCGCGGCGGAAAAGGCGCGGGGCGCGAACGGGCGCAAGAAGGAGTCGCCCGCCGGCAAGGCCGGAGAATTCCTCAAATTGTACACCTGCGAGCTGACGGAGAAGGCCCGCGCCGGCGGAAGCGAGCCGCTGATCGGCCGCGACGAGATCCTGGAGCGCACGCTCCAGGTGCTCTGCCGCCGCTTGAAGAACAACCCGGTCCATGTCGGCGACCCGGGCGTGGGCAAGACGGCCATCACCGAGGGGCTGGCCCAGACGATCGTGGTGCGGGGAAAGGTGCCGCCGGCGCTGAGGAACATCCGCATCTACGCCCTGGACCTGGGGGCCCTGCTGGCGGGCACGCGCTACCGCGGCGATTTCGAGGAGAGGCTGAAGAAGGTCATTGCCGCCCTGCAGCGCGAAAAGCAGGACGGCCGTGCTCTTCATCGACGAGATCCATGCCATCATCGGCGCCGGCTCGGTCTCCGGGCGGCTCCATGGACGCCTCCAACATCCTGAAGCCGGTGCTGGCCTCAGGGCAAGGTGCGCTGCATCGGCTCCACCACCTACGAGGAGTACAGCAAGTATCTTCGAAAAGGACCGCGCCCTGTCGCGCCGGTTCCAGAAGATCGAGGTCCCCGAGCCCACGATGGAGGAGACGCTACAAGATCCTGCTGGGCCTGCGGGCGAAGTACGAGAACTACCACGAGGTGACGCTACACCGACGAAGCGCTCAAGGCGGCGGCGGAGCTGTCCGGCAAGTTCATCAACGACCGCCACCTGCCCGACAAGGCCATCGACGTCATCGACGAGGCGGGGGCGCTGGCGCGCATGAACGCGGCGGCCAAGGCCGGCCCCGTGGCCATCAGCGTCGACGACGTCGAGCAGGTGGTGGCGCGCATCGCCAAGGTCCCGCGCCGCAGCGTATCGGTCTCGGACGAACGAGAACCTGCGCCTCCTGGAAAGCGAGCTGAAGGCGCGCATTTTCGGCCAGGACGAAGCCGTGGAAAAGGTGGTCTGGGCCATCAAGCGCTCGCGGGCGGGGTTCCGCGAGGCGGACAAGCCGGTGGCCTAGTTCCTTTTCGTCGGCCCCACCGGCGTGGGCAAGACCGAGCTGGCCCGGCAGCTCGCGGACGTCGTTGAGCGTGCCCCTGCTGCGTTTCGACATGAGCGAGTACCAGGAAAAGCACACCGTGTCGCGCCTGGTCGGCGCGCCGCCCGGCTACGTCGGCTACGAGGAGGGCGGCCTGCTCACCGAAGCGGTGCGCAAGTCCCCCTACGCCGTGCTGCTTCTCGACGAGATCGAGAAGGCCCACGCCGGACATCTTCAACATCCTCCTGCAGATCATGGACTACGCCACCCTGACGGACAACAACGGCCGCAAGGCGGATTTCCGCAACGTGGTGCTGATCATGACCTCCAACGCCGGGGCCAAGGAGCTGGGCAAGACCATGGTCGGCTTCCAAGGGGAAACGCTTTCCGGGGCCGTCACCGTCGCCGTCGAAAAACTGTTCTCCCCCGAGTTCCGCAACCGCCTGGACGCCATCGTCACCTTCAAGAACCTGGACGAGGGCGTGGTCGCCCGCATCGTCAGGAAGATGATCGGCGAATTCAGCCAGCAGCTCGGGCAAAAAAACGTGACCCTGCACATCAGCCCGGCCGCCATCGCCTGGGTCGCCCGGCGCGGCTTTTCCCAGATCTTCGGCGCCCGCGAAGTATCCCGCCTGGTCCAGGAAAAGATCAAGAACCCCTTCGTCGACGAGGTGCTTTTCGGACGCCTGAAAAGCGGCGGCGCCGCCAGCATCGGGGTCAGCGGGGACGAGCTGGTCATTCGGGTCAAGGAAGAAAAACAAGAAAAGGGGCGAAAGGCGAAATCCCCGGCCAAGCGCTCTAATCCATCTTCGTAGAGAACGCAAATTTGCGTTCCCTACCCCAGACGGATCCCGGTTGTTTTCCTTGCCCGAATTTCGTTCCCATTGATTTTTTCCCCCCGTCTTCCTATAATGCGTTCTTAAAATAAATCCCCGGCGGCCGACCCGGAAAATGAGGAAAAAATGAAACATGGGGAAAAGCGACAACCCGTCGAACTGCTGCGCGAAGTCGGGCTGCTCGCCGCCATCGCCTTCGCCATCGGCTCGGTCATCGGCTCGGGGATCTTCAAGAAGCCCGGCCTGATGGCCTCCCAGCTCGAATCGCCGCTGCTGCTGCTCCTGGTCTGGGTGGTGGCCGGCGTGATGACCCTGTTCGGCACCCTGAGCATCGCCGAGATCTCGGGCATGTTCCCCGCAGGCCGGGGGCCAGTACATTTATTTTAACAAGAGCTACGGCGATTTCGCAGGCTACCTGTACGGCTGGGCCGTTTTCATCGTCATCCAGACCGGTTCCATCGCTTCCATCGCCTACGTCTTTTCCGATTCGCTGGGCTATTTCCTGAAATTCCCGCGCCTGGGGCCCGCCTGGGAGTCCTTCGCCCTGCAGATCCCCTGGGTCGGCGCCATCACGCCGTTCAAGTTCATCGGCCTCAAGGGCTGCACCATCCTGCTGATCCTTTTCCTGACCGCCGTCAACTACCTGGGGGTGCGCCTGGGCAGCGCCGTGCAGATCGTTTTCACCGGCCTGAAGATCGCCGTCATCCTGGCCATCGTGGTGCTGGCCTTCACCATCGGCCACGGCAGCCTGGCCAATTTCACCCAGTCCGCCGTCACCTTCAGCGGCGGCTACGCCCCGGTCTTCCTGGCCTTCATCATCGCCATGTCGGGCGCCTTCTGGGCCTACGACGGCTGGATCAACCTCACCTACCTGGCCGGCGAGATCAAGAACCCGCAGAAGAACATGCCGCGGGCGATGATCATCGCCGCCGTGGTCTTCATCTCCATCTACCTGCTGATCAACCTGGCCTACTTCTACATCATCCCGGTCCATGAAATGGGCGCCAAGTACCTGGCCGCCGAAAAAACCGGCCAATCCTACCTCGTGGCCACCGACGTCGCTTCGACTTTCCTGGGCGGTTGGGGGGGCAGCCTGATTGCGGTGGCGATCATGATCTCGACCTTCGGCACGGTCAACGGCACGCTGATGATGTCCGCCCGGGTGTACTACGCCATGGCCAGGGAGAAGCTCTTCTTCCGCCGGCTCCAGGACGTTCACCCGCGTTACCGCACCCCCGGCCCCTCGCTGATCATCCAGGCCGCCTGGACCTCGGTGCTGATCCTGAGCGGCACCTTCGACCAGCTGACCGACATGCTGATCTTCGTTTCCTGGATCTTTTATGCCGCCGCCGCGCTGGGCGTGATCGTCCTGCGCCGCACGATGCCCGACCACGAGCGGCCGTACAAGGTCTGGGGCTACCCCGCTGTCCCTGTGCTCTTCATCGTCTTCGCCATGGTCTACGTGGTCTTCACCCTGTATTCCGATATCGCCAATTACACGGCGGGCCGCGCCCCGCTCATCAATTCGCTGATGGGCCTGCTGCTGGTCGCCGCCGGCATCCCCGGCTACCTGTATTGGAAGAGGCGCAAGACCAGGGAAGAAGCGGTCGGCTGACCCATTTTTTCCCCGCCGCCCCGGAAAGCAAAACTCAAAAGAACTGGCCGGCCAGCACCGCCAGGATCAACAGCGGACAGACGTACTTGATGGCCAGGACCCACGCCCTGGCCAGCCGGAAACGGACGCCGCCGGCGGTGATCTCCTCCAGGGCATTCGCCGTTCGCCAGACGTGGGCCACGAAAACCGCGATGAAAAAAGCGCCGATGCTCAAGGCCACGTTGCCCCAGACCTTATCCCACAGGGAAAGGAAATCGACATGCAATAGCGGCAAGCGGCCGAAGAATTTCACGCCGCCCCCGGAGAGGGCCGAGGGAACCCCGAAAGCGAATGCCAGGGCTCCCATCAGCCAGGAAGCCCTGGGGCGCGGCCATTTTTTTTCATCGATCAGGAACGCCACCGGCACCTCCAGGATGGAGATGGTCGAAGTCAGGGCGGCGACGGCGAGCAACACGAAAAAGAGCGCGCCGAATCCCATGCCCCCCGGCATATGGGCGAAGATCACCGGCAGGATGGCGAAGACCAGCCCGGGCCCCTGGTCGGGCGCCATGTTCTGCGAGAACAGGGCCGGGAATATGATGAACCCGGCCAGGATGGCCACCAGGGTATCCAATGCCGCCACCCAGGCCGCCGAAGAGACCAGGTTCTCCTTTTTGCCCAGGTAGGAACCGTAGGTCAGCATGGTGCCCATGCCCAGGCTCAAGCTGAAAAAGGCCTGGCCCATGGCCTCCAGGAACACCCGGCCGTTGATCTTGGCGAAGTCGGGCTTGAGGTAGAACAGCAAGCCCTTTTCGGCGCCGGGCAGGGTCAGCGAGCGCACCATGAGCAGCACCATGATCAGGAACAACGCCGGCATCAGGATCTTGGAATATTTTTCCAGGCCGCCGGACACTCCCTTGGCGACGATGATCACGGTCAGGGCCATGAAAATCGCCAGCAGCAGGATCGGCTGCCAGGGCGAGGCGATGAATGACCGGAACAGGGCCACGGCCTGGACCTTGTCCAGGGCGGCGAACTGGCCGCTGAGCGACTTGGTGCAGTAGCCCAGGGTCCAGCCGGCGATGACCGAGTAAAAGGAGAGGATCATCACCCCGGTCACCACGCCCAGGTAGCCGGTGGCTTTCCATTTTGTCCCCGGCCGGATGGCGGCGAACGCCCCGACCGGGTTCTTGGTCGTGGCCCGGCCGAGGGCGAACTCGGCCAGCATGACCGGCAGCCCCAGGACCAGAACGCAGCCGATGTAGATCAGCACGAACAGCGCCCCGCCGTTCTTGCCGGTGATGTAGGGAAAGCGCCAGATGTTGCCCAGGCCGATGGCCGAGCCGGCGGCGGCCAGGATGAAACCGATGCGCGAACCCCAATTGCCCCTGGATGCCATGGTCGTACTCCTTCGCCCTCAGGCGCGCGAGCGTTTCTTGTTTTTCCAGAAAAAATAGACCGGCACCCCCGTCAGGATCAGGAATATCCCCTTGCCGGAATTGAGCGGGTCGCCGATGACGATATAGACGATGAAGAACAGGGCGATGGCGACGTAAAGCAGCGGCACCAGCGGATAGCCGCTCACCCGGTAGGGCCGCTCCAGACCCGGTTTCTGCCGGCGCAGCTTGAGCAGGCCGATGACGGTCACGGCGTTGAACAGCAGCGAAGCGAAGGCGGTGTAGGTCAGCAGGTCGTTGAAGGTGCCGGAGAGGACCAGCAGGCAGGACCAGGCGCCCTGGTAGAGAAGCGACACGTGGGGCGTGCGGTAGCGCTCGTGGATGCGGCAGTTCGTGCGGAAGAACATGCCGTCGCGGGCCATGGCGAAGTACAGGCGCGGGCCCGACAGGATCAGGCCGTTGACGCAGCCGAACGTGGATACCAGGATGGCCAGGGTGATGAAGACCAGCCCCGCCTGGCCCATGATCGCCTGGGCCACGGCGGCCCCGATGCGGTTCTCGCTGACCGCGGCCATCCGCCCGACCGGGATGACGTAGATGAACGCCATGGTGGTCAGGGTGTAGATCAGGGCCACGGCGCCGCTGCCCAGCACCATGGCGCGCGGGATGTTTTTCTGCGGCTCGCGCACTTCCTCGGCGACAAAGGCCACCGAGTTCCAGGAATCGTAGGCGAAGAGGGCCTTGCTCATGGCCACGGCGAGGGCGGCGAAAAGCGGCAGCGTGGACCCCGCCGGCAGGATGGGCTTCAGCAGGGGCAGGAAATTCCGCGCGCTGCCCCTGAAGAACACGAAGGCGGCGACGACCAGGAGCAGCATGGCCGCCACCTTGGTGACGGTGAAGGCGTTCTGCAGGGCGGCGCCGGCGCGCACGCCGCGGATGTTGACGGCGGTCAGCAGCGCGATGCACAGCATGGAAGCCGCCTGCGCCGTGGACAGGCTGAAGCTCCGGCCGAACAGGTCCAGGGAGTACAATTTCCGGGCCTCGCCCAGGAAAGGGAAGAAGACCCCCAGGTACTTGGCGAAGGCGATGGCCACCGCGGCGATGAAGCCGCTCTGCACCACCAGGAAAAAGGTCCAGCCGAACAGGAACCCCCACAGCGGCGAAAAAGACTCCCGCAGGAACACGTACTGCCCTCCCGCCCTGGGGAATGCCGCCGCCAGCTCGCCCATGCTCAGGGCGCCGAAAACGGTCAGCACGCCGCCGACCAGCCAGAGCAGGACCAGCAGGCCGGGGGTCTGGATGAAACCGGCCATCAGCGAGGGGGCGATGAAGATGCCCGAGCCGATCATCGACCCGATGACGATGGTGCTGGCGTCGAACACACCCAGGCGTCGCGCCAGGCCGCCCACGCATCCGGAGTCTGCCATGGTGTTCTCCTTTGGAAAGAGTAATGAATAGCGTTTCGGCAACAAAAAGTCAATGCCATGGCCGTTGAGCGGAAAAGAGAAAAAGAAAGGCCATTTCGCTTACTCTTTGGATTGACTTATTTTTTTTATTTCACTAAAATCCTTTTTTCCGAGGAGGACGCACATGAACCAAGGACCATCTTTGTGGGGCTGGGTTTTCATGGCCACGGCCTGGGGCGTGATACTTGTATTGACCATCTACTGCTTCAGCCGCGTGCTGCTGGCCAAGAAGAAAAAGGCCACCGGAAGCGAAAGCGGCGGCCGCGCCCAGTGGGCCTCGCGCATCGGCCTGATCCTGGCCATGGCGGGCAACGCCATCGGCCTGGGCAACTTCCTGCGCTTCCCGGTCAAGGCGGCGGCCAACGGCGGCGGCGCCTTCATGATCCCCTATTTCTGCGCCCTGATATTTTTGGGTATCCCGCTGATGTGGGTGGAATGGACCATGGGCCGCCACGGCGGCGTCCACGGCCACGGCACGACGCCCGGCATGTTCGCCCTGATGTGGAAGCACCCGGCCGCCAAGTATCTCGGCGCCCTGGGCATCTCCCTGCCCTTCATCATCGTGGTCTATTACAACTTCATCGAATCATGGACCCTGGGCTTCGCCTGGTTCTCGGGCACGGGCAAGTATTTCGGCCTCACCACCCGCGACGCCATGGGCCACTTCCTGCGCGGTTTCCAGGGGGTGGAGCACAACCAGTTCTTCTCCTCCTGGCTGCCGGTCATCATCTTCATCGGCATCACCATTTTCCTGAATTATTATTTCCTGCGCAAGGGCATTTCCAAGGGCATCGAGATCCTGGCCAAGATCGGCATGCCGATCCTTTTCATCTTCGGCATCGTCCTGGCCGTGCGCGTCCTGACCCTGGGCACCCCGCCCACCGGGGTTTCCTCGGTTTCAGCCGGCATCGCCTACATGTGGAACCCCGATTTCAGCCAGCTCGGCCGGGCCACGGTCTGGCTGGTGGCCGCCGGCCAGATCTTCTTCACCCTCAGCCTCGGGCAGGGGATCATCAACACCTACGCCTCCTACCTGCGCGAGAAGGACGACGTCACCCTCAACGGCCTGACCACCTCCATGACCAACGAGTTCGCCGAGGTCATCCTGGGCGGCACCATCGCCATCCCGGTCGCCGTCGCCTTCTTCGGCGTGGTCGAGACCAAGCTGATCGCCAACGAGGGGGCTTTCAACCTGGGGTTCCAGTCGCTGCCGGTCATCTTTCAGAGACTGCCTCTGGGCCAGATCCTCGGCGCCATGTGGTTCTTCCTGCTCTTCATCGCCGGCATCACCTCCTCGGTGGCCATGACCTCGCCGGCGGTCGCCTTCCTGGAGGATGAATTCAAGTGGAAGCGCCACAAGGCCGTGAATGTGGTATTCGCCGTCATGGTGGCCTGCACCATCGCGGTGGTCGCCTTCTTCAAGTTCGGCTTCCTGGACGAGCTCGATTTCTGGGCCGGCACCTTCGGCCTGGTCGTTTTCGCCACCATCGAGATCATCATCTTCTCCTGGATCTTCGGGGTCAAAAGAGGCTGGGAGGAAATGCACATCGGGGCCGACCTGAAAGTGCCGAAAATCTTCAAATTCATCTTGAAATACGTCACCCCGGTCTACATGTTGGTGGTGCTGGGCGCCTGGACCTACCAGGAGGCCATCGCCAAGTTCCTGATGAAGGGCGAGGCGAAGAGCACCCATCCCTACCTGTGGGGGGCGCGCGCCATGTTCATCGGCCTGATCCTGCTGACGATCCTGATGGTCTGGCTGGCCTGGCGCAAAAAGAGAAAGCAGGGGCGCGGCGAATAAGAGAGCGCCCGGGAGAACGGGCCCGCGGTCGGGAGTTCGCGCTTGGGAACTATTCCGCCGCCAAGCTGGCGTTTTTGAAGAGCAAAAAACCGAAAGGGTTGAAGCGCAGGCCGCGCAACCGCTTGTTATAGGCCACCGTTTGCTTCAGGTAAAACAGGGGGATCAAAGGTAAATCGTCTTGCAGTCGGCGTTGGGCGGCGGCGTATAATTCCCCGCGTTTCCTGTCGTCGCCCGTTTCTTCCGCCCGGGCGAGCAAGCGGACGAACTCGGGGCTGGCGGACATGATGTTGTTGCGGTTGCCGGGATAGAGCATGAACAGGGGATTCAGGAATACCCCGGGATCGCCGGTGAAGCCCCAGCCCAAAAGGAACAGATCGGGCTCGCCGTTTTGCACGGCTCGAAAAAGTTCGGCAAAGGGCAGCTTGACGGGCGTGATCTTGATGTTGATCAGCCGGGCATTGGCGATGATGGTCCTGGCCAGGTCCTCGAAGCCGAATTGCCCCGCCGAGAAATGCAGGCTGCAGGAAAAACCATTCGCCAACCCCGCTTCCAGCAGCGAACGCTGCGCTTTTTTCAGGCTGAAATCGTCCTGGCCGATGTCGCGATCGAAGCCGGCCATCTGCGGTGGGAGAAAACCCGCGGCCGGCATGGCGAAGTTTTGGAAAATCTGCTTGACCAGGACTTTTTTATTCAGCAAGTGAGCGAATGCCTTCCTGGCCGGCAGCAGGGAAAATGGCGGCCTTTTGCAGTTGAACCCTAGATAATAGGTAATGGGAATGGATTTGGACAAAATCCCGATGTATTCCTTGCCCCACAGCTCGTCGTATTCCTTGGCCGACCGGATCAGGTCGATGTCGGCGCCGCGGTTCTTGATCTGCGAAAGCCGGAGCCCGGTGTCCTGCTCGCACTTGAAGATGATCTTGGCCAGCTTCGCCGCCGGCTGCCAGTAATTTTCGAAACGGCTGAGGACCAGGGAGCGGCCCCTGACCCATTGGGAAAAAACATAGGGGCCGGTGCCGATGGGCTTGAATTGCGGGCCGTCCATTGATCCGGGAGCCACCACGCTGCCGCGCATATCGCCCAGGGAGAACAGAAAAGGGTAATACGGGCGGGAAAGGACGATCTCCACGGTCCGCTCATCCAACGCCCTGACCGAGGTGATATATGGGAAAAACCGGCCGAATGAAGCGTATTCGCCCCGTTTTCTCTCCAGGCGCCTGGAAAAGGAATAGACCACGGCCCGGGCATTGAATTCGGCGCCGTTGTGAAATTTCACCCCTCGGCGCAGGTAAAATATCCAGCGCTGGCCATGATCCTTGGAAACCCAGCGCTCGGCCAGGCAGGGTTCAACGGAAACAGCGTCCTTGCCCAGGCTGACCAGGCCTTCAAAAACGTTGAAAATGACCTCTTGAGAAAAAAAATCCTCCGTTTTCCCGGGATCCATGGTCAGGGAATCGGTCAAGCGCATATAGACCACAGGCCTTTCCGCCGCCGCCGCGGTAAATGATAAAAGAATGAATAAAATCACACGGCCGGGTCTGTGCCGCATCATGCCTTATATAATAGAATCAAATATTGGATTTTGCAAAAATAAAATCCCCCCCCTTTCAGGCGCGGGCGCCGACCAGCGAATAAAGCAAGCGGATCTCATCGGGCCATAGCCGGTCATCGATGGTTTCCAGGACCAGGGGCAGGTCATCGAAGCGGGGATCGTTCATCAGCAGCCGGAAGGCTTCCGTGCCGAGCTTGCCGCGGCCGATGCTGTCGTGACGGTCCTTGCGGCTGCCGAGATCCCCCTTGGAGTCGTTGAGATGGGCGGCGCGCAGGAAGGGGCGGCCGACGACCTTGTCGAACAGCCGCATGGTCTTTTCGTAAGCCTCGGGGGTGCGCAGGTCGTAGCCGGCGGCGAAGACATGGCACGTGTCCAGGCAGACGCCGCTGCGCCGCGGCCGCTTCACCCGCTCCAGTATCCGCGCCAGGTGTTCGAAGCGGTAGCCGACATTGCCGCCCTGGCCCGACGTGTTCTCGACCAGCAGTCCCACGCGTGCGGTTTCGCCCAGGATGCGGATCATGCCGTCGGCGATGAGGTCGAGGCAGCGATCCTCCTCGAGAGCCCCCAGGTGGCTGCCGGGGTGGAAATTGAGGAAGGGCAGCCCGAGCAGCTCGGCGCGGCGCGCCTCTTCGAGCAGGGCCATGACCGATTTCCGCCGTTTTTCCGCGTCCGGGTGGCCGAGATTGATCAGGTAGCTGTCATGGGGCAGGACGTGGCGGGGGGAGATGCCGGCCGACTTCAGGTTTTTCTTGAAGGCGGCGATGCTTTCCCCGCTCAGCGGCTTGGCCTGCCATTGCCTTTGATTCTTGGTGAACAGGGCGAAGGCGCGGGCCCCGATCTTCGTGGCGTTGAGCGGGGCGTTCTCCACCCCGCCGGCGGCGCTGACATGGGCTCCGACGAATTTCATGGGTTCTCCACCGAGGAGTCGTGGCGGCAAGATCACCGCGCCGCCGTTTACTTGACGGCCTTGCGCACGGCCCAGACATAATAGGCTTGCGTGTAGCCGGCGGGGGTGAAACGGCCTTCGGGGATCTTCAGCACCCAGGCCGTGCGCGGCAGGTCGCTGACCGTGTCGCCGGTCCAAACGGAAAAATCGGCCAATCCCGGAGTATTGGCCCCTGTCCGCTTGCAGCAGGGCCAAGGCTTCTTCCGCCGTGGGCAGCCGCCAGCCGCCGTAGCCGGCGGTGACACGGTTGGCCCACCACTTGGCCTTTTCATAGACCATGGGCTTGTTCCACAGGGTCCACATCGATCCCGAGGCGTAATCGAGCAGCATGCGGACGCCGCCGCGTTCGTAGGCTTCGAATTGCGTCGGCGGTTTGCCGCCCGGCCGGTCAAGGCGCCGATGTCCGCCTGGCTGACGCTCAGATAGTCGGCGCGCGGCCTGATCTTTTGCGCCTGGCGGATCTTTTGCAGCAGCTGCTGATCGGCGAGATCCTGCGCCTGCTTTTCAAAAAGGGCGATCTTTTTCTCCGCTTGGGCGGAGAATTCTCCCTGGGGGAACGCCTTTAAAAAAGTCTGCCAGGCGCCCAGCGTATTTTCGGTCTTGGCCCGCTCGAAGGCCTGGTTTTCCAGCTCCCACTGGCTTTGCACGACCTGCGTTTGCTGCTTGGCCTTCTCCTCGGCGGCGCGGATCTGGGTGGCCAACGACCCTTCCAGCAGGAGCAGGGGCTCGGTCGTCTTGATCTTTTTGGCTTCCAGCAGCACCGCCCAGGCCTTGAGCAGCTCCCCCTTTTTGTAAAGCTCGTCGGCCTGCTGGAATTTTTCGTTGAACGCCTTTTCCTGGGCATCCGCCTGCAGCGCCGCCGCCGGCGGCGGGACGTTGACCTTCGGGCGCGGGCGGCGGACGACCGGCGCTTCGCCGGCGGGCTCGGCAGTAGCGGCGGGCTCTTCCGTTCCCGAAAAATTCAGCTTGCCCGTCAGCGCCAGCCACAGGGAGACGGCGGCGATGATCGGCAGGGCGATCAGCAGCGCCAGCTTGGGATTGAAAAATCTCCTTCGCTGCGCGGGCCGCTCCTCGCCCGGTTCCAGGAAAGGCGAGCCGCGGCGCGAGGGCTTTTCTTCGGCCACGGGCTTGCTGCCGGCCTCCGGGCGTTCAGGCTCGGGTTCCTCGACCACATCGACGCCCCCGGCGACCGAGCGGAAAGCGTCTTCCAGTCTCTCCTCCTCCCCTGCCCGGGAAGGTGGGCGCGTCGGGCGCCGTCATGCCGCCCTCGGGCGAAGGCGCGGCGGTCAGCTCCGGCTCCGCGTCGAGGGTCATGGCCCCGATATTCCTAAAATCGATCTCCTCTTCCTCCCCCGGGGACGTGGGCGGAACATCGGCCGGGCTTTCCATTTCCAGGGCGGGCATATGGGAAACCGCGGCCTCGGCGGCAACGCCGCTCTCGTTCAGGTCCACCGGGGGCTGCTCGGGGGCCATGCTCATTCCCGGTTCATCCAGTTCGAACGGATCGGTGATGACCAGTTCGTCCTCGGCGAAGACCTCGCCGCCGAACATGTCGTTCCCGTTATCCTCGTGCGGACCGCTGGCCGCGTTTTCCCGCATCTCGGGAGATCCCGTGTCCAGGGACAAGGGGACATTGTCCGGCGGGACGGCGATTTCCGCCGCCTCCTCGGCGCGGGACAGGACCAGCGGCGGCTCCTCAACGGCCGGGGCGGCGGGGGCGGCATCCGCCTTCGGGGAGGTCGGCGAAGCGGGGATCCCCATGTGGCGCTCGCTTTTGAAGCGGATCATGTCGATCTCCATATCCTTGCCGTACTTTTCCATATAGGAATCACTCAGCTTGACGACATCGGGCCATTTCCCCAGCTGGAACAGGATCTGGATCTTTTTCTTCAAGGTGCTCTGGTGTTCGTCTTCCATTGGCCCCCCTTTTTTACAGCTCGCCAAGGATAAGCGTCATTTTTGTCTTTCCCGGCCGCGGGCGCATCCCCTTCGGCCACCTGAAGCAGCGGCCGCTTATTCACTATCACAAAGAAAAATCACTGTCAACTGCGGCGCGGGGGGCGGGCGGAACGGGGCTCAGAAGATCCCGGTCAGCAGCGGGCCCAAAACCAGGAAAAATGTCAGCGCGATCAGCACCAGGCTGGTGGACCAGCCGACGAAATTCTGGAAGCCGTTGTTGACGTAGGAGCCCATGATCTCCTTCTTGTTGACCATGATCATCATGCAGATCAGCACCACCGGCAGCAGCATGCCGTTGATGACCTGGGTCCAGATGGTGATGGTGATCAGGGGCGCTCCCGGGATCAGGATGATCACCACCCCGATCAGGATGATCGCCGTGAACAGGGCATAGAATTTGCGGGGCTTCCTTGAGCTTCTTGTCGATGCCGGCTTCGAAGCCGAAGGCCTCGCAGACATAGAAAGCCGTGGCCAGCGGCAGGATGGTCGCCGAGAAAATGGAGGCCACGAACAGGCCGAAGGCGAAGATCTCCGCCGCGAAGACGCCCGCCAGCGGCTTGAGCGCCATGGCCGCGTCCTTGGCCTCGTGGATGACGATGCCCTTTTCATGCAGGGTGGAGGCGCAGGCGACGATGATGAAGAAAGCGACGGTGACGGTGGCGACGCAGCCGATGACCACGTCCCAGAAGGCGAAGCGGTAGTCCTTGATCTTGATCCGTTTTTCGATGACCGCCGACTGCATGTAGAACTGCATCCAGGGGGCGATGGTGGTGCCGATGATGCCGATGACCATGCCCAGGTAGGGGCGGTCGAACTGGAACGAGGGCTGGATCATCGCCCGCCCGATCTCCGCTCCAGTGGGGCCTGGCCATGATGGCCGAGACCACGTAGGAGAGCAGGAAAACTGAAAACACCAGGAATATCCGCTCGGCGATCTTGTAGGTGCCCTTGACCACCAGTATCCATACCGCGACCGCCGCCAGCGGCACGGCGATGTATTTGCTGACCCCGAAGATCTGCATGCTGCCGGCGACGCCGGCGAATTCGGTGGCCGTGTTGCCGATATCGGCGACCAGCAGGCCGACGAAAATGTAAAAGGTGACCTTGACGCCGAAGTTCTCGCGGATCAGGTCGGCCAGGCCCTTGCCGGTGACGATGCCCATGCGGGCGTTCATCTCCTGGACGACCAGCAGCACCACGAAGGCGGGCAGCAGGGTCCACAGCAGGCGGTAGCCGTAATGGGCGCCGGCCACCGAGTAGGTGGTGATGCCGCCGGCGTCGTTGTCGACGCTGCCGGTGATGATGCCCGGCCCCAGGATGCTCAAAAAAATGACCAGGTTGGTGAAGAAGGAACTCTTGCCGCCGCGCCCGCCGCCGCCGGGTATCATTTTTGCTTGTAGCGGCTTCTTTTCTTGATGGAGGGCAGAAGCACTTCCAGCGTATCGTCGACGGTGATGATGCCCAGCAGCTTATGGTCGTCGTCGACCACCGGCAGGGAGAGCAGGTTGTACTTGGCCATGATCTCCGCGGCTTCCATGTCGTCGGAATCGGAACGGATGCTCTTGACGCGCGGGTTCATGAAGGAAGAGAGGCGGGCCTCCGGCGGCCGGCTGAACAGCTCGTTGATCGGCAGGTAACCCAGCAGCCGCTCCTGCGGGTCCTGGACGTAGATGACGTAGATGTTCTCGATCTCGGCGCAGGCCTGGCGGATGTGCTCCAGGGTTTCGGCCACGGTCAGGTCGGGGCCGACGGCCAGGAAGTCGGTGGTCATCAAGCCGCCGGCGGTGTCCTCCTCGTGCTGCAGGAGCTCTTTCACGTCCTCCGCCTCCTCGTCCTCCATCTCGTCGATGATGGCCTCGGCCTTGCTCTCGGGGAGGTCGCCCAGGATGTCGGCGGCATCGTCGGGGGACATGGCGTCCATGATGTCGGCCGCCTTGCCCTCGTCCATCCGTTCCAGCAGGTCCTTCTGGTGGCGCTCGTCCATCTCGGGGATGGCTTCGGCCACCTTGTCGATGCCCAGGGAATTGATCAGCGATTCCTGGTTATCCGGCGGCATGCGGGTCAGCAGGTCGGCGATCTCGTAGGGGTGCAGCGACTGCATCTCGCGGTTGGAGACGGTCAGGGTGAGATGGGTGATGTCGTCCTCCAGGGGCTGGAGATAGCGCCAGGAGATGAGGTCGTAGGGAATATGCTGCACCATTTTTTTCCAGACGCGCCAGTCATTGTGCTTCAGGCCCAGGCGGCGCATCAGGCCGCGGATGCCGACATCGACCGCGATCAGGCAGAGCTTGCCGTCGATCTCGCGCACCTTGATGTCGTTGACGCGGACGATCTTGGCGCCGTTGATGTCCACGATCTGCTTGTCCCAGATATCCTTGACCGCCAGGATATCCCTGGCCGACAGGGTCCTGGCGCGGGAGCTGGTCCGCCGTTTGCCGGCAGAGGACGAAGCGCCGGTTCAGCACCTCGATCTCCTCGTAGGCCAGCTTGAACCTCCCGGCGGCGTCGGCGATCACGAAGCTGTCGATCAGGGGAAAGACATCGCCCCGGCTCACCGAAAAATCGGTGATCTTTCCCACCCGGCTGCCGTCCGGGGCCATCAGGTATTTTTTATACAATTCGCTTAAAAAAATCTCGCCTATAAATTTCATCGCCAGCAGTTTACTGCTCTCCAGTGCATGCTGTCAACAATATAAAATCGAGCCTTAAATTCTTTTCCGGCGAGCGCGCACGCGCATCCCGAACAGCAGCCCGGTCAAGGACAACATGAACAGGCCACGAACCAGCCTTCGGTAGTTGACTTTGTGGGGCACGGGATAGCCGAGGCGGACGATTTCCAGCCGCACGGCGTGGATATCCATGTCGCCGCCGTGTTCACGGCAGGCCGCGTGAAAAACACCGCTAATCCTGACGACGTCTCCATCATGCAGATAGTCCCCGAAAAAGCGGATCCTGGCGGCCAGGTCCTTGGGAATCCAAATGGCCTGGCCGCTGTTGTACCCGCCAAGATTCGTGCCCTCCTCGATGTTTTTCCACATGTAGGCGTCGTCGTTCAGATGGATCCAGCACATGGATCCGCGACGCATGGCTTCGCCTATCGCTTCGCCCATGAAACTGATGGTTCGGCCGTCCCAGGCATTGGCTTTCTCTACCAGCGCTCCGCTGCTGACGATCGGGTCGGGCTCTTGCGCAGCCAGCGGGAAAAAACCCAGGACCATCATGACCATGGAAGAAATAATCGCTCTCTTGGGCATCGACTTCACCTACCCCTGAAAAAAGAAAGAATATATCCGCCCAGGGCAAAAAAGGCTCATGAATTCCAATCGGCCGGCCCACATTTCCATGATATACACGATTTTCAGCAATGCGGGCATGGCGGGGGAAGTGACGCCGCAGGAGAGGCCGGTGTTGGATCCGGCCGATACCGAGTCGAACAAGGCTTGCAGGGGTTCATATCCGCAAAAAACTCCGGCCAGAGCTCCGGCTACATAAATTCCAATATAAGAGAGCACGATCAGCATGGCCATGCTGACTGTCTGATCGTCCAACACGCGCGTGTGGATATGGTGCCATTTTTCCACCACATGGGAGGTCTCCGGCGCCAGGGTGCGGCGGATGCTCTGCACGAAACCCTTGAAGATGAGCCCCATGCGGATACCCTTGAAACCGCCGCCGGTGGAACAGGCGCTGGCGCCGATGGCCATGGCCATGATTATCCCCAGCATGGCGATCGGGCCCCATTGCACGACGAACGCCCGCGAGTAGATGGTGGAAAAACCGGTAGTGGTATGGCCGCTGGCCACCTGGTAGAACATCTTGCGGAAGGTGGCCATGATATTCGGATAGACATTCAACTTCATCAGTCCGGCCGTGGTAATGAGCATGGCGACCGTCATCGTGATAGTGAAGGAAATGGTCTCGATATTGCGGCGAATCTCGCTTTTCTTTCCAGTCCAGATCGCCCAATGGAGCGCGAAATTCAGCGAACCGGAAATAAAAATAATGGCGCAAGCCATTTCAAAGGGGAGAGAATGGTAGTAAAAGGTGTTGTAGGATTGCGGCGCAAAACCGCCGGTGGACCAAGCCCCCATGAAAATCCACAGGGCGTGCAGCATGGCGCGGAAATGGCTTTGGCCGTTGACCAGATTGATGATCCACAAAGACAGGGTTCCGATGATGAGGTAAGCGATTGACACGAGCCATATGGCGCGGGCCGTGTGGATGACATTGGGCATCAACCGTTCGTCTTTGCCTTCGCCGACGTAGACCTTATAAGCTCCGGGAGTGCTGCGCACCAGGAAGGTCAGAGCGATGACGAATATGCCCTGGCCGCCGGCATAGGTCAGCAAGTGGCGCCACATGTTCAGTCCCTGAGAAATATGATCCAGGTCCTGGACAAGAAACATGCCGGTAGTGGTTAAACCGCTCATGACATCGAATACGGCATCCAGGTAGGAACCGAAATGACCCGACAGCCAGTGCGGAATGGCGCCCAGGGCGGTAGCGAGAAACCAGGAAAAACTGGCCACCACCAGGCCGTGGGCCCAGGTAAGATCGCGGGTGGTTTTGGCAGGTGGTTTCTGCAATGAAACCAACAATCAGGCAGGCGCAAATTCCAATGAAAAAATCGATGGCCGGATTCCATTCACCCAGGATAAGAGAAAGCAGCATCGGGATCACCATCAACAGGCCGACGCCGATGATGATCTTGCCGGTGTATAATCAATACGATGACTTTCAGGTCTTTGGTTTTAGGCTTCAGGATCATGAATCCGACCTTTTCGCAGCCATGACGCCGGTTTCCCTGCTAGCGCCGCAGCCAATGGCCGGCGACGGCCAGCAGCAAGGCGATGACGCATAAAAAGATGACGGCCAACGCTTCAACCGCCATTCCCTTCAGGTAAGAGACGATCGCGACCCAATCGCGAAAATCGAGATAATTACCCTCTGTTTTTCATGGGATGGTCGCATCCTTCCAGTCACGTGATCCATGACTATTTGCGAGACGAAATGCGGAGGAAGCTCTTCGTCCTTGCCCACCAGGGTAACCGCCAGGATGCGGTCGCGCGAGGATTCGAGGGATTGTGCTACCGCGGGGAATAAGAACATGCTCGTCGCGCATGATCGAAACCAGGACTATATCTTCGGGCAATTGCAGTTCGGAAACGCTGATACCGGCAATTCTTCTATTTTCCCTGGGGTATCCTGGTTTCCACCAGGGCGAGCTGACCTTTTGCAGCAAGTGCAGCCGGATGACGTCGCTGGCGGTGATATTCCTCCTCGATCAACCGGCTGATCACGGTAGTGGAGGATATGGCCTCAATGCCCAGGCTGAGAAACACCTGTTCGTTCTCCGGGCTGTTGACGCGGGCGACTACCTTTTTCACACCGAAACTGAGTTTGACCAGTTGGCAGGAGACAAGGTTGTCTTCGTCGTGCCTCGTAACCGCGGCAAAGATATCGGCACGATCCGCGCCGGCATCCGGAGGCTGCGAACGTTGCAGCCGTCGCCTTCAATGAGCAAAATAGAGGTGGGGAGTTCCTCGGCGAGTTTTTTGATTACTTTGCCGCGCTTGTCGATGATCGCCACGGCGTGCCCTTTCTGCTGCAACGTGCGAGCCAGGAATGAACCTACCTGTCCACCGCCGTTTATGACAACATACATATCAACTTCCCCTCATGAATGGCCTGATCTTACTGTAAACTGTGGTTTTAACGACAGCAAGAATGATATCGTTCTCCTTTAGAATACTTTGCCGCCAGGGAACGAACGAGGAACCGTCACGCGTAACCAGGCAGATGCGGAACTTGCTGGGAACCTGAATCTCCAGGATGGTTTTATCATGCATCAGCGGACCGGCAATGAATTCGATGACCTCGGTGCCGCCGCGCACGATCAGCGAATGGCTAATACTGGTTGTCAGTTTTTCAAAAATGGCTGCAACGGAGAGCGAGGCATCGCAAACGAAGTCAAGCCCGAGCAACTGCATTGACTGCTCCAGCTCGGGGAGATATAGTCGCACCACGACCCGCTCGACGTGATAGATCCTAGATGCCGATCTCCGCAGCCATCATATTGGCGCTATCGGAATTGGTTAACGGCAGCAAGGGCATCGCACTTGTCAATGCCCGCTTCGAGGAGAAGTTCTTGGTCGTAGCCGAAACCACGCAAAGTGATCCCATTGAATGTTGAACCCAAGCGCTTGAAGGTTTCGGGATCGGTGTCTATAATAACCACATTGTGGCCACGGCGCGAAAGATTATTGGCCAATTCGGAACCGACGCGGCCGCAGCCTACGACAATAACATGCACGGCATCCTCCCTTGAAATTATATCATTGCCAGACCCAAAAGCAAAACGGTGATTCCCAACACACGTGTTGACAGCCCGGAGTGAAAAGAGTAAAATTCGACCATGCCAGGCGGGCCGGAATCCCTGCCGGCCCGGTCATCAAAACCAGGATAAATCATGGCCCAGAACGGCTCCAATGAACGCGATTCGTTATTAGAGAAAGTCCGCCACACCGTGATCGGCGGCCCGCGCAACATCAAGGACCCCTCCATTTTCCACAAGATCTCGCTGGTGCCGCTGCTGGCCTGGATCGGCCTGGGCGCCGACGGGCTGTCGTCTTCTTCCTACGGGCCGGAGGAGGCGTTCCGCGCCCTGGGCAGTCACACCTACCTGGCCGTTTTCCTGGCCCTGGCCACCGCGCTGACCGTCTTCATCATCTCCTACGCCTATTCGCGCATCATCGAGCATTTCCCCCACGGCGGCGGCGGTTATATCGTGGCATCACATACCCTGGGCGCCAAAGCGGGAGTGCTTTCCGGAAGCGCGCTTCTGGTCGACTACATGCTGACCATCACCGTCTCCATCGCCGCCTGCGGCGATGCCCTGTTCAGTTTCCTGCCCATGGGATTCCATGACTACAAAATTTTCTTTGAATTGTTCTTGATCATCGTCTTGATCGTCATGAATCTCCGCGGAGTCAAGGAATCGGTGACCATGCTGGCCCCGATCTTCATCATCTTCGTCTTCACCCATATTTTCATGATCGGCTACGGCGTCCTTTCGCACCTGCCCCAAATCGGTCCGGTAGCCCATGATATCCATAGCAATTTCAAGATCGGCCTTTCCAGTCTGGGCGGCCTGGGCATGCTGGCCCTTTTCCTGCGCGCCTATTCGCTGGGCGGCGGCACCTACACCGGCATCGAGGCCGTCTCCAACGGCCTGCCCATCATGCGCGAACCCAGGGTGCAGACCGGCAAGCGCACCATGCTCTACATGTCGACGTCGCTGGCCTTCACCGCCAGCGGCCTGTTCCTGTGCTACCTGCTGCTCAGGGTCACCCCCGGGACCGGCAAGACCCTGAACACCATCCTGGCCAACGCCCTGTTCGGCAACTGGTCCATCGGCTACGCCTGGCCCTGGTGACCATCCTGTCCGAGGGCGCCCTGCTGTTCGTGGCCGCCCAGGCCGGCTTCATCGACGGCCCGCGCATCATGTCCAACATGGCCATCGACTCCTGGCTTCCCCACCGCTTCGCCTCGCTGTCGGAGCGCCTGACCATGCAGAACGGCGTGCTGCTGATGGGCGGGGCCGCGATCCTGCTGCTGTTCTATACCGGGGGCAAGATCTCCGCCCTGGTGGTCATGTACTCGATCAACGTCTTCATGACCTTCTCGCTCTCGCAGATCGGCATGTCCACCTATTTCATCAGGAACCGCAAAAAGGAAATGCACTGGAAACAACACCTGCCCGTGCACATGGCCGGATTCATCCTCTGCTTCACCATCCTGGTCATCACCAGCTACGAAAAATTCCGCGAGGGCGGCTGGATGACCCTGTTGATCACCTTGGCTTTCGTCATCGCCTCTGCTATCTGATCCAGGGCCACTACAATAACGTGAGAAAGGCGGTGCGCAAGCTGGACGACCTGCTGATGGACATCCCCACCAGCCGCAAGGCGAACATGGAAAAGCCGAACGTCCAGGAGATGACCGCCATCCAGCTGGTCAGCGACTACAACGGTTTCGGCGTGCACACCGTGCTGTCTGTGATCCGCAATTTTCCCAAGTCTCTACAAGAATTTCATCTTCGCCTCGGTCGCCGTCGTCGACTCCGGTTCGTTCAAGGGGGCCGAGGAGATGAAGAACCTCGAGGAGGCGTCGAAAGCCGACCTGCAAAAATACGTGGACCTGGCCCGCCACCTGGGCTTCGCCGCCGACTACCGCTACGCCGTGGGCACCGACGTGGTCGAGACCGCCACGGAACTGTGCAAGGACATCAAGGAGCGAATTCCACCGCTCCACCGTGTTCACCGGCAAGCTGACCTTCCGCCACGAGAAGTTCTACCACAAGATGCTGCACAACGAGACGGCCTTCGCCATCCAGCGCCAGCTGCACTGGGACGAGATCACGTCGGTGACATTGCCTATAAGGCTGGATCTATAGCGAACGCTGAAGTCGGATACGGCGTAAGGTAGATGGTTAGTGATAGATAAGAAGAATACAAAAGTTCAAAGCAAGACATTTTCATATCCCTACCAAAAGAATGAGATTCAGATAGGAAAGGAAACAGAGGAATTGCAAAATTTCTTGGAATCGAGCCATTGCTCAATGGAGAAATGGTAGGTGGTTTGGATCTAGATCTCGCATAATTGGCTTTTTCTGACTAATCACTTTTCACCGTAATGCACTAACACTGATTTCGGTCTAGTATTCCTGACGGCATTTCTTTCAGTTGCGCGAAGGTGAAGACCGGGCCGTCCTTGCAGACGTAGTATCTTGCCGACGTTGCAGCGGCCGCACTTGCCCACGCCGCACTTCATGCGGTTTTCCAGCGTGGTGTAGATCTCGTCTCCGGCGGCGAAGCCCAGCTTGGCCAGCACCGGGCAAGGTGAGCTTGATCATGATCGGCGGGCCGCAGACGATGGCGACGGTGTTCGCGGCTGGCGGGGCGACCTTGCTCGACGACTGTGGGGCACAAAGCCGACCTTGCCTTTCCAGTCCGGCGTCTCGCCGCCGGGGTCGACGGTGGTGACCAGCTTCACGTCCGTGCGCTTGCCCCACTCGTCCAGCTCGTGCTTGTAGACCAGGTCGGCGACGCGTGCGCGCGCCGTAGACGATGGTGATGTCCTTGTACCAGTCGCGCAGGTCGAGGCAGTTCCAGATCACGCTGCGCATGGGGGGCAGGGCGATGCCGCCGGCGATGAAGAGCAGGTTCTTGCCTTTCCACTTCTCGAGGGGAAGACGTTGCCGTAGGGGCCGCGGAAGCCGATCGATGTCGCCCGACGTCGTGGTCGGCCAGGCCGCAGGTCACGCGGCCGGCCTCGCGGAAGGTGCACTCGATGTAGCCCTTGCGCGTGGGCGGCGAGGCGATGCAGAAGGTGCATCTCGCCTTCGCCGAACACCGAGTACTGGCCGAACTGGCCGGTGCGTGAAGGTGAAGGCCTCGGCCTCTCTCGCTCGTCGGCGAAGTCCAGGCGTGAAGGTCTTGCACGCCGGGCGCCTCGTCGGTGACTGGCTGCGATCTGCATGCAGATAGGGCTTGTAGATGTTCGGCTGCGCTCATGGTTTCGCCTCCGCGACGGCCTCGCGAGGTGCTCCAGCAGGTTCATGTCCACCGGGCAGGCGCGCGAGCACGTGCCGCAGCCCACGCAGCCCGAGGTACCTGCAGCGTTCGGGCATAGTAGGCGAACTTGTGCATAGATGCGCTGGCGCCAGCGCTGGCTCTGCTTGGCCGCGGGTTGTGGCCGGAGGCGTGCAGGGTGAACAGGCGCGAAGCCGCAGCGAGTCCCAGCAGCGCAGCCGCTTGCCGCCGTGAGTGTCGGCCTCGTCCTGGATGTCGAAGCAGACGCAGGTCGGGCACACGAAGGCGCAGGCGCCGCAGCCCAGGCAGCGCAGCGACTGCTCGGCCCAGAAAGCGCTATTCTCGAACAGGGCGGCCAGCGCTGGCCCGAGTCCTTGGCGGTCGAACGGCACGCGTCGACCTTGGCCAGGAAGCTTGCCTTCGTCTCGCCGGCGGCGGGCTGGAACAGCCGCCGGCGCCAGCGACGAGGGCCTTGCCTTTTTCGGTGAGGATCTCGGCCAGGTAGCCGCCGCCTTGAGCGGCGGTCAGCAGGATGTCGCTGCCGGTCGTGTCGCCGGGGCCGCCGCCCACCGAGGTGCAGAAGCAGAATTCGTCGGCCTTGGTGCAGGACACGCCGACGACGGTCGTGTGGCCAGGCGGGCTTGAAGAACGGTTGTCCTTGATAGTCCCAGGTGAAGACGGCCGTCCAGCGACGGCGAAGGCCGCGCGTCGCAGGGGCGCAGGCCGAAGAGCACGGTCGGCGGGGCACGTGCGGCGGCGATCGCGTTCCTCGGATCTCGACCTCGGCCTGTCCATCGCTCTTGATACGAGAACAGACTGCCTTCGACCCTCGGGAAGACGGCCGTCTTGGGCGACTGCACGGTCTGCACCTGGTCGAGGCTGACCTCGTCCAGGCTCGGCGACCGGCGCGAAATCGATCTGTGTCGCCCGGTCTTGTTTCGGCGCCAGGATCGCGCTTGCCCTCGGCCTCGCCATTCGCGCGAACGAGCTTCGGCCAGCGCCGTCGCGGTGCGAGTCGATCGGATGTTCCGTTTCCATGTTCTTTCACCTGATGAAGTCTTCTTTGTCGTCGGGCTTGAACGTCGACATGGCGTAGTCGAGCTTGGCCGCTAGCGCCGCCTGCTGAAGCCGAAATGCGGCGAACACTGCTCGGCGACAGAATGGTTCAGCAGGTACAGCGGGATGCCGACCGGGCAGGCCCGGCCGCAGTCGCCGCAGTTGACGCAGCGGCCGGCCAGGTGCATGGCGCGCACCATGTTCCACTCCAGGTTGCCGAGGGCGTGGCTGGCGACCGGGATCCACTGCGGCTGGTTGCAGTCGATCGTGCAGCGGCTGCAGTAGCACAGGGGGCAGGCGGCCGGCAGGCGTAGCACTTCAGGCAGCGGCGAGAGCTCTTCCGCCCAGAACTGCCCGGCGCTCGCTCCACGGACATGGCGCTCGTAGCTTGTCGAGTTCCGCTTTTGTCGTCGGCGCTCAGATCGGCATCCGGCACGGCGCACGCGGGCTCTTCGATGGCGTCGAAGGTGGCCAGCTCGCGCACGCTCGCCGTCCGTCGACCGCCAGCGCCAGCAGGTCCTCGCTCGCGCAATCTGGTTCTCCGCCGCCAGCTGCAGGATGCTCCGCAGGGTCGGCGGGCGTGGCGACCAGCGCCGTGCGGCCCAGGGCGCGCACCTCGGGCTTCGTGCAGGTACGTGGCCAGGTTCTGCCGGCAGGCGGCGTCGAAGATCAGATCGTCGGCCTGCTCGCGCGGTCGCGCACGAAAATCGGCCGCGCGCCGTCTCGCCGGTGCCCGGCCGTAGCCGATGACCACCTTGACCGTCCCGGCCGTCCAGCAATTCACTGCGCCTTGTTCCGTCAGCGCTTCCATCCCGCCTCCTACTCGACCCCACGCGCCGCGCAGTTGCTGGTAGTTCCGTTGTAGGGCCCCAGCTGCGCGGATCTGCTCGGTGGTGCTCGTTGACCAGCTCGCGCCCACTTGGCGCCCTCGGCGGCCGAGACCCACGAGAAGTGTCACGCGGCGCAGGTCGATGCCCACGAAGTCGAGCAGGTCGCGGAAGACCATCCAGCGCCGGCGGGCGTGGAAGTTGCCCGCGGTGTAGTGGCAGTCGTTGGGGTGGCAGCCGGAGACGATGACGCCGTCGGCGCCGCTGCGCGAACGCCTTCAGCAGCAGCATGAAGTCGATGCGGCCGGTGCAGGGCAGGCGGATCACGCGCACGTTGGGGCGATACTTGATGCGGCTGGTGCCGGTCAGGTCGGCGCCGGCGTAGGTGCACCAGTTGCACACGAAGGCGATCGATCTTGGGTTCGAATGGCTCAGCCATCGCTTTCACCTCGGTTCTAGCAGGGCACATCAACTTCGGCGATAGACCTGCTCGTTGCGTGAAGCCCTGCAGGTCGATCGACTTGGTGCGGCAGAGGCGACACGCAGGTGCCGCAGCCCTGGCAGAGGCCCGGGTTGACCTTGGCCACGGTCTTGATCAGCTCGCCGTCGCGGCGCTTGATCTCTTCTTCCTCGATGGCCTGGTACGGGCAGGCCGACTTGCACAGGAAGCAGCCGACGCAGGTCGAGAACACCGGCGGCGCCTGGCGGTCGACCACGGCGACGACCGGCTCGCGCGTCGAGCTCGGACTGCGAGAACAGGCCGCCGACCTTGGCCGCGGCGCCGCGAGGCCTGGGCGACCGTTTCGGGGATGTCCTTCGGCGCCTGGCAGGCGCCGGCCAGGAAGATGCCGGCGGTGTTGGTCTCCACCGGGCGCAGCTTGGGATGCGCCTCGGCGAAGAACTTGTACGGCGTCGTAGCCGACGTGCAGCTTCTGCGCCAGCTCCTCGGCGCCGTCTGGGCTGGCGACCGCGGCCGTGGCCAGCACCACCATGTCGGCCTCGATCTCGACCGGCTCGCCGCCGAGCAGCGTGTCGGCGCCCTTGACGACCAGCTTGCCGTCGTCGCTCGTAGATGCGCGACACGCGGCCGCGGACGTACTTGCACGCCGTCCTCCTCGATGGCCCGGCGGACGAACTCGTCGTAGCTCTTGCCCGCCGGCGCGGATGTCCATGTAGAAGACATATCGCTTGCCCGCCGTGCACCTTGTGCTGGTAGAGCATGGCGTGCTTGGCGGTGTACATGCAGCAGATCTTGGAGCAGTACGTCGATGCCCTTGGCCGGATCGCGCGAGCCGGCGCAGGCGATGAACACGACCGTCTCCGGCGCCTTGCCGTCGGACGGGCGCCTGATCTCGCCGCCGGTCGGGCCCGGACGCCGACGCCAGCCGCTCGAACTGCAGGCCGTCGATCACGTCCTTGTACTTGCCGTAGCCGTACTCGGGGAAAAAGTCGCCGTGCTTGATCTCGAAGCCGGTGGCCAGCACCACCGCGCCGACGTCGGCACTCGATGATCTCGTCCTGCTGGTCGAAGCGGATCGCCTTGGTCGGGCAGAGCTTCTCGCAGAGCCGCACTTGCCGTTCTTGAAGTACGTGCAGTTGGCGCGGTCGATGACCGGCTTGTTGGGCACCGCCTGCGGGAAGGGCACGTAGATGGCCGTGCGCGTGCCCAGCCCTTCGTCGAACTCGCTGGGGATCTTCTTGATCGGGCACTTCTGGCTGGCACACGCCGCAGCCGGTGCACAGCTTCTCGTCGATGCTGCGCGCCTTCTTGCGGATGGTCGCCTTGAAGTTGCCGATGAAGCCTTCGAGCTTCTCCAGCTCGGAGTAGGTGTAGAGCGTGATGTTCGGGTGCTGGGCCACCTCGACCATGCGCGGCGTGAGGATGCACTGCGAGCAGTCGAGCGTCGGGAACGTCTCCGAAAGCTGCGCCATGTGGCCGCCGATCGAGGGCTGCTCTCGACCAGGATCACCTTGCTGGCCCGCGTTGGCGATGTCCAGCGCGGCCTGGATGCCGGCGATGCCGCCGCCGATCACCAGGGCCGTCTTGGTGACCGGCACGCTGATCGGCTGCAGCGGCTCGTTGCGCTTGACCTTCTCGACCATGGATGCGCACGAGGTCGATGGCCTTGGCGGTGGTGGCGTCGCCTTTTTCGTGCACCCACGAGCAGTGCTCGCGGATGTTGGCCATCTCGCACAGGAAGGGGTTCAGCCCCGCCTCGGCGCAGGCGCGGCGGAAGGTCGGCTCGTGCATGCGCGGCGAGCAGGCGGCCACCACCACGCCGGTCAGCTTCTTCTCGCGGATGGCGTCCTGGATCATGGTCTGCCCGGGCTCCGAGCACATGTACTTGTAGTCGACGGCGTAGGACCACGCCGGGCATGTCCGCGCCGCCTCGGCGACCGCGGCGACGTCCACCGTGCCGCCGATGTTCTCGCCGCAGTGGCAGATGAAGACGCCGATGCGCGCCATGGTCAATTCTCCTTTGGAGCCGCAGCTGCCGGCGATCCGGCTCTGCCGGGGAGTCCGTTGCGGCGGGTTTTCACCTGCGATCGGCTTCGCCGATGCAGGTGATGAAAGGCCGCAACGGGAACTTTATGGCGTTGCAGGCCAAGCTTTTTCGGCTCCAGCCCCATGGCCAGCCCGATGCCTGCGTGATGTAGATGACCGGGATATCGTATTTCTTGCCGGAGCTCTTCTCGATGTTCGGCCGGCGCATGTCCAGGTTGAGATGGCACATGGGGCAGGCGACGATCAGGGCCTCGGCGCCGCGCTCCGACGCGTCCTCGAGGATGAGGCCGCTCAACCTGGCCACCAGGTCGGTGCGCGAAACGGAAAAGCCCGCCCCGCAGCATTCCGTCTTGAACGCCCACTCCACGGGCTCGGCGCCGATTTTCTTCATCAGCTGGTCCATGGATCTGCGGGTCCTCGGGGCGGTCGAAATTCGACGACGCCCGCCGGCCGCACCAGCAGGCAGCCGTAGTAGCAGGCCACGCGGCGCGCGAACGGCGCCTTGACCCTGTTTTCCAGGCCGGGAATCCCCGCGAGCCATTCGATGATGTTCACCACCCGCGCCGTGCCGCGGTAGTCGGCTTCGACCAGGCCGGAAATCTTCCGGCGCAGGGCGTCGTCCTGCAAAAGCTCGTGGCGGGTGACGCTGAGGCGGCTGTAGCAGGCGGCGCAGGGGACCAGCACCTCGTCCATGCCCGCTTTCTCGGCGGCGGCGAGGATGCGCGCCGGCAGGGCCAGCGCCAGGTCGGGATCGAGGTTGTGGGCGGCGGTGGCGCCGCAGCAGTTCCAATCGGGCACCTCGGGCAGCTCGCAGCCCAGGGCGGCGGCGACCGCCAGCAGCGATTCGCTGTATTCGCGGGCCGAGCCCTTCATGGAGCAGCCGGGGTAAAATCCGGTCTTCATGAGCGGTTCTCCTTGGCCTTCAGGGTCCGGGCGAAGATGCGCCCCAGCAGGCGGCGGTTGCGGACGCGCTCGGGCAGCAGGTGCAGCTTGCCGACGAAAAACATCCAGGGCGCCTGCAGCATGTCCTGGAGGAAGTGGCCGGCTGCGCAGCTTGTAGTCGACGATCTGCCCCATCTCGAAAAGGCGGCCGGTATAGCGCAGCGAATCGAGGAAGGCGCGGTGGAAAGCCAGGATGTCCTTCGCCCTGGGGTTGACCTTCTTTTGCGCCAGCGACTCGTGGCGCAGCGCGTCCATCACCTTGGGGATGTCGAGATCCATGGGACAGCGGGCGTAGCAGATCTCGCAAGTCAGGCAGAGCCAGATGGTATGGGAGCGCAGCGCCAGGTCGGCGAATTCGGGGAAACCGGCGGCGAGCTGCAGCAGGTGCATGACCTGGCTGGGCGGGAAATCCATGTCAGCCGACAGCGGGCAGCCGGCGGAGCACTTGCCGCACTGGTAGCAGCGGGCGACGTCGACGCCGGTCTTTTCCCGGACGCGATCGGCCAGGCCCGGCCCGGCCGGATGAGCGTGGTGGTCACTGCGCATCGCGGATCTCCTTATCAAGGCGTAAGGAGCGATTGTAGCGCAGTTATTTTTTAAAAGCAAACCAAGCCGTCAACCTCCGGCGCCGCGGATTTTACGAGCGGGTTTTATTCCATGTCCCAGGAATCGGAGGGGACGTAGGTGATCGAAAGGGAGACCTGGAAGTGGGAGATGCAGCGGTCGTCGTTCTCGCTCATGTTCTCGTTGTTGCCCAGGAATAGCAGGCCGTGGTTGGGCTGCTGGCCGCCGATCCAGGCCTTGACCAGGTCGGTGACCACGATCTGGATGTTCGGCCCCGACACCTTGATGACGTCGTTGGCGATGGGGCCGCCGCCGGCGGGCAGGTCGACGAGGGGATGATAGGGATTGTCGAACCCCGAACCCCCGCCGTCCAGCACCAGCACCGAACCGTCGCAGTACGGCGTACCGTCGGTCGAGTCGGTCCCGGTGCAGATCATATTCACGTGAGCTTCCTTGACCTGCCCCTTGATCGAGCTGAGATCGAAGCGCACGATCCCGCGGTAGATCAAGCCGAGGTATTCCCAGCATAAGCCGCCCTCGTAATGGTTACGGTATCCGGTCCTCAGCAGCGGGCTGGGATCGGGGTCGGGGGCGAGCCCCCAATCACTCAACGGGCAGCCCAGTCCGTTGTAATACTCGTGCTTGCGGTGCCATTTGTTCGACAGCGACGGCGTCAGGCTGACGGTTTTCGTCTTATAGGCCTCGATCGGTTTGGCCAGCCCGGGGATTTTCTGCAGGCCGATGCTGAAGTCGCCGTCGCCCTTGTCCACCAGCGCCGCCTGCGGCAGCACGGGCCCGGAATAGGTCCTGGACACCATCACCCTGTAGCCGCCGCCGAGCTCTGCCGTTCCATGGCTCGTCGCGCCGACATTCCAGGAATACGTCCCGGCGGATGACGACTGCCCGGAGGCGATGACGCCCTTGAACACGTTATTGCGGAACAGGCTCAACTGCACCGTTCCGGTCCAGTTCTCCGCCTTCCAGGTTATATTATTCAGCTTGCCTCTGTACCAATTCTCGCCGCCGTTGGGGCTCAGCAGCCGCAGCGTTGCGGCGGGGGAGCCAGCGGAAATGGTGAAGTTGGCGTTGCTGTCGTCGCTGAAGGTGTTCCCGGCGTCGCGGATGCGGACGATGTAGTCGCTCCCTTGAGGGACCACAGTACCGTCTTCGAGCCTGCCGACGTCCTGCCACTGCCAGCTCCCCGCGGAAAGCGCCACCTGGCTCTTGATCGCCCCGACCTTGCCGCCGGTGTTGCGCAGGATGATATCGACCTTGGCGTTTCCCGGGTTCGTGGGCGTCCAGGTGATGGCGTGCGACGAATGCAATGCCCAGGACTCCCCCCCGTTGGGCGAAACCACCTTGACGCTCTGCGCCGCCAGCGGCGAAAGCGCCAAAATCAACCCGCCCGCCATGATAAGAATCTTTTTCATTTTGCCTCCATAATAAATCTTGCTCCTCATTTCGGAGACTCGGCCGGGCGCGGGGGGCGCTCGAAGCGGAACAAACCCTGATTGTTGCGCAGGTCGATGTCCAGCAATTTTTCTCCGCCGCTTGGCAATGGGACTAAGTAGGCCAAGGCGTTGATCATTGTCAAATTCTGGCCCTTCGGCACCTTGTAGATGAGCTTTTGGGCATAGGAATACCCATTCTGGCCAGAATGTAGCTCAACGTCGTGATAGAATTCGCCTGGGCAGTGAAAGCGCAGTTTCTTGCCCGGCGGGACCTTGCCATCGACGCGAACGGACATCCTCAGTTCATTCGTATTCCAGTCGAACGTCACTTCAGTGAAAACGACATCATAGGCGTATTTCAAGGCGATGGGCTTCAGGTTCAGGCCGAGGGTGTGGTTTTCCATGCCCATGACCTTGTTCTCGTTAATATGCACCGTGATGGTGTTGCCGATATTCCAGAGCTTGTTCTCATATAAATTGGCCGGCATGACGATCATGCCGCCAAAATAGCCCATCTGCTCCCAGCCGGGCGGGGCGGAGAAGGCAGGGATGAAGAGCGATCCGCTCGCCATCTCCCGGCCATCGATGAGCACGCGGTAGCTCGGCTTGACCGGCACCTGGGAGGCCTTGGGCAGCGGGCCATTGCCGACGTTCTTGTAGCTGAAGATGATCCCGAAGCCTTCCGCGTTCGGCGTCAGGTCGATGTCCGAGACAACGAGCTTGGGCTTCTGAAAAATGGACGGCGGCACGCGCTCATAGGGCGGCGCCTTGATGATGACCGGCCCCGTTCCCGTGGTGATGGCGAAGGCGTTGTCGCTGCTGTCCCCGAACGTGTTCGCCGCGTCACGGATGCGGATGACATAATCGGTTCCTGCGTCGACTACGGTCCCGTCTTCGAGCTTGCCCACGTCTTGCCACGGACAGCTTCCGGCCGCGAGCGACACCTGGCTCTTGATGGCACCGACCCTGACGCTGCCTTTGCGCAGGATGATGTCCACCTTCACTGCCCCTGCGTTCGCGGACGTCCAGGTGATGGGGAATGACGAATGCAATGCCCAGGACTCGCCCCCGTTGGGCGAGACCACCTTGACGCTCTGCGCCGCCAGCGGCGCCATGAGCAGGGCTATGACCGCGATCAACAGAAATGACTGCTTCATTTTTTCCTCCCTGGGAACGATCTCTCAATAAGACAAATAGAAATTATCATGTAATATCTCACCCTCCATTCAGTTGGGGCGGTCGAAGCGCACGGGGGCGAGCGCGTTGTTGCGCTCGTCGAACTCGTCCCTGAACTCGGGCCGGATCTCGAATTCGAGTTCATAGAAGGTGGAGTACGTCTTGCTTAATGGCAGGTCGACGTGAACGGGGAAGGTATCGGTGCTCAGGATCGTCCGGGTCCTCTTCCAGGCGAAGGGGCCGGGGGTGTCCACCACGGCTTCGTCCCAGTCATGCTCGACCGTCCCCACGGGGTGGTAGCCGCGGATGGTGTAATTCAGGATGAATTTCTTCGAGCGCGGCGGGCTGCCGCCGCCGACCTTGGTGACCAGGAGATGGGCGACGCCTTCGTTCCAGTCGTAGGTGACGGGGGTGAGGGCCAGGTCATAGAAATTGTGCAGGGCGATCAGCCGTAGCGAGGAGGTCTTGCCGGCGCTGCCCAGGCCCAGGACGTTGCGCTCGTTGAGCGTGATGGTGATCTGGTCGCCGAGGCAGAAGGGCCAGGGATCGCCGGCGGCGGGGAATTTGATGAAGCCGCCGAGTGTTTGCTTGATCTCCGCGCCGGGCGCGAGCGCCTCGTTGGGCACGTTCAGGTCGCCCCGGCCGATCTCGCGGCCGTCGATGACCACCTTGAAGTCGGGCTTCTGCGGCAGCTCGGATGCCGGCGGCAAGGGGGCGTTGCCGGCGTTCTTGAAGCCGAAGACGATGAAGTAGGCCTCGGGGTTGGGCAGGAGGTCGATGGCCGTGACGGCCAGCTTGGGCCGCGGCAGGAGGGGCGGCAGGCGATCGAACGGCGGCACCTTGACCAGCACCGGCTTGGGGCCTTCCCGGATCAGGAAGGGGTTGTCGCTGACGTCCGTGACGCTGCCATCCATGGTGGAGACGCGCACCTTGTAGCTCCCTCCGGGCGGCACCGGGCCGGACTGGGTCTGGCCGATGAGCCAGCTGCAGGGCGAGCTGTTCGGCGCCAGGTTCTCGGCGATCACTCCGACGTCGGCGCCATCGGGCGTGACCAGGACGATGCGGACGTTCTGGACGATGTTCGTCGCCGACCATTCGATGGGCCAGCGCTGGCCGCCTACATGCATTTCTTCGCTGCCGTAGTTGGGGCTGGTCACGGTGATGCTCGGCTGCGCCGGCGGCGTCGTCCCCGTGATGGCGAAAGGGGCGTTGCTGTCGTCGTTGACCATGCTCGCCGCGTCGCGGATGCGCACGATGTAGCCGGTCCCGGCGGGGACCACGGTGCCGTCCTCGAGCCTGCCGACGGTCCATGGGCAGCTCCCCGCCGCCAGCGCGACGTTCCTCTTGATTACCCCGACGTTGCCGCCGCCGTCGCGCAGGATGACGTTCACCAGCAGGCCGCCCGGGTTCTGGGACGTCCAGGTGATGTCATGCGCCGTGTTCAAGGTCCACGATTCGCCACCGTTGGGTGAGACCACCTTGACGCTTTGCGCCGCCGTGGGCAGCGCCGCCAGCAGCAGCGCGGTCATGAACGCGAGTTTTCCTTTCATGGTTCCCCCTTGGCCGAGCCTTGATCCGATAAGTATATATCGCATTGAAGAAAATATCTCACGCCCATTGAAAATCTGCGCCGGGAAAGGATACGAGTCGCTCCGGTCAGCCGGACAAGAGGCGCTTGCGCTCCTGCAGGGCGCGGATATCCTTTTCCACGGCCAGGGGTTTCCCCGCGGGCGACAGGCCGGAATGATACATGGCCGTGGAAAGGGTGCCGGGGGTGGGAGTGAAGATCTGCGTGTCGCAGGTGTTCAGGCCCAGGGAGCGCAGCTTTTTTTTCATGAGCGGCACCATGGCGGCGGTCTCGCCCGGATGGCCGACGATCAGGTAGGGGGCCAGCTCGATCGGCCGCGGCAACCGGCGGTTCAGGCGGTCGAACAAGGCGACGAATTCCGCGAAGACCGCGAAGCGCGGCTTGCCCATCAGGTCCAGGACCTCATCCTCGCTGTGCTCGGGGGCGACGCGCAGGAAACGCCCGCAGTGTTCGCGCATGATCTCTTCGAGCAGCTCGGGATTGCGCAGCAGCAGGTCGTGGCGGACCCCCGAGCCCAGCATGACCTTCTTGACGCCGGGCAGGGCCCGCGCCCGGCGCAAGAGCTCCAGGTAGGGATCGCCCAAGCCGATCCGGCCGCAGGCATCCGGCCGCAGGCAGGATTCGCGCGCGCAGGGCGTGACCGGGCAGTCGCTGCCGTACATCTCGGCGGTGGCGCCGCCGATATCCGAGACCACGCCGCGCCATTCGGGATGGGCCGCCAGCGAGCGGATCTCCGCGAAGATCGACTCCGGAGAGCGCGAGACCACCTTTCGCCCCTCGCTGAGGGTGATCGAACAGAACGAGCAGCCGCCGGCGCAGCCGCGATGCGAGGTGAGCGAAAAAAGGTTCATGCGCAGGGCCGGCGAGAATTCCGGGCTGCCAGGGTGGTGCCGCCGGTAGCCCAGGCCGTAAATGAAATCGAGGTCGGCGCCCGCGTAACGCTCGGCGGGGTTCTGCACCACCCAGCGGTTGGCGTGTTTCTGGGCCATGGCGCGCTCGCCGCCGGCGCCGGCGGCGAGCAGCTGCCCGAGCAGCAGCTTCGCCGCGTCCGCCTGCACCTCTTCGCAGGGCGGCAATTCCAGGCAGTTCTTTTCAGGCGGCAGCCCGCCCCAAACCCTGGCCGTGCCCGGGATGTCGATCTCCCGGGCCGGCACCCCCTGGCGCAGCAGGCGGGCGATGGCCACCACCTGCTTCTCGCCGTTGCCGCTGACCAGGATGTCGGCGCGGGAGTCGAGCAGGACGGAACGGCGGACCTTGTCCTCCTGGAAATCGTAGTGGGCGAAGCAGCGCAGGGACGCTTCGACGCCGCCGATGATGATGGGCACGTCGCGGTACGCCTCGCGCAGCCGGCTGGCGAACACAGTCAGGGTGCGGTCGGGGCGGATCTTGAACTTGATGCCCGGGGGCCGGCCGCTGAAAAAGGCCTGGCCGGCGAACTGGTAGAGGTCTTCGCGGCGCCGGCGGCGGCCGGCGGTGTAATTCAGCACGACCGAGTCCAGCGGCCCGGAGACCACCGCGAAAAAAAGGGCCGGCCGCCCCAGGGCGGTGAACGACCCGCACTCCTGCCAGAAAGGCGTTTCGATCACGCCGACGCTGAACCCCGCCGCCTCCAGGGCCCGTTTCAGGATCCCCTCGGGGAAGGAAGGGTGGTCGGCGAACGGATACGGCAGGACCAGGACGACGTCGAACATGGTCGGACACCTCGCCCTTCATTGTAGCATATCGGCGAACAATTCCCAGCGGCGGTTCCAGCCGTTCGCCCCGCGCCAGACGGGTGCCCGGCATCAGCCGCAGGAGGCGCCGTCGTTATTGCGCTCATAGGCCTGCATGTCGAAATGACCGTGGCCAGACAAGTTGAACAGGATGACCGTCTCCTCGTTCCTTTCCCTGGCCCGCCGCGCTTCGGCGATGACCGCGGCGACGGCGTGCGCCGACTCGGGCGCGGGCAGGACCCCTTCGCTGACAAAAAATTCCCTGGCTGCGGCGAACACGTCGCCTTGCGCATAGGCGCGGGCCTCGACCAGGCCCAGCGCCGCCAGGTGGCTGACCAGGGGAGCCATGCCGTGGTAGCGCAGGCCGCCGGCGTGGATCGGCGGCGGGATGAAGTCGCGGCCCAGGGTGTGCATGAACAGCAGCGGGGTCAGCCCGGCGCTGTCGCCGTGGTCGTAGCGCAGGTCGCCGCGGGTGAGCGAAGGGCAAGCCTCGGGCTCCACGGCGATGAAGCGGGTCTTCTTCCCCCCGGCCATTTTTTTCCGGATTAAGGGAAAGCTGATGCCGGCAAAATTGGAGCCGCCGCCCACGCAACCGATGACCAGGTCGGGCTCCAGCCCGAGATCGCCAAGCTGCCGCTCGGCTTCGAGCCCGATCACGGTCTGGTGCAGCAGCACGCCGTCCAGCACCGAGCCCAGGGCGTACTTGCAATCCGGGTCGTGCAAAACGGTTTCCACCGCCTCGGCGATGGCGATGCCCAGGCTGCCCGGATGGTCGTGGTCACCGTCGTAATACGCCCGCCCCGCGGCGGTGGAGTCCCCCGGGCTCTCCTCGACCCGCGCCCCGAACAGGTTCATGAGCGTGCGCCGCCCCGGCTTCTGCCGGTAGCTGGCCCGCACCATGAAGACCCGGGTGGCGATGCCGAAGCGCTCCGCCGCGTAGGCCAGCGCCGAGCCCCACTGCCCGGCCCCGGTCTCGGTCACCAGCGTGCGCACCCCCTCGCGGGCGGCGAGATACGCCTGCATCAGCGCCGTGTTGCCCTTGTGGCTGCCGGTCGGGCTCACGCCCTCGAACTTGTAAAAGATATGGGCCGGCGTATCCAGCCGCTGCCTCAGCCCGGCGGCGTAGACCAGCGGCGTGGGCCGGAATTGGGCGTAGGCCCGGCGGACCTCCGCCGGGATGGGCACGAATCGCTCCCGGGTACCCTCCTGCTCGATGAAGCCTTCGCTAAAAATGGCCCGCAGGTCGGCGGGCACGATAGGCGCGCCGCTCCCCGGGTGCAGCGGCGGCGGGGGCGGGCTGGGCAGGTCGGACTTGATGTTATAGAAATGGGTCGGCAGATGTTCTTGTTTCCTGGGTGAAAATCGTTCCATGTTTTTTTCTCCTTGGTTTTTTGATTTTTTTCATAAAAAATGTGGAGGGATGGATCGATCTTCAGGCGGACGGGGCCGCCCACCAGCAAACGCGGTGCCAGTCAGAGGCGGGCGACAGATAAATAAGTGATGCGTCCAACATAAGGATAATAGATAACACAATAATTTAGGGTGGTCAAGTCAGATAGATGGAGGTTCGATGTTCGACGTTCGACGTTCGATGTTGAAGAAAAAGTATATTGGCAGGCGCAGCGACATTCTCCCGCAAGCGGGACGCTTCGCAGCCCGGAACGCCTTGCGAGGCCATTTTGCGAAAATGGCCGAAGTCGATTCCCGTAGATCAGGACTGGTGGAAAAAGTGAAGGGGAATGACGCGAGAGCCTGCCCCAATTGAAGTAGTTTACAGCCAGTTCTTTTTTTTGAAGAAGTAGAGCATGACCCCGGCGACGCCGAGCATGACCAGCCAGAGCAGCGGGTAGCTCCAGGGCCAGCCGATCTCGGGCATGTGCTTGAAATTCATGCCGTAGACGCCGGCCAGGAAGGTCAGGGGCATGAATATGGTGGCGATGATGGTCAGCACCTTCATGACCTGGTTCATGCGGTTGCTCACCGAGGAGAGGTAGATGTCCAGCATGCTGGAAAGCATTTCGCGGTAGGTCTCGATGCTGTCGATGATGTGGATGGCGTGGTCGTAGATGTCGCGCAGGAAGATCTTGGTCGCCGGGTGGATCAGCTCCGACTCGCTCTTCTCCAGGACGTTGGCCACCTCGCGCAGCGGCCAGGCCGACTTGCGCAGGAAGATCATCTCGCGCTTCAGGCGGTGGATCTGCTGCAGGGTCTCGGTCGTGGGGTTGCTGACCAGCTCCTCCTCCAGCGCCTCGATGCGCTCGGCGAATTTTTCCAGGATGAGGAAATAATGGTCGATGATGGTGTCGAGAAGCGAATAAGCGAGGTAGTCGGGCCCCAGTTTGCGGATGCGCCCCTTGCCGGCGCGGATGCGCTCGCGCAGCGGTTCGAACAGGTCGCCCTCGCGCCCCTCCTGGATGGAGATCACGTAGTTGCGCCCGAAGACGATGCTGATCTGCTCGGAAACGATCTCCAGGCTGGCCGGGTCGAAATCGAGCATCTTGAGCACGACATAGATGTAGCTTTCCATGTCGTCGGACTTGGGACGCTGGTCGGTGTTGAGGATGTCCTCCAGGATCAGCGGGTGCAGCCCGTAGCAGGAGCCCAGGTTTTCCAGCAGCGGGATGTCCTGCAGCCCCTCGATGTCGATCCAGGTCACCGAGGCGGTGTCGCGAAAAGCCAGGCATTCGGCCAGGGCGGCCTTTTCGTTTTCCCGCACGGAGCTCTCGTCGTAATCCAGGATGCGGATGCGGCTCGCCCCGACCATCTCCTTGCCGATATGGACCAGGCTCCCGGGCGGCAGGCCGGCCTTGAGCGATCTTTTTTTTACGCGTTCAACCATGGTCAGGCCAGGCGCTTGACATAAATGAACTTGTCGTCGTCGGGGCCGTAAAAGCCCTTGAGCACCGCTTCCTCCTGGTAGCCGCTGCGCAGGTAGAAATTCCGCGTCGAGGCGTATTTTTTCATGCCCGAGGTCTCCACCCAGACGGCCCTCCCCTTCAGGCCGGCGATCAGCGCCTCGGTCCTCTGCAGCAGCACCTTGCCGATGCCCTGGTTGCGGCAATCGTTGTGCACGGCGATCCAGTACAGATCGTAGCTGCCCGCGGTGCAGGGGATCTCGCCGTAGCAACTGTAGCCGACGGTGCGCCCCTGCCGCTCCGCGAAAAGGAAAAGGTAGCCGCTCTCCGGCCCCTTCTGCAGGCGTTCGCCGACGAGCTCCACCGCCACCTCGATCTCATGGTCATAGAAAAATCCAGTCGAGGCCACGATGTCCCTGACCGTCCCGGGATCGCCGGGCAGGACATCCTCGCGAAAAGACAACGGTTCGCGCTGGGTCATTCATTCCTCCGCTTTGCGGGCCACTTCGCTTTTCAACCGGACAGGCAATCGTTGACGATGCGCTCCACCATGCCGGTGAACGACAGGCCGGCGCGCTCGGCGGCGGCATAGAAGCCGCCGTCGGGAGACAGGCAAGGGTTGGTGTTGATCTCCAGCACCCAGGGGCGGTTTTCGTCGTCCACGCGGAAATCGACGCGGGCGTAGCCGCTGAGGTTGAAGAATTCCCAGCAGCGGCGGGCGACGGCGCGCAGTTCCGCCTGCAGGGGCCGGTCGGCATCGCCGAATTCGAAGCTGCGCGGCGTGTGGGTGTATTCGTAGGAATTCTCTTCCCACTTGGCGCGGAAATCGAGGATGCGCAGCTTGTCGTCGGGGAATTCGACGAATTTGATCTCCGACAGCGGCAGGGACTCGCCGGTCAGTATGGCCTGGTTGAACTCGCGCCCGCCGATGTATCTTTCGGCGAAGAACGGGCCGCGCCGCCCCGCACCGACGGGGCCGCGGCCCGAGCGGTTTTTTTTCTCGAGCAGCCGGCGCAGTTCGGCCTCGTCCGCGACCTGAACGATGGAATCGTCGGCGAACCAGTTGGACGCGTGCTCCCACACCGATTTGAGCAGGTAAGTTCCGGCGCCCAGCCCGGCGCTGCCGCGCGCATGCCCGGCGCCCAGCCAGGGAGGGGTGGCGACCCCGGCCAGTTGCAGGAGCTTCTTGCTCAGGATCTTGTTCGAGGTGACGAACGTCGCTTCCTGGTCGTTGCCGGTGTAGGGCAGCCCGAGGTGATCGAGCAGGGACGGGGCCAGGTGGATCAGCTGGCCGTTCCCTTCGAGCGACTCCACCAGGTTGAACACGAAAAGGGGGTTGATCTTCTTGATGGCGCGGATGTTCTTGGCGAAATCCAAAGAGAAGGGGACGGTCACCGGCTGGTAGCCCAGTTCGGACAGCGACTTGAAAACCTCATCGGCCTGGACCAAAACGTCCAGCTCGTCCTTGGGCGAATCGGCGTTGACCTGGTTATGCAGGATGACGGCCTTTTTCAATTTCATCGGGCGATCCTCCGGGCGGCGGAGGCCATGATGCGAGCGATCAGCTCCGGGAAGGGGATGCCTTGGAGGCGGCACATGATCGGCAGGTCGGAGTGCGTGGGGTTCAAGCCGGCGAGCGGGTTGACCTCGATGAAATTCACGACGCCGGCGCGGTCCATCTTGACGTCGACGCGGCCGCCGTCGAGGCAGCCGAGGCCGCGCCAGGCGCGCAGCGCCACCTCGCGCGCAGTCGCCGGCCTCCCTCTCGGGGGCCAGGGCGTAATCCACCTTCCCTTCGTACTGTTCCTTGTTGACGTAGGAATAGGCGTTGGCTTCGGCTTGCGCGTTCAGCATGACCTCCATGACGCCGATGGCCTCCGCCTCCCCCGCGCTGCCCACGATGCCCACGGTGAACTCGCGCCCGGGCAGGTAGGTCTCCACCAGCACCGGCTGGGCGAATTTTTCCAGCAGCCCGCGGCAGACCGAGGCCAGCTGTTCCCTGGAATCGATCTTGGAGCGGGAGTCGATCCCCTTGCCCGTGCCTTCGGCCAGCGGCTTGGCGAACAGGGGAAAGGGCAGGTCGACGGCCGCGATGTCCGCCGGCGAGGCGACCACGGCGAAGTCCGGGGTGGGCACGCCGAACGAGCGCACCACCCTCTTGGTCAGCCCCTTGTCCAGCGCCAGCGCCAGGATCAGCGGCCCGGAAAAGGTGTAGGGGATCTCGTAGGCGTCCAGCAGCGCCGGCACCTGGGCTTCGCGGCCCAGGCCGAACATGCCTTCGCAGATGTTGAAGACCATGTCCCAGCGCTCGCCGGCCGCCAGCCGCCGCACCAGGCTCTTGATGTTGCCGATGCGCTGCGTCCCATGCCCCAGGGCGCGCAGCGCGTCCTCGATGCCTTCGACGGTGTCGGGGCGGTCGAACTCGGCCGTTTGCTCGTGGCTGTAGCCGGCGTCCAGGTAATCCTGCCTGAGGTCGTAGGTCAAGCCAATATTCATGGGTTCCTCGTCATTCCGGAGTCTTCACGATTTTATGCCAGCGGCTGCGAATATGCAAGGGCGCTCCCCCGGCGGGACGTCGGTCAGGGCAAGCGCTCTCCCGGCGCCGCGCCCTCCCGGCCCTGGTCGGGGTAGCGGTAGATTTTCTTCTGGTAGTTGCGCAGCAGCACGTCGCCGTCCTGGCGCCCCTGGTAATAATCGGGCAGCAGCGGGATCTTGCCGCCGCCGTTCGGGGCGTCGATGACGTAATGCGGGACCGCGTAGCCGCTGGTGTGGCCGCGCAGGCCCTCGATGATCTCCAGGCCCTTTTCCACCGAGGTGCGGAAGTGGGAAGAACCGAGGATGGGGTCGCACTGGTAGAGGTAGTAGGGGCGGACGCGTATCTTGAGCAGTTCGTGCATCAGTTTTTTCATGACCGGCACCGAATCATTGATGTCCTTCAGCAGCACGGTCTGGCTGCCCAGCGGGATGCCGGCGTCGGCCAGGCGCTCGCAGGCCTGGGCCGTCTCCGGGGTGATCTCGTCGGGGTGGGTGAAATGCAGGCTCATCCACAGGGGGCGGAAACGCTTCAGCAGGTTGACCAGCGAATGGGTGACGCGCTGCGGCAGCACGACCGGCACCTTGGAACCGATGCGCACGAACTCGACGTGCGGGATGCGGCTCAGGCGCGTCAGCAGGTATTCCAGGCTGTTGTCCGGCAGGGTGAGCGGGTCGCCGCCGGAGAGCAGGACGTCGCGCACGTCGGGGTTCAGCTCGATGTAGGACAGGGCGCGGTCCCATTGCTCGCGGTTGAGGTGGCGCTTGTTCTGGTCGCCCACCAGGCGGGAACGCGTGCAGTAGCGGCAGTAGCTCGCGCAGAAGCCGGTGACCAGGAAGAGCACGCGGTCGGGGTAGCGGTGGACCAGCCCCGGGACGCGGCTGTGCGTGTCTTCGCCCAGCGGGTCGGCGGCCTCGCCGCAGGAGATGAGGTGCTCGGCAGTGACCGGCACGACGCTGCGGCGCAGCGACTGCATGGGGTCGGCGGCGTCGAGCAGGCTGGCGTAGTACGGGGTGAGGCGCAGCGGCAGGTTGCCGCTCTCGACGGTCATGGCCCGCACTTCGTCGTCGGACAGCTGCAGCACCTGCTGCAGCGCCTTCCAGCTGGTGATGCTGTTGCGCAGCTGCCACTCCCAGCTGTTCCAGTCGGCCGTGGTGGCCAGCGGGAAATATTTTCTCTGGAATTGCAGCGAGCGGGCGCCGATCTTCAGGAATGTCTTGTCGGGTTTCGAATTCGGGAATTGGATCAACTCGGGGAACAACAACGACGGGGCGGGGTTGTTGCTTTCCTCCAGCAGCGCACTGCTTGGAGGTTCGGCCTCCTCACTGGGAACTTCAGCTTCCTTCAGCGCAATCGCGTGAATGGCTTTTTTCAATTTTTGTGCCTCCCACTTTCCAAACTCGAATATAGTTTACTTTTTCTGACGTGTCAATAGATTGAAATTAATTTTTTTAAAAATTTCCCGGCGGCGGCGGCAAAAAATCAGTTGTCGCTGATCTCGCCGGTGACCATGTAAACGATGAGGGAAAAATGAGGATGCTAGTCCAGTGGAAACAAGAGGGTGAACGTGGTTCCCACGCCGGGGGTGCTCTCGACCCTGATTTCTCCCCCATGGAGAGTAACGATGTGCTTGACGATGGCCAGTCCCAGCCCGGTGCCGCCGCTTTGCCGCGAGCGGGCCTTGTCGATCACGTAGAACCGTTCGAAGATACGCGGAAGGTGATCGGGGGCGATGCCCACGCCGCTGTCCTTGACCTCGACGATCAAGCGGCCGGGGGCAACCAAAACGTGAATGGCGATGCCGCCCCGGTCCGTGTATTTCACCGCGTTGTCCAGCAGATTGATGAACATCTGTTCCAGGCGGAAACGGTCTCCCTTGAATGCGATCGGCTCCAGGTTTTCCGGGAGCGAAATGTCCAGGCGCAACTTTTTTTCCAGCAGTTTTTTTTCGAACAGGACGCGAACGCTGGCCAGTAATTCCGGCCAGTCGATGGCTTCCCGGCGCAGGGGGATGCCTTTTTCCTCCAGCTCCGACAGGGTCAGCAGGTCTTGGGTCAGATCGATCAGGCGGTCGGCATGGCGCAGGATCACGTCCAGATACTTTCTCGAATCCCCCTCGGCCTCCTCGGCCAGAGTCTCGGCGTAGCCCTTGATGGCGGTCAGCGGCGTGCGCAGCTCATGCGAAACGTTGGCCACGAAGTCCTTTTTCTGCTTTTCCAGGCGCTTGGTTTCGGAAAGGTCGTGGAAGGTGATCACCGTCCCCCCGGAGTCCGGGAGCGGAGAGAGCGCTGCCAGAAAGGTTCGCCCGTGAATCTCGATCTCGCTGCGCACGCTTTTCGTCGTCGCCAGGCGGACCAGGTCGGCAAATTCCTTGCTGCGCAGGAACTCCCAATACGGCTTGCCTACAAGATCGGTTCCGCCGACGAGCTGACAAAAGCGCGGGCCGGCGCGGACGATCCGGTCGCGGGCGTCGATGACCAGCAGCCCGTCGGAAATGGAGGCCAGGACGGTTTCCAGCTCCTGCTGGCTGTAGCGGATCTTTTCCACCAGCCCCTTTTGGCTGTCGACCATGGTGTTGAAGTCGGCGGCGAGTTGCCCGATCTCGTCGCGGCGCCGCGAACGCACATGGCTGTCCAGAACGCCGGAGGCGAAGCTGCGGGTCGCCCGGGCCAGGTCGCGGATCGGCCTGGTCAGGTTCCGGGAAAGCAGAATCGATAGCAGCAGGGAAAGGGCGATAAGCCCCAGGAACGCCGCGGTGATCTTCCAGCGCCAGGGCGAGAACACCGAGTCGAGATCCCGGACGAACAGGCTCAGGCGCAGGACGGCCGCCGTCTCCCCGGCGCGTTTCAGCGGCATGGCGAAATACATCATGTTCTGGCGCAGGGTGAAGCTGAAACGGAACTCGGACCGGGCCCGGCCGGCAAGGGCGGCCGCGATCTCGGGGCGGTCGGAGTGGTTCTGCATGCGGGCGGGGTCCATTTCCGAATCGGCGAGCACGACGCCCTTGCGGTCGACCAGGGTGAGCCGGGTCTGCGTGCGCCGGCCTTTGTCGGTGATCCAGCGCTGCAGGGTCCCCGGGTCCCATTCGCGCCAATGCGCGCTCAGTTCCGCGTCGAATGCGTTCCCCAGCGAAAGTAGTTTGTCCTGCTGCAGCTGCAGATACAGGGAGCGCACGTCCCCCAGGGTCAAGGAATAGAATGAGGCGGCCAGGACCAGGCCCATGGCGAAAAAACCGGCGAAAAATTTCCAGAATATCCTTTTTTTCATGGCTCGATCTTGTAGCCGGCGCCGCGGATATTCTTGACCATGGATCCCGCAGCGCCCAGCTTCTCCCGCAGGTGCTTGATATGCACGTCGATGGTGCGGTCGATGACGTCCTTCTCGTCGCCCCAGAGGGCGTCGAGGATCTTTTCCCGCGTGAAGACCCAGCCGGGATTGCGGCTGAGGATGAGCAGGATGGAGAACTCGGTCGCGGTCAGCGCCACCGCGACCCCGTTGGCCAGGACGCTGTGCCTGCCGGGGTCGATGGCCAGCGCCTCGCCGACGCGGATGATCTCCCCTACGCCGGGGGCGGGCTTGGCGCTCCGCCGCAGGACCGCTTTCACGCGCGCCACGAGCTCCGCGGGCGAAAAAGGCTTGACCAGGTAATCGTCGGCGCCGAACTCCAAGCCGAGAACGATGTCCGGTTTTTCTCCCCTGGCCGTGAGGATCAGGATGGGCAAGGCGTTGGTCCGCCGTTCCCGCTTCAGGGATTTGCAGATCTCCAGGCCGTCGCCGTCGGGTAGCATCAGGTCGAGGACCAGCAGGTCGGGCAAATGTTTCTCCAGGTACTGCATCAGGGGCCTGGCCGCGGCGAAGGATTTGACGGTGAAGCCGGCGCGGCCGAGATGCAAGACGATCAGCTCCAGGATATCGGGCTCGTCGTCGACCACGGCGATCATCTTTTTTGGAATCGGCAGCGACTTTTGGGCGCTCATGGGATCCGTCGCCGGCGTGTTCTCCGGGAATGGGTCAGGCCGCCCGAGCGAATGGTCATTTCGTTTCCTGACGGTGGCGGACGATGCTGCCCTCGATCATGTAGATGACATCCTCGGCGATATTAGTGGCGTGGTCGGCGATGCGCTCCAGGTGGCGGCAGACGCGCAGGTATTCGACCAGCTGGTCGGTCTGTTCGGGATACTTCTTGATCTCATCCTTCAGTTGCGTGAACTGGGCGTGGACCATTTCGTCGATGGCGTCGTCCGAGTTGCGCACCCGGTGGGCCAAGGGCGCGTCGAGCCGCACCAGGGCGTCCAGGCTCTGGCGCAGCACCTCCTGCACCCGGGCGCACAGCGGGGCGAAATCGACCTGCCGGCCGGGCAACGTGAGGGGAGAAATGCGCAGCGAACGCTCGGCGATGTTGACCGCCTCGTCGCCGATGCGTTCCAGGTCGTTGTTGATCTTGAGGACGGCGATGATGAAGCGCAGGTCGACGGCGACCGGCTGGTACAGGGCGAGGATCTTCAGGCATTCCTCCTCGTTTTCGACCTCCCACTGGTCGGCCAGGTCATCGGACGAAAGGACCTGACGGGCGAGATCGCCGTCCTTGGACTGGATCGAGCGGATGGCGTTCTCCAGGTTTTTTTCGATCATGCCGCCGTAGAGTATGATGCGCTTCTTCAGCTTTTCGATCTCTTTTTCCAGGTGCACGGCCATCACTTCCTCCTTCTTCAGCCAAAGCGGCCGGTCATATAATCCTCGGTCCGTTTCTCACGCGGCTTGGTGAAAATCTGCGCCGTCTGACCATATTCTATCAGGGTGCCCTCGTAAAGGAAAGCGGTGAGATCGGAGACGCGGGCGGCCTGCTGCATGTTATGGGTGACGATAATGATGGTGTAGCGGCCGCGCAGCTCGGCGATCAGGTCCTCGATGCGCGCCGTGGCCCGCGGGTCCAGCGCCGACGTCGGCTCGTCCATGAGCAGGATCTCGGGGTCGACGGCCAGGGCCCGGGCGATGCACAGGCGCTGCTGCTGGCCGCCGGAGAGGCTCAGGGCGTTGTCCTCCAGCCGGTCCTTCACCTCGTCCCACAGCCCGGCACGCTTCAGGCTCGTCTCGACGGTCGCCTGGATTTCTTCCTTGCCCAGGTGGTCGTGCAGGCGGCGGCCGTAGGCGACATTGTTGAGTATTGATTTCGGGAAGGGGTTGGGCTTCTGGAAAACCATGCCGATGCGCCGGCGCAGGGTGACCACGTCCAGGCGCGGGCCGTAAACCTCCTGGCCGTCGAAGAGCAACTTGCCCGACGTGCGGCCGCCGGGGATCAGGTCGTTCATGCGGTTGATGGAGCGCAGCAGGGTGCTCTTGCCGCAGCCACTGGGGCCGATGATGGCCGTCACCTGGTAGGAGGGGATATCAAGCGTAACGTTTTTCACCGCCTGGTTGTCGCCGTAAAAAAAGGAGAAATCCAGGCAAGCGACATGGGCCTTCATTTCGCTTTCGGCGGCGACCTCAGGGTCTTGGACCGGCCGGATGGACTGTTGGTTGAGTTGGATCATGGCTTTAGCCTCTCATTTTTTTACTGATGCGGGCGCGGATCACGATGGCGGCCAGGTTGAGCAGCAGCACCAGCAGCACCAGGGTCAGCACCATGCCGTATTGCACATGGCGGATCTCGTCGACCGCCTGGTGCTCGGTGGCCAGGTTGTAGATGTTCCAGGGCAGCGCCGGCGTGGGCTGGCTCAGGGTCTCCCACAACTTCAGCGGCTGGCCGACGCTGACCGCGGCGGTGAAAATGATGGGCGCGGTCTCGCCGGCGGCGCGGCCCATGCTGATGATGATGCCGGTCAGGATGCCAGGCAGGGCGGCGGGCAGCAGCACGGTCAGCACCATGCGCAGCTGGCTCGCGCCCAGGCTGAGGGCCGCCTCCTTGTAGGTGTGCGGCACGGCCTTGAGCGCCTCCTCGGCCGAGCGGATGATGGTCGGCAGGATCAGCAGCGCCAGGGTGGCCGAACCGGCCAGCACGCTCTTCGAGCTCGACAGGTGCAGCGTGTTGATGAAAAAGGCCAGGCCGAATAAGCCGAAAACGATGCTGGGCACGCCGGCCAGCGTGCTGATGCATACGCGCAGCATGCTGACCAGCCTGCCGGTAGCGGCGAATTCGCTCAAGTAAATCGCCGCGATGATGCCGAAAGGGATGGCCAGTAGCATGGCGCCGAGGGTCAGGTAAAACGTGCCAAGGATTTCAGGCCAGATGCCGCCGAAAAAATGCGAATCCATGGATAGGTCGGTTATAAAGCGCCAGTAAAAAACAAGGCGCGGCCGCAACATCTTTTGCAGGTTCAACTCCAGGTAGGGGAAGAGCGGTTCCAGGCGGGTGCCGGCGAAACTCCGTTGCCGGGGCACCCATATCTTCTTGCCCATGCTGCGGGTGTCGGAATAATCCCATTGCTCGGAGAAAAGCAGCTGCTGCAGTTTGACCTGGGCCCGGTCCCAGCGCGTCTGGCCGTACTGCTGGCGCAGCATCACCGTTCCATTTCCCCGGGCAAGGGGCCCAGCAGTCGCGCAACAGGCCTTTTACTTCCTTGAGTTCCGCCCGGAATCCCTGCCGCCTGGCATATTCCATGCCGGGCAGTTCATTTTCAAAGCTGGCCAGCATTTCATAGACCGGCCGTCGCGCCACCGCAACCGCCCGGGATTCGGCCGCGATCTCATCCGGGTTGCCGCGGTTGAATTGCTCCAGCACCAGACGGCGGTGCTCGCAGGTGGCGCGAAAAATAAATGCGCCCAGGCCGCGGGAGAAGATGGGGCCGAGCAGTACTAGCAGCGAAAACGCCATCAGGATGATGGCCATGACGCTGATGCCGGTCAGCGAGCGGTCGAACAGCCTGCGCGAGCCGAGGTTCATGTTATTTCAATCCTCCAAGCCGGCGCTGCTGGCGGCGCAGGATCCATTCGCTGGCCAGGTTGGCGAGAAACGAAGTCAGCAGCAGGCACAGGGCCAGGGCGAACAGAACATGGTAGCGGCTGGAGCCGGTCACCTGGTCGGCCTCGCCCATGTCGCCGGCGATGGTGGCGGTCAGGGTGCGCACCGGGCTCAGGAAGTTGAACCAGGGGCTGGGCACCTGGGCGGCGTTGCCCGAGGCCATCCAGACCACCATGGTCTCCCCGACGGCGCGCATCACGCCCAGGATGACGGCGGCGATGATGCCGCTGCCGGCGGCGGGGATGACCACCTTGAACAGGGTCTCGGCCCGGGTGGCGCCCAGGGCATAGCTGCCTTCGCGCAGTTCGCGCCCCGCCGCCTGCAATGAATCCTCGGCCACGCTGACGATGGTGGGCAGGGCCATGATGCCCAGGATGATGGAGACATTCAGGGCATTGGTGCCGCTGGCGATGCGCAACGCGGTCAGCTTGGCTGAGAGCGCCAGCAGTCCGCGGACCAGAATGATGGCCAGTACTGCGGCAAGGATGAGGCGTGCCGCCCTGGCTACGTCCTCGCGGATCGAGCGCGTGGCCATTTCGCTGGCCACGAAAATGAGTAGCAATCCCAGGGGCAGGGCGATCAGCCAGAGCGCGATGGCTAGCAGCGAGCCGCCGCGCTCCTGCAGCAGCGGCGCGAAGATCACCAGGGCGAAGAAGCCATAGGCCACGGACGGGATGGCGGCCAGGATCTCGATGACGGGTTTGACCGCCTGGCGCAGGCGGTAGGGAAGGATGTCGCTGAGGGCGATGGCCGCGGCGATGCCCAGGGGGACGGCGACCAGGATGGCGCCTAGGGTGACCAGGCCGGTGCCGAAGAAGATGGCCAGGGCGCCGAATTCGGGGGGATGGCCGCTGGGGTACCAGGAAGTGCTTTTAAGGAGCTCGCCAATGCCGCGCAGCTTGAAAAAAGGCAGGGCGTCACGGGTGATGTAGGCAATGATCAGCAGTACGGCCACCAGTGAAAGCGCCGTGGCCAGCAGCAGGAACCCTTTCAAAACAAGGGCGGTCAGCCGCCGCAGGCGGCTGACCGCTTCGCTCATGATCAGGTTTTGCTCGTTATTTTTCACAATTTATTGGCAGACATCAATAATTGGTGACCGGGATGAAGCCGGTCTCCTCGATGATCTCCTGCCCTTTTTTGGTCAGGTAGAGGTTGACGAACAGGTACAGGTCGGAACCCATCTTCGGATAGTCGTTGGTGTACATGTACAGGGGGCGGGCGATGGGGTAGCTGCCGTTCTTGACCGTCTCCGGAGAAGGCGCCACGCCGTTGACCGGCAGCGCCTTGACGGTGTTGTCGATGAAGCCGATGCCCACATAGCCCAGGGCGGCTTGCGTGCTCTGCACCCGCTGGCGGATGGCGCCGCTGGAGCCGACGTACTCGCAGTTTTTGACGATCTTCTCCCCTTTCAGGACGCGGGTCTCGAACGTTTCGTAGGTGCCGCTGTTGGTGTCGCGGGAAATGATAACGATGGGGACGTTGGGCCCGCCGAGCTGGCTCCAATTCCTGATCTTGCCGGTGTAGACGCTTTTGATCTGTTCCATGGTCATGGCCTTGACGGGGTTGCCGGGATGGACGATCATGGCGATGCCGTCCAGGGCCACGACATGGGAGACGGGCAGCACTTCGCTGTGCACGGCGGCCTCGTATTCGTTCTGCTTCATGATCCGCGACATGGTGGCTACCTGGCAGGAGCCGTTGATCAGGCTCTTGGCGCCGTTGCCGCTGCCCGATTCCGAGACGGTGATGTTGACGCCTGGATGCTGCTTCATGTAGAACTCGGCGAAAGCCTTGGCGATCGGCCCGACAGTGGTCGAGCCGTCGACCGCGATCTTGCCTACGTCGGCGGCGCCCAGGAACCCGGCGGCCAGGGCCAGGATGAGCAATGTTTTGACTATTTTCATGTTTTTCTCCTTTAGAACTGGTAATAAAACGTAAGGTTGAACTGTTGGTTGGCGGCGGGCTTGAGACCGGCGCTGTTGGCCTTGTAGGAAAGCAGCTTGACGTTGGGCATGATCTGGAACTTGGGATGAATGTTCCAGCCCAGGCCAAGAATGGCCAGGTTGGTCTTGAAACCCTTCTCGATGACCAGGAAGTCGCCCTGGCCGTAAGGCTGCGGATCGGTGGTGATGTCGTAGCGGGCCAGCGCCTCGACTTTCTTGCTGAACTTGGCCACGGCGAACGCGGACAGCACGCCGAACGTGACGTCGGCCATGCCCGTTTCCTTGATGGTGTCGCGGCCGTAGTTGAGCCCAACGCGGCCCCAGTCGCCCTGGTAGCCGGCGAACGCCTGGAGCTGGGAGTCGCTCTTGGTGCTCGAGATGGAGGCGCGGTCGCCGTTGACCTCGATGATCAGCTGCGGGGTGAGGTTGACGGTGAAGTCGACGCCGATCTCCTTGTACTTGTCGATCTCGTTCTTGTAGCCGGAGTTGTTGCCGAACTGCACGGCGTAGTTGAACTTCCTGGCGGTATCGAAGGCGCCGCTGAAGGTCACGCCGAATTCGCGCGACGAACGCACCTTGTACAGGTCCCACGGGGTCTTCTCAATGTGGCGGTAACCGTACCACTTGTCGATGTTGTCGAACGACAGACAGCCCTGGATGCCCAGCGTGATCTTGTGCAGGGGCAGGTACTGGTAGCTGAGATAGGCGTCCTTGAGATAGGGATTCAGTAGCGCCGTGGCGGTGGGGAAATTGCCCGGGCTCTGGACCTCGAAGCGCACGCGCGCCTTCAGCTTGTCGGAGAGGTCGGAATCGTAGGTCAGGTAGATGCGGCGGAACCAGAAGCCGTTCTGTTTCTCGATGGCCGCGTTGTTGTTCTTCATCTGGAAGTAATAGTCGCCGAAGGCGAGGGCGGAGATGGCCGCCGGCAGCCGCACGGCGCTCAGGACCAGCAGGGCCAGCAGGATGAAAAGGATCGAGCGTTTCATTTTTTCCCTCCGAAATAAATTTGCGTTTCCGCCCGGATTGTCGCCGGAGGAGATTAAGATGAAATAAAAAATCGGTTAATTTCGCGTTAATTATTTATTTTCGCTTAACAATAAGATTAACCGTTTCAATTAAAATAGGATTAACCGGAGCGCGCATCCTGAGCCTTAAGGAGCGAATATGGAAAAAACCAGGGTCCTGTTCATTTGCGTTCATAACTCGGCCCGCAGCCAGATGGCCGAGGCTTTTTTGAACGAATTCGCCGGCGACCGTTTCGCGGCCGAGAGCGCCGGGCTGGAGCCCGGGGTCCTCAATCCGCTGGTGGTCAAGGCCATGGGCGAGATCGGCATCGACATCTCCATGAATCCGACCCGCAGCGCCTACGACCTGCTGCGCCAGGGAGAATGGTTCGGCTGGGTGATCACCGTCTGCGACGAGAGCCAGGCCGAGAACTGCCCGATCTTTCCCGGCGCCGGGCGGCGCGAGCATTGGAGCTTTCCCGACCCGGCCGCATTTAGCGGCGGCGAAGAGGAAAAACTGGAACAGGTGCGCGCCTTGCGTGACCGCATCGCTGCCAAAGTCAGGGAATGGCTGGCGGCACAACGATCATGAAAGGGAATAAGGAAATGATTTTTACGCGGTGCACGAAGGGAAAGGACATTTTATGAATTGATCCCCACGACGGCGCAATAAAATCAGTTGTTGCTGATCTCGCCGGTGACCATGAAGATGATGCGCTCGCAGATGTTGGTCACGCGGTCGGCGATGCGCTCCAGGTTGTGGCTGACCCAGATCAGGTAGCGGCGCGGGTGATGGTCTTGGGATCCTCCATCATGTAGGTCATCAGCTCGCGGAAGATCTGCTTGTAGAGGTCGTCCACCTCGTTGTCCATCTCCATGATGTCCCGGGCGGCGGCGACGTCCTGGGTGATGAAGGCGGTCAGGCTTCTGTGGAGCATGTCGCAGGACTTGTCGGCCATGCGCGGGATGTCGATCAGCGGCTTGAGCAGCGGCGTCTGGTCGTGCATGACCGCGATCTTGGCGATGCCCTTGGCGTGGTCGCCCATGCGCTCCAGGTTGGTGATCAGGTCCATGAAGGAGACGATCTCGCGCAGGTCGCCGGCCATCGGCTGCTGGGTGGCGATGAGCTGGATGCACTGGTTCTCGATCTCCCAGCGCTTGTGGTTGATCAGGGCGTCGTCGGCGATGATGCGCTCCGCCTCTGCCTTGTCGTCGTTCTTCAGCGCGGCGATCGATCGCTGGATGGCGCGCTGACCATCTCCCCCATGCCCACCAGTTCCTCCTCCAGCCCGCGCAAGCGGTTTTGAAAATGTTCTCTCGCCATGTTCTCTCTCCTTGTCCGTTCAGCCGAAACGCCCGCTGATATAATTTTCGGTCATGACTGCCCGGGCTGGGTGAAGATCTGCGCCGTCGCGCCGAACTCGACCAGTTTGCCCAGGTAGCAAGAAGCCGGTGCGGTCCGAGACGCGCGCCGCCTGCTGCATGTTGTGCGTCACGATGACGATGGTGTATACCTCTGTCAGCTCGCGCATCAGCTCCTCGATGCGCAGCGTGGCGATGGGGTCCAGGGCCGAGCAGGGCTCGTCCATGAGGATCACCTCGGGCGCCACGGCGACAGGACGCGGGCGATGCACAGCCGCTGCTGCTGGCCCAGGGAGAGCGCCAGGGCGTCCTGGTGCAGCTTGTCCTTGACCTCGTCCCACAGATCGGCGCTGCGCAGGCTTTCCTCCACGATCCGCTCATGCTCCGCGGCGCTGCGCCAGGCCGTGCACGCGCGGGCCGAAGGCGACGTTGTCGAAGATGCACAGCGGGAAAGGGTTGGGCCGCTGGAAGACCATCCCCACCTTCTCGCGCAGCTCCACGCACGTCGGCGTCCGGCGGCGTAGATGTCCCTGCCGTCGATGCAGCACGCTGCCGCTCGACGCGCACGCCGGCGATCGTGTCGTTCATGCGGTTGAGGCAGCGCAGGAAGGTGCGATTGCCGCAGCCCGAGGGGCCGATCAGGGCGGTGATCTGCCGCTCCGCGATGTCGATGGTCACGTCCGTGCAGGGCGCTGGTCGCCGTAGTAACAGGTCGAGGCCGCGGGTCTCGATGATTGCCATGCGCTCATGTCAGCCGAACCTCCCGGTGACGTAGTCCTCGGTCTCTGGTCCGCGGCGCGGTGAACACCTGCGGGTGTCGCTCGACTCCACCAGCTCGCCCATCAGGAAGAACGCGGCGAGGTCCGCCACCCGCGCCGCCTGCTGCACGCTGTGGGGGACGATGACGATGGCGTACTGCTTCTTTCAGCTCGAGCAGGGACTCCTCCACCTTGGCCGTGGAGATCGGGTCGAGGCCGGAGGTCGGCTCGTCGAGCAGCAGGACCTCGGGCTCCAGCGCCAGGCTGCGGGCGATGCACAGCCGCTGCTGCTGCCCGCCGGAGAGGCTCAGCGCCGGGCTGTCCAGCCGGTCCTTCACCTCGTCCCAGAGCGCCGCCTGGCGTGAGGCTGCGCTCCACGACTCGTCCGAGAGCCGCGCTGTCGCGCTCGCCCTGCCAGGCGCGGGCCGTAGATGACGTTCTCCCTAGACCGTCCGGGCAGCGGCAGCGGCAGCGCGAAGACCATGCCCACCCGCCGGCGCAGCGCGTCGACATCGATGCCGGGCCGTAGATGTCCTCGCCGTCCAGGAGGATCGCGCCGCTCATCCGCGTGCCGTCCACCAGGTCGTTCAGCCGGTTGACCAGCGCATGCAGGAACGTGGTCTTGCCCCCGCCCGCCGGGCCGAAGAGACGGTGAACGATCGCGTTGGCCAGGCACGTCCAGGTTCACGTCGTGCAGGACGCTGAGGCGGCCGTACCAGTAGTTCAGTGCCTCGATGCGAGATCTTGGCTGCCGGCGCTACCATTGTCTCTTCCTGCGGAAAGCGAGCGCACGCAGGACGGCGACCAGGTTGAGCAGACAGCACCAGCGCCAGCAGCACCAGCGCCGTGCCGTACTGGACGGCAGCGGCATGCCCGGCACCTGGGTGCTGATGACGTAGAGGTGATAGGGCAGGGCCATGGTCTGGTCAGGGGCGAGATGCGGCAGCCGCGGCAGGTAGAAGGCCGCCACGGTGAAGAGGATGGGCGCGGTCTCCCCGGCCGCGCGCAGCAGGCCCAGGATCACACCGGTGATGATGCCCGGGCAGGGCCTGCGGCAGCACGATGTTGCGGATCGCCTGCCAGCGGCGTCCGCCCAGCGCAGGCTGACGACGCGGAACTCCGCGGGCACGCGCTCGCAGCGCCTCCTCGCGCCGTGCTGATGATCACCGGCAGGGTCATGATGGCCAGGGTGAGCGAGCCGGCGAGGATCGAGGTGCCGAAGCGGAAGAAGAGGACGAACATCCCCAGGCCGAACAGCCCGTAGACGATGGACGGGATGCCGGCCAGGTTGACGATGGCCAGGCCGGATGAGGCGCGTGAGCCGTGTCGCGCGCGTACTCGACAGGTACACGGCGGCCACACGCCCGATGGGCACGGCCACAGACGATCGTGCCCAGGCGTGAGGAAGAGCGTGCCGACGATGGCCGGGAAGATGCCGCCCGCTTCATGCCGCCGTGCGGCATGGTGGTCAGGAACTCCCAGTTGATGGCGCTGGCCCGCCCATGACGCCGATGACCAGCAGGATGACCACCACCGGCAGTGACCACCGAGAAGCGTCGAAGCCAGCAGTGACGACGAGGGCGATCTTCTGCGCAGTCCGCGGGTTCATGCGTCAGCGCCTGCGATCTCTTCTGGAAGAGGTCGGCCGCGAGGTTGATGAGGAAGGTGAGCACGAAGAGGATGATCCCGATCCCGAACAGCGCGTGGTAGTGCGTGCTGCCCCGCGCCACCTCGCCCATCTCCGCGGCGATGGTGGCGGTCATGGTGCGCACCGGCTGCGAGGAGGCTCTCGGGCATGACCGCGGCGTTGCCGGTGACCATCATCACCGCCATCGTCTCCCCGATGGCCCGGCCCATGCCGAGCATGACCGCGGTGAGGATGCCCGAGCGGGCCGCCGGCACCACCACCCGCCAGATCGTCTGCCAGCGGGTGGCGCCCATGGCGCCAGCGCCCGCGTCGCGGTACTGCCGGGGCACGGAGTCAAGCGCGTCCTCGGCGACGCTGATGATGGTGGGCAGGGCCATGAAGGCCAGGATGAACGCGCCCGGTGAACGCGGTGAGCCCGGTGGGCAGGTCGAGGACGCTCTTGATCCAGCGGCGCCGAGGGTTCATGCCGAAGAAGCCGAGGACCACCGAGGGGATGCCGGCCAGCACCTCGATGCCGGCTTCAGGATCTCCCGCAGCCGCCGCGGCGCGATCTCGGCGATGAACACGGCGGCGGCCACCCCGAGGGGGAGCGCGATGACGATGGCGCCCAGCGTGACCAGCAGCGAGCCCAGGATCAGCGGCAGGATGCCGAAGCGCGGCGGCTCGGAGATCGGGATACCAGCTCGTGCCGAAGAAGAAATCGACGAGGCGTACGCCGCGGAAGACGGCAAGCCCTCGCGCAGCAGGAACAGGAAGATAAGGACGACGAAAACGACCGAGAGATGCCGCAGAGCAGGATGGCCCTTTCGATGAGCCATTCTTTCAGTTTGCGCGGCCGGATGGGCTTCATTCTTTACGTTTGCTGTTACCGGCACGAAATCGATCCTGGCCACGATCTTCTGGCCCTCGGGGCTGAGCGACGAAATCGAGGAATTCGGCCACCAGCGCCTGGGGCTGGCCGCGGGTGACCATGAGCAGGGGGCGCGAGATGGGATACGCTTTGTCGACGACATTGGCGATCGTCGGCTGAACATAGGGAGAAGCGGCGTCCTTGGCGATCGCCAGCGCCTTCTCCTTGGCGGAGATGTAGCCCATGCCGTAATAGCCGACGGCGCCCGGGTTCTGCGCCACTTCGTCGGCGATGGCCTGGGAGCTGGACAGCATCAGGGCGTTGGCGGCGAATTCCGCCTGGCTTTCCTTGCTGCCGCGCCGCAGGACGTGCTCCTTGAAATAGACGTGGGTGCCGGAATTGACCTCGCGCGAAAGGACCACGATGGTCAAGTCGCTGCCGCCGACCTCCTTCCAGTTGCGGACGGAACCGGAAAAGATCGCGGCCAGCTGGTCCATGGTCAGTTGCGAGACCGGGTTGGCCGGATGGACGACCACCGCCAGCCCGTCGAGGGCGACGGTGATCTGCCTGGGCTCAAAGCCCTTCTGTCTGGCCATGGCGATTTCTTCGGGCTTGAGCTCGCGCGACAACTCGGCGATGTCGCAGGTGTTGGAGAGCAGGGCGGCGATGCCCGTGCCCGAGCCGCCGCCGGTGACGGCCACCGAGACCCTGGGGTTGACTTTCATGTAGGCCTCGGCCCAGGCCTGGCCCAGGTTGACCATGGTGTCCGAGCCCTTGATCTGGATGGAGTTCGCCTGCTGCCCCTGCCGGCTGCAGCCGCCCAAGGCAAGGAGAGCCGCCACGAATAACAGTACTGCCGGGAGTACCCATCTTTTTTTCGCCATTTTTTCCCTCCTCTTTTCAGAGTCGACCGGATCGGTTGCGTTTTCTGGTGGGTTCAAGTTTGATTTTATCATTTCCCCGGCTTATGTCAAGACATAAATACGTTAAACTAATAATTTTATTTTCGGAATCCTTCAGCCGGGCAAGTGCAGCAAGGAGATGCCGTACCAGCACAGGGCCGAGATCAGGGCCGATGCCGGGGATGGTCAGGATCCAGGCCCAGACGATGCGGTAGGCCACGCCCCAGCGGACGCGCTGAGAGCTGCTGGCTGGCGCCGACGCCGATGATGGCGCCGGTGATGAGTGTGGGTGGTGGAGACCGGGATGCCCAGGAGGGTCGAAAAGAAGTATGGACTGATGGCCGCTGCGGTCTCGGCGCAGAAGCCGTCCGACGGGCTTGCAGCTTGCGTCATTTCATGCCCATGGTCTTGACGATGCGCCAGCCGCCGCACAGGGTGCCCAGGGCGATGGCCGGGTAGCAGCCGAGCACCACCCAGAACGGGCATGCTAAAAGGTGCTTCCAAGGTAACCCCGCCGGTAGAACAGCAGCCATGGCGATGATGCCCATGGTCTTCTGGGCGTCGTTGCCGCCGTGGCCGAGGCTGTACAGCGCGGCCGACACCAGTTGCAGCCGGCGGAACCAGTGATCGATCGTCCGCGGCGATCGGCTTGCGGCAGAGTCCACATGACCGCGACCATGATGCATAGCCCAGGACCATACCCGATCAGCGGCGACAGGACGATGAAGAGCGGCGATCTTCAGCAACCCGGCCATGACCAGGAGCCTTGAAGCCCGCCTTGGCCACCGCGGCGCCCACCAAGCCGCCCACCAGGGCGTGCGAAGAGCTGAGGGCAATCCCGAAGTACCAGGTGATCAGGTTCCAGACGATGGCGCCGACCAAGCGCGGCGAGGATCACCTGGGGGCGTCGACGACGTTGGCGTCGATGATGCCCTTGCCGATGGTCTTGGCCACATGCAGCCGAAGACGAGAAACGGCGACGAAATTGAAGAACGCGGCCCAGAGCACCGCCTGGCGCGGGGAGAGCACGCGGGTGGAGACAACGGTGGCGATGGAATTGGCGGCGTCGTGAAAGCCGTTGATGAAATCGAACACCAGGGCGAGCAAGACAATGATGATGACCAGGATCAACATGGTGCTTCGGTTCTCAGGTATTTTCCAGGACGATGCCCTCGGTGATGTCGGCCACGTCCTCGCAGCGGTCGGTGGCTCTCTCGATGTACTCGAGGATGTCCTTCCACTTGATCAGTTCGATCGGGTCCTTCTCTTCGCGAAAAAGTCGGGCCACGTGCTGCGGCGGATGTAGTCGGCCTGGTCCTCCAGGCGGTTGATCTCCACGTTCAGCTCCATGATGCGCGCCGGCTTCTTCAGGTTGCGCAGCAAACTGACCATCTCCTTGACCAGTTTGACGCTCTCCAGAAGCACATGGCCCAGTTCCTTGGCCTCGTTGGGTACGTCACAAGGGCGGTAGAGGTCGATGCGCGAGCTGGCCGCTTCGGCCAGGTCCAGGATATCGTCCAGGCGGGAAGCCAACTGGTGGATGTCCTCACGATCGATCGGCGTAACGAAGGTCTTGTGCAGGTGCGACATGATGCTGTGAACCAACAAATCGGTTTGGTGCTCCAACGATTTCAAGCTTACCGCATGTTCATTGTAGTTTTCGCATTCGTCCAGCATCTTGACCAGGATCTGTACCCCCTCAACCGTATTGGCGCTGATCTGGTCGAACAATTCGTAAAAAATTTCATTTTTCGGAACCAGGGACTTAAACATGTTTCACTCCTCTGTTATCCGATTGGGTTGGCTGGGAGGCCAAAAGAAAACGGAATGGTAGCATAGAGCTTTGGCAAAGTCAAAAAGAACGACAGTGATTAGTGATTAGTGAGTAGTGATTAGTAACAGCCAGATCGACAACTATTTCACTGAACTTTCTTCACCAATCACAAATTACTATTCACTAATCACTTGGTAAGATATTCCTTTAATTTTGGAAAAAACTTGTGATTGGCCGCCGGGAACGGATATTCCCGGAGCTCGGCGAAGCGCACCCAGGCGTGCGGCCTCGGGGCGCGGATGCGGCCGCCGCGCGACCGGCAAGCAAATACATGCAGGCGCACCTTGAAATGCGAATAGGCGTGGTCCACCTCGGCCAGCTTGTCCAGGACCTCGACCTTGATCCCCAGCTCCTCGCCGCATTCGCGCACGACCGCCGTCTCCGCTTTTTCCCCGGCCCGGCACTTGCCGCCGGGAAACTCCCATAACCCGCCGAGATGGCCCCGCTCCGGGCGCTGCTGGATGTAGATCTTTCCCCTGCGGACGATCACGGCCAGCGCCACCCGATAGGCCGGCACGGGAGCTTTTCCGCTTCTGACCGGAAGCGAGCCGGTGCGGCCGAGGCGGAAGGCGAAACAGTCCGGCCGCAGCGGGCAGCCCGGGCACAGGGGATTTTTCGGAGTGCAGACCAGCGCCCCCAGCTCCATCAAGGCCTCGTTGAAGCGGCCGGGGGCGGCGGCGGGGATGACCCCGCGTAAAAAGCAAGCCACCTTCTCTTTCGTGGCCCCGATGCGGGTATCGTCAGCGATCCCCCGCCAACGGCAGACGACGCGCAGCACGTTGCCGTCGACGACCGGGACGGCGAGGCCGCGCCCGATGCTCATGACGGCGGCGGCGATGTACTCCCCCACCCCGGGCAGCTCGATGAAGCGGTCATACTCCCCGGGTATGCGCCCCCGGAACTTATCCACCACCAGCCTGGCCGCCAGCCACAGGTTGCGGGCCCGGGAATAGTAGCCCAGCCCCTCCCAGGCCTTGAGCACGTCCCGCAACGGCGCGGCGGCGAGGCGCCGCAGCGTGGGGAAGCGCAGCAGGAAATCGCGGAAATAAGGGAGCACCGTGTCCACCCGGGTCTGCTGCAGCATCACCTCCGAGACCCAGATGCCGTAGAGGTCATGGCGCCGGCGCCAGGGCAGGTCGCGGCGGTTGGCGGCGAACCAGGCCGCGAGGCGCCGGGCCGGGTTCGGGGGGGTGGCGGCGAATTTTTTCAGGCTGGCCTGCCCGTTTTCAACGGCGCTTCAACCGTTTCTCGATCTCTTCCAGGGCCAGGGTGACGATGATCGGCCGGCGGTGGGGGCAGAAATAGGGATTGGCGCAGGCGAAAAGGTCCTTGACCAGCGCGCGCATCTGTTCCGGGTGCAGGCGCTGGTTGACCTTGACGGCATCGTGGCAGGCCAGGGTCGCCAGCAGGCGGTCTTCAGCGCCGCCCGCCTCCCCGGCGGCGGGCTCGTCTGCGGCTTGCGGCAGCCGCAGTGCGGCGCGCACGGTATCACGGATGCGCCCTTCGCTCAATAAGTTCGGGAACGCCTTGATCTCGATCGCCGCTCCGCTCAGGCGCCGGATATCGAAGCCGGCCTTCCTGAAGAGATCCATCTTGTTTTCGTCAAGGGCGGCCTGCTCCGCCGGCGACAATTCGAGGAGCAGGGGGAAAAGGGCCTGGGCCGAGGCGTCCCCGGAGCGGTAGCCGGCCTGCAGGCGCTCGAACAGCACCCGCTCCCGGGCGTTATGCTGGTCGATGACCAGCAATTCCCCGTTCTTCTCGACCACGATGTACGAATCGAGGTATTGGCCAATGACGCGGAAGCCGTCCCCCTCGGTGGCCGGTTCCGCATACAATAATTTTGCGCTCCCGTCCATCAGCGCCGTGGGGGTCATGGCCGGCATGGCGCCAGCCAGCGCCACGCCGGTCGAGACTGGGGTCGCCATCACCTCGGGGCGCTGCGCCCCGCCCAGGGTGGCGTGGATGGCCTCCTGCATCAGGTGGTAGACGCGCTGGCCGTCGAGGAAGCGGATCTCCAGCTTCATGGGATGGATGTTGACGTCGATCTGGTCGGGCGGGATGGCCAGGTCGATCACGCCGGCGGGCTGGCGCGATTTCTCCAGGTAGCCCTGGAACGTGTTGTTGAAGGCGGCCTGCAGCGTTTTTTCCCTGACCGGCCTGCCGTTGACCGTGAAGAATTGGCGCCCCCGGCCGCTGACCCCGGCCTGCGCCGCCGAGATGAAGCCGCTGAAGCGACAGGGGCCGGAGCTGAAGGAGAGCGGCCGCAGGTCGTCCAGGAACTCCTTGCCGAAAACCTGGTAAATGCGCTCGGAAAGGCCCGCGACAGCGGAGTAGGCGAAAACGACGCGGCCGTTGTGCTGCAGGCTGAAGGCGACGCCGGGGCGGGCCAGGGCGATGGTCTCCAGGAAGGCGCTGACCGGGCGCAGCTCGCCCTGGTCGCTTTTCATGAATTTGCGGCGGACCGGGAAATTGGCGAACAGCCGCTGCACGGTGATGGAGCTGCCGCGCCGGCGCGAGGCCTGCATTTTCTCCAGCAGGGCGCCGTTGCGGAAAAGGCACCGCCAGCCGCGGCCGTCTCCATTGTCCGCCGTCTCCAGGTCGATGTCGGCCACCTCCAAAATAGAGGGGAGGGCCTCGCCGCGGAAGCCCAGGGTCAGCAGGCGGTCCAGGTCCTCCAATTCCACCAGCTTGGAGGTGCTGTGGCGCTGGAAAGCGACCTCGACATCGTCGGCGCCGAAGCCGCAGCCGTTGTCCTCGACGCGCACCAGTTCCTTGCCCCCGGCGCGCAGCGCCACGGCGATCTCGCTGGCGCCGGCGTCGAGGGCGTTCTCCACGAGCTCCTTGACCACGGAAAGGGGGCGCTCGATCACCTCGCCGGCCGCAATCTTGCGGAACACGTTCTCGGACAAGACCCTGATATTGCCCAACTTATTTCTCCATCTCTATTTAACAATCGCCAGGTTTGGAAAATAACATAATAATGCCCGATATGCAATCAGATCTATATACTAACTGGCATCGGTCAAGCAGCCCTTCGTTCACTCGGGGATTCGGCCTTACCCGCCGAGGGGTTCGGGCATCGCTTCCGCAGTGGGTTCGAATCTGAACATCGGGGAACCCACTGCGAATCCCACTGCGGGGACCGCTTGCCCCTCCCGCGTAAAAATCCCGCCTTGATTGACCGCGGTTTTGTCCTAACGCGGGAGTCCCAAGGGATAACCCAGCGGGTCCCAAGTCCTCACCCCACGTTCACTCAGGGCAGTCTTGCCCGATGGCAGGCGCTAGCGGCTTTCGCCGGAACGCCTTGTGGACGTCGAGTAGACGGCCATCGGTTCCCGGATGCCTAAGCGCTCCGGGAAAAAGTGGAGGCGAATGGCGCGTAAGCCTGCCATAAGCAATATACCTTTTCCTGAAACATTAAAATTCAAACATCGAACCCCTCTCCTCCCTGAACGCTGAATTGACAAGCCTTTCAAATAAAAATATAATCGTTGCGTGGAAACGGAACCCCTGAAAATCTGCAAATACGGCGACGAGGTGCTGAAGGTGAAGGCCGCGGAGATCCGCGACATCTCCGGCCGCATCGTCGACCTGGCGGCGGCCATGACGCGGACCATGCACCAGGCCCCGGGCATCGGCCTGGCCGCCCCGCAGGTGGGCGAATCGCTGCGACTGATCACCGTCGACCTTTCGGTGGGCGAAAACCCCGCCGAGCTGCTGATCGTCATCAACCCGCGCATCGTCGCGGCCGAAGGCTACGAGATCAGCGAGGAAGGCTGCCTGTCGGTGCCGGGCTACTCGCTGCCCATCAAGCGCAACGCCCGGATCTCGCTCCGGGGCATCCTGCTCGACGGCCGCGAGCTGGACGCCGATTTCGAGGGCTTGCAAGCCAGGGTGCTGCAGCACGAGATCGACCATCTCGACGGCGTGCTGATCGTCGATCGCCTGTCCAGCCTGAAGCGCACCCTGATCAGGAAAGAGATCAACCAAAAGAGAAAAAGTGGCCAGTGGTGACCTGGTTTTCTTCGGGACGGCGGCGATCGGCCTGCCGATCATCAAGGAGCTGAACAAAAATTTCTCCCTGCGCCTGGTCGTCACCCAGCCGGACCGGCGCGGGGGCCGCAACCGCCAGTGGCTGGTCCCGGCCATCAAGCAGTTCGCCCTGGAACACCGCCTGCCGCTCATGCAGCCGCCCGACCTGCGCGAGCCGGAACTGGAACTGGCCATGCGCCGCATCGGTCCCGCCATCGCGGTGGTGGTGGCCTACGGCCAGTTCATCCCCAGGGACATCCGCTCCCTGCCCCGCCATCAGACGGTCAATGTCCATTTTTCGCTGCTGCCCGCCTACCGCGGCGCCGCCCCGGTGCAGCGGGCGATCCAGAACGGCGAGAGCCGCAGCGGCATCACGATCTTCGAGATCAACGGCCGCATGGACGCCGGACCGGTGTGGTCGAGGGAGGAGATCGCCATCCGCCCCGACGACACCACCGCCTCCTACCAGCAACGGCTGGGAGAGCGGGCGGCGCCTTTCCTGAGGCAAACCCTGGAGCGGATCTTCGCCGGAACGATCGCGCAGACCCCCCAGGACGACGCCCTGGCCAGCCAGGCCCCGCCGCTGGATAAAAAGGAAGGCCGGATCAACTGGCAGCTGCCCGCCCAGCGCCTGTACGACTGTTTGCGGGCCTTCACCCCCTGGCCGGGGTTGTTCTTTTACCTGGGATCCCACCAGGTGAAGGTCCTGAGCGCCGCGGTTTCCCAGCGGCAGCATCACGGCCCGCCCGGAGAGGTACTGGAGCTCAGCCCCCAGGGCCTGCAGGTCGCCTGCGGCCTGGGGACCAGCTTGGAGATCACCGCCATCCAGCCCGAAGGCAAGAAAGCGATGAGCCCCTGGCAGTTCTCCCTGGGCAACCGCTTCCCGGAGGCGCTGTCATGAATTTCATCACGCCGGCGGCCCAGGTCCTGCGCGAGTATTTCCAGGAGCCGCAGACCAACCTGCGCATGCTGCTGACCCGCTTCTTGCAACACTACCCCGGCAGCGACAAGAACGCGCTGACGCGCACGGTCTACGGGGTGGTGCGCAAGGACATTTCCCTGGAGTACGTGATCGGCCTTTTTCTGAAAAACCGCAAGCAGGCGCCGCCCCTGCCCACCCATGTGCTGCTGAAGATCGCGGTCTTCCTGCTGCTCTATTCCGATTCGTATCCCGATTACGCGGTGGTCAACGAGGCGGTCAACGCCGCCGACGGCAAGGAAAAGCCTTTCGTCAACGCCGTGCTGCGGCAGCTGCTGCGCCGCAAACGGGAGATCGGGGACATGCTGGACCGCGCCGACAATCCCACCTTGAGATACGCCATCGCGCCGCGGCTGCTGGCCGGGCTGCGGCGGATCTCCGCCGCCAGCGACTCCGACCTGGAATACCTTGACCGCGAACCCGCCTTTCACCTGCGCTTCAATCCCGCGCACATGACCATGGCCCAGGCGCGGCAAACGCTGGCCGCGGCGGGCATCCCCTGCCGCGAGCTGCCCCAGCTGGATTGTTTCGAGACGACCGCGGCCGGCCAGGTCCTGGAGAAGCCGGAACAACTGGGCGGCTTTTACATACAGAACACCGGGTCGCAGGCCGTCTCCCTGGTGGCCGCCTCCTGGTCAGGCAAAGCGGTTTGCGACGTCGCCGCGGCGCCGGGCGGCAAATCGCTGACCCTGGCCTGCCTGCGCCCCGACCTCGAGATCTGGGCCAGCGACGTCAGCCCGCAGCGGCTGCGCCTGCTCGAGCAGAACATCCGCCGCCTGGGCCTGAAGAACATCTCCGCCTTCACGGCCGACATCTTCAAGTATCCCGCCGGGCGCGAGGCGGCCGACCTGGTCATTCTCGACGCCCCCTGCACCTCCAGCGGCACCTTGCGCAAGAACCCGGACCTGAAGAACAAGATCGGCCCGGAACTGGTGCAGGCGAACGCCCGCCAGCAGCAGCTCATGCTGGCCAGCCTGGCCGTGCGTTTTCCCCGCGCCCGGATCCTGTACGCGGTCTGCTCGTTCCTTGCCGAGGAAAGCGAGGACGTGGTGGAGAAAACCGCGGCCGCCCGCGGCTTGCGGCCGGTCGCCGTCGACGCCCTGCTCGAAAAATACGGTTTCCGCCTGAAAAAAACGAAATACGGCTGTTATCTCCTGCCCTCGGACCTGAACAACGACTTGTTCTATATTTCCTTGCTGGAACCTAGTGCCGGAAATAAGTGAATAGTGATTAGTGAAAAGTGATTAGTGAAGAAAAAGGCCCTTAAAGCTTCTAGGGAATTTTTTTGTCCGAGTAAATAAAATTCAGATATCGTTGAGTGCTTGTTTACTGATCACTAATTACTAATCTCTATCTACTTGTCTCTTCTGCGTGCTTATTTACTAATCACTAATTACTAATCACTAATTACTGGCTCTTCTCAGCTCCAGAGCACCAGGTTCATCTGGTAGGGATCGGCCTGCAGGGGGTGAAAGGGCGTGACGCGCAGCTTGAAGCCGAAATTGCCGGTCCGGCCGCAGGGGATGGAGCCGCTGAAGCGGAAGCGGCCGTCGCCGGTCTTTTCCGTCTCGTTCAGCCGGACCAGGGCCGAATTGTGCAGCACGTCCTCGCCGACGATGGTGCCGTAGTACACGTCGACGCGGATCTCCTCGGGCGGGATCTTGCCCAGGAAGAGGTCGGTCTGGACCTGGAAGCTCTCGCCGCTCTTGTAGGTCCGGGCGGTGTCGGCCTGGACGCTCTCGATGCGCACGGCGGGGAAGTCGGCCGCCATGCGGTTCTTCCATTTGACCAGCTCGCGCGCCGGCGCGAACTGATCGGCGCTCAGCTTGCCGTAGTTCTCCGAGGCGTTCTTATAGAACTTGTTGAAGTATTCCTTGACCATGCGGCTGGTGTTGTAGCGCGAGGCGATGGTGATCAGCGAGTGCTTCATCATGCGGATCCACTCGCGCGGCAGGCCGTCCGAGCCGCGCTCGTAGAACAGGGGGATGATGTCCTTCTCCAGGATGGAATAAATGGCCTTGCTCTCGACCTCGTCCTGGTATTCCCTGTCGCTGTAGGCCTCGCGGTTGCCGATGGCCCAGCCGTTCTTCAGGTCGTAGGCCTCGTCCCACCAGCCGTCCAGGACGCTGAAATTCAGCACGCCGTTGCAGGCCGCCTTCATGCCGACTGTGCCGCAGGCCTCGAGCGGGCGCAGCGGGGTGTTCAGCCAGATGTCCACCCCGGAGACCAGGTAGCGGGCCACGTTGATGTCGTAATCCTCGATGAAGGCGATCTTGCCGCGCAGGTGCTCGGCCGACATGAAGGAGACGATGTCCTTGATCAACTCCTTGCCGGCCTGGTCCTGCGGATGGGCCTTGCCGGCGAAGATCAGCTGCACCGGCCGTTCCGGGTCGTTCAGGATCCGGAGCAGGCGCTCGCGGTCCTTGAAAATGAGGTAGGCGCGCTTGTAGGTGGCGAAGCGGCGGGCGAAGCCGATGGTCAGGGCCACCGGGTTCAAGGCCTCCTGCGATTCGCTGACCAGCAGATTGGACGCCCCCTTGGCGATCAGCTGCTTCTGCAGGCGCTGGCGGGTGAAGGAGATCAGGCGCCGGCGCCGGATCTCGTGCACGTTCCAGAGCTCGGGGTCCGGGATGTTCTGCACCTTCTCCCAGGCGTCCCGGTAGTCCTGCTTTTCCCGCCACTTGCTGCCCAGGTAGCGCTCGAACAGGTCGCTCATTTCGAACGAGATCCAGGAGGGGATGTGGATGCCGTTGGTGATGGGCTGCAGGGGGACGTGTTCCGGGGGAACGGCGGGCCACAGGTTCTTGAGCATCTCCCGCGACACTTCCGAGTGCAGGGTGGAAACGCCGTTGACATAGGCCGAATTCTTGACGGCGGCGACGGTCATGGAAAAATTCTCCTGGTGGTTGTCGGGGTGGACGCGGCCGCTGGCCATGAATTCATGCAGCGAAATATTGAAGTCCTTCAGGTAGTTGGCGAAATAGCTCCTCAGCATTTCCGGGCTGAAGACGTCGTGGGCGGCCTGGACGTTGGTATGGGTGGTGAACACGCTCGATTGGCGGACCACCTCCATCGCCTCGGCGAACCCCAGGTCGTGGTTCTTCATCAGCGCCCGGGCGCGTTCGAAAGGGGTGAACGCCGAATGGCCCTCGTTCATGTGCACGACCGTGACCTGGATGCCCAGGGCGTCGAGCATCTTCACGCCGCCGATGCCCAGGATGATCTCCTGCTGCAGGCGCATCTCGGGATTGCCGCCGTACAGCTGCGCCGTCAGGCGCCGGTCGTATTCGCTGTTCCTCTCGATGTTGGAATCGAGCATGTGGATCGCCACGCGGCCGACCTTGATCTGCCAGACCTTCAGGTAGACCTTGCGGCCGGGGAAATCGAGCTCGATCTCCAGGGGCCGCCCGTCGGCGCGCCAGGACTTCGCGGACCTGCATGTTGTGAAAATCGTTGACCTGGTAAAAATCCTGCTGCCAGCCGTCCATGTTCAGGTACTGCTGGAAATAGCCAAGCTGGTAGAGCAGGCCGACGCCGTGGAATTCGAGGTTCAGGTCGCTGGCCGCCTTGACGTGGTCGCCCGACAGGATGCCCAGGCCGCCGGAATAAATGGGCAGCGTGTCGCTCAGGCCGTATTCCGCGGAAAAGTAGGCGATGCTGACCTGGCGGTCGTGGTTGATGCCGCGCACCGTGTGCAGGTACTGCTCCAGCTGCTCGCTGACGCGCTGGACCTCGCTTAAAAACCCGTCGTCATGGGCCAGCTCCTCCAGTTTTTCCTGGCTGATCTCGCCCAGCATGCGCACCGGGTTGTGCTGGTTCTTTTCCCACAGGTCGCCGTCCATGGTGATGAACAGCTTGATCGCCTCCGGGTTCCACGTCAGCCACAGGTTGGCGGCGATGTCCGAAAGCGGCTTAAGCTTTTCCGGAAGGTCGGGAACGACCTTGAATTTTTTAAAATTGCCCATGACAAAAAACTCCTAAAAAACCGCGGTTCACCGCGCCCGGGTCAAAGCAGGGCGAGGATGCTGTCTTTTTTCAAGTCCAGATAGAATTTCAACTTCCCGGAAATGAGGTTTTTCCCGGAAACCATCAGCAGGAAATAGCCGCTGTTCAGGGAGACGACCATGATCTTGAATTTCCCGGAGGCATATTCGATCTGGAAATCGGCGCGCTCGATGTCCAGGTTGTCCAGCTTGCTCACGACTTCGGCGAGCTCGGCGCCGATCAGGTCCATGTCGGCGTCGGGAGGCAGGTAAACCTCTTTTTCGAGCTCCAGCCCGTCCTTGCCCCAGATGCCGATCAGGTAGGTTTCCGGATTGCGGGCATGGATGTCGTTGAAAATCGTTTTAAACACTCGGACTTCCCCTTTGCTGGATCAGCTGCAAAAACCTCTGCAGCCGTTCGACGACCCGGTTGTTGCGATCGGTGCGCAGCAGCATGAGAATGGCCTTGATCTTCAGGAAAAAATCGGTGCGCCCGGTCTTTTCGAACAGGTTCTTATAAATGGCCAGCGCTTCCTGGTACAATCCCTGCTTGAAGTACAATTCGGCGGCGCTCTCCGTCTCGAAAGGCAATTCGTCGACGGGCGGCGGGGCGGCGACGGCGGCTGCCGCGGGGGCGGGTGCGGCGTCGAGATCGATCACGATCTGCGGCGGTTCTCCGGTCTCGAGCGTGAGCGTCTCCGGCGCTGCCGGCGGGGCGCCTTTGTCGGCTTGCGGCGGCACGGGGGCGGGCCGGTATTCGACCTGGGTGTCGGCCAGCTTGTCCGCCACCCCGGTCTGCAGTTTTTCCTGGATCTGCTTGACGCGCTCCTGGGCCGGGCCGTTGAAGGAATCGAGGAACAGCAGTTTTTTATAGTAAAGCAGGCTTTCCGGATATTGCTGCTGCTGGAAATGCAGGTCGGCCAGTTCCTTCAGGACCATGATATTGTCGCCGAACATGGCGTGCATTTCGCGCAGCAGCTGCAGCGCCTCCCCGGTCTTGCCCAATTCGCGCAGGAACTTGAACTTGAGGAAGCGCAATTGGATGGACGCGGGGAAATGGGCGAGCAGCGCCTCCGCCTGGACCAGGCCGTCGGCGAATTTCTTTTGCTGGAAAAGCACTTCCAACTGGGCCAGCTGCTCCCGTTCACTTTGGAAATTGGCCAATTTAACCTTTTTCTCCTTTCCCCGTTGACTGCCTTTTATAACACATTGGCCGGGACATTGCAATCCCCGGACCCGGCGACCAGGATCTCCCCTATCGGGATGGTATTGTCCTCAAAGCCTAGTCGAGGGCCCGCCACATGGTGAGAGAGATGAAGTCCTGGGGAATATTGCCGGGCACGCCCTGCTCGGAAGTCTTGTAGGCGCGGCCGTCGATGACCACGATCGCGTGGATCCACATCTCCTCGGAGAAATATTCGGTCGGCCAATAGAAGGTCACGCGGACTTCGCCGTTGGCGTCGGTATTCTTCTGGTAGATCGGCCGGTTGTCCGCGAAATATCCCCAGTTGATCTGCGTGTGCGAGGTGGGGTCGGGCAATTGCTCCAGGAAGACCGTGCGGTTGACCTTGGGATTGCCCTTGGCATCCGTTACCTTTATAAAGATCTGGCTGGTATGGATGCGGCCGTCGATCAGCTGCAGGGCGGGCGTGACCGAACCTTCCACCACGGTCTCGAAACCGGCCGGGTCGTCCCAGATCGGGTCATCGATCTCGCTGCGCTTGCAGGAGGAAACGCCGAGTACCAGCACGACCATGATCAATATGAATAAGATCTTTTTCATTTCCCGCCTCCTAGTTGCCGTCGATCGGCGTGGGTGTCGGTGTCGGCTCCGGGCCGCCGGATCGGCGAAATTGGCGCACCAGACGCTGAGGTAGCCGCTGACCGGGGCCACGCGGTGCCCGCCCAGGTCCTTGCCGTGGAAGGTTACCTTGGCCACCAGCTGCAGGACGAAACTCTGGCTGGGCGTTTCGCGCAACGCCAGCAGCGGCGCCTCCATCTTGGCGACATGGCGGATCAGCACGAAGGGGATCTCCTGGGGAGTATCCACCACCACCAGCATGTTCACGGGCTGGGTGAAGCGGTAAGGGACATCGACCCCTTCCACGTTGCGGCCGTCGGTGCGCTTGAACTCGACGTCGATCTGGTCGACCATGACGTCATTGAAATACGATAGATCCGCGTCGTTCGCCGGGTTATAAATCTCCGCGTTCACCTCGGCCACGGCGTTATCGTTGATGATACTGCCATCGGTGAGGACATCGGAAAAGGCCGTCGTCGAGCCGGCCGCTCCCTGCAGGTCGTTCCCGGTCAGGGAATTGATGACCAGGAAACTCCCCGAGGTGGAGTCGTTTTCCTTGGCGACGCAACTGGCCAGGAAAAGGGCCGCTATGATCAAGACCAAAATTTTCGTTTTCATTTTCCCCTCCTATTTGACGATGCGCGGAGTGATGAAGATCATCAGCTCGTTTTGCGATCCTTCCTTGCGGGAATTGCGGAACAGGCCTGCCCAGCAGCGGGATCTTGCTCAGCAACGGCACGCCGTCGTTGTTGGTCTGCAAGGAGACCTTGTACAGGCCGCCGATGACGATGGTGCCGCCGTCATTGACCATGACCGTGGTCTTGGCCGTCTCGGTGACGATCGTTGGCATGACCAGTTCACTTGCTGGTTGAAATCGGCGATGTCGTTTTTGATGTCGATCTGCATGATCACCGAGCCCCTGGCCGTGATCTGCGGCGTGACCTTCATTTCCAGGGCGGCGTTGATGTACTGGGTAGTGATGGTGTTGTTCTGGTTGGTCTGGATGGGGATGCGCCGCCCTTGCGTGATCTCGGCGGGCATGTTGTTCTGGGTGGTGGCGCGCGGCGAGGAGATGAGCGCCCTTTGCCCTTGCGGGTCAGGGCGGTCAGAGCCACGTCCAGGTTGAAGGTATTGGCGATGTTGCCCAGGGAGATCTTCGGGAATACCACGCTGTCGGAGGTGGGCAGGTTGATAGCGTAGCCGATGGGGTTGAAGGCATGGCTTCCGGTGAGTGCCGCACCGCTTTTGATGGAGTTGGGGAAGACCAGGTTGGTCTGGTTGCCGGTCGCGGCGTAGGCGATGGCGTTGTAGCCCCACTGGATGCCGAAGGTGTCCAGCGAGCTGGCGTTGGCCTCCACGATGCGCGCCTCGATCTGCACCTGGGGATTGGCGGCGTCCAGCGTGTCGATCAGCCCGTCGATGATCTTGATGCGCTCAGGCACCTCGGAGATGATCAGGGTGTTGGTGCGCTCGTCGACCACCATCTCGCCGCGCGGGCTCATCTGCTTTTTCAGTATCGGCTGCACGTCCTTGACCTTGGCGTAACTCAGGGTGCGGGTGGAGAACTCCAGGTTGCCTTCCTGCTCGCGGGCCTCGCGCAGCTGCTGCCGCGTCTTGGCCTCCTGGGCCAGCTTTTCCACCTTGCCGATGCGCAGGATGTTGCCCTCCTGGATCATGTCCAGGCCGTTGACCTTCAGGATCAGCTCCAACGCCTGGTCCCAGGGGACCTGGACCAGCTCGCAGGTGAAGCGGCCGGTGACGTCGGGATCGATGACCATGTTCAGCCCGGAGATCTTGGCGATGAACTTCAGGATGTTGCTGATGTCGGCGTTCTTGAAGGAAAAGTCGTAGGGGTCGCCCGAGTATTGCGGCTTGCCTTCGTCAACGGTTTTGATCTGGAAAGTGCCGCCAGAAGGCTTTTCCTCGGTCACCTGGGCGGCGGTGTCGGCCGTTTCCAGCTCGGTTTTCGATTTCTCCGGCCCGAAGAACTCCTTGGGCTGTCCCGCCTCGAGGCGGGGCGTCGCCTTGGGGGCCGGGGAGATTATTTCCGTCCCCTTGGCGGAGGTTACCGCGGGCTCGGTGTTCTGGGCGAGGAGGACCTTGCTCTCCGGCAAATCTGCGGCGGGGGCGCCGGTCTTCAACGCCGGGGTGGTGACGGTTTCGCGGGCGGCGGGCGGCTCCACGGCCTGCGTCAGCAGCGGGGCTTCCTGGGCTTGCTGCGGGTCGTCGAAAAAATCGACCTGCAGCAGGTTGCCCTTGGCCTGCACGGCGAAGTGCTTGAGGTAATCGAGGTCGAAGACGATGCGGTAGATGTCGCCCGAATTGTTGCCGCCGCGGATGGTCTTGACGTTCTTCAGGTTGACGACCTTGTTGATCTTCCGGGACTGGGCGTTCTTCAGGTCGATCGCCAGCCGCACCGGCTGCTGTTCGATGGGGATGACGCGGTATTCGGCCTGCCGGGAAAGGGCCAGCTCGAAGCGGATGCGCCCCGGCTGCTGGGCGGCCACTCTCACGTCGCGGACGCTCACCCGGCCGCGATCGGCGGCGGCGGCGGGCGTGACGGCGGGGGCGGCGTTGACCGGGAGCGGGAGCGCGGGGGCTTCTTTCTGGCTACCGGCGGCGGCCAGCCCCTTCAACACGGGGAATTCGATGTACAGCCCGGTCTGGTTGGTGAATACCCGGTAGTTGACCTCGCCCTTGAGCGTGATCTCGACGTCGGTGTAGTCCGCGCCGTTCTTGATGGCCAGGTCGCGGATCACCGGGGAATCGAAGGTGAGCGCGTTGCTTTCCACCTTGAAGTCGACGTCCTTGATGCGCATGACCAGGCGGTTCAGATTGTCCTTTTCCGGATAGAAGATATCGGGAATGGGCAGGATCTTGTCGGTCTGCATGTGCAACTGCACGAAATCCTCGCCGGGGAAATATTCGATCTTGTTGATGGTCACCTTGGCGTCGAGCCCGAGGCCGGCAAACAAGATGAAAACTATCAACAAAATTTTACTAGTCGTTTTTTTCATTTTCCTTCATTTCCTCCTCTTCCGGATTTAAGGTCTTTATGATAATTCGGTCTTTCTGTCCGGCCAGGGCCACGGTCAGGCTTTTCTTGAAACTGACGGAATTCTTGTCCATGGCCACGACCTCGCCGTCGTAGACCTTGTCGCCGATCCCCACCACGTACGGGCGGGTGTCGGGCCCCTTGAGCAGCGCTTTGAACGACCCTTGCGCAAAAACGATCCCCTCGAGCTCCAGTTCATCGATCATCAGCCCGGCGATGCCCTCGATGGCTTCCCGGTTCTCCTTGACGCTCTTGCCTTGGAGCAGGTTCCAGAACGGGTCGCGGCGGCCTTCGGGATTGTAGACGAACTCCCCGGGCTGGGCCTGGATATCGGCGCTCTCGTCGCCTCCGGTCTCCTGGGTGCGCTGGGGATTTTCCTGGGCATGCATGAACATGGGGAAAAGCAGGATAAAGACAAATAAGGCTTTCATTTAAAAATCCCCTCCTTTCAATTTATCGTCCCCCGCCGCCGGTTGGCTGCGCGGGCCCCGGGCGGCGGGCGCCCTGACGGCCACGTTCTCGTGGTAGATGTAGGTCGTGGCCGTGAAGCTGGCCGTGATCGTGTAATCGTAGCTCAAGCTGGCCAGGGGCGACAGGTGCAGGGAGTCGATGGTGAATATTTTCTTCATGCGCGACACCTGGTCGAAGAAGATGCCCAGGTTGTGGTAATTCCCTTCCAGGGTGATGGCGATCGGCCATTCCAGGTAGATCTCGCGGTTGGTCTTCGCCCCAAAGGTGAAGGTGGAGGTCTTGAGGCGGGCGTTGGAAGCGATGGCCTGGATCTTGCGCAGGATCTGGCTGACCTCCTCGTTCTCGGGCAGGATGCCTTTCAGGTCCTCCAGGATCTTTTCATTGAGGGCCTTCTCCTCTTCCAGCTTTTTCAGCTTGTCCTGGTTGCGCTCCGCCTTGCGGATCTCCTCCTGGAGCTGATCGCTCTGGGCGACGATGGAAGTGATCTCGTCCTGGGTGGGGGAATAGACGACGAAATAAAAAATGCCGAACAGGACGGCGCCCACCACCAGAAAAACCGCCATCTGTCCATACCACGGTAAATTTTGGATTTCCATTTTAGCCCACCTTGTTGAGGTCCGGTTGCCGGACGAAGACGCAGCTGATGCGGAACTCGAAGATATCGATGCCGGCCTCCCGCCTGCGGGTGGTGGACGTCAACTGGACGTTGGCGAACGAATTCGAGTTCTGCAGGTTGTTGATCAGGTCCGCGATCAGGTTGTTGGAAAGCGCCTTGCCGCTGATGCCCACCGCGCCGCCTGTGAAGGTCAGGTCGGTCAGCCAAACCCATTCGGGCAGGCACCTGGACATGCGGTCCATCATGTAAACCGCGTCCTTCTGCCGCATCTTCAGGTCGCTGATGATCTTGATCTTGTTGTCCAGCTCCTTTTTGGTCGTTTCGATGTCGGCCAGCTTGGCCAGGATCTTTTCCAGCTCCGCTTTCCTGAGCATCCGCTCTTCCAGCTGCTTTTTTTCGAACGAGAGCTTGCTGGACTGGAGGAAATACAGCCCGCCGATGCAGGCGACGGTGAGCGCGATGGCGGCGACCAGGGCCGGTACGCTCAGCTTGCTCGGCTTGGCTTCCTCGCTGAAGCCGACGGTCGTCCCGCCGCCGGCGGCCACCTCTTTTTTTTCAGGTCTCAACAGGTTGATTTTGATCATTTCGCATCCCCCACGGCCCTGAGGGCCAGGCCGACGGCGACCGTGTACAACGGGGCCATGTCCTTGATGAAATTCAGATCAAATTTTTTATAATTGATGTCGATATTGTTGAACGGGTTGACCACTTCGACCGGGATGTCGAACTCCTGCGAAAAGAAATCGGTGATCGCCTCCAGGTTGGCGCTGCCGCCGCTGAGCAGGATATTGTCGATCCGCCCTTCCGTGGTGTTGGAACGGTAGAACTCGAAGGTCTTTTTGATCTCGTTGCGCAGGTCGTTGAGCACGATGTTGATGATCGGCTTGACGGCGGCGGTGGAGATGCCTTCCACGGGGCGGCCCTTTTTGACCGCCTCGGCCTTCTCGTATTTCAGGTTCAGCTCCTTCTGCAGCAGGTCGGTGAACTGGTTGCCGCCGAAGGCGATGTCGCGGACAAAGACGGGGTGCCCCGCCTTGGAAATGATCACGTTGGAGATCGACGCGCCGATATTGATGATGGCCAGGACCTTGTCCCGGTAGAGGTCGTAATTGAGCAGCACGCTGTTCAGGGCGGCGAACGAATCGAGGTCGACGACGTCGGCGACCTTGCTGGCGCTGGTGATCACGTTGAGGTAATCGTTCAGCTTTTCCTTCCTGACCGCGGAGAGGATGACCCCGACGCGGTCGGGCGGGGAGTCGGGGGATTCGATGACCTCGTAATCGATATTGACCTCGTCGGGAGTGAAGGGGATGTGCGGCCGGGCTTCCCAGAGGATGTGCTCGTGCATTTCATCAGGATTCAGGCGCTGGACCTCGATCCGCTTGACGATGACCGAACTTCCCGAGACGGCGAACGCGATGCGGTTGGTCTTGGCCTTGCTGTCGTAAAAGACGTGCTGGATGGCTTCGGCGACCGCCGTCGAATCCATGACGCTGCCCTCCACGATGGACTGGTAGGGAACCGGTTCATAACCGATGGAGACAAGTTCGTAACGCGTTTCCGATCCTTTTTTCTTCGCCTTCAGCTCCACCAGTTTCAAGGCAAACGAACCTATGTCCAGTCCGACGATGGGTTTGGATTTGTTAAAACTGAGAAAAGCCATGGCACTCTCCACTGTATGTAATTTTCATACTGAAAAATTTTTAACATACTGAAAATTAAATGTCAAGATATTATTCGTTTTTTTTATAGATTTATCGGGGATATGGAAATGCAGACAGCCCCGATAGCCAAAACAGGCCTTGATTATGGAGTTTTTTATTTAAAGAATACCGATATTCCTACGTAATTTAATCAAGCAAAAAAATGCTTCTTTTTCCGGTATTTTTCCCGATTTTCATTTCCCAGAGCGGTTGTCGGGGAAAATCAGGCGTTCTTTTCGATATCGGCAAGATTTTCAATATTGATGATCGTGACCTGGCGCTGGCGGTCCCGGGCGGCGCGCTTGAGCAGCCCGGCCAGCACCCGGCCGCTCCCGATCTCGGCATAGTTGGCGACGGCGGGATCGGCCAGGAGAGCCTCCATGGTCTCGTGCCAGCGTACCGGGCGGGAGACCTGCATCTTCAACCCTTCGCGCGCCTGGGCGGCGTTCGTCACCCGGCTCACCTGCCAGTTGTTGATGACCGGGAACTTGGGATCGGCGAAGGCGACGCGCTCGAGGTCCACGGCCAGCTTTTCCTCGGCCGGAAGCATCAATTCCGAATGGAAGGGGGCGGAAACCGGCAGAAAGACAGTCTTGACCCCCAGGCGCCTGGCCGCCTCCTCCACTGCTCCCTTTTCGCCCGATATCACCACCTGGCCGGCGCTGTTCCAATTGGCCAGGTTGACCACCCGCTTCACCCCTCCGGGTTCGACCGGCGAGCCCGCGAGCTCATGGTTGACGGCTTCGATGACCAGGCGGATATTCCCGATGTCGGCCCCGATCAGGGCGGCCATGGCCCCCTTGCCGACCGGGACCGCTTCCTGCATGTATTTGCCCCGCTTGTGCACGAGCAGGAGCGCGTCCTCGTAGCTGAAGACCCCGGCGCAAAGGAGGGCCGAATACTCCCCCAGGCTGTGCCCGGCGGCCAGGAGCGGCTCCTTTTGCCACAGCGTGTACAGGATGTACGAGACCGTGAGCAGCGCCGGTTGGGTATTATATGTCAGCTTCAGCTCCTCTTCCGGGCCGGTGAAGCAGATGCGCGAAAGAGGGTAGCCGAGGATCTCGTCGGCCCGGCGGAACGTTTTTTTGGCGAATTCACTCTTGGCGAAAAGATCCATGCCCATGCCCACGGCCTGCGAGCCCTGGCCGGGAAACAAAAAAGCTCGGTCATTCATTGGCGGTCCTCCATTTCATTCGATCAATTTCAGCCGCAGGCGGCCGAAACCGCCCTGGCCCTTGTTGTTGCGGATGCCGATCCAGATCTCGTCCTCAAGCAAGGCCCGGTCCGCCGGGCGCAGGCGCACGCGGCGGAACATTTCGCGGATCGCGAATCCTTTCCAGATCGACACGTCGGGAAAGCATTCGCCGCATATTTCGATCGCCTCCGGGGTGCTGGACGCGACACGGAAGCGCAGGTGGAACGGGGATCCCTGCCGCACCGTGACCAGGGATTTGACGGCTTTTTCCAGCAAGCCCGCCAGCCGGTTCATGTCGCCCGACAGGTCCAGCGCGTCGCCGGTCCATTCGCCGGCGAAGGATCCCGGCCGCCGGCTCTCCGCCGCGGGCAGGAAGGGGTGGTTGAAAAGCTTCAGCAGTTCCGCCAGCATGGGGAAAACGTTGAAATAAATTCCGGTTATGGCCGGGTAGTAGCGGTAACGGGGCTCCAGCGCCGAGACGATGTTCCGGCAATAGCCCGAATCGTCGCGCTGGAACGAGAAAGGTGTGCGGGCCGGCGCCGGCCAGGCGGTAGGGGAATTTTTTGACGGTTTTCACCCTGGCGGCGAAGTCGCGCTCCTGCTGGCGCCACAGGGAGAGAAGTTCCCCGGCGGCGTCCCCGCCGGCGGCCTCTTCCCCGCCGACGGTCAGCAGCGCCAGGGTCTTTCCGGAAAAGCCCAACGTCCGGATGATGTATGCGGGACGCGGAAAACCGGCCAAGGTAAAGCAGGTGCCGCCTCCGGATTGGGCGTGGGCGGTCAGGTCGACGGTCGCCGCGGCATCGTAAAAGACGCGGATGGGAAAGAAGAGCAGCAGCCGCGAGACGGCGCCGCCGCGGATCTGGTATTCCAGCCGGTAAGTGGGATCGGCGGCGGGAAGCAGCCGGGCGGCCAGCAGGATCAACATCAGCCTGGCGAAAGGCGTTCTCATCATTTAAACGCGCGCAGGGTGGCGGCGATCTGCTTGTCGCTCAGCCCCTCGGGCTCCAGCCCCGCGCTCCTCAGCAGCAGGTAGATGGCGGCCGCTTTCTCCACGACCTCGATGCGGTCCAGGGCCTGGTCCAGGCTTTTGCCGCTGGCGATGACGCCGTGCTTGTCCCAGAGGGCCAGGCGGTATTTCTTCAGCTTTTCCTTGCTGGCCTTGGCCAGGTCCCTGGAGCCGGTCACTTCATACGGGATCAGCCCGAGCATCTCCGGGACGAACAGGCGCGTTTCGGGTTGCATGCGGAACAGGCGGTCGTTCATCTCCTTTTCGCTATTGAAAACATGGCTCAAGGCGATCAGGTTGAGCGGGTGGCAGTGGACCACGGCGCGCTCGCCGCTGCGGCTTTCCTTGAAAAGGGAATGCAAGCCGGCATGGGTGGGCCATTCGCTGCTCAACTGCGCCGGGCCGTCGATCAGCCAGAAACGCTGGCGATCGAGGACCTGGATCAGGCACAGGCCATTTTCCGGCTCGGCGGCGATCTCGCGCATGCGGCTGCCGCTGGCGGTGACCAGGAAGCGGTCGCCGATCAGGTCGGTCATGTCCACTTCGGTCTTTTGTACCCGGCGCGGGTCCGGGGCGGGCCCGCCCGCCTGGACGGGATCGTCGGGAAGGCGAAGCGAGACGTTGCCGGCGCTGGCCTCCGCCCAGCCGCGGACGAACAGAACCTCGGCCAGGCGGCGGAAATCGCGGGTTTCTGCCAACGAAGCGATCATCATTGCTCCTTCAGCGCCAAGTGTAACGTTTTTTGCATTCCCGGTCAAGGAGCCCGGGTTGACTTTGCCCGGGACCGCGGGCTATAATTTTCGCACAACAGCGAGGTCCCATGATAGAAGAACGTTTCAGGAAAAGCGCGCGCGAACTGCTGCAGTTCATCGACCAGAGCCCGAGCGCGGCCCACGCCGCCCGCCAGACCGAAGCCCGGCTGCTCAAAGCCGGTTTCCGCGGGCTGGACGAGAAAGACAACTGGGACCTCCATCCCGGCGACCGTTTTTTCGTCAACCGCCAGATGTCGGGGATCGTGGCCGTCCAGTTGGGCCGCCAGCCCGCCGCCAAGACCGGCTTCAAGATCATCGGCGCCCATACCGATTCGCCCGGGTTCCGCCTGAAACCGCACGCCCTGGTCGGCAAGGGCGGCTACATGCAGCTGGGGGTGGAGATCTACGGGGGGCCGCTCCTGGCTTCCTGGCTCGACCGCGACCTGGGGCTCGCCGGCTCGGCGGTGGTGCGCGACGCCCGCGGCAACCTCAAGACCGTCCTGCTCAAAATGGACAAGCCGGTGCTGCGCATCCCCATGCTGCCGATCCATCTCAACCGCGAGGTCAACGACACCGGCCTCTTGCTCAACAAGCAGGAGCACCTCTCCCCCATCCTCGGCCTGGCCGGCGAAAAACTCGACAAGAAATGCCTGGATAACCTGTTGGCCGGCGAACTGGGCGTCAAGGCCGAGCGGGTGCTGGACTGGGAACTGGGATTGTTCGACCTGCAAAAAGGGACCCTGGCCGGGCTCAACGACGAGTTCATCTCCTCGGCCCGCCTGGATAACCTGGCCATGTGCCATGCGGCCTTGTCCGCCTTCCTGGACGACGACAAGGGCGAAGCGACCAGGGTCATCATCTTTTACGACAGCGAGGAGATCGGCTCCACCACGGCGAACGGCGCCGCGTCGTCGTTCCTGCGCGATATCCTGAGCCGCGCGGTCCTGGCCACGGCCAAGGGTTCCCAGGACCTCTTCCGGGCCCTGGCGCGCTCGTTCTTCATCTCCGCCGACGGCGCCCACGCGGTTAACCCGAACTATATCGACAAATTCGAAAAAGAGCATCATTGCGCCCTCAACCGCGGCCCGGTCATCAAGATCAATGCCTTGAAAAAATACGCCACCACCGCGGAATCGGGCGCCGCCTTCGTCCTGCTCTGCCGCAAGGCCGGCGTTCCCTTCCAGAAATTCGTCAACCGCACCGACATCCCCGGCGGCTCGACCATCGGCCCGACGGTCTCGGCCGGGCTCGGGTTGCAGGCGGTCGACGTGGGCAACGCCATGCTGGCCATGCACTCGATCCGGGAGATGGCGGGGACGGCGGATCACCTGTACATGATCCGGGTCTTCGAGGAGTTTTTCCGCGGCTGAGGCCGGTTCAGCGGTAAAAATGGTACAGGACGTAGTTGGCCCACAGGAAGGGATGGGCCAGGGAGAGGCGCACCCCGTCCTGGATGGCGATGGTTTTGGCGAAAAGCGCCAGTTTGGCGTCGCGCAAGGCGGCGGCGCTGCCGCCGCCGCGCAGGTATTCCCGGTAGAACAACGGCACGATCCGCGAGCTGAATTCATCCACCGGCCAGAGGCTGGCGATCAGGTCGCGCACCCCGGTCTGGCGGATGGCCGCCGTCATGCCGCTCAGCAGCTTGAAGCCCATCAGGTTTTTTTCCGAACTTTCGCAGGCGCTGAGGATCATCAGCTCGGCCCGCATCCGCAGATCGAGGACCTGACTGGCGTTGCACAGCGACCGGGTCGCCCCGGAGGCGGAGAACAGGAAGGCCGAACGGGACGGGTCCCTCTCATCGTTGAAAAAATGGGTGGCCAGGTGAATGAGTTTGGCCTGGGGGGCGAAGCGGGAGAAATTGTCGCGGTTGAAATCGGCGCCCAGGAAGATGCGCCGCTGCGAGCCGGAGAACAGTTTTTCCAGGCTCAGGATCTCCAGGCGCGTGGAAGGGACGTCGGCGATGATGCTGTCGCCGCGCCGGTCAGGGAGCGCGGGGTCGGGGACGGGTACGGGCACGAGCGGATGGCCGAACGCGGCCAGGGTGTAGGGATAATCCCTGGGGCCGGAAAAATGGCGCAGGAAATCGGCTTGGGAAAAAAAATAGGATACCTTGTACTTCTGGATCACGTACTCGGCCGCCCGGTATTCGGAGAACAGGACGTCTTCCTGCTGGAAGTTCGTGTTGAAACCCGTCACCAGGGCTTCAAAAGGCAGCTTGAAAAGTTCCTGGTCGGGGATGATGAAAAATTCGTCGGCGGCGGCGAAACGCTCGGTCATTCTTTTAAGGAGAACGTTGAAGAGCCGGTGGGCCAGCTCCATGTCGAAATGGATGCGCAGGTAGTCGACCCTGCCGTCGGCGAAATCCTCAAGGGGCTCGGAGAGGCGCTCGACCATGGCCAGGGCCTCCTTCGTGCCGACGGGGAGGAATTCATAGCCGGCGGCGTCGCGGGAAATAAAAAAAAGCAGGATGCGGTCTTCCAGCAGGACATATTTCAACAGCACCTGGCCGGCGGCGAGGCTTTTTTGCATCCGGCCCAGGCCGCAGGAGGCGGGCGGGTCCGACGTGGCCCGCCTGGCCGCGGCCCGGTCCCGGTCGGCCGCCAGGATATATTCCCGGGCCGCGCGGCACAGGGCCCGTTCGCTCTCCGGGGGCGGGCAGGCGCTGCCCAGCAACACCCGGCGCAGTTGCGCGCTCTCTTGCAGCAGCCTCTGCTCGGCGGCGGCGTGCTGCCGGCGCTTGCCCCAGGCCAGTTCGAAGATCGGGTGGGTGCGGACCTCGGCGAAATAGATGGCCATTTCCAGGAACCGCCGTTCGCGGTTCTTCTCATAACAGGAAAGCAGGTTGCGGATGATGGCGGAAAAATCGTTTTGCAACCTGGACAAGCCGCCGGCAGCGGGAGACGTTCCCGCGGCCCACAGCGGCCGGACGAGGAGAAGAACAAGCCAGGCGCACCCCACTCTCTTCATTGGCCGGGATTATAAGCAATCGCGGTGATTTTTTCAAGGATTGCCAATTGTGAGACATTGGACTATTATTTTTATTTAACAAGGGATGGCGACCATGAAAAAATTGCCGTTTTTCCTCCTGTTGGCCCTGAAGGTCCTGCCGGCCGCGGAACTGCCCGATTTCAAGATCAGCGACATCCTCGTGCTGCAGGACGGCTTCATCGCCCTGAAGATCGAGAATTCCTCCGGGCAGGATCTGGCCCTGCCCGCCGCCGCCAGGGACCGGGTCTTCCTTTCGCTGGCCATCAACGGCGTCAAGCGGGCCGAATACAAGTTCAAGGCCGTCGACCCGACCGTTTTCCTGCAGAACAGCTTCATCATGTTCAAGACCAACTTCAGGGCCGTCCAGCCGCTAAGGATCCGGGTGGAAGTGAACGGGGAAAAAGCGGTCCAGGAATCCGATTTCAGCAATAATATCCTGGAACGAGAGTTGCGGCCCCGGTCCTGAGAGATGGACCAGGACCGTTTTTTCGAAAAACTGCGCGCCCGCGACCCGCAGGCGCAAAACGAGCTGATCCGGACGTTCAATGCGCGCATCTTCGTCTATTTCCGCAACCGCATCAAAGGCGAGAGCAACTACGAGGACCTGGTGCAGGAAGTGTTCAGCGCTTTTTTCAACGGCCTCGACCAGGGCAAGCTGGCCGGCGCTTCCTGGATCGCACCCTTCATGTTCGGCATCGCCAAGCGCGTGCTTTATAATTATTTTTACAAACAAAGGAAAAACAACGAGATCCAGAAGAATGCCGGCCATTTCAGCGAATTGTCCTGCGATTTCACCGAGGCCCGGCGGCTGGAGAACCAGAAGCTGGGCGAAGTCCTGACCGGGCTGATCGACGGCTTGCCCCAGGTCGACCGGGTGATCCTGAGCGCGTTCTATCTGCAGGAAAGGAAGATCGGCGAGATCGCCGTCATGACGGGACGCTCCAAGCACTACGTCAGCGTGCGCAAGGAAAGGGCATTAAAAAAAATCAGGAATGAGATCATTCGCAAAAACTTGTATTAATATAACGAGGAAACATGAAATGCCATGAATTTCAAAACCTGATCGAGGCGTACCTGCAGGGGACGATCGAGGAAACCCGGCGCGAACGTTTCGAAGAACACTTTTTTCAGTGCCGGAAATGCTTTCTCGGCCTGCAGATCAACGAGACCCTGCGCGACAAGGAAGTGCGGATCTCCGCAAAGGAAAAACCGCGCCTTTTCGTATTCAAGGTCCTGAAACCCATGCTGGTCATGTCCTCGCTCTTCCTGCTCATCGTGGTCTCCGTGCTGCTGCTGCGGCAGAACCGCCAGGCCCGGCAGCTCGAGGAAATCGCGCGCTTCGAACTTCCCCTATACCATCAAAGCGAAGTGCGGAACTTCCCGGGGCGGGAAGCGCAGCTGGAGTACAGATTTTCCCGGGCCATGCGGCTGTTCCAGGCCGGAAAGTTCGCCGCCGCCCTGGGCATCCTCGAGCAGCCGCCCTTCGCCGCCCTCGCCTATCCCAAGGTCGAGTTCTTTCGCGCCATCTGCTATCTCGAGGAAAACGACCCGGGCCGGGCCGGCGCGATACTCGATGCCCTGATCGGGGCCATGGACCCGGCTTACTTCGATGAAGCGCTCTATTACAAGGGCTTCGTCCTGCTGCGCCAGGGCCGGAAACAGGCGGCCAGGGACCAGTTCGCCAAGATCGCCGGCATGCTCAGCCCCATGTCCGGGAAAGCCCGGGCCATGGTCAGGAAAATAGACGAAATAGGGTAAATTAATAAGTGATCGCCCTTTTTCTAGCTGGATAAGGGCATCCTTGAAATCCGAATCCCCCTCATCCCCCCTTGCGTAAGGGGGGGCGATGCCGGGGGATCAGGAAATCGACTGAAATTTTAATCTATCACTAATTCACAATTCACGAATCGCGTGATCCAAATCATTTCCTGTTGGCGATAGGCGAATCCGGCGCTCGATGCTATAATCGGGCTGCATTGCCTCAAGGAGCCCCCCCATGGTCGAAAAAACGGTTTTGCCCTGCGGCCTCACGGTCATCTCGGAAAATCTCACCGAATTCCCGTCGTTCGCGCTCAGCTATTCGCTGAAAAGCGGCTCGCGCGCCGAAAGCACGGCCAGCAACGGCGTGCACCACCTCATCGAGCATATGCTGTTCAAGGGCAGCCGCCGCTTCGACCTGAAGGGGATCGCCGACGTTTCCGACCGGCTGGGTGGGCATTTGAACGCCTTCACCAGCAAGGAGGTCACCCAGGTTTATATCAAATCCATCGCGGAAAAGCTGGAGGAGTCCTTTGCCCTGATCTCCGACATCGTATTCCATTCCACGTTTCCCGAGGATGAGTTCGCCAAGGAAAAGAACGTCATCATCCAGGAGATCAGGGAAGCCGACGACAACCCGGAAAACAACGCGTTCGAGACCTTTTTCGAACGGATATACGCCGGAAACGCCCTGGGATACCCCATCGGAGGCAAGGAAAAACAGGTTTCCCGGCTGGATCGCGGCCGGGTTTTCGCTTTTTACCAGGAGAAATACGCCCCGGAGAATTTCCTCCTTTCCGCCGCCGGCCGCATCCGCCACCGTGACCTGGTCGCCCTGGCCGAGGATTTTTTCGCCCCCTGCCCCCGGCGCCCGCCCCAGCCGCTGCGCTTCCCCCGGGCCCGCTTCCGGCCCGGCCGTTCCGGCAAGAAAAACCTCTCCCTGAACCAGGTCTATGTCCTGGCCGCCGTGAACAGCATCTCCTTGAGATCCCCCCTGCTCCATCCGTTCATGATCATGAACGACATCCTGGGGTCGGGGATGAGCTCACGGCTCTTTCAAAGCATCCGCGAGGAAAAGGGCCTGGCCTACAACATCAGCTCGTCGGTGGATTCGTTCCTGGAATGCGGCGTCCAGATCATCTACGCCGTCATCGAACCCGGCAAGGCGAAGGCCTATCTCCAGGCGCTGGCCCAGGAGATCCAGGCGCTTAAGGAACACGGGGTCAGCGCCGACGAGCTGGAGCGGGCCAAGGACCACATCAAGTCGGCCATCCTCCTCGGCCTCGAGGACAACGCGGCCAAGATGCGCTTCAACGCCAGCCAGGAGCTGTATCTCGGCCGGGAGCAGGACGTCGCTGCCATCATCGCCGAGGTCGACGCCACGGGCGTCCGGGACATCAACGGCTTCTGCCGGCGCTATCTCGACCTCGAGCGGGCGGCGCTCTTCACCTACGGGGGCGGCCGCGGCACCCCGGCCTGGCCATTTTCCCCCCGCCGGCTTTATTGACAAGCCGGGGAAACTATGCTATAAAATTGAGCTTGCCAGGGAAAAACCGGGATAAGGCTAAAAATGATAATAAACGTCAACAAGATTTCCGATTCGGGCTATGCGCTGAACGATACCGTCGATATCGACAACTCCCAGCTGCTCGAGGACGAAAGCTTTTTTCTCGAAAGCATCGATTACCAGATCTTTTTCAAGAGGCAGAACCAGCGCATCCAGGCCCAGGGCAAGATCCGCACCGCCATTTCCCTGGTCTGCGTCCGCTGCCTGGAGCAGTTCGAACTGAAGATCAACTCCCGCTTCGACATCATCCTGTTCCCCAAGGAGCTGGTCGACCAGCGCAGCACCGCCCTCGAGGATGAAGAGCTGGAATACATCTTCTACGAAAACGACCAGATCGACCTGGAAAAGATACTGATCGAGCAGGTCAACCTGTTCATCCCGTTCAAGCCGGTTTGCAAAGCCGATTGCAAGGGCATCTGCCCCAGCTGCGGCGCCAGCCTGAACCGGGGCGCCTGCGCCTGCGACCAGGCGAAGAACGAAATAAAATTCTTGTTTGAAAAAGTGAAGAGGTGAAAAATGCCCCAGCCAAAACGTAGACATTCCCACGCCCGGAAAAATAAACGGAGAGCCCACGACGCCTTGAAGGTGGAGGGCCTCTCCATCTGCCCCAAGTGCAACGAGCCCAAGCTCCCCCACCGCATCTGCGGCAACTGCGGCTTTTACCAGGGCAAGCAGATCATCAAGGGCAGCGAAGCCTGACCCGTATGGAAGTCGTCAAGATCGCCGTGGACGCCATGGGCGGCGACCACGCCCCCGGCGTAGTCATCGAAGGGGTGGTCGATTACATCCGCGAGAACAGCCACGACGATAATTACAAGATCATCCTGGTCGGCAAGGAAAAAGAGATCCACAAGGAACTGAAGAAATACAAGAATTTCCGCCACGACCGCCTGGAGATCGTCGACGCCCTGGAAGAGATCTCCATGAAGGAGCATTTCCTCTCCTACTGGCGCAAGCGCGAAGAGACGTCGATCAAGAAGGCCATCGACCTGGTCAAGAACGAAAAGGCCATGGCCATGGTCTCGGCCGGCAACACCGGGGCCGTCATGGCCCTGGCCAAGACCGTTCTGGGTTCCATGGAGAACGTCGACCGGCCGGCCCTGGCCATCATGCTGCCCACGCTCAAGGGCAGCTCCCTCCTGCTCGACGTCGGCGCCAACACCGATTCCAAGCCCCACAACCTGGTCGAGTTCGCCCTGATGGGCAAGATCTATCTGGAAAACATCTTCAACATCAAGAACCCCCGCATCGCCCTGATGAACATCGGCGAAGAAGAGGTCAAGGGCAACGAATTGACCAAGACCGCCCACAACCTGCTCAAGCAGCTGGACATCAACTTCATCGGCAACGTGGAGGGTCGCGACGTCTACATCGGCGAGGCCGACCTGATCGTGACCGACGGCTTCACCGGCAACGTCACCCTGAAGGTCTCGGAAGGGGTGGTGGAGGTCATGCTCTCCATGCTGAAAAGGGAGATCATGTCCAATGTTTTTTCCAAGATCGGCTTTTTCTTCCTGAAACACTCGTTGAAGCGCATCAAGAAGAAGCTCGATTACTCGGAATACGGCGGCGCCCTGCTGCTGGGCGTCAACGGCATCGTCATCATCGGCCACGGCAGCTCCAACGCCAAGGCCATCAAGAACGCCATCTACCTCAGCTATAAATTCGTCTCCGAAAAAGTCCTGGAAAAGATATCCCAGGAGATCGGCAGGATGCAGGGATCGCTGAAGGAGCTGAAATATGTCTGACCCGCGTCAGCCCCGCCCCGACGGGGCCCTGAACGCCATCGTCACCGGCGCCGCGCGCGGCATCGGCAAGGCCATCGCCCAGCGCCTGGCCAAGGAAGGCATGAACATCATCGTCTCCGACATCATGGGCGAGGAAGCCGAAAAAACCGCCCGCGAGATCGAAAAGACCGGAGTGCGCGCCCTGGCGGTCAAGACCGACGTCTCCAGCAGCCGCGACGCCGAGGAGCTGGTCAAGAAGGCCGTCGCCGCCTTCGGCTCGGTCGAGATCCTGGTCAACAACGCCGGCATCACCCGCGACAACCTCTCGATCCGCATGGCCGAGAGCGATTGGGACATGGTCCTGGACATCAACCTCAAGGGCACCTTCCTCTGCTCGCAGTTCGCCGCCAAGGAGATGATGAAGAAGCGCTTCGGCCGCATCGTCAACCTGGCCTCGGTCAGCGGCATCCTGGGCACCGCCGGCCAGGCCAATTACGCCGCCTCCAAGGCCGGGGTCATCGCCCTGACCAAGTCCATGGCCCGGGAACTGGGCGGCCGCAACATCACGGTCAACGCCGTCGCCCCCGGCTTCATCCTGACCGAGATGACCGAGAAGCTCCCCGATGCCGTCAAGGAAGCGTATATCACGCAGATCGCGCTCAAAAGAGCGGGCTCGCCGGACGAGGTGGCGGAAGCCGTCCATTTTCTGGTATCGCCTGCCGCTCAATATATAACCGGGACCGTACTGAATGTTTCCGGCGGACTCTTGATCTAAAAATCCAAGGAGGAAAACATGAAGAAAGAAGAAATCCTGACCAAAGTAAAAGCCGTGGTGGCGGAGAAGCTGAATGTCGGCGAAGACCAGGTGACCGAGGAAGCCAAGTTCGTCGAGGACCTGGGCGCCGACTCCCTGGACCAGGTGGAGCTGATCATGGCCCTGGAGGACGAATTCGAGCTCAAGATCCCCGAAGAGGAAGCGGAAAAGCTGACGACCGTGGGATCGGCGGTCGAATACGTCCTGAAAAAAGCCCAGTAATTCCATTCCGCTAACATGGATCCCTTCATAAGCAAGACCATAGCCTTGCGCCGCGTGGTCGTCACCGGCATGGGGCTGATCACGCCCACCGGCAAGAACCAGGACGAGAACTGGGAAAACATACGCAACGGGCGCAGCGGCATCGGCCCCATCACCCGTTTCGACGCCCAGCACCACGCCAGCCGCATCGCCGGCGAGATCAAGAATTACGACTCGGCCCAATACTTTGACCGCAAGGAAGTGCGGAAATTCGATCCCTTCATCCAGTTCGCCCTGATCGCCGCGGACGAAGCGGTCAAGGACTCCGGCCTCGACCTGGCCGCCATCGACAAGGAGAGGGCCGGGACCTACATCGGCTCGGGGATCGGCGGCATCCAGACCATCGAGACCAACAAGGAAATCCTGATGCAGAAGGGGCCCGACCGCATTTCGCCCTTTTTCCTGCCCGCCTGCATCGCCAACCTGGCCGCCGGCCAGGTCTCCATCAAGTTCGGCTTCAAGGGGCCCAACCTGGCCAACTGCACCGCCTGCGCCACCGGCACCCACGCCATCGGCGATTCCATGCGCATCATCCAGCGCGGCGAGGCCGACATCATGCTCGCCGGCGGCGCCGAGTATCCCATCACCCCGCTGGGCGTGGCCGGCTTCACCGCCATGCGCGCCCTTTCCACGCGCAACGACCAGCCGCAGAAGGCCTCGCGGCCCTTCGACAAGGACCGGGACGGCTTCGTCATCGGCGAGGGCTCGGCGATACTTGTCCTGGAGTCCCTGGAGCATGCCCGGCGGCGGGGCGCCCGCATCTACGCCGAGGTCGTCGGCTACGGCTTCACCGGCGACGCCTACCACATGACCGCCCCCGATCCCGAGGCCGACGGCGCCTACCGGGCCATGAGAAACGCGGTGGCGCGACGCCGGGCTCAAGCCGGCGGACATCGTTTACATCAACGCCCACGGCACGTCGACCGAGCTCAACGACAAGCTGGAGACCCTGGCCATCAAGCGCCTGTTCGGGGAGCACGCCTACAAGCTGGCCGTCAGCTCGACCAAGTCCATGACCGGCCACATGCTGGGCGCCACGGGCAGCGCCGAAGCCGCCTTCACCATCATGGCCCTCACCCATTCCTTCATCCCCCCGACCATCAACTATGAGACCCCCGACCCCGACTGCGACCTCAACTATACTCCCAACCAGGGGGTCGCCCGCGAGATCCCTTACGCCTTATCCAATTCCTTCGGCTTCGGGGGCACCAACGCTTCCCTGCTTTTAAAAAAATTCAGCGAATAAGCACGGGGGGGAGGCGTCCCGCCTCCCCCCCTTTTTTAAACCCCGGGAGGAAGCGTCCATGAAACAGATTCATCCGCGTCCCTGATCCTGCTCCTGGTCCTGAACCTGTCACTGGCGGCGGCGACGGAAGATCCCTCGCCCGCGGCCGCCGGTCTTCCGGCGGGAGTCCCGCTCATCGTCATGACCCATCCCACCCGTTTCCAGGTCATGAACATCGTGGAGATGTACGAGAAGGACATCATCCCGCTGCCGGGGCTGGCCCTGCTGGGAATCTATCACGAGGACGAGCTCCTCAACGGCGAGGAAGCCAGGGCCTACCAGGACGCTTTCGATTACGTGCGGCAGAACCGCATCTCCTGGGTGCATTTCCGCAAGATCACGGGCCGGGTGGAAACCAAGGACCTGTTCGGGGAGAACCTCTGGACCCCGCAATTCCGGGAGATCTTCGCCTCGGCGAGCGGCATCCTGTTCACCGGCGGCATGGATATCCCGCCGGCGATCTATTCCCGCGGGACCGACCTGCTCAGCGAACCCACGACCCCGGCGCGCTCGCGCTACGAAATATCCTTCTTGTTCCACCTGCTGGGCGGCGAACGCAACCCGGCCTTCACGCCTTTTTTGGACCAGCGCCGCGACTTCCCCGTCCTGGCCATCTGCCTCGGCCTGCAGAGTTTGAACGTGGCCTGCGGCGGCACCCTGGTCCAGGATATCCCGACCGAGGTCTACGGCCGGAGAACGGTGGAAGAGGTCCTGGCGGCGGGCGCCGACCAGGTCCACTCCGGGGTCTACCTGGAAAAGCTTTACCCGAACGACGATGAATTGGCTTACCCGTTCCATCGCATCCGGCTGAAAAAAGAGAGCGTTTTCGTCCGCAAGCTGGGTTTCTCCGTCCATGACCTCCCCAGCGTGGCCACCGCCCATCACCAGGCGATCGGCAAACTGGGCGAGGGCTTGAGCGCCACCGCCACTTCGCTGGACGGCAAAGTCGTGGAAGCGGCCGAGCATGCCCGGTTCAGCAATGTCCTGGGCATCCAGTTCCATCCCGAGCGCCACACCCTCTACCGCAAGGATTTTTACCAGCGCGAAAAGACAGGGGCACCGCTGGCCTTCAACCCCCTCGCCTTTCTGAAAGCCAATCCCCCCGCCTACGCCTTCCATCTCGCGATCTGGAAGTGGTTCTCAGAACAAGTGCTTGCAGAACAGAAATCGGTGGACGGTGGACGGTAGACGGTTTACGGAAAGAAAAGAAAAACTCCAAATCACAAGCACCAAATCTCAAATAAATTCCAATTTCCAAATCCCAATGACCCAAACGAAAGCCTTTTCGATATTCTTCTCTTCGTTTTGGTCATTTGGACATTGGTGATTGGAGCTTATTTGGAATTTGGTGCTTGGATATTGGTGCTTTTATTACCGTCAACGTAAGCCAAACTCTATAATGGATACTTGCTTTCGATATAATCTTTCAAGTGGCGGATCTGGTAATCCTTGTCCTTCAACATGGCCTTGATGATGTCGCCGATGGAGACCATGCCCACGACCTTGTCCTTGTCGTCGACGACGGGAATGTGGCGGATGTGGTTCTGGGTCATGGCGCCCATCAGGTCGTTGACGTCGTCCTCGCCCCTGGCCACGATCAGTTTTTCCCGGGAGGTCATCACGTCCTTGACCGCCAGCCCCCTGACGTTGGCCTGGCTGCGGTGGCAGCTGCGCATGACGTCCCTTTCCGAAACGATGCCCTGAACATTTTTCTGCCCGTCCAGGACGATCAGGGCGCCGATATTTTTCTCGCTCATCACCTGCAGGGCGTCGTTGACGATGGCGTCGATATGGATCGAATATACTTCCCTGCCCTTGTTCTCCAGGATCTTCTCAACTTTCATGCTGCCTCCCCGGGGTCATTTCCCCGTGCCTGGAAGTACTATACACAAATCGTTAAAAAAAGGCAATCATAACTCAAATTCAAACTGCCATTTGCATTTGGCAGGCTTACGCGCCATTCGCTTCCACTTTTTCCCGGAGCGCCGAGGCCTCCGGGAAGCGATGGTCGTCTCCTCGACGCCCACAAGCCGTTCCAGCGAAAGCCGCTGCGCCTGCCAGCGGGCTAAGCTGCCCTGAGTGAACGTGGGGTGAGGACTTGGGACCTGCTGGGGCCTTGGGACTCCCGCGTTAAGACAAAACCGCGGTCAATAAGGCGGGATTGTACGCGGGAGGGGCAAGCGGTCCATACTAAGGGGCCCCCCGCTGTACTTTGTCCCTTCCGCGCCCAAGCGCGTCGGGGATAGCTCGCGAGGGTACGCGATGTCCGAACCCCTCGGAAGGTAAGGCCGAATCCCCGAGTGAACGAAGGGCTGCTTGCCCACTGGCTCCGCCTATTGACGAAAAAGTTTAAAATGTTACAATGAATCTTAAACTAAAATGAGGTGATTTCATGGAAAAATACAGTTCTCAGCAGTACATGGATATCGAGCACAAGTACGGCGCCCACAACTACCACCCGCTGGAAGTGGTCATTTGCAAGGCCGAGGGCATCTGGGTGGAAGACCCGGAAGGCAAGCGCTATATCGACATGCTGTCGCCTACTCCGCCGTCAACCAGGGCCACCGCCACCCGGCGATCATCAAGGCGCTGAAGGACCAGGCCGACATCCTGACCCTCACCTCGCGGGCGTTCTTCAACGACCGCTGGCCCCTGTTCGCCAAAAAACTGGCCGAACTGACCGGCAAGGAGATGATCCTGCCCATGAACACCGGCGCGGAGGCGGTGGAGACCGCCATCAAGACCATGCGCAAATGGGGCTACCTGGTCAAGAAAGTGGCCGCCGACAAGGCCGAGATCATCGTCTTCGCCGAAAACTTCCACGGCCGCACCACCACCATCGTCTCCTTCTCCACCGACCCCGAGGGCCACGACCATTACGGCCCCTTCACGCCGGGCTTCACCATCGTCCCCTACAACGACCTGAAGGCCGTGGAAAAGGCGGTCACCAAGAACACGGTGGGCATCATGGTCGAGCCGATCCAGGGAGAGGCGGGCGTGGTCGTCCCGGACGACGGGCTTCCTGGAGGGCCTGGGCGACATCGCCAAGAAAAACAACATCCTGCTGGCCATGGACGAGATCCAGACCGGCTTCTGCCGCACCGGCAAGCTGTTCGCCTACCAGCACGAGGAGGTCGACCCCGACATCATCATCATGGGCAAGGCCCTGGGCGGCGGGGTATTCCCGGTTTCCGCCGTCGCCGCCAACCAGGACGTGCTCGGGGTCTTCAAGCCCGGCACCCACGGCTCCACCTTCGGCGGCAACCCCCTGGGCTGCGCCGTGGCGCATGGCGGCGATCGACGTGCTGATCAACGAAAAGCTGGCCGAGCGCGCCGCCGAGATGGGCGATTATTTCATGGCCCAGCTGCGGGACCTCCAGAAAAAATCGGCCAAGATCAAGCTGGTGCGCGGCAAGGGCCTGCTGATCGGCGTGGTCCTGCACGAGTCGGCCGGCAAGGCCCGCCAGTACACGACGGCGCTCAAGGCCAAGGGGCTGCTCTGCAAGGAGACCCACGACTGGATCATCCGTTTCGCGCCGCCGCTGGTCATCGGCAAGGCCGACATCGATTCCGCCATGGAGAAGATCAGGGAAGTCCTGGGCTAAATGATCGTCTTCCGGGCCGACCTTTCGCCGCAATCCGGGCTGTTTCACCTGCGCCGCTGCGCCTGGCTCGCCTCGCTGCTCGTAAAAAGCGAACCGGTGATGATCTGCAGCCGCGAAGACAAGAAAACGGCGAAATTCCTGGCCGAAATAAAGGTGCCCCACACCCTGCTCAAGGATCCGGCCACGCTGGACCTCCACGACGTCAAAACCATCATATTCGACCTGCCCGTTTTTACGGGCCAGGACGCCGCCCTGCTGGACAAGGCGAAAAAAGCCGGGCTCAAGACCGTACAGTTCCTCCCCCCCGGCGGCGCGCAAGCGAACCAGGCGGTCGACCTGGCGCTGTCACCCTTCGCCGATCCGCAAAACGCCTTGTTGCATCACAAGTTCCGCCATTTTAACAAGGCGAAGAGGAAATACCGCAAGAAGATCAGGAATATTTTCGTCAACCTGGGCGACCTCCTTCCCTACCGCGACCTGCGCGCCATCGTCGAAACCCTGCACCGCCTGGGATACAAGATGAAGATCGCCCCGGGTTTGAACCTGAAAAAGGCCGACAAGCGCAACCTGATGAAGATCTACCCGGGCAGTCACTTTTGCGGCAGGAGCGAGAGCCTCGCCCGCCCTTACTTCGAGGCCGACCTGGCCCTGATCCCGCCCGGCGAGGAAGCCCTGGAAGCGGCGGCGGCGGGAACGCCCGCCCTGTTCATGTCCTTGCTCAAGGCTCAGGAATCGCTGGCCGACATCTGTGCCGGCCGGGGGACGGGCTTGAAAATTCCCTCCCTGGCCGATTTTTCCGTGCCCGCCGGTCCGCGACGCCATCGCGCCGCTGGACCAGGAGACCCGTGAAAAAATGGGCGCCGCGGGCAAGGCGCTGGTCGACGGCCTGGGGGTCAGAGATTCTTCAAGGTCCTGAAAGAAAACGGGATAATCATAAATCATATCATCGGTAGTGACAGGCCGCGACCTGCCACTACGGATTCTTCACCGAATTGTCACTACGGATTCTTCACCGAATTGTCACTACGGATTCTTCACCGAATTGTCACTACGGATTCATTCACCGAATTGTCTACTACGGATTCTATTCATTTTATTCCATAATTTTCCTCATCTTTATCCAGTTCGCTGTATTATTGCTGATATATTCCCGAACTTTGCTTGTAGCTTCCGAACAAATTCTCATAAAAAGACCGCTGAATTGGGAAAGCCAGCAAAAAACTTCAGGATATTGTTTTAAAAGCCCCGATATCGGACAAAGATTTGATTTTCTCCGAAATCATCGTAGTGACAGGTCGCGACCTGTCACTACAGAACCTTGACTCGGAATATCATGATTTGTCACTGAGGATTCTTTCTTGATTTTTATCAAACCATGCACATGATTCGGCATGACGACAAAAGCGTCCAATTCCACATAAGGATATTGATTTCTAAGCCAAATCCATCGTGACTCACGATTTTTCCGCTCATTCGGAATAATTTCCTCATTTACAATATCTGCTAGGAACACCGTTTACGCAGATCGTCACAAAATACCAACCGGGAGAGTGTAATTCCAACGATGCAGGCGCATGTATTTGCGTTGATGGATTATTTACATTTTATTTCATCACCGGTAGTGGCAGGTCGCGACCTGTCACTACTGATGACTGGGGAGAATTACTCGATTTTCCTGGATATTTTTCATATGCTTTCAAAGTTTTCACCAGGACCATCATGATGAGGATCGGGATGGCCATGTAGCGATAGACTTCCAGCAGCGGCGCCTCGAAATACTCGTTGGTCAGCACCAGGCAAAGGTGGAGCGGCGAGACCAGGATGCCGGCGTAGCCGATGACGTAAATGTAGAGGGAGAGATAGAAATAATTCGGCAGGTGCTGGATCAGGGGCAGGAGCACGGGAAAAGCGATGGCAATGTACGCCGTGTTCACGCCGGTGAGAAAAGCCACCGTGAACGAGACCAGGAAGATGAAAAAAACGACCAGCCCCAGGGAGATGTCCCTGGTCTTGAGGGCGTCGAAGGCCGACGAGACCTGCAGGACGCGCTGGAAGACGATGACGGCGGCGATGACCAGCAGGCTGCGCACCGTGGTTTTCCCGAAAACGATGGCGCCGATCTCCTTCACGCCGACCTTTTTCCAAATGCTCAGATACGGCGGCGACCAGCAGCAGCGCCCAATGCAGCGGCAGGGGCAGCAGCGGCGGCGCCTTGACGAAGAACAACAGGATCACGGCCAGGATCGGCCAGGTGCCGGCGAAGAAGTCCCGCAGCGTGGCATGCAGGCCGTTGCTGGGGCCGGGATGCTCCCTGCGGACGCCGTGGCGGCGGAAATAGAGGAAGGAGACGACCAGGCCCATGACGATATGCAGGATCGAGAACGGCAGCTGGAACAGGATGATGCGGCGCATGGGGATGCGCGACATGTTCTGGAAAAGGAGGAGCCCGGCGTAGAGCGGCCAGATCAGCTCCCAGTCGTGGCGGAACCAGAAATTCAGGAAGGCGTTGAAGGCCGGCTTCAGCTTCATGCGGTCGGTGGAGACCTGGACCAGCGGCGCCGAGAGCAGCGCCCCGCCCGGCATGGGCAGGAAGCCGATGATGGCCGGCGAGACCATGGCCACCAGGCGCTTGTCGCGGATCATGGTGTTCAGCGAATCGATCAGGCGGTCGTACATGCGCCGGCTCTTCTGCACGGCGCCGATGTACTGCACCAGCACGATGATCAGGAAGAGCTCCAGCGTCTCGCGGTCGCTCACGCCCGCCCAGGCGCCGCGCCCGGCGTCAGCAGGTTGACCCCGAAAAGGGCGACGGTGAGCAGGGTGATGACGAAAACGGCCAGGGAGAGGTCGACCTTCCAGCGCAGCAGCAGGATCAGCAGGACGACCAGCAGCAGGAATTTGGCGGCGAGGATCATTTTTTGCGCCTTTTTGCGCGACGATCGAAAAGTCGATTATATCCGATAACAAGGCCGGAATACAAATGAGCAAAAAATCTCTTTCCTTTTGCTTTTTTCAGTCCATCTCCTGGAACCAGCCTTTCTCCAGGCCCAGCTCCAGGGCCTCGTCCCGGACCAGGCGGTACTCGTCGGGCAGCAGGCGGCGGTCGAAGGGCGGGACGCCCGGGGCGCGGTGGGCCGGGAAATACTGGCTCATCAGGCTGAGCCAGGCGGAGCGAAAGGGGCCGGCGGCGATCGCCCGCAGCGCGTCGAGGGAGTTGCCGGCGTGCCCGGGGATGATCAGGTGGCGGATCAGCGTGCCGCGCACCGCCACGCCGTCCCCGTCCAGGAGCAGCGGCCCGGTCTGGCGGAACATTTCGCCGATGGCGGGAGCCGCGTTTTCGTAATAGTCCTCCACCCCGGAGAGCTTCAACCCGAGCCGCCGCGATTCCTCCGCGGGGCCGTATTTCAGGTCGGGCAGGTAGATATCGACGATGCCCGCCAGTCCGGCGACCACCGCGGCGCGCTCGTAGCCGCTGGTATTGTAAACCAGGGGGATGTTCAGCCCCCCGGCGGCGGCGATCTCCAGGGCGCTGACGACGTGGCCCAGGTAGGGCGTCGGCGACACCAGGTTGATATTGTGGGCGCCGCGCTTCTGCAACGACAAAAAAATGCCGGCCAGCTGCTCGACGCTGTAGAATTCGCCGTGGAAAAGCTGAGAGATCGGGTAATTCTGGCAGAAGAGGCACTTCAGCGTGCAGCCGGAGAAGAAGACCGTGCCCGAGCCGCGGCTTCCCGAGATGGGCGGCTCCTCGCCGTGATGGAGGTTGAACGAGGCGACCTTGGCCTCGCGGACGGCCTGGCAGACGCCGGGCTTGCCCGCGGCGCGATCGGCGCCGCAGCGGCGCGGACAGAGGCGGCAGGGGCTGTAAGCGGAGGTGAAAAAATCCCGTTTTTGCCGCCAGGCGGCCGCGTCCAGCCCGAGGTAGGCGGGGCGGTTCAGCCGTTCCACTCGAAATCTTTGCCCAGGAAGACCTGGCGCGTCCGTTCTTCGCGGACGACCTCCGCCGGCGTGCCGTGGCTCAGGATATGCCCCTTGTGGATGATGTAGGCCAGGTCGGTGATGAAAAAAGTATCCTTGACGTTGTGGTCGGTGATGATGATGCCGATGCCCAGGGCCTTGAGCTTCAAAATGATCTTCTGGATGTCGAGGATGGTGATGGGGTCGATGCCGGTGAAGGGCTCGTCCAGGAAGAGGAAACGCGGTTCCAGGATCATGGAGCGGGCGATCTCCAGGCGCCGCTTCTCGCCTCCCGACAGCTGGTAGGCCTTGGAGTCCCTGACGGCCTGCAGGCCGAATTCGCCCAGCAGCGCCAGCGCCTTCTTTTCGGCGTCGGCGGGCGGGACATAGAGCTCGAGCACCATGTAGAGGTTGTCAAAAACCGTGGCCTTCATGAAAACCGAATGCTGCTGGGGAAGATAGATCAGCCCCTTCTGCGAGCGCGCGTAGGAGGGGATGCCGTTGACGTTCTCGCCGTTGAGCTCGACGCTGCCGCTGGTCGGGCTTGACGATGCCGGCCATCATCAGGAAGGTCGTGGTCTTGCCGGCCCCGTTGCGCCCCAGCAGGGCGGTGACCTCGCCAGCGGCGAATTCCAGGTTGATGTGGTCGACGACCGGGACCCGGTTGTAGACCTTGGTCAGCTCGTGCGTCAGCAGGCGGTCCATCACAGCCCGAGTTCGCAGGCGATCCCCTGCATGGCGGCCAGGCACAGCGAAAGGAACGCGTCCAGGTCCATGCCCAGCTTGGCGCAGCCCGCCATCTGCTCGCGCGACGCCCCCTTGGCGAAGGATTTCTCCTTGAAGCGCTTTTTGAGGAACGGCAGGTCCAGGCTCCGCAGCTTGCGCTCGGGGTGCATCAGGGCGCAGGCGATGATGAAGCCGCTGGCCGGGTCGATGGTCAGCAGCGCATGGTCCATGGGCGAAACCGGCTCGACGCGCATATTGTGCGCCTTGATGGCATGGATGATATCGCCGTCCAGCCCGTACCCCGCCAGCATCTCGGCCGTCTTTTCCGTGTGGGCGGCGGGCGTCTCGACCGTGTATTCGTAGTCCAGGTCGTGCAGCAGCCCGGCCAGCCCCCACGCTTCCGGGTCCTGGGCGAAATGGGCGGCGCAGGCCCTCATGCAGGCCTCGACGGCCAGGCAGTGCTTGACCAGGTTGCGGTTCTTCAGGTGCTGTCCGACAAGTTCCAATGCCTGCTCGCGGGTCATGGTCATCTCCTGTAGACCCGGATTATATGACGCCGGCGGGCGTTTGGCAAGTGCCGCCCGGATTGTTTCGCCGCGGTTCTTGTGCTAAAATAAATGCCAGAGCATCGCAATCGAGGGGTATCCATAGGAGGTAACCATGGCCCAAGAGCAACCCAAGGTCCCGTTCGCGGACAGCGTGACGGAAAAGAAATCGAAAAAGATCTTCTACGTCATCGGCGCCCTGGCGCTGGTGATCCTGGTGCTGGCGTATTTCGTCCTCAAGGGCCCCGCCGGCCCGAAAATGTCGCCCAAGATGAAACAGATGGAAGAGACGGTCCAGCAGATCCAGCAGCTGGAATCGAACATCCAGGAAAAGCAGAACGAAGTCTTCAACGTCCTGAGCGAATACAAGAAGAAAACCGGCGAAGAACTCCCCGAAGTCAACATCATGAACCTGTCGCCCGAGCAGAAAAAGGTCCTGGAAGACAAGATCAAGAACGAGAAGGACGTCTCCATCAAGTCGCTGCTCCAGGACATCCTGGACAAGAACAGCGACATCCAGAACCTGAACGCCCGCGTCCAGGAGCTGGAGACACTGCTGCCCAAGCCGCACGTGGTGGAGAAGGGCGAGAACCATTACCAGGTGGCCATGAATTTCCTGCTCAACGAGAAGGGGGTGGACAAGGCGCGGGCGATGGAGCTGGTGGAGCGCACCGCCCTGTTCGAGCCGATCGTCCCGGGCTTCAAGATCTGGAACTTCTACGCCGAGGACGAATACGGCACCTTCATCACCCAGGGGACGGCGCCCATCTCCCCCAACCAGATCCAGAGAAAAGTGAAAAAGGAACTGGTCGACGCCAAGGACCAGGCCATCGCCGAAAAGGACAAGCTGCAGAGCGACATCAACGAGATGGAGACGCGGCGCACCGAGCTGATCTCCCAGCTCGACCTGCTCAACCAGGAAAAGCAGAGCATGCTGGGCAAGATGAGCGAGCTGAACGACCAGAACCAGGAGATGCAGACCGCCCTCAACTCGGTCTATTTCGCCCTCGACCTCAGGAAGAACCTGAACGAGAAAGGGATCATCAAGGGCGGCTTCCTGCGCTCGACCAAGCTGCAGAAGGTCGACACCACCCTGTTCGACAAGTCGCTCGACCTGCGCGGCGACCCCAAGATCGCGGTGGCCGCCGCCGCCTTCCAGCTCAACAAGATCAAGGACATCACCATCTATCCCAGCTACTTCAAGCCGGACACCGACTACAAGATCGAGTTCGACGAGACCAGGCAGAACGCGACCATCACCCTGCTCGACGCCAAGAAGTTCATGAGCGAGAAGATCGCCATCGCCGTCGAGTAAAAAGAGCAACGCAGCCAGGGGCGCCCCCCGGCGCGCCCCGTTTTTTATACCCAGACCAGGAACGACCATGATCGGCCAGGTCCTCGCCATCGCCAAGGGCGGCTCCGGCATTGTCCGCGACGGGGACAAGACCGTATTCCTGCCGGGGGTCATCGCCGGGGAAACGGTGGAATTCGAGGTCGCCGGACGGCTGCGCTCCGCCTGGCAGGGACGGCTGCTGCGCGTGCTCGAGGCGTCGCCGCAGCGCGTCGAGCCCCCCTGCCCGCATTACCGCGAATGCGGCGGCTGCAACCTGCAGCACATGAGCTACGGCGAGCAGCTGCGCAGCAAGACGGAAATATTCCTGGCCAACCTGAAAAAGATCGCCGCCCTGGAGCGGCAAAGCCCCCCGGAGTTCCTGGGTTCACCCCCGTTCCGCTATCGCAGCAAGAGCGAGTTCCAGGTGCGCGACGGCGCGGCCGGATTTTTCAGGAAAGGATCGCACCAGGTGGTCGCCATTCGGCGTTGCCTCCTGCTGCCGGAGGCGGTGGAGGATTTTTTCCTTGAGCGGCGCGCCGGGCTCGCCGGCGCGGTGAACGCCCAGCTGCAGGTCGTCAGCGACGGCCGGGAGATCGCCGCCCGGCTGGAAACGCCCGGCGCCGCCGCGGAATGGTTCGGCCGCGAACGGACGGTGCGCTTCGCGATCGGGCCGTTCGCCTACCGCGTCGCCCCGGACAATTTCATCCAGGCCAACCTCTTCCAGCTGCAGCCGCTCCAGGGACTGCTGCAGCGATACCTGGGCGCAAGGAAGATCGACAGGGCCGCGGACCTTTTCTGCGGCTGCGGCTTTTTCACCCTGCCCCTGGCGGCAAGCTGCGGCGAGGTGCTGGCCGTGGATAACGACCCGGGCAACGTCGCCGCCTTGCGGGCGAACCTGGACCTGAACCGCGTCGGCAACGTCCGCCCCGTCCGGGCCGACGTGCTGCGCGCCGGGCTGCCGCGCGCCGAACTCTACGTGGTCGATCCGCCCCGGGGCGGGCTTTCGGCGCGGGTGATCGAGGGCATGGCCGCCGGCGGCGCCGGGACCGTCATTTATTATTCCTGCGATTCGGCCACCTTCGCCCGCGACCTGCGCATTTTCGCCCGCCACGGGTTCGGCTTGAACGAGTTGCGCCTGATCGACAATTTCCCCCAGAGCGACCATTTCGAGATCTTCTCGGCGCTGGAGAGATAGAAATCGATCTTCCGGGGTTTCTTTTGTCAAATCGCGACAATTATGCTATTTTATTTCCATGAAAAAAATCGCCATTCTGATAATCACCGTCCTGCTGGCCGGATGGCTGCAAGCCGCGGAAGACGCCTTCAACTGCTTCAGCATCGTCGTCGGCAGAGAGGCCAGCGCCGACGGCTCGGTGCTGCTGGCCCACAACGAGGACGACTACGGCCGGCTGCTGGTCAACATCCACAAGGTCCCGCCCCAGGAGCACCGCCACGGCGACGTCTTCGTCATGAAAAGCGGCGCCGTCCTGCCCCAGGTCGCCGCCACCCCCGGCCTGCTGTGGCTGGAGATCCCGGAGAACGATTTCGCCGATTCCTACGTCAACGAATACGGGGTGGCGCTCACCTCCGACGCCTGCCCCTCGCGCGAGGACAAGCCCGAGTTGAGCGAGGGCGGCATCGGCTTCAGCCTGCGGCGCCTGGTCGCCGAAAGGGCGAAGACGGCGCGCGAGGGCGTGCGCATCGCCGGCGAATTGATCTCGCGTTACGGCTACAACTCCTCGGGCCGCTCCTATATGATCGCCGACGCCGGCGAGGGCTGGCTGCTGCACGCAGTCAAGGGCAAGCACTGGGTCGCCCGCCGCGTCCCCGACAAGGAGGTGGCCGTCATCGCCAACCGCTACACCATCACCGGCGTCAAGCTGGAGGACAAGGAGAATTTCCAGGGCTCGCCCGACATCGTCGACTACGCCGTGAGCCGCGGCTGGTACGATTCGCAAAAGGACGGCGATTTCGACTTCGCCCGGGCCTACTCCGACCGCGGCGCCTATGCCGACATGCGCAACGTCATGCGCCAGTGGCGGGGCACCGACCTGCTGGCCGCCAAGTCGTTCAAGCTGGATGCGCCCCTGCCGTTCTCTTTCAAGCCGCACCGCGACATGCGCCTGCTCGACCTGTTCCGCGTCCTGCGCGACCATTACGAGGGGACGAAGCACGACGCCAGCGATCGCTACCGCAACGGCTCTCCCAACAACGACCGGAACCGCACCATCTGCACCGAATCCACGCAATACGCCTTCGTCGCCCAGCTGCGCGGCTGGCTGCCGGCCGAGATCGCCCACGTGGTCTGGATCGCCGGCCGCCGCCCCGACAGCAACGCCTTTTCCCCCTGGTACGTCTCCATGGCCAGGGTCCCGGACGGCGCCAACCGCGAGAACGCCGATGCGGCATGGAAGGACCATTTCAACCCCCTGCCGGCCCAGGTGTTCGAGGACGCCTCCCTGTCTTTCAACACCTATGCCCGGCTTGCCGACGCCGTCGACCGCCAATACCGGGGCCGCATCGAGAAAACCCAAAAGGTCTGGCGCAATTTCGAGGATTTTTTATTCGGGGACCTGGAAGACCATGAGAAAGAGTTCACCTACCTCTTGAAGAATAACCGGGGCCTGGCCCGGAAGATCATCGACAACTACATGCACGGCCTGGAATACCGCAAGTGGTTCCTGGCCTCCGAGTTGCTCAGGGAATTCCGTTAAGAAAGTGATCGGTGATTAGTGATTAGTAATTTGTTGAAGAAGCAGCAATCGTTCGGTTAAATGCCCTTTCTAATCACTAATCACTAATTACTAATTACTTTTCCTCTTGATAGGCGGGACATAGTTTTTCAACAGCAGGGAGAGGGTTATTACCGTGACCGAACTCATGGCCATGGCCAGGCCGGCCACCTCCGGGGGCAGCAGGATATGGAACAGCGGATAGAGGGCGCCGGCGGCCAGCGGGATCAGGGCCAGGTTGTAGGCGAATGCCCAGAACAGGTTCTGGCGGATGCGGCCCATCACCTTGCGGCTGAGCTCCACGGCGGCGACCGCGTCGCGCAGGTCGTCGCGGATGAGGACGATATCGCCGCTCTCGATGGCCACGTCGGTGCCGCCGCCCACGGCGATGCCGATATCGGCCTGGGCCATGGCCGGCGCGTCGTTGATCCCGTCGCCGACGAAGGCCACCACCTCGCCTCCTTCCTGGAGCTTGCCCACCTCCCGGGCCTTGTCCCGGGGCAGGACCTGGGCGATGACCGTCTCGATCCCGGCCTGGCCGGCGACGACCGCCGCCGCCCGCGGGTTATCCCCGGTGATCATGGCCACCCCGAGTCCCATGGCCTTGAAAGCGGCGACGGCGCCGGGGGCGGACGGCTTCAAGGTGTCGGCGATGGCCAGGATCCCAGCCAGGGAGCCGCCCCTGGCGACCAGGACGAGCGTCTTGCCATCGCCCTGCAGGCGTTCCATGGCGGGTTTGGCCGCCACCGGGAAGACGATGCCGAGGCGGGCGAAGAAAGGCGCGCTGCCGACCGTGATCTCCTCCTCAGCCAGCATGCCCTTCAGCCCTTCCCCCTCCAGGGTAGCGAACCCCTGGACGGCGGGGACGGAGAGGCGCCGGGCGGCGGCGGCCCGGACCACGGCCTCGCCCAGGGGGTGCAGCGAGTTGCGTTCCAGCGCCGCGGCGGCGCGCAGCACGTCGTCCTCCGTTCCCGCCAGGGCGACGACATCGGCAACCTCGGGCTTGCCGGAGGTGAGGGTGCCGGTCTTGTCGAAGACCACGCGGGTGAGCCGGCCCGCCGTTTCCAGGGCCTCGCCGCGCCTGACCAGGATGCCCAGCTCGGCGCCGCGACCGATGCCGACCATGACCGCCGTGGGCGTGGCCAGCCCCAGGGCGCAGGGGCAGGCGATGACCAGGACCGATATCAGGGTGGTCAGGGCGAAGAGGAACGTCTGGCCGACGATGAAGTACCAGCAGAAGAAAGCGACGATGGCGATGGCCAGGATGACCGGGATGAAGACCGCCACCACCCGGTCGGCCAAACGCTGCGCCGGCGGCTTCGAGCCCTGGGCCGCCTGCACCAGCTGGATGATCTGCGCCAGCAGCGTTTCCTGGCCCACCTTGGCGGCGGTGAAGCGCAGCACGCTGTTCTTGTTGATGGTGCCGCCGATCAGGCTGTCGCCGGCGCGCTTCAGGACCGGCAGCGGCTCGCCGCTGATCATCGCCTCGTCGACGTACCCCGTCCCGGCGCTCACCAGGCCGTCGACCGGGATCTTCTCGCCCGGTCGGACCACGACCTCGTCGTTGACGCGGACGTCGGCGATGGCGGTCTCCCGCTCCTCGCCGTCGCGGATCACGGTCGCCGTCCGCGGCTGCAGGCCCATCAGTTTCTTGATCGCTTCCGATGTCCGTCCCTTGGCGCGGATCTCCAGGTACTTGCCGAGGTTCAGGAAGGCGGCCAGCAGGATGACGGTGTCAAAAAAAAGAAAGCCGTGGGGCAGGAGGCCGAACGTGGCCAACAGGCTGGAAACCAGCGCCACCCCGATGCCCAGGCTGTACATCACGTCCATGTTCAGGATCCGGTTCTTCAACGACACGCCGGCGGCGCGGAAGATCGGCACCCCCAGGAACACGATGCCGGGCAGGGAGAAAACCAGCATCGCCAGCCGCCAGGCGAACGGCGGATGCTTCAGCAGCAGCATGGCCAGCATCAGGGGGACGCCGCTGGCGAAGCCCACGGCGATGCGCCGGAGTCGGGTGCGCAACTCCTCGGCCAGCGCCTGCGCCTCACCGTCGCCGGCATCGGCGGCCAGGCCCAGGAAGCGGTAGCCCGCCGCCTCGATGGCTTTCTTCATGTCCGCGAGGCCGGCTTTTTTCTCGTCATACTCCACGTACGCCTGCTCGCTGGCCAGGTTGACCGCCAGCTCCTTGATCCCCGGCACCTGGCGCAGCGATTTTTCCACCGCCTTGACGCACATGGCGCAGCTCATCCCGCCGATCTTGATCTCGGCCCTGCTTGGCGCTTTTTCATTTTCAGCCATGGTTCCTCCCTGTCGGCACAATTATATATAGGGCTTGCCTATTTGTCAGCAAAAAAATTAAGCGCGAATAAGCGCGTTCCCGCTGTTTATTCACCCCGATAAGGCTCCGGCAGGACGATCCGCTTGCCCAACTCATTCTGGGCCAGGTCGGTCAAGTCCAAGTCGATTCCCCCAGCTGGCGTGAACGTCATTTCGCCAAGCACCGCCCTGCCGTTGACGCTGTAGAAATCCATGCGCACAAAGGGGAACGGCCGCGACAGTATTTCTGCCGACTGGACCATCTCGTCATAGGCCTCGACCTTGGGCAGGATACAATCCCCGTGCAACTCTGATTTGGCATATGGCAGTTTGCGCATCCAGCCCAGGTCATAAAAATGATGGCGGGCATCATGCCCATCCGCGCCGCGACCCGTGCTCACCATGATGCAATCGGCCTTGCCGGCGAAACAGAATAACTTGTAGTCGCATGGCAGATTGCCGGCGGCATCGGCCAGCAACCGCTCGCAGATGATGCGCGGCTTGATGGCGGCATAGTGAATCTCACCGAACACCCTGCTAAAATCCGTGTCCATCCAGGCGTCGAGCTTGCGCCTGGCCTCGGCAAAATCCAGCTGCCGCTTGTCCCGGCAAATGATGTTAAAACCCCAGCCATGGGTGCATTTCAACACAAACCGCTCCGGGAGCACCGTAAAATCAACCTCGCTGCTGTGTTCATAAACGCCGATAAGCTCAGGCAATAGATGCCCCAGCCCGTGTTCTTCCACATAGGCCCGCATGAGGTATTTGTCGGCGCACAGCGTCTTCAGGGGATGCCGCCAATAGAGCATGAGAAAAGCGAGTTTCTCGTCAAAACTGCGCGGCTTCCCAAGATTCGGCCAATACCCTTTGCGCAGCCGGAAGCGGAGTTTGTACAAAAGCGCCGGTGATATGCGGTACAGGCCGTTCTTGAACCAGACGCGCGCCCGGGGGAACGTCTTTGGCAGTGATTCGTTCCGCTTGGCCATCACTCTGATCTTTTGTTTATTCGTGCGCAATGAGTTTTCAATAAAACGGTACATTTTGTAGAACGAAATAGGCAGATGTTGAAACCGCAGCGGCTTGACAAGAACATGGTCTTTGCTGAAAAAAACCAACCTGGAGTCCCCCGCAGAAACCGGGTGGCATGCCCGGATCTTGGTGACCGGATAGGTTGCCCCGTGGATATTGATCTTCAGGCTCCCAAAAGCAATCAACCTTCTCTCCAATTCTGCGAACGTTACTTCACGTGGATCTCCGATCGTCGTGATCGCTTCATATTTGTTTTTCCCAAAGTAGGCGCGCTGCCCGCTTTGAGGGATGCCTCCGTCGCGCGCGATCATTCGCTTCAAGACACTGCCGATATTTTCAGCAGCGTTCACCGTTTTCAAGTAGTTCAAATCCCCAGCTGATTCCCCGGCGACCGGAATTTTATCTTGAAGTAAAATATTGCCGCCATCGATGATCTCATTGACGAGATGATAAGTGAAACCCGTATACTTCTCGGCGAAATAGACGGACCATGCGGTCGCGTGCAGGCCGGAGTAAGCGGGAAGCAGCGCGTTATGATAATTGACGAATATATCAAAAAGGTCCAAAAGATCACTTTTGAAAACCTGCAGGCAGCCGATCGCCAATCCCATGGTCGGACAGATCGACTTCCTTAAAAAGTCGGCAAATTCCCGATCGTTGATGTCCCGCTTGGGTGGGACAATGACCTGGATGTGCAATTTCGCGCAAACGTCGGAAAGATTGCTGAACCTGTAGCCGCTGAAATTCATTTTCTGTCCTGGGTTAAAGATCTTTTTTACCAGGGTAGCGGCGATGATTTTGATCATGCGGATTGATCGGGATGGACGAATATTTTTCGTCGTGTCCACCACGCCGCAAATGGTTATATCCTTTCTTTCTTTAACAAAAGAATGAATTTCCGGCAGCAGGACCTGCGGAAAGACCAGTTCGTTATCCCCAAATATCAGCAATCTATCCATCTGATTTCATTGGCCCCGCACTTGCCATATCGCCTCCATATATCGGCTTATTATATACGAAGTGGGCGGCTTTATTAATGAATAAAGAAAATACCGCCCAAAACGGGCCGCAGGCGCTTGACACTGGCATTTGACAGGCGGGCGCTTCCGGCATAAAATAGGGATTCGCCCGAAAATAAAAACAGCGTCACCCGGCGGGATACGACCAATGAAAAAAGCGCAAAGTTCGAAAACCGTGATCATGACCGCCTTCAGCGGCAACCTCTTCATCGCCCTGGTCAAGTTCGTCGTGGCCCTGGTTACGGGGTCGTCGGCCATGCTCGCCGAAGCGGTCCACTCGACGGCGGACACGATGAACCAGGTCCTGCTGTTCGTCGGCCTCAAGAAGGCCGCCAAGCAGGCCGACGAGCTCCACCCCTTCGGCTTTTCCGGCGAAGCCTACTTCTGGTCCTTTATCGTGGCCATCATCCTGTTCACCAGCGGCGCCATTTTCTCCATTTATGAGGGCGTGCAGAAGCTGCGCCACCCCCAGCCCGTGGCCTACCTGCCGCTGGCGCTGCTGGTCCTGTGCTTCTCCATGATCGCCGAGGGGGTCGCCCTGCGCGTCGCCTTCCGCAAGATCAACATCGAGCGCAGGAAGACCGGCTTGGTCGCCTACCTGCACCAGACGAAAAAAGCCGAGCTGGTGGTGGTTTTCCTCGAGGACACCGCCGCCATCACCGGCCTGGCCATCGCCCTGGTCGCCCTGCTGCTCGAGCATTTCACCGGCATTTTGTTTTTCGACGGCCTGGCTTCGGTGCTGATCGGCGTGCTGCTGGCCATCACGGCCCTGCTGATGGGCAACGAGACCAAGTCGCTGCTGATCGGCGAAAGCGCCGACCCGGCGCTGCTGCGCAAGATCCGCCTGCAGCTGCTGCGGGAGGAAAGCATCAGCCGCGTGATCCACATCCGCTCCCTGCACCTGGGAGCCGAGGACGTCCTACTGGCCATCAAGGTCGAATTCAACCCGCAATTGAATGCCCGGCAGATCTGCAACCTGATCAACGGCATGGAAGCGGAGATCCGCGAGCATCACCCGGTCATCAAGAAAATATTCATCGAGCCCGATATATTCAGGAAAAAATAGGGATCCTAGCCCTTGCGCGTCATGCCCTTGGCCATCCACCTGCGGGCCAGGACCAGGGCGATCGGCGATATCATGGCGATAAAGGCATACATCAGCCACATGCTCCCGGTGCGCAGCGGCAGGCCCAGCTCCGGCTTGGGACAATAGCGGGCGATGACGTAGCCCGAATACAGCGACGTGATCATCTTGGTCAGGAACCAGGGGAACTGGCCGATGCCCATGTACAGGCCGGTCTTGCCCTCGGGGGCGATCTCGGCCACCCACTGCAGGAAGCGCGGCTGCCACATCGCCTCGCCCACCGACATCAGCAGGATGAACAGCAGGAACAGGTAGACGTTCGGGCCCAGGGCGAGCAGGAAGGTGGGCAGGGCCATGACGAAGGTGCCGGCGATCATCATCTTGTAGACGTTGCTGCGCGCGGTCAGGGCGGCGATCAGCGGCGCCAAAACGAAGATCAGGATGGGGTTGAGGTTGGAAAAGACCTCGAAGTAGCGGCTGACGCCGGTGCCGGCGAAGGCGCGGTCCAGGTAATAGGGAATGGTCAGCCAGTTGTGGGCGAAGAGGGTCTGCACCGGGATGAGGATAAAGATAAAAAAGACGAAGCGGCCGTCGCGGAAAGGGTGATCGGGTCTTTTGCGCAGGAACTCCCAGATGGCGCCCAGCAAGGCAAAAGCCAGGAGCGGGAAAACGACGGTGCCGGGAAGCGACAGCTTGCCGAGGCGGGTGAGGATCACCAGCGCCAGCGCTGCCAGCAGCAGGGCGATCCAGGAGAGGAAAGGCAGCAGCGGCACCCGCGGCGGGGCCGGTTTCGCCGGGGCGGCGGCCTTGGCGTCGGCGGTTTGGTTCTGTTCGGTCGTGTTCATCTCCCGGGTCTCGCGGGCGACCCGCTCGACGGCCTGGCGGTCGACCTTGCGGCTGATGATCAGCAGGGTCAGCAGCGCGCCGAAAAGGGTGATGCCCGAATAGATCCAGAACACGGCGGTCAGGCCGTTGGGCGGGAACGTGGCGGCGAAACCATGGCGGGTGTTGGAGGAGACGAAACCCGAGATGAACGCGCCGAGGTTCATCAGGCCGTAGATGACGCCGTAGCCGATGGCGGCCGTCTGCGGGTTGGTGTACCTTTTTACCCCGGCGTAGGCCGCCGGCATGTACAAGCCGTACGCCGCCACCATCAGCAGCAGGCCGGCGGCCATGAGGAAAAACATGGGCGAGCCCATGCCGCTCCCCAGGGAGAGGGTCCCGGAGAGGGCGACCAGGACGCGGCCGACCATCATCACCGCCAGCGACAGGGCCAGCGAGACGCGCACGCCGATCTTGTCGGAAACGCCGCCGAACAGCAGCATGGCGAAGGTGATGCCGCCGGTGACGCCGCCGTAGACCCAGCCCGAATGAATATCGCTCAACATGACGTTTTCCGAGCAATATTTCCCCAGGATGGTCAGGATGCCGAAATAGACGAGCCCTTCGAAAACGTAGGGGATGTTGACCCCCCAGAGCGCCCGCGGCGCTTTCAGGAAAGCGCCGAAGGTCTGGGTCAGCTCGTGCAGCGTTTTCTTGACGGCCGCGGCCAGGCCGCCGTTCGGATCTTCATTCATCGGGGTTCTCCTCGTTTTTTTTCAGGATGCTCAAATACAGGACGATGCCGGCCATGCCCAGCACCTGCAGGGCGATCATCAATCCGTGCTGCAGCGGGTCCACCGGGAAGGGGCGGAAAACCAGGGTCAGCAGGACCGAGGCCAGCAGCGCCGCCGTGGCATAAAAGATCTTCAAGCGGTGCATCTGCCTGCGGCCGAAGACGATCAGGGCGCTCCAGCCCAGGGCGGTCAGGAACACCAGGCAGGCGCTGGTGCTCCCGGGCGTCCCGGGGGCGGCGCGGTAGAGGAGCAGGAAAAAGGCCAGCGTCAGCATGGCGAAGAGCAGCGGGAAGGCCAGGAAAAACGATTTCTTCATGGTGAAACATATGATAGGAAATTCCCCCGCCGAAGTCAACGGGGAGACGAAAAATCGAGTTTACTTTTGACTTGCAAACGCCTATAATCCCCTCGCGGAGGCAAACGTGGAAACATTGAACGTCTTGAACAAATTCGCGGGCAAGCGCCTGGACAATTTCCCGGCGATCCAGCACAACAACCTGTTTAAGAGGATCCGCGACAACTTCCACTTCGAGCTGTTCTTCAAGGGCAACAACATGCTGTTCTCGCCCTTCTACATCCCCCTGCGCGGCGAGCCGTTCCCGGAATTGGAAGGCTTCCTGGCCCAGAACGAGGAATTCCTGGACAGCCTGAAGGATTTCATCGTCAACACGCTCTTCGTCTACAGCGCCGTGATCGAGGAGAACGCCAACTACCTTTTCAACGAGCAGGACATCATCATCGGCCGCCTGATGTACCGCGATCACTTCAAGTTCGAGGTCAAGTTCTATTCCCATTACCAGGACGAGCTGCAGAACGCCTACAACGACAAGATCTACATCGGCCGCATATTCATCGACCTGAAGAAATTCGAGAAGGACCACCTGGGCCTGCACGAGTATTTCCATTCCATCCTGGACCAGAACGCCAAGATCCAGGAACGGGCGCTGCACAAGCTGCGCTATTACGACGAATACAAGAAGCCCTACCTGGACGAGATCGATTACCTGGCCAAGGAGGTCAACAGCGAGGCCATGGAGCGGATCAAGCTGATCCCCCGGAGCGACTTTAAAAATGTCCCCACCATCGCCCTGATCGAGACGATCGACAACCTGCTGCATATCCAGAACCTGATGGTCGAGCTGAAGGACTTCACCGTGGAATTCGAGAACAAGCTGCGCCTGGGCGAAGAGACCAATTACGTCAAGTACCTGTTCAAGTTTTCCAAGGACCTGATCAACGATATCAAGTACCTGAGCAAGCTGTATTACCTGATCAGCCAGAAAATATCCAAGTACTCGATCCTCTGATGCTCAAATCCTCGCGCTGGATCAGGGAGCAGGCGGAGAAAAACCGCCTGCTGGAGCCCTTCGTCGCCACCTCGGTGCGCTCCGGCGTCATCTCCTACGGGCTCGGCCCCTACGGCTACGACCTGCGCCTGGACAGGACCTACCGGCGACCCGCCGGCACGCCGGCGCTGATGGACCCCCACCACGTCGGGGAGTCCGATTTCGAGACCGTGAGCGAAGAGCGGATCGTCATCCCGCCCGGCCATTTCATCCTCGGCCGCAGCCTGGAATATTTTCGCATGCCCAGGAAGGTCCTCGGCCTGGTATTCGGCAAGTCCACCTACGCCCGCTGCGGCGTCCTGGTCAACGTCACCCCGCTGGAGCCCGAATGGACCGGTTTCCTGACCATCTCCATCGCCAACTGCGGCGCCGGGCCGGCCGCCCTGTACCCCGGCGAGGGCATCGCCCAGGTCATCTTCATCGAGAGTTCCGACCTGCCGGTCATGTCCTACAAGGACCTCAACGGCAAATACGACGGCCAGGAAGAGATCACCGTGGCCAAGATACAGAAGGGGTAGCCCCGCCGGCTGCATGCTGAAAGAGGCCGTCCAGAAAGGCGCGTTCGTCAAGCACTGCCCCTGTGCCCCCGGCTCCGTCCCCTGCGGCTACTTCAACCTCAACCTGCAGAGCGGCTGCCCCTTCGACTGCAGCTATTGCATCCTGCAGGCCTACCTCGACGACAAGGACCAGGGCGTGTTCTACACGAACTGGGCCGACCTGGAGGCCGAGCTGCGCGGCTTCCTCGCCGCCCACCGCGACGTGCGCATCGGCAGCGGCGAGCTGAGCGATTCCCTGGCCTTCGAGAACGTCCGCCCCGAGTGCCCGCCGCCTGCTGGAGCTTTTCCGGGATTTCCCGGACACGGTCTTCGAGTTCAAGACCAAGGCCGTCTTCGTCCGCCCCCTCCTGGAGGTCGAGGCCCCGCCGGCGAACATCGTGGTCTCCTGGTCCCTGAACCCTTCGCCCCTCATCCGCGGCGAGGAGCGCCTCGCCCCCTCCCTGGAACAGCGCCTGCAGGCCCTGGCGGCGGTCCAGGCCAAAGGCTACGCCGTGGGCATCCATTTCGACCCGCTGGTCCTCTTTCCCGGCTGGCGGGAGCATTACCGCGAGCTGATCCGCGCGCTGTCCCGGGTCGTCCGCCCCGGCCGCGTCGCCTGGTGGAGCCTGGGCGCCCTGCGCTTCCCGCCGGAATTGAAAAAACACATATTCCGCCGCCACGATTCCCAACTGTTCTGGGGCGAGCTGATCGAGGGCCGGGACAGGAAGTTCCGCTATTTCATGCCCCAGCGCCTGGAACTGTTCGCTTTCATCAGGGACGAGATCCGCGCCGGCATCTCCCGGCACCTCCCCCTGTATCTCTGCATGGAGGGCGCGGACACCTGGAAAGAGATCTTGCCCGAACTTCCGGCCGACGAAGGAGCGATCAACGCCTACCTGCACGCGGCGGCGCTCGCCGCCGGGAGAAAACCGGGATGAAGATCGGCTACCCCTGCCTCAACCGCTCCATCGGCTGCACCCCCGGCCGTACTTTCCGCCTGGCCTCCTATTCCGCCGAGCGCCTCGCCGAGACCGTGGGCTGGAACTTGGACTGCCTGGAGCGCATCCTGGAGTTCAACCGCGACAACGGCCTGCTCTTCTTCCGCCTCACCTCCGACCTGGTCCCCTTCGCCTCGCACCCGGTCTGCCTCTTCCCCTGGCCGGAGGAGTTCGCCCCGCGCTTCTCCTCCATCGGCGCCCTGATCCGCCGCGGCGGCATGAGGATCTCCATGCACCCCGACCAATTCACCCTGGTCAATTCCCCCGACCCGGAAATTTTCAGGCGCAGCGCCGCCGAGCTGTCCTACCACGCCCGGGTCCTCGACCTGCTGGGCCTCGACCTGACGGCCAGGATCCAGATCCACGCGGGCGGCGTCTACGGCGACAAGGCGGCGAGCCTCGACCGCTTCTGCCGGCGCTTCGAGCGGCTGCCCGCCGCGGTCCGCCGCCGCCTGGCGGTGGAGAACGACGACCGGCTCTACCGCGTCAGCGACTGCCTGCTCATCCATCGGCGCACGGGCGTCCCGGTGATCTTCGACTCCTTCCACCACCGGCTGAACTCCGGCGGCGAGAGCGCCGCCGCCGGGCTGGCCATGGCGGCGGCCACCTGGAAAAAGGCGGACGGCCCGCCCATGGTCGACTACAGCTCGCAGAAAGAGGGCGGGCGCGCCGGGAGCCACGCCGAGAGCATCGACCTGAAACACTTCGCCCGCTTCGTCGCCGCCACCGCGGGCATGGATTTCGACATCATGCTGGAGATCAAGGACAAGGAGAAGAGCGCCTTGCGCGCCCGCCGGCAACTGGTTAAAATGAAGCGTATCCCGGAACGGCCTTGAACCTTCCGGGGATCGGGAGGTAGCCATGGTCCAGGTGATCGCCCTGGCGGCGCTGGTCGTTTTCCTGTACATGTCCGCGGTCTTCCTCCTGGCGCTGGCCATGAAGAACAACGGCGTCGTGGATATCGCCTGGGGGCCGGGATTCATCCTGGTCGCCGCCGCGGTCTTCGCCCGCTTCGGGAACGGGGGGGCCAGGCAGTGGCTGGCCCTGGCGCTGGTCGTGATCTGGGGCGGCCGGCTGGCCGGGCACGTTTACCGGCGCAATCGCGGCAAGGAGGAAGATTTCCGCTACGCCGCCTGGCGGCGCGCCTGGGGAAGATATTTCATCGTCAGGAGCTTCTTCCAGATATTCATGCTGCAGGGACTTTTGCTGCTGCTGGTCATCGCCCCGGTGCTGCTGATCGTCGGCCAGGGGCGGCCGCCCCTGGCGTCTCCTGGACGGGCTGGGCGTGCTGGTCTGGCTGACCGGCTTTTCGTTCGAGGCCATCGGCGACCGCCAGCTGGCCGCCTTCATCCGCGACCCGGCCAACCGCGGCCAGCTCATGACCGGCGGCTTATGGAGCTATACGCGCCACCCCAACTATTTCGGCGAGGCGGCCATGTGGTGGGGCATGGCGATGCTGGCGCTCTCGGCCCCCAACGGCTGGCTGGGGCTGGTCGGCCCGCTGGTCATCACCATCCTGCTGCTTTTCGTATCCGGCGTGCCCTTGCTGGAAAAGAAGTATGCCGGCCGCCCCGATTGGGAAGAGTACAAGAAAAGAACATCTATATTCATTCCATGGTTCCCCAAAAAGGTTAAGAATATTGCAAAAGAAATAGTGATCTGATAGAAAGACAGCTTCGGATAAGTCGGACATGTCGAACCACGGTCAAACGGGTCTGACTGGAAGAGTTCAATCCAAGAACAGGAGAGAGAATGGAAAAAAGAAAGAACTTATCCCCTCCCATGGCGGCTACCGCAAACTGCGCAGTTTCCAAAGCGCCCAACTGGCATATGACCTGACACGGTTGTTTTTTGTGAACGTTTCATCGACAAGCGCTCGCGCACCCACGACCAGATGGTTCAGGCGGCGCGCAGCGGCGTGCAGAACATCGCCCGAGGGGAGCATGGCTTCGGCCACGTCGAAGAAGACAGAGCTCAAGCTGACGGGCGTGGCCCGGGCCAGCCTGGAGGAGCTCCTGCTGGACTACGAGGACTTCCTGCGCCAGCGCGGCTTGCACCTCTGGGACAAGAACTCCCCGGAAGCGCTCGAAGCAAGAAAACTCTTGTCAGACGAGTCAGACAGGTCCGACCGGTCTACAAGAAAGGAGCCTCCATTCTAGCAATAACTCTGATGCTGAGACTGCCGCCAACACCATGATCTGCCTGAAACTAAGGGAAGGCGGATTCACGGAAAGGCTATACAATCAACGCCGGGCCCGTCGCGATAAATTTTAAAGCAGCACAGTCGTCCGCCAGGGCGAACAGGCAGAACGTCCCCGGGCCCGCGTGGGCGCCGAGGACCGCCGCGCCCACGACCTGGTAGACGGCCGAGATCTTCAGGGGCGAGCGCGCCAGCTCATCCTCCAGCAGCAGTGCCGACTGCGGGTTGTCGGTGTACACGATCCCCAGCGCATAGGACTTGCTCAGGTCCAGTTTTTTCAAAAAGCGGCGCACCACTTTTTTTTCCTTGTTCCTGGCGCTGAACAGCATCCCCATTTTGACCAGCCGCCCGTCGCGGAAAGCCAGCAGCGGCCGGATCCCCAGCAGGCGGGTGACGGCGCCGGCGAGCGGGGGCAAGCGACCGCCCCGTACGGCGTATTCCAGGGATTCGACGTACGCCAGCGACACCACCCCGTCGCGGGCGGCTTCGACCCCTGCCGCCGCTTGTTCCGGGCTCAGCCCCCGGCGCAGGAGCTCCAGGGCCCGGAGGAGGAGAAGCCCGCTGCCGGCCGAGACATTGCGCGTGTCGATGAGGCGGACCCTGGCCTGGTCGGCCTCGGGCAGGAGCCGCAGCGCCGCCAGCGCGCCCTGGCAGGAACCGCTCAGGCGCGAAGACAGGCTGAAAAAGAGCACCTGGCGCTTTCGGGCCAGCGCCGCCGCGAAGGCGGCCTTGAAATCGAACGGCGCCGGCTGCGAGGTCTTGACCACCAGGTCCTTTTCGCCCCGCATGCGGCGGTACAGCTCCTCTTTGCCGATCTCGAGGCGGTCGCGGACGTAGCGGTCGTTCAGCAGGATCTGCAGGGGCACGACGCTGATGCCCAGGGCCTTTTCGGTCGGCTCCGGGATGTCGACGGCCGAATCCATGACCAGGGCGACCGCGGTCTCCGGGCCGGGCCCTTCCGCCCGGCGCAGCGAGTCGACCTTGCGCGAGACGATCTCCCCGTGCCGGGCCAGCTCGCTTTCAACGGCGGCGGGGTCGTCGGTGTGAATGTGGAAGTGCAGCAGACCCGCGTCGCCGGCGATGAGCAGCGAATCGCCGTGGCCGCTGAGCCGTTCCTTGAAGAATTCCTTGTCCCCGCCCCCGGGGCGCATGACCCATTCGGCGCAGAAGGCCAGTTCGGACACGTCCTGCGCCTGGGGTTTCTGGTCGAAGGCGGAGCCGCCGCGTCTCCCCGGCTTCGAAGCCGCGGCCCTGCACGGCGGCGGCCATGCCCTTGAAGAACAGGTAGAACCCCATGCCGCCGGCGTCGACCACCCGGGCTTTCTTCATCTGCGGCAGGACATCGCGGGTCTTTTCCAGGATCTCCCTGGCCTTGATGATCGCTTTTTCGAATATCACGTGATACTTTTCGCCGCTCAGGGCCAGGCGCTTGAATTCCTCCGCCGTGTGCCGCAGGACGGTCAGGATGGTCCCCTCTTTGGGCGCGGCGATCGACGCATAGGTCTCGAGGACGGCTTTTTCCATGGCCAGGCTGAAGTCGGCCGGGTCGATGACCGCCTTGCCCTGCAGCGCCCCGGCGAAGGAGTAAAAAAACTGCGAGAAGATCACCCCGGAATTGCCCTTGGCCGACAGCAGCATCACCTGGGCCAGCCGGGAGGTCAGGTCGTCCACGCGCGACTCGGAGATGGCGTCCATTTTATCGTAGGCCGGCTTCAGGGTGTGGACCAGGTTGTCGCCGGTGTCGCCGTCGGCGACCGGGAAGACGTTGATGCGGTTCAGCAGGTCGCGGTCGCGGAAAAGGTGCTCCATGCCGCGCTTGATGATCTCCTTGAACTTGGGGGCATCGATCTCTTTCATGGAGTGGAACGGAGCTCCGTCATGTCGGCCCAGTTCTTCCCGTGTTTCAGGCTCACCTGCAGCGGAGCCTTCAGGGCCACGGCATGCTCCATCTCCTTCTTGACCAGGGCGGCCAGCCGCTTTTCCTCGGCCAGCGGATATTCAAAGACCAGCTCGTCGTGGACCTGCAGGACCAGGCGGCTCTCCATGGAGCGCAGGTGCTCGTGGATGCGGATCATGGCGATCTTGATGATGTCGGCGGCGCTGCCCTGGATGATGGAGTTGATCGCCATCCGGTTGCCGTTCTCCTTGACCGCGCGGTTGGCGCTCTGGATCTCGGGGATGGGGCGCACCCGGCCGGACAAGGTGCGGACCTCGGGGTCCTTCTCGGCCTTGGCGATCACGCCGTCGATGAAGCGCTTCACCCCGACGTAGGTGGCGAAGTAGCGCGCAATGAATTCCTTGGCCTCGTTGTAGCTCACGCCCAGCTCCTTGGCCAGGGAGTAGGGGCCGGTGCCGTAGATGATGGAGAAATTGATGATCTTGGCCCGCCGCCGCAGCTCGTGGCCCTGGCTGAAGAGGTCGGCGCCGAACACCAGGTCGGCGGTGCGCTGGTGGATGTCCGCCCCTTCGGCGAACGCCCGCAGCAGGTTGGCGTCGCCGGAAAAATGGGCCATGACCCGCAGCTCGATCTGCGAGTAGTCGGCCGAAAGCAGCCGGCAGCCCGGGTCGGCGACAAACGCCCGCCTCAGGTTCAACCCGGCTATTTCTCCTACGGGAATGTTCTGCAGGTTGGGGTTGGATGAAGAGAGGCGGCCGGTCGCCGTGACCGTCTGGTCGAACTGGGTGTGGACGCGGTCCCGGCTGTCCAGGTTCTCCAGCAGCCCCTGGACATAGGTGGAATGGAGCTTCTTATAGGTACGGTGAGCGATGATCTTCTCCACCACCGGGTAGCCCTTGAGCTCGTTGAGCACCTCGATGTCGGTCGACTGCGCCCCGGTCTTGCGCGTCTTCTTGCTCAGCGGCAGATTCATCTTGGCGAAGAGCAGCTCGGCCAGCTGCTGCGGGGAGTTCAGGTTGAAGTCGTAACCCGCCAGCGCCCGCGCCTCTTTCTCGGCGGCGACGATCTGGCCGCCCAGGCGGACGTCGGCTTCCTGGAGAAAGGCGCGGTCGATGAGGATCCCGTGCCATTCCATGTCGAGCAGCACCTGCGCCAGGGGGATCTCGATGTCGCGGTACAGCTCAAGGAGCTTCTTTTCCTCGAGCTGCGGCAGGAGCCGTTCCACCAGCCGCCGCGAGCAGTCGGCGTCGGCGAAGCAGTAATTGCCCACCCGGGCGACCTCCACCTCGGCCAGCGGCACCTTCGACTTGCCCTTGCCGACCAGCTCCTCGTAGGTGGTCTGGCGCACGCTCAAAAACTCGGAGCTCAGCTCCTTCAGCTGGTGGGAGCGGCGATTGGGGAAGAGCAGGTAGGACATGATCATGGTGTCGTGCTCCACCCCCCTGACCTCCATGCCGTGGCAGAGCAGGTGCAGCATGTCGAACTTCAGGTTGTGCCCGGACTTGCGAACGCGGGGGTCGGCGAAGATGCCCGCCAGCGCCTTCTTGAAGTCGGCGAAGGTGAGCCGGGAGCGGCCGCCTTCGGCCGGCGGCGCCAGGAAGGGGACGTAATACCCGTGGCCGGAGACCACCATGGTGACGCCGACGATCTCGGCGCGGAAAAATTCGAGCGCCGTGGTCTCGATGTCCACGGCGAAGCTGCCGGCGGCGCGGGTTTTCGCCGCCAGTTCCTTCAGCTGGGCCGGCGTCTCGACGATCTGCAGCGGCCCGCCGTCATATCCCGCTTCCGGCTTGGGCGCGCCGCCCAGCTTCTTCAGCAGGCTGTGAAACTGCAGGCGGCGGTAGAGCTCCAGCAGCGGTTCGCCGCTTTGGGGCGCGAAGCGCGGCACCTCCAGGTTGATGTCCGTCTTGGGGATGCGAGCCAGGTCGAGGAGCCGGCTCCAGGACTCGAGCAGGTGGCTGTTGGCCTCGATCTTCCCGCGCAGCTTGGGGTCGACCTCGTCCAGGCGCTGGAGCAGGGCGTCCAGGCTGCCGAATTTTTCGATCAGCTTGGTGGCCGTCTTGTCGCCGACGCCGGGGATGCCCGGGATGTTGTCCGAGGAGTCGCCGGCCAGGGAGAGGTAGTCGACCACCTGCTCGGGGAACACGCCAAAAAGTTCTTTGACCTCGGCGCGGCCCAGCTCCTTTTTCAGCTTGGGGTGAAAGACGGTGACCCGGCCGCCCACCAGCTGGAACAGGTCCTTGTCGGCGGAAAAGATGACCACGTCGTCGCCGGCGGCGGCGAAGCGCTTGGCCAGCAGCGCGATGATGTCGTCGCCCTCGAGGCCCGGCTTCATCAGGGAATGGATGTTGCGGCCGGCGAGGTATTCGTGAATGGCGGGCAGCTGCTGGATCAGTTCGTCCGGCGGCAGCTGGCGCTTGGCCTTGTATTCGGGATAAAGCTCGCGGCGGAAATTCTTTTCCTTGGAGTCGAACGCCACCGCCAGCCGGTCGGGGTGCAATTCCTGGATCAGGCTCTCCAGGCGGCTGATGAAGCCGAAGACGGCGCCGGTGGGCTCGTTCTGCAGCGTGCGCATGTCGTGGTGGGAATAGAAAGAACTGAACACCAGGTACATGCCGTCGATGAGGAGGATTCGTTCGGCCATGGATCAGGGGTTTTCGTTCTGCAGGTACTCCAGGACCATTTCGTCGAGGGTCTTGTCCTCGACATCCTGGGTGTCCATGGACATCAGGTGCGAGAAGCGGCCCTCTTTCAATTCGCCGATGACCTGGTCGTGCTGGGTCTTCATCAGGCTTTTGACCTTCTTGATCTTCTCGGCCGACTCCAGCAGGTGGGCATAGGAGATGCGGCGGGAAAGCAATATCTCGCCGTGCAGGTAGACCAGGGTCTCGATCAGGGGATTGCCCTGGCCCTTGTCCTCGGTCTGGATGTGGAACACTTCCTGCCGGTACTTGATATCGGTATTGTAGCCAACGATCATGTTCCCATCATAAAGAAATCACAGTCAACTGTCAAGAAAACAAAGCGAATGACCTTTTTACTTTTCCCTGTTTTTGCTATACAATCCGCCCATGCTTCCGCCCCGGCTGCAACGCTCCATCGACCAGGCCAAGTTCAACGCCCGCATCTGGCGCACCTTGCACTCGCGCCCGCCCTTCGCTTCCGCCTTGGACCGCATCATCATCGACCTGGCCCACTGCTGCGACCTGGAATGCCCGGGCTGCAACCGTTCCTGCGGCCCGGGCCAGGCGCCCGCCGCCGAATTCATCGGGCTGGACCAGATCGAACGTTTCGTCGACGAAAGCGCGGCCGCCGGCCGCCGTTGGCGGCGCATCATGCTGGAAGGCGGCGAGCCGACCCTGCACCCGCGGCTTTCCGAGATCCTGGAAGTGCTGCGCCGCTTCGTAGAGCGCTATTCCCCGGCCAGCGTCATCGAGATCTGCACCAACGGCTGCGGCCCGCTGGCCCGGCGGCTGGCCGCCCAACCGCCCCCGGGAGTGCGGGTCAAGAACTCCGCCAAGTCGCCCGGCCGGAAAAACCGCCATATCGCCTTCAATGTCGCCCCGATCGACCTGGCCGAGTTCGCGGACGCGGATTTCAGCCAGGGCTGCTACATCCACGCCATCTTCGGCCTGGGCCTGACCCGCCACGGGTATTACCCCCACCCGATCTGCGGCGGCATCGACAGGGTCTTGGGTTTCGATATCGGGCTGAAAAAACTGGACGCCGTCCCCGGGGGCATTCACGCCCAGATGTCCCGCCTCTGCCCCTATTGCGGGCATTTTCGCGAGTTCCGCGGCCAGGGCAAACGGCTGGCGCTGCAGGCGCTCAAACGCCGCGCCGACGACTCTCCCCCGGAACGCATGTCGCGCAGCTGGCTCGAAGCCTACCGCCGTTACCGGCTCGCCCCGCCCCAGCTCGCTGCTTATTGAAGATGGGATCCCGCTTGCTCGCCATCGCCCTGGACGCCGCCGATTGGGGCCTGATCCGGGAATGGGGCCGCCGCGGCCTGCTTCCCAACCTGGCCCGCCTGGCCGCCCGGGGGACGGTCCACTCCCTGGAAAATAGTCCCCTGTATCGCAACGAGACACCCTGGGTGAGCGTTCTCACCGGGTGTTCCCCGGAGCGGACCGCTTATTGGACGCCGCTGCGCTTTCACGGCCCCGGGTACCGGGTAGCGAGCGAAGGGGCCTATTCCTTCCAGCCCTACCGCCCTTTTTACGCGCTGGCGCCCGGGCGCAGCGTCACCGTTTTCGACCTGCCCCACTGCGGCCGCCTGTTCCCCGAAGCCGGGGGCGTCCAGGTCCTGGGCTGGGGCGCCCATTCGCCGATGGGGGGCGGCCGCTCCCTGCCCGCCGGGCTGTTCCGTTCCCTGAGCCGCCGCTTCGGCGCCCACCCCGCCCTGCACACGCAGAACCGCGGCTCATGGTGGGATGGCCGGCGGCTGCGCCGGTTGCACGCGGCTCTGCTCGAGGGGATCCGGCGCCGCGGCGCCATCCTGCGGGCATTGCGCAGCGAACATGCGGCCGACCTGAGCCTGCTGGCCTTCAGCGAACTCCATATCGCCGGCCACCACTTCTGGCATCTCAGCGATCCCGCCCACCCCGCTTTCGGCCGCAACGATCCTCCCCTGCCCGATTTTCTTCTGGACGTTTACCAGGCGACCGACCGCGAGCTGGGCCGGCTGCTGGAGGGGATGGGGAGTGACGAAAACCTGCTGGTATTCTCCCCGGAAGGCGGCGCCGCCAACTGGTGCGACCTGAACAGCATGGTCTTCCTGCCCGAACTCATGTTCCGCTGGAATTTTCCCGGCCGGGCGCTGCTGGCCGGCAGCGCCGCGGCGGGCGAACCGCCCGGCCTGATCACCCGGCCGCGTTTCAAGGACTGGGTGCAAACGGTATGGAGCGAACACTACGCCAACCTGCCCCCGGAATGGGTCCCGGGCCGGCTGCGGCCTTTTTTCCGCAAAGCGGCCGGCGTCCCGGGCTGCCGCTTCCCTTTTTACGCCCTGCGCCGCCTGGGGGCGCTGCAATGGCAGCCGGCGACCTGGTACCGGCCGTGGTGGCCGCGCATGAGGGCATTCGCCCTTCCCAGCTACGGCGACGGCTGCATCCGCATCAATCTCCGGGGCCGGGAACCGCAGGGCATCGTCTCCCCTGCCGAAGTCGAGCCCCTCTGCCGCGAGCTGACGGAGCGCCTGCTGGCGCTGCGCGACCCGCGCAGCGGCCGGCGGCTGGTGCGCGAGGTCGTGCGCACGCGGGCAGAGGCTCCCGAAGCCCCCGGCGGCCGGGAGCCCGACGCCGACCTGGTCGTGCTGTGGGACACGCTGGCCAACGACATGGCCGAAGACGGGGAAGCGGGACGACTGGGGCCGGCGCCGTTCTGGAAATCGGGAAGCCATCGGCCGACCGGCTTCGTCCTCGGCCTGGGGCCGGGGATCCCCCGCCGCGTGCCCGGCGGGCCGGCGCGCGTGGTCGACCTGGCGCCGACCGTCCTCGACCTACTGGGGGCAGGCGGGGCCAGGCGCCTGGACGGCCGCCCGCTGTTCCGGGGAAGCGAATGATCAGCCTGAGCATCATCATCGTCAGCTGGAACACGAGCAACCTCCTCGCTTCCTGCCTGGCGTCGATCTTCCGCAATCCGCCCACCGCGCCCTTCGAGGTCATCGTGGTGGACAACGCCTCGAGCGACGGCAGCGCGGAGATGGTGCGCGACCAGTTCCCCGGCGTGCGCCTGAAGGCGAACTCGGCCAACCTGGGCTTCGCCGCCGCCACCAACCTGGGCAGCCGCCTGGCCGCGGGACGGTTCCTGCTGTTCCTCAACCCCGACACCGAGGTTCACGCCTCGACCTTGAGCGGGGCGTTGTCCTTCATGGAGCTGCACCCCGGGACCGGCGTCCTGGGCTGCCGGACGCTGAACCCGGACGGCAGCCTGCAGAACTCGGCCTTCGCCTTTCCCACCTGCGCGAGGATCTTCGCCCACGTTTCCGGCTTGAGCCGCCTCGGCAAGCTGCCGCGCCGGCGGCAGCATTCGCGCTTCAGCCACCCCGATTACGTCCAGGGGTCTTTCTTCTTCATCCGCAAAAGCGCTTTCGAACAAAGCGGCGGGTTCAACGAGGCGTTTTTCCTTTACGGCGAGGAGGTGGATCTCTGCCAGCGCCTGCAGCGGGCCGGCCTGCGGATCGATTACCATCCCGACCTGACCATCACCCATCACGGCGGCGCCAGCACCAGGAACTCGGCGCTGCACCTGGGTTATTTCGCCGCCAGTTGCCTCTATTTATACCGCGAGCACCGGTCGGAGGCTCACGTGCGCCGGTTGCGGCGGGCGATCAAGGCCGCGCTGGCCATCCGGATTTTCCAGGAACTTGTCCTGGCGCCGCTGAATTTCAAAAAGCGGGGGGAAAATATCCGGACGCTGGCCGCCCTCCTGGCCGCCGTCGCCCACGGCGATCCCCTGCCGGTACCGAAATGAGCCCCGCCGTTCCTGCCGTCACCATCCTGAAAACCCGGATCGACGACCTCGGCATGGACGAGGTGCTGGCGCGCGTCGAGAGCATGATGGCGCAGTCGTCGCCGCGGCAGCTGATCACCGCCAACGTCGACCAGCTGGTGGCGAACTACAAGGGCCCCGCATTCCGCGAGATCTACCGGGACGCCGTCCTGGTCATGGCGGACGGCGTGCCCCTGCTCTGGGCCGCCCGCCTGCTGAAGCGGCCGCTGCGGGAACGCATCAACGGCACGGACCTGATGGAACGGATCTGCGGGCTCGCGGCGCGGAAAAATTTCCCTGTCTTCCTGCTCGGCGCCCCGGAGGGGGTCGCCGCGCGGGCGGCCTCCCGCCTGCAGGAGCGCTATCCCGGCCTGCCGGTCGCCGGCTGCCACTCCCCTTTCCGCGGCTTCGAGAACGACGGGCCGGAAAATGAGAAGATCCGCTCCCTGCTCGTCGAGAAAAAGCCCGCCGTCCTGTTCACGTCGCTGGGTTTTCCCAAGGGGATCGAATGGATCGCGCGGCATCAGGCGGGCTGCGCCGTCCCGCTGGCGATCGAGGTCGGCGCCAGCTTCAGCTTCATTTCCGGGCATCTGAAGCGCGCGCCGCGCTGGATGCAGAAACGGGGGCTGGAGTGGCTGTGGCGGCTCGGGCTTGAGCCCAGGCGCTTGTGGAAACGCTACCTGGTCCGCGACATGCCGTTTTTTTATTACCTGCTGCGGCAGAAATTCGCCGGCAAATGACCGGCGGGAATCGCCGTCAGGTTTGCTTCAGGAAATCCAGGACGCGGCGATGGATGCCGTCGGCGTTCAGCCCGCAATGCGCGAGCAGTTCCTCGCGGGAGGCCAGGGGAACGTCCTCCTCGCTCACGGCCAGCATGAGGAACTCGCGCCCGCCCAGGCCGGCGGCGAGGAACTCCTCGTGGATGATCGAGCCGAAGCCGCCCCGTGCCGTGCCGTCCTCGACGGTGACGACCTTGCGGATGCCGGCGGCGAGGGAGAAGATCCGCTCGCGGTCCAGCGGCTTGAGGTAGCGGACGTTCACCACCGTCGTTTCCAGCCCATCTACGCGGGCCAGCCTTTCGGCGGCCTCCAGGGCCCGGTAGACCAGCGGCCCCACGGCGAGGATCAAGGCCCGGTCGCCGCGGCGCAGGACCTCCGCCTTGGCCAGCGGGATCTCGTGGAACTCCTCGTCCAGCGGCACGCCCCGGCCCGGTTCCTTGGGATAGCGGATGAACACGGGGCGCTCCAGTCGGCTGCCGGTGTAGATCATGTGCTGCAGTTCGTTTTCATCCTTGGGCGCCATGAGCACGATGCCGGGGACGGGGTGCAGCAGGGCGATGTCGTAGATGCCCTGGTGGGTGGGGCCGTCGCCGCCGACCAGCCCGGCGCGGTCGATGCCGACCAGGAGCGGCAGGCCCATCAGCGAGACGTCGTGGATGACCTGGTCCATGGCGCGCTGCAGGAAGGTGGAATAGACGGCCAGCACGGGCTTGAAGCCGCCCAGCGCCAGGCCGCCGGCGAAATCGAACATGTACTGCTCGGCGATGCCGACATCGAAGAAGTTCTCCGGGAAATCTCTCTGCACGGCATCCAGCCCCGTGCCCTCGGGCATGGCGGCGGTGAGGGCGACGAAGCGCCGGTCCTCCGCCACCAGGCGCCGCACGCTGCGGCCGAAGATCTCCGAATAGCTGGGGCCTTTTTCGCGGCCGAGGAACTTGCCGTTCTCGATATTGAACGGCGCCGAGGAGTGGAAGGAACTGGGGTCCTCGCAGGCGGGCTCGTAGCCCTCCCCTTTCCGCGTCACCACGTGCAGCAGCACGGGGAAGTCGTATTTCTTGGCCGCCGCGAACTCCTTCTGCATTTCGCGGTAGTCGTGGCCGTTGACCGGACCGATGTATTTGATGCCCAGCTCGTCGAACAGCGACCCGGGCACCATCATGGTGCGCATCAGCACTTCCACCTTTTTGGCCAGTTCGAACAGCGGCCGCCCCACGCCGGGGATGGACTTGAGGAATTTCTGGATCACTTCCTTCAGGCGGATGTAGGGCCGCCCCGAGACCAGGTAGTTCAGGTGGCGGGAGATGCCGCCGACGTTCGGCGAGATCGACATCTTGTTGTCGTTGAGCACGATGATCAGGCGCTGCTTGACCTGGCCGATGTGGTTCAGCGCTTCCAGGGCGACGCCGCCGGTCAGCGCCCCGTCGCCGATCACGGCCACGATGTGGAAATCCTCGCCCCGGCGGTCGCGGGCGATGGCCAGGCCCGAGGCGAAGGCGAGCGACGTCGAGGCGTGGCCGGTGTTCAGGACGTCGTATTCGCTTTCAGCGCGGTCGGGGAAGCCGAGCAGCCCGTCCTTCTTGCGGATGGAAAAGATGCGCTCCCGGCGGCCGGTGATGATCTTGTGGGTATAGCTCTGGTGGCCGATGTCCCAGATGATCTTGTCGCGGGGCGTGTCGAACGCCCGGTGCAGGGCCAGGGTCAGGTCCACGGCGCCCAGGTTGGACGACAGGTGCCCGCCATTGCGGGCCACCACCTGCACCAGCAGCTCGCGGATCTCCGCCGCCAGCCGCGGCAATTCCTCCAGGCTGAGCCGGCGCACGTCCGCCGGCGATTGGATCGTATCCAGTAACGGCACTATTGGCTCCTGTAGAGCATGCTTTTCATCAGGAAAAGGAAGGGGGGAAAATCGATGCCCAGCTCTCCGGCCAGGTCCAGGGCCTGGCGGTGATACGAGTCGATGTCCGCCCGGACCTTGTCCAGGCCGAAATACAGGACCGCGTTGGGACTGCGGTTGCCGCCGTCCTTGCGCAGCTTCTTGCCGACCTTTTTTTCGTCGCCGGTGACGTCGAGCAGGTCGTCGGCCAGCTGGAAGCCCAGGCCCAGGGCGATGCCCAACCGCCCCAGGATCTCCCGGCGGCCGGGGTCGAGATCGGCCGCCAGCGCGGCGGCCAGCAGTGAGCCTTTGATCAGCTCGGCCGTTTTCAGGCGATGAATGGCGGCGACGGCGGCGGCGTCCCCCGAGAATTCCAGGTCCAGCGCCTGCCCCAGGGCCATGCCCTCCTTGCCGATGCAGCGGCTGATGACGCCCATGACGGCCACCACCTTGTCGGCGGCCAGCGGGGCGGCGGCGATCTTTTCGAAGGCGAAGGTGAGCAGCGTGTCGCCGGCCAGCAGCGCCAGGGCTTCGTTGAATTTCTTGTGCACCGTGGGCATGCCGCGGCGCAGGTCGTCGTTGTCCATGGCCGGCAGGTCGTCGTGGATCAGGGAATAGGTGTGGATGATCTCCAGGGCGGAGGCGAGGCCGATCAGGCGCCGCCCGTCCCGCTGGTAGGCGTCGAGCAGGCTGAGGAACAGCAGCGGCCGCAGGCGCTTGCCGCTGACCGTCAGCGCGTAGTGCATGGCGGTTTCCAGCGAACCGCGGCGCGGGTCGATGCCGGCGAGCAGCTCCCGGTCGACGGCCGCGGTCAGGCGCTGCAGGTAATCATTCATTTTCCGGCGCGGCGAAGTCGTCTTCCTGCAGGTCCCCCTTGGCGTCCTTCTGCAGGATCTTCACTTTTTTTTCGATCTCGTTGAGCTCCTTTTTCATCTGCCCGGTCAGCTTCATCCCCTCCTCGTAGAGGGCGAACCCGTCCTGCAGGGGAACGTCGGGGGCTTCCAGCTTTTGCACGATGGCTTCGAGCCTCTTCAGCGCGGTTTCGAAATCGAGCGTGTCTTTTTTCATGCGTTACTCCTTGATCACCTTCGCCGCGGCGGTGCCGCGGGCGAAGCGGATGCGGATCTCCTGGTCGGCGGCGAGCGCCGCGGCGTCGCGGACCACCCGCTGCTCCAGGTCGGTGGTGATGGAATATCCCCTGGCCAGGATATTCTCCGGGTTCAGCGCCGCCAGCTGCGAGTCCAGCAGCCCGATCCGCTCCCGCTGCCGCGCCAGCCGCTCGCTGAAGCACGAACCGACCTGCATCTGCAGGTTGCGGACCTGCAGCGCCCGGTTCTGCACCAGGCCGCCCATGTCGCAGGCGGCGAAGCGCTGGGCGCAGCGGTGCCACTGCCCGAGCGCGCGGTTCAGGGACTGCTGGAAATGGCGCGCCAGGGAGAACTCGCCGCCGTCCAGCCGCTGGGCGAGCTCCTGCAGCCGGCCGGGAAAGTCGGCCAGCGCCGAGTCGCTGCGCAGCTGCGCCAGGGCGGTCCTTTTTTCGTGCAGCCCCTGCTCCATGGTGGCGCATCAGGGCGTGGCGCAGGAAGTCGATGCGGTTCAGGAACTCGTCCTTTTTCCCGACCACGAGCTCGGCCGCCGCCGACGGCGTCGCGGCCCGCAGGTCGGCGACGAAATCGGCGATGGTGAAATCGGTCTCGTGGCCGACGGCGGAGATCACCGGGATCGAGCTGCGGTGGATGGCTTCGACCAGCGGCGCCTCGTTGAAGGCCCACAGGTCCTCGTAGCTGCCCCCGCCGCGGCCGACGATCAGGACGTCGGGCTTCGCTTCCGGGGCGGCGCCGTTGAAATAGTCGATGCCGGCGGCGATCTCGGCCGCCGCCCCTTCCCCCTGCACCTTGGCGGGGTAGATGACGATGGCGATGCCCGGGAAACGGCGGTGCAGGATGCGCACGATGTCGCGCACCGCCGCCCCCGTGGGCGAGGTGACCACGCCGATGCGGCCGGGGAGGAGCGGCAGCGGCTTTTTCAACAGCGGGTCGAAATAGCCTTTTTCCTGGTAGGCCTTCTTGAGTTTTTCCAGGGCGGCGAAGATGTCGCCGATCCCCTGCAGGCGCATGTCGCTGGCGATGATCTGCATCTCGCCGCGCAGCGGGTAGACCGAGAGCGTCCCCCGGACCACGATCTGCTGGCCGTTCTCCAGCCGGTTCAGCGTGCTCTTGAGCAGCGAGCCGCGGAACATGACCACCTTCATGGCGCCGGCGGCGTCCTTGAGGGTGAAATAGAGGTGCCCCGAGCTGGCCAGCACCACGCCCGACGCCTCGCCCAGGACCGAGATGGCGGGGAACTGGGTCTCGAGCGTCAGCTTGACCAGCTGCGTCAGTTCGGATACTTTAAAGACCTTTTCTTCAGGAAAGCTGCTGCCCATAGGTCGCTTCGTGATAGCGGTGGGCCTCGATGTTCAGCGCCTTGCCGCTCTTGGGGTCGACGTCGACCACGGTCATGTCCAGGACCTGGTTGCCCTGGGCCACCTCGAACTTCTGGTGCATGCCGTTGTAGAACTTGCTGATGATCGGCTCGCGCTTCATGCCGATGATCGAGTCCAGGGAGCCGGTCATGCCCACGTCGGTCTGGTAGGCCGTGCCGTTCTCCAGCACGCGGGCGTCGGCGGTCGGCACGTGGGTGTGCGTGCCCAGGACGGCGCTGACGCGGCCGTCGAGGAAGAAGCCCATGGCCTGCTTCTCCGCCGTCGCCTCGGCGTGGAAGTCGACCAGCACGATGGGATGGGAGTTCTTCTTCAGCAGCTCTTCCATGGCCGCGAAGGGGTTGTCGACCACCGGCTCCATGAACACGCGCCCCTGCAGGCTGACGACCAGCACCGCGTGCCCGGCGTCGGTCTGGTAGGCCATGGAGCCGTTGCCCGGCGTCGAGGCGTGGAAGTTGAGCGGCTTGAGGACGCGCTTCTCCGTCTTGAGCAGGTCGAGCGCCTCCTTCTTGTCCCAGATGTGGTTGCCGCCGGTCAGGATGTTCACCCCGGCCTCGAAGAGCTCGTCGGCGGTGCGGCGGATGATGCCCAGCCCCCCCGCCGAGTTCTCGCCGTTGGCGATGACCACGTCGGGCCGGAATTTCTCCTTGACCAGCGGCAGCACCGTGCGCACGAACTTGCGCCCGTAGCGGCCGACCACGTCGCCGATCAGGATGAGGCGCACCGGCTTACTTGGCATATTCGATGGCCCGGACTTCCCGGATCACGGAGACCTTGATCTGGCCGGGATACTCCATCTCGTCCTGGATCTTCCTGGCGATGTCCTTGCAGATCAGGAAGGTGCGGTTGTCGTCGAGCTCGTTGGCGTTGATGATGACCCGCACCTCGCGGCCGGCCTGCAGGGCGTAGGCCTTGGTCACGCCGGCGAAGGACTTGCTCAGCTCCTCGAGCTTTTCCAGGCGCTTGATGTAGGTCTCCAGGATCTCGCGCCGCGCCCCGGGCCGGGCGGCGGAGATGCTGTCCGCGGCCTGGATCAGGACCGCCTCGATGGAGGTGAAGGCCGTGTCCATGTGGTGCGAGGCGATGGCGTCCTGGACGGCGCTGGACTCGCCGAACTTCTTGGTCAGGTCCACCGAGAGCGAGGTATGGGTGCCCTCGGTCTCGCGGTCGATGGCCTTGCCCACGTCGTGCAGCAGGCCGGCCCGCTTGCAGAGGTTGACGTTGGCCCCGATCTCGCGGGCGAGCATGGCGGCGATCATGGCCACGTCCTTGGAATGCTCCAGGACGTTCTGGCCGAAGGAGGTCCTGAACTTGAGCTTGCCCAGGTAGAAATACAGCTCCGGGTTCAGGTCGCGGATGCCGAGCTCGGTGACGGCGGCTTCGCCCTGCTTGCGCAGGTAGCCGTCGAAATTGCTCTTGATGCGGTCGACGATCTCCTCGATGCGGGCCGGGTGGATGCGCCCGTCGGCGATCAGCGTCTCGATGGCCTGCTTGGCCATCTCGCGGCGGATGGGGTCGAAGGAGGAGACCAGGATGGCTTCCGGGGTGTCGTCGACGATGAAATCGACGCCGGTGGCGTTCTCCAGGGCGCGGATGTTCCGCCCCTCGCGGCCGATGATCCGCCCCTTCATCTCGTCCGAGGGCAGGTCGATGACCGTGACCGAGGAAGAGACCACGTGCTCGGTGGCGATGCGCTGCACGGCGTTGGAAATGGCCTCCTTGGCCAGCAGCTGGCTCTTCTCCTTCAGCTCCTCCTCGATCTGCTTGAGCTTCTGCGCCGATTCCAGGCGGGCCTCGCTCTCGTAGCGCTTGAAGATCAGGTCCTTGGCCTCCTGCACGGTCAGGCCGGAGATCTTTTCCAGCTTCAGCCGCTGCTCCTCATGGAGCTGGCCGACCTGGGCCTTGAGGGCGGCGATCTCTTCCTCCTGGATGTCCAGGTCGCGCTCCTTTTTCTTCAGCTCCTTTTCCTTGTTGTCCAGGTTGGTGTAGCGCTTGTCCAGGTTCTCTTCCTTCTGGATCAGGCGTTTTTCGGTGACGTTCAGGCGGTTGACCTTTTCGTTCTGCCGGCGGTTGTATTCGTTCTTCCACTCGGAGAACTCTTCCTTCAATTCCAGCTGCGACTGCTTGCGGGTCCGCTCCAGCTCCTCGCGGTTGCGGGCATCGAGCTGCTTCTGGTAGGCGTCGACTTTCCTGTATTCACCGGCAAAGATCTTCTTCTTTAAAAAAAGCACGGCGGCGGCGCCGAGCACGATACCGATCAGCACCAATGCGATCTCGGTCATTGTCTTCCTCCTCTTTCAGGACGACAAACTGACAGTTAACTTTCCATCCTCGCTATCGGGCGATAACAGCGTGTCGATCCGGCCCAGGATCTGCGCCAGCTTCTCGTTTTCCTTTTTCAGGGAGAAGAGGTCCTGGGCGATGTTTATCGAAGTTAACAATCCCAATTTCTGGGAGTCCAATTCGTTCATCCTGCTCTTGATTTTATTGATCTTGTTTTCCACGTATTCGACCACCTGCAGGAACTCCTCGGGCTGGACGTCGTCGGCCAGCTGGAAGACGAACCTCTTGCCGGTGATCTGAACTTCAATTTCCTTGGCCATTATTCCCCGAGCGAGTCGACCAGGTCGATCAGCGAGGCGATCTTCTTGCGCACCTCGCTTTTTTCGCTGTCGCGCTGGGACGAATCGTGCTTGATCTCCTGCAGTTCCTTTTTCAGCTTCTGGTTCTCGTCACGCAGAGCCTTCATGCCGGAGATGAGCCGGTTGATCTTTTCTTCCAGTTTATCGAACTCCTTAAAACTCATAGCTGCACTCCTTATCGTTGAATTAGACCCAACTCTCCCACCAGCTTGGCCACGAACTGCCGGTGGACGGCGTTCACCTCTTCCCCGGTCAGCGTGCGGTCCGGGGCGCGGTAGGTGAAGGCCATGGAAAAGCTGACCTTGTCGGCCGGGATGGAGTTCCCGCGGAAGACGTCGGTCAATTCGAAATTCTCGAGGACATCCGGCCGCGAACCTTCGATGCGGGCGCTCAACTCCTCGTAGCTGACGGCCTGGGCCATCAGGAAGGTGAAATCGCGGCGGACGGCGGGAAAGCGCTTCCAGGGGCGGAAGCGGTTCTCGCCCGCGGGCGCCGAGCAGGGCCGCCAGGTCGATCTCGGCGGCATAGACCGTTTTTTCGAGCTTGTACAGGCGGCTGAATCCGGCAGCGATCGCGCCGCACCAGCCGCAGGGCCGGCCGTCGATGTTGACGGCGAAGCAGCAGGCGTCGTCGAAGGCGGGATGCGCCGCTTTTTTGAATGCCAGCTCCAGGCGCAGGCGCCGGCCGGCGAGAACCAGCAGGGACTTGAACAGGGGGAAAGCGAAATCCTGCTCCGCCAGGCGCCAGTCTTTTTTCTGCTGGCGGCCGTAGGCGCTGACGGCCAGCCGGCTCTCTTCCCGGATCTTGCCGTCCCGGCGGCCGAACACCTTGCCGATCTCGAACAGGGCCACCCGCTCCAGCGACTGGTTGACGTTGGCGGCGGTGTTTTTGAGCAGGCCGGCCAGCAGGGAGTTCTTCAGCACGGAGAAATCTTTCCCCAAAGGATTCTTCAGGGCCAGAGGCTGCGACTGGGGGTCGACCAGCGCATTTTCTTCCGGGCTTTGGAAAACGTAATTGATCACCTCGTTGAAGCCGACGTCGGCCAGCTGGGTCTTCAGGCGCAGCAAGGCGCCGCGCTCCCGGTCGATGCGCAGCACAGGGTTGGCGGTCAGCGGCAATACGCCCCGCAGGTGGCCGTAGCCGTGAATGCGGATGATCTCTTCGACCAGGTCCTGCTTGCAGGTCACGTCGACCCGGAAGCTGGGCGGCTGCACCTGCCAGAAATCGCCCTGGTCGCGCAGCGTGAAGCCCAGGCGTTCCAGGATCCCGGAGCTGACGTTCTCGGGGATGGCGACGCCGGCCAGCCGGCCGGGGTAATCCTTGTCCAGGCGGAGAGCCGGGGGGGTGAGGGGGCGGGGATAAACGTCCTGGAAAAAAGCCGGCGACATTTTGCGTCCCTGGGAGCGGGCGAGCAGATGCAGGGCCATTTTCATGGCCGGGACGGTCGCTTCCACGTCCATTCCCCTTTCAAAGCGGTAACTGGCGTCGGTTTTCAGGCCGAGCTGGCGCGCCCCGCGGCGGATGACCACCGGGTTGAAGCAGGCGCTCTCGATGAAGATATGGCGGGTGCGGGCGCTGATGCCCGACGCCAGCCCGCCCATGATGCCGGCGAGCGCCAGCGGCCGGGAGGCGTCGGCGATGAGCAGGATATTTTCGTTCAACGGGACGTCGCGCTCGTCCAGCAGGCGGAGCGTTTCGCCCGGGCGGGCGCGGCGGACGCGGATCTGGTCGCCCTGCAGCCGCTCCAGGTCGAAAATATGCAGCGGCTGGCCGCAGGTCATCATGACCAGGTTGGAGATGTCCACGATATCGTTGATCGGCCGCAGGCCGAGGGAAAGCAGCAGGCGCTGCACCTCGGGCGGCGATTCCTTCACGGCCAGGTCGCGGACGATGCAGCCGCTGTAGCGCGGGCAGTCGGCGGCGTCTTCGACATGGATGGCGAAGCCGCCGAGGGAGCGTCCAGCGACGCTCCCGAGACGTCCATGGGCGTGAAGCGCAGCTTCCCGTCCTTGGCGGCGATATCGCGGGCGATGCCGTAATGCGAGAGCCAGTCGGGGCGGTTGGGCGTGGTCTCGACGTCCAGCACGGTCTGCCCGTCGACCTCCAGGGTCTCGGCCGTCTCCAGGCCGATGTCGGCCAGCAGGTCCTTCAGCGCGGCGTCGTCCATCGTGAAGGCGACGAACTGCTTCAGGTAGTCGATGTTGATCTTCATGCCGTCACCCGAACTGCCCCAGCAGGCGCAGGTCGTTCTCATAGAGCAGGCGCAGGTCGGGCACGCCGTACTTGACCATCGCCACCCGCTCGATGCCCATGCCGAAAGCGAACCCCGAATAGGTCTCGGGGTCGATGCCGCAGTTGCGCAAGACCTGGGGATGGACCATGCCGCTGCCCCCGAGCTCCAGCCAGCCGCTCCCCTTGCAGACGCGGCAGGAAAGATCCGACGCCAGGGAGAAGAACTGGACTGCCCCTGGGCACGTGAACCCGTGGGGGAAGGCCCCGCAGGAGAAGAGATTGAGCTGCCCCTTGGGCAGCGTAACCTGCGGGGCAGCATAGGAAGCAGCTGATGTCGACCTCGGCCGACGGCTCGGTGAAGGGGAAGTAGCCGGGGCGGAAACGCAGGACGATATCCGGCCCGAAGAAGGAGCGGCAGAAGGCTTCCAGCGTCCCCTTGAGGTGGGAGAAATGGATGCCGCGGTCCACCAGCAGCCCCTCCACCTGGTGGAAGCACGGCGAATGGGTGGCGTCGGGGTCGTCCTTGCGGAACGCCTTGCCCGGGGAGATGATCTTGAGCGGCGGCTTGTGCTCCAGCATGTAGCGGACCTGCATCGGCGAGGTGTGCGTGCGCAGCACCATGTCGTCGAAGCCCTCCAGGAAGAACGTGTCCTGCTCGTCGCGGGCCGGGTGGAACTCGGGGATGTTCAGCTTGGTGAAGTTGTAGTCCTCCAGCTCGACCTCGGGCCCGATGGCGATCTCGTAGCCGAGGTTCAGGAAAAGCTCCTCGATCTGGCGCTGGATGTCGGCGATCAGGTGGAAGCGGCCGACGGGCAGGTCGGAGGCGGGCAGCGAAGGGTCAAGCCATGCGCCGGCGCGGGGCGCGGCGGCGCATTTCTCCCCGGCCTCGCCGAGCCCCGCTCGACGAACTCCTTGAGCTGGTTGATGGCCTGGCCGGCGGCCGGCTTCTCCGCCGGGGCGCATTCCTTCAGCCTGGACAGGAAGCGGCTGACCACGCCGTTCTTGCGGGCGAGGTACCGCTCCTTCAGGGCGGCCAGCGTTTCGGGAGATTGAATTTGCGCTATCTCATTGACAAAAGACCGTCGGGCTCCTTCAATCTCTTTTTTGAGTTCATCGATCATGCCACGGACTTGGCTTTCTCGATGATGGCGCGGAACGTCTCGGGTTCGCTGGCGGCCAGGTTGGCCAGCGTCTTGCGGTTGAGCAGGATGTTGGCTTTTTTCAGGCTGTGCATGAAGACCGAATAGCTCATGTCGAATTCGCGGACCGCGGCGTTGATGCGCACGTTCCACAGGGTGCGGAAATCGCGCTTGCGGTTGCGCCGGTCGCGGTAGGCGTAGGTCATCGCCCGCTGCACCGATTCCTTGGCCGAACGGTAGTTCTTGCGCTTGGCGCCCCAGAAGCCCTTGGCCTGGTCCAGTATCTTTTTTCTACGCAGAAGTTTTTTGTTCCCTCGTGTGACTCTCGGCATCGTGTCCTCCTATTAAGAATACGGCAGCAATTCTTTCGCTTTCTTGAATTCCGACTTGACCACGTACGTGGCCTGCTTCAGGCCGCGCTTGCGCTTCGCGCTTTTCTTGGTCAGAATGTGCCGGCCGAAGGCCTTGCTGCGCTTGATCTTCCCGGTAGCGGTCACGCGCAACCGCTTGTTTGCCCCTCTATGCGTTTTTAGTTTTGGCATCCTTGCCTCCTTTTTTCGCTCCGATCATGATATGGCAGAAAAATCCCTCCCGCTTGGGAGGCGATTCGATCTCCGAAATCTCCTTCAGGATCTCCATGATGCGGTTGACCATCACTTCCAGCATCTCGGGTTTCCTCTTCTGGCGCCCCTTCAGCCAGACCGTCACCTTGACCTTGTTGCCCTCGGCCAGGAATTCCTTGATCTTCTTCAGCTTGACTTCCACGTCGTGCTCGCCGATCACCGGGGTGAACTTGATCTCCTTGATCAGGATCTTGCGCTGGTGGCGCTGGGCCTCGTGCGCTTTTTTCTGCAGCGCGTAGAGGAACTTCCCGTAGTCCAGGATGCGGCAGACCGGCGGCTTGGCCTCGGGAGAGATCTCGACCAGGTCCAGCTCTTTTTCCCTGGCCAGGGCCAGGGCCTGGGCGATGGGGACGATGCCGACCTGGTTCTTCTCTTCGTCGATCAGGCGGACTTCCTGGGCGGGGATCTCTTCGTTGATCCGGTGGGGATTCTTTTTGCGGTTGGGGATGGGTTTACTGAATCTCATAATGTTGGCTTTTTTCCTCGATTTTTATTTTGATTTTTTCCATGAATTCGGCCAGGCCGATCTTGCCCTGGTCGCCTTTTTTGTGGATGCGGTAGGAGATGTTCTCGTCGTTCTGCTCCTGGGGGCCGAGCACGATGATGTAGGGGACCTTCTGCGTCTCGGCGTCGCGGATCTTGCGGTTGACCCCCTCGGCGCGGGCGTCGAGCTCGGCGCGGATGCCGGCGGCGCGCAGGCGCTCCAGCACGGTGCGCGCGTAGGGCAGGCAATCGTCGTTGAGCGGGGCGATGACGGCCTGCACCGGCGCCAGCCACAGCGGGAAGGAGCCGCGGTAATGCTCGATCAGGACGCCGAAGAAGCGCTCCAGGGAGCCGAGCAGGGCGCGGTGCACCATGAAGGGCTGGTGCGGCGGCGCCGTCGGGCCCGACGTACTTCATGCCGAAGCGCTCCGACATGTTGAAGTCGAACTGGATGGTGGTGCATCTGCCAGACGCGGCCCAGGGCGTCCTTGATCTTGATGTCGATCTTGGGCCCGTAGAAGACGGCCTCGCCCTCCATGCGCTGGTAGGGCAGCTCGGCGCACCGTCAGCGCCTTGACCAGCGACGCCTCGGCCTCGACCCACATGGCGTCGCTGCCGGCGTACTTGCCGGCGATCTGCGGGTCGCGGACCGAGAGCTCGATCTTGAACTCGCTGAAGCCGAACGAGCTGCAGCAGGTCGAGGGAGAAGTCGAGCGTGCGCAGGATCTCCTCGTCGATCTGCTCGGGGGTGCAGAAGATGTGGGCGTCGTCCTGCGTGAAGCCGCGCACGCGCAGCAGGCCGTGCAGCGTGCCGCTGCGCTCGTAGCGGTAGACCGTGCCCAGCTCGGCCCAGCGCAGGGGCAGGTCGCGGTAGGAGCGCTGGCTCGATCTTGTAGATCATGAGGTGGAACGGGCAGTTCATCGGCTTGAGGTAAGTAGTTCAGCTCGTCGATGGCCATGGGGGCGTACATGGTGTCCTTGTAGAACTCGAGGTGCCCGGAGGTCTCCCACAGCCACTCGCGGCCGATATGCGGGGTGTACAGGAGCTCGTAGCCGCTCTGGTAATGCCGCTGCTTCCAGAAGTCCTCGATCTCGTGGCGCACGCGCGCCCCCTTGGGATGCCAGTAGACCAGGCCCGGGCCGGCCTCCTCCTGGAGGGAGAACAGGTCGAGCTTCTTGCCCAGCCGCCGGTGGTCGCGCTCCTTGGCCTCCTTGAGGAAGCGCAGGTGCTCGTCCAGCCCGGCGGCGTCGGGAAAGACCGTGCCGTAGACGCGCTGCAGGGAATGGCTCTTTTCGTCGCCTTTCCAGTAGGCGGCGGCCACGCTGAGCAGCTTGAAATGCTTGAGCAGGCCGGTCGCGGGCAGGTGCGGGCCGCGGCACAGGTCGACGAAGCCGCCCTGGACATAAACGGAAACGTCATCGCCTTCGACCTTTTCATTCAACAGCTCGGTCTTGAGCAGTTGGCCATGCGCCGCAAAATACTGGAGCGCTTTGTCCTTTTTCCAGATTTCCTTGCGGATCGGCTGGTTCTGCTTGGCCAGATGGGCCATTTTCTTGGAGATCTCCGCCAGGTCGCCCTCGCTGAAGGGGCGGGCGGTCAAAAAATCGTAATAAAAGCCGTTCTCCACCGCCGGCCCGACGCCGACCTGCGTTCCGGGGAAAAGCTCGAGCACGGCCTGGGCCAGGAGGTGGGAGCAGGAATGGCGATAGACGTCCAGTGCTTCCGGGGAAGCGGGGAAGATCTCTTCCACCGTGTCGCCCGGAAAGGAGGGTGCACCGATCTCTTTCAGTTCGCCATTTATCTTTAACAAAATCGCCTTTTCTTTTTCCATTGAGCAAATAGGCGCGGGCGGGCTCGAACCGCCGACCTCTACCGTGTCAAGGTAGCGCTCTAACCAACTGGGCTACGCGCCTGTCTATCCCCGTACTATTTTACCAGCGTCTTCAGTTCTTTGCCAGCGACGAATTTGGGAACTCTCTTCTTGGGAATGTTGATCTTGGCGCCCGTCTTCGGGTTGCGGCCCACTTTGGCTTTCTTATCGATCACTTTGAAGGTTCCGAATCCGACCAGAGTCACCTTGCCCTGCCTCTTTTTCAGTTCCGCGCCGACCACCGTGACCAGCGTATCAATGACCTTGATGGCGTTGCTCTTGATAATACTGGAATCTTTAACCATCAACTGAGCGATTTCATTCTTGTTCATTTTTTGGTTCCTCCTAAAATGACAACGGTAAATTTACCTTAAATACATGCGAAAGTCAATACCCACAACAAATATAACCTCCCGCCCGGCGCCTGGGACGGCCTCTTCCGGGCCGTTTTGGGCGCCTCAGTTGCATTTACGCGAAAAATCCATTATAATGACTTGTTTAAAATGAGCAAATTGAGGAAAATCAATGGCAGAAGATTTGTTGAAGAGCATCAAGCAGATCAGTCGGGAGCGCGGCATCAATCCCGACATCTTTTTTTCTGCCATCAAGGAAGCGCTGCTTACCGTATCCAAGAAGTATTTTGACCCCAACGCCACCATCCAGATCGAAATAGACGAGAACAAGGGCATCATCGAGGTCTTCGTCAGCAAACTGGTGGTCAAGGAGGTCAGCGACCCGCTGGCGGAGATCCACTGGAAGGACGCCCTGAAATACGATTCCAAGGCGCGCGAAGGCGACCTGATCAAGATCTGCCTGCCCGGGGAGACCCTGGGGCGCATCGCCGCCCAGTCGGCCAAGCAGATCATCATGCAGAAGATCCTCAAGGCCGAGCAGGACAACATCTACGAAAAATATTTCCCCCTGGCCGGCACCCTGATGTCGGGCGAGATCCGCCGCATCGAGAACGGCAATATCATCCTGGGCCTGGAATGGGGCGAAGCCATCCTGCCGCCCAAGGAGCTTTCCCCCAAGGACAATTTCCGCCGCGGCGAGATCATCAATTTCCTGATCAAGAGGGTGTTTTCCGAGGGCAAGGGCCCCCTGGTCCTGGCCACCCGCTACATGAACGACTTCGTCGCCGAGCTGATCAAGAAGGAAGTCCCGGAAGTCGCGGAGAACATCGTCAAGATCTTCGCCATCTCCCGCGAGCCGGGGGTCAAGTCCAAGGTGGCGGTCTACTCGACCGACAAGGCCATCGACCCGGTGGGCGCCATCGTGGGCATGAACGGCAACCGCGTCCTGGCCATCACCAAGGAGCTGCGCGGCGAGCGCATCGACGTCATCGCCTGGAGCAGCGCCCCCGAACGGTTCATCGCTTCCGCCCTGACCCCGGCCGAAGTGGTCAAGGTGCACCTGATCGATCCCGAGCACCACGTCGCCGAAGTGACCGTCAAGGACGAAACGCTGTCGGCGGCCATCGGCAAGAAGGGGGTCAACATCAAACTTGCTTCCAAGCTGACCCAGTGGGACATCCAGATCGCCAATCGCAAGAGCGAATCCAGCGAAGAGAAGCAAACCAAACAATAGGAGGGCTCAGCATATGCCAACCATCAAACTTCACGAAGCCACCAAGCAATTCAAGCTGCAGAACAAGCTGGCCATGTATTTCCTGGAAAAAATAAACCTGCCGGTCAAATCCCATTCCTCGGTCATCACCTTCGACCAGCTCGAGCTGCTGCGCGAATTGTCGGAGAGCCCGAAAAAGGTCGCCGCCCTGGAAACCGAGATGAAAAAGCCCCCCAAGGGGACGCCGGCTTCACAGCCCGCGCAGCCCCCCAAGGGGACGGGCGCAGACGCCCAGCCCTCTAAACCGGCCAAGCCCAAGGCGGCTGAGAAGAAACCGGCGGCAAAGACAGCGGCCCCCGAGAAGAAGGAGCCCGAGACGAAAGCCCTGGAGAAGAAGGAACCGGAAAAGAAGGCGCCCGAAAAGAAGGAAGCGCCAAAAAAGGCGGCGACGGAAAAGAAGCCCGCCGGGGAAGTTCCCAAGGCGGCTCCCACGGTCGCGTCCAAGCCGCCGCTGGCACCCAAGACGCCGCCGCCGGCCCCGGCCCCCAAGCCCGCCGCCCCCACCGCCCCGCCCGCGGCCGTCCGGACGCCCGAGTCCCCCAAGGGGACACCCCGACAGGAGTCGGGGCAGCCCGCCGCGGTCAAGGCGCCTCCCGCCCCCGCGAGAACCGTTGCTCCCGGTCCCGTGATCTCCAAACCCGCGGCGCCGCCCGCCGCCGCCAAGCCCCCCGTCGCCGCCCCGGCAGCGCCCCCGGCGGGGACGCCGGCCTCACGGCCCGGGCAGCCCCCCACGGGGACGCCGGCCTCGCGGCCCGGGCAGCCCCAGGCGCAGCGGATCTTCCGGCCCTCCCCGCCCCAGAACCGCAGGCCCATGGGCCCGCACGGCCAGTACGGCCAGCGCCGCCCCGAACAGCGGCCGACCCATCCCCGGAAACCCCGGCCGGAAAAGATCGTCGAGCCTCTCAACCTGCCGGCCAAGATCCAGATCACCGATTTCACCACGGTCAAGGAGCTGGCCGAGAGCCTGACCATCCGCCTGCAGATCCTGGAAGACAAGATCGCCCAGATGAAAATGAACTACCGGGGCAACCAGATCATGGACAGCGCGGACATCGAAAAATTGTGCGCCGACTACGGCGTGGAAGTGGAGATCCTCCCTTACGAGGATTTCGTCTTCCAGACCCAGGTGGCCAAGAGCGGCGGCAAGCTGACCCCGCGCCCCCCGGTGGTCACCGTCATGGGCCACGTCGACCACGGCAAGACCACCCTGCTGGACACGCTGCGCAAGACCCGGGTGGCGGAAAAAGAAGCCGGCGGCATCACCCAGAAGATCGGCGCCTACAAGCTGAACACCCCCGAGGGCACCATCGTCTTCATCGATACGCCGGGGCACGAAGCCTTCACCAACCTGCGCGCCCGCGGCGCCAAGGTCACCGACCTGGTCATCCTGGTGGTGGCGGCCAACGACGGCGTGCAGCCGCAGACGGTCGAAGCCATCCGCCACGCCCAGGCGGCCGGCGTGCCGATGATCGTGGCCATCAACAAGATCGACATCCAGGGCGCCGACAGCGAAAAGGTCAAGCAGGAGCTGAACAAGCACGGCATCCTGGTCGAAGCCTGGGGCGGCAAGGTCGTTTCCGTCGATATATCCGCCAAAATGAACAAGAACCTGGACACCCTGCTGGAAATGATCCAGCTCACCGCCCAGATGCAGGAATTGAAGGCCTACGCCGACATCCCGGCCCGCGGCACCATCATCGAATCGCGGCTCGACCCCCAGCTGGGGCCCATCGGCACGGTGCTCATCCAGCACGGCCGGCTCAAAAAGGGGGATTATTTCATCTGCGGCAACTCCCTGGGCAAGATCAAATCGATCTTCGACGACGGCGGCCGGATGATCAACGAGGCCAAGGTCCCCGACCCCATCGAGATCATGGGCTTCGAAGACGTCCCCCAGGCGGGCGACGTCTTCCAGGTGGTCAACGACCTGGAAAAGGCCAAGAAGATCATCGACATGCGGCGGGTGACCCAGAAAGCCGCCAAGAACAAGGACTTCCTGGCCGATAAGAAGCTCAGCCTGCAGAACCTCTTCACCCTGGTCGAGCAGGACAAGATCCAGACCTTCCCGGTGATCGTCAAGGCCGACAATTTCGGCAGCGCCGAGGTCCTGGAACAGATCCTCGTGCGCCTCAGCCAGGACAAGCTGAAGATCGAGGTCATGCATAGCGGCCTGGGCAACATCACCGAGGGCGACATCCTGCTGGCTTCCACCTCCGGCGCGGTCATCCTCGGCTTCAACGTCCGGGCGCCGCAGAAGATCCTGTCCATGGCCAAGATGGAAAAAGTGGAGATCCGCCTCTACAGCGTGATCTACCACCTGGTCGAAGACATCGAAAAGGCCGTCAAGGGCAAGATCGGCCCGCAGTACCAGGAGACGCGCATCGGCGAAGTGGAGATCCTGCAGAAATTCAAGATCTCCAACGTCGGCCTCGTGGCCGGCTGCGTGGTCCGCGACGGCAAGGTCACGCGCAAGTCAAAGGTCAAGGTCATGCGCGGCGGCGACCTGGTCTTCGAGGGCGAGATCGAGTCCCTGAAACGCATCAAGGACGAGGTGTCCGAGGTGCGCGCCGGCACCGAGTGCGGCATCCGCATCAAGAACTTCAACACCTTCGAGACCGGAGACATCCTGGAAGTATATGAGACGTCCATCATCCCATGATGATCGGCCTGCTGGAGATCGACTTGTACGGTGAGCAGTTCCACAGCCTGAAGGACAAGCGGCGCCTGCTTTCCAGCTTGAAGGAACGCCTGAAGAACAAGTTCAACGTCGCCGTCGCCGAGAGCGACTACCAGGACCTGTGGCAGAAAGCCCAGCTGTCCGTCGTCACCTTAAGCCCAGGCCGCGCCGTCCTGGAGAGCGCCTTTCAACAGATCGAGGACTTCATCTACCTGAACTACGCCGTGCAGGTCAGCCGGATGAAGGTCCAGTATTATTGACATGTCCTACCGCCTGGAAAAATTCGCCAGCACCATGCGCCAGGCCCTGGGCGAGATCCTCAACCAGGAAAGCCTGAACCCGGACTTCAAGCGCGCCAGCGTCGTGCGCGTCCAGCTCGCCCGCGACCTGAAGCGGGCGACCGTGTTCATCGCCTGCCCGGCCGGCGCCGAGGAGAGCATCTTGCGACAACTGGCCGGCGCCTCGGGATTCATCAAGAAGCAGCTGGGAAAGAAGATGATCCTGCGGCACATGCCCGAACTCGATTTTGTCGGGGACACGGCGCTGGACCTGGAAAACCGGCTGGATCTGCTCGTCCCCCAAGGAGACGGCGGCCTCACGGCCAACCCGGAGGGTGCCCATGAAGACACGGATCGCTGACAAGATCAGGCAGGCCCGCACCGTGGCCATCAGCTCCCACGTCCGCCCCGACGCCGACTCCATCGGCAGCGGCCTGGCCTTGTACCTCATGCTCGAACAGCTGGGCAAGGAGCCCTTTTATTTCAACACCGACCGCGCCCCCTACCCCGTCAGCAAACTCCCGGGGCATGAGAAGATACGCTACGGGCAGATCCACCCGCGGCCGTTCGACCTGGTCATCCTGATCGAAGGCGGCAGCGAGGAAAGGACCGGGCAGAAGGAGCTGCAAAATTATTTTTGCATCAATATCGACCACCACGCGACCGCCAGCGGCGACGCCGCCATCCAATGGGTGGTCCCCGCCGCCGCCGCCGCGGGCGAGCTTGTCTACGAGCTCGGCCTGGAACTGGCGGTGGATTTCAGCCGCGACATCGCCTTCAACCTCTATGCCGCCATCGCTTCCGATACCGGGTCGTTCAAATACTCCAACACCACCGCCGGCTCGCTGGCCATCGCCTCCGACCTCGCCCGCCGCGGCGGCTTCTCCCCCTTCGAGGTCAGCAACCTGCTGTTCAACTCCAACCCCCAGGAAAAGATCCGCATGCTCACCCGCGTCCTCTCCACGCTGGAGACGGCGCTGGACGAGCGCGTGGCCATGATCCATTTCCGCCGCGACTTCCTGAGCCGGCTGAACCTGAAGGACATCGAGACCGAGGACGTCATCGCCATCGCCCGCTCCATCGACGGCGTGCAGGTGCTGCTGTTCTTCAAGGAGATCGCCGACGATTATTTCCGCGTCTCCATCCGCTCCCGGGATGATTTTTCCGCCCGCCGGGTCGCCCAGGCCTTCCAGGGCGACGGCCACCACCACGCGGCCGGCTTCTTCTACCGCGGCGACCTGGCCAGCGCCAAGCGCGAGGTCGTGCAACGGATCGCCGAGCAGCTCCGATGATCCACGGCCTGATCGCCGTCAACAAGGAAAAGGGCCTCAGCTCCCACGCCGTGGTGGCCCAGGTGCGCCGCCTGTTCCATACCAAGAAAGCCGGCCATTTCGGCACCCTCGATCCCACCGCCACCGGCCTGCTGCTGGTCGCCCTGGGCCAGGCCACCCGCTTCTTCGATTTTTACGTCAAGCAGGACAAGCTGTATTCGGGGCTCATCCGCTTCGGCTACGCCACGCGCACCTACGATTCCGAAGGGCCGCCGCTGGCGGCGAAACAAGCCGTCGACCTGGGCCGGATCGACCTGGAAGCCCTGCTGGCCGGCTTCCGCGGCAAGCAGCTGCAGATGCCGCCGGCTTTCTCGGCCAAGAAATTCAAGGGCAAGCCGCTCTACACCTACGCCCGCCGCGAGCAGCCGGTCAGCATCGCCGCGGTCGAGGTCTGCATCCATGAGCTGACGGCGCGGGTGCTGGACAGTGAAACGCTGGAATTCCGGGCCCTGACGTCCTCCGGCACCTATATCCGCTCCCTGGCCCACGACCTCGGCCAGGCGGTCGGCTGCGGCGCCTATCTCCTGGAATTGAAGAGGGAGAGGATCGGGGCCTTCACCCTGGAGCAGGCGGTCACCCTGGGGCAGGCGGAGGCGCTGGCGGCGTCGGGCAACGCACTGCAGGCGGTCATCCCCATCGAGAGGCTCCTGGAGGAGTTCCCGAAAATGATCGTCAATCCGGCCGGAAAGCGCTGTATCAGCAACGGCAATGCGCTGAAGGCCTCCGACGTGCAGAAGATCTTCCCGGCCGCCAGCACCGCTTATTTCCGTATCTTCGACGACGAGGGCAAGCTGCTGGCCATTGTAGAAAAAGAACCTCACGCCATGAGCTTCAAGCCGTATCTGGTCATCCCAGCTGACGATCCGGAGTAGGACGGGTGCAAAAGCACGCAAATTTCAAATTCCAAATTCCAAATAAATCTCAATTTCCAAACTCCAATGACCAAAACAAATAAGTGGATGGCTACTAAGGGTATACTCATCAACTTGCGCGCTCTCTTCGTTTGGGTTATTGGGTTATTGGTGCTTGGAACTTATTGGGATTTGTGCTTGGATGGATGCTCCCGCGTCGCAAAACGCGGACCACGTCGCGGTCAGCTTCCGACCTCTAATACGGGCTTTCCTTTTTGGCGTTCGTCGCCTTGCCGAAGGAGCGACTCGACGACGCGTTGCGCGTCGCCTGCCAGGTCCCGATGACGACGTTGTCGGAGGTCTGGTAGCGCTTGGAGGTGCCGCTCATGGTATTGCCGTCGGAAAAGGTCCCGCTGTACTCATAGGTGACGTCGGGAAATACGAGGGTGAATTTGATCGTGGTGTAGTCGTAGGTATAGGTGCCGCTGCCCCCCTGGCTGTCGGTCACGGTGCCGTGCAGGAAATCCCCGCTGAAGCTGGCGGCGACATTGAACGAACTGCCGTCGTCATAGGACTCGGTCAACGCCCAGGCGCCCTGGACATTGTATATCGCGGTGGCGGTGACGTTCATGCTGTGGTTGGCGGACATGGTGACGGTGCCGCTTTTGGTCACGCTGGCCGCGTCCAGGAGCGGCGAAATGTTGGTATAGCCTTCGGCGAGGGAGTAGCTGTAAGGGACCACGGTGCCCGCGGCGTAGGAGTGGATCCCGGCCGCCGGCGTCCCGATCACCCCGGTGCCCAGGCTGACGGTCAGCGTGTACGTGCCGTTGTCGTCCGAAAAAGCCTTCAGGGTGTGGTCGCCGGAAAACGTGACCACGCCGCTGGCGGCGACGTCATTCCCGTCCAGTTGCACCGTCAGCTTGTTATATCCCGCGTCCAGCGTGAAGCTGTAGGCCATTTGCTCGCCCAGTTCCATCGTATAGCTGCCGGAGGCGGGAGTACCCGATACCCCGTTGGAAATGATCACCCGCAAGGTGCCGGTCGCCACGTCGGATTTCTTGCAGCCATCAAACGAAAAAACCGCCGCCAGCAGAACCACGGCCAAGACAAGAAACGCTTTTCTTTTCATGTTGTCCTCTTTTCGCATCTACAGCTGTATGCCCAGGCCCAGCGCCAGGTGAAAACCGCCAAGGTTATTGCGCACCGTACCGATCTTGTCGGGGGCGTACATATAGCCCCCGGACAGCTCGACGAAAACATTCTTGTAAAACCCGTAGGTGAAAGCCAGGTTCCCCCGCACGCCGACCGCCGACTGCTTGGATTCCTCGGAGCGGACGAATGCGGAAGTGGCGATGCTGCTGACCGTGGCATCGATCTTGTTGTTGATGCTGCAGATGCCGAGTTCGGTCCGAATGGCGAACTGGTTTTGCTCAAAAAAGCCAAGGAAGACCCCGCAGCCGCCGGCGACGATCCGCTTGGCCAGCGTGCGCTCGGTGCTGATGTCCTTGGCAAACGAGCCTTTCGTATCCCAGCCCGTCCAGCTGTCGCGCAAGGGGAAATAGCCGTGGCTGGCCCAGAGATATATGTTTCCCGAGACCGCTACCGCGGCCTTGGCTTCAAAAAACACCTTTTGCCGGCTGTCCTGGTTGGTGAAGCTGTTCGCGGGCAGGCTCATGTAGTTGCTGTAGAGATTGAAGATGAATCGGCCATCGGAGGCGGAGACGATGCCAGAGATAAGCAAAACCGCGAAAACCAAGCCCACGAGCTTTTTCATGCCTTCCTCCTGCGGAAATCCGATGCGGCGGAAATTAACAAGTTCCTAGTATACAACAATTTGTAACCTGGCGGAAGCCCCGAGCGTACATTGCTTAAGCGGCTGCTCAGCGCCGCCGCCTGCGAGAGAAACTACTGAAGAGCGGCTACTCGCCGCGGCTGCCACTGCGAGACAAAGCCTCTGAAGGCTGCGCCGCTGAGGCTGCAGCTCAGGGGCGCCGGGACAAAGTAATTCACCGCCGGCAGATCACCCGGGCGAAATTGCGGATGAAGATCCCATTGTCCCAGCGCAACTGAATCTGTTCGTCAGCCCCCCACGCGGGATGCACTGCCCCGTGGCTGCCAAATTCCTTGCCCGACGGGGTCGAGATCGATGTCCAGGCGGTCACCGGCCATGCCCAGCCGCCTCAGGACGGCGAACACCGCCGCGCTGCCGGTCGAGGAGGCCTGGGTCGGCCCGACCCCCCGCTCATAGAAAAAGACCCGGGAATGGCCATCCGCAGTCGGCTCTACGAACTCGACATTGACCCGCTTCGGGAACATGGGATGGCTTTCCAGCTTTTTCCCCAAAGAGGCCGACTGCGCGGCCGCGGGCAGCGTGCGGCAAATGACCACGGCGTGGGGGTTGCCGACCGCGACCGGATGGAATTCCACTCCGGCGCAGCGGTACGACTGCCGCCTTTCGCCTAAAAAAGGAAAAAATCCACGGCTCGGTGAAATCGGGCTTGCCGATCTCCACGTCGAGCTGAAAAACGGCGCCTTCCCGCCCGAGGAGCTCCACCCGCCGCGAGCCGATGGCGGCATGGAGCGTCAGCGGCGAGGCGGCGCGGCGGCGCTGGAACAGCACGGCGGCCAGCCCGGCCATGCCGTTGCCCGACAATTCGGCCTCGCCGCCGTCCCGGTTGAATATCTGGAACTCAGTTTCTGCCTTTCCCCCCGGAAGCGAACCCGCTCAAGGCGCCTATCCCCGGGGCTGGCGGCCTTCGGCCCGTAATAAACCACGCCGTCGGCGCCCACGCCACGCTGGCGATCGCAGATCGCCCGGGCCAGTTCCCCAAGGGGGTGCAGCGGACCAGTGGGTACGCCAGTCCCCCAAGGGGTTGTTGACCTTGCGGATCACGCGACGCCCCTTGGGACGGCGGGCCAGTAGGTCGCCAGCTCCTCCAGTTCGATCTCGATGAAATCGTTACCGAAGGAGCTGGTCTTGTAAAAGATCATTCAGGCAGGACAAAACGCATATACCCCTCATCGCCGTCGCGGTTGATCAGCAGCATGACCATGGAGCCGCCGCGCCGCCCGGCAAGGATCTGCTTGAATTGCTCGACGCTGTCGACCTCGGTGCGATTGACGGCCAGGATCACGTCGCCGGGCTTGAGGCCATTGTCGGCCGCCGCGCCGTCCCGGTCCACGTCCTCGACCACCAGGCCTTTCTGGGTCTTCAATTCGTATTGCCGCGCCAGCGCCGGCGTGTTCTTGACCAGGGTCATGCCCAGGTTCAGGCTTTTGCTCTCGGCGGCGGCCTTCTCCCTGGCGGCTTCCGGGGCCTCGGTCACCTTGACCTTGAGATCCTGCTTTTCGCGGTTGCGGTAGATGGTGACGTCGACCACTTCGCCGGGAGCCGAGTTGGCGATCTCCATCTGCAGCTCGGCGGACGACGTGATCGTCTTGCCGTTGATGGCCGTGATCAGGTCGTAGCGCTTCAGGCCCGCCTTCTGCGCCGGCGAATTATCCTCGACCCGGGCGACCAGCGCCCCGGCCATGGCCAGGTCGAGGTCCTTGGACTCGCTCTCGGTGATATCCTGGATCGTGATGCCGAACCAGCCGCGCACCACCTTGCCCTTGGATCTTCAGGTCGGCCACGACCTTCTTGGCCATGTTGGAGGGAATGGCGAAGCCGATGCCGATGTTGCCGGAGCTGGGCGAGAGGATGGTGGAGTTGATGCCGATCGCCTCGCCCTTCATGTTGATCAGCGGCCCGCCCGAGTTGCCCATGTTGATGGCCGCGTCGGTCTGCAAAAAATCCTCGTACTGGGCCAGCCCGAGCTGCCGGCCCTTGGCCGAGATGATGCCCGAGGTGACCGTCAGGTCCTGGCCGAAGGGATTGCCGATGGCCAGCACCCACTCGCCCACTTCCTCGGCGCTGGAATCGCCCAGTTCGATGAAGGGGACGTTCTTGACGTTGATCTTCAGCAGGGCCAGGTCGGTCTTGGGGTCGGTGCCGATGATCTTGGCGGTGAATTCCGTTTTGTCGATGTTGTAGACCTTGACCTTGATGGCGTCCTGGACCACGTGGTTGTTGGTCAGGATATAGCCGTCGGGGGAGATGAAGAATCCCGAGCCTTCGCCCGAGCGTTTTTCCGGGCGTCGCGGGGCGTTGAAGAACTGGTCGAAGAAATCGTTGCCGAACATGGGGCGGCTCTGGACCACCGATTCGGAGATGATCTTCAGCACCGCCGGCTTCACCTTGCGCACGATGCTGACGAAGCTATTGGGAGCGACCGCCTGGGGCTCGGCTATCGGCCAGGGCCACGGCGGGGCTTAAGGATGGGCTCGTTATTGACGGTTTTCTGCAAAAAACCGAAACTCAGGGCGAAAAAGATCGCCCCGGCCAGAAAGCTGGCTCCGGCGATCAAACCGATCTTTTTCATGTGGACCTCCTTATTTTATCCTAAAAATATGAAGACGCGTTCCGCAGCAAAAAAGTTTCATTGCTTGCCCAGGCTCTGGATGAAATTGATGATGCCCAGGTACAGCCCGGCCGCCACCGCCTGGCGGTACTCGGGAACGTTCAGGCGCATGGCCTCGTCGCGGTTGCTCAGGAAAGAGACCTCGACCAGCGCCGAAGGCATCTGCGCGCCCAGCAGCACGTAAAAGGGGGCTTTTTTGACCCCCAGGTCCTCGATGGCGTCGTACTTGCGTTGCAGGTTGGCGACCATGCTCCCCTGGATGAACTGGGTCAGGATCTTCGACTCGGAGATCTTGCTGTTGCGCAGGATCTGGTCGAGGATGCTGCGCATCTCGGCCATGGATTTGCTGCTCATGGCGTTTTCCTGGGCGGCCACTTCCATGGCCCGCGGGTCGGCGGTCATGTTCAGGTAATACGATTCCACCCCGCGGGCGCTCAGCCGCGGCGCCGAGTTGGTATGGATGGAGACGAATATGTCGCCCTGGTTCGAGTTGGCGATGGCCGCCCGTTCCTCCAGGGGCACGTACTCGTCGCGGGGGCGGGTGAGGATGATCTCGAATTCCCTGTGCTCGTTCAAGATGGCGTTCAGGCGCTTGCCGATGTCCAGGGTGATGTCCTTTTCCTGCACGCCGAGAAGGCGGTTGACCGTGCCGGGGTCCTTGCCGCCGTGCCCGGGGTCGATGACGATGCGGTGCACCCCCAGGCCCAGCTGGCGGGCGATGGAGGGGGTACCTGGCCCGCCGGGCTGGCGCCCGGGCGGGGGGTTGCCATCGCTCAAGGGGACGACTTGCTCCCGCGCCAGCTGGCCATGGCTGACGAACTCGGTCTGGCTGTAGATGTCGAAGACGATGCGGAAGGGGGAGGTCAGGTAGAAGCGGTTGTATTTGCCGATCTTGTCGAAATCGAAGACCACGCGGATGGTCTGGGTCTTCCATTTGCCGATGCGGATGCGTTGCAGGTTCCCGGAGCGGATGCGGATCTCGTTCATTTTTTCGAAAGGGTAATCCCCCCCGAAGCGGCATTTGTCCAGGTCGAAAAAAAGGCGGCCGCTGTCGGCGCCCTTGAGGACTTTTTCCCGGATCTTGATCGTGCCGCTCAGGTCCAGGACCACGCGCGTGTACTCGGGATAGGAATAATAACGGATGTTCTCCAGCCTGACAGGCTCCCGGCCGGGCAGGGAAATGGCGGCTGCCAGGAGAAAAACGATCCCCGCTGCTTTTTTACCCACGCTCATAATTTACTTGAAATTCATGCAAAAATCAATACGGGACGGATAAAAGTACCGCTTTCCGCAGCTAAAAGCTCACTTTTCCGGGCGGGGTTTTCCGTTGGGGCGCCGGCCGGCGAACGGGACTTTCGCGCCGCGGCCGGGATCGTTCGCATTTTTGCCGAACCGCGGTCGCGCCTGCCCCACAAGGGGACGCCGGCAATTCAAGCCCGGCCAGCCCCCCAAGGGGACGGGGCGGCCTTGCAGGCCCGCCAGCCTGCCGGGTATTCTTGAACTGGTTGAGGAAATTTTTTCCGGACATGGTTATCCTGGCAGTATCTTACCATATTTACAAAATCCCGTGGAAAATCCGGAACAAAACCTAAATCCCCTCTCTCCCCCCTTACATTGTGACCCTATAAAAAAAACATTACCAATATAATGTGCTGCGGCAAGGGTTGAAACAATCGGGGAATACCTTAAGATCGGGTTCCAAATACCTTAGACGTCAGACGCCAGACGTAGTCAGTTAGCAAGTATTCAGCTAGTTCAGGCGTAGGTTCAAGCAACCAGTTGACAAGCAATGAACTTCTAGCGGTAAGTGCGCTCAGTGATTTTTGCCGTTCTCAAATGCTGCTACTTTTACTGACTACTGACTTTACTGTCTACTGGTCTTTTCAGGTATCCAGAGAGGTGATCCCTTCTTTGATGGCGTACTTGGTCAGCTCGGCGATGCTGAAAATGTTCAGCTTCTCCATGACGTGCTGGCGGTGCGTTTCCACCGTCTTGACCGACACCTTCAGCTGGTCGGCGATGCGCTTGGTGGTGCTCCCCTCGGCGAGCAGCTGCAGGATCTCCTTTTCGCGCGGGCTGAGCAGCGAGGCCTCGCTCTTGCGCATGCGCTGGATGTAATCGCGGATCACCACCCCGGAGATCATGGAACAGAGATAGGTCCTGCCCGAGACCGTCTGGCGGATGGCCTGGACCAACTCGTTATAGGCGCAGTCCTTGAGCAGGTAGGCCATGGCCCCGGCTTCGAACATGCCGGCGACGAAGCGCTTGTCGGCATGCATGGACAGGGCGATGACCTTGGTCCCCCAGCCCTTGCCGACGATCGTCCGCGTGGCGTCCATGCCGTTCAGGTCGTCCATGGAGATGTCCATGATGACGATGTCGGGGCGCAGCTGCTCGGTCAACTGGATCGCCTCTCGGCCGTTCTTGGCCTCGGCGACCACTTCCAGGCCCGATTCCTTCTCCAGCATGTTGCGCAGGCCGTCGCGCATGATCTTGTGGTCGTCGGCGATGATGATCTTCACGCTCATGGCTTCTCCCCTTTGGCCGCGGCTTGCCGCGGGACGGTCAGGACGATCTGCGACCCCTGCCCGGCCCTGGACTTGACCTCCAGACCGCCGCCCAGGTAATTCAAACGCTCGCGCATGCTGAAGAACCCGAAGCTGCCCGGGTGCCCCTTGGCGTCATAGATCTGCGAGGCGTCAAAGCCTACCCCGTCGTCGTTGACCTGGATCTTGAGGAAATGGTTCTCCTGCGAAAGGATGACCTTGGCCTGGCTCGCCCGGGAATGCTTGCCCACGTTGACCAGCAGCTCGCGGACGACCTGGAACAGGATCACCTGCAGGTCGCCGCCCAGGACCCCGTCCCCGGCGCGATTTTCGAATTCGACCGGGACGTGGTACTGCTCCTCGATCCGCTCGGCCAGCCATTCCAGCGCCGCCTGGAAGCCCAGCTCGTACAGGACCGGGGGGCTGAGGTCGAAGATCAGCGAGCGGGCGTCCTGGATGCTGCACTCCAGCAGCCGGCGCACCGCCGACAGCTCGCTCTTCACCTGGCTGTGGGTCATGTCCTTCTCCAGGGCGGCGACCTTGAGCTTGCACAGGGCCAGGTTCTGGCCGATCTGGTCGTGCAGCTCGGAGGCGATGCGCCGCCGCTCCTTTTCCTCGATCAGGAACAGCTCCGAGGTCAGGGCGCGCAGCTGCTCCTGGTAGGTCAGCAGCCTGTCCTCGGCGTCCTTGCGCTCGCTGACGTCCTTGGTGATGACCATGACGTTGTTTTCGGCCGTGCGCACGTAGTCCGTCTGCAGCCATTTGCTCTGGCCCGTGGACTTGTACGCGTACAAGACCTCGTCGTACTGCCTCTGGCCCTTGTCCATGGCCAGGACGATCTTTTTCACGAAACCCGGCTGGTCGGCGAACAGTTTATTCACCTCGACGCCTTCGTATTCCTTGATCCCGTCCTGGGTGATCTTCATGGCCGCCTGATTGAAATTGCTTAACGTGATGCGGCCGTCGGGCTGGCGGGTCCAGATGTAGGCGGGGTCGGGGATGGCTTCGAACGTGCGCCGGAACGTTTCCTCGCTCTGGCGCAAGGCCTCATCCCTCTGCTTGCGCTCGCTGACGTCGCGGATGACCACCAGCGACCCGTACTGGTCTCCGTATTGGAAGCTCGAGCCGTTCAGCTCCCCGGCGAACAGGGACCCGTCCTTGCGCTTCATGGTCAGCTCGAGGCCGACGCTCCTGCCGCTGCGCTCCAGGTCGGTGCGGAACGCCGCCAGCGCCTTGGGGATGGATGCGGCATCGAGGAACTCCATGAAATTGCGGCCTTGCATTTCTTCGGGCTCGAGCTGGAAGAGGGCGCGGGCGGAGGCGGAAGCGTAGGTGACGACGCCGGCGGCGTCGGTGATGGCGATCAGGTCGCCGGTCTGCTCGGTGATGGAGCGGAACTTTTCCTCGCTCTGGCGCAGCGCCTCGTCGGCCCGCTTGCGCTCGCGGATGTCGCGGCCGATGGCGATGATGCCCATGGGCTGCCCCGCGTCGTCGAGAGCACGGCGGCCGACACTTCCAGGGGGAGGCCTGGCCGTCCTTTTTCTTGAACTCGTACTCCGACCCCGACATTTTTTTTTTTGATGAACTGGACGGTCTTTTCGCCAGAAGGACCCGCTCGAGACCGGCAACGAAATCATAGGTGCTTTTGCCGATCACCTCGTCATAAAAATAACCGCCGACCTTGAGGAACTGCTGGTTGACGGTGATCATCTGGCATCGAGGTCCATGACCACGATGATGTCGGGCGAGGTGTCGATCAGGGTGCGGTAATATTTCTCGCTTTCGCGCAGCGCCGTCTCGGTCTGCAGCTTGGACACCAGCGTGCCCGCCTCCTTGCCGATCATCTCCAGGATGTTCTTTTCCTCCGGCGGTGAAAGCCGGCCGCTGGCGGCTGGCCGCGGCCAGGGCGCCGATGACCCGGCCCTTGGAAAGCAGGGGCACGCAGCAGGCCATGCGCCAGCCCCATTTGGTAAAGAAATAGGGATGATTTTTCTGCGCCTCATCGAGGAAAACCGGCTGGCCGCACTGCAGCACCCGGGAAAAGGGCAGGTTGTCGATCGACATGTATCTTTCATCGAGGGCGAATTGGGTCGGCGGGCCGCGGCGGGCGAGCAGATTCACTTTGTTGGTTTCGGGATCGAGCATGAAGATGCCGGCGTTGTCGAAGGTGAGCGGCTCGAACATGCAGTCCAGGATGACCTCCAGCATATCGCTGAGGGACTCGGCCAGGTTGCCCTTGGTGATGATGCAGTTGAGGATCTCGATCTGCTGGGTGCGGGTCCGCTGGGCCTCCTCGGCCAGCTTGCTCTGGCTGATGTCCTCCACCGTGCCTTCATAGAAGACCTGCCCCTCGTCGTTGCGTACCAGCTTGGCGTTCTCGCGGATATGGAGGAGGGAACCGTCTTTTTTCGTCCAGACCGATTCCAGCCCCTTGATCTCGCCGTCGCGCTCCAGGCGCTTGACGAAATCGGCGCGCGGGTATTTGGGATGGCGGGGGTCTTTTTCCAGGTTGCGGATCGACAGCTCGGCGAAGGAATCATAACCCAGCATGGCGACCAGGGCGGGGTTGGAGTCGATGATGCTGCCGTCGGGGGTGGTGCGATAGATGCCGATGGGCACGTTCTCGAAGAGCTGGCGATAGCGCTCCTCGCTCGCCTCCAGGGCCTTTTTTACCTTCTTGTAGCGCTTGACGTCGACGACGACCAGCTCGCGCGTGCTTTCCTTTTCATCGATTCCCGGCGGCACCGCGTTTTTATCGCCGGCCAGCTTCTCGACCAGGGCTTTTTTTACTTTATTGTAGCGCTTGGCATCGACGACGACCAACTCGCCCGAGTCCTCTTTTTTAGCCATTTTTGACGCTGCCTCGCTCCGTATGCGAACATCGTAACCACCGCGGCTTTTTTTGTCAAGGCGGCGGAAGCCCCTTCTTTGCCTTTCCCTATCTCTTCCCTGACCCGGATCTTGTTGCTTTGCGCCGTTTTTTATGATATATTGTCTGTCCCGTGGGGCTGTAGCGCAGTTGGGAGCGCGTCTGAATGGCATTCAGAAGGTCGGGAGTTCGATCCTCCTCAGCTCCACTTTATTTTCCTTTGTTATCAAGCCTTTCCGGGTATTCAACAAAATCGTGATTATGATCTTTTTTGGTCTTTTGTACGCCTGTTTTTGAGAAACGTGGACACAAAATGGACACAAACAATCCGGCTTTGAAGTCCTGGAGCTAGAAGAAATTGATGGCCGACGATAGGAAAAACCTGCCGGTTTCCGTCCCCAAGTTGACAACGTGCAGGCATTGCCTTAAGATTCAATAAGGAGATCCGATATGACGGACAAATACGGAGTGATTTTTTACCGCGACGAGGAATACGACGGCTACGTGGCCGAGGCCATCGGCCTGCCCGGCTGCGCCAGCCAGGGAAAGACCATGGAAGAGGCGGTCAAGAATATCAAAGACGCGATCGCCGGCTACATCCTGGTCGAAAAGAAACACGGACGACTCCGGGGCAAAAAATTGCCGGCCCAGTACTTTTTGGGAGAGGTCGCCGTTGGGCACTCTGTCTAACATTTCCGCCAAAGCCGCCCTCAAGGCGTTTCTGAAAATCGGTTATTCCCTCGACCACCAGACAGGCAGCCACATGATCCTCTTTCACAGCGACCGCCCTACTCTTTCCCTCCCCAACCACAAGGAACTTGCCCCGGGATTGCTGCGCTCCTTGATCCGCAGTTGCGGCATCTCGGTCGACGAATTCCTGAATCTGTTGAAAAAGTAAAGATCCCTTTGTAAGGAAATCCCTCGAATATCACATAATTCCCCATTCACCAAAATAGCCTTGCTGGATCAGCATCTTGGGCTCATTTTTTATAAATTTTTCCCTATTTCAAAAACTTCATTTTGAATATACCTTTCTTTTTGATTTAATTTACGGTAATTTGATTTCAAAAGGGAACAAACTCATAGATGAAACAAAGAACTTTTAGTGGGACTCCGAGAACCGGATGATCAGATATGAGCACTTGGCATCGGATATATCTCCGGTCGATACCACCGCACTCTATAACCCTGGGGGACGTGCAAGCATGCGTGTAAGTATAGCTGCAGCTAAACAAAAAAATTTCGTCCTTTTCATTTTTGTAAAGGCTGCTCAATGATGAATTCTGCAAAACAATGATTCTTGCATTTATCATCGAGGAAAATATTCATATCGCTATCAAAGCCAGGGACGGACTGCAAAAAGGCAATAAGTTGAAATGTTAGGCTCGCTGAAACCTTTTTGGGGGAATCGAGTCTAAAGGGTCATGATCATTCATAGAACTTCCCGCCAGATCCGAAAGCGGGCAAATAAGGAAGGACGGTCCGCGAGCGATCCGGCCATGAGATATGTCATGCGAACGGCAAGAGCGCTTGCGCTGCTGGCTTGCATCACGCCTTTTTTTTCCACCCCTCCCGCCTTGACAGCACGGCAAGCCAACGACTCGAGAATAAAAAGAGTCGAGAACGGCTTGCGGCCTTACTGCTGGGCATTGTTCGGCGATGAGGAGCATTGCCCTATCCTGGAGCGGATGAAATTCTACAAGGTGCCGGGCGTCAGCATCGCCGTGATCCAGAACGGCAGATTGGTATGGGCGAAGGGATACGGAGTGAAGGATTTCGTTACCCAAGAGCCGGTGACGGTGGATACATTGTTCCAGGCGGCATCCATCAGCAAGCCATTGAATGCGACCGTTATCATGAAAAAGGTCGAACGGGGGGAACTGGCGCTGGACGCGGACGTGAACGACTATTTGCGATCCTGGAAAATCCCGGCGAACGAATTCACCGCCAGGGAAAAAGTCACCGTTTCCCGATTGTTGAGCCATACGGCGGGAATATGCAATTTCAATGACCGGACCGGTTATCTCGGCTATAAGACGACCGATCCCCTGCCGACGGTTCAACAGATGCTGCGCGGAGAGCCGCCGGCGATCACCCCGCCCGTTACGGTGGAGACGACGCCCGGCCAGGCTTTCCATTACGCGAATCCGGGCGATACCATTTTGCAGCTGGTGCTGATGGAGATGGAGAACAAGCCCTATCAGCAGATCATGAAGGAAACCGTGCTCGATCCTCTCGGCATGGGCCATAGCGTATTCATGCAGCCGCTGCCCGACAGCCTGAAAAGTTCCGCCGCGTCGGCGCATGACGGCTGGAGGCCTCTCGAGGGCAAGTGCATGGTCTATCCGGAGCTGGCCGCCGCGGGCCTGTGGACGACGCCGTCGGACCTGGCCAAGTTCATCATAGAACACTGGCTCTCGCTAAAGGGAAGGTCGAACAAGATCATTTCGCGGGAAACCGCCCAGAGGATGATCTCGCTGGTGGTGGAAGGCAGCGACTATTCGGAAGCCTTTGAGGTCACCCGCAAAGGCGATGAGATCTATTACGGGCATCGCGGCGGCAACTACGGTTTTTATGCAAACATGATCATCGGCAAGAATTCGGGAAACGGCGCCGTCGTCATGGTCAACGGCGGCGGAGACGCGGTCCGCTCCAACCTGAAAAGAGAAATATTGAATTCCATTGCCGCCGAATACGGCTGGAAAGATTATATTCCGCCGCTGCTGAAAATCATTACCGTCGCGCCCGAAAAGCGTAAACGGCTCACCGGGAGATTTTACGCCAGCGCAGACACCGTCCTGGAGATCAGGGAGAGCGGCGGGACGTTCACCGTGCAAAGTCCCGACCGGGGAGTGACGGACATTTTCCCGGTGGCGGAAGGTGAATGGGCGGCCAGATCCATTCTGCCATTGCGCTATAAATTGCTGAAGGACAAGGATCTTGAAAATGACGTGCTGGTGGCGACGTCCGCGACGAACGAGACAAGGGCGCGCCGGTTGGCCGCCGACAAAATGATCCCCTACGAATACCTGGCGTCAGGCCATATCGAGAAAGCCATCGGCATGTACAAGGAGCTACGGCAAAACGATCCCGCGCACCCCGACGTCCGCGAGAACCGGATCAATGCCATCGGTTATTCCCTTTTAAATGAAAACAAAGTCCATGAGGCCGTCGCTTTGTTCAAGCTGAACACGGAGTGGTATCCGCAATCGGCGAATGCCTACGATTCATTGGGCGAGGCATGCCTGAAAGCGGGAGACAATGAACTGGCGATCGAGAATTACGCGAAAGCATTGCGACTGAATCCCGACAGCGGCAGCGCCAAGGACGCGTTGAAGCGCTTCCGGGAAAACAAGTAGGAATTCCGTCGAAATCACGTAAAAGTGGCAGTCAAAAAAGGACGCATTCGCCAGAAGATGCGATCCCTTACGAAACAGATCTGTTCTCCCGAATAATTCCAGCGCCTGCTTCGCAGAAAATCCAGCCAGCAAAATATCACAAATTTCCCTTTGAGAAAAAAATAGCCGGGCCGGAACCGTTCACCATGCTTCTTTACAAAAACATTCCTGTTCACTACAATGAGATCCAAAATCGACGGCGAGGTGAAACCATGTCACAACGGATGATCAAGCAATTCATGGAAATGGTCAGGATCGACAGCGAATCGGGGAACGAAGCCCGGTTCATCGATTATCTTCTCAAAGAATTCAAGAAGCTGGGCGCCGTCGCGAAAAAGGACGCCTACGGCAACCTGGTGGCCAAGCTGCCGGCATTGAACAGCAAAAGCAAGGAGCCGATCCTCCTCTCGTGCCATGGCGATACCGTCAAGCCCGGGATCGGCATCAAGCCGAAGCTGGCCAAGGGCGTGATCCGCTCCGCGGGCGACACCATATTGGGCGCCGACGACAAGGCCGGCATCGCCGAAATGCTCGAGGCGCTGCGCACCGCCAAGGTGCGGCCGCCGCTGGAGGTGGCCATCAGCCGCCAAGAGGAAACGGGGCTGCAAGGCGTCAAGAACCTCGACTACCGCCTCATCAAAGCCAGGCGCGGCTTCCTGCTGGACAACGACACGCTCGACACCATCGTCATCGGCGGCCCCTCCTACTTCGCCATCAACGTCGAGGTCAAGGGCCGCTCGGCCCACGCCGGCATGGAGCCGGAAAAGGGGATCAACGCCATCGTTGCCGCCGCCAGGGCCATCGCCGCCCTGCGCCTCGGGCGGCTCGACCGCGAGACGACCGCCAACGTCGGCGTAATCCAGGGCGGGATCATCCGCAACGGCGTCCCCGCCTCGGCGAGCTTCCTGGCCGAGTGCCGCAGCCTGACGCACAAGAAGGCCCAGGCGCTGGCCGGCGAGATGGAGCGGATCATCAAGCGCGAGGTGAAGGCGGCGGGAGCCAGCGTGGTCATCAAGACCGACAACCTCTGCAAGGCGGTGCAGATCGCCCCCGACGCCTGGACCGTGGTCACCGCGCAAAAGGCCCTGAGAACGGTGGGCATCAAGGCCAAGACCACTTTTATCACCGGTTTCACCGACGCATCCATCTACAACAACCACGGCATCGAGATGGCGGTGGTGGGCATCGGCGCCCGCGACGAGCATTCCACCTCGGAACACATCCGTGTCGCCGACATGGAAAAGGCGTTGGCGATGCTGGTCGAGATATTGCGACTGTCGGCCGCCTGATAGAATTGACTGTTCAGCAGGCTTTCGCGCCTGTTGAAAACTCTGCCCGTTTGTCAGAAATACTTCTATTCTATCGTAGGGGCGGGTCTGAGACCCGCCCGTCCCTCTGACTTCTCTGAGCTTCCCGTTGCAGCTAACTCAGCGGGTCTCGATCTTGAACGGCTGGCTCCGGCTCGTGTAGCCCGAGCCCCCCTTGGTCGCCCGCAGGAAGATCACGCAATCCCGCTTCACCCCCGGGCTGAAGCGCGGCTCGCCGGCGTTGAGGAGCGTGCCCACCCGCCAGGAAAAACGGCGGTCCGTCGCCGGCACGCTGCGCGCGATGAGGAAACCGCCCACGCCCGTCGGCCGGCCGGGGTCGGGATACTCGAGTTGGAGCTCAACGGTATAGCCATCCATTTTCATGACATTCCAGCGGATATCCTCGGTTGAGCCTGCCACCCATGTCTCCCCCCGGTTCGGGTCGGACAGGGTGATGCTGGGCGGGGGTGCCAGGGCGAACGAGCCGTCCGAGGTGTCGGTATACAAGCCGTCGAGGGTGGAGACCCGCACCTTGAAGCCGCGCCCGGGCAGGAGCTTGAGCGCGCCGCAGGCCTGGAAGTCGTAGTCGACGCTGCACATGCCCCCCACCGGCGTGCTGTCGCTGATCACGCAGGCCGGGCGGCCGTCCTTGAGCAGCTCGACGCGGACGTTGCCGGCCAGGCCGTGGGGCAGCCAGCGGACCGGGAAGGAACGGCCCATCACCAGCTCCTCGCCCCCGTTGGGCTGCAGCACCGCCAGCCCGGGCGGGCGGTAGGCCATGATGCGGCAGCGGCCGCTGCTCCCTTCGCTGACCCCCTGGCTGACGCGCACCCGGTAGGTCCCTTCGGCGGTGGCCAGCGGGATCGGCCAGTTCACGGGCGAGCCGCCGGCGGCCACCGCGTCGGAGATCACGTAGCGCTCCGCCCCATCCTGGCGTTCGAGGTCGATGCGCACGTTGCCGCTGACGTCGGCGACGGTCCAGGCGACGCGCAGGGTGCCGGTGGAGGCCTCGTAGGCGGCGGTCTCCATGGGCTCGCTGACCGTGATCGTGCCCGCCAGGCTGAAAGCCCGGCTGAAGTCGAACTCGTCGACGGCGATGAGTTTGACGCGCACGTAATAGTCGGCGCCGGGGACCGCCCGGCCGCCGTCGTAAACGCCCGCCGCCCACGCATATGAACCGCCCGCGCCCGGGACGCTGTCGGCGATGATCCCCAGCCGGTTGGCTTCATCCGTGCCGCCGCGGTAGAGGAAGATGCGCACGTTCTCCCCGGCGGTCGGGGTCCAGCGGACCGTCACCGCTGAGCCGATCACCCAGCTCTCCCCGCCATTCGGGGCCAGCACGGTGATGGCCGGCAGCCGGGTCGCCGCCAGGGCGATCGCCGCCGCCGCCAATAGCCACAGCCGGCGTCGGCCGCCGCGTTCTCGCTTATTCTTTTTAAGGTTCATGCATGCCTCCAGGCACCCGCAAGATTTTGCGGGCCTTCATTCCAATATTTTATATATGAGATGGCCGGGGAATATCTCTACCAAACAGGAATGACAAGTTTTTCTTGAGACATCTGGCAACTATTGACATTGCCGATAACGGCTCCTAGAATGCGCGGATGGCGAAAGCGTGACTGAATGCTGCGCGGAGTCCCGGCCCGGTGACGCCATGATCCATACATCGGTTTTTCCAAAAAAGGGGGAATAATGAAAAAAATCATAGTACTGCTCTTAGCGGTCATGATGGCCGCGGGCTTCAACTGGAGCCTGCCGCAAAAAACCGCCTCCACCGTTCCGGCCACGGCACAAGCTTCAAAAACCTCATACATGGCATCCATCTCATGGCTGAATTACCAGGGCCAAAAAGCCCAGGCCCGGGCGCAATCGGCATCCATCACCAAGGTCGAGCGCCAACGATCCTCGGCCGAAGCGACCTATGCCTTCTCCGGGCAGGGCGGATTCCAGGTCGGCAAGGACGAGCCGGCCATCCTATGGGGCGGGTCCCCGCTCACGGTGCGCCGGAACCTGGCCGATGACCGCCTCAGCAGCGACGTGAAGGGACTGGGCCTGTGGCTTACCGTTGTCAACAACACGCTGGGCGGCCTCGCGCACCGGGAAGTGGCGTCCGGGACCTGGGAAGAATCCATTGACCTTGGCCTCGACGACTCGTTCCCCAGGACGATCAAGGCCCGGTTCCAGGCCCGGCCGCTCCCTGAGCCCGACAGCCAATGGGTCCTGGTCACCGCCGACAGCGGGCTGCTATCCTTTCGCGCCCTGGGTGAAAAGACCCTGGATCCCAAGATTTACGGCCGCTACCAGGGGGTGCTCGTCTATTCGCCCGAGGAGGATGCGTTCCTGCAGTCGGCGGCGGCGTTCATCGTCTACCATGGTGAGGATCAATATCGGATCGAGCAGATGCAATTCGCCTCGGACGCGGACGGGAAGCAGCTTTATCCAGTGCTGGACGTCAGCGCCTATCTCAAATTCGACTCCCAGGCGCCGGCCATTGCCAAGGAGGGGCCTTTCCCCAGCTGGTGCGTCCAGGCCACCCAGGTCCTCGACATCGTGAACCTGGCGATGATGACGGCGGCGGAAGGCGCCACCAACCCCGAAAGCGTGCTGGCCACCGCCGCTTCGACCACCAACCAGCAGGTCTGGAATCAACAGCTCCTGGAAAGCATCAGAGCGACAAATGGTGTCAATGACCTGATCGAATTAGGGAACAAGGTGAACAAGCGGATCAGCGCCTGGCTGAAAGCTCTCGATTTCGCGAACAAGGCGCGCGAGGAAGGGATGACCAAAGCCCTGGTCGACACGGCCGAGGATATCGGCAAGTCCATGACCTTCGAAATCGCATCCAAGCTGGTCATCGCCTTCGTCCCGCAGGCCAGGTTCCTGAAAATATTCCTGGACTACGCCGTGCCGCTCGCCGTGATGGCCTATCAGATCAAGAAAACCTATGACCTGCAAAAAACGCTAGCGGAGATCGAACCTTCTACCGGTCCAGTTACCAAGCCGCGCCCGAGAATCATCATGGATACCCCCGAGACCAGGGCGCAGGAAGCGCCTCCCCCGGTCAGGGTAAAAAAGCGCGTCGCCATCCTCCCGATCGTGCTGGGAGTCGCCGCGCTCACAGCCGGGTTGCTGGTATTGAAAAAAAAAGGCGGCGGCAAGATCGATTGCAATTATTGGTGGAATACGGCGAAGTGCATCGGTCCCGATTGGGCCAACCCGGACGCTACGTTTTCCACCCCGAAAACGTGCGGTTGCCCGAATGGGACCACCCCGACCGGCGGCACGAGCATAAGGGACGGCATCGATATGATCTGGTGCAAGGGCTGTCCCAAGATCTGAGGGCGCGATCGGCATGATCCGGAAAACGGTCCTCGGCTGGCTGGTCATCGCGGCCGTTCTCGCTCCCGCCTGCCGCCGGGAGCCGGCGGGAGATTCCGAGACCGGGCGCGGCGCCGAGGCCCGGAAATCCCGCTTGCAGTGGGATGCCCAGGCTCTGGAATTGACCATGGGCCCTGCCGCCGACTCCCTCAGCGCCGATTTCGCGTTCCGCAACGACGGCCCCCGAGCCATCGGCATTCTCTCGATCGAGACATCATGCGGCTGCACGACGGCCAGCGCTGACAAGACCCTCTACCTGCCGGGAGAGAGAGGCACCGTCCGCGTCTGGCTCCGCAAGCGGCTTCCGGCCAGCATCCAGGAGGAAAGGGTTCTGCTCACCACCAACGAACTCGATCACCCGTCGGTCACGCTCCGGCTCAAGGTGACGGTACCCGAGCCGCTGAAGATCACCCCGCGCCTCATCGTTTGGGGGTCCGGCGATAAAACGGCTACCAAAACGGCCATCATCGAGGTCCCGCCCGGGCAAGCGCTGGAGATCATCGGCATCGAGTCCGTTCCAGGCGATTTCTCGGCCCGGACGATCCTGGACAAGGAAAACCGGATCTTCCTGGTCCATGTCGCGCCGCGCTCGACGGCGCGGCCCACGGCCGGCAAATTCGTCGTCCTGGCGGCCGACCGGGCTGGCAATATCTTGCGCCTGCCCGTTTATCTTCGCATCGCGCCAGCGGTCGCCCCCGGGAAGGAAGGCGGCCCTCCCTGGAACGACTTGCTTTGGGTCGATGCCCAGCCGGCGGCCGCCTATGGCCAGTCCCACATCCCGGGAGCGCTGCCGCTGACCGCCGAGGCCTGGGACGCCCAATTCGAGCCCGTCCTGGCGCGCTGGACGCCGGGGAAACGCATCGTGGTGTATGGTCAGACGCCCGCTCAGGCCAGCCAGGTCATTGAGCGGCTGAAAGCCTGCGGGCTCGAAAACTTATTTGTGATCATTCCCGGAGACTGAAAGTCCGCCCGGATCATCAATCCCCGGAGGGAATGGCTATTTGATCTTCTCCGAGACGCGGCGACGGATCTCGGCCTCGAGCTTGCCGGTGGAAACGCAGGGGGTCGTGTCAACGATCTCCTTGTACTGGGCGACCTTTTCGAAGACCGCGTCCACCTTCATTTCGACCGAATTGTTCATCACGCCCAGGGAAACGCTGATCTTTCCGCGCCGGTCGACTTCTTTCAAAGGCGGGTTGGTCGCCCCGCAGGTGCAATACCCCGTCTTGTCTTTCTGGCCTTTAAAGCTGATCCAATCGGTCGTGATCAGGCCGGACGCCGTCTCCACGTTCGCGGCCGGCAGGTTCAATTCCCGGAAGGTCTCGATGACCGCGGATCCCATGCGATCGATCCGCTGCTGCTGGCCGGGGCCAGCACCCAGTGGCTCCAGGTCAAAACGCAGCGAGAAATCCGTCTGGGTGAAAAAATCGGGCTCCCCACGCCAATCGGCATAGCTTTTATGGGCGAATTCCCCGACGTGATCCGAAGGGAATTGGAACGATTTCGACTGCGGCTTGAATCCGTCCTTCCGGGCGGTAAAGGTCCTGGGCCGCAGGAGGTTCTGTACCACCGCGTCATTTCGGTAAACATAATACGTTCCCACTCCCTCGGCGCGCTTGACCACATATTTGTAAACAAGATCCAGCGGTGCCTCGCCGACATATTTTTCATCTTCATAGATCTTCACGTTCCCAGGCTCGGAGCTAACGGATAGCTTGACTTGGCGTTGAAACGGCGTGGAGCACCCGAAAAGCACGACGACCAGGATAAGAACGGGCAGCCATTTGAAATTCTTCATGATTCCTCCTGTTGCTTTCGGCCTATGGAGCAGGCGCCAGCCGAAACAAGCGGGTGAGACCCACGGGAAAAAGATATTTCCCATGCGCGCATACTAGAGGCCAGGGGTGGCAATGTCAATGGCCGACGGCATAAAAATGACGATTCCAGATGCGACGACATGCCCAATTTCCCGCTCGTCCCGTTATTGGTCC
>CAWGGP010000003.1:0-48485 GCA_963822075.1 Candidatus Aminicenantota bacterium
GACGCATTGTCTAACAGGGCGGCCGGGATGCTGGAGAATTTGTCGGGCTGCGCCTCCCGCTCCACGAAATACATCAGGCTCGAGGAAAAGACCAGCAGGATAAGGACGGAGAATATGGCGATCAGCAGCTCCTCCTTTTTTTCCACGAGCACGTTGCGGATGGTACGCAGCGACTTCACATAGCGGCCGAGTTTCAGCAGCCTGAAGATGCGGAACAGGCGCAGGGCGCGCAGAAAGCGCAGGTCGACATGGATGAGCATGGGCAGGTAGAACGGCAGGATGGCCACCAGGTCGACGATCGCCATGGGGTAAAGATATATCTTATTCTCCCCCAGAGCGGATGCCTGTATTTTTCGTTTTCCGTGCAGCTCCACAAGCGCAGCAGGTATTCGATGCTGAAAACCAGGACGGAAAAAACATCGAACCAATGGAACGCCGACTATAGCGTAATTGCAGCGACTGTTCGGTTTCCAGCATCACCGCCAGCACGTTCAGGAAGATCAAGCCCATCAAGAAGATATTCAGCCTATGTTCAAGTTTGCTCTCGATCACCGAAGGATCGAGGATTTCATAGATCTTGGTTTTGATTTTCTTTTTCATTTGTTCTTAAGATTACTTATTTTGCTCCCATCATCCTTTCAAATCCGGCAATGATCCGCCCGAGCTCTTCCCACCCGACCGGCACATCGCCTGACCAACTGATATGGCCTTCCATCCTCGTCGCCGACTTCGATCTCAACGATGCCGGCGTCGCAGATCTTTACGAATTCCCGGGGAGGCCGAGATCCGCGCCCGCCGCAGCTTGAGCAGCTGCAGCTCGACCCGGTCGCGATCCAGCCTTTTCTTGGTCCCCCGGGTCCTTTCCTGTTCATCTCCATATAATATAGCTCCCCCAGATCTCCCCATTGGCTAGCCTGGAGATGGTAATGGTCTTGGGAATCCTGTCTTTCGGTGGGCAATAGAAACCTTGCGACTTGATCCGCAGTATCCGGCCAGTCTATATTCAATCTCTTCTGGAGGGTTAATCACAGGTTGCATTTAGAAAAGAATATCAGGCTGCAGTGCAATTTTCAACATATTAGATTAGCGTCGGCACGAAACTGCAATCATCAGATCAAATGAATATCCAATATCGAGACCTGACCCCGAAGCTCAAGCGCGTTCCCAATGGTATTATTGTACCCATTTCCTCTAAATAGGTTTTTTTAGTAGAATCTCTATAAAGACATGGAAATTTCTTTGGAGGGTATTGAAATGAGAAAGATGATTATTTGTTTAATGGCAGTATTTTTCTTAAGCCTTTCTTTATTTTCAATTTCTTTTGAAGTTGAGACAAATTGATTGGAAAGGTATTTGAATTGGATGGAAAGGGGGTTTTGGGAACTAAAGTTGCATTAGGGGAAATTGGAACTGAAAAGAATGTACCTCTTCTATATTATCGGTTTGTGGATAGTCAAGAAGAGGGGAAGATTAAAATAGATGATATTCTTTATAAATTGCCCAATATAAAAATAATTGCTGAAAGTCTGAATGATTATATTGCTCAGATCAAACAGAAAAAGGATGGAAAGAGGTTTTTGGAAAAATCCAAGGCATCAACTAAAGGGAACCCATTTGCCTCTTTTATGGGGATGAATTGGAAAACAAACGCTAAAGACTTTGAAAAATATTTTGAATATGAGCCGCAATCTTTTAGTATGGGATTCTATATATCAGATTTTTCCTTGGGAAATGTTGAGGTAAAAACAATTACTTTTGTATTCGAAAACCCTAATTCAAATGAAGAGATTGAATTTACTGAGGAAAATTATACTAAATTTTTGTTTGAAAAGGTTTTAATTGATTTCGAGCCCGATCAATTTGCAGAGTTGCTACAAATATTCACAAAGAAATATCGGGATTCCTTATAAGATCGATAAAAGCATTATTCAGAATAGTATGGGAGCTAAATTCAACCAGATTAAGGTGTATTGGAGCAGAGGCAATAGAACTATCCAACTCCATAAATATTATGACAAGATAACTGAGGGGATTGCAATGTTCCTGCCTAAAGAGAATCTTAGTAAACTGAAAGCAAAGACCGAAAAGGAAACACAGAAAGCAGTAGATATTTTATAGACTAAAAAAACTAGCCATATCTTAGGAGTCAATAGACAGCGCTTGTAATTTTGTATCGATCATTTTATCTCTTTTTTTTAAAGCAAATACAAGGCACCGTCCACAAGCCCTCATTAATTAAAATTAATTTGAGATTTTATTAACAACATGCTAATTAGTATCTCGTGCTCAAATCAAATAATAGGTTTATTAAAAGCATTCAGTGTTTTGTTGCCAGAACAGCTATAGGACCTTCCACTGCCAGGAATCAAGGAGCTTCAAATGTTGTAGCTTCAGCGCGGGAGTTCTTCACTAATCTTAATCTTGATTCTTTATCCAAGAGTAAATGCCATTTATTTGAAGATTATTTGAATGAAACAACGCTTATTCTTCAAAAAAGATTACCAAAGAAGGCAAATTCATGGGGGTTATCTCGTAAGATGGTCAATCTGTTTTTTAGAGATTGTATCTATAATATTTACCTAAGATCGCATTATAAACTGAAGTCACTTGAACCTTTTCTTGAAATTCCACTGGATTCAATCACGGCTAATGCTTTAAAAGAAGCTTCCATTGATCAGAAACTATCAAGATGGCCCGGGGTAAAAAAACTGGATCAAAAATTAAGCAGCGAATATCAAAAAGCCGCACAGATTATTGCAAAAAAGAATCATGTCAGTCGCGTTCATCTTGATGCACTTTTTTGGGGCAAAAGGTAGTTCTTAATCAAGTCACCAATGTAATAATGCTAGATCTGACACCAATAAACGTATATTGTATAATATGCATGAAAGAAAATGTTAGCCAGACAAGGACTGCCACAGGATGAAGAACCAGTACTTCGGTGACGTCAATGACTACCGCAAGTACGGCCTCCTGCGCGCCCTGCAATCGACCTGGGACGGCAGTCTTCTGGTCGCCTGGATGCTCACGCCCGACGACGGCGGCCAAGACGGGGGATTCCGCTCCTACCTCGAGGCTCCCGAGACCTGGGCGAAATACGATCCCGAGCTATTCGCCGGCTTGGCTGATCTGCTTCGCTCAGCCATCGCAACCTTCCGTTTCACTTATCGAAAGATCGGCGCTCCTGCCTAGGGTGCGCTACCATTCCGCGGTGGTTCCCGACGGACGCATGGAACGTGACGCCTGGCGGGATGACCTGCTTCGTAAGGCCCTCGGGGTTGATCTTGTGTTCCTCGATCCGGACAACGGGGTCGAGGTGCCATCGAAGCCTGTCGGTCGAAAGCGCTCGTCCAAGTACGTCACTTGGCAGGAGATTCAGGCGCTTTGGGAAGCGGGCTGCTCACTGCTCATCTACCAGCACTTTCGGCGCGAAGCGCGTGACGCATTTGCACGACGCCTCGTTTCCGAGCTCGCGAACGCACTGGGGCGGGCTTTATAGAAGCGTTCCTAACACCTCATGTTCTTTTCCTCCTGGCTGCACAAGATCGGCATGCGCAAGCGATTTAAAGAAGTAGTGCCGCTGATCTCAGAACAATGGAGCGATCAAATCAAAGCCATGGGGCTGGCTGACTGGAACCTGGGGACGGATTGTGAAAATATAAAAATGATCACAAGCTCAACTCTAAAATAAAAATATCCGCCCCTGAGTCTTCCAATTATTCTTATTACATATTTACCAGCACCATCCCCAAATGCCAAATTTCCCTTTTATTCCTTTTAATGGGCGTCCCTCAATGCCCCAGGGACACATCCAATCACAATAACTTTAGAATTGAGACCTGACCCCAATGTTCTCCCTTAAATGAGCGTCAGGTTTAAATTATCAGGTTGATAATTTACCTGCAAACGCTTTTTACTTATATTAAGATTTGATCCCATTATTTCTTTTTAATTAAATAATTTACTCCTCGATTGGTTTCATTGATTTGTTTACATAAAATCGGTCGGGCTCATGTTTGCTCGCCCGGACACGAATTTCATAATTAGGTGTGCTCGGATCTGAGGCGTCAAACAAAATTAAGCCTATCCCAAAAATCTCTGCTAAAGCATCCAATCGAGCAATATCCTCTTGTGATGATTCACTTGGGATAACAATGTAAGACTTATGACTAAATAGTCGATATGCACATGCTTGACCAAAAGCGGTAATCAATTCCGCTGTATCAAGTTTGATTTCAACTGATACTATTTCTGGAATCAAATTTAACTATATCACTTTTTTTTGAATCTCGTATTCCAATAACATCCGGAGTTCCCCATTTGTTTTTAAATAGATTTCCCCCAACAACTATCGCTTTCGTACATTCTTCAAGCTCATTTAATAAATAATCCTTAAACGATTCATAATAATTTTCTTCTCTTATTTTTGGGAGAAATTCTCGGTAACAGGCTCTTGCCTACGATTTTCGCTAAATTCAGCGAGAGATAAACTTCACGCGCTGGCTTTATGTACCTTATCTGGAAGCTGTACCTCAAGATTCCAAATTGTTCCATGGATAGTGTTAATTGGAATCTCGGTAACTCGGATGCGAGTTTATTAATAAAAAGCGTATAACGTATTCCTTTTGTTTTTTTTTTAAGAATCTCAAGTGCATTAGCAATTATTTTATCTTTATTTGTCACAATAGACATTCTCCTCTATATTTTGAATGATTTGCACAAATCTCTGATAAATCCACCCATTGAGGATTTCCCATTAATTAAAGCTACCATAACAAAATTACCAATTCAATATTTTAAAAAATATCATTTATTATTGGCTTTTACAATGTGACAAGGTTGTCATCCAACCCATAAAGGAGAATGTCGAGCCCGGATGAAGCGGCAGTAATACTTTATGTATAAATCGACTTAATACGGGAAGGGAATAGAACTAGGGCTACCATCCAAAATCGTCCAGTATGAAATCGATTAAATTATTTTTTTAATTTCTCTGGCTTTCCAATACCTAGATCTTTTGCAATATATTCAAAACCTTTCTCATTTTTATATATTTCAATTTCTTTTTAAAAGTGGTCTTAACATTACTTTTTCCCAACTGGTACTTTTATTATGATGTCTTCTAATAAATTCATTCGACAATGTATAAAACTCCCGATTTTATCCCCATCATCTTCGCCATAATGCTTCCCATAGTATTTTCCAATATTCATAAATACTGCGATAAGATAATCAAATGTATCTAGTGACTTTTCCTTTAAAAGGAATCCTTATATTGCAATCCGTAGCGTATCTGCTTTTTAATTGAATTTTATTTGTATTTTCGGTTTTATTTGGAATATTCGGGGATTTGGATATGTGCATATTAAATCATAGCCTTCATTGTTCGGTGGTGCTTTATACGTCAATATATTTCGTCTCATTAAATAGCCCATAACAAGATATTCTGCACCAGCCGATACAACTGGTAATCTTAGCTGTTATTCTTATGTGCAATTTCTTTCATTTATTATTTCGTTCACCAGACAAGTAATCTGTCCAAATACTTTTTGCATCGACCTATACATAAACGCATGTCAAATCAATGTAATAATCTAAGATCTGACACTATTGCTTCAACACTCGCATCTTTGGAATTTCAAAATACCGTGATTGGCCGTCGAGATTGTACACCATCAATATCAAGACAATATCATGGCCCTCGCGATGGAACGGTATGAGGTCACAAATCCGTACATCTTCCCCCCATCGCCCACCAAGAAGATCCTTTAACTTCTGGATTTTACCTAAATCGGCTTCACGTTTTGGCCCAAGATCAGCAGCTGTAGTCACACCCCAAATCCAAACCTCAACATCTTTGTCGCCTTTGAGAACCACCCATACAACATCATATTCGTTTTCTACATTTCCATCCTCCTTCATTAGCTTTAAGTTAGGCAAAGCAATGCGAAATGACACACTTGTTCTGGATGTTTCAACGCTTCCAGTAAAGTATATAGTTCTAGATCAGTCTCTGCTTTATCGCTATTTGTAATTACAAGTTGAGCTAGGCTATTCTGAGCTTCTTCGACTAGTAATAAAATCCCTTTCGTCATTTTCAGCCCAAAATATATCGACTGCCATGCCGTCAGCTCACTCCACAATATTCCAGCTGCATTCTCGATTGATATATCAAGCTTTTTACGAACCTCATCACCTCCTGATAGCGCAGCATGCATAAGGTTGATCTGTAATTCCTGCGGGTCTCCGCGAACAGGATACTCATAGCCCCCAATCTTGTAGCTAAAATCGCCTGAAACTGCAGATTTGCCAGAAGCCCGGCTATTAACTACACCCGCCGCTTTCCGGAATGTTGGGAATTGTATTATGATCTTGCTCAATCGTTCAACAGCTGCATCGAGACCATCCTCACAATGCCGATCAACTAAGCCATCAAAAAGCGCGGATGTGAGTTGATGTGGCACAAGCTGATACTGATGGTTGAGAACACTACGACAAAGTTTGACGAATGTTTTTGCCTCTGGGCGGTCTGCGAGACTTTGGTGTCGGATGGCGATAGCAAGCATATGGCTTTGTTGTAACTTAAGGCATGTGGCATGAGAGGCTATGTGGCTTGTTTAGATGGGTTTGGATGTGCCCCGTGATTCCTTTTTCCAATTCGCAGGGCATGCGTTCTGGATCGATATAAGTATTAATCGGCCATGCTCTCCAAGCTTTGCGTGACTGGATCGAAGATTTCTTTACCTGAGGATTTTCGCACTAGCAATTTTCTGAGGTCATCATCAGAAAACGCAGAATGTAGGTCGATTCCAAAGATTGCCTCCAATTCCACCTTACCCTTTATTAGCAAATCTGCCAATGCACGCTGAAGTAACACAGAAGTCGTCTGCGCTGGGAGACTTTCGTAAAGCGTTTCTGACATGTAAGCACTGAGGCTGTCGAGTAATTCCCAGTCGGGATGCTGCGTATTAGCAGCCGCTACAAGGTTGTCGACATCGAGTTGGATCCCCAATGTTCCTGCAAAGGAAAGATCACGGACGATGAAGTCAAGGCGACTTAAACGCGGATCGGCGATTCCCATTCACAGTTAGGTGCGATCAATATCTTGACTGATTCGGGTTCAGAGAATCCAAGTGAATTGTGCCCACCAGTAACTTGACTGTTAAGAATTGAAATTAGGCTTGGTTCCTGAGAAAACTTAGGGCTGTGATCCAAAGATACAGATGGCGCCATCGATAGCTCGCAATCATTTCGTCAAACCAGACATTAGCATCGAGCAGAACTCTTGCTCCGGACCAAACAGGACATTCGATTGCAAATCGAGCAGGGAGCAAGCTTGTCAATGACCGGCTGAACCAATGCTCTTAGTTTGGCTTTGAAACCGGAGTCAAGCTGACAGGCGAGAAGCACAGCCTTCTCTGAATCGTAACTGAACACCGCGTGACCCGTCTGACTAAAACATATTCGATTCCAAAAAGACCAAAGAAAACTCTTTGGCAAGCCTTTTTCCCTGGGTTGCTGACAGAGTTTGTTGAAAATACGCATTAGCCCAACAAGGTGCTGATGACGTGTATGCATAGCTATATCGCGCAGGTGCGCCATTAGGCCGAGGCTCTTAATGCCCTTCAGGCGTTCGAACTGAGGTTGTGCAGCTTCATACAGTGCCATGGGATTACCAAAAGTACTACTTCGCATCGAAAGGCTGGATCAATGAAGCGAAGTTCGCGTGCCATTAGGGCTGCCTCTGAAAGTGGGGTCGAGGATTGAAGGTAACAGTGAATTTAGTTTGTCGGAGGTTTTGACTTGAAGTTGTTTAAGCGAATTTATCTGCGCTTGTAATGTCTCTGTCAACCACTTTTAGAGCTTCAAGTGGGACAACTGGGATAATAATTTCATGCAAACGTTTTGTGCTCAGTACCAATTCTCCCGCCGATCCCGGCGATATTTTCCCCAGTTGTATAATTGCTTCAGAGGTTTTCATAAAAGTTCATGATGGAGGGCTGCATATTGAAGGATCAACTATAAATGTCAGATACCTGGTTGATCCAAAGAGACCATCGTGCTCAGGTTCAGCGAGAGCTACTGCGCCTTCCCATGCAAAAGTCAGTTGCATTATGAAATCACCAGTTCGTATTTGGATGAGTTTTTTATCTCCAATTTCGAATCCTGATCTTGGAGGCTTTAGAAAGATTCCCTTCCCGAAGCAATACACCCCGATCTCACGATATTGAATGTCAGATTTTACTTCAACCGATCTTCGAACCAACTTCGCAATATCTGTGAACGGTAATTGTCGAACTTGGTTTCGCTTTTTTCTTGATTACATCTGTAAGTTTTGAAATGAGAAGGTTGTCGATTGCTATGTTTGTATCCAATCTTAGAGAGTTGGCATTATTGATTTGTTTAGCTAAAGCTTCAATGCGCTCCACAATCAATTTTTGGTTTTTCATTGGCGGCACAGGGATTTCAATGTCAGCTATATTTTGTTCCTTAAGGGACACATTTGATGTACCCCTCATCAAAGGCACGAGCAGTTCATCTTTTCGAGCCATAAGTAAATAGTACAAAAAGTGAGGATCACACACGATGGGTTCTTTTGGAATTAAGGCTACTAGAAGGTTTGCGAGCGCAAATTTACCTTCTTGATAGTGAACGCGATGTAAAGCGGCATCTCCATGTCCAGTGGATGAAACTAGAGGAATACAGACCGCAGGGCCTTCAAGTTGCCAATCTGAAGCAGTTCGCCGGAAAGCTGCAGTCACCACCAATGGATAAGGTCCAGGCTCGGTTTTTAGTGTAGCAGACTTGCCTCTTTTCTAACTTAAAAATATTGCCGATTCGATATGATTGAATTTTCATGACTCATCGGAATCAAGTAGTTGCCGAATTGCTCCAATAATCTCTGCGATACGCAGTTCCTTCTTGAGAATGTCGTCGGCGAGTTGTTTGGGTGGGAAATGTTCGAAATCCTCCTTTTCATTGGGGTTCTTGCGGTCAAGGTTGCAATTATTGGCAAGAAGTTCTTTAGCAGATACTTTCCACGCAAATTCATTTTCTACACGTTTTTTCCACCAAACTATGCAGTCCTCAAACTCCTCAAATCGGAGAGGTGTAGTTTTAGTATAGTTCTTCCGGTCCACAGGTAGCGGTTGTGCATAAAACCAGACATCATTCGATGGCCCTGACCGATCGAAGAAAAGGACATTAGTAGGAATTGGAGTGTATGGAGCAAAACACCATTAGGCAGTCGAACAATGGTGTGAAGGTTGAATTCACTGAGCAATTCTTCTTTAATCCGAGCACTGATTCCGTCGCCAAAGAGGGTGCCATTAGGAACGATAACAGCTGCACGTCCTGGTTTGGGTTGCCTACGAAGTTTTCGCATTATGAGCTGGAGAAAAAGTAGAGTAGTTTCTGCGGTTTGTTTATCAGCAGGGAAGTTGCCGAGGATGCCTCGTTGCTCCTCTCCACCGAATGGTGGATTTGTGAGGATTACATCAACTCGGTCGCGGTCGCCGATTTCTCCAATCTTGTGGCGTAGAGCATTTAACGGATCGATTTGCGGAGATTCCAAGCCGTGTAGCAAAAGATTCATCTGACAGAGCAGATATGGCAGAGGTTTAGCTTCAATGCCAAAAAGAGTTTCGCGCTGGAGACGCTGGTGGTCCATAGTAGTACGGCACTGTTTTTTTAAGTGATCAAAAGCTTCGGTGAGGAAGCCGCCAGTACCGCATGCCGGATCAAGCACGGTTTCACCAAGGCGAGGATCCATTACGGCGACGATAAATTTCACGAGAGGACGGGGTGTATAGAATTCCCCGGAATCGCCGGCAGCATCACGCATTTCCTTGAGCATGGACTCGTAAAGATGACCAAGAGTCGATATTCCTCAGAGGAATTAAAATGGATACTGTTAACTTTGTTAACCATGTCACGTAATAAGTAACCATTAAGCATCCGATTAGCAGTGCCTGTGAAAACAGCGCGGATAACGTCGCGGCGGTCGCCACTCTGTTCCCACCCGTGAGGGAGCGAAGAGTGGCAAAGAGGCCAGGGCCACGGGTACCATCTGGGCGAGTAGCTTCGTCCTGGTTAATGAAAGCGATGAGGGCATCACCTGTAATTCCGTCAGGCTTCGATGCCCAATCACGCCAGCGGTATGGGGGTTCTATAGCAGGGCGGTAACGTTTACCTTCGATCTGTACCTCAGCTTCACGCATTTGCTCGAGATCATCAAGAAACTTGAGGAACAATATCCAGGTAAGCATTGGTAAACGGTCTATATCGCCATTTAACCCCTTATCTTTTCGCATGATATCTCGACATGATTTAATTAGACTACTGAGTGCCTGAGCGGTCGTAGAATTGTTTTCCGGCTTTTTTTTTGTTTGCATCATAATTTTTATGCCACTTCAGCGTAGAGTAGATTTTGCATGCTCTCAATAGCAGCACGTAGGTGCTCAGCCCCACCAAACTTAGCAGCAATCTCCAGAACATTACCATGATTAGAGATTGGTTCAATCTTTAAAATATCCGGCACTTGAAACTGTGCCGTACCATGCTCGATATATTTGTCAATAATATGTTCAAGGATCTCGCGTGCTTCAGGTTTAAAACCTTCCCAAAAATCTTTTCGCCCTTTTGAGAAGACGCTCAGCGCGTTCACGCCGCGTCCTGAGCGGTGCGCTATAGGCGACATAACAAAGCAAGTCAAAAGGGTCAGCATCGGGTTGTCCGATATTGTCTGCAAGCTGCTCAAGGGTGATGCCATGTTCTTCAAGCATTTGAATAACTGCAGTGCGCTCTTGTGCGTTGTTCCAATGTTTTCTCAGTTCGGCGGCAGAAATCCATAAATCTCGTACGATTTGTGAAGTGTAGTCTGAGAATTTCACTACACGGAGTTGTTTCCCATTTGCGTCGAGCTCGTAGACGACATGGGCAGCAATTTCGACGGACCCACCATCTACATAGAACTTACGTAGCGGAGGTTCGGGTGGTTCAGGTGGAAACGGCTCTGGGGGTTCAGGCGGCTCTGGTGGTGCTGGCTGTGGAATGGGATCATCCACATTGGATTCAGTCGGTTGATCAACCGGATCGCCATCGAAATCCGGATCAGCGAACATTCGTGTTGCGCTACCAGTGTAGTCAAGAATCGAGAACCATAGTTTGCCATAATCAGCACGCACACGAGTTCCGCGCCCGATAATTTGTTTGAACTCGGTCATTGAGTTGACCATCCGGGCAATGGCGATATTCTTGCAGGTTGGGGCATCTACACCGGTAGTTAATAGCTTGGAAGTAGTAATGACGACAGGAGTTTCTTTCTCAAGTTCTTGGAAACGGCTGAGATGACCACGGCCGATATCGCCCTCATCAGAAACAACACGTACAACATAATCAGGATACTTCTTTACTAATTCCGCGAATTCGTTGTTTATGGCCTGCCGCATTTCGTCAGCATGTTCCTGATCTACACAGAAAACGATGGTTTTAGCGAAAGGATCGGAACTCTTGAGGAACTGGGCAATATTCTTAGCGATCGCTTGCGTGCGAGCACGAAGAGCGACGATACGTTCAAATCGGGGGTTTCATATTCTTCGTCCGGGATGGGGCGTTTATATCGATCTAGTTCATCCTTTGATGGGCGCCATCCCGTCGCATCAACGTTAGTAATAATGCGATGCACTCGATAAGGTGCAAGAAAGCCATCGTCGATGCCCTGTCGAAGACTATAAGAATAAATTGGTTCGCGAAAGTAAGCATAGGTATCCCTATTGTCTTCTCTGAGCGGCGTTGCCGTCATACCGAGCTGATATGCAGGTTTGAAGTATTCTAGGATCTCCCTCCAATTACTCTCTTCACGTGCACTGCCTCTATGGCATTCGTCAACGATGACTAGGTCGAAAAATTCCGGGCTGAAGTCGAGATAGAGCCCGGGACGCCTTTCATCTTTGGCGATGGACTGGTAAGTTGCGAAATACATCTCACGGCTTTTAATCGCTTCACCCTGAATCTTCCATCGCGCCTCACCGAAGGGCGCAAACTGCTTATCCTTCGGATCGTCAACAAGGATCGAGCGATCGGAGAGAAACAAAATGCGTGGACGCCTCGGCTGGCCGTTACGATTCCACCGAGTACTCCAAAGCTTCAACAGATATGAAAGGCGACATCGGTCTTACCGGTGCCCGTAGCCATGTTAATAAGCACACGGCGCTGCCAGATCAGAATCGCATGGATCACACGATTGATCGCGATTTCCTGATAATAGCGGAGCGGCTTACCAAGAATCGGTAGTGTGGGAGCAAGAAAACATTGTATCTGCTCTTCACCCTTCAAATCTATTGCCGCATTAAATCGCTTCCAAAGTTCACTTGGCTTTGGAAAATTATCTAGTTTAGTCTCCTTACCTGTTAAAAAATCATGCTCCACAATTCCATGACCGTTCGTTGAGTATGCAAACTTCAAGTCGAGTATCTGGGCGTAATCCATGGCTTTTTGTAGCCCATCACCAGGAGTTTTGTGCGAAGCCTTAGCTTCAACCACTCAATCACTAGATCGGGCCGATACCGCAAAAGATAGTCAGCACGTTTTGTGGCCTGCGCCAGACCTTGCTCGGAAACCATTATTCGGCCATCAGTGAATGTCCTCTGCTCGTTGATTTGATCATCATTCCACCCGGCTACATAGAGTTTAGGTAGTACATACTTTCGACAGGTGTCGGCTTCATTTGACATAATTCATTAACCTCATTTGATTTTTGAGGAGAGGGCAAGCAATTTTGCTTGAATTACATTACCCATCACACTTTTAGCTCAGATGATTTTTTAAAAAAATGAAACTGCGCCCAATCGCGCTTGTCGCGGAATTTCAGGATCTCTTTCGTCAACTCCCCGATCATCTCTTGTTCATCCCCCAATTCCTTTTATATTTAAACCTAATATTACAGCATGAAAATCATCATAGAAAACAGGGGGAATATTGTCAATTGGCATTAACGAAATAATTTTTAATTTTTAGAGAATAATTCAGAATATTGAAATAGTATATCAATCCGATGTTACCTGACATCGAAAACCTCCCATTTATTCCGGAAAGAAGAACAAATCCCGGCTGGCCAGGAAGCTGCCCTTGAAATACTTGTCCTGCCACTTGTCGTCCTCCTCCAGGTCCCAGTACGCGTCTTCCACCTTTTCGCCCTTGCTTTTCTTGCCGGCCAGCTTGTAGCGCCAGTTGTAGTGGTTGACGATGTCCAGGACGTGGGAGGTGTAGGCGCCGGCGATGGCCTTGTTGCCGCGGATGACGCAGAGGTTTTCTTCATTGCTGTAGGAGGCCTTGAAGCCGAGGTTGTGGCTGCCGGTCACCACCACGCAGTCGTCGCTGAAAGGGTCGACCACCAGCACCTTGTCGTGGATCACGGCGTGGCCGAGCTTGGCCAGCTCCTTCTCCCAGTAGGAATACTGGTCCGTGATGCCGGCGACGCCGGTGATCAGCTTGTTGGGCGCCTTGAGCAGCGAGTCGTTGTAGACGCGGGTGGCGAACTCGCCCGCCGCCTTGGCGTCGGAGACGGCGCCGCGCACGAAGAAGACCTCCCCGCGCGCTTTGCGGATCTCGGACACCTCGGCGATCTTCTGCAGGATGCTGGGCGTGCCGGCGCTGAACAGCAGGAAGAGCACCCCGTGCTTCGCCTTTTCGATCGCCTGGAACACCTCCGCCATATCGGGCGGCGCGGGCGGGCTCTTGGCCGGCTTGCTCTTCTTGTCCATGTTGGGCGAGAACCACGACCTTGACGCTGCCCCTCCCCCGCGCCGAGCGAGACCGAGTCGCGCAGGGCGGCATTGCCCTCGCGGAAGGGCAGCCCCAGGGCGGCGTTGTCCTTGAGCAGGGCTTTCCAGTAATCGTGGTACATGGCGGCGACCTTGGCGTTTTCCAGGATCAGGATGTTGTTGCTCTGGGCGCACAGCCCCGACGCGGTCCAGTTGGTCGAGCCGGTGAGCACCGCCCGGGCGGCGCCCGAGGCGTCCAGGTAGACGACGAACTTGTTGTGGCCGATGTAATTGCCCTTGGGCAGCAGGTGGTCGTGCAGGTCGGCGCCCAGGAACTGGCGCAGCTCTTGGCGCGCGGCGGCGTTGGTGCCGTCGTAGACCGATACCGATTTGCCCGCCACCGTCTTGCTGGAGTCGGCGTTGGACAGAATGACCTCGACAAGTCCCTTCGCCTGCTTCAGGGCCGCGATCAGCTCCGGGTCGGTCAGCTTATACAGGGCGCACAGGCACTTGCCCCCTTCGCTCGCCGCGCGCCGGAACAGGCTGGCCAGCGCCTCGTTGGCTTCGCCCGCCAAACACTCGCGGATCGCGTCTCCCGGGGTGCCGATATGCTTGCGCAGCGCCGAGGCGCTGGGAGAGCCGCCCTTGCCCCCGGTCAGCTTGCCGCTCAGCGACTGGGTGGAGATGATGCCGCGGTTGAACACCACGCGCTGCCCGCCCAGCGTGTCGGTGGCCTTGATCGGGTTGGTGCGCACCTTGAGCCCGGGGATCTCGACCAGCTTCTTCCCGGGCGTCCCGCTGACCGGGATGATCTCGTATTCGACCGCGGTCTCCTCGGGGACGAACAGGTCCTTCCACTGGTAGGACTGGATGGGCCAATAGTCGGTGTTCGAGCGCTCCTTTTTGGCCCCCTTTTTCGCCGGGCCGAAGCCCACGAACGCGGGCAGCGCCGAGGGCTCCTTGCCTGCCTCGATGCGGTGGATGGTGAACCCCAGGCAACCGGGGATCTTTTCCGAATAGGTCCACCACAAATAGACCAGGTCGTTGTTGGCGATCGCCAGCGCTTGTTTTTTCATAAAATCTCTCCCCCCATGGAAGGTAATCAATGAGATCTTGACTCGATGAATCTCATCTTTACTTTGATTCAAGAACCAATATAAAGAAAAAGCAATGAGGAAAAATATGCTATTTTGTGATGGAAATTCAATTAATTGAATTTTAAATCATTTCATATCGCCATTTTCCAATGGCAGAACAAAAATGAACGGGGTATGGGGAGAAATGTGATATTCAGGAGAATGATTTAAAGGTAAAAGGAAAAAGGAAAAAGTAAAAGGTAAAAGTAAGAAAGGGCGTTTCTTTGTGTAGGGGCGCCCCTTGCGGGTGCCCGAATTCTGATCGTAGGGGCGGCGTCTTGGACCCGCCCTTCTTAACGAAGTTCGATGTTAAAGACAAAGGCATAGAATCGTAGGGGCGATCTGGCGGTTCGCCCTTTTTAACGAGGTCCGACGTTCGGTGTTCGACGTTGAAGAGAAAGAAAAGAGTTTGACTCTCGACGGCGATCTCACCCACTATGCGAAATACGCGGGGATTTTGGGCAACACCACGGCCATGGGGGCGAAAAGCTCCTCCCCCGGGTGAAGCGCAAGCTGGGCAGCGCGATCCCGGCCATTCTGGCCAATGGCGAGATGTCTCCATGCAGCCCGCGGAAAAGCGACGACAGCAAATAGGAGTCCGTCTTCCAGGGTTCGGCGTGGACGGCGATAAAGAGCCGGCCGAAAGTCAGGAACAACGGCTCCCAGCTCCAGAATTTCAAGCCGGTCTCCGCGGGCAAAAGGAACGCGAAGCCCTGCTTCAACGAATACACATTTTGCCTGCCACGCTTCTCCTTGTCGACGAACCCGGCTTGGGCCCAGCGCTCAAGGATGACATAGATATTCTTCTGGTCATAATGGCTTTCCCTGGCGATCTGGTTGGAGTTCCCCTTGCCCGACGCCAGGAGGAAAAGGATCAACTCCGCCCTGGCATTGACGCCGAAAATGCCGCGCAGCAAAAGCTGCAGCAGCGACGGCTTGCGCAGGCGCGGCGGCGTGAGGACGCGATCGGCCTTGCGAACGTTTTCAGCGGGCAGCCGCTTTCCCACCATTGGGTCGAGCATGGCGACGACCTGCCGCCAACGATCATCGGGGATCAAAGGCTGCTTCAACCACTCGTCGGGCCGGGTGAAGGGCACCGCCATGCGCTTGAGCCTGGCCCAGTTGAGCCATTCGCGGTTGCGCGAAAGCCACTGAAGCGCCGAATCCCAAAGCCGGCTATCCTGCCCGGCCGCCATCGCCGTTGCCAGGGCGAGAGCTTCCAGATCGATCGGCCGCGCGGATTCCGGGCCGTGGGACGCGACCCCCAGGGGACGCCATTGCCGCCACAGGAGCTCCAGGAAACTCTCCCGCAAGGAATGTCTAAAATTTTCCAGCGAGTTCTTCATGGCCATGCTGCCTTAAAAATGAGACCAATATCGTTTTGAAGCCCGCGGAAACATCCTGGGTAAGGACCCAACGGCTCGCTTCGAGAAGCTCGACGCTCGTTGGCGCCAGCTTGAAAAGATCCTGCACATGATAGCCGCCGCGGTCCAGCGAGGCATACAGCTTGAAGTAAATTTGATCGATGCGGCTGACAAAATAAATGGTCAAACTCTTGCCATAGGTTCTTCCTTCAAGCCTATCCGGCAATCCGCGGGGCAACCCGGTGTCCAACTGCGACTGCGGCCCGAGATTCAGCCAGTCCGCCGGCAAGTCAAAATCAGCCGCGACCCTCGCCGCGGCTTCGTTGAGCCAGCCGGGAAAGCGGCCCATCTTCCGGACCTCTCCATTCTCAAGCATACCCAGCACGTCAACATCCTTGGTCGTCCGCAAAACCAACCCCAGCGCCGTCAAGGCCGTCCCCACCGCAAACGACCAACGAGATGGGGCCTCCTCCGGCGGCCAGGATCTGCCGATCCAGGGCGACAAAGATCTTTTCGATGTTCCTTTCATCAATCATATCAAGGATTCTATAACCTTATTAAAAGGTTGTCAAGTCCTATTAATAAAAAAATATAAATGCCAATTCCCAAACGAAGAAAATGGAGTTGGATCGTAGGGGCGGCGTCTTGGACCCGCCCTTTTTGATATTCGATGTTCGATGTTCGAAGTTCGACATTGAAGAAAAGGCACAGGATCGTAGGGGCGATCCGGCGGGTCGCCCTTCTTAAATTCCAAATGAGGCACGAAGTTCGAATAAATTCGAAGTTCGAATAACCCAATGACCAAAACAAAGGCCCTCTAAGGGTAAAAAAAAAGGCAAAAGTAAGAAAAGGCACTTCTTTGTGTAGGGGCGCCCCTTGCGGGTGCCCAAGAATTCAGATCGTAGGGGCGGCGTCTGGGACCCGCCCTTCTTGAGATTAAACGAGGTTCGACATTAAAGACAAAGGCACAGGATCTGTAGGGGCGAACCTCGTGTTCGCCCTTCTTAATGTAGGGGCGGTCCCCCGTGAACCGCCCTTCTTTTCGACGTTCGCCGTTCGCTGTTTGACTTTGCCTTCTCATTCTCTTGCTGTCACTGCCCCCCCTCATCGGGGACCTTCAGGGCCCCTCGTCGGGGACCTTCAGTGTGACGCTGACACTTATCAGCGGAACTGGGATATAATACCCCCATGTACTCTCACACGCAGTTCGGCTGGATGACGCTGGTCGCTTTGCTCGGGGCGCTGGTCGCGTTGGCGGCGGTCGGCAGGAACCTGGGGCCCGAGGGGGCGGACGGCATGATAGTGGGCATGGCGGTCCTGGCGCTGATGCTGCCGCTGTTCGGCTGGCTCTCGGTGACGGTGGACCAGGAAGCGGTCACGACCAGGTTCGGGATCGGGCTGCTCAGGAAAAAGATCTGGCTGAAGGATATCAAGAGCGCGGAGCGGGTGCGCAACAAGTGGTGGTATGGGTGGGGCATGCGCATGGGGCCGTGGGGCTGGATGTATAACGTCTCGGGGCTGGACGCGGTGGAGATCGAGCTCAAAACCGGCGGAAAATTCAGGATCGGCACTGATGAACCAGACGAATTGGTCAGCGCCATTCAAGTTCGACGTTCGAGGTTCGAAGTTCGATGTTGAAGATAAAGGCACAGAATCGTAGGGGCGAACCTCGTGTTCGCCCTTCTTTGATGTTCGATGGTAAAGACAAAAGCATAGAATCGTAAGGGGCGATCCGGCGGGTCGCCCTGATCTGATCCGGGTATCCGAATGCCCGTTTTTTTTCTTACTCTCTCTTCCCTTTCTCTTCCCTCACTCTTCCCTCTCTCTTCCCTTGATCGCCCTATCCCCTTTTCGCTATCCCCGCTAAAACGATCGCCGTCACCGCCGATAAGATAAGGATAATGATCGTCGGGGCGGCCCATTTTTCCCATTCCTCGGTGTACGCCGCCTCGTTCTCGGGTGCGGAGGCGAAGATCGAGAAACGGTAGAGGCTGAAGACGATCAGGGCGGAGTTGAGCGCCAGCGCCAGCCATTCGAGCGGGACAAGGCGCAGCGGCGCCGCCAGGAACCAGGCCAGCCCCGCCGCGGGCAACAGCGCCAGCAGGGCGGCAATCCTGGCCCACCAGGGCCCGCTATGCCGCAGGAAAGCGACCGCGGTCGCGATGCCGGTGATCGCGACCAGGGCGGCCAGCGTCGCGAAGAACACCGCATACGCCGCGGCGGCGGGCGAGCCGCCCGAGGCGGCCAGGAAGGCGAACTGGGCCACGGTGCCGCCGACCAGGAGCACTGCCCCTTTCAGGGTCAGGGGGAAGCGCGCCATGGACAGCAGCGACTGGGCGATCAGCCACAGGACCAGGAACGCGGCGCCGGCGAAATAGAGGAGCGGCGCGGGCAGGGATAGCGGCCAGCGGACCGCCCTGGAGACGGCGTGCAGGGCGGCCAGCGGCAGGAGCAGGGCCTGCAGCAGCAGCCAAAGCCATTTTATAATCCCATACAGCTTATTCCTTTGTTCATCGCTCATCGACGAATGATAGCACGGAGTTCAGGTTCAAAAAAGACGAGGTTCGATGTTCGAAGTTCGAGGTTCGAGGTTGAAGAAAAAGCATAGAATCCGTAGGGGCGATCCGGCAGCACAAATCATCCGCCGACTTTGGCGGATCTGATTTGTCCGTCCCCGAATGGGGGCGGGGCGCCCTCTAAAGGTAAAAGGAAAGAGTGAATAAAGAGCGCTCCTATATCTTTTGCAGCTTTTCCACGTCGCTCAAGTCCTGCTTCCTGCCCGTGGCCGTCTTGTTCTGGATGAGGTCGGACTTGGAAATAAAAAACGCGGGAACGGAGCCATAGGTCGCGGTTATCCGATTCTCCCAGGCCGGGGCGAAATCAAGGCCGGTGACCGAGGTCATCAGGTCGATCCTAACCGGAGGCACGCCCAGTTGGATGATATTCCCCGGCTTGGAGAAATCATCCTTTTTCAGGGCAATATCCTTGAAACCGAACTCGGCCAGAACGTTCAGCAACCGCTCCGCGTTTTCCTCCGTACCGTCCACGAAGAAATCGATGTCCTTGGTAAAACGCGGCTCAGCATGGAATGAGAATGCGTAGCCACCGATGACCAGGTAGCGGACGCTATTTTTGTTCAATAACGCGATGAACTCGGCGAAGTCTTTTTCTACTCTCATTCTTGAATGCGTAATATATATCCCGCAGGGCCTGCAGGGTATCCAGCTTCTCTTCCGGCGTTGCTTTCTTCCAGTACTGGATATCCAGTTCCTCCGCTTCCTGGAAGTTCACGATGCGGATCATTTTCTCCATGAATTAATTATAGCAAAGGGATGAAAAATATTCAAAGCAACGGGGAAGAAAGGTTCGACGTCCGTCGTTAATTCTGTTTCAGCTTGATGCCGATCAATTCCTTGACCGGGTCCAGGTCGGACTTCTTTTTCACTTCGATGCTCACCCCGCGGAGCGAGCACTTGCCCTTGGGGTGGAGGAAGGCGTGCTTGCGCTCGGGGTCCAGGGTGCTGGCGCTGATGGCGGCTTCGGCCTTGGCGGTGAAATAGAACGAGACCTTGAAGAATTTCTTCTGGGCCGAGACCCAGCAGACGGTCTTGGCCTTGTTCGTCACCTTGCACAGCCAGGTCTTGCCGTCGTCGTAATAGCGCCATTCGACGGGCAGGGACGGGACGTTGGCCGCCAGCGAGGCCTTGAAGGCGTCCCAGGAGGACCAGGCCTGGCCCAATTGCTTGGCCAGTACTGTATCGTCGGGAAAAATGTCGGGATCGTTGAGAAAGGGGTGAACCATGGCAATATTATACAACAAAAAGGCTGAAAAGTAAAGGGAAATGGTTAAAAAGATAGTGCGAGTGTCAGTGCCAGTGTCAGCAAAGCCAGATCAGTGCCGTTCTAAGCGCCATGCCAGTATACCCATAAACGAAATAATACTGTTTTACCCTCTTGCTGTCACTGTCACTGGCACTGTCACTGCGATCAATTCCTGGGCTTAAGCCCCAGCGAACCCGCCGGCAGGGCACGGAAGTCGCCCAGCGCGGTGAAGGGGAGCGTCGGCGCCTGCGTGACCCGGTAGATGGGGAAAACGTCGCCTTTGCCGACCGAGAGGTTGAAGGCGCGGAAGCGGATCAGCCCCAGGTCGGACTGCGGCTCGAGCAGCAGCGGCACCAGGTTGGCGGCGAGCTGGTCCAGGGGGACCCAGCAATCCCCGCGCTCGACCGGCAGCTGGAGCTGCTGCAGGCTGATCTTGATCCGCTGCGGCGGGATGTAGTCCTCCGTCCCCTGGATGATGTCCTCCACCCGGGAAGCCTCCGCGGCCACCACCCCGCCCCCGTCGAAGCCGTAGACCTTCACGCCCAGCTTGAGCAGCAGGGCGATCACGTCGCCGCGCTTGCCCGGGACGATATAGCCCAGCGGCCGGGCGCAGGTAATGAGCGATTCGAGCCTGGGGAACCAGTTCTTGATCTCGGTCTCCACCACGCGCGGCGTCCTGCCGATGCGCGCCAGGTCGGCGCGCTTGACGGGCTCGCCGGCCTTGATGTCGCGCGCCGCGGTGGCGAAGACGCCGGCTTCCTCTTTGGCGTAGGTTTTGAGCTTCAGGACCGGCTCCTGGGGGTCGCGGGCATAGATGGTGCGCAGGTGGACCCGGTTGTCGGCGCCGCTGGCGCGGGCGGCCTTGAGCAGGTCGGCGCGGCACTGCGCGGTGAGGGCCTTGATCTCCTTGCTGTTGGCATAAATGGTCTTAAGAAAAGCGTTGAGCCCCTCGAACGCCCAGCGGCTGCGGTCGCGGTACTGTTCTATGGAGCCGTCGCCGGCGATCTCCTGGATGAAGGAGAAGGTGTTGAAGATGCCGAAGCTGTTGCGGCCGTCGTTGATGTCGGTGGTGCTATAGCGGAAGATCTCCTCAGCCGGGTTCGCCAGCCCCTCGGGAACGGCGCCGCTCGAGGGCAGGTCGTCCATGGTGGTCTGGATCAGGTACTCGTGCGCCGGGGTGGCGCCGGCCTCCTTGAAGACGCCGGCGAGGATCACCCGGTGCGAATACTCGCCGATGCGCGGGTCGATGTTCAGGTTGGTGACGGTGCCGACGTTGATCTTGTAATAGGCGTCGCCCTTCTCGTGCATGTCGAAGGTCACCTCGGGATAGAGGGAGGCGAAGACGCGGTGCAGCGCCTCGACCTCGGGCGACTCGACCTTGCTGTGGTCGCGGTTCATGTCCAGCCCCTGCTCGTTCACCCGGACGTTGTTCTCGTTGCCGTAGGGGTTGATCTGCGGGAAAACGACCAGGTCCATGCGCTCCAGCAGGTAATCGAGCTTCTTTTCCGCGATCCGCGCCAGCAGCTGCAGCAGGGCGTCGGGCCCGGACTGCTCGTTGCCGTGGTGCGAGGCCTGGAGCTGCACCAGGAGCTTGTCGCCCTTCTGCCGCGGGTCGCTGACCACGCAGCACAGGATGTCCCTGCCGACCCGGTCGTCGGCGGCGTTCTCCAGCGTCTTGCCCACCGCGTAGACCTTGACGCGCGGGTCCAGCGCCTGCAGCCGGCCCAGGAACCTCACGACGTCGTCGTAGCGGGTGAAGGCGGCGTACTGCCGTTCTTCAGCCGGCGTTTGCAAGTCAACGGCGGCTTGGACCAGCAGCAAGCAGGAAAAGAAAATGACGCAGGACACAATGGTTTTTTTCATGGCCGGTTCCTCCTGGAGGAGCAATTATAAAGGAAAAAGACAAAATAAAAAAGACAAGGTTCGATATTCGACGTTCGACGTTCGATGTTTAAGAAGAAGGCACAGAATCCGTAGGGGCGAACCTTGTGTTCGCCCTAGGTGTTCCGTGTGTAGGGGCGCCCCTTGCGGGTGCCCTTCTTAATGTTTATCCAACCGCCCCAACCGCTATTTTTTTCCTTTTATTTCGTAATGATTGCCGTCGAGGTCGGAGATGAAGGTGACGAAGGAATCGCCGCGGGGGACGCGGTTGACCATCAGGCACATGTCCGCGCATTTTTCCAGGAACCCCGCCGCGTCGTCCACCTCGAGGCAGGAGTGGAGCACGCTCTTCACCGGCGCCCGGTACAAGGGATCGACGAACACCTCGAAATCCACGCCCTCGCCCGCGTAGTGGATGAGCGTGAGCTCGCGGTTGAGGGCGAAGATGCTTAAAGAGAGCTCGGCGGCGATCTTGACCGGCGCGGCCTTGGCGAGCCCCAATAGTTCGACGAAAAAGATGTCGGCGTTGCTTTCGGAAGTCGCCCCTACCCCGACATGTAGCATGCGCATGGTGCCTTTCTCCTTACTTGTGCCGCGACGGGCCGTTGGGCTCGACGATCACCTTGACCGCCTCCTTGCCTTCCAGCAGCATGGCGAAGCCTTCGGCGATCCTTTCCAGCGGCAGCCGGTGGGTGACCAGGCTGTTCACCTCGATCCTGCCGGAGGCGAGCAGGCCGATCGCCTCGCGGATGTCGGGCGGGCCGCAATAATACGAGGTGAGCACCCGGATCTCCTTGGTCCAGAAATCGTTGAGGGGCATGGTGACGCTCTTGTCCGGCCCGGGCACGGCGAAGAACACGATCGTCCCCCCCTTGTCCACGCTGCGCCACGCCTGCTCGATCGCCGCGGGCGCCCCGGTGCAGACCATGACCACGTCGGCCTTGCGCCCGGTCTCGGCGACCAGCCGCGCCGGGACGTCGTCGGCGGCGGGGATGAGGATCCACGCCCCCGCTTTTTCGGCCAGCTCGAGCTTGAGCGGGCTGACGTCGGTCGCGGCGACGACGCAGTTCTTGAGCTTGGCCAGGCGGATGTGCAGGAGCCCCGAGACGCCGGCTCCCAGGACCAGGACGGTCTTGCGCTCGCTCACGCCGCCGATGCGCGCCGCCCGGATCACGCAGGCCAGCGGCTCGATGAAGGTGGCCTGCTCGAAGGAAACGCCGGCGGGCAGCGGATAGAGGCCGTTCTCCACGATCGGCTTCGGCACCAGCACATACTGGGCGAAGCCGCCGCCGAGCCGCTCCTTCACCTCCGCGCACTGGGGATAATGCCCGGCCTTGCAATACCGGCATTTGAGGCAGGGGACCTTGGGGGCGGCCATGACCATGTCCCCGGGCTTGAAGCGCGACACGCCGGGGCCGGTCTTTTCCACGCGGGCCCCGACCTCGTGCCCCTGCACCAGCGGCGCGCGCGGCAGGCGGTACCACTCCACCAGGTCGCTGCCGCAGATGCCGCAGGCCATCACCTTGAGCAGCACCTCGCCGGGGCCGGGCTCGGGCTTGGGCGCGTCCTGGACCCGGATATCCCGGTTGTTGTACCAGAGGGCGACCTTCATCTCTTATTTCTTCTTGTTTTTCAGGGAACGATACAGTTCCAGGGCCTTCTCCGGCTTTTCGTTCCCGTGCACCACGGCGCGCACGGCCTGGATCATCGCCACGGGCGACTCGGCCTGGAAGATGTTCCGCCCCATGTCCACGCCGGCGGCGCCCTCCTGGATGGCGCGCCAGGCCATGGTCAGGGCGTCGAGCTCGGCGATCTTCTTGCCGCCGGCGATGACGATGGGCACCGGGCAGGCGGCGGTGACGGTCTCGAAGCCCTCGGGGACGTAATAGGTCTTGACGTAATGGGCGCCCAGCTCGGCGCAGAGGCGGGTGGCGAGGCGGAAATAGCGGGCGTCGCGCTTCATCTCCTTGCCCACGGCGGTGACCGCCAGGGTGGGGATGCCGTAGCGCGTGCCCAGGTCGATCATCTTGGTCATGTTGCCGATGGACTGCCTCTCGTGCTCGCCGCCGATGAAGACCTGGACCGCCATGGCGCAGACGTTCAGGCGGATGGCGTCCTCGATGTCCACGGCGATCTCCTCGTTGGAGAGCTCCTTGAGGATGCTGGCGCCGCCCGTCACCCTGAGCACGATGGCCTTCTGCGAGGAGGGCGGCACGATGCTGCGCAGGATGCCGCGGGTGAGCATGAGCGTGTCGGCGTAGGGCTCCAGCGGCAGGATGGTGAGGTCGATGCGCTCCAGGCCGGTGGTGGGCCCCTGGAAATAGCCGTGGTCGAAGGCCAGCATCACCGTCCGCCCGGAAACGGGGTTGAAGATCCTGGCCAGGCGGTTCTTCATGCCCCAGTCCAGCGACTGGGAGCCTTTCAGGTAGAATTTCTCGGCCTGCTGCGGCACGTCGCAATAAAAATTTTTGGCTTCGCTTTCGTCGGCTTCGGGCATGGTTTGCTCCTTTTTCCCCAGGCCGATATTTTAAGGGCTGGGAGCGGAGATGTCAACAAGAGATCATATCCGATCGGGAGGGGGGGGGGAAGAAAAAGACGAGGTTCGAAGTTCGATGTTCGAGGTTCGAAGTTAAAGACAAAGGCGCAAAATCGTAGGGGCGGCGTCTTGGACCCGCACTTCTTACATGTAGGGGCGGTTGGGAAGCCCTAGGCTAAATTGAAATCATAGGCACGAAATGAAAGAAATTCCGTTCCAAACCCATGACCCATGACAAAGAGGACAGCGAAGGTAACCGCGTAGAGTTGAACCATTGTCTCAGAACCGTAGGTTGCCCTTCTGACTCGATTATAGTTCGCTGTTCGACGTTCGAGAAAAATCAAGAATTCGGGAGCCGGCTTTGATCCGCCGCCTTTCGTTCGGAGAAGAGGATGTGGACATATCCGACGGCAAGCAGGAACTCGATCGCGGCGCTCGCCAGGATGCCCTTGGCCGCGTGCCCGACGGCGAACTCGAAGACGCCAAAAAGGGCCAGCAAGGACGTGACCACCGCGGCACCGGCGCTCAGGGCCGTGCGGGCGACCGAGACGGGCGCCGGCCTGGCGAGAAAGAAAACGACCGCCAGGCCGAGATAGAGGCTGCCGATCCGCCGCGTGAGCAGGATAACGCTCTCCGTGGGCGCGATCTCCCAGCGGCCCACGATGAGCGCCCCGAAGAAGATATAACCGATCCCCAACGCGAAAAGGATGACTGCGGTGATCGACGAAAGGGTCTTGAATTTCATTCTCCCTCCTTGGTTCCAGGACGTGAAAACGCCCTAATCGATCTCACTCCAGGAAGTCAGTATGTTTTCTATGTTGAAACTGGCGTTTCCCCCTTTGGCATCGGGATAATACCAGATATCGCCGTAATGGACGTTGGGGACCACTTTGGGCGGTGCGCCGAGGATCTGCTCGACCTCGCTTTTATTCATTCCTTTCTTCAGCAATCTCCAGTTGGCCTTGTCTTTCCATTTGTTGGGGGAAGGGGCGACCGGCTTGGCCGGGTTTTTCTGGAGCTGGAGGATCATCTCTTCGAGCTTGGCGACCCGCTGCTCGAGCTGGGTTATCTTTTTCTCGAGTTCATTGATTTTTTGATTCAGGTTCTGAGGAAAAAGCGGAGTCGAAAATCCCGCGGCTAAAACAATCAGCAAACTGAGCCAAAATACAAAATGGTTTCTGTTTTCACTCATGGTTCATTCCTTATTTTGTCTATTTTATCATATATCCATTTTCTTCGACATCGAACGGCGAACTGCAGGGCGGCCACGGGGGGAGGCCGCCCCTACGAGTTATGAAGTTCGAACCCGAGGTTCGCCCCTACAGATTCTGTGCCTTGTCTTCAACTCTAACATCAACATCGAACGTCGAACGTCGCTACGTTTTTTACTTACTTTTACCTTTTACCTTTTTCCTTTTACCTTTGAAATTCTCTTAAGATCTGCCCTCTTAGGGCACCCGCGAGGGCGCCCCTGCATGAAGCCGAGCTTGACATCCGTTGGCAAAAGAATTTTAATATCCACGGGATAGAATGGAAAAAGGAGGAGAATTAATGAAAAAACTAGTGGTATTCGTCTGCCTGATGGTCCTGTTCTGCTTCGCCCTGGGCGCCCAGATGAAGATGGAGCCGGGGGCGTGCGAGAAAAAAGCCCAGGTCCTGCTGGACAAGGTGCTGGAGATGTGGAACAAGCCCAACCTGGCGCTGATCCCGGAACTTTATACCGCCGACTGCGTGGCCACGACCAGCTCCTCGCCCGCGCCCTACGTCGGCCACGAGGGGATCCGCAAGTGGATCGAGATCACCCGCGCCATGATGCCCGACCTGGTCATGGCCTTCCCCGAGGTCCTGGCCCAGCGCGACAAGATCGTCACCGTCTGGACCATGACCGGGACGCAGAACGGCCCCATGGTCATGCCCGGCGGCACCCTGCCGCCCACCGGCAGGAAGGTCAGCATCACCGGCATGTCCATCGACTACCTGAAGGACGGAAAGATCATGAAGGAGACCGTCATCTTCAACCTCCTGGAGATGCTGATGCCGCTGGGGTTCACGCTCAATCCGCCGCAACCCCCGCCGGTCAAATAAAAAAAAGACGAGGTTCGACGTTCGAAGTTCGATGTTCGACGTTCGACGTTGAAGAGATGGCATAGATTCCGTAGGGGCGAACCTTGTGTCCGCCCTTCTTACATTCCAAATCACAAGCACCAAATCCCAAATAAATTCCAATGTTCAAATTTCAATGCCCCAAACAAAGGCACGGCGAATCGTAGGGGCGGCCCCCGTGGCCGCCCTAGATCATTCCGGGTGTAGGGGCGATCCGGCGGGTCGCCCTGATCCGATCCTCTACAACCGGCGCCAGGGATAGACCAGGAGCTTCAGTTGCACGAGCAGGATCGGCTCGGTGACCCCGCGGATCCGGGGGATATAGCCGATGTTCAAGCCCACCCGGTTGAAGCCCACGCCCAGGTAGGGCAGGGCGAAAAGCGGAAAACCGCCCGTCCTTGTACTCGGCCTTTTTCAGGCCCCCGGCGATCACGGCCAGCGAACCCCATAAGCGCTTCGGGTCGCCGATCATGCAGCCCGGGGCGATGCCGACCCAGTAGGAGGTCCGGTCCTTGCTGTCGTTGAACATGAAGTGGCCGTTGGCGCCGATCAGCCAGCGGCCTTTTTGAAAATAAGCCTCGGCGCCCAGCCCCAGGTGAAAGTCGTTGAATTGATCGCTGTAGGGATGAAAATGCTTGCTCACGCTCGGGCCGGTCAGGTAGGCCAGGCAGCGCCCCGCGCTCGCGAAACCGATTGCCGGGAAAGCCGATAGAAAGAAGCAGGAGCAGGACCGGACGCTTCAATCCGCTTCCCTGCGGGCGAACGCTTTCAGCGCCTCGACGTCGTGCGCGTCCGAACCGCGCGTCATTTTCAGGTTGAAGCGCGCGGCCAGTTCGCGCAGCTCGGCGATCATGGCCCGCTCCGAGGCGGGGTCGGGGAACGGGGAGCCGGGCTCCTTCTCCTGGTAATAGGGATAATCCGTTTCCAGCCCCGCCAGGCCGAACGGGATGATCTCCTCCAGGAAGGCGGCCAGGGAAACGCCGCTCTCCTTGGCCATGTAGCCCGGGTGGGCCAGCACCGCCTCGCCGCCGGCGGCGCGCACCATGCCGATGGCGTCGGGCAGCGCCAGCTTGGGGACGCGGATGGGGACGCGGGCGATCTCGTTAAGCCAGTGCGCCGCCTCGCGGTACTCGGAGAACAGGCCCTTGGGCGAGCATGGCGTGGACCATGTGCGGCTTCATCATGGTGTCGCGGAAGGGGATCAGGACCTTCTTGGGCTCGACGACCTTGCGGCCGAAGAAGCGGTTGACCACGGCGAGCTGCAGCTGCACCTTCTGCTTGCGCATGCGCTGGGTGTGCGCCAGGTGGCTGTTCAGCGCCTTGTCGTCGAGGCGGAAGCCGTAGCCCAGGAGGTGGATCTCGAGGTTCCGGCGCTCGCCGCGCTCGTTGCGTTCGCCGCCCTCGGGCCCGGGGTAGTAGGTGTCCAGCTCGATGCCGGAAACGAGCTCGATGCCGAGCTCCCCGGCGGGCGCGAACAGGTCGCCCCAGTGGCGGTAGGCGCCCAGGGCGTCGTGGTCGGTGAAGGAGATCCGTTCCAGGCCCAGCTCCTTGGCGGCGGCCAGCATCTCGAGCGGGGTGGCGACCCCGTCGGAGACCAGCGTGTGAATGTGCAGATCGATAGTACTTTTCATAAGGGGCTAGTTTACCATAAATAGAGCCGGCAGAGGCTAGAGTGATTAGTGATTAGTGATTTGTGATTAGAAAGAATCAAGAATTGATTATTTTTGAACGGCAATCGCATATCCAATCATATTCGTTCGACAAATGCTGTTACCAATCACTAATTACTAATCACCAATCACTTTCTTGAAGTTCTCCGGATCGGTATCGCCTTCGGTGTTGATGAGCAATACGCGCGAATTCTGGTCGAGCGGCAGCTTGGAGCGGATGGAGGCCAGCTTGTCGCTGTTGGTCAGCGCCAGCAGGGCGGCGAGGCCCGAAGAACCCGATTCGCCCGAAATGACGCGCGGGTCCATGCCCAGAGGGTGGTAGTAGCGGCGCATGGCCTGCTCCGCCCATTTGTCGCCGATGGCGAGGAAAAAATGGACGGCGTCGCGCACGATGGGCCAGGCCAGCGGCGAGGGGACGCCGCAGTTCAGGCCGGCCATGATCGAGGTCTGCTTGCCCCTGGTGGCGAGCGCCCTCCCCTTGCCGAAGCGCACCGATTCCAGGAAGCAGTCCGACGAGGTCGGCTCGACGCAGATGAGCGCCGGGCGCGCGGCGCCGTAGTGCCTGGCGTAATAGAAGGCGCCGGCGGCCGCCAGCCCGCCCACGCCCGCCGGCAGGATGACCGCGTCGACGTTCGCCTTGTCCGTGCCGTGCAGCAGCCCCTCCAGCTCGGCGAAGATCGTGGTATAGCCCAGCAGGATCCAGCCGGGGATCTCGCGGTAGCCGGGGTAGGCGGTGTCGGAAATCGCCTGCCAGCCGCATTTTCGCGGCGTCGGCGGCGCAGCGCTCGACGCAGAGGTCGAAGGTGCCCTCGACCAGCACCACTTCGGCGCCCTCGCCGCGGATGTTCTCGACGCGCGCCGCGACCGAGTCGGCGGGCATGTAGATCACCGCCTTCTGCCCGAGCATTTTCGCCGTCCAGGCCACGGCGCGGCCGTGGTTGCCGTCGGTGGCGGCGCAGAAGGTGAACACGCCCAGCTTGGCCAGCGTCCCCCGGTCCCGGAAGCTTTCCGGGGTGAAGGGGGCGGTGAAGCTGTCCAGCCAGCGTTTTTTCAGGAAACGGTAGATGGCGTAGGAGGCGCCCAGCGCCTTGAAGGCCTTGATGCCGAAGCGCCGGGACTCGTCCTTGACGAAAATGGCGCCCAACCCCGAGCGGTAGGCCAGGTCGGGCAGCTCGCGCAGCGGCGTGGGCTCGTAGCCCGGCAGCGAGCGGTGGAACTCGAGCATGTCGCCGTCCTTCAGGAACGCGTACTCCTCCCCGCTCCAGGCGGGGCTGTTCAGGCACGACTCGTTGAAAGCGTATTCACACATCGGTTCTGTCTCCATGCAGGAACGGCGGCAGGTATTCCAGCAGCACCGCCATGTGCGCCAGCAGCACGCCGTCGAAAACGGGGTCGGCCTTCCGGCGCCAGTCGGCGCCCCGGAACGACAGGTCGCCGCGCTGCAGCTTGAGCTGGCAGTTGCGGTTCTCGAACTCCAGCATGTCGGGGAACTGGCGCATCTGCAGCGGCTCCCCCGCCACCCTGGCGCGCAGGACCTTCAGCCCCTCGCGCAGCGGCGGCTCCAGGAAAAAGCCGTCCGCCGCCAGGTCGAACTCCTTTTTATGCAGGAAAAAATGGGGCTTGTCCTTGTAGGGGGCGCCGGCGGCCGGGCAGAAGGTGGCGCAATTGCCGCAGGCGTTGCAAAAATCGGCGACGTGGACCAGCTGGTAGCGCTGGCGGATCTCGAGATAGGAGGAGGCGACCATCTCCACGTGGCTGCTGCCGCGCACGGCGCTCAGGACGGGAAAACGGCCGGGGACGGTCTCGAAGGCGACCAGGGCGCGGTTGGGGCAGACGCTGACGCAGAACTGGCAGAGGTCGTCGCAGTGCAGGCAGCGGTTGGCTTCGGCGGCGGCGGCTTCGGCTTTCAACGGCCCGGGGGGCGCGGCGGATATTTTGCCGGCGGCGGGCGTTTCCGGCGGATGTCCGCGGCAACGGGGCGTTCGCGCCGCGCCCGGCGCAGCTGGTGCTCGGGCCAGGTCAGGCTGGCGAGCGGGGCGCTCTTCTTCCGTGCCCGAGTCCTTGCCGGTGATGGCGCCGATGCGCCGGGCGGTGCGCCCGCCGTCCGCCACCGCCTTGATCAGCGTCGATGCGCCGGCCAGCGCGTCGCCGCCCACGAACAGGTAGGGATGGCTGGTGCGCCCGTCCGCGGCGACCACCCCGCCTTCCCAGCCCTCCAGCGGCGGCGACTTCTTTTCCTGGCCGATGGCGACGATCACCGCGTCGCAGGGCAGGTCGGACTCGGAGCCGAAAACGGGCACCGGGCGCCTTCGGCCGCTTTCGTCCTTTTCCTTGAGCTCCATGCGCGCGCAGCGCACCCCGGTCACCCGCCCCTCCTCGACCAGGAAGCCCAGCGGCGCGGTCAGCTCGCGGATGACCACCCCTTCCGCCAACGCGGCTTCGATCTCGTCCGCGGCGGCGGGCATCTCGGCCAGCGTGCGGCGGTAGATGACGGTCACCTGCGCCGGCGGCGGGCCCTGGCGCAGGGCGGAGCGGGCGGCGTCCATGGCGCTGTTGCCGCCGCCGATGACCACCACCCTGGCGCCCACGGGCGGCTCCTCGCCGCGCTTCAGGCAGGCCAGGAACTCCAGGGCGTCGTACACCCCGGTCGCCTCCTCGTCGGGCAGGAGCATTTTCTCCCCGCGCCGGCGCCGCAGGCCAGGTAGACGAAATCGAAGGCGTCCAGGAGCTGGCGCAGGCGCAGCCAGTCGACCGCCTGCCCGAAGTGGAAGGTCACCCCCATCTTTTTCAGGCGCGCGACGTCTTCGCTCAAGGCGGCGGAGCCCAGGCGGAAAGCCGGGGATCACCGCGGCGGCCAGCCCGCCGGCGAGGTCCCCGGCTTCGAAGATCTCGACCACGAAGCCGGCGCGGGCGAGGTCGCGCGCCGCCCCCAGCCCCGAGGGGCCGGCGCCGATCACCGCCGCCCGCAGGCTGGCCGCGGTGGTGGCCACGCGCGCCACCTTGGCAGCTTGCCGTTCTTGATGGCGTAGCGCTTGACGGCGCGGATGGCCAGCGGCCGGTCGTAGAGGCCGCGCGAGCAGCGCAGGGCGCACTTCTGGTCGCAGACCATGCCGGTAACGGCGGGGAGCGGGTTGGTCTCCCAGATCACCGCGGCGGCGCGCTGCGGCTCGCCGTTCCCCACCCAGTGCATGTAGCGCGAAACGTCCTGCGCGATGGCGCATTGCTCGCGGCAGGGGGCGGCGGCGCAGTCGAACCAGCCCAGCTCCCGCGCGCCCTTGAAGGAGGGGCGGGGGAACAGCGGCGCCCGGAAGCTCCCGTCCTTTTCCAGGGCGGCGGCGTAGCTCTCCAGGTTCTTCAGCGCCGCCGCGCCGGGGTCGGCCATCTTCGCCCGCTTCAGGACCAGGTCGTCGAGGGTCGCCGCCTTGGCGCCGGCCATCGCCCTGGCGATCTCCTCCAGGTACTGGCGCAGGCGGGCGTAGCCGCCGGGCTGGAGCAGGTCGCTGCAGACGGTCAGCGGCTTCAGGCCGCAGGCCAGGAGCTCGGCGGCGTTGAAAGCGTCCGCGCCGCCGGAGAACGAGATGTCCAGCTTCGCCGGCAAAATCGTTCTGCAGGCGCCGCGCCAGCGCCACCGCCAGCGGCAGGAGCGGCCGGCCCGCTCATGTAGACCGTCTTTTCCGCCTCCGGCAGCAGGCCGCGGTCGTTCAGGCATTCCAGGGTGTTGCTCAGCTTGACGGAGAAGGTGAGGCCGTTCTTGTCGGCGCTCGACCTGCAGGCGGCGGAGCAAGCCCAGCGCGGCGTCGTATTTCAGGTCGTGGGCGAAGGCCTGGTCGGGCACCTGCACCTTCCAGCCCAGGCTCCCGTTCAGCAGGCCGCGCAGCGCCTCGGCGCCCAGCAGCGTCGGGTTCAGCTTGACCGTGGTGTGCAGCCCGCGCTCGTCAGCAGGTACATGGCGATCTTTTCGATCTCCTCGGGCGGGCAGCCGTGCATGGTCGACAGGGTGACGCTGTCGGAAATGCATTCCGCGATGTCGATGTCGCGGATGGCGGGGAACACGGGCTCGAGCTCCAGGAGCAGCGCTTCCTTCTCGGCGCGGCACATGGAGATGCGGTCCAGGAAGCGCTGCATGTTGGGCTGCATGACGCCGGCGAGGTCGTAGCCGACGCTGAAGTTGAAGATGAAGCCGGGATCGCCGCGGAACGGGCCCTCGAAGCGGTGCTTGAGCGCGTGCAGCAGCACCCAGGCGCCGAGGTACTGGTCGAACGGCTTCGTCCAGGGTCAGCTCCTGCGACCATTCGCAGTTGAAGCCGGCGCCGGAGACGGCGATGCAGGGCTTGCGCACCTCCAGGCGGTCCAGGGTCTGGACGGTCTTCAGCTCGATGAAGCGGGCGCCGCAGAGCCAGGCGGCCACGATGTTCTGGGCCAGCTGCGTGTGCGGGCCGGCGGCGACCCCCAGCGGCGTCTCGAGCACCCTGCCGAAGCGCTTCAGGCGGAACGGGTCGGCGGCGCGGGAGCGGAAAAGAGCTCGCGGTGGATGCCGAAGACCTGGCCGCGCTTCTCCTCGGCGAGGATCCAGGCCAGCAGGGCGCCGGCAGCCGAGCGGCGCGAATTTTTCAGCCATGGTTGGCTCTCCGCAGCGGGGGAAGTCCCCGCCGGGCGAAGATCAGCCGCGGCCGCCCATGGTCAGGGCCATGACCGCCTTGGCGGTGTGCAGCCGGTTCTCCGCCTCGTCGTAGACGATGGAGATCGACTCGTCGTCGATCACGTCGTCGGTCACCTCGCGGTTGCGGTCGGCGGGCAGGGCGTGCATCAGCTTGACGTCCGGGGTGGCCAGCCGGCGCGGCGGCGGTCGAAGATCCAGTCCTTGTGCTTCGCCAGCCGGGCCGCCATCTCCTTTTGCACTCGGCCTCGTTGGCCAGGTACTCGTCCACCTCGTAGGCGCCGAAGCCGCCCCAGTTCTTGGGGATGACCACCTGCGCGCCCTTCAGCGCCGCGTCCATGTCGTCGGTGAAGGTCAGCTTGCCGCCGCCGGCCTTGGCGTTGCACGCGGCCTTGTCGACGATCCCCTTGCTCAGCGGGAAATCGGGCGGGTGCGCCACGGTGACGTCGATGCCGTAGCGCGGGAAGAGCAGGATCTGCGTCTGCGGGCACGGAGAGCGGCTTGGCGTGCGACTCGGCGTAGGCCCAGGAGACGGTCACCTTCAGCCCGCGCGGGTCGCGGCCGAAGTGCTCGAAGATGGTCATCAGGTCGGCCAGCCCCTGGAAGGGGTGGTAGACGTCGTCCTGCAGGCTCATGATCGGGCACTTGGCATGCTTGGCCATCTCGTTGAGATAGGCGTTGCCGCTGCCGTAGAAGCAGTTGCGCGCGGCGATGCCGTGGCCCATGCGCGACAGGATGATCGCCGTGTCCTTGGCGGACTCGCCGTGCGAGATCTGCATCTTGTCGGCGGTCAGGTCGTGGGCGTGGCCGCCGAGCTGGGTCATGCCGGCCTCCATGGAGTTGCGCGTGCGCGTCGACTGCTCGAAGAAGATCATGAACAGCGTCTTGTCCTGCAGCAGCCGGTGCGGCTCGCCCAGGGCGAAGCGCTTCTTCAGGTCGAACGACGTTTCGAAGACCGTGTCCAGGTCGTTCTTGCTCCAGTCGTCCTCGGTTATGAAATGGCGATTGTGAAAGATCGAATTCATGGTTCACCGCTCCTTTTTTCGCTTTGGTCCTTAAGAAAAATATAGCATTAGGAGGGCGTCAAGTCAAAATCAGTGATTCAGTCGAGTTAGAGACTCAGTCCGAACCCTTTGTCAGAAAAGAGCAGGATATTCTAAAACCGCTTCTCTTCTCGAACATCGTAACGCTACGGCCAATCGAATCCTAATTACACCTTATTTCATTATCTCAACGCGTACAGCGCGTAAAACGCCGAGGCTTTGACCAGGTCGTCGACGGCGATCTTCTCGTTGGGCGCGTGGGCCGCGACCTCGTCGCCCGGGCCGAAGCCGATGGTCGGGATGCCGTAGATGCCGTTGATGGTCACGGCGTTGGTCGAGAAGGTCCACTTGTCGACGCGGGGCTCTTTTTTAAAAAGGGAGCGGAACACGTCCTCCGGCGCGGGTGACCGCGGGGTGGGCGGCGTCGAGCGGTCCAGGTCGGGTAATATTTTTCCATGCCGTATTCGCGGCCGGTATAGGATTTTTCCAGGTAATGCAGCACCTCGACGGCGGCCGGCATGCCGGCGACCAGCTCCTTGACCTCGGCCAGCGCCGACTCCTTGGTCTCGCCGCGGCGTCAGGCGGCGGTCGAGGTGGATGCGGGCGAAATCGGCGACCGCGCACAGCGAGGGGCGAGCCGGAGACGAACTCGCTGACCGTGATCGAGCCCTTGCCCAGGAAATCGTCGGCGGCCAGCCGCTCGTTCAGCTTCTCGACCTCGAGGCAGGCGCGCGCCGCCATGTAGATGGCGTTCTTGCCGCGCTCGGGGGCCGAGCCGTGGCAGCAGAAAGCCCTTGAAGCCGACGCGCATCTCCATGCGGCCGCGCTGGCCGCGGTAGATGCCCAGGGCGGTCGGCTCGGTGATGACCACCAGCTCGGGCCGGATCTTCTCCTCCTCGACGATGTATTTCCAGCACAGGCCGTCGCAGTCCTCCTCCATCACCGTGCCGGTGAACAGGACCGCCACGTCGTTCTTCAGCCCCAGCTCGGCGAGGATCCGGCCGGCGGTGACCATGGCCGCCGCTCCCCCCTTCTGGTCGACGCTGCCGCGGCCGTAGACGAAGCCGTCGGCGATCCTCCCGGAGAACGGGGGATCGCTCCAGTTGTCGAGGTTGCCCTGGTCGACGGTGTCGATGTGGGCGTCGAAGGCCAGCAGGCGCCGGCCCCTGCCGACCCGGCCGTGGACGCTGCCCAGGCCGTCGAGGCGCACCTCGTCGAAGCGCGCCTCGCGCATCTGCCGCATCAGCTCGGCGGCGACCTCCTTTTCCCCGCCGGTCAGCGACTTGATGCGCACCAGGCGCGACAGGTTGCCGGCGGTATGGTCGCGGTATTTTTCCGCCAGCCGCAGAACGCGTTCGGCCGTATGTTCCATGATGTCTCCTTATTTTTCTTCGAGCCAGCCCAGGATCTTCTCGTTGGTCAGCGGGCGCGCAGAACGGCAGCGGCTGCCGCGGCCGGAAGGCGCGCAGGGCGTCGAGCAGGGCGAAGTAGGCGCCGATGCCGTACATGAAGGGCGGCTCGCCCACGGCCTTGGAATTGCAGCACCGCCGCGGGGTTGGGGGCGTCCTTCAGGAAGCGCACGTCGATCTCGCGCCGGCGCGGTGCGGATGTCGGGGATCTTGTAGGTGGAGAGGGTGTCGGTCAGCAGCCGCCCCTTGTCGGAATAGACCAGCTCCTCCAGGGTCATCCAGCCGATGCCCTGCACGATCCCCCCCTCGGCCTGGCCGCGGTCGACCAGCGGGTTCAGGCTGTCGCCGGCGTCGTGGACCGCGCGCACCGCGTCCACGGTGCAGGTGCCGCGCAAGCAGTCGACGGTGGCTTCCACCAGCGCCGTGCCGAAGACGTGGTAGGCGAAGGGCTCGCCTTTCTCGCGCGCGCGGTCGAAATGCAGGCCGGGCGGGGCGTAGTGGGCCTGCGCCGAGAGGTTGACGCGGCCGAAAAAGGCGGCCTGCACCAGCTTGTCCCAGGTGAGTTCGGTCTTTTTGCCCGTCATGGAAAACGGTTTCCTGCGCGGATATCCAGGCCGGCGACGCCGTCGACAGCGACAGCGCCGCGGCCGCCACCTTCAGCAGGCGGCCGCGTATCTCGGCGCAGGCCAGCTCGGCCGCCCGGCCGTTGAGGTCGGCGCCGGTCGAGGCGGCGGTCGGCGACGTGTTGGCCACCCGGCGCGTGCAGGTGCTCTCCATGCGCAGGCGCCCCTGCGCCACGCCCAGGGTGCGCGCGGCGACCCGCAGGACCTTGTTGTTCACCCCCTGGCCCATCTCCACGGCGGCGGTGGAGACCGAGACGCTGCCGTCGGTGTAGACGTGGACCAGGGCGGCGGCCTGGTTCAGGTGGGTGGTGGTGAACGAGATGCCGAAGCAGACCGGCATCAGCGCCAGCCCCTTCTTGCGCAGGGGGTGGGCGGCGTTGAAGGCGCGCACCCGCTCGCGGGCGGCGGCAGGGTCGAAGGCGGCGACCGCCTCCTGCCAGCAGCGCCGGGCGCGGCAGTTCTTCACCTTCTGCCCGTAGGGGAATTCGTCGCCCTCGGCGAGCAGGTTCTTCTCCTGCAGCACCGCCGGGGCGACGCCCATTTTCTCGGCGGCCTGGTAGATGGCCGCCTCCAGGACGAACATGGCCTGCGGCCCGCCGAAGCCGCGGAAGGCGGTGAAGGGCGGCAGGTTGGTGCGGCAGGAGATGCCGGTGGCGCGGACGTTGGGGACGCGGTAGCTGTTGGTGGCGTGGAACAGGGTGCGCTCGAGGATGGCGGTCGACAGGTCGGCCGCCGCGCCCGCGTTCTGGTAATAGGTCACCTCGTAGGCCAGGATCCTGCCCGCGGCCGTCCAGGCCGATCTTGAAGTCCGAGGAATAGGGGTGGCGCTTGCCGGTCAGGCGCATGTCCTCCTGGCGGTTCAATACCAGCTTGACCGGCCGGCGCAGCGCCCGCGCCGCCAGGGCGGCCAGCACCGCCCACGCCGTGGCCTGGTCCTCCTTGCCGCCGAAGGCGCCGCCCAGGCGGAACACCTCGACCGACACCTGGCTCATGGGCAGCCCCAGCACGCGGGCGACGGTGCGCTGCACCACCGTGGGCGACTGGGTGGCCGAGATCACGCGCAGGGTGTCCTTTTCGCCGGCGACGGCGACGGCGGCCTGCGTTTCGAGATAGAGGTGCTCCTGCCCGCCCGAGTCGACGCGGCCCTCGACCACCAGCGCGCAGGCGGGCCAGGCGGCGTCCACGTCGCCCAGGGCGAAGGTGCGCGGCGGGATGATCAGCAGCCCCTGCGCGGCGGCGGCGCGCGGGTCCAGGACCGGCGGCAGCTCCTCGATCTCCACGCGGGCGGCGGCGAGCGCCTGCCTGGCCTGGCGCGGGGTGTCGGCGACCACCAGCGCCAGCGGCTGGCCGACGTAATGGACCTCGCCGGCGGCGAGCAGCGGCTCGTCGGCGATGATGCCGCCGATCTGGTTCTCGCCGGGGATGTCCGCCGCGGTGAACACCGCCCGCACGCCGGCCCGCTGGCGCAGCCGCCTCGATATCCAGCTTGGCCATGCGGCCGTGCGCCGACGGCGAAGGCAGCACGGCCGCGTGCAGCAGGCCGGCGAAGCCGTCCAGGTCGTCGGTGAAGAGCGTTTCGCCGCGGCCGTGGAAGAAGATGTCGTTCTGCTTCACGGCAGGTCTCCGGGGGCGATGCGCGCGGGAAAGAGCTCGAGGAAATGGGCCGCCAGCAGGCGGCGCAGCAGCGCCCGCTTGTAGGCGGCCGAGCCGCGCACGTCGCTGATCGGCGCGATCTCCCCGTCCGCCACCTGCGCCAGCTCCCGCACCAGCCCGGCCGACACCGGCTTGCCGACCAGGAACGCCGACGCCGCCTTCAGGTACAGCGGCACCGGCGCCACGCCGCCGGCGGAAACGTGGGCGACGGCGATGCGCTCCCCCGCCATCTGCAGCCCCAGCCCCGAGTTGACCGAGGCGATGTCCTGGACGCGGCGGCGCGCGACCTTTTCAAAGCTGAAGAACCAGCCGTTCTCCGGGACGGGGATGCTCACCCAGACCATGAACTCGTTCTTTTGCAGGGCCAGTTTTTTATAGCCCAGGAAGAAATCGCCCAGCGGCATCTCGCGCATGCCCTTGGGCCCGAACAGGGCCACCCGGGCGTCCAGGGCCAGGAAGATGACGCTCAGGTCGCCGATCGGCGAGGCGTTGACGATGTTGCCGCCGATGGTGGCCCGGTTGCGGATCTGCAGCGAGGAGACGGAAAGCAGCTGCCTGGAGAGGTCGGGCAGCACGACCTGCAGCAGCGGCGAATTGCGGATGTCCTCCACCGTGGTGGCGCTGCCGATGAAGAGGCGGTCGGGCGCGGGCCAGATCCCGGAATAGCCGGTTTGCCGGGAGATGAGCAGCAGCTCGCGCTCGGGCAATTCATAGCCCCGCTGCACGTAGAGGTCGGTGCCGCCGCCCAGGACGACGGCGTCGGTCTTTTTCGCCGGCCGCTTCCCGGGCTTCGCCTCGCCCAGGGCGAGCATGCGCGGCGCGATGCCGGCGAAATAGCCGGGCAGGACCCCGAGCTCGACCAGCGCCTGCAGGCGGTCGGGCGCCGCAAGCAGCTTCGGCCGCAGGTCGCGCAGCAGGCGCTCCAGCGCCCGGCGGATCGAGGTATAGCCCGTGCAGCGGCAGACGTTGCCCTGGATGGCGGTGACCGCCTCCTCGCCCTGCAGTTCGCGGCTGTTGAGCAGGAACGCGGTCAGGCTGACGACGATGCCCGGGGTGCAGAAGCCGCACTGGCTGGCGCCCTCGCTGACCAGGGCCTGCTGGACCGGGGTGAGGTCCCTGCCGTTCAGCCCCTCGATGGTGACCACGTGGCGCTTCTCCGCCTCGGCGAGCGGCAGCAGGCAGGAGACCACGGCGCGGTAGCGGACGCGGCCCTGTTCCGCGCCTCCCAGCAGCACGGTGCAGGCGCCGCAGTCGCCCTCGCGGCAGCCTTCGCGGGTGCCGGTCAGGCGCCGGTCGCGGCGGAGGAAATCGAGGAGCACGGTGCCGCCGGGCACGGCGGTGCGCACGTCGGCGTCGTTCAGGATGAAGGCGATTTCCCTGGCCATGCGCGGGGTCGCGGCTACGGCGCCTTAAAAACCGGCGGCGGTGAGCCATAGCGACAGCCCCCAGCAGGCCAGGGCGAACGTTCCGGCGAGCGCCGACAGCAGGGGTCGGCGGGCCAGCCACAGGGGCAGCAGCCGCTTTTCCAGCCGGCGACCCAGCGCGTAGCCCAGCGGGAACAGGAGGGCGGCGAACAGCGCCGCGGGCAGGACGCGGGTCAGCATGTAGGTGGAGGCGCCGCCGGCGGCGCGGAAGGAGAGCAGGTGGCGGCAGGGGGCCCAGAAGCGGCCCAGGGCGAAAAAGGCCGTGCCGGCGCCGAAGGCGGCGGCCAACGCCACCGCGCTCCTCTGTTTCCAGCCCGCCCCGATCCCCTTCCGGAACACCGCCGTCCCGGCGAACAGGAAGGCGCCGTTGAGCAGGATGGCCAGGTGGGCGTTGGCCTGGCAGAACAGGGGCAGCCCCAGCAGCGGCAGGGCGAGCCACTTGCCGAATATGCCCATGACCGTGATGCCGGGGATCACCCGCGCCTGCTTGAAGACCGCCAGCCCCAGGCCCAGGATGGCGAAACCGACGCCGGTCAGCACGGGCCCCCTGAGGGGCAGCCCGGCCTTGTGGATGAAGCCTCCCAGGGCGGCCTCGGCCAGGCCGAGGAGCGCCCCGAGCGCGACGATATTCAAAAAATAAAATTTCCAGGACAAGGACTCGTTGTGTCCGGCCATTCAATACCTCGGTATGGATCATGGTTTGCGACAAATATCATAGAGAACGGCCCGAAAAATGTCAAATCCCGGCAAAAGCGGGACCGCGTACGCGACCCCGAGTGTCCCGGCGAAGAACGGAAAAAGCAAAATAAATGAGATGAATCAGCGCAACCGCTATTTAATGGTGGTGAGGGGAATGCGCTGCTCCCCGACCGGAGGACCCATGAAAAAAATCGTTCTCGGCGCCAGCCTGGTCATCCTGGGAGCCATCGCGGCTTTCGGCCAATCCATCGTCGTCACCAGCCCCGCCGCCGGCGTCCCCTGGTGCCGCGGCAAGTCCTACGCCATCACCTGGACCTCGACCGGGGCGGTGGGGGCGACCGTCCGCATCCGCCTGATGCAGGGGACCGCGGCGATCCAGGAGATCGCCCTGGATACCGCCAACGACGGTTCTTACGACTGGACGATCCCGGCGACCACCCCCCCGGGCAGCTACACGGTGCGCGTGCGCAGCCTGCAGAACACCACCCGCGGCGACAGCGGGGCTTTGGCCATCACCGATTGCGGGAGCGGGCCGGCGGTCATCAGGCAGATCCCCAAATTCGAGCGGCCGCCCGTGGGGCTGCTGATCCCGCCCCAGCTGCGCGTCACGTCGCTCACGATAGACCAGGAACGGGGGATTCTCCACTTTGAGGCCAAAAACCTGGGCGGCCCGATGAAAAACGACGCCAAGGTCCTCTTTTCCCTTGACGGTTCCCCGATCGCCGAGATGAACTGGAGCAAGTCGAGCCCGACATACGCGTTGACCCGGGTCATCCTGGCGCCGAGCAACCCGGAGCCCTTTCGCCAATGCACGCACCTGGGTTCGCACGGCTTCGCCGTCGGCTTCGCGATCCAAAGCCCGGATATCCAGGGAGCCAATCCTTCGGGATTGTCCAGCATGGCATATTATTATGTCAACCAGGACCTGGCCGTCTCCGGGTTCAACTGGGCCCCTTCCGGCAAGCTGACGTTCAACGTGGGCAACATGGGCAAGTGCCCTTCGCTCGCCTGGAGCTACCGCCTCTACAAGATGAACCAGCTGGTCGAGACTTCGCCGCGCTACGGCAGCCTCAAAGCGGGCGATTGGAACACGATGACCGCCAATTACCAGATGCCGGCGAACGCGGGCGGCAGCTGCCTGTTCAAGGTCGAGGTGGTCCCGGACACCCCCGGCCTGGAAAAGAGAATGGACAACAACAGCTACGAGATCAGGGTGGTCCCGGGCGCGGCCCGCCCCATCGTCATCAGCAATATCCAGCTGGCGGGCGAAGTCAAGTGGTGGGACAACATCCCCAAGACGCACGACGAGTATTACCGCCTGGTCTATACGCTGACCAACCCGGAACTCAAAGCGGTGCCGCTGGGTTATACGACCTGCAAGACCTACATCGACGGCGCGCTCGTGGAGACGCAGACGTTCCCGGTCTCCTTCGACCCCGGGCAGGAGGTCGTTCTCCTGCACGATTACGGCTTCCCCAACTGGCCCATAGTCCCCTACGGCATCCACGAGGTCGGCGTGGAGTTCAGCATCTGCTCCGGCTTCCTGAAGAAAAAGATCATCCGGCCGCCGCAGGGCTAGTTCCTGACGCGGCATCCTGGTTTCGGGTATAATGCCAAATGAAAAGCTATCGCAAAGAACTCTGGTTCCAGACGCCGGGGCGCCGGGCGTTCATCAACATCACCGGCGAGGTGGAGCTGGCGCTGCAGGAGAGCGGCGTCAGGGAAGGGCTGGCGCTGGTCAACGCCATGCACATCACCGCCTCGGTGTTCATCAACGACGACGAATCCGGGCCTGCACCAGGACTACGAGAAGTGGCTGGAGAAGCTGGCGCCGCACGAGCCGGTCTCCGGCTACCGCCACAACCTCAGCGGCGAGGACAACGGCGACGCCCACCTCAAGCGCCAGGTCATGGGCCGCGAGGTGGTGGTGGCGGTCACCAACGGCCGCCTCGACTTCGGCCCCTGGGAGCAGATCTTCTACGGCGAGTTCGACGGCCGGCGAAAGAAGAGGGTGCTGGTCAAGATCATCGGGGAATAAAATCAATTCATTTTCACTGCATCGGGCAAGCCTGCCCTGAGGGAACGTGTGGTTTGGACTTGGGACCCGCTGGGGGAGGGTGAGCGGTCCCCGCAGGGGATCGCAGTGGGTTCCCCGATGTTCAGATTCGAACCCACTGCGGAAGCGAAGCCCGAACCCCTCGGCGGGTAAGGACAAATCCACGAGTGGACGAAGGGCTGGCTTGCTCGATGGCAGGCTATCCCGCCATTCGCCTCCACTTTTTCCCGGAGCGCCGAGGCCTCCGGGAAGCGATGGTCGTCTCATCGACGCCCACAAGCCGTTCCGGCGAAAGCCGGGGCGCCTGCCACGAATCCTTTCTTAAACCTGCTTCTTCTGTTTAATGCGTTCTTCTGGCGCTGATGATGGACGCTCCGGTCACCGCGGCGATGATGATCACGCCGCCGACGATGGCGTTGGCCCCCGGCTTTTCGCCCAGGGCCAGGAAGACCCAGACCGGGTTGAACACGGGCTCGATCACGGCGATCAGGTTGGCCGAGACCGCGGTCACGCGCTTGATGGCCGCCGAGAACAGGATCGCGGCCAGCCCGACCTGGAACAGCCCCAGCATGGCGATGGCGCCGGCCGCCTTCCAGGTGAAAACAGGCAGCGGCAGGAACAGGGCCACGCCCAGGCCGATGGCGGCGGTGAGCCAGTGGGCCAGCAGGGTCGACTCCAAGGGCGAGCCGTCCTTCTGCATGCGCATGAAGATATAGTAGAAGCTGAAGACCAGCCCGGACAACAGCGCCAGGACGTTGCCCAGCAGCCGGCCGCCGCCAAGCTTGTCCATGAACAGCAGCACCATGCCGGCGCCGACGAAAACGAAGGCGACCCAGTGCTCCCAGCGCGGCCGCTCCTTGAGCAGCCAGGCGCCGAAGACGGCGGTGAACACCGGCCCGACGTACTGCAGCAGGATGGCGTTGGCCGCGGTGGTGGTCTTGTTGGCCGCCACGAAGAGGAGCATGGTGGCCGCCAGGGTGAGGGCGGCGCCCACCTGCGCCGGCGACCAGTGGAAGCGGGGCCGCTTCAGCCAGGCCAGCACCACCAGCGAGGAGACCAGGCTGCGCGCGCCGGCGATGGCGAACGGGTTCCAGTCGATGACCTTGATGAACAGCCCGGCGATGCTCCACAGGAAGGCGGTGGCCACCATGGCCCAGACGCCATAGTTCGTCGACGAGCGGAAGCGGTTAAAAGCGACTGTATTCTGGGTCAGATTCAGCATGTGATCCGGGCCGCGAACGGCGAACTTTATTTGATCTGCAATCTCTGCCCGTAGCACTTGCGGCACACGGACACGTACTTGTCGTTGCCGCCGATCTCGATCTGCGGCCCCTCGCCCACGGGGCGGCCGTCCTTGTATTTCAGGAGCATGGTCGCCTTCTTGGTGCAGTACCAGCAGACCGCCTTGACTTCCTCCACCTTGTCGGCGAACAGCAGCAGCGCCTCGCTGCCGCTGAAGAAATGGTTGCGGTAATCGTTCTTCAGGCCGTAGACGATGACCGGTATGTTCAGCTCGTCAACGATGCGGGTCAGCAGGACCACCTGCTCGCGGGTGAGGAACTGCCCCTCGTCGACCAGCACGCAGTCGGGCTTGGCCTCACGCGCCAGGCTCATCATGTCGGTGCTGCTGTTGATGATCCGGGCGTCGCGCTGGAAGCCCATGCGCGAGGTGATCTTGCCGCGGCCGAAGCGGTCGTCGATGGCCGGCGTGAAGAGCATGGCGTGCTTGTTCTGCTCCTCGTAGTTGTGGGCGATCTTGAGGATCTCGGTCGACTTGCCGGCGTTCATGGTCGAATAGCGGAAGTAGAGCTGGGCCATGGCTTATTCTCCTGCGAAGGTCAATTGCGGCCGCCGGCGGGCGGCGGGTCCTGGAAGGCGCGCTGGATGCCGCGGTAGATGGAGAGGTCGGGGCCGGCCTCCAGGAAATGGATCAGCGCCTCGGCGGTGGTGGAGCCCAGCGCCCGGCCGGGGTCCTTGTGGCTGAAATTGTAGGAGCTGGCGACGTAGCTGGAGACGCCGACCGTGAACGTCCTGTCCTCGGGGAGCGCCGCGCCGTCGGGGCCGCGCAGCAGGATCTCGCGGATGGCGCGGTCGGCGCCGAGGCGCACCGTGTAGCTGAGGCCGGAGACCTGCAGGTCGATATCGCCGCCCTTGGCGAAAGAGGCGCGGACCAGGGAGCGGATCTCCCCGGCGTTCATGGCGATCTCGACCACCTGGTTGCCGAAGGGGTCGAGGGTGTAGATGTCCTTGAGGGTGATCTTTTCGGGCAGGCGGTTCAGCCGGATGCCGCCGTTGTTCTGGAAGGCGATGTCTAGTCCATGGCTGCGGCAGATGGCGTCGGTCATCAGGCAGCCCAGGGCGTCCTTGCCCTCGATGACGAACGGGGCCTCGATGATGACGCGGCCGAACGCCGGGTTCTGGTTGAAGCGGGTGATCATGGCCTTGACCTCGGGGTCTTCGGCCAATTTCCCGTTCAGGTCGATCAACTCCCCTTTTTTGGCCACCACCCGCCCGCCGCGGACCAGCAGCTCCACACGGCCAAGGAAGCGGTTGTCGCTGCCGGCCTGCGCCAGCAGCACGCCGTTGACCGTCTCCGCCGGCTCGACGCGGGTGTGGGAGTGGCCGCCGATGATCACGTCCAGCTCGGGCATCTGCGCGGCCAGCTTCAGGTCGTCTTCATAGCCGATGTGGGTCAGGGCCAGGAAGACCGGGTTGCCCCGGCGCAGGCTTTTCATTTCCCGGGCCTTGGCCAGCGGCTCGCTGAACGTGAACCCCTTGACCTTGTCGGGATGGGTGGAAGGCAGGCCGTTCCCGGCCTCGACCTGGATCAGGCCGAAGACGGCGATCCTGACGCCGCCGCGGGTGCGCAGCACCACCGACGGCCGCAGCTGCGGCAGCACGCCCGGCGGCGGCTGGATGTTGGCCGAGATGAAGGGGAAGCGGGCGCGGGCGGCGAAGCGCTTCAGGTTCTCCAGGCCGATGTCGAACTCGTGGTTGCCGGGGCAGAGCAGGTCGAGGCCCAGGCGGTTGAGCAGCTCCAGCATGGGCTCGCCCGGGGGCTCGTACTGGTCGATGATCGGGTTGCCGGTGAAATTGTCGCCGGCGCAGAAATAAAAGACGTCGGCGCCGTCCCGTTTCTCGCGGGCGATGATGGCCGCCACCTTGGCGAAATTGTCGATCTTGCCGTGGATGTCGTTGGAGTGGAAGATGACGATGCGCGTTTCCTTGGGCGCCGCGGGGACCGAGGCGCAGGAGGCGCAGGCCAGCCCGGCGACCAGGACGGCCGCCAGCAGGAACGACCCCGGCCGGTTGAACGCGCGGGCGTTCATGATCGGGGCCCCCCCGGCTGAACGCGCTTGATCCGCAGCCGGGCGCCGTCGGCGAGCCCGCCGTCGAGCCCGATCTCGTGGCCGTGCCCGTCGAAGACCGCCTTGCTCCCTTTCTGGACCTGCTTCCACGTGACCTGGGAATACTTGCGCAAGACGTCCCTGACGCAAGCCCCGGAGAAAATCTCGACCGTCCGGTCGTTCACTTTTATTTGCATGGCGTTGAACTCCTTGTGAGGAATATCCATTCTAAAAAACTACCCCAGTGATGTCAAGGGCGTGTTAGAGATCATTTGCTTCACAAAACCAACTCATCCCCCGGCCCCCCGCAAAGCGGGAGGTTGGGGTGAGTTTCAAAGTTCGTTTAGCAAAAAAATGGATTATCCGTTATGTTATAATCAGTTCAATGAAACCTGAAAAGAACCCGTGCTGCTCCGGCGTCACCCTGACCCTGCCGCCCTGGCTGGAAAAAACGTCCGCCATCGGGAAGCGGATCGCCATCCCCGACCCCGAGGAGCGCATGCGCTGGGTGATCAGGGTGTCCCGGCAGAACGTCGAGTGCCGCAGCGGCGGGCCGTTCGCGGCGGCGGTCTTCGCCCGGGAAAGCGGCAGGCTGCTGGGCGTGGGCGTCAACCGCGTCGAGCCCCTGAACGCCTCGCCGGCCCACGCCGAGATCATGGCCATGCTCTTCGCCCAGCAAAGAATGAAGACCTTCGACCTGGGCGCCGCAGGCGCCGGCAGCGAGCTGGTCACCAGCTCCCAGCCCTGCCTGATGTGCCTGGGCGCCGTGCTCTGGTCAGGGGTGACGCGCCTGACCTACGGGGCGACGGCGGCCGACGTCACCTCCATCCTGGGCTTCGACGAAGGGCCGCTCCCCGCGGCTGGCAACTGGAGCTGAACAAGCGCGGCATCACGGTCGCCGGCGAATACCTGCGCGCCGACGCCGTCGCCGTATTGGAATTGTACGGGAAGAACCAGGGCACGATCTACAACAGCCGCGGCGGCGCCGGGAAAGGGAAGGCATCAGCCGCCCACGGCTGCGCCTGGCCCTGCTCCTGCTGCCGGGGGCGCTGCTCGCCGCCCCCGACCCCGTGCTGGTGAAGCGTTCGTGGTCAACGCCGGCACGGCGGCGGAACCCTTCACGGTGAACAGCTACCTGGTCTGCCAGCCGGCGAGCCACGGCGCCGTGCTCATCGACCCGGGCGCCGACGACGAGCGCTTCGCCGCCGTCGCCGCCGAACTGGGCGTGCGCATACTCATGGTGCTCAACACCCACGGCCATTTCGACCACAGCGCCGCCGACGCGGCCTGCCGCGAACGCTTCGCCGCCAAGCTGGCCGCCCCCGAGGCGGACCGGCCGCTATACGAAAAAAGCGGCGACGCCGCCATCGTCGACCTCTGGCTGCGGGACGGGCAGACGCTGGATTGCGGCGGGCTGGCGATCCGGGTACTGGCCACCCCCAGCCACAGCCCGGGAAGCGTCTGCTTCCTGATCGGCGGCCAGTCTTCAGCGGCGACACCCTGTTCGCCGGCAGCGTCGGCCGCCTACCCAAGGGAAAGAACGAGGAAAAAGCGCTGAAGGAGATGGTCCAGGTGATCCGGAAAAAACTGCTGACGCTCCCGCAGGGAACCCCGGTATGGCCCGGGCACGGCCGGCCCACGACCATCGGCGAAGAAGCGCTGCTGAACCCCTTCCTGAATTAACGCGGGGCGGCGGCCTCGACCGCCCGCCGCAGCTCCGGATTCAACTCGACCTTGGCCTGCGCGGCGCGCTCCAGCATGGCGCGGGCTTCTTCGCCCCGCCCGGCAAGCAGCAGCGACCCGAGCAGGTTGTTCCAGGCGGCGGCGAGCAGCGGGTCGCGCTCCACCGCCAGCCGGTAGCGGGCGGCCGCCTCCGCCCAGCGCCGCGACTTGTACAGGAAGTTGCCGTGGGCGAAATGCCAGGCAGCGGGGACCTCGAAGCGCCGCGGGTCGAGGGGCGCCAGCCCGGCCCCCCTGGCGATGCCCCTCTCCCGGTCCAGCTTGCCGATATCGACGCGGGTGCTGTTGCTGGCGCAGGGGGAGGTGACCATGGTCTCCTGCGCCGCGCCGCTGACCAGCTCCCGGTCGGCCGTTTCTTCCCGGGCGTGCTCCTCCTGCCAGGCGCGGCACAAGTCGCCGAGGCGCCCCATCTCTGCCTCGCCCCGCTCCATGTGCCTGACGGCGGCCGGATAGTCGCCGCGCTCGCCGGCGAGCAGGGCAAGGAGGTAGTGCGCCCCATAGTGCTCCGGGACGGCTTCCAGGCATTTCCCCAGGCGGGCCTCGGCGTTGGTGGCCCGGTGTTTTTTCAGCAGTTTTTCGGCCTGGGCGAGCGTCTTTTCCTGGGCCTTGTACTTCAGCATCAGGCTGACCGCCGTTTCCGCGGGGACGTCGGGGCTTGCCGGTTTTTCCGCCGCAGCGGCGCCAAAAACCGATATGGCGAACGCCCATATGATAATAAGGTTTAATTTTCGCATGCTGGCCTCTTTCTACTTCCTATTTTAGCACGACGCACGTCCTCCGCAAACGTAGCGGCCGGGATATGGAATATTAAAGCCCCTTCTGCTGCATCAGCTCGCGGTTCTTTTTGGGTGGTCCACAGCGTCAGCATCAGCACCGCGCCGATCACCGAGAAGGGGATGATCACGGAGACCCACACCCCCCAGCCGAAGCGGTCGAGGAAATAGCCCATGCGAAGCTGGTCAGGCCGCTGGCCAGGTATTGCACGCCGTCAAGCAGCCCGGTGACGGTGGCGGCCCCCCTGGTGCCGCCGAAGTCCATGGACGCGGTGCCCGAGAGCATGCCGTGTACGCCGAAGATCCACATGCAGGAAAAGCCGATCATGAAGGCGGCCAGCCCCGGGAATGCGCGTGGCGCCCAGGATCAGCAGCGAGACGATCTGCCCGATGTAAAAGATGAAGGCCACCGGCGGGCGGCGGGACTGGAACAGGCGGTCGGACATGTAGCCGCAGAGCAGGCCGCCGGCGATGCCGCCGACGGCTATGCCCAGGGAGGCGACCTGGTGCAGCCCGGAGGCCGGGGGCGATGTTGACGATTTCCTTCAGGAACGGGGTGAACCAGAGCATCAGCCCCTGGCGCACGAAACCGGTGCAGAACTCGGCGGCCATCAGGGTGAGGATCACCGGGTTGGCGAAGGCGCGCTTGAGCACGTAGGTGAAGCCGACCTTGACGTCGTCGCCGATATGGCAGGTGGCGTCGTTGGTGTTGAGCTTGGCGAAGCCGCACTGCTCGGGCTTGTCCTTGACCAGGAAGAAATCGACCAGGACCATGGCCAGGATCAG
>CAWGGP010000004.1:0-204324 GCA_963822075.1 Candidatus Aminicenantota bacterium
GGCGCCTTTCATTTCTGGGGCATCGGCGGCGACCGCCTCGCCGCTTGCGGCTTCGAGAACGTCGTGCACAACCGCTCGCTGTCGGTGGTGGGCATCGTCGAGGTCGTCGCCCACCTTTGGCGCATCCGCGGCATCATGCGCCGGGTCCAGCGCCTGGCGCTGGAGCGCCGGGCCGACGCCGCCCTGCTCATCGACTATCCCGATTTCAACCTGCGCCTGGCCCGCCGCCTGCGGCGGGCGGGCATCCCGGTCTATTATTACATCAGCCCCACGGTCTGGCCTGGCGTTACGGCAGGGTGGCGCAGATCCGTCGCTGGGTGAAAACCGGCTCTTCGTCATCTCCCCTTCGAGGTGCCCATCTACGAAAAAGAGAAGGTGACCTACACGTACACCGGCCACCCGCTGCTGGCCGAGGTGCGGGTCGGAGTGCCGCGGGAGGAATTCCGCCGCCGCCACGGGGTGGCGGCCGGCGACATCCTGCTGGCCTTGCTGCCGGGCAGCCGCGAAAACGAAGTGGCCCTGCTGCTGCCGGAGATCATGGGGGCGGTGCGCCGGCTGAAAAAGGAATATCCCCTGAAGGTCATCCTGCAGAAGGCGCAGAACATTTCGCCGGCCTCCCTGGCCGCCGCCGGCGCCGATGTCCGGGTCCTGGACCAGGAACAGGGCTTCGACCTGCTCAACGCCGCCGACGCCGTCATCACCACCTGCGGCACGTCCAACCTGGAAGCGGCCCTGCTGGGGGTCCCCCTTCGTCGCCGTCTACCGCGTCCACCGCCTGACCTACCTGCTGGGCCGGCGCTTCGTCAAGATCGGCTTGTACTCCATCGTCAACATCCTCGCCGGCCGCCCGGTCGCCACCGAACTGATCCAAAAATAGTGCCGCGCCGAGCGCATCTACGAGGAAACCAGGAAGCTGCTGGACGATGCCTCGTTGAGGGAAAGCATGCGCGCCGAGTTCCTGCGCATCAAGGAGAGCCTGCGGCAGGACGAAAAACCCGCACGCCATCATCTGCCGGCAGCTGAAAGCCGAGCTGGACCTCAACTGAAGCTCAGGTCCTTGATCTTCGCGGCCAGGCCGGCCAGGAATTCCTTCACGCAGCGATTCTGCAGTTCGGGCCGGTCAAGGAGCCGTCGGGCGTCGACCTGGGCCTCCTGCAATAGGCGGATATCCTTCTTGGGGTCGGCCAGCCTGAAGTCGATCGCCCCGGCCTGCTCCAGGCCGGCGATCACGCCCCCGCCGCGCAGCTCCAGGTCCAACTCGGCGATGGCGAAGCCGTCCTGGTCGGCGGCGATCGCCTGCAGGCGCTTGCGGCCGTTGGCGGTGGGGCGCGGCGATTCGACCAGGAAGCAGTGCGATTTCTCCGTTCCCCGGCCCACCCGGCCGCGCAACTGGTGCAGCTGGGCCAGGCCGTAGCGGTCGGCGTTCTCCACGACCATGAAGGTGGCGTCGGCCACGTCGATGCCCACTTCGACCACCGTGGTGGACAGCAGCAGGCGCACCGTGCCGGCGGCGAACTGCTTCAAGGCGCGCTGTTTCTGCTCGGCGCTGCTTTTCCCCGACCAGGACGGCCTGGGGGATGCCGGAAAACGTGTTCTGCTCTCCGCCGCCTCGCCCGCAGGCAACGCAGGTCGGGATACTGTTCCGAGCGTTCGATCAGGGGCAGGACGACGTAGCCCTTGCGCCCGCGCCTCAGCTCCGTCCCAGCCGCAGGAATAGAACGTGTCCCGGTCGGCCGCGGTTCGACGACGCGGGTGCGGATCGATTGCCTGCCGGCCGGCCGTGTTTCAGCGGTGGAGACGCCGACGTCGCTGTACAGGGCCGAGCAGCATGGTGCGGGGATGGGGTGGCGGTCTGACGAGGATGTCCGGCGGCCCGGCCCTTGAAGAACAGGGCGGCGCGCTGGGCCACGCCGAAGCGGTGCTGTTCGTCGATGACACCAGGGACAGGTTGCTGAAGGCGAGTTTTCCCCGATCAGGGCGTGGGTGCCGAAGACCAGGATTACTCCCCGCGGGCCAGCCTCGCCTGGACGCCGCGCTTTTCGGCGGGGTCGGCCGTCCGGTGAGCAGGGCCGCCCGGTAGTCGCCGAAAAAAGCGCGGGCCGCGAGCGAAATGCTGGCGGGCCAGGATCTCGGTCGGCGCCAGGAAGGCCCCCTGGAAGCCGTTCTCCCGGGCCAGGAGCAGGGCCAGGAAGGCCACGATGGTCTTGCCGCTGCCCACTTCCCCCTGCAGCAGGCGCTGCATGGTCCGCGGCGAGCGCAGGTCGTTGACGATGGCGTTGAACGCGGAACCTGGTCCTCGCTGAGGCGGAAAGGCAGGCGGGCGTCGATGGCCCGGCGCATGGCGTCGGTGAAGCGGTAGCGGTGCCGGCGGCGGCGCTTGCGGAAACATCGCGGATGAGCTGCAGCTCGAGCTGGAAATAAAGGAACTCGCCGTAGATGAAGCGCTCCTTCATCTTTTCGATCCGCTCGGGCTCGAAGCGTTCCGGCTGGTGGATGGCGCGCAGGGCTTCCGCCGTCGCCGGGAAGCCGTACCGGCGCAGGACCGTTTCGGGGAGGGGGTCCTCCCGGTCCCGCAGTCGGCGAGCGCGCCGGCGATGACCTTGCGCAGCGTGCCGGCTTTCAGCGTTCCCAGCGCCCGGTAGCGGGGCAGGATGCCGCCCGGGCGGTCGCCCGGCGCCAGCAGCGGGTTGACCATCTGCCACCGGCCCTCGCGTTCTTCGATCGTCGCCGTAGGCGTAGACCCGTTCCTTGCCGCGCAGGGCGGCGAGCAGGTAGGGCTGGTTGAAAAAGACCAGGCAGACCGGCCGGCCGCCGATCCCGCCTTCGGCCTTGAGCAGGGATGAACGTTTCTTGAAATTGCGGCTCAGGCGGACGCGGCCCAAGGCGAACTCGTAGAGGCCTTCCCGCCCGGGCGCGGGGTCGTTTTCCACCCGCGTGAAATCGAGGTAGCTTTCCGGGAAATGCAGCAGCAACTCGCCGGCGCTGGCGATGCCGCGGCGGCGCAGGAGGTCGCCGTAGCCCGGGCCGATGCCTTTCAGCTCTTCAACCGGGGTGTCCTGGGTGACGCTCAATAGTAGAAATAGATCGTTTTTTCCGAGCTCTGCACGTTCTTCAGGCCCGGCAGCAGGGTGAACCAGTCGAAGATGGATTTCCTGGACTTGGCCTTGAACTGGGCCGCGCCGTAGGCTTCATCGAGGACGTCGGGTGAGAAGGTGGCTGCCGTTGATGACCAGCTCCGAAAAGACGAAGCGCATGTGGTAATTGCTGCACTCGAACCGGCCGCCGAAGCGGACTTCGACGTCGCGCAGGAACTGGGGGACAGCGGCGTATTTTTCCCCGGCCAGCTTGACCCTGAGGCTGCCGTTGACCCGGTTCTTGTCCTGAAGGCGCAATTCGATGAACGTCACCTCCGGGGCGTATTTCCGGGTATAGATCAGGTTCAGGTAGGCGTTCAATTCGCCCTCGCTGAAGGCCATTTTTTTCAGGAAAAGGCCGGGTTGGCGGCGGGCGGCGATGCGGCTGAGGAAGCCGTCGACCCTCTTTGCCTTTTCCAGCGAGAAATCGGCGGCGGCGGCGAGAACGGCCAGGCCGAGGAACAGGCCGAAGCAGGTTTTATTCTTCATTTTTCAGCCATGATAACCGTCCGGCCTTTTATTTGCAAGCCGCCCGCGAAGAAGCGGGAGATCACCAGGGGATAGAGGCGATGCTCCTGGCGCAGGATGCGCCGGCTGAGCGAGTCCTCGTCGTCGTCCCGGCGCACGGGCACCGGCGCTTGCGGCGATGATCGGCCCGGTGTCGGTCCCGGAATCGACGAAATGGACGGTGCAGCCGCTGACCTTGACGCCGTGGCGCAGGGCCTGGCCTTGCGCGTCGAGGCCCGGGAAGGAGGGCAGCAGCGCCGGGTGGATGTTCAGGATGCGCCCGGGATAGCGCCGGAGCAGCGCCGGCCCGACCAGGCGCATGTAGCCGGCCAGGCAGACCAGATCGATGCCTTCACGGCCCAGCAGGGCGCAGATCTCGTTTTCGTACTCGGCCTTGCTGGTAAAGAGCTTGGGATCGACGTGATAAGCCGGGATGCCGAAGCGGGCCGCTTTTTTCAGGCCCAGGGCGTCCTTGCGGTCGCTGATGGCGAGGCGCACGGCAAAATTGGCCCCCCTGGCCCGGGAGGCGCGCACGATGGCGGCGAAGTTGCTCCCGCGTCCCGATAACAACACCGCTACCGTGCCTTTTTTCGCTCTTGATTTCATGGGCTGTCGTGGATGCATTGCCGGGTTGGTGGATCTCCGCTCCGACGGAGTTTGAGGAATATGCCGAAGGGGGGACTCGAACCCCCGCAGGCGTAATGCCCACCAGTACCTGAAACTGGCGTGTCTACCAATTCCACCACTTCGGCATAATCATGTATCTTATAAGGCATAATCGCGGTTTTGTCAAGCCTGGAAGACCGGGGCGAATGCCAAGCGATCGCCGGCGGCGGCGGCCGCCGCGGCGGGGGGTGGTTTACTTAGCGCCGCGGTTAATGTAAAATGAGGATTCGCGATCGCTTCCGCAATTTGTTCTTGGAGACGGACACGTGAACGTTACTAAAACCGCGGCCGCCCTGCTGATCCTGTGCCTGCTTACCGGGCCGGCCCTCTTCGGCCAGGCCGCGGCCTCCCCGCAAGCGCCAAGCGCCGCTGCGCGGGTTCCCGGCGAAGAAAAAAGCTCCCCCGCTATGTCTCCGGTTTTTTCAAGGATGAAGCCGAGATGTGGACGGCTCCTTTCCACCTGGACTGGAAGGGCCTGGCGATCTTTTCCACGGCGCTGGTCGCGACCGGCGTGCTCATCGCCAACGACGAAAAGATCTACGAGAATTTCAAGACGTATCAAAGCCGGAACCCCTGGGTGGACAAGGTCAGCCCGAAGATCACCATACTGGGCGATTGGGGAGTGGACTGCGGCATCGCCGGCCTGTTCTTCCTCGGCGGCGTGCTGCTCAAGGACCGCAAGGCCAGGGACACGGGGCTGATGGCCTGGGAGACGCTGCTGCATACCGGGTTCGTCGCCCAGGTCGCCAAGCACCTGGCCAGCCGCCAGCGCCCGGCGGCCGAGAACGGCATCGATTACTGGTACGGGCCCGCGGCCTTTTTCAAGCGTTACAGCCAGGGCGCATTTTCGCGCTACGACTCTTTTTTTTCCGGGCATACCGTCACGGCCTGGGGCCTGGCCACGGTGATCGCCGAGAGTTACAAGGACCGCCTCTGGGTGCCGATCACCTGCTACGGCCTGGCCACCCTGGTCGGCCTGTCGCGGCTGACCGAGGACGCCCACTGGCTCTCCGACGTGTTCGTCGGGGCGGCGATCGGCTTCGCCGTGGGCAAGATGGTCGTGCGCAATCACAACCAGCGCCTGCAGCTCTCTCCCGCCCTCTCCGCCGGCGGCGCCGGCCTGGCCCTCAGCTACGAGATCAGGTAGGAATGGCCGCCAAAACCCGGCATTTCCTGATCGCGCTGTTCTGGATCGCCTGCGCTGTCCTGCCGCTGTATCCCCAGGTCGATCCTATTGAAAACGAGTTCGTCATCGACGGCTTCAAGCTGGAGACGCAACCGGGCGGTTATTATTACCCGAACTTCATCGAGAACCTGGCGCCCGACGCCGTCTGGCTGACCGAGGAGAGCAACGGCTTCGGCCTATTGGACCAGCCCAAGGTTTATTTCGAGGGCGACTCCTGGACGCAGTTCAACTGGCATTACGCCGACTTCGCCATCAACTCCGCCCTGGCGGACGGCGCGCCGGCGCTGCAGCTGCCTTTCCTGGGCATTGGCTCCATGTCCCTGCGGGGAGAATCCCCGGAACGGCGTGATTACGGGTTCAATTTTGCGCCGCGCGTTCCCGAGCGCACGGTCTCGCGGCTCATGCTGTCATCGGTGGTCCCCAACCTTGGCGGCTGGACCGCGCTGGGCAAGCTGGCGGTGGCCAACCATGCCAGCCTGCGCGCCGAGGACCTTTACTCTACCCGCAGAAAGATCGCGGAAAGTTACCAGTTCGATTACGGCTTTGAAAAAAAATCGCGGCTTGCCTCGCTGCTGCTGGCCGCAAGCTACGGCAAACTGGACAGGCGCTTCAACGACTTCAACGAGCGCGACCGCCAGTTCGTCGAGGACGGCGACCTGCTGCAGCTCTTGGCCCGCTGGCAAAGGCGGTACGCCGGGGGGACGCTGGGCCTGGACCTGGTCGTCAACGCCCTGGGCCGCAACCGCCTGTTCGCCGAGGACGGCCGCTACCCCCAGGAAACCTACGACCAGGACAGGAAATCATGGCTGGCCGGCATCTCCTGGGCCGGCCGTCCGTTCAACCTCAAATTTTCCTGGCTGCAGGAGCGCGAGCTGCGCCGGCCCATGGTCTTGGACGCCGGCAAGGACCTGAAGGACATCGACGGCCAGGGCTTTTTCCCCTTTGAAAAATGGGGGACGTTCAACGCCACCACCCTGACCCTGGACGCGGATAAAACATACACGCTGGCCTTGCTGGGGAAAAAGACCGTCATCGGGCCCTATCTGAACTTCAGTGCCGTGTTCCACTCGGCTGCCGAAAAGACCGGCGCGCAAAACGAGATCTTTTTTGCCGGCCAGCCCTATCTGGCCGTGCTCTGGCAGGGGGGCCGCGACTATCGCAACCAGCGGCGCAACGCCGCCGCCGGCGCCCTGTTGCGCATGGAACTGAGCGATCGCCTCGCCTTCAACGCCCGCCTGTCCTGGCAGTACCAGGGATTGAGCTTCCAAGGCGGCCGTAACGACCTCGCCTTCGCCCAGGCGGCAGGGGAGGGTGGCTTCACCCTGAAGGCCGGGAAAAACACCCTGGTCTCGCTGTCCTACGGCAATCTCCCTTATGAAATGCGCGCCGGCGTCGCCGATTTCCTCGAGGACCAGCGCCCGGGCGCCGATATTTATTTCTGGAACGACCGCAACCGCGACCAGCGCTTCCAGGATGACGAGAAGGGCGCCCTTTTCGGCCGCAGCGGCGGCGCCAGCCATTTCGCCGCCCCGGAGCTGAAACCGAGCCGGCGCGAAACGCTGGAACTGCTGTTCAACCAGCGGCTTTCGACCCATTTCAGCCTGAACATCAAGGGGCTGTATAAAAAGATCCGCCGGCCGCTCTGGGTGAATTTCGCCGACGCCTACGGGCATGAGGAGGACCTGGGCGGCCAGGAATACTTTTTACTTGACCGGCCGGTCGACGCCTTCGCCCTGGGCAACGCCGCGTTCGCCAAGGAGCCGTTCTACGCCCAGTTCCTCGTCCAGGTGCAGGGTGAAAAAGCCCGGCGCTGGTATTTTTCGTTTTCCTTCACGGCCCATATCGGGATGGGTACCACGGCTTTCGGCAACGGCCCGGAGGCGAACGACATCGGCGTGGTCTCCGAGAGCCAGGCCTTCCCCAATGCCTGGATCAACGGTTTCGGCCGCGTCGACGGCGACCGGGCTTTTCTGGGCAAGGTCTTCTTCGGCTATTACCTGTCGCCGCGCCTGTTCCTGGGCGGCAGCGTCAAGTACCGCGACGGCGAACCCTTCGCCTTCATCAACGCCTTCCAGCGCGACGGCCAGTGGGTGTTGACCTACCAGACGATCAAGGGCGAGGACGAGCGCGGCAAGAAGGGCGGGCCCAGGGAGGACTGCATCTGGGATTTCAATTTCAAGCTCGGCTACGATATTTCCCTGTTCGGCAGGAAAGGCCGGCTCGAGTGTTCCGTCTTCAACCTGCTCGACTTCGGCGGCGAGCTGTCGGAGAACGTTTTTTCCGGCGGCGCGCGCCTGGCCAACGAACTGCAGCTGCCGCGCAGCCTGCGCCTGGGATTGGTGCTGGAACTCTAGCGACCCGCCAGGGCGCTGTCCCCTTGGGGGGTCAGCGGTTCTTGCTTTCCAATTTCTCCTGGCAGGGGACGCAGAAGCGCGCGAAGGGCAGGACCTCCAGGCGCTTGGGAGAGATGTCCTGTCCGCAATGCAGGCACTTGCCGTAGTGGTTCTTGTCAATGCGGTCCAGGGCTTCCTCCACTTCCTTCAGGTTGGCCCGCATGTTGTTGGACATGACGAACCCCATCTCCTTCTCGATCAGCTCGTTGGCCTGGTCGATCTCGTCCATGGCCCCGTTGCCGCCGCCGGAAGTGTCCTTCCAATCGATGACCTTCAGGATCTCATCCCGAAGGGATTCGAGTCTTTTTCTTATTTTTGCATTTTGATCGTTTTTCATTTTTATCTCCTAACGGTGATATTTGACGCCGTGGATGATGGTCATGGCCCGGTAGACCTGCTCCAGGAAGAGGATGCGGAAAACGTCGTGGGCGAAGGTCATTTCGGAAAACGATATCGTCTGGTTCGCCCGGGCGACGACGGCCGGGGCGAAACCGGCGAAACCGCCGATCAGAAAGACCAGGCGCCCGGGGTGGTAGGAGATCTTTTCCTCCAGGAAGGCGGCGAAGCGCCGGGAGTCCATCTTCCTGCCTTTCTCGTCCAGGGCGACGACAAAATCCCTGGGCTGGATCTCCTGCAAAAACATGGCGCCTTCCTTCTCCCTCACGAAACCCTCCTCCCTGTGCCTGGTCTCCCTAATTTTTTTTATGCTGAATTTTACATAATAATTTATATTTTGTAAATATTTTTTTTCAAGTTCCTGCAAACCCTTGAATTTCAACTCCCCGGGACAGACCAGATCAATGGCCTTCATGCGGCTTCAGTTTGTTATAGAGCGATTTGCGCGAAATGTTCAGCAGGCGCGCCACCTGGCTCTTGTTCCTGTATTTGCGCAGCAGGTAGGCGATGTACTCGGCCTCCACCTCGGCGAGGGAACGCTCCCCGGACTGGATGAACGCCAGGATGGGCCCGGGGCGGTCCAGGAGGCTCCACGTGCCCTGTTCGTCCAGGGCGCAGCCGCGCACGGCGAGGCCGCTGACGAAATTCTCCAGCTCGCGGATGTTGCCGGGCCAGGGATACTGCAGCAAGCGCCGGCGCGACGCCTCGCCGATGGCGAAGGGCACGCCTTTTTGGGCGCAGAAATGGCGCAACAGGGGCAGGATGTCATTCTTGCGCTCGCGCAGGGGGGGGATGAATATGCTGACCGTGGAGATCCGATAGAAGAGGTCGGCGCGGAATTCGCCGCGGCGCACCTTGTCCTCGATGGCGCTGTCGGCCGAGAACAGGAAGCGCGCCCCGATATCGACCTCCACGTTGGCGCCCAGGGGGAAGACCTTTTTTCTTTCGATGACGCGCAGCAGCTTGGCCTGCATGTTCAGGCTGAGCAGGTCGATCTGGTTCAGGAAGATCGTGCCGTTGGCCGCCTGCCGCCACTTGCCCGCGTAATCGCGGTCGGCGCCGGAAAACGCCCCTTTGCGGTAGCCGAACCATTCGCTTTCCAGCAGCGTCTCGGGCACGTCGCCGCAGCCCAGGTTGAGCAGCGGCTGGAAGGGGCTGCTCGCCGCCAGGCGGGCGGCCCAGAAGTCCTTGCCGCTGCCGGTCTCGCCCCATAAAAGCACGGGCGTGTCCAGGGCGGCGACCCTTTCGACCGCGGCCTTCACGGCCAGCGATTTGGGGTCGGGCAGGTCAGAAATCAGGGGAGAAATCGTAGCGCTTGGCATCCATCCACAGCTTTTCCAGCTGGTATTTTTTCCGCCACTCGGCGGAAAAGATGTTGACGATAAAGTCGACGTAATCGACCAGGATCCATTCCGCCGTGCGCTCGCCTTCGCTCCCCAGCGGCTGCAGGTGAAGCTCGCGCTTGAGGTCGTCCTTGACGGCGTCGGCCAGGGCGTTGTTCTGGCGGGCCGAATTGCCGCTGCAGATGACCAGGTAGTCGGTCATCTCGCTGAGGCCCTTCAGCTTGAGAACCGTGATCTTTTCGGCTTTCTTGTCCATGAGGATCTGCACCGTTTTCTTGATCCCGCCCGGGATGTGGCGCCTCTGCAGGTCATCCAGGATCAGGTTGAATTCATCCTTCTTCATATAATTTGTTTTCCTCCATGATCTTGAGCACGCCCGTTTCCACGAACGGCGAAACGTCCTGGCCGCGGGACCTCATTTTACGAATGGCGGTGGCCGAAAGATCCAGGTAGTCCGAGACGTAGGCGAGCAGGAACGCGGCGGGCGGCGCCGGGGCATTTTCGTATTCCGGGCCGAAAGGCACCCCCTCCTCGCGCAGCAGCTTCTCCACCTGCCGCCGGTGACCGGGGCGGCGCAGGACGATGATGAAAAAAACGCCGCGCAGGAGCCGGCGGTACTCCTTCCAGGTCCGGATCTTCAGGAAGCCCTCGCTGCCGGTGATGAAATAAAAGCGCTCGTCCGGGTTTTCGGCTTTCAGGGCGCGGATGGTGTCGATGGTCCAGGAATCCCCCCGGCGGCGCAGCTCCAGGTCGCAAGGCTGCAGCCCGGGGTAGGGTTGCAAGGCAGCCGTGAGCATGGCCAGGCGCAGTTCCGCCGCGGGCAGGGGTTGTTGTTTTTTGTGCGGCGGCTGGGCGGAGAGGATGTAGAGGATCCGGTCCAGGGCGAAGGCGGCCTTGATCTTCAGGCCCAGTTCGATATGCCCCCGGTGGACCGGGTTGAAGGTGCCGCCCAGGAGTCCGGTTCTACACGGGTTCATGAAATGAAAAAAGGATCTTCTTCATTTTTTCCAGGTGGGTCCCCTTGAGTGCCGAAATTTCCACGAATGGGATTTTACGCTTGCGGCAATAATTCTGCAAGGCGTCGATCCCGGTCCTGTCGGCGTCGGCCAGGTCGATCTTGTTGGCCACGACCATGATCTTTTTCTGCAGCAGCTGGTGATGGTACTGGGCCAGCTCGTTCTCCAGGACCTGGAAATTCTTCAAGGGCGCCAGGGCGGCGAACTGCGAGACGTCGATGATGAAGATCAGGACCCGGGTGCGCTCGATGTGGCGCAAAAATTCCAACCCCATGCCTTCACCCTGGTGGGCGCCCTCCAGGATACCGGGGATATCGGCCACGATCATGCTTTTTTTGGCGAAATCCACGACGCCCAGGTTGGGGGTCAGGGTGGTGAAGGGATAGTCGGCGATCTTGGGCTTGGCGGCGCTGATCTTGGAGATCAGGGTCGATTTGCCGGCGTTGGGCAGCCCGACCAGCCCGGCATAGGCGATGAGCTTCAGCTCCAGGACCACCTTGATGGCTTCGCCCTTTTCGCCTTTTTCCATGCGCCGCGGAGCCTGGTTGACCGAGGACTTGAAATGGACGTTGCCGCGGCCGCCTTTGCCCCCCTTGGCCAGGACGAATTCCCGGCCGAGGCGGTCGAAATCGTAGATCAGCTTCTCGTCGGGAAAGGTCTTGACCACGGTCCCGGCCGGGACCTGCAGGACGATGTCGGCGCCGTTCTTCCCGGTCCGTTTTTTGCCCCGTCCCACCCCGCCGTCCTCGGCGGCGAATTGGCGCTGGTACTTGAAATCGGTCAGCGACTGGCAGCCCGGGCTGCTGACCAGGATGATGTCGCCCCCCTTGCCGCCGTCGCCGCCGTCGGGGCCGCCGCGGGGAATGAATTTCTCGCGGCGGAAACTGCGGCTGCCGTCGCCGCCGTCGCCGGCGCTGAACGAGACAATGGCCCGGTCAATGAACATGGTTTACACGCTGGGGGATCTGGGAATGGCGGGGAGGGATGCGCAACCAAGCCGGCGGCTTAATTGGGATCGACCTCGACGAATTTGTGGCCGGCCCGGTCGACAAAGCGCACCTTGCCGGTGGCCAGGGCGAAGAGGGTGTCGTCCTTGCCGATGCCGACGTTCTTGCCGGGGCGGAAGTGCGTGCCGCGCTGGCGGATGATGATGGAGCCGGCATTGATCTGTTCGCCGCCGAATTTCTTGACGCCGAGGCGCTTGGACGTGCTTTCCCGGCCGTTTTTCGCGCTGCCGCCCGATTTTTTATGTGCCATTATTCCGTCTCCTTGGCTTCGGTTTCCTTGCTTTTGGCGGCCTTGATCTCGATTTTTTCGATCTGGATGCGGTGCAGCTTCTGCCGGTGTCCCTGTGATTTCTGGTAGCCTTTCTTGGCCTTGAACTTGAAAATGCGTATCTTGTCGCCCTTGACCTCTTCGAGTACCTTGGCCTTGACCTTGGCGTTCTTGACGTAGGGGTCGCCGATCAGCAGGTCTTTATCGCCCTGGACCAGCAGGACGGTGCACAGGCTGGCCGAATTTTTCTTCACGAGTTCCTCGGGAAGCAGCTCGACTTCCAGAATGTCGCCCTCGGCTACTTTATACTGCTTTCCGCCGGTTTCAAGTATGGCAAACATGGTCATTTCTCCTTTGATGGATGTTCTATTCTATACCATAATTCAACGGAATAGTCAACCGATTGCGCGCTGGCTGAGCGCCGGGGACCTTCCTAACGCGCCCCGGGATGGTGATCGTAGCCGAAACGAAGGGGCGAGTCAACTGATTTCCCGGGCCGCGATTGACGATTCCTTGTTTTTATCGGAAAATAGGGATCATGCGGGAGGAGGCGGAAACCATGCCCAAATTATTCATGAAAAGCAAGACCTATTGGCTGCTGGGAGGACTGTTTCTCGCCCTGGCCGGGGCCGGTACCTGGCTGGAACTGGGCAATCTCCTGGACGCCGTCCCCGGGCTGCACGCGGCCGTGATCCTTCTGCTCAACGCGCTCCTGCTGCTGGGCTGCATCGCCGTCATCCGCGCGTCCGTCCGCGACCGGCTCGAGTATTACGCCAGCATCGACCCCTTGACGGGCATCATGAACCGGGTCTCGTTCTGGCGCATCCTGGAAAGGGAGATCCGGCGCGTGGAACGATACCGCCGCCCGCTGGCCATGATCATGCTGGACATCGACCATTTCAAGGCCCTCAACGAGGCGCGCGGGGAGCAGGTCGGCGACAAGGTCCTGAAATCCATGGCCGCGGAGATCAAGAAAAAAATCCGTGAGATCGATTTTTTTGCCCGAGTCGGCGGCGAAGAATTCCTGATCCTGGCCCCGGAAACCGAGCCGGAAAAAGCGCTGAACCTGGCGGAAAAGATCAGGGAAACCATCGCCGCCGCCGCCTTCCCCGATGCCGGCCAAGTCACGATCAGCCTGGGCGTGGCCCAGTTCTGCGCCGGCGACCGGGCCGACCTGCTGTTGAAGCGGGTGGATGAAGCCCTGACGCGCGCCAAGGCCCTGGGCCGGAACCGCGTGGCGGGCAACTAAGGGCGGCTTACAGCGGGATCACGCGAATGCTGTCGGCCAGCTCCTGGCGCAGCATGTTCTCGATGAACTGCAGGGTGCCCTTGGTGCTGCTGATGCAGCCCCGGCAGGCGCCCAGGTAGCGGATATAGACGCCGACCGTGCCCGCGGCTTCGCGGATGTCGACGACCTCCAGGCTGCCGCCGTCGGCCGCCAGCGCCGGCCGGATCTTTTCATCCAGGGCTTTCTCGATGGCGCGGTGCTTCTGGATCAGGTTCTTGGCCGAGAAATCGCCGGCATCGGCCTGGGTCAAAAGTTTTTCCTGCTCCATGTCGGCGCGGGTGTCGCGCAGGATGTCCACCAGGTAATATTTGCGCTATTCGTGCCCGCCCGGGCGGATGCAGGACTTGCAGAAGGCCCCGGCCTTGGTGTAGCGGGTGATCTCTTCCACCGTCTTCAGGTCGTTGATGCGGATGACGTCCCTGATGGTGCGCAGGCTCACGCGGGCGCACTGGCAGACGATCTCCTCCTCCTCCAGGGTGGACATGTCCACGCCCTTGTACTCGGAGGCCGCCTTGCGGATCACGTCGTAGGCCATGACGCTGCAGTGCATCTTCTGGGGCGGGATGGCGGCCGTTTCGTCATCGTCGCGCAGGGCGTGCTCCACGTCGATGTTGGTGATCTTCATGGCCTCGTCCACGGTCTTGCCGATGATCATCTCGCACATCATGTCGCTGGAGGCGATGGCGGTGCCGCAGCCGAAGGTCTTGAACTTCGCCTGCAGGATCCGGTCGCTCTTGGGGTCCACCGCCCAGAAGGCGCATGGCGTCGCCGCAGACCTCCGCGCCCCAGTCCGCCACCACCAGCCGCGCCCCCAGGGCCTTGGCTTCCTCCTCGGTGATCTCGCCCCGGTGGCGGGGGTTGAGCATCCGGTCGTTCACCTTGGGGGAATAGCTCTCCCAGAGAGTGCCGCCGATCAGGTCAGACTTTGCCATGTTTCCTCGCTGCCGATCCTTTGTTTATTTGCCTTTGCGCAGGACGATGATATGGCTCGCAGCCGCTGCCGAGTGGGCGATCGCCAGCGCGGCCGGGTCGATCTCGTCTTCCGTGGTGAACCGCGACAGGCGAAGCGCACGCCGGTATGGGCGAGCTCACTGTCGATGCACATCGCCACGAAGGTCGGATTGGGCTCCAGGGACTCGGAGGCGCAGGCGCTGCCCGTGGAGGCGGCCACGCCTTGGCGGTTCAGGTCCCAGATCATCGCCTCGCCCTCGACGCCCTTGAAGCTGGTCAGGATGGTGTTCGGGGTGCGCAGCTCGCGTTTGCCGATCACCATCGTGCCGGGGACGCCGAGGATGGCGTCCTCCAGGCGGTCGCGCAGGCGGCGGACGGTGCCCTCTTCGTAGTCCAGGTCTTCGACGGCCAGCTCCATGGCCAGCCCCATGCCGACGAGGAAGGCGACGTTCACCGTGCCGCCGCGCCTGCCGCCCATCTGCTCGCCGCCGTGGAGGAGCGGCGTGAGCTTGAGCCCCTTGCGGACGTACAGGCCGCCGACGCCCTTGGGCCCGTGGAACTTGTGCGCGCTGAAGCTGAGGAAGTCGACGGGCATCCGGCACGTCCACGGGCACCTTGCCGATGGCCTGCACGGCGTCGGTGTGAAAAAGGATGCCTTTCTCGCGGCAGAGGTCGGCCAGCTCCCGGATGGGGAAGATCAGGCCCGTCTCGTTGTTGGCCCACATGATGGAGACCAGGGCCGTGCGGTCGGGGTGGATGGCCTGGCGCAGGGTGTCGGCGTCGACGATCCCGTCGGCGTTCACGGGCAGGTAGGTCACCTTCGCGCCCAGGCTCTCCAGGAAGCCGCAGGTGTTGCGCACGCGGGGTGCTCCACCTGGGTGGTGACGATCTCCGTTTTGGGCCCCTGGCGGATCAGGTCGTACCAGAGCCCTGGAGCACCGTGTTGTTGGCTCCGTGGCGCAGCTGGTGACGAGGATGTCGTCCTCGTCGCGCGCGTTGATGCCGCGTAAAGCCGGTCGAAGGCCAGGCGCATGTAGGGGTGGACCTCGGTGCCGAAGGTGTGCAGCGAGTTCGGGTTGCCGTACAGCTGGCACCAGAACGGCTCCATGGCCTCCTTGACGCGCGGGTCGACGATGGTCGTGGCATTGTTGTCCAGGTAGATTCTATCCATTAGGGCTCCCTTCTGCCTTATGATTATAGATTCATCGGCCGTTTTTTTCAAGTGGTGGGGTCACAGTTCTTCGGCCAGGCGGTGATATTTTTCGTGGACGCCGGCGCCGATGCGCGCGATCTCCGCCTCGCCCCAATCCAGGACTTTCTTGATCAAACGATGTTCATCCACCAGTAATTCTGTCGCGGTCATGATGGCCTCCTTTTATGGCGTGTTTGCCGCTCATTTTTTTCGGGCGTCCGCGGCGCGGATCATGGTCAGCAGCATCTTGAACGGCGTCAGGGCCTTGAGGGCGTGGGACCGGTTGGCGGGCATGATCAGCAGTTCTCCTTCCTTGACCTGGCGGGGCTCGCCGGCGATGCGGATCTCCGCCCGACCGTCGATGACCTGGACGAGCGTGTCGAACGGGGCCGTGTGCTCGCTCAGGGACTGGCCCTGGTCAAAGGCGAAGAACGTGACCGTTCCCGTTTCTTTTTCAACCAGGGTCTTGCTGACGATGGCGTCTTTCTGGTAAGCCGCCAGTTCCTTCACGTTCACTATTTCTGTCATGTTTTCCTCCTTGTTTTTCAAAGTTGCCTTGTCGCCAGCAAACGACCCTGGATCGAGATCGTATGGTCGTAAACGGGAATGGCTTTTCCCGAGCGGGCCAGCGCTTCGCGCACCAGCGCCGTCGTGCCCGAGCAGCATGGGACCTCCATGTGCACCACGTGCAGGGAGCGGACCGGGTGCAGGGTGAGAATGGCGGTCAGCTTCTCCAGGTAGGGTTCATGGGCATGGTCCAGCTTGGGGCAGAAGATGATCGGAATCTTGCCCTTGACGAAATCCTCGTGGAATGAGGCGTGGGCGAAGGGGACGCAGTCGGCGGCGATCAGCAGGTCGGCATCGTCGAAAAAAGAGGCCTGGGGGTTCAGCAATTGCAATTGCACCGGCCAGGTGCGCAGTTCGGATTCGGAGGCCGCCCTGGTGGCCGTGGCTGTCCCCGGCCCCGGGTGAGCGGCTTCCTTTTCGCGGCGGTCGTGCATCTGCGAGCCCGGGGACGCCAGCCCTGGGGGCTGGAGCTCGGCGGAACTCCCCCTCTGGATATTTCCGGCGTCGGGCGAGCCCCCCTCGGGGTGTTCCCCTCGGGGACGCCCCCCCTGCGGGGCGGGCAGGGGAATGCCCTTTTCATGCAGGAATTGCCGGGCCTGGTCAAGGTAAGCCGTTTCGTTATGGGCGGCCAGGTGGTCGAGGTGGGCGCGGATGACGTTGGCGCCCTGGGGCACGATGTTGGCCATGACCTGGTTTTCGTCATAGGGGGCGGCCTCCCGCTCCTCGACATGGATGGCGCCCAGGGGGCAGGTGCCGATGCAGGCGCCCAGGCCGTCGCAGAACAGGTCGGAAACCAGGCGCGCCTTGCCGTCGATGAGCTGCAGGGCGCCTTCCGGGCAATTGGGCAGGCAATCGGCCGCAGCCGTTGCAGAGCTCCGGTCGATGCGGATGATTTTTCTCTTCATGCGTTCCTCCTTTGGTTTTGGCGGATCAATTCTTCCAGGGAGCGCCAGAGCTTTTCGCCGGCCGGAAGCAGCTCGAAGCCGTAACCGCTGACACGCCACTGCAGGACCAGCAGGCGCAGCGCGCCCATGACCACGTTGAACAAATGCTCGGCCGGGAGCGGGCGGATCGACCCCTGCCGCTGGCCGCCGCGGATGGTTTTAAGCAGCAGCTCGCGGTGGCCCTGCAGGACCTGGTGGACCTTGGCCGCCAGCAGCGGGTCGTTCTGGAACAGGTTTTCGGCGAACATGACCGTGGCCAGGACGGGATCGGCCGAAAAGGCGCGGCAACGGTCGAGAAAAAACAGCCTGATCTTTTCCAGGGCGGGGCAGGAGCAGCCATGGATCTCCTCCAGCAGGCGCGTCGAATCGCGGGCGAAGAGGTCGATGATCGTGCTCAGGATCTGCGCCTTGTTCTCGAAATGGCGGTATACCGCGGCGTCGCTGAACCGACCCGGGCGGCGATGTTCTTGATGGTCAGGGCTTCCAGGCCGCGATCGCTGATCAGGGCCAGGGCGGCGGCGATGATCTCCTGCTGGCGGGGCGTGATCTCTTTCATGTTGCCTTCCTGTTAGTTAACATTCACTAACATAACCATTATAGTATCAAAAAAGCGATTTTGTCAACTTTATTCGCCCCTGCCGCCGCGGTTGACAGAAAAATGCCCTTGTGCTACTACTGGTCCTGCCGCCGGCCGTCCGGATGCCTACGCCGGGCACCCGGCGGCGCTGGTGGACCATCCGCATGGACATGCAAAGAAAGGATCCTTGTTCGCGGCCCGGGCAGGAGGGATACCCCTGGCGCGTTTTCTTCGGCTACCTGGGGGCCGCCATCGCTTTTCGCTATCTCTGCCACAGCCTGATGCTCATCCCGGTCCTGCTCAACGAGCTGCGGCCGGCGCCGACCGTCCCCGACCTTTTGCTGGGGATCGTGCCGCGCCTGGACTGGCTGGCGAACATCAACTACTACTTGTGGATCGCCTGCTATTTTCCGCCCGCCCTCTACCTGCTTTACCGCGATCGCGGGCTTTTCGCCCGCTTCATCCTCATCGACGGCGCCCTTTCGCTGACCCGCGGCCTGATGATCCCCCTGACCGGCCTGGGGCCCCCCTTCGGCGCCGACGTCAACGCCCTGCACCCCTTCGCCCTCTGGCCCACGTGGTGGAAACTGGTCGATCCCGTCCGGGCCCTGTTCGGCGACGCCGCCGGCATCTACCTGACCAAGGACATGTTCATTTCCGGCCACATCGCCACCACGTTCCTGCTCTACCTTTTCGCGCGCCGGCTGGGGAAGAAGGAAGCCCGGGTCTTCCTCGGCCTGCAGCTCTTTTCCCTGCTGGTGGTCTTCTTTTCGCACCTGCATTACACCATCGATGTCATCGGCGCCTATGCCGTCACCTTCTCCATGTTCACCCTGGGCGAGCCCTGGCTCCGCCGCACGTTCGCCTTTCCCGGCGGGCGGGAACGTTGACAAAAAAAAACCGATTTTTTACAATTCCATCATAACAAGGAGGGCCGCATGGGTGTTTATCTGTCCAAACGAGCCGATTACGTGAAGCTTTACCTGGCCTTGTGGCTGGTCGCTTTCATGGGGCTGTGGGTGAATTTTTTCCGTATGTTCAGCGAGCCGTTCCGGGTCACCACCATCTCCTATTTCCTGGTCTACCTCACGGTCCTGATCGGCGCGTACTTCATGCTGGCCCCGCTTTTAAAAAACCGGGCCATCACCTTCGAGAAAAGCAGATGGCTGCCCTACCTGCCGGCGCTGCTCCTGCTCCTGCACTGGCTGTTCCAGCAGATGGACTTGGTGTTCGCCCCGGGCGGGCGAGTGTACCTCTTTTCCTTCAGCATCCTCGGCGACCCGCTGTTCGCCCTCTTCCTGTTCCTGGGGCTCGTGCTTTACCTGCTCGCCGCCCAACCGCAGATCATGGATGCCGTGTTCGTCGGCATGAAGAACACGATCCGCCTGTTCGTGGCCGTCATTTTCCTGGCGCTGGGGCTGATCAGCCTGGCCCAGATCATCCAGGCCGTCTCCGCCCTGGCCAAGATCGGGGCGAGCGCCAACGCCTGGAGCAATTACTCGCGCCTGGGCGTTTTCTCGACCGGCGGACTGCTGGTCGCCCTGCTGCTCAACCTGGTGCTGCTGCTGGTGCCGCTGTGCGGCTGGGTGCTGCTGCAAAAATTGCTGGGCAAAGCCACCCCGGGCTGGGACAAATTTCTCAGGATGCCCTGGCGCTGGCTGGGCGCCCTGCCCCTGATCCTCATCGGCCTGGCCGTCCTGGCCCAGCCCGAGACCTTCTTCCAGCCCTGGTTCATCATCACGGCGATTTTTTCGTTCATCTCCATCCTGGTCAATTTCCTGGCCGCCAGCCAGAACCCGGTCGCCGTCGGCATCGTCAAGCTGGCCGAATCGTTCTTTTTTTATCCCTACCGTTATTTTCGCAAGATCGCCCACTACGGCAAGCGGGACGTGGAGATAACCGAGAACGAGACCGCCGGCATCGACTATTTCTGCTACTTCATCAAGGGTTTCATCTGCGTCGCCATCCTGTTCTTCTGGATCCTGATGGCCGTTTATCCCATTCTGAAATACTACGGGTTGAACTTCATCTCCCTGCCGCTGCAGCTGGAATTCTTCCCCTTCGACACGTTCCAGGGGCTGCTGCTCTACCCGCTGGCCTATTTCATCTACCCGCCCATTTACGCCCTGGTCATCAGCATCCTTTATGAAGTGCTGGTCGTGCTGCTGCAGATCCTGGTCAAGATCAGCAAATATTTCAGCAAGCTCCTGGAAAGGAATTGACCTGGCTTTCAGCGGCATCCGGGGAGCGCGGGACCCGGCCCCGGGTCCGCGGTTGCACCTGGGCGCCGCCTTATTTAAGCATCAGGGTGGTCTTCAGCCAGAGCGAGCGCTTGGCGGGGATCTTTTCCAGGCCCATGCCCGGCCCATGCCCCGCCCCGGGGGCGGTCCGCCGCCATCCATGCCCGGGGGAGGCTCCATGCCCGGGCCGCCGCGCCCGGGGTTTTTCCCGCGAGCGGCGGGCGCCTCGATCTGCCAAAGCAGGCCGATGCCGATCACCCGGCCCGCTTCGCCCTTCAGCCCCGGCCAGTCGCCCGTCCCCGGAACGGGATGCGCCACTGGTAGGCGAAATCGCCCCAATCCGCCGCCAGGCGGACGGCAGGCCCCTGGGAACCGTCGCTGCTGATGAAAAATTCCTTTCCCCGCCCGCGGTCGACGATCTTCAGCAGCGCCGGCGCTGACCCGTTCGCCGCCGGCCGGGAAAAATTCTCCTTGTCCGTTTCCGGCGCGGGCGACGGCGGCGGGATTGTTTTCCCGGCCAGGCCGCTGATATGGACCAGGCCCAGCGTTTTGGCCTTGCCGCCGGCCTCGTCGAGCCAGAGCGTCAGCTGCGCCCGGCCGGGGGGGCGCTGCCGGTGGCGGATGTCGGGAGTGAAGAAAATATACAGGCAGCGGTCGTCGTTGCCCACTCCGACCATCATGCCGTTCTCGAACAATTGACTGGTGATCTGTTTGCTGAAATCCTCTTGCTGGGTGTCGTTCAGGGCGAGCCGCTGGCCGGGGATGGCCTGGGCGCTGCGGCAGCCCGGCTGCAGGGATATCGCCGCCGCCGCGAGCATGACCAGGACGTTCCTGCCTGTTGGCAGGTAAGCGATACGCATTTTGCCGCCTCCGTGATACTTATATATAACTTCTAATATAACCTTCGGGGGAAGGATATCCTTGCAGCCGCGAGCTAGGCCGGATTTTCTTTTGCGGATCAGCGGCAGGGCGACGGCGATGAATGCCAGTTCAATGAAGGTGAAGGCCAGCAGCCCGCGGGCGGCGCCGGAAGTGAAACCGTAGGCGTGCAAGCCGACCCCGAGCAGGTTGACGCCGAACCAGGCCAGGACCACGGCGATGGTGGCGCCGATGCCGCCGACGGCGAGGCCGACATGGCCGATCCAGCCCGCCAGCCGGGCATGGAACAGCACGGCCAGCCAGATGATGATCAGCAGGGCGCCGTTCTCCTTGGGGTCCCAGCCCCAGAACCTCCCCCAGGACTGGTCGGCCCAAATCCCGCCCATGAGCGTGCCGATGCTGGTAAATACCAGCCCGAAGCCGAGGACGGCATACAGGGAGCGGGAGGTGGCGGCGACGGCGGCGGAACGCTGCCGCAGCAGCTCCTGGACGATGACCACGTGGCCGATGACGCCGGCGACCACGCAGCCCGCGTAGCCGAGCGCGATGGTCACCACGTGCGTGGCCAGCCAGAGGTTGGAATCGAGCACCGCCGCCAGCATGCCCATGGTGTCGCCGTCCATGCCGTAGCGGCCGGCGATGACCAGGAAAACCAGGCCGGCCAGCCCGCCGGCCAGGAGGCCCAGCCCCTGCTTCTGCAGTCCGCTCATGACCAGCCCCATGATGACGGCGGTCCAGGCGACGAAAATGAAGGTTTCGTAGAGATTGGTCACCGGCGGCCGGCCCATGATCAGCATGCGGGCGGCCAGCCCGAACGTGTGGGCCAGGAAGCCCAGGAAGATCAGCAAGGCGCTCAGGCGCTCGAGCAGGAGCCTCTGGAAGACCAGCGCCAGGAGGAGCAACAGCAACGCCGCCCCGTAGGCGATCTCGGCCTTGGCGAAGGGGTCCAGGCGGTTATAGACGATCTCCAGGGAGATCTTTCCCGATCCGACCGCCTCCGGCCCCAGGCGCCCGCGCACGGAGCGGTCGAACTCCGCCAGGGCCTGGTCGAATTCCGCCCAGTTATCGCCGTAGGCCGCGGCGGCCCGCGTCAACAGCGACAGTTCACGCTGCAGGGGGGCGGGCAGGGCGGAGCCCCGGAGGGCGGCTTGGGCGGGGCTCAGCCATTCCGCGTCCGCCGCGGCGGAAAGCGGCAGGATGGCCGGCAGCGCCGGGGCGCTGCGCGGGTCGCGGGCATCCGCTTCGCCCCGGCGGGCGAAGGCGAACGCGTCAAGCAGGCCGTAATAGGCGGAGATATTGTAGAAGAGCCTGATGGACTCGTTTTCGCCGCCGCCGTTCCCGCCTTCGCCGCGGTTCATCGTGCTGGAAGGCCAGTTCGTGAAGCTTGTCCAGGCCGGGGCGCAGCTCGGAGAAGCTGTAGCGGCCGCGGCCTTCGCCCGCCACCCCCATGGCGGCGAGCAGGTCGGGTTGGTTGACCAGGAACAGCTTGTCGTCCAGGGTCGCCTGGGGGGTGAACAGCACGCGGGCCAGCCAGGCGGCGGCGTCCCCGCCGTCCAGGGTGGAGCGCCCGGAAAACTGCTTGAGCAGGTTGCGGGCGAACGTGTCCATGGGCTTTTTCCGCCCCTGCTCCAGGATGACCAGGCGCCGGAAGGGCTCCAGCGGCCACGGCGGCGGGCAGGGCGGAAGCGCCGAGGAGCCAGCAAGCCCAGAGCGCCAGGCCGATCTTTTTCATGGCCGCGTCTCCCTTTTTGCCGGAGGCGGGTTTTTTCAGCGCGGCGGCGAGCATGGCCAGGAAATGGCCCGCCAGCCCCAGGAACAGCAGGGCGCTGGCGGCGTAGGGCAGCCAGCGGCCCGAGTTGCGCACCACCAGGAAGGTCGAGCTTTCGCCCCCCCTGCCGTCCTCGGCGTAGGACGACTGGTAGAGCGTGTAGCCCCGGTAGCGCAGCGGCCGGTTCATGGAGATGACCGCCTGGCGGCGGGCGCCGCCTTCGGCGATCTCCACCCGGCTGGAGAAGCTCCGGGGGATGTCCGTGCCCGGGTGCGACGACTTGACGAAATCGAGCAGTTTGACGGTCATGGGCAGGACAGGCCCCTGGCGGCCATCGGGCGCGGCCAGAACGTCGCCGCTCTCGCCTTCGCTCAAGGTCAGCGAATATTCGCTGGCGGTGACCGTGATGAAGAAGCCGCCGCCGATGATCAGCAGCAGGCCGTAGTGGACCAGCAGCAGGCCCGCCTGCCGCCAGCGGTAGCGCAGGCGGAAGATGACGGCGGCGAGAAGGTTGCAGAAAAGCAGCAGGCTGACGAGCAGCATCCCCGGCAGGGGGATGACGCCCGCCAGCAGGATGAGCCACGCTGCGAAGACCTTGGCTTGAGCTGCAGCGATGCCGCTGTCGGCCTGGTAGATCGTGCCGCCGACGACCAGCGCCCCCAGCAGCAGCAGCAGGACGACGGTCAGCTTCAGCGAGGCGAGAAGGCGGAAAAACGTGGCGACGGGACGCGTTCTTTTTTCATTCATGGGCAGGCGTTGCTCCGCTTTATTTATATCATTTTGCATTGGTTTGGTCAAAACGGCTTTTGCCGATCCGGCTTCCCGGGAGCCGACGGCCGACCGGTCGCCGTTCAGGAGCAAAAAAAAACCCCGCCCCCCCGGAGGGGGCGGGGCCAAAGTCGGCTAACGGATCAGCTGACGTTTAGAAGCCGAACTTGAAGCCGAGGCGGAGCGGTGATGGGGCCGTAGAAATATTGCCCCTTGAGGTAGCGGGGATCGAGCACGGGCGAGTAGTCGTTGATGTTCCAGGGACCCTGGGCGATCCTGGTGTCGGAGATGGCCACGGCGCCCTGGTTGTAGATCGGGTAGATGCGCTGCGCGGTCTTGATGTCGAAGAGGTTGTCCACGTTCAGGTTGATGCCCAGGTTGGTCCTGCCGAGCTTGAGGTTGTATTCCATGTAGAGGTTGGCGAACCACAGGAAGGGGGCGCGCTTCTGGTCGGCGCGGCCGAAGGGCATGTAGCCCTGGTAGTCCATGGCCCATTCGGTGGAGGTGGGGACGCCGCTCATGGCGTTGACCACGAGGCCGGCGGTCAGGCCGAAGGGGAAGACGTAGGAGCCGTAGGCCTTGAAGTAGTGGGGGCGGTCGGCGGGCAGCGGGCCGCGGGAGTCGGTTTCAGGTCGATGGTTTGGAGACATACCAGGAATCGAAGTAGCGGGCCACGTTGGGGTTGGAGCGGGCGTGGGTGCCGAAGCGGTCGACCGAGATTTCGTCGCCCGAAGCCAGGCCGCTGTAGTTGCCTTTCAGGCTGCTGAATGTATAGGAGATGCCGCCCAGCCAGTTGTTGGAGAAGCGCTTGTCCAGGGAGATGTTGACGGCGTTGTAGTCGCGGTAAGCCTTGCTGGGATCGGGGGCATTGGCCGGGATCAGGCCGGCGGCCTTGGCGATGGCGAATTTATCCTTGATGAAATCGCTGCCCGGGTTGGCGGTGTAATAGCTCTCGCCCTGCGGGCAGCAGGATGCCGAAATCCTCGATGGCATAGAGCAGGTGCTTGTTGACCAAGCGAACCGAGAGGGCCAGGTCGTTTTGCAGCCTCTTCTCGAAGCCCAGCGAGATCTCCTGCTGGGTCATGGGCTTCATGTTGGGATCGGTATCGCCGAACGAGGGGGTGCGGAAATCGAAGGTGTAAGGGGCGGGCAGGAGCAGGGTGCCCAGGGAAGTAGCCATTGACGCCGATCTTGTCCCATTCATAGGTGTCCAGGGTGTAGTAGGTGCTCTTCCACTTGGTGCCGCCGTAGGAACCGGCGGCCATCTCGAGCTTCATGACGTCATAGAAAAGGCCGTAGGAGCCGAACACCTTCGTGGAGGAGTCGCCCTTGACGTCCCAGACGAAGCCCAGGCGCGGCGCCAGCTTTTCGCCGAAGCCGAACTTGATCGCGTCCCGGTTCGCGAATTCCGGGTCGGTGGTATAGGAGGGGATGACCTCGGATTCGGCGCGCACGCCGAAGTTCAGGGTCAGGCGGTTGGCGATGGTCCAGGAATCCTGGATATACACGGAGTACATGTTGCCGAAGGCCTTGTAGAAGTCGCCGAAGGGGCCGGTCACGTCGTTATTGCGCACGCCGTAGTAGCCGTACTTGCCGCGCCCGTAGTTGGTGCCATAAGCGATCATGTCGCGGTCCCAGCCGAAGAACAGGATCGGGCCGAAGGCGGTGTTGTCGACGTCCTGTCCCCTGCGGGCCCAACTGAAGCCGGCCTTCCAGGAGTGTTCGCCGCCGAGGTTCATGAAATAGGTGAGGTCGGCGCTCAGGCTGTATTTTTCATTGATGCTTTTTCGGGTGACGTTGGCATTGGCGCGGTTGTAATTGTAAAAGCCCGAGGCCCTCTGGTAGGCCGCCGGGACATCGAGCAGGCCGATGTTGGTGGTCCGGAAATAGCCGCCCGGAGCTTCGGTGATGAACTGGAAGCAGGGCTCGGTGGGCTGGACCAGCTGGCCGTTCTCGTTGGTCTTGAAATAGCCGCCGCGGAGGGTGGCCATGAAATTGTTGCCCAGGGTCAGGTCGGCGTTGAAGCTGGCGGATGTGTTGGGATAGGAGAAGCCGTAGTCATCATAGGACGTGGTGGGATTGGCGTTGCCGTAGAAGTTGGACAGGTCGCCTTTGTACTTGTAGAAGTTGTTGACCATGCTGGCGCCCAGGCGCAGGTTCTTGAAGGGCTGGGCGGTCAGCTTGAGCGAGTAGTTCATCTGGTTTTCCGTGCGCTTCCAATCCCTGACATCTCCGCTCGGATAGGTGGTGGTGCGGGTGCGGGTAAAGTAGCTGGGGATAATGGAGCCGAAGAACCACAACTTGTCCTTGAAGATATAGCCGCCGAGGTTGACGCCGCCTTCGAACCGCGAGTCGTCCTCGACTCCGTAATAGGTGGTATAGGGGAAATACACGGCTTTGGAGGTGTCGTTCAAGTCCAGGTCCAGCACGTCGCGGTCCTTGCCGCGCAGGGCGGATCCGCTGTAATAGCCGACGACTTCGCCGTGGAACGCGTTGCCGCCCGAGCGGGTGATGACGTTGATGACGCCGCCCAGCGAGCCGCCGAATTCGGCGGCGTAGCCCGAGGCCTTGACCTGGACCTCGTCGACGAAGTCGAACGATACGCTCTGGCCGCCACTGCCGTTCTTGATGTTGGTGGTGTCGGCGCCGTCGATGTAGTACATGTTCTCCAGGCCCGAGGCGCCGTCGACCGATGTGCCGCCGGCCGCAAGGTTTTCCGTGGAGACGCCGGGGATGGCGCTGACCAGCGAGTCGAAGTTCCGGCCCTTGGGCAGGGTCTGGAAGACCTCCTTGGTCAGGGTCATGCCCTTGGCCGTGCTCTTGACGTCGATCTGGGCGACCTGGCCGGTGATGGTGATGGCCTCGGTCAGATCTCCGAGCTTCATGGTGATCTTCAGGTTGAGCGTCTGCTCAAGGCCCAGCTGGACGTTCTCGCGCACGACGGTCTGGAAACCCTGCAGGCTGAACACGACCTTGTAGATGCCGGGTTGCAGGTTGAACAGCCTGAAGGAGCCGTTCTCGTCGGTGACCGACGTCGCCTTGCCGACCAGCTTCGGGCTGGTGGCATCGACGCTGACGCCGGGGACCAGCGAGCCGTCTTCGAGTTGTACCGTGCCAAAGATCTTGGCGGTGGTTTGCTGGGCGGTCAGCAGTCCTGCGCACAGGAGCAGGCTGATCGCCAGCAGGGTGAACCGTTTGACTGTGCTCATTTGTTTGTCCTCCTTTTTTTGACAAAACACCCATTACCCAGCAACATTCATGCCAAAGCGGGCGAACGGGGAGGACAAGCGACGGGCGAACGGACCTTGTTTTTGAAAACCTTTTCAGTACTTGCTTTTCGGGCTTGCGCCGGCGCTCGCCCAGGGTCCGGCGGGCGGTCGCTCCCGCGCCTCCGCCCCGGGAATATTCAATTCCCGGTAATCGCGCTCAAAAAATGCCGGAAAAACCAATATATTGAACCTGGAAAACGCGATAATGGAATAAACGCTCCCGCCTGCGCCCGCAGCGCTTCCGCGCGGGTCATTGCACGTAACCCAGGGTCTTCAACTCGTTCAGCAGTTCCGGGTCGATCTTCTTCTGGTTGAACCCCTGCGGAAAAACCGGAGCGCGGGTCTTGAACGAAAGGAACAATCCGTTCAGGCGGTTCGCCGTCTCCGCCGTGTCTTCGCGGCCGAACTGGTTGATCCGCTCGCGCGGATAGCGGCGGGTGTCGTACAGCTCGCGGAACAGCTCGTCGGTGACGATGAATTTCCAGCCGTCCCAGATCGTGGCCCGCAGGGCGGCGTCGGGGCTGCCGGGCCGGCTGGCCAGCAGCTGGGCGAAAAGCGGCCGCGGCGCTGCGGCGGGGCCGGGGAGCGAGAACGGCCATTGGCTGATCCCGGAGAGGTCCCTGGGCGCGTCCAGCCCCAGCATGGCGGCGACGGTCGGCATGATGTCCAGGGTGGATACCGCCTGCGGCAGCCGTAGCGGCTTCAGCCCCAGCGCGCGGCTCCAGATGAGCAGCGGCACGCGCAGGACCTCGTTATAGAGCGTTTTGCCGTGGCCGGTCTGGCCGTGCTCCAGGAATTCCTCGCCGTGGTCGGCGCTGACGATCAGGATGGTGTCGTCCTCCCAGGAGAGGTCGGCGAAAATGGCCCGCAGCCGTTCATCGACCGAACGGATCTCGCTGTCGTATTTCGCCACCTGGTCCTGGAGCTCGTCGGCGCCGCGGACGTACCAGGGCGCGTGGGCCAGGTAGGGGGCGTGCGGGTCCATGTAGTGCAAGTAGAGGAAATAGGGGGCGCCGGCGCGCATTTCCCTTTCCCAGAGCATGGCCCGGCGGTTGACCTCCCCGGCGCCGCGATTGTTCAGCGTGACGAAACGGTCGAAGCCCTGGTCGAATCCCTCGGCAGCGCAGATATTGATATTGTCGGCCACCGCAAAGGTCCGGTAGCCTTTGGCGCGCAGCCATTCGCTTAAGGTCAGCGCCGCCTCGGGGATGCGGTTCAGCTGCAGCGATGAATTTTCGGCCTGCTGGTTCAGGGTGACGATCATGCCCTTGAGCACCCCGTGCTGGAACGGGTAGAGCGAGGTCAGGATGGAGGCGGTGGCGGGCGAGGTGAAGCTCGAGGCCGAATAGCAGGACTCGAAGACCACGCCCTGGCCGGCGAGGTCGGTCAGGAAAGGGGCGGTGTTGGCGCGGTAGCCGTAAAACGGCAGGTGATCCTGGCGCAGGGTATCGATGACCACCAGCACCACGTTGGGCCTGGCCTGGCGCTTGCCGCGCCGGCAGCCCAAGGCGGCGCCCGCAGCCGCCAGCGCCAGCAGCAGACTGAGGGCGGAGGCGACCGCCTTTGCGGTCAGGCGGTCAGCGGCGGGGCGCATTCTTTGCCTTCTCGAGCTGCCGCAGGATGGCCAGGTTTCGCCCGGCGTCGGCGTTGCCGGCGTCCAGGGCCAGGGCGGCCTGGAATTCGCGCTCGGCGCCCGCGCGGTCGCCCAGCTGCATCAAGGCGATGCCCAGGTTGTTGTGGGCGCTGGGCAGGAACTGCCCGGCGGCGATGACCAGGCGCAGCGGCTCGATGGCCATGTCCGGGTAACCGACGGTGACATAGGCGGCGCCTAGATCGTTGAGCAGGGCGGGATCGTCGGGCTTGGTCCCCAGTTGCTCCAGGATGCCGCGCACCTGCGGGAAGCGCGCGGCGGCGTCGCGCTGGCGCCCGAGGCCGCGCGCGAACTGCGCGCCCCGCAGCGCCTGTTCGTTCTCCGGCTCCAGGCGCAGCACCTGCCCGTAATGCTGGCCGGCTTTCTCCAGTTCGCCCAGGCGCAGGCACAGGTCGGCCAGGTGCAGGTGCGCCTGGACGTCGTCGGGATAACGCTCCAGGATGCGCAGGTAGCACTTCTTGGCCTCCTGCGGCTGCTTCTCCTGCTCGTACAGCACGCCCAGGTTGCCGTTGGCCTCCGGGTTGAGCGGGTCAAGCTCGACCGCCTTCAGCAGCCAGGCCTTGGCCTTCCCCGTGTCTCCTTCCTTCAGCAGTTTGGTGGCCAGGTTGTAGTCGGAGTCCACGCTGAAATCGCGGCTCATGGGCCCGACCCGCCAGTTGCAGAACAGCAGCAGCGCCAGCAATCCCGCCGTCAGCGGGGCGGCTTGCGGCCAGGCCCGCCGCCGCAGCAACCCCCAAAGCTCCAGGCTCCCATAGGCGGCGAACAGGACCAGGAAGGGCAATATGTTCAAGCGGTAGCGGGCGGTGACAAAAAAGGCCAGCAGCACGGCCACATGAACGAGGATGAAGGCGGCCGGCAGCCCGGCGCCGGGGACGCGACGGCGCAGCGCCAGCGCCATGCCCAGCAGCGCCAGGGGCAGCAGCAGCCCGAAAGGAAAAGCCAGCCCCCTCTTCCAGACCAGCAGTGCCAGGAGCGGCGAGTATTGCCGGAAGGGATAGATTTCCTGGTCGCGCATGATCTCGTTGCCGTTGGCGAACAGGAAGAGCTTCTTCAGCAGCAGCCGCGCGTAACCCGCGGGATCGGCGGCGATGAGGGCGAATCCCTTTTTCATGAAGTAAGCCGATTGCGCGCCAGCCTGGTGGATGCCGCGGCGGATCGGCTCGTTCAGCAGCTCATCCCATTCATAGCCCGGGCGGATGGCGACCTTGCGCTCGTAATCCGACCCGCTGCTCAGATAGAAATTGATGCCGGCGTTGGTGCTGATCGGCACGAACTCGCGGCCGACGCGCCAGTTGCGCCAGGTGACCGGGGCAATGGCCAGCAGCACGCCGCCGGCGAAGGCGCAGGCCAGCGCCAGCCCGCGCCCCAGTCCGGGGCGCCCGGCCTGGCCGCGCCAGCGGCGCCAGGCGTAGAGCGGGATGACCAGCGCCAGGGGCAGGATCACCGACATCGCCAAAGCCGACAGGCCGAGCAGCACGCCGGCGAGCAGCGCCCGCCGCCAGTCCGGCTTTTCCAGCGCCTTGAGGACGGCGAGGGCGAGCAGCAGGTTGAGGAAAACGATCAACACCGGGGCCAGCAGTTCCCCTTCGTAAAAGATCATTGTCCCGTACAGGGAATACGCCAGCGCCGCCGCGAATCCCGCCCGGCGGCCGAAAAGCCGGCCGCCCAGAATGTAGAGCAGCCACACGCTGGCCGCGCCCATGGCCATCTGCAGCAGGCGCACCAGCAGCAGGTCGCGGCCGAACAGGGCGTAAAGCAGTCCGAGAAAATAGGGGTACAGTGGCGGTTGGAAGAAGGGAACGGGGAGGGGTTCCTGGCCGGCGGCGACCTGCACGGCCATCTCGTCGTAGGTCTGGGCGTCGACGATGGGATAGTAGAAAAAAGGGTTGGCTTTGACCTGGCCGAGGTAGACCAGGCGGACGAGCAGGGAGACGGCGAGCAGGATCAGGAGATGGCGCAGGGCGCTGCGCTTCCCGGCGCGATCCTTGGCCGCCGCGCTTTTATCCTTCTTTTTTTGTGTGCCCATGGCTTATAGGTAGCCCAGAGAGCGGATCTTGTCCAGGTTGGCCGGGTTGGCCTTCGGATCGGCGGGCGCGGCGCCGCGGCGCCAGTTGCGCAGCTGTTCGCCCAGCCAGTCGCGCAGCCGCGGATGGGCAGCGGCGATGTCGCGGCTTTCGCCGCCATCGCTGTCCAGGCGGTATAATTCGCTCTTGCCGAGATAAGGCGTTTGGATGAGTTTCCAGGGCCAGGCCAGGGCGAACTGCGCCTTGTTGTCGTTGGGCCAGGAGATGCCGCCCGGCGTTTCCGCTTCGAACGGCTGGCACGCCTCGCCGAAAGCGACCGCGGCGGGCGTGGCCGTCCCGCCGCGCAGCAGCCCGCTCAGGTCCCGGCCATCCGCCGCGCCCGGAAGGGGCTGCCCGGCCAGGCGGAGCAGGGTGGGAAAAATGTCGACGGTCCGCACGCCCTGGGCGACCCGCTTGCCCCCGGAGTTCGCGGGCGGGCGGATCAGCAGCGGCACGCGCATGCTGGGCTCGTAGACGTCCAGGCCATGGTCGAAAAAATAGCCGTGTTCGGTCAGGCTCTCGCCGTGGTCGGCGACCACGGCGACCGCGGTACGCGCCCGCATTTCAGGGCGATCGAGATAGGCGAACAGCGGCGCCAGCGCGGCGTCCATGAAAGCGATCTCGCCGTCGTACAGGGCGGTCAGGCGGCGGTAGTCGTCGGGGCCGGTCTTGATCTTGGGGAAGCCGTGGCGGCCCTGGATGCCGGCGATGAAACGGATGGAGCCGTCGGCCGGCCCGGAATAGCCGGGGTAAAAGAGGCGGTCAGAAGGAGACGGCGGCGTGTAGGGATAATGGGGGTCGAACAGGTGGATCCAGAGAAAGAACGGCTTGCCGCCAGGGGCGTCGAGCCAGCGCAGCGCCCGGCGCACCGTTTCCGGCGCGCGCCGCTGCGCCTGGTCCACTTCCTCGATGTCGAATTCGTCGTCGTAGGCCGCAAAGCCCTTGCGCAACCCGCAGGTGGCATCGAGCACCGAGCAGGAAACGAAGGCCGCCGTGCGGTAACCGCGCTCCGCCAGCAGGACGGCGAGGCTGCGCTGGGAGGGCGGCACTTCGAAGCCGTTGCGCGGCACGCCCAGCCCCCGGGGATAGCGGCCGCAGAGGATCGCGGCGTGGGCGGGCAGGGTGTTGTTGCTCGCGGTGGCGGCGTGCTCGAAAAGCGCGGCGCCGGAGGCGAAGGCGTCCAGGACGGGTGTGCGCGCCGGGGCGTAGCCGTAGCAGCCCAGGTGGTCGGCGCGCAGCGTGTCCAGGGTCACCAGTACCACGTTCGCGGGAACGGGCTCTTGGGCCGGGCGCTGGCCGCAGGCGCAGGCGAGCAGCGCGAGGTGGGCGAGGACGGCGATTTTCGCAAGGCGCATGATCAATGATACCTCCTTGGCGGCCGCAAATCCAGAAAAAAAAAGCCCGCCCCGGCGAACCGGGGCGGGCGCGGTAAAATGACCTGCGCGCCGCGGGAGCGCGCAGGACTGTCAGTGATCAGAACGCGAACTTGAAACCCAGGGTCGCTTCCAGGGGGGGGAGGAAGCGGTAGCCCTTGCCGAATTCCGGGTCGAGGATCTCGACCCTGGACTTCATGTCCACCGTACCGCTCATGAGTTCCTCGTCGGTGACGTAGACGTTGTCCTGGTTGTAAAAACCGAAAATGCGCTGCGCCGTCTTGGCGTCGCTCAGGTTGCGGACGTTGAGCGAAAGCTGCAGGCTGTTCTTGCCCAGCTTCAGGGCGTACTCGGCGTAGATGTCGGCGCTGACCGTGAATGGGGAGCGCTTGCCGGTGTCGAAGCGGTTGTAGGGGTAGTAGCCCTGCTGGCCGTTCACCAGGATCTCGGTCGTGAACGGGACGCCGGAGTAGGCGTTCAGCACGGTGCCCAGGGTCAGGCCGAAGGGGAAGACGTAGGAGGCGTAGGCTTTGAAGTAATGGGGACGGTCGGTGGCCAGCGGGCCGTCGATCGGTTTCATGAACTGGTCGTAGGAGGTGAACCACATGTCGAAGTAGCGGTTGACGTTGGGGTCGTTGCGCGTGGCTTCGTCGGAGCTGTTCAGGCCCGAGTAGTTGCCGGTCAGGCGGCTCCAGGTGTAGGAGAGGCCGCCGATCCAGTTGTTGCTGAAGCGCTTTTCCAGCGAGAAATTCACCGCCCAGTAGTCGCGCTTGGCCTTCAGCGCCGGCGGCAGCCCGGCGGGCATCAGCCCGAGGTCGACGGCCTTGGCGTATTGTTGCTTCACATAGTCGCTGCCGGGGTTGGCGATGAAGTAGGTCTCGCCCTCGGGCATCAGGATGCCGATATCGTCGATCGCTTCAAGCAGCTTCTTGTTGACCACCCGCAGTGAGGTGGACAGGTTGTCGTTGATCTTTTTTTCGAAGCCGAACGAGATCTCGCGCTGGGACATGGGCTTCATGTTCGGGTCGGTCTCATTGATCGAGGGGATGCGCCAGTTCTTGCTGCCCAGGAACAGCCCGGGGAACTGGTTGTTGACGCCGATCGTGTCCCAGTTGGGGGTATCCAACTCATAATAATTGCTGATCCAGTTGAAGCCGCCGTAGGAGCCCTCGGGCAGGGCCAGCTTCATGCAGTCCTGGAAGATGCCGAAAGAGCCGAACACTTTCAGGCTGGAATCGCCGAAAGCGTCCCAGATGAATCCGAAACGCGGGGCCAGCTTGTCGCCCCAGCCGAAGTCCAGGGGCACGACGCCCTTGAATTCCGGCAGGTCGCTGAACGCCGGCACTTGTTCCTTTTCGGCGCGCAGCCCGAGGTTGATGGTCAGCCGGTTGGCGATGGTCCACGAATCTTGGAGGTACAGGGCGTAGCGGTTGGAGCGGGCCTTGTTGATCAGCTGGCCGAAGGGAGAGCGGTTCTCGTAATAACCGTACTTGCCCATGAAACCGGCGTTGACCGGGCTGCCCGGGATCTGCTCGGGGAAGGGATTGCCGACGCGCAGGATGATCACCGGGTTGGGGGCGGTGCCGTTGTAATCGTCCATGATCTGGACGTACTGGAAGCCGGCTTTCCAGGAATGCTCGCCGGCCAGGTTCATGAAGTAGTTGACGTCGAAGTTGGCGCTGGTGCGCGTGTAGTTCGCCTTCTGCAATTTGTAGAAAAGGCCCCAGGTGTAGTTTTCCCAGTAATTGGGGCGGATCTTGTCCGCGGGCCAATTATAGGCCGCTTCGCCGCCGGCATTGTATACGCGGTGATAGTAGTAGATCCCCGGAGGTTCCAGTATCGAGGCGTTGTTCTGGTTGTAGTGGCCGAAGCGCGCCGACACCTGCAGGTTGTTGCCGATGGTGTAGTCCAGGTTGGCGGATGTCGACCAGGTCGGGGCGTTCTGGCCCATCTTGTCGTAGGTGAACTCCGAACTCCCGAGCGGCTGCCAGTCGGGGAATTCGGTGGCGGGGTTGTCGCCCGGCAGGCCGCCGCGCCAGCGGTTGCTGTTGTTGACGAAGGAAGCGGAGAGGCGCAGGTTCTTGAACGGCTGCGCCGACAGCTTGATCTGGCCGTTCAGCCAGGTGTCCTTGCGCGTGTAGCGGGTCAGCGGGGAGCCGGCGGCGTTATCCCAGTTGACGTCGCGGTTGGTCGGCGCGGTAGACCGGCAGGATGGCGCCGAAGAACCACAGTTTGTCCTTGATGATGTAGCCGCCCAGGTTGAAACCGCCCTCGAAGCGGGAGAAATCCTGCTTGTTCAGCTTCTCGTAATTGTAATACTCGTATTGGGAGGGGTCATCGGGGAGCAGGCGCAGGATATCCCGCGTCTTGCCGCGGATGGCGCTGCCCTGGTAGTAGCCGGCGACCTCGCCGTGCAGCTCGTTGCCGCCCGAGCGGGTGACCACGTTCACCACGCCGCCCATGGAGCCGCCGAACTCGGCCTGGTAGCCGGAAGCCTTGACCTGCACTTCGTCGATGAAGTCGAAGGCGGCCTGCATGCGCTGCTGGGCACCGCGGACCTCGCCGGTCTCCATGCCGTCGACGAAGAAGACGTTCTCGGCGCCGCTGGCGCCGTCGACCGAAAGGCCGCCGGTCATGGGCTCGTTGTACACGCCGGGGACGGCGGTGACCAGCGTGCTGAAGTCGCGGCCCTTGGGCAGGGTGTTGAACATTTCCTTGGTCAGGGTCATGCCCTTGGCGGCGCTCTTGACGTCGATCAGCGGCGTCTGGCCGGTGATGGTGATGGCCTCGTTCAGGTCGCCGAGCTTCATGGTGATCTTCAGGTTGATGGTTTGTTCGACCAGGAGCGGGACATTTTCCCGGACCACGGTCTGGAAGCCATCCAGAGTGAAAACGAGCTTGTAGTTGCCGGGCGCCAGGCTCAACAGCCTGAAGGTGCCGTTCTCGTCGGTCACGGCCGACGCCTTGCCGACCATTTTCGGGTTGGTGGCGGTGACGCTGACGCCGGGCACCAGCGAACCGTCTTCAAGTTGCACAACGCCGAATATTTTGGCGTTGGATTGCTGGGCGGACAGCATGCCCACAAGCAGGAGCATGCTGACTGCCAGCAAGGTGAACCGTTTGACAGTAGTCATTTGTTTGTCCTCCTTTTTATTTTTGACAAAACATATATGACCCAGCAACATTCGTGCCAAAGGGAGGTGATCGCGCCGATCCCCTGGGGCCGGGCGATCGCTCGTGAATGAAAAGCCTTTTCGGGATTGATTTTTCAGGCCAAAATGCGCGGTGGGCATCCGTTCCCGTGGACGGTATTTCGCTTTCCGGCCCGAGAAAATATTCAATTCCCGGAATTTCCGTTTAAAAAACATCTAAAAAACCAATATTTTGAACGACGGTGCAAGAAAAAGGAGAATAATAGTATTTATATATATAAGGATCATTTAATTTGTCGCCGCCCCGGCTTTTTTATCCAGATGCCGCCGGCCGCGCTGTTTTTGTTTCCTTGTCAAGTGCGGCGATGGGTGCTATAATTGAAACGACGATGTTCCATTCAGCGAGGTCGATGATGAAGAAAATGCTATTGGCTCTCGGCATCTTGGCGCTGTGTTCATCCCTGTATTCCGTATCCGAGAAGGAACTGATAAAAAAACTCCCGGCCAACCACCAGCGTTGGCTCACCGAGGAGGTCGTCTATATCATCACCCCCTCCGAGAAAGAGGTGTTCCTGCAGCTGGGCTCCGACCGCGAGCGCGACTCGTTCATCAACGCGTTCTGGAAGCAGCGCAACCCCAACCCCAACCTTCCGGAAAATGAATACAAAAAGGAACACTACCGGCGCATCGCCTACGCCAACAACTGGTTCGGCAAGGATTCCCCCGCCCCGGGCTGGCGCACCGACATGGGGCGCATCTATATCACCCTGGGCGAGCCGAACCAGATCGAGCGCTTCGAGAACGTCAACGAGATCTATCCGACCATCATCTGGTTCTACCAGGGCATGGCGACGTTGGGCCTGCCCGATTCCTTCTCGGTCGTTTTTTTCAAGAGGGACGGGCTGGGGGAATACGAACTCTATTCGCCCATCAAGTTCGGCCCCCAGGCGCTGATGCGCAATTATGAAGGCGATCCCAGCGCCTACACGGACGCCTACAACAAATTGATCGACATCGAGCCCCACGTGGCCGCCGTCTCGCTCTCGCTCATCTCCAGCGAGCCGATCAGCGGCACCCCTTCGCTGGCATCCGACCTGCTCATCCGCGAGAAGATCCCCATGACCCCGCAGCGCAAGATCAACAGCGTCTACGCCAAGAACTTCCTCAAGTACCAGGGGCAGATCGAGGTCGATTACGCCGACAACTTCATCGAGAGCAGCTCCCTGCTCGACGTGGTCCGCGACCGTTCCGGCTACTATTTCGTCCACTACCTGATCGAACCCAGGCGCTTTTCCCTGGAAGAATACAAGGGAAAATACTATACGACCATCGAGATCTCCGGGAATATTTCCGATCACGCGGACCGGATGATCGCGCAGATCTCGCGGAAAATCCCCATCGAGCTGTCCGAAAGCCAGATGGCCCGGGTCAAGGACAAGCTGTTCAGTTTCCAGGACATGCTGCCCGTCATCCCCGGCAAGTACCACCTGACCATCTTCTGGAAGAACCTGACCACCAAGGAATTCACCTCCATGGAAAAGGATTTCGAGATCCCGGCCGCGGAAAAACTGGGGATATCGCAGCTGCTGCTGGCCAACCGCAGGTCGGATGCCGCCGGCCCCGCCGCCTACAAGCCCTTCCGCTTCGCCGGCAGCCACCTGCTGCCCTCGCCGCGCAACGATTTTCTCGCTGCCGACGACCTGACGGTCTTCCTGCAGTTGTCCGGCCTGACGCCGGAGCTTGAGAAGAACGGCAGCCTGCAGTTCTCCCTTGTCCGGCGCGAGGAGAAGGTCCTGAGCGTGACGCGCGCCCTGCGCGACCTCCCCGCCCTGCCCGACGTGATCGAGACCTTCCCGCTCAAGGGCTATGCTTCGGCCTATTACACCATCCAGGTCGCCCTGCTCGACGGCGCTGGCAAGGAGATCACCGCCGAGAGCGGCGATTTCTACATCACGCCGCAAGCCTCCCTGCCCCGCCCCTGGGTGGTATCCGTCCCCACCGCCGTGGATGATTTCTCGCAATTCCTCAATGAGCTGGGCCGGCAGTACGTCCAGAGCCGCGATCCGGAAAAGGCGCTGCCCCTGTTGGAAAAAGCCTTCCAGAAAAATCCCGAAAATACCCGCTTCGGCATCGATTACTGCCAGCTGCTGCTGCAGAGAAAGGAATACGCGAAAGTCAAGGCCATCGCCCTGCCCATGGTCAAGGAAAAATCGCGCTTTGAATTCGCCATGCCCCTGGGCATGGCCTGCCAGGGACTGGGCGAATACGCCGAGGCGGTCTCGAATTACGCCGACACCATCACCCATTTCGGGGCCAACGTCAACGTTTTCAATCAGATCGGCGAATGCTTCAGCCAATTGGGCGACCCGGCGCAGGCCCTGAAGGCCTGGGAAAAATCCCTGGGCCTCAATCCCAAGCAGCCGCTCATCAAGGAAAAGGTCGACAGCCTGAAGAAAAGCGTCAAATGAAACCGTCTACTATAACAGCCGCTCAAGCGGCGATTCAACATGGAGGTATCGGCTATGAATAAAACGAACAAAATCATCTGCAGCGTCCTGGCGTGCGTCCTCATCCTCTCGGCGACGGCGTTTGCCCAGGCCGGCCGCGGCAAGGGCCGGCTGACCGGCTGGGTGGTGAACGAGAAGGGCGACCCGATCGCCAACGTCACCGTCAAGCTGGAATTCGAGAAAGGCGGGCTGAAGGATGAGACCGTCACCAACGCCAAGGGCGAATGGGGCTTCATCAGCCTGGGCACGGGCAACGTCATGCTGGCCGCCTCGGTGGAAGGCTACCTGGACGGCGTCTCCCAGGCCTACGTGCAGCAGCTGGAAAAAAATCCCCCGGTCAGGATCGTCCTGCGCGAGGACAAGGAAAGGAAGGCCCGGGTCAAGGACGAGGCGTCCATGCTGGAGCTGGAGCGCGGCAACCAGCTGTTCAACGAGCGCAAGTTCGACGAAGCGCTGGAGATCTTCAATAAATTCGCCGAGGTCAATCCCAACGTCTACCAGATCTATTTCAACATCGGCGACACCTACCGCGAGAAAGGCGAATTCGAAAAAGCCAACGAACAGTACGCCATCGCCCAGGCCAAGGCCAAGGAAAAGGCCGACGTCGTCATGCAGGCCAAGGCGCTCGCCGCCTTCGGCGAGATCTGCCTGAGGCAGGAGAAGTTCAAGGAAGCGGGCGACTACTTCACCCAGTCGATCGCCCTCAACCCCAAGGACGAGATCCTGGCCTACAACGTGGCCGAGATCTTCTTCGGCCGCAACCAGACCGACAAGGCCATCGAGTATTATAAGCTGGCCTCCCAGATCAAGCCCGAATGGAGCGAGCCTTACCTCAAGATCGGCTACGCCTACTTGAACAAGGGCGACATGAAACTGGCCATCGATTCCTTAAACGAATTTCTCAAGCGTGACCCCGAATCGCCCCAGGCGCCGGTGGTCAAGAGCCTGATCGAATCGCTGACCAAGACCAAGTAGAGTTAAAGCCAATCCGACCGAACCGGCCGGCTGCCCGCGCAGCCGGCTTTTTTTTTATTCATTTAAACGATCCATAGAAAAATCTGGATCCTCAACTCACCCCCGCCCCTCTCTGGGAAGAGAGGGGAATTCTCTTTCATTTTTTTATCCCCTTCTCTTCGCAAGAGAAGGGGATAGGGGATGAGTTTGAGATTTCGAAGTGATCGCTATCCTCAACTCACCCCCGCCCCTTCTTGGGAAGAGAGGAGAACTACCTTTCACTCTTCAAATCCCCTCAGAAACTGAACTTGAGCCCGAGGCGGGCAGTCAACGGGCCGTAGAAATCGTCCTCCATGAGATAGCGCGGGTCGAGCACGGGCGCGTAGTTGTTGATGTCCCAGGGACCCTGGGCGATCCTCGCATCCGAGATGGCCACGGCGCCCTGATTGTAGATGGGGTAGACGCGCTGAGCGGTCTTGATGTCGAAAACGTTGTCCACGTTCAGGTTGATGTTCAGGACGCTCTTGCCGAGCTTGAGGTTGTATTCCACGTAGACGTTGGCGAACCACAGGAAGGGAGCGCGCTTCTTGTCGCCGCGGCCGAAGGGCATATAGCCCGGGTAGCCCATGGTCCATTCGGTCGACGTCGGCGTGCCGCTCATGGCCTGCCATACCATGCCGGCGGTGGCCCCGAAGGGGAAGATGTAAGAACCGTAGGCCTTGATGTAATGGGGACGGTCCCCGGGCAGTGGGCCGACGGACTCGGTCAGGTCCAATTTTCTGGACACGTACCATGAGTCAAAATAGCTCTCTGTGTAAGGGTTGGCGCGGCCGAGCTCGTCCCCCGACGCCAGGCCGCTGTAGTTGCCTCTCAGGCTGCTGAAGGTGTAGGAGATGCCGCCCAGCCAGTTGCGGGAGAAGCGCTTGTCCAGTGCGATGCTGGCGGCATTATAGTCGCGCCTGGCCTTGGAGCAGTCCGGGGCGGCCTGCGGCATCAGGCCGGCGGTCCTGGCTTCGGCGTATTTTTCGTTAATGAAGTCGTCGCCCGGGTTGGCGATATAGAGCTTTTTTCCCCAGACCGTCCAGACGCCGACATCCTCGATGGCCCGGATCAGGTGCCTGTTGACCAGGCGCACCGAAAGGGACAGGTCTTCCCGCAGCCTCTTCTCGAGACCGAGAGAGATCTCATGCTGGGCCATGGGCTTCAGGCCGGGATCGACGGTGTCGAAAGAGGGGGCGCGGAAATCGATCGTGTAGGGGGCGGGAAGGAGGGGCCGCCCGGGGAAGTAGTTGTTGATGCCGATCTCGTTCCACTTGTAGGTGTCCAATTCGTAATAGGTGCTCTTCCATTTGGAACCGCCGAAGGCGGCCGCGGCCATCTTGAGCTTCATGACGTCATAATAAAGCCCGTAGGAACCGGTCACCTTAAGGGAGGAGTCGCCCCTGATATCCCAGACGAAGCCCAGGCGCGGGGCGATCTTGTCGCCGAGGTCGAAATGGATCGGTTTCAGGTTCTCGAAATCGGGGTAGCCCGTGGCGTAGGAGGGGATGGCTTCGGATTCGGCGCGCACGCCTGCGTTCACGGTCAGCCGGTCGGTGATGGTCCAGGTATCCTGGAGGTAGAGGGCGAACAGGTTGCCATATGCCTTGTAGTAATCGCCGTAGGGGCCGGTCACGTCATTGTTGCGCACGGCGTAGTAGCCGTACTTGCCGCGGCCGTAGTCGTAGCCGTTGTAGTGGCCCAGGTCGCGGTCCCAGGCGAAGAACAGGATCGGGACCGAAGGGGTGTTGTCGACGTCCTGCCCCTGCGGACCCAGCGTACGCCGGCTTTCAAGGAGTGCTCTCCATGAAAGCGCATGAAATAGGAGAGATCGGCGCCCATGCTCAGCTGCTCAGCGATGTCGCGTTTTATAATGCTGGCTGAAGCACGAGGGTAGTACTGAAAGCCAATGGGCTTTTGGTACTCGACTGGAATGTCGAGCAGGCCGATATTGGTGGTCTTGAAATAGCCGCCCGGAGCCTCGGTCATGAATTGGACGACGGGCTCATTGCCCGGCTGAAAGAGCTGGTTGTTTTGGTTCGTCCTGAAATAGCCCGCGCGGGTGTGCAGCATGATCTTATCGCCCAAGGTCAGCTCGGCGCTGAAGCTGGCCGAGATGTTGGGGTAGCTGAAGCCTCGATCTTCATAAGGGATGCTGGGATGGACAATGTCGGCTGCGCCGGGCAACTGGCCTTTGTATTTAGTGAAATTGCTGACCACGCTGGCGCCCAGGCGTAGGCCTTTTAAAGGCTGGGCGGTCAGCTTGGCCAGGAAATTCATCTGGTTTTCCGTGCGCCTCAATTCCCGGACTTCCCCGTAAAAATAGGTCAGGGTGCGGGTGTCGGTGAGGTAGACGGGCATGATGGAGCCGAAGAACCACAGTTTGTCCTTCAGGATATAGCCGCCGAGGTTCACTCCGCTTTCAATGCGGTGATCGTCGTCTTCACCATTGAAGTAGGAATACGGCAGGTAGATGGCCTTGGATTCGTCGTTGGGGTCGATAGCCAGGATGTCCCGGTAGGCGCTGCGCAGGGGGGCACCGCTGTAGTAACCGATGATCTCGCCGTGGAACTCGTTGCCGCCCGAGCGGGTGATCACATTGATGACTCCGCCCAACGCACCGGCGAATTCGGCATTGAAGGCTGAGGTCCTGACCTGGACATCGTCGACGAAGTCATAGGACACATTCTGGCCGGAGCTCCCGTCAAGGATGTTGGTGGTGTCGGTGCCGTCGATATAATACCTGTTTTCCAAACCGGACGCGCCGCCGATCGAAGTGCCGCCAAGCAGCAGGATCTCACTGGAGACACCGGGGACAATGTTCGCCAGTGAGTCGAAATTGCGCCCCCTGGGCAGGGTCTGGAAGACCTCCTTGGTCATAATCTTGATAGCGCCTGGATTGCGGTCTTTGGGCGTGGGCTGGAGGGCAAGGCTCTTTCCCATGTTCGTGCCCTTGATGTCGATTCGCGGAGTCTTTTTCACCTTGGCTGCGACATTCTCGCTTTTGCCTGGTTTCATGGTGATCTTCAGGAAGCGGGTTTGCCCCATGCCCAAGGCGATGTTTTTGCGGACCACGGTCTTATAGCCTTCCAGGACAAAGGTGAGCTTGTATACGCCCGGCGCCAGGCCCAACAGGCTGAACGAGCCATTCTCGCTGCTCATGGTCGTCGCCTTGCCGCCCAGTTTGGGGCTAAGGGCTTCGAACGTGACGCCCTGGAGCGCTGAACCGTCCTTACGCTGGACAGTGCCGAAGATATTGGCAGGGGTCAACTCCGCGGCCAGAAAACATGAGCATAGGAAAAGCCCGATCGTCAGCAGTAACGATTTTTTAGTTATCTCCATGGAATCGTCCTCCTTTTGGGACAGTTTATTTATGGCGCAATCCCCATGCCCTGAAGCAAGCAACACGAATGCCAAGTGTCCGTCCGGTCACTGGAATTGATTTTTGCCGCGAGGCCCGCGGCGGGTGGGCAAAAAAAAACCCCGCCCCCCCGGAGGGGGGCGGGGCAAAAGTCGGCTAAATGACTAGCAGACGTTTAGAAGCTGAACTTGAGTCCGAGGCGCGCGGTCAGAGGCGCGTAGTAGTTGGCCTCCATGAGATAGCGCGGGTCGAGCACGGGCGCGTAGTCGTTGATGTTCCAGGGACCCTGGGCGATCCTCGCATCAGAGATGGCAACGGAGCCCTGGTTGTAGATCGGGTAGATGCGCTGCGCGGTCTTGATGTCGAAGACGTTGTCCACGTTCAGGTTGATGTTCAGGTTGTTCTTGCCGAGCTTGAGGTTGTATTCGATGTAGAAGTTGGCAAACCACAGGAAGGGGGCGCGGGCTTTGTCGCCGCGGCCGAAGGGCATGTAGCCCTGGTAGTCCATGGCCCATTCGGTGGAGGTGGGGGTGCCGCTCATGGCGTTGAGCACGACACCGGTGGTGATGCCGAAGGGGAAGCTGTAGGAGCCGTAGGCCTTGAAGTAGTGGGTGCGATCGCCGGGGAGCACGCCAGTGGAAGGCTTAAGCTCCAGGGTCTGCGAGACGTACCAGTTGTCGAAGTAGCGTTCGACGTTCGGGTTGATGCGGCCGACCTCGTCACCGGAAGCCAGGCCGTTGTAGTTGCCTACCAGTCTGCTCCAGGTGTAGGAAATGCCGCCCAGCCAGTTGTTGGAGAAGCGCTTGTCGATGGCGATGTTGACGGCGTTGTAGTCGCGCTTGGCTTTGGGGCAATCCGGGGCGGTGGCGGGGATCAGGCCGGCGGCGCGGGCCGCGGCGTATTTCTGTTTGACAAAGTCGTTGCCGGGGTTGGTGGTGTAATACAGTTCGCCCTCGGGCAGCAGGATGCCGACGTCTTCAATGGCCCAGAGCAGGTGCTTGTTGACATAGCGCACGGAGAGGGCCAGGTCGTCGCGCAGTCTCTTTTCGAGGCCGAGCGAGATTTCCTGCTGCTGCATGGGCTTCATGTTGGGGTCGGTGGTGTCGAAGGAGGGAGCGCGGAAATCGAAGGTGCCGCCGGGGAGGAGCAGGCGTCCGGGGAAGTTGCCGCCGACGCCGATCGTGTCCCACTGATACGTATCCAGGGCGTAGTAAGCGCTCTTCCACTTGAAACCGCCGTAGGAACCGGCGGCCATTTCGAGCTTCATAACGTCAAAGAACATGCCGTAGGAACCGAACACTTTCAGTGAGGAGTCGCCCTTGACGTCCCAAACGAAGCCGAGGCGCGGGGCAAGCTTGTCGCCCAGGCCGAACTGGATGGGTCTCAGCTTCTCGAATTCGGGGTTGCCGGTGGCGTAGGAGGGAACATACTCGGATTCGGCGCGGATGCCGAAGTTCAGGGTGAAGCGGTTGGCGATGGTCCAGGAATCCTGGATGTAGAGGGAGAGCATGTTGCCGTAGGCGTTGTAGAAGTCGCCGTAGGGGCCGGTCTCGGTGTTGTTGCGCACGCCGTAGTAGCCGTACGTGCCGCGGCCGTAGTTGACGCCGTAGGCGATGAAGTCACGGTCCCAGCCGAAGAACAGGACCGGGCCTTTGCCGGTGTTGTCCACGTTCTGTCCGCGGCGGGCCCAGGCGAAGCCGGCTTTCCAGGAATGTTCGCCGCCCAGGTTCACGAAGTAGGAGAGGTCGGCGCCGATGCTCAGCTTCTCGGCCACGTTGTTCTTCATGACCATGACGTTGGCGCGCGAGTAGTTCATGAAGTTCGTGGGGCGTTGGTAGGAGACGGGCACATCGAGCAGGCCGATGTTGGTGGTCCCGAAGTAGCCGCCCGGAGCTTCGGTGAGGAACTGGAAGCAGGGTTCGTCACTGGGCTGGATCAGCTGGTTGGTGGTGTTGGTGCGGAAGAAGCCGGCGCGGGCGCTGAGCATGAAGTTGTTGCCCACGGTCAGGTCGGCGCTGAAGTTGCCCGACATGTTGGGATAGCTGAATCCGTAGTCGTTAAAGGAGACGGCTGGTTCGGAGTTGCTGGCGTAGTTGGCCAGGTCGCCTTTGTACTTGTAGAAGTTGTTGACCACGCTGGCGCCCAAGCGCAGGTTCTTGATGGGCTGGGCGGTCAGCTTGATCTGGTAGTTCATCTGGTTTTCGGTGCGCTTCCAATCCTTGACCACGCCGTCGGAGTGGGTCAGGGTGCGGGTGTTGGTGTAGTAGACGGGCAGCACGGAGCCGAAGAACCACAGTTTGTCCTTGAAGATGTAGCCGCCGAGGTTCAAGCCGCCTTCATAGCGGTTGTCGTCCTGATCGCCGTAGTAGAAGGAATACGGCAGGTAGACGGCCTTGGAATCGTCGTTGGGGTCGAGGTCCAGGATGTCGCGATACTTGCTGCGCAGGGGGGCGCCGCTGTAATAACCCACGACTTCGCCGTGGAACTCGTTGCCGCCCGAGCGGGTGACGACGTTGATGACGCCGCCCAGGGATCCGCCGAATTCAGCGGCGTAGCCGGAGGCCTTGACCTGGACTTCGTCGACGAAGTCGAAGGAAACGCTCTGGCCAGAGCTTCCATTTGTAATCCTGGTGGTGTCGGCGCCATCGATGTAGTACATGTTCTCCAGGCCGGAGGCACCGTCAACCGACGTGCCGCCGAGCAGCAGGGTCTCACTGGACACGCCGGGGACGGCGGTCACCAGAGAGTCGAAGTTGCGGCCCCTGGGCAGGGTCTGGAAGACCTCTTTGGTCAGGGTCATGCCCTTCGCCGTGCTCTTGACGTCGATCTGGGCGACCTGGCCGGTGATGGTCACCATTTCCTCGATGTTGCCGAGTTTCATGGTGATCTTCACGTTGAGGGTCTGTTCGATGGCCAACTGGACGTTTTCCCTGACAACGGTCTGGAAACCCTGCAGGGAGAACACCAGTTTGTAGGCGCCGGGCGCGAGGTTCGCAAGTCTGAAGACGCCGTTCTCATCGGTGATGGCGGTCGACTTGCCGACCAGCTTGGGGCTGGTGGCTTCGACGGTGACGCCGGGGACCAATGAGCCGTCTTCAAGCTGCACGGTACCAAAGATCTTGGCACTGGTTTGCTGGGCGGTCAGCAGTCCTGCGCACAGGAGCAGGCTGATTGCCAGCAGGGTGAAGCTTCTGACAGATTTCATTTGTTTGTCCTCCTTTTATTAGACAATACACCCTAAACAAGCAAGACTCGTGCCAAATCCTGACAGCGGCGGGAGATGAAGGCCCGAAGAGTCCACCCGGCAGAAAAGCGCGAACTGCATGGGTTTCGCGGCCGAAAAGAACGCGAGGATATCGTTAAAAGAAATCGGGATTTTTGCCCGGCCGCTGAAAATTCAAAATATTGAATAATTATTCAAAAATCAGAATTGCCCCGCCTAAAAGCAGGCCGCGTCCGCGGATTCCGTTTTGGGGTCTTTCAGGAAAAGAAAGATGGAGGGGAGGAAAAAAAACATGCCGGCCGCCTTCCGCGGGCAGGCCGGCACGATAAAAACGGATTTATAAAACGATCTTGAACTTGAATTCCTGCAAGCCCTTGGCCTTGGAAACGTTGTCCAGCATTTCGATCTCCAGGACATAGTCGCCGGGTTCGAGAACCTTTTCCAGGCGGCTGGTTTCCTTGCCCTTGCTGTCCTTGGTCACTTCCGTGAAGGTGAAGGCGATGGGCTGGCTGATGATCGGGCTGCTGACGGTCTGCGGGGTCATCTTGTTGATCTCCTTGCCGTCTTTCTTGAATTTATACGTGATCTGCAGGCTCACGGCGTTGGTGGCGCTGTCGGGCTTGCCGCCGAGGATGAAGTAGAACAGGTCGAGGTTGCCGTTGGCTTTGAACTCGTCGTTCACGACGGGGGACAGCAGCAGGGTGTTGTAGACGAACGAGTTCTTGTGGATGGCCAGGAGCGTCTCGGCGGCCTGCATCATCTGCAGCGAACTGACCGAGAAGATCGGGGTGGTGGCCAGCTGGTCCTTGAGCTGGGCATAATCGGGGAGCGAAAACTCGACGAAACTGTTGGCGATCTTGGTGAAATCCGGGGTGGTGACGGCCAGCGCCAGCAGGTAATTGCCGGCGGGGTAGATCGCGCCGGCGATGGAATAGTAGTTCGCGGCGTCAGGCTGGAAGCCCTGCAGCTTTTCTTCCAGGTCGAAGCGGATGAAGTGCTCCTTGACGACCGCCGGGGCGACGCCGTTCTCGAGGCGATAGACGCGGACGAAGACGTAGTGGCTGGCCTTGAGGATCTCGGGCGTTTCGGCCGGGGCGGTGAAATTCAGGTCGGCGTTCTTCATCTGGAACAGGAAGGCCGGGTAGACCTGGTTGTTCTGGGCGGGAAGGTACAGGGTCTTCAGGTAGGCCATGGGGATGTCGTTGCGGTTCTTGCGCAGCGCCAGGTCGGCATCCATGACGGCGGCCACCTGCGGGGCGATCTGGACCGCCTGCGCGTTCTTCTGCTGGGCGGGCTTGCTTTTTTCGGCTGCCAGCTGCAGCGAGAATAAAAGCAGGGGGATCAGGGCCAAGACGATAGAATTCCTTTTTTTCATTTTATATCTCCTTGAAATTACAGTTTGATCTGTATGTCTTTCCGGGCCTGGCTTTTGTCGGCGGTGTTTTCCAGGCTGACCTGGGCGGTGTATTTGCCTGGAGGCAGTTGCAGGGAAAATTCGAGGGAATAGGTCTTGCCCAGCTTGGCCAGCATGTCGTCGGAAACGCTCACGGTGCGCAGTTCCTCTTTTTCCAGGGCTGTTTTTCCCGCCGCGTCGACGATGCGCACCGTCATTTTGATCTGGGTCGAATAGGCTTTGCTCTTTTCGTCGAGGATCAGGTTGGTCACCCGGTAGGGGACCGCCATCAGCAGCTTCGCCGCCCCCGGGCCGAGCTCCTGCGCGGTCAGGGCGAAATCGAACAGGCGGACGTTGCGCTGGATGCCCTGCGGCTTGAGCTGCATCTGGGCCATGTTGATCATGCTGATCCGCCGGACGCTGACGGGATCGAGCTTGTATATGCCTTCGCGATGATAGTCGACGAAGATGACCGGGAACGTGTTGTAAAACCATATTTCGACGGGCGGCTCGTAAAAGGTGTAGCCGGTGGGGTAGACGTCGCGCCGCTCCGGTTCGCCCAGCAGGATCAGGATGCGGCCGCGGTCGCTCAGCCAGCCCTGGCTGCCCTCGTGGAACAAGTGGTTGGCCACGTCGATGCGCCGGTAATATTCATCGCGGAATTCGTTCTCGTCGGTGGTGGGATCCGGGTCGCGCACTTTCCAGAATTCATCGATGAATTTCTTGCGTTCCTCGGGCGGGGTGTTCTTGAAGATCTTCCTTTCCTTCTTGCTGATCAGGTAGCGGACCTCGGAAAGGAATTCCTTGTCCGTCGTGCTGGGAACCGTGCTCGCCGAGCCGCGATAGGCCGAGCAGGCGGCCAGCAGCAGCGACAGCACGGCGACGCCGCCCAGGAGGATCGTGATCTTCCGCGCCCGCGCGGAGCGGGGATTGGCGAATGAAGGCTGCTTGTTTTTTTTCATTGATTTTCCATGGCTGAATACGTTATTTTAGCATATTTTAATTTCCCATGTAAAGCGTTACAATACGAATCATGAATAAACGACTTTTGGCCCTGTTGCTGCTGCTGGCCGGGGCGGGGCTGGCGATGGCCAGCGACCCGTTGGCGACGGCCATCCAGAAGAAGGACTGGCCGGACCTGGCCGCCCGCTTCAGCGATGACTCGCACCTGCAGCTGGTCGACTATTTCAAGGAATGCCAGGGGGTCGGTTTCAGCCCGCTGCGCGCCGACGACCTGATGTTCTTCGCCCGCTTCCGCGATTTCGCCGAGATCGGCGAGCTGACCTTCGTCAGCGAGAACGGCAAATACCGCCAGGCGAACCTCAAGCGCAACATCAAGCCGCTGTATTTCGTCAATTCGTTCTCCCGCTATGACGTCGCCGACCGCACCATCCGCATGGGCGACGCGGCGATCCGTTTCAAAAAGGGGGCGATCTACCAGGGCCTGCCCATGGGCAACCTGTTCATTTTCGTCGGCGATTGGGAATTCAGGATCACGCCGAGCTCGGAAGAGGAGCGGCTGACCCTGCGCAACCTGGTGCGCAGCGAGACGTTCGCCAAGGACGCCCAGGCCGGGGTCTTTGTCTTCAACCGGCCGGATTTCCTCGCCGACCTGCCGGCGCCGGTAGCGGCGGCCGGCCTCGAGGATGAAGAGGCCCGGACGCTCTACGAGATCTTTCAGAAGCGCTGGGGCATGCCCGTCCCGTTTTTCGATGAATTATGGTACTTCGCTTTCGCCGCCGACTTCAACGCGGCCATCTTTCACAATAAACCGGGCAAGTCCCACTACCGTTATATCTTCAACAGCAGCAACGCGCCCGACACCAGCCTGGTGCTCTACCCGGAGAACAAGTTCTACCTGAGCTACAACGCGGTCAAGGGGCTCAAATTCACCTCCCAGGGGGTCGACGAGCTGTCGAACCTGCAACTGAACCTTTTCTACAACCCCGAGGTCCGCTTCCTGTCCGGGACCTCGGTCCTCGATTTCCAGGAGCCTTCGAACATCAAGCAGGTCATCCTGGACCCCGGGCTGATCGTCAAGGGCTTCGGCAAGTCGCAGGCGAACGAACTGCAGCTCTTCCATCGCGACGACACCTATTTTCTCCTCGGCCAGGGGCTGAACCGCTTCAGCTTTTATTACGCCGGGAACATCGACGCCAGCGGCGAGACCGGCGAGCAGGTCCGGGTCAACATGAAGCCGGCGAAGGGGGGCGACCATTATTATATCCTGAACCGCGACCAGAACTTCTACCCCAATCCCGGCCCGCATTTCTTCAAGAGCCGGGTCAAGATCTCGCTGCCCGCCCCCATGCTGTGCCTGGCTTCGGGGAGCCTGCGCTCGATGCGGAAACTGGGCGAGCGCAACGAATTCATTTTTGACAGCCCGGGCACCAAGGGCGTATCCCTGGTCTGCGGCAATTTCGAGAAATTGACGACCATCCCCAGCCGCCTGCCGATCCAGGTCTACGGCAACCCGAAACTGCGGCTCAAGGATTTCTTCTCCCCCGAGGAGATCCAGGATTATTTCGATTTTTTACGGGAAAAATTCGGGCCCCTGGATATCGGCGACCTGAACCTGCTGCTGCGACGCCAGCAGGATTACGGCGGCATGAGCAACCAGGGCTTCGTGATCTTCAATCTCCTGGATGCGCGCATCATGGACGACGACATCAGCATGGTCCGGCGCATCCGCAGCGAAAGCCCGGTGGTGTTCACCGATGTCAACCATGACAACCTGGTCCACGAGCTTTCCCACCAGTGGTGGGGCGGGGTCATCTCCTGGAAATCGTACCAGGACCAGTGGCTGACCGAGGGCCTGGCCCAGTTTTCCACCCTGCTCTACCTGCAGAACACCATGGGCGAGAGCCCGTTCCGCAAGGTGCTCGCCACAGCCAAGCGCTGGGTGTTCCGCCGCAACGACGCCGGCCCGGTCATTTACGGCCGGCGCATCGCCAACCTCAGCGATGACCTGCAGACGTACCAGAGCATCGTCTACAACAAGTCGGCGCTGGTTTTCCTGATGCTCAAGGAGATGCTGGGCGAGGAAGAGTTGCTGGCGCGCCTGCGGCGTTTCCTGGCCGATTTCAAATACCAGAGCGTCGCCTCGGCCCGTTTCATCCAGCATTTCAGCCAGGGCGACCGGCGCCTGCAAAAATTTTTCAACGGCTGGGTTTATTCGCGGCGCCTGCCCGACGTCAGCTACCAGGTCGCCGCCAGCGGCCAGAACGCCGAGATCACCTTCACCCAGAAGGAGAGCGATTTCGTATTCCCGGTCAGCCTGCGCGTCGTCACCGCCGAGGGGAAGTACGCGCGCACCCTGATCGTCGAGGAAAAGGTCCAGAAATTCAGGATATTCGAAAATGCGCCCATCCTTTCCGTTGAGGCCGAGGCCTTGTCCGCGCCAATCCAACTGGATCGCTGAAGCGCGGCGTTCCTAGACCGCGGACTGCCGACGGCTATGCCGCGGCGTCCCCACGGATAAGTGCAAATTCATGCAATCACCGCCCCGTGGGGGGCTGCCGACGGCTATGCCGCGGCGTACCCGCGGGTAGGTGCGAATCCGCAAGGTCAGCGTCCCGCGGGGTACTGGATTTTGCGATGAAAATGAGGTATCCTATACCCTTGATAAAATAATGCCGGCCCGGTTTCGGCGAGGTTTTTTGATGCTCGATGAATCGCTGCTCATTCCCGATGACAAGCAGGCCCGCGGCCGCAAATGGCTGCTGCTGCCCATCTCCCTGCTGGTCCATCTTCTGGTCATCGCCGCGCTGGTGGTCGTCCCCCTGCTGCTGGCGGAAAGCGATCTCCCCGCGGTCAAGGTGACCAACATCCTGGTCATGTCGCCGCCCCTGCCCACCCCGCCCCCGCCCCCGCCTCCGCCGCTGGGCCGCAGGAGAGGTTCCCGGGCCGCATCATCGTCCGCCGCGGAGAAAAGGGACGTGAAGCCGCCCGTCTTTGCGGGCAAGCTGATCGCTCCCATCGAGGTGCCGGTGACGATCGAGGAGGAGGATAGCGGCGACCTCGGCGTCGAAGGCGGCGTCCCCTGGGGCGTTCCCGGCGGCGTCGAGGGCGGCGTGGAGGGCGGCGTCATCGGCGGCGTGCTGGGCGGCGTGCTGGGCGGCACCCTGGGCAACGAACAGCCGGTATTTGTCAGCGGCAAGAAAGTTCCCAAGCTGATCCGGCAGGTCAACCCGGAATACCCCCCGGACGCGTTCGCCGCCCGCATCCAGGCCGTGGTGATCGTGGAAGCCATGACCGACGTCTATGGCCGGGTCACCCGGGCGCGCATCATCAGCGGCAGCCCCGTTTTCAACGAGGCGGCGCTGGCCGCCGTCCGCCAGTGGCTTTACGCGCCCTACATCGTCGACGGCGTCCCCCGGCCGATCTACTTCACCGTGTCCATCACCTTCGGCCTCACCTCCCGGTAAGCAAACCCTATTTTCCGACCTCGGCGGCCAGCGTCTCCGCCAGGAAACCGGCCAGCCGGTCCAGCGTCCTGCGCACGGGGGAGGAAAGCCGGCCGCCCGGGCGTAAGGTGAGCGGCTGGACGCCGACCAGGATGACCCGGCAGGGGATGGAGTCCCTTAAAAAACGCATCAGCAGCTTCAGGGGCAGGTGGTGGCTGGTCATGTCGCCGACGGCGATGGAACGCTCGTTGGCGAGGAACACGGTCCCGGGTTCCTCGCCATGGTCGACGGCGTCCAGCAGCACGACGTGGGTGGGGGCGAAGGCGCGCACCGTGCCGGTGAAATTTTCCGGGGCCTCGCCGCCGCTGGCGACGCGGACGGCGGGGGCGGCCGGCAGTTTCCTGGCCAGCGCCCGCGCCAGGGCGCAGCCCAGGCGGTCGTCGCTCTTCCAATTCATGCCGATGCCGAGCACGAAGATCCTCTTCGCCCCCCGCAGCTGTTCGCGGAGTTGTCCCGCGAAACCCGGGCTGCAGGGAAATGCCGGGCCGGGGCGGCCGGCGGGATGGGATGAGGCGGATCTCCTGGCGGCGATGGTCAGTCTTTCTTGTACTCGATCTTCAGCTGGTGGCGGTTGAGTACCGCGAGTTCGAATTCGCTGTCCATGTGATAGGTCTTGGTCGGGCAGGAGTCGACGCACTGGGCGCAGTGGATGCAGCGGTCGTTATGCAGGATCATCTTGAACTTTTTTTCGGTCTCGGAGACGCGGATGATGTCGATGGCTTCGGCGGGGCAGTCGTTGACGCAGATCATGCAGCCGATGCACTTGGGCGGGTCGAAGACGACGTTGCCGCGGAAACCCGGCGGCACCGGCGTTTTTTCGAAGGGGTACTTGACCGTCGCCGGCTTCTTGAAAAGGCTGCGCAGCATTTCGGGTATGAACGGGGCGATTTTGATGCTCATGATACCATCCCCTTGATGATGATGACGATAAAAAGCTGCAGCACGGCCAGCGGCGCCAGCCAGCGCCAGGAGAAATGGATCATCTGGTCGATGCGGATGCGGCTCAGGGCGGCGCGCATGGCGGCCAGCAGCGAAATAACGAAGAGGGTCTTGACGATGAACCAGGCCAGCCCGGGGAGCAGGCCGCCCGGGAAGCCGCCCAGGAACACGGCGGAGATCAGCCCGGCGCCGACGACCATCTCGATGTCGCCGAGCAGCCGGAAGAAGGCCAGCTTCTTGCCCGAGTACTCGGTGAATTGGCCCCCGACGATCTCGGTCTCGGCGTGGGGGATGTCGAAGGGCACCCGCTCCAGCTTGGCCTGCAGGGCGATCAGGGCGATGAAGAAGCCGATGACGTTGACCAGCATCAGCAGCGGCCGGCCCTGGAAGAAGCGGGCGATCTCCAGCAGGCGCCAGGAGTCGGCGAGCACGGCGGGGCTGAGCAGGGCCAGCAGCAGGGGGATCTCGTAGCCGAAAAGCATGGTCAGCACGCGCACGCCGCCGATGGCCGAAAAGTAGTTGGTCGAATGCCAGCCGGCCAGGAAGAAGATCAGGGTCGGCAGGCTGAGCAGGTAGACCACGATGATCAGGTCGCCGGGGAACGAGATGAAGGAGGGGACCTCCGTGTAATGCCAGACCGGCAGGTACAGGGCCGCCGTGCAGACGATGGCCAGGGCGAAGACGGGCAGCGCCGTGAACATGGCCTTGTCGGCCTTTTCCGGGACGATGTCCTCCTTGGCGAAGAGCTTGATGATGTCGGCGACCGGCTGCAGGATGCCGGAGCGGCCGGTGTGCAGGGGCCCGATGCGGTTCTGCAGGCGGGCGTAGAGCTTGCGGTCGTACCACTCGCAGAAGGTGGAGTAGATCATGAGGAAGATCAGGCCGGGATAGACCAGGATGTAAAGAATGGGCTTTAAAATGGCCATGCTATGTCCTTTTTCTTGAAATTGACGTTTTTATAGCGCTCGTTCGCCATGGCCCGCAGCTGGCTGAAGGTCAGGACCTGGCTGGCGCCGCGGCGCGCGTCGTCCAGCTGCACCAGGCGCTCGGCGCAGCAGATGCAGGGGTCGATGGCGGCGAAGATCAGCGGGATGTCGGCGATGAAGCCGTTCTTGAGCATCGCGATGGTGGCCGCGTAGTTGGCCAGCGTCGGGGCGCGCACCTTCAGCCGCTCCGGCTTGTCCGAGCCGTTGCTCTTGATGTAGTGGACGTTCTCGCCGCGCGGCGCCTCGTAACGCGAATAGACCTCGTTCTCCTTGACCTTGCGCGGCGCCTTGACCTTGAACGGCCCCTCGGGGAGGTTCTTCAGCAGGAATTCGATGATGTGGTAGGACTGGATCAGTTCCTTGACGCGCACCACCGCGCGGCCCAGCACGTCGCAGCTGTCGGCGGTGCAGACCTCGAAAGGCACTTCGTCGTAGACGGCGTAGGGGTCGTCCTTGCGCACGTCCATCGCCACCCCCGAGGCGCGCAGGGTGGGGCCGACGGCGCAGAGGGCGATGGCCTGCTCCTTGCTCAGCTTGCCGACGCCCGCGAGGCGGCCGACGAAGGTGGGCTCGCTGGCGGCGAGGTTCAGGTAGTATTCGGTCCGGCTCTGCAGCAAGCCCAGGGAATCGAGGATCTTCTTCTTCTGGAGCTCGTCGATGTCGCGGCGCACGCCGCCGAAGGTGTTCATCGAATAATGGACGCGGTTGCCCGAGATCCAGTCGAGGATGTCCATCACCACCTCGCGGTCGCGCCAGGTGTACATGAAGAACGACTCGAAGCCGGCTTCCTGGCCAGCCACGCCCAGCCAGAGCAGGTGGCTGTGCACCCGTTCCAGCTCGCAGACCAGGGTGCGGATGTAAAGGCCGCGCCGCGCCGGCACCAGCTCCATCAGCTTTTCCACCCCTTGCGTGTAGCAGGTCTGGTGGGAGAAGGAGCAGATGCCGCAGATGCGCTCGGTCAGGTAGAGGTTCTGGATATAGGTCCGGCTCTCGGCCAGCTTTTCGATGCCGCGGTGGTTGTAGCCGAGCTTGAGGTCGGCGTCGCGGATGACCTCGCCGTCCAGCGTCATGCGGATGCTGATCGGTTCGTGCAGCGCGGGATGCTGCGGGCCCAGGGCGACTTTGTATTCCATCATGCACCTCCGGGGATGATCTCGGCGGGTCGGTTGAAATGCCAGTCCTTGCGCAGGGGGTATTCGCCGGCGGGCCAGTCGTCGGCCAGCAGCAGCGGCCGCGGGTCGGGGATGTTCTCGACCACCAGGCCGAACATGTCCTGGAGCTCGCGCTCGTAAAGGATCGCCCCGGGGATGACCGTGCAGACGCTGGGGATCTTCGGCTCGCGACGCGGCGTCAGGATGCGCACGTTGACCGTGGTGACGGCGTTGGAGAGGTGGTAGACCGCTTCGAAGTTCTCTCCCAGGTCGGCGCCGCTGATCGTGCCCAGGTGCGTGAAGCCGAGCTGCTCCTTGAGGTAGGCAAGCACCGCGATCAGGTTCTCGCGGGCGACCTTGACGTTGATGCGCCGCGGCGCCGTCAAGGCGGCTTCCTGGATCTTGTCCTTGATATCGCCGTTGATCTTTTCGAGGATATTTTCAGGGTTCATGACGACCTCATTTCAACGAATTGAGGAGTTTGACCACTCCGTCAATCAGGGCATCGGGCCGGATGGGGCAGCCCGGGATATAGGCGTTGACCGGCAGCACCTGGTCGATGCCGCCCATCGAGTTGTAGGCGCCGCGGTAGACGCAGCCCGACATGGCGCAGGCGCCGACGGCGACCACGAACTTGGGGTCGGGAACCTGTTCGTAGATGCGCACCACCCGGTCGCGGTTCATCCGCGTGATGGGGCCGGTGCAGATGATGACGTCGGCGTGGCGCGGCGTGCCTTTCAGCAGGACGCCGAAGCGCTCCAGGTCGAAGCGCGGCATGAGCGCGGCCAGGATCTCGATGTCGCAGGCGTTGCAGGCGCCGGTATTCAGATGAAGAACCCACGGGGATTTGACCCGTGACCAGTGGACCAGTCTTTCGATCATGTTAGTTCCTTGTGACCAGCGCCGCCACGGCGAGGAAGATCATGCCCAGGTAGAACAGCCCGAAATAAGCGATCGATCCGGAAGGCAGGGTGGCGACCACCAGCGCGGCCACGTGCATCATGGTGAAGAACAGGGCGATGAAAAAGAACAGCCGATAGCCGAATTGCAGCTTGGCGCCCGGGAAGTCCTCGCCGCAGGCGTAGCTTTTCAGCTTGCCGCCGACGGCGGTTAGCTTGGGGGCCATGCGGCCGGCGAGGAAGTAGACGAGGTAAAAAATGGCCAGGAAGACCAGGAAAGCCAGCGGCGGCGCGAGCAGTATCTCCATTAGGTTTTTCATGGTTATCCCTTCAGCCTGGTCAGTTTCCTGACGTCAAGGCTCTTGGTATGGCGGGTGATGTTGATGATGATCGCCAGCGCCGTGGCGATGACAGCGACGTCGACGACGATGACGGTGATGACCAGGCTCTGGGCGAGCAGGATGTTGTTGCGGGCGTAGCCGCTGGCGATCAGGGCCAGGGTGACCCCCTTGGCGATGATCTCGATGCCGATCAGGAGCTTGACCGTGTTGCGCATGGCGAGCAGGCAATAGATGCCGGTGCCGATCAGCAGGGCGACGAAGCCCATATTCAAAATCCACAGGTTATTCATGATGGTCTCCCTTGGCGTCGGACGGGCGGAACAACGCCAGCACGGCGAGCACGCCGGCGAAGATGACGCCGATCTGGCCGACCAGGTCGAAGGTGCGCTGGTTCCACAGCATCTGGCCGAAGGTCCCGCTTTCGGAGCTGACCATGGCCGGGATGCGGCCCAGGAGCCTTCTCATGACCAGGAGGTCGATGACGGCCAGCGCCACGAAGAACAGCGGGAAGATGAGCCGGTGGCGCTTGCTCTCCTCCACGCCGCCCTCGCTGCGGGTCAGGGCGATGGCGGTGATGAACAGGACGGTGATCAGCCCGGCAACCACCGAGACCTCGAACACCCCCGCGTACACGGCGTTCATGCTGAAGAAGACCAGGGCCAGGAAGACGCTGGCCACGGCCAGGCTGATGGCGCTTTTAAGCAGGTCGCGGCTGAGGACGGCCAGTATGGAAAAGGCGACCAAACCGATCATTAGAAAAAGATGCATGCGCTTCTCCTAAAATCCGATGAAATTCATGGCCACGCCGATCCCCTGGCCCAGGACGGCGGCGGCCGGCTGCAGCCAGGAACGGATGGCGAAGGGAAAGGCCAGGCCGGTGACGATGCACAGCAGCGCCAGCAGCACGGTGGCGGCCGACATCCAGAAAGGCGCTTCCTTGACCGCTTTCCAGTTTTCATTTAAGCAACCGAAAAAGGCCTGGTGCTGCAGGACCAGGTAGTACCACAGGGTGACCACGCTGCCCAGCACCGCCAGCACGGCCAGCACGATCATCTTGGCCTGCACCAGGGCGATGATGATCAGCAGCTTGCTCCAGAAGCCGTTCAGCGGCGGCACGCCGGCGATGGACAGCGAGCCCACGGCGGAGGTGGCGGCGGTCAGCGGCATGCGCTTGGCCAGGCCGCCCATCTTGTCCAGCGAGCGAGTGCCGGTCGATTGTTCCACTGCGCCGGCGTTCAAAAAGAGCAGCGACTTGAACAGGGCGTGGTTGAACAGGTGGAACAGGCCGCCGATGATGCCCAGCGGTGTGCCGATGCCAAAACCCAAAACGACGTAGCCGATCTGGCTGATCGAGGAGTAGGCCAGCATGCGCTTGATGTCGTTCTGGCCAAGGGCGGCCAGCGCGCCGACGAAGATCGAGGCGATGCCCAGCACGGTCAGCACGGTGGTCAGCGCCGGGGTCAGCCCGAAGACGTTCAGGAAGATGCGCATCATGGCGTAGACTCCGGAGACCTTGATGAGCACGCCCGACAGCATGGCCGAGATCGGCGCGGGCGCCGAGGGGTGGGCGTCGGGAAGCCAGGAGTGGAACGGAACGATGGCGGCTTTCAGGCCGAAGCCCGCCAGGAACAGGGCGCTGCAGAAGCCGACCACGTAGCGGATGTTCAGCGTGCGTAAGCCCTGGGCGACCGTGCCGAAGCTCACGCCGCCGGTCAGGCCGAAGATGATGGCGATGGCCAGCAGGATGAACGCCGACGCCACGGCGGACAGCATCAGGTACTTGAACGACGCTTCCAGCTCATCCGGGCCCTGGCCGAAGGCGACAAGGGCGTAGGAGGCGACGGCGGCCACTTCCAGGAAAAGGTAGATGTTGAACAGGTCGCTGCTCAGGACCAGGCCGTTCATGCCGGCGATCATCACCAGCAGCAGGGCGTAGTAATTGGCCTTGGCCCCGTAGTGCTCCATGTAGTTGATCGAATAAAGGGTGACGGCGAAACTGATCAGCGAGATGGTGAAGAGCATGAACACGCTGAAACCGTCGAGCAGCAGGCGGATGTTCAGCGGGGCGCCGAACCAGAAGGCCTGCTGGATGACGCCGCCGTTGGCGATCAACGGCTTGGCCCACAGTACCGAGAGAACGAGGAGAAAGAGCATGGCGGCGTTGGCCAGCAGGTCGGGCAGGAAGCGCTTGGATATCTTGCCCAGCAGGGGCAGCAGGCTGGCGAGCAACAGCGGTACGATGATGAATAGGAATATCATGGCTCCTCCCTAGCGAATCAGGGCGCCGATGGCCCAGACGATGAGCACCAGCCCGCCGATGGTCCAGGCCAGGTAGTTGGCGTAGAACCCGTTGTGGGCGGCCGTCAGCACGCCGGTCGCGGCCCGGCCAACGGCGACGACGATCTTTTCGTAGAAGGCGTCAATGGGGCGGTCGACGAAGCGGAACAGGAACCGCGAGAACGCCTGCAGCAACTTGATGCCCTGCTCGTAGAGGTCGAAGACGCGGGCCTCGGCCCAGTCATAGACGGTGTGCAGCCCGGGCAGGCGATGGATCGGCTCGGAAGCCATGTAGGCCTTGTTGCCGCCGCGCTTGAAGCCGAAGACGTGCAGGGCGAAGGCGACCAGCAGGCAGCCCATGGAGATCATCGCGATGGGGTTGAACAGCGCCAGGGCGTGGGCGGTGAAATCGATCGATTCCCCCATGCCGAAGCGGCCGGCCAGGATGGGCTGGATGAAAAGCTTCAGGGGCAGGGCGCTGTAGACGCCGAACAGGACGCACAGGGCGGCCAGCGTCAGGATGGGCAGGGTCACCGGCAGCTTGCTTTCCCTGACCTCGGCGACCTCGAGGCTGCGCGGCCCGAAGAAGACGGAGTGCCCCGCCTTGAGGAAGGAGGCGAAGGTGAGGATGGCGCCCAGCCAGGCGGCGATGGTGAAAATGGTGTAACCGGTCTCGTAGGAGCCGTGGAAGATCATTTCCTTGGAGACGAAGCCGTTCAGCGGCCAGATGCCGGAGATGGCCGCGGCGCAGACGATGAAGCCCAGCGCGGTCAGCGGCATCACCTTGGCCAGCCCGCCGAGCTTCTTCAGCTCGGTCGTCCCGGTCTGCTGCTCCACCGAGCCGGCGGCGAGGAACAGCCCGCTCTTGTACATGGCGTGGTTGATCATGTGGAAGATGCCGCCGGCGATGCCGATGGGCACGGCGGTGCCGATGCCCAGCATCATGTAGCCGACCTGGGAGACGGCGTGGTAGGAGAGGAGCTTTTTCAGGTCCTTCTGGATCAGGGCCATGAACACGGCGAGCACGATGGTCAGGGCGCCGACGGTCATCAGCACCAGGCTGAATTGGCTGTTCACCTCCAGCTTGAAAAGGTCGAGGCAGATGCGCGCCAGCATGTAGATGCCCAGCAGCTTTTCCAGGGCGGCGGGGATGAAGGCCATGACCGCGACCGGCGCGTCGAGGGCGGCGTCGGGGATCCAGGTGTGGAAAGGCATGGAGCCCGCCTTGCCGATGGCGCCGATCATCATCAGGTAGAAGCTGACGGCGGTGAGCCCCTGGGGCACGACCGAGATGTCGCTGAGGCGCAGCGTGCCGGTCTGCGACCAGAGGATGGCGATGCCCAGGATCATGGAAAAATCGCAGAAGCCGCCGATGAGGAAGGCCTTGACTGCCGTGCGGTGCGAATTCGGCTTGGCGCCGATGGTGATCATGGCGTACAGGGTGATCAGCAGCCCTTCCCAGAAAAAGAGCAGGGGCACGAAGTTGTTGGCCAGCACGGCGCCGGCGGCCATGCCGCTGGTCAGGAACAGGTAGCCGTAGTATTCGCGCAGGCGGGCGCTGGCGGCCATCCTGACCGTCGAGTAAAGGGTGATCAGGAAGGTGAAGCCGCTGACGGCGAGCAGGATGAATTGGCTGAACTGGTAGAGGCGCAGCTCGAATTCGATGCCGTGGCCCAGCCAGGGCAGGGTGAGGAACGTTTCCTTCTGGCCGAAAAGGGCGACGGCGACATAGACGAACAAGGCGGCGCCCAGTACGGAAACGACCTCGCGCAGCCATTTGACGCCCTTGGGCAGCAGGAAGGAAAAGAGCGCCAGCAGGAACGGCAACAGGATCGGGATCAGCAGGTTTTGCGGGTTCATTTCATCCACCTTAAGATTTCAAGGCTGGCGATGTTGGCCAGCTTCGCGGGGTAGGCGACGAAGAAGCCGGCCAGCAGCGAGAGAGCGGCCAGCACCACGACCACGAAGACCATGGAGCGCGTCCCTTCCTTGTGGTCCGACTTGGCCTCGCCCATGAATACGGCGCTGAATACTTTAAGCAGGTAGAACATGGTCAGCACGGCGGCCAAAAGCGCGGCGGCGGCCACCCAGACGCGGCCTGACTGCACCGTGGCCATGATGACCATGAATTTCGAGAAGAACCCGCCGAAGGGCGGGATGCCGATGACCGAGAAGGCGCAGAAGAGGAAGGCGACGGCGGTCCAGGGCATGGTCTTGATCAGGCCGCCCATCTTGCGGATGTCCGCTCTGCGTGGCGTGGATGACGATGCCGGCGCAGAGGAAGAGGCCGGCCTTGGCCAGGCCGTGCATCAGGATGTAGAGCAGCGCGCCGGCGACGCCCATGGGGTTCATCACCGCGAAGCCGAGGAAGATAAAGCCGATCTGGCTGACCGTGGAGTAGGCGAGGATCCGCTTGAGGTCGGTCTCCACGACGGCGGCCGCCCCGGCGACCAGGCTGGAGAAGACCACGATGATCGGGATGGCCTGTGCCAGCCCTCGGGCAGCTTGAACGTGTAGCAGAAGAGGCGGGCGAAGACGTAGACGCCGATCTTGACCAGCACGGCCGCGTGCAGCAGGGCGGTGACCGGGGAGGGCGCGACGCCGGCGTCGGGCAGCCAGGTGTGGAAGGGCAGCGTGGCGGACTTGGAGAGCATGCCCACCAGGATCAGCAGCACGGCGATGCCCGGGATCGCGGTTCCGCGCATGGCGGCGAGGTCGAAGGTGCCGGTCTGGTTGTAGATGAGGATGAAGCCCAGCAGCATGACCACGGCGCCGAAGAACGTCACCAGGAAGGCCTTGTCGGCCTGGAGCACGTACTCCCTGACCCGGAAGAAGCCGATCAGGCGCCAGCTGGCGATGGCGGTGATCTCCCAGAACAGGTACAGGAAGATCAGGTTGGCCTGAGAAGACCAGCCCCATCATGGCGCCGAGGAAGAGCAGGACGATCAGGTAGTATTCGTTCTGGTTCTCGTATTGGCCGATGTAGCCCAGGGAGTAGATGACGATCAGGGCGCCGACGAAGGACGAGGCCACGGCCATGAAGATGGACAGGCCGTCGGCGACGACGATGAAATCCAGGCCCATGGCCATTGTCTTGCGGAAGGCCAGCTCACCTCCCTTGAGCGCGAAGGGAAGGAGCAGCATGGAGCAGGCGGTGGTGGCGAGGGCGAGGAGCACCGACCAGAAGGATCGGGCTGATTTGGAGATGAGGCCGGCCAGGGGGATGGTGAGGGAACCGACAATGGGCACAAAAATCGTGAGTAAAATGATGATTTGTATGTTGTTTGTCATGATTTTTTTAAAGTTCATTATATAAAAATTAACGGGTTTGTCAAGAGTCGGGAGCGGGGCCGCTTGCGTTGCGCCCGGGGATGCGGTATAAAAAAGCCATGGAAAGCAAAAAGATCACCGTCATGCAGAAGCTGCTCAAGGCCAACGACGCCATCGCCGACGGCATCCGCGCCGACCTCAGGGGCAAGAACGTATTTTTCGTCAACCTGATGAGCTCGCCCGGCTCGGGCAAGACCACCCTGATCGAGGAGACGGTCAAGAAGCTGGGCAAGAAGATCAAGGTCATCGAGGGCGATATCCAGACCACGCTGGACGCCGAGCGGCTGCAGCGGCTGGGGGTGCAGGCCTACCAGATCAACACCGGCCCCTTCGGCGGCGACTGCCACCTGGAGTCGGCGTGGATCCGCACCGCCATCGACGAGCTGGGCATGGACGGCCTGGATTACCTGTTCGTGGAGAACATCGGCAACCTGGTGTGCCCGGCCGAGTTCGACGTCGGTTCGCACCTCAACGTCCTGCTGATCAGCGTCACCGAGGGCGAGGACAAGCCCCTGAAATACCCGCTCGCCTTCCAGGTCTCGCAGCTGTGCCTGGTGACCAAGACCGATTTCCTGCCCCTGAAGAACTTTTCGCTGAAAAAATTGCGGGAGAACATCCGCAAGGTCAACCCGGCCTGCGCCGTCATCGAGGTTTCCGCGCACAGCGGCACGGGGCTGGAGAGCTGGATCGAGATATTGAAGAACAAGCCGGGGCTCAAAAAAATCAAAAACAAAAAAGTGTAGGGGCGGGGCTTACCTCTGCCCAGTGGCAAAACCGAGAATCGAAGAATACTGTAGGGGCACAGCGTGCTTGCCCTTTTTTTGTATTAGTTCCGAAATCTTGGACACGGCGCGCCGTGCCCCTACATCATTTTTTCTTGGTGCCTTCGATTTCTTTTAAATGCATCTCCCTGCCGCCGGTGATCTCGATGGCGGTGGAGTCGCAGGAAGAGCAAACGAAGGCCGGGTGTTCGATCAGGGTCTCCCGGCCGCAGGCGCGGCAGGTGACGCGCACGGGCGCGATCTCGATGACCAGCTTCGAGCGGGACAGGGCGGGGTATTCTTTTTTCAGGATCCGGTAGTGGTTCTGCAGCACGTCGGGCACCACGTGGTGCAGGCGGCCGATGAGCACGGTCACGGTGCCCGCCGCGGCGACCTTTTCCTTTTCCAGCACCTCCAGGGCGCTCTGGACCAGGGCGGCGGCGATGGCTCCTTCGTGCATCAGCAGATGCGCGGGAGGATCTCTCCCACCGGGGGCATGACGATGCGCTCGCTGCCAGCCCGGGTGGCCATCACCACCCGCCCGGGGTCGGCGGCGGTGATCGCGCCGATGCGCCGGGCGTCCTTGCCCAGCGGGTGGCGGCGCAGGATCTTCAGCGCTTTTTCGGCGTCGCCCCGGGCGACCACCATGACCACCTTGCCCTCGTTGGCCACGTGCAGCGGGTCGAAGCCGAGCAGGTCGCAGACCGCGGCCACTTTTCTGGGGATGGGCAGCTTGTCCTCGTCGATGCGCACGCCGAAGTTTTTGCCGTGCGCCAGCTCGTTCAGGGTCTGGGCAACGCCGCCACGCGTCGGGTCGCGCATGAACGGGACGTCCAGGGCGCGGCAGGCGCCGATCAATCCCCAGAGCGGGGCGACGTCGCTCCGGATGCTCGCCCGCAGGCCGAATTCGCCGCGGGCGGTCAGGACGGAGATGCCGTGGAGCCCGAGCGGGCCGTTGATGATGACGGCGTCGCCCGGGCGGACGCGGCCCGGGTGCACGGGCTTGCGGAATACCGGGCGGCCGATGCCGGCGGTGTTGATGAACAGGCCGTCCGCCTTGCCCTTTTCCACCACCTTGGTGTCGGCGCAGACGATACGGGCACCACTTTCACGACTAGCCCGGGCGATGGAGGCGAGGATCTTCTGCAAGCGCGGCGACCGGGAACCCTTCCTCGATGATGAAGGCGATGGAGAGATAGAGCGGCTCGGCGCCCATGACCGCCAGGTCGTTCACCGTGCCGCAGACCGCCAGGCGGCCGATGTCGCCGCCCGGGAAGAACAGGGGCCGGACCACGAAGCTGTCGGTGGTGAACATCGCCCCGGGCAGGCGGGCGGCGTCGCCCATCTCCAGGAGCAGCGGGTCGCGCAGGAAGCGCTGGAACACGCGCCCGGTCAGCTCGGCGCTCTTGCTGCCGCCGCCCCCGTGCGCCAGCAGTATCTTATCCATAGGTCACCCAGGCGCTGCAGCTCCCCTCGGAGGAGACCATGCACGGCCCCAGCGGCCGGTCGGGGCGGCAGGCCTTGTTGAACAAGGGGCAGGCGGGCGGATCGATGAGCCCGCGCAGGACGTCGCCGCAGCGGCAGCCCCTTCGGTCGGGGGCACTGTCCACCCGGATGGCGAAGCGGCGGCGGGCGTCCAGGGCGGTGAAGGCGGGCCGGAGCTGCAAGCCGCTCGCCGGTATGGCGCCCAGGCCCCGCCACTCGGCGTCCACGGGCGCGAAGACTTCGGCCATCAGGGCGCGCGACCTTTCGTTGCCCTGGTCGCGCACCGCGCGCGGATAGTTGTTCATGATCTTATATATACCTTTATTATGCATTTCCAGCAAACAGAGGAGGGAAGAGATGATATCTTCGGCGGTGAAGCCGCTGATCACCCCGGGGAGATGATGGGGAAGCAAAAAATCGTAGGCCTGCTTGCCGATGACGGCCGAAACATGGCCGGGGAGGAGGAAGCCCGAAAGGCCATTGTCCGCTGCCGTCAGCTGTGCTGCGGCGTCCCCTTGGGGGGCCGCAATCAGTGCTTTCAATGCCGGCGGCACCAGGCGCAGGGAGGTGAGCAGGGAGAAATTGGCGATCTTCTTTTCCAGCGCCATCATGCCCGCGGCGGCGATGACCGGCGCCGTGGTCTCGAAGCCCACGGCGAGAAAGACCGTCTCCCTGGCGCTGGCGCCGGCGATGCGCAAGGCGTCGAGCGGCGAGTAGACGGCGCGGATGTCGCTGCCGGCGGCGCGCTCCTCTTCCAGCGACGTGCGGCTGCCCGGGACGCGCAGCATGTCGCCGAAGCTGGTGACGATCGCTCCCTGGCGGGCGAGGGCGACGGCTTCGTCGATGAAGCCGTCGGGGGTGACGCAGACCGGGCAGCCCGGCCCCGATACAAGCTTCACCCCGGCGGGCAGCAGACGCTGCACCCCGAAGCGGCGGATGGCCACCGTGTGCGTGCCGCAGACCTCCATGATCTTGGCCGGCCGCCGAACCGGGAAATTCCGCAGCCGGTCGGCGATGAGGGAAAGCCTGTTCTTTTCAGCCAAAGAAATTCCCCTCGGCGAAGATGGCCAACGTTTCGCGCGCCTGCTTTTTGGTCAGCTTGGAGATGGCGAAGCCGGCGTGGATGAGCACCCAATCGCCCACCCTGGCCCTGTCGAGCAGCATGACCCCGACCTCGCGGCGCAAGCCGGCGCTCTCCACCACCGCCATGTCGCCCTGGATCTCGATTATTTTCATGGGGACGGCGAGACACATGTTAAAACTCCTTGCGATGATTCACGGCGGCCAGCGCCGCCTGCCCCAACGAGATGCCGCCGTCGTTCGGCGGCACCTGGGCGTGGCGCATCACCTGGAAACCGTTTTTTTCAAAAAGATCCCGGCTCAGCCTGAGCAGCAGCGTGTTCTGAAAGACGCCGCCGCTGAACGCCGCTTTCCTGGTCCCCGAAGCCGCGGCGCAGCGCAGGGCCATGTCCAGCATGCCGTGGGCCAGGGTGAGGTGGAAGCGCCAGGCTTTTTCCGCCCGGCTTTTCCTGTCGCCGAGCATGGCCTCCACCGCCAGCAGCATGTTCAGGGCCGGCACGCCGCTTGCTTTTTCTATGGCGTACGGATAGGGCTGTTTCTGCGGCCGGGCTTTCTCGGCTTCGGCCTGCATGAGCGAGGGTAGCTCGCCTTCATACGAATTGACGACGCCGAGGCCGAGCAGCGCCGCCGCGCCGTCAAAAAGCCGCCCGCAGCTCGTGGTCATGATCCCGCCCCGGCTCCGGGCCACGGCTTCCAAGACCTGTTCGCCCCGGCGCCCGAATTTCGCCGCGAAGCGCCCGGCCGCTTTTGCAGCGCCCATGGCCTGCAGCAGGGAGAGGGCGGTGCGCCAGGGTTCGCGGGCGGCGGCGTCCCCACCGGGCAGGAAGACGGGCAGCAGGTGGCCGGCGCGCTCCAGGCCGTCCAGGCCGCCGAGGAAGAATTCGCCGCCCCAGATCGTGCCGTCGTCCCCGTAGCCCGTTCCGTCCATGGCGATGCCCACGACGTTCCCGGTTTCGCCGCTCTCGGCCAGCAGCGAGGCGACGTGGGCGCGGTGGTGCTGGACCTCGACGACCCTCGCCCTGGGAAAGGCTTCGGCCAGCAGGCGGTTGGGGTAGGAGGGGTGCTTGTCGACCACGACGATCGCGGGGTGCAGGGAGAAGAGCTTCATGAAGTGGAGGATGGCGCGCTTCTCGGCGGCGAGCGCCGTGCTGGATCCGGTGTCGCCGACGTGCGGGCCGACGAAGGCACGCTCCCCGTCCAGCAGGCAGAAGGTGGTCTTGAGCATCCCGCCCAGGGCGAGCACCGTCCTGGGGCTGGAGAAGGGCAGGGCGATCGGCAGCGGCACGAAGCCGCGGCTGCGGCGGATGAAATAAGGCTTATTCCCGACCACCTGCGCCACCGAGTCGTCGGCGAACGAGAGGATGGGCCGGTCATGGCCCAGGATGGCGTCGCAGAGCCCGGGAAGCTCGCTGGCGGCGTCGGCGAACAGGATGGGCTCGTCCGCGACATTGGCGCTGGTCATGACCAGCGGCTCGCCCATCTTTTCCACCAACAGCCGGTGCAGCGGCGAGTAGGGGAGCATGAAGCCCAGGCGGTTCTGCCCCGGCGCCGACAGGCGGAGCAATTTGTCGTTCGTTCTCGCCTTGAGCAGCACGATGGGCGCCTGCGGGCTCTGCAGCAGCTCCTTCTCGGCCGCCGTGACGCGGCAGTGCTTGCGGATCATGGCCAGCGTCGCCATCAGGGCGAAGGGCTTGTTCGCGCGCCCCTTGAAGCGCCGCAGCCGCTCCAGCGCCGCCCGGTTGCCGGCGCGGCAGCCGAGGTGAAAGCCGCCGACGCCCTTGACGGCGACGACCTTGCCGGCCCGCAGCAATTTCACCGTTGCGGCCAAAGGATCGCGCCGGCTCGCCTTGCCCTTGATCGTCAACTGAAGCCTCGGCCCGCAGTTGGGGCAGGAGACGGGCTGGGCGTGGTAGCGGCGGTCGGCGGGGCTCTCGTATTCGCGCCGGCAGTCGGGGCACATGGCGAACTTCTTCATCGTGGTCCGCCGGCGGTCGTAGGGGAGCCCCTCGATGATGGTGAAGCGCGGGCCGCAGTCGGTGCAGTTGGTGAAGGGGTATTGATGGCGCCGGTCCCCGGGGTCGTCCATCTCTTTGGCGCAGGCGGTGCAGAGGGCGATGTCCGGGGAGACCATGACGTCTTTTTTCCCCTTGCCCGCGCTCTCCAGGATGACGAATTCCGTCCCTTTCCGTTCGGCGATCTTCTCCCAGCGCAGCGCCGCGATATGACTCAGGGGCGGCGCCTTATGTCTGACGTGACTCACGAACTCCGGCAAGCGCCGGCCCTGGACTTCGAGCAGGACTTCAGCCCCCCTGTTCTTGACCGATCCCGTGAGCTGGAACTTCTTCGCCGCCCGGTAGAGAAAGGGCCTGAAGCCCACCCCCTGCACCACCCCGGAAATCCGGATGCGCAGTCGTCCCCGCTCGGGGATTTCGGCCAGGCGGATGTCCGGGAGTTCATTTCGGGGTTCCATTTGCTACCAGAGCGGTTATTATACAGCAAAAGGGGCCGGGGCGGAAATGGTGAGGAGAAACGCGTAGGGAACGCGGATCTGCGTTCCCTTCAAGGCATCATGCAAATTTATAGGGGCCCGGCGTGCCGTGCCTTAAAAGAATGATCGTAGGGGCGGGTTTTAAACCCGCCCGCATGCAAAATTAAAAAAAATAGTAAGTTGAAAAGTGATAGCGAATATGCTATCATTTCCGTGTGGACAAGAGCCTGCTTGACAACCCGAAAAACGTGCACTTTGAAGACCTGTTGAACATTTGCCGCAAGGTTTTCGGCGAGCCCAGGGTGAGCGGTAGCCATCACATCTTCAAGACGCCGTGGCCGGGGGAGCCGTTTGTCAACTTGCAGCGCGACGGCAAGATGGCCAAGCCGTACCAGGTCAGGGATGTGAAGCGGGCAATAGAAAAATTGGAGGCGAAACATGGGAAGTAAAGTGGAACGATATACGTATCGCATCGAATGGTCGGAAGAAGACGGAGCGTTCGTGGCCCGCTGCGTCGAATTCCCCGGGCTCGGCGCCCACGGCAAGTCCCAGGAAGCGGCCCTGCGCCAGATCAAGGTGGCGGTGGCCGCGGCGCTGAAGTGGCTGAGCGACGAAAAACGCGAAGCACCCGAACCCCTGGGATCAAAAAAATTCCGCGGCCATCTCACCCTCCGCGTGCCGCCCGAAGTGCACCGCGAGCTGGCCATCAAGGCGGCCGAGGAAAACGTATCGATCAACCAGTTGATTCTGTCGAAGATCATTTAATGGTAGGGGCGCGGCGCGCCGTGCCCGGAAAAGAATGATCGTAGGGGCGGGTTTTAAACCCGCCCGCTCTTTGAATTTGATGATCCATGGAATTCGGGGCACGGCACGCCGTGCCCCTACGACTTAATGGTCTCGTGGTAATTTTCAACCATGTAGCGCCGCAGGTCCTCGGGCAGGGGCGAGGTGACCGTCATGCCGTTGCCGGTGAAGGGGTGGACGAATTCGATCCGCTGGGCGTGCAGCGCCAGGCGCGGGAAATCCTTGCCGCGGGTCTTGCCGTAGAGGAAGTCGCCCAGCACCGGGTTGCCGAAGTGGGCCAGGTGGACGCGCAGCTGGTGGGTGCGGCCGGTCTTGGGCGTCAGGCGCACATAGGTGAAATTTTCGAACTCGCGGATCACGGAAAAATCGGTGACGGCGTCTTTCCTGTCCTCGCGGTCCTCGCCGGCGACCTCGAAGCGGGCGCGGTTCTTAAGGCTGCGCGCCAGCGGCAGGTCGATGGTGCCGTTGCGGAAGCGCATGTGGCCGCTGACCAGCGCCAGGTATGTCTTTTGCATCTCCCGCTCCGCGAAGAGCTCCTGCATTTTTTCCAGCGCCTCCTCGGTCTTGGCCAGGATCAGCACGCCCGAGGTGTCCTTGTCCAGCCGGTGCACGATGCCCGGCCGCTCCGGGTCGTCCATTTCGTCGATCTGCGGGTAGTGGTGGCGGAAGATATCGAGCACGGTCTCCTGCCTGGCGCCGGCGCCGGGATGGACGGACAGGCCCGAGGGCTTGTCGATGACCAGCAGCCATTCGTCCTCGAACAGCTTCGCCAGGCCGCGGCTGGGGAGGTATACCGTTTCGTCAGCCCCTTGGATTTCGACGACGATGCGGTCGCCGGGGACGATCTCGCGGCTCTTCTTGAGCAGCGGGGCGCCGTTCAGGATGACCTGGCGGTCCTTGATCAGCTTTTCGATGCGCGTGCGCGACAGGTCGGGGAGGACGGAGGTCAGGTAGTGGTCGATCCTTTCCCAGTATTCCGTGACCTCAAACGTGAGCTTCTCGTTCACCTTTCTTTCTAAAGCCCTTGAGCAAGAGCAACGCGGTTACGAACCCGACGATGGAGATCAGCTGCGGCGACGACAGGCTGGACCACGGATGGTCCATGCCGCCGAAAATGTAGCCCCGGTCGGGGTCGCCGCGGAAATATTCGATCGCGAAACGGATCAGCGAGTAATTGAGGATGTAGTGGGCGAGGACCTGGCCCTTGAATTTTCTTTTTTTATACAAGGCGATCAGGAACAGGAAATTGCCCAGGTTGAGTGCGGCCTCGATCAGCTGGGTGGGGTAGAGGGGGATGAAGAGCGGCACGCCGGTGAGCGCGTTGGCCTTGACGCTGGTGAAGGTGACCGCCAGCGGGAAGCGCACGGCTTCGCGGCCCCAGCAGCAGCCGGCGGCGAAGCAGCCCAGGCGGCCGAAAAAATGGCCCAGCGCCAGGGCCGGCGCGGCGATGTCGCCCAGCTGGCGGTAGCTGAGGCGGTGGCGGCGGATGAACCAGACGGCGAACACGGCGCCGAAGATCAGGCCGCCGTAGAACGTGCCGCCCGAGGTCAGCAGGTACTTGATCTCGCCCGGGTATTTCAGGTAGTAGCCGAGGTTGGTGAGCAGCAGCCAGAGCTTGGCGCCCAGCAGGCTGAGCAGCATGACCCAGAAGATGAAATCGGCGAAAACGGCCAGGTCGAGGTTCTCCTTTTTGGCCAGGCGGAAGCAGAGGAGCACCCCCAGCAGCACGCCGAAGGCGAAGAGGAAGCCGTAGCTGGCGATGGTCAGCGGGCCGGCGTGGATCAGGATGGGGTGCACTTTCCCCTCCACAGCGACACGGCGAGCAGCAGCACGCCGACGGTGATGCAGCTGTCGGCGGCGTTGAACGTCGGCCAATGCCAGGTCTTGACGTAGACGTCGAGGAAGTCGACGACGTAGCCCAGGCGCAGGCGGTCGATGATGTTGCCCAGCGCCCCGCCCAGGATGAAGGCGTAGGCGGTCAGCTCCAGCCGCTCGCCGCCGGCGGCGCGCAGGAAGAACCAGGCGACGATCAGCAGGGCAGCGATGGCGAGCCCGGTGATGAGCCTGGGGACCAGCCCCCCGTCATGGCCGGAAAAGAAACCCCAGACGGCCCCGGAATTGCGCACGTGCCAGAGGCGGAAAAAGCCCTTGACCACGTCCCGGGTGCCCTCCAGGGGGACGAATTTGACCAGCAGCCATTTGCTCGCCTGGTCGGCGGCGATGATCAGGGCGATGACGTACAGGTAGAGCCGTTTGTTCTTCAGGTGCACGGGGTCACTCCTTTACGACGGCGGCGCAGCGCGGACAGAGCTCGGGGTTGACGGGGTCGACCGGCGTTTCGGCCACCCGGTTCCAGCAGCGCGGGCATTTCCGCCCCGTCGCCTTGCTCACCGTGATCTTCTCCACTTTTCCCGGGCGCACGTTCAGGGCGGCGATGACCAGGATGGATTTGAACAATTCCCCGTCCTGGCGCAGCAGCTTCTCGTCGTCGCCGCCGGCGGTGATCTCGACGTCGGCTTCCAGGGAATCGCCGATGCGCTTGGCGGCGCGGGCCGTCTCGATCTCCTTCAGGATGCGGTCGCGCAGGGCGATGATCTTCTCCCAGCGCTGCGCGTCCACCGCCTGGCGGATATTTTTCGTCGACCCCCGGAAAGCGTTCCAGGTGGATGAAGGCGGCCTTGCCCGGATAGTCGGGGAGAAAACCCCAGGCTTCCTCGCAGGTGAAGGAGAGGATCGGGGCCATGAGCAGCAGGGTCTCGCGCAGCAGGATGAATACGGCCTGCTGGCTGGCGCGGCGCTGCGGGTCGTCGCGGCGGTTGCAGTAGAGGTTGTCCTTCTGGAAATTCAGGTAGAAAGAGCTCAGGTCGCCGCTGAAGAAATTGAACATGGCGTGGAAGATCGCGTGGTACTCGAAGTCCCGGTAGGCCTGGAGCACCCTGGCCTTCACCTCCTGCAGGCGCTGGAGGATGTAGAGGTCGCTTTCGCTGAACCGGGGAGCGGCGTCCGGGGCGCCGGGCGAGAAGCCCTCGAGCACGCCGAGCATGAAGCGCCAGGTGTTGCGGATCTTGCGGTAGCTTTCGCTCAGGCGCAGGAGCATCTCCTCGCTCAGGCGGACATCCTCCTGGTAGTTGACCATCGCCGACCAGAGGCGCAGGATCTCGGCGCCCCGGTCCTTGATGATGTCCTGCGGCTCGATGGCGTTGCCCAGCGACTTGTGCATGGTCTTGCCTTCGGCGTCGAGCACCCAGCCGTGGGTGATGACGGCGCGGTAGGGGGAGCCGCCCAGGGCGCTGACGCCCACCAGCAGCGAGGAATGGAACCAGCCGCGGTACTGGTCGCCGCCTTCCAGGTACATGTCGGCCGGCCAGCGGTGGCCGGCGCGGCTCTGCAGGATGCCCTGCGACGAACCCGACTCGAACCAGACGTCGAGGATGTCCTTGCCCTTTTCGAACTCCTTGCCGCGGCAGTGGCCGCAGGCGGTGCCCTCGGGGATGAAGGACGATGCCTCCCTGGCGTACCAGGAGTTGGACCCTTCGCGCGGCGAAGGCCTTTTCCACGTTGGCGATGGCCGCCGGGTCGAGCAGCGGCTCGCCGCATTCCTTGCAGAAGAAGGCGGGCAGGGGCACGCCCCAGTCGCGCTGGCGCGAGATGCACCAGTCGGGGCGGTTCTCGATCATGCTGGCGATGCGCTCCTCTCCCCAGGGCGGCAGCCATTGGACGCCATGGACGGCGGCGAGGGCGTCGGCGCGCAGGCCCGCGTGGTCCATGGCGATGAACCATTGCGCCGTGGCGCGGTAGATGACCGGCTTCTTGCAGCGCCAGCAATGGGGGTAGGAGTGGCTGATGGTGCTCGCGTGCAGCAGGCAGCCGTTTTGCCGCAGGTCCTCCACGATCCGTTCGTTGGCCTGGAACACCTGCAGCCCCTGGTAGGGGCCGACGGTCTCGTCGAAGCGCCCGCCGGCGTCGACCGGCGAATAGACGTCGAGCCCGTGCGCCACCCCGGCGTGATAGTCGTCCTCGCCGTGGCCGGGCGCGGTATGCACGCAGCCGGTGCCCTGGTCGAGCAGGACGTAGTCGGTGTTGATCAGCAGCGCGTCGCGGTCGAAGAGCGGGTGGCGGGCCTTGAACCCGTCCAGCTCCCGGCCCTTGAATTCCAGCAGCTTGCTGAACGTGTCGCCGTTCAGGGCGGCGATGGCGGGCAGCAGGGCGGAGGCGGCGATATACAGCTCGCCCTTCATTTCGAACAGGGCGTAATCGAAGTCCGGGTGCAGGGCGATGGCCAGGTTCGCCGGTATGGTCCAGGGGGTGGTGGTCCAGATCAGGACCGACACCGGGCGGCCGGGTAGGCTTTCAAGAAAGGCGGCAGCTCGCGCAAGGGGAACTTCACCGTGATCGACGGCGACGCGTGGTCGTGGTATTCGACCTCGGCTTCGGCCAGCGCCGTCCGGCAGGAGAGGCACCAGTAGACCGGGCGCTTTTTGCGGTAGACGTTGCCCTTGCGGACGAACGAGTTGAAGAAGCGGATCACCGTCGCCTCGTAGGAGGGGTCGAGGGTGGTGTAGGGGCGGTCCCAGTCGCCGAAGATCCCCAGGCGCTTGAAGTCGGCCCGCTGCAGGTCGAGGAATTTTTCGGCGTAGCGCCGGCATTCCTCGCGCACCTGGAGCTGGCTCATGTCCTTCTTGCGCGAGCCCAGCTTCTGGTCCACCTTGTGCTCGATGGGTAGGCCGTGGCAGTCCCAGCCGGGGACGTAGGGGCTGTAGAATCCCTCCATGGACTTGCTCTTGACCACGAAATCCTTGAGGATCTTGTTCAGCGCCGTGCCCAGGTGGATGTTGCCGTTGGCGTACGGGGGGCCGTCGTGCAGGATGTAGGGTTCCTGCTGGGCCCTGTTTTCCAGGATCCTTTCATAAATGCCGGCCGCCTGCCATTTTTTCAGGGTCTCGGGCTCTTTCTGGCTGAGCTGGGCTTTCATGGGAAAGTCGGTGCGCGGCAGGTTAAGAGTGTCTTTCCAGTCCATTTTTTTTTCCGACATGGTATGGGCTCCGGTTTGGTTTGCAGGGCTATTGTCGCTCATTTCGGCCCATAAGTCAATTGAATAAGGCCCTAAGGCACTGGAGACGATAGGGAAGAGAGGGAAGAATGAGGGAAGAGAGAGTAGGAAAAGCACTGACAAGCACTTTTTTGCTTTGCCTTCCCTCTGCCTTTCCCTTTGATTTTCCCTACTCTTCCCTTGAGAAGCTCGATCCCTAGGCCGAATGAAAACTATTGGGGATCGTTATCCGTTACATGGGTATCAGGAGGAGCACATGGAAGAAGAGAAAAAACAAGGGCCGCGCGAGGAGTTCCGGCTGGACGGCAGCAAGGTCGTCGGCAAGATAAAGGAGCTGATCCACGAGGGCAATATCCGGCGCATCATCTTGAAAAACGAAGAGGGCAAGACCCTGATCGAGATCCCGCTGACCCTGGGCGTGGTGGGCGCCGCTTTCCTGCCCGTGCTCGCCGCTGTCGGGGCCATCGCCGCCCTGGCGGCCAGCATGACCATCGTGGTCGAGAAGATCGAATAAGGCGGCTGGCGTACCGTTAGGTCGCCGTCCCCTTGGGGGGCTGGCGGGCCGCAAGCCGCCTTCCCCGGGAAAGCAGCCTTAAGCGGGTATCGGCTTCCCCGGGGAGTGACTACTCTTTCGGCACCAGGCAAAGGAACTTCAGCACCCCGCTGCCGTTGTTTTCGAACTGGTGCTCCTCGTTGGGCTCCACCAGGGCGAAGGTGCCCGCCGCCAGCGGGTGGGAGCCGCCTTTGGCGTTGATCCGCCCCCGGCCCTCGAGAATGAATATCTCGTGCTCGCCGGGATGGGTATGGTAGGGCGAGTGCCCCCCGGGCTGGACTTCGAACAGGCGCAGGTAAAAATTCGGGGCCGCCGAGCCCTGGCCCAGGAGCCAGCGGATGGTGACGTCCTTGGCGCCCGCCATGGTGACCTTCTCGGCCTGGACATCGGTATAGGTTTTGACGACCATGTTTCCTCCTCGGGAATTCCGTTACTCGATTTGTAGCACAATCGGCCCGTGCCGTAAAGGCGAGGCCGCGTGAGCGAACGCCGGCGCGAACGGGCCCGGCGATCGTGTGCCGCCCGACGATTTTCATTGCTTTTGCATTTGCGCCGTTTTTTTCCTATAATGGCGAAAACCCTATAGCGAGGTTTCATGAAAAAACCGGCTGCCAAAAAAAGCGGCGCCGCCCGGCATGCGAAAAAGGGCGCCGACCCCCGCGCGGAAAAGGCGCGCCCGGCCCGCAGCGCGGAACAGCGCCAGGTGGAAGAGGAGCTGGGCCGCTACCGTGACCAGCTGGAAGACCTGGTCAGCGAGCGCACCCTGGCGCTGGAGCTGGCCAACAGCCAGCTGGAAGCGGAGATCGACGAGCACCGCCAGTCGGAGATCCTGCAGTCGGCCCTTTTCCAGGTCTCGGAGAAAGCCAGCCAGGCCGAGGACATGAACGCCCTCTACGCGGCGATCCACGGCATCATCTCCAGCCTGCTCTATGCCCGCAATTTTTATATCGCCCTGGTCGATTCCCGGGGGAGGGTTCTCCGTTTCCCCTATTTCGCCGATGAGTTCGACGCCCCGCCCCTGCCCAAGGAATTGGGCCGCGGCTTGACCGAGTACGTCCTGCGGACCGGGCAGCCCCTGCTGGCCTCCGACCAGCAGGTCGAGCAGATGGCCGCCGACGGTTTGATCGAATTGATCGGCTCCCCGTCCAGCGAATGGCTGGGCGTGCCGTTGAAGCGGGGCGAGCGCACCTTCGGCGTCCTGGTGATCCAGAGCTACCAGGAGGATTTTCATTATTCCGAGAGGGACCGCGAACTGCTGATCTTCGTTTCCCAGCACATCGCCGACGCCCTGTGGCGCAAACAGGCGGAAAACGAGCTCAAGGAAAGCCAGCGCTTCCTGGCGGCGGTCTTCAACGGCATCCAGGACGGGATCAGCGTCCTCGATCGCGACCTGAACATCATGCAGGTCAACCAGGCCATGGAAAAGTTGTACGCCCACCAGGTGCCGCTGGCCGGAAAAAAGTGCTTCCAGGCCTACCACGGGCGCAAGAAGCCCTGCCGCGTCTGCCCCACCCTGCGCTCCTTGCGCGAACGCACGCCGCAGGTGGACGTGGTGCCGCTGGTCGGCGGCAGCGGCCAGCGCGGCTGGGTGGAGCTGCACACGTTCCCGCTGTGCGACCAGAACGGCGCCGTGAGCGGGGTGATCGAGTACGTGCGCGACATCAGCGAGCGCAAACTGCTGGAAGAACGCTTCATCCAGGCGCAGAAAATGGAATCCATCGGCTTGCTGGCCGGCGGCATCGCCCACGATTTCAACAACATTCTGGGCGGCATCCTGGGCTACGCCTCCTGGATGAAAACCAACATCAGCCACGACCATCCCTTTTTCCGCCCGGTGGACACGATCGAAAAAAGCGCCAGCCGCGCCGCCGAGCTGACCGCCCAATTGCTGGCTTTCGCCCGCGGCGGCAAGTACGACATCCGCCCTTCCAGCCTGAACAGCGTCATCTCGGAATCGCTGCGCATCCTCGCCGGCACGCTGGACAAGTCCATCGCCATCGAGACGAGCCTCAACGACAGCCTGCCCACGGTCGAGATCGACGTCGGCCAGATCCAGCAGGTGCTGATGAACCTCTGCGTCAACGCCCGCGACGCCATGCCCGACGGCGGCCGCCTGACCATCCAGTCGACGGTGGCCCGCCTGAGCGAGAGCGACGCCCGCCACCAGCCCGACGCCAAGCCCGGGTGGTTCGCGGTGCTGTCGGTCAGCGATACCGGGGTGGGCATGGACGAGGGGGTCCGCCAGCGCATCTTCGAGCCGTTCTTCACCACCAAGGAGAAGGGCAAGGGCACCGGGCTGGGCCTGTCCATGGTCTACGGGGTGGTGAAGAACCACGGTGGCTTCGTCAACGTCTACAGCGAAGCCGGCGAAGGCTCCACCTTCAAGGTGTACCTGCCGCTGAGCGGCAAGCCGGAGGTGCCGGAAAGCGTGTCCGAAACGGTGATGGCCGGCGGCCATGAGACGATCCTGGTCATCGACGACGAAGAGGCCATCCGCCAGGTGGCGGCCGATATCCTGGGCAGCTACGGCTACCGGGTGCGGCTGGCGGCCGACGGCGAGGAAGGGGTCGCTCCTTTTCGCCAAGCAGCCGCGGGAGATCGACCTGGTGATCCTGGATATGATCATGCCCCGGCAGGGCGGCCGCGAAGCGTTCCTGGAACTGAAAAAGATCGACCCGGACGTGCGCGTGCTTTTTTCCACCGGCTACAGCCAGAACGAGAAAGTGAACGAGATCCTCGCCCTGGGCGTCAAGGGCTTCATCCAAAAGCCCTACCAGGTCAGGGAGCTGCTGGCCAAGGTGCGTGACATCCTGGATGTCAAACCCTGAGGGGCTTTTTTTCGGTCCTGCCGGCTGGAGCTATGCCGACTGGCGGGGCACGGTCTACCCCGAGCCGCCGCCGCCCCGCTTCGATCCGCTGGCTTTCCTCGCCGGCCGGTTCGAATTCGTCGAGGTCAACACCAGCTTTTACCGCGTGCCCTCCCTGAAGCTGACGCAAGGGTGGGCGGACAAGACCGCCGCTTTCCCCGCTTTCCGGTTCTGGCTCAAGCTGCACCAGTCGTTCACCCACGAGCGCCGGCTGGAAAAGCCCATGCTCGACGGATTCCGGGACTGCCTGCGGCCGCTGGCGGTGGCGGGCAAGCTGTCCGGGCTGCTGGCGCAGTTTCCCTATTCGTTCAAGCGCGACCCCGCCGCGCTTTCTTACCTGGGCGAGCTGGCCGGCCAATTCCGCGACTGGCCGCTGGCGGTGGAGTTCCGCCACCAGAGCTGGCTCGAGGACGACGTGCTGGCGTTCTTCAAGGAGAACGGGCTGATCTGGACCAACATCGACCAGCCGCAAATATCCCAGTCGCTGCCCCTGACGGCGCTGGTCACCGCCCGCGACACGGCTTACCTGAGGCTGCACGGCCGCAACTACCAAGAGTGGTTCTCCGGCCAGGGGCGCGACGCCCGCTACGACTATTCCTATTCAGCCGCCGAGCTGGGCCGCCTGGGCGAGGTGGTGGCCCGCCTGAAGGAACAGGCAAAAAAAGTGTTCGTCTCGGGCAACAATCACTACAAGGGGGCGGCGGTGAAGAACCTGCTGCAATTGAAGGAGATCCTGCTCGATCGCGGGAGCGGGGACGGCCATTAAAGAGCCGGCGGCGGGGCGATGAAACGATTTTTCACCTTGTTCCTGGCGGCGCTGGCGCTGTTCTTCCTGTTTTTTTTCGGGTTGAACCTGTTCGATTCCCGACCCGCGCCCCAGGCGCCGGCTCCGGCGCCGCCGGCGCTGGCGGCGCACCTGGAGCCTGGCAACGGCTTTTTCATGATCTGGGGTTTTGCCGAACTCACCGGAGACCGACCCCCTGGCGCCGGCGTACCGCGGCCAGCTGCTGGAGCTGTTCGCCGCCCATGCCAGGAATTATCTTTTCCGCTCGCGCTACGGCCAGTGGCTGGGACGGTTGAACTCCGGCTATCGCCTGCACTGGCAAGGGGCGACGATGTATTTCCCGCAGCAGCCGGGGGAAGACATCTGCGCCTATTTCGCCTCCCGCCGCGCTGCGGTCGCGGAACGGCGAAAGCGGTTCGCCGTGCCGCTGCGGCGTTATGACCGGATCCTGCGGGCGCCGGAGCTGGCGGACTTCACTCCGCCGGGCTGGGAGCCCCCGGCGCGCAGCCTGCTCCTGGTCACTTACACGGCCAGGCTCTATACCGCCATGAGGGCCATCGCCGCCCTGGACGGGCAATGGCCGGCGGCGGCGGGCGACCTCCTGACGGCCATGTCCGCCGGGTTCAGGCTGATCGGCAGCGGCCGCACCCTCCCGGCGAACTCCCTGGGCAAGGCCATGGTCGAGCTGTCGCTGCGCTCGCTGGCCTCGCTGCTCAACCGACCGGATTGCCCGGAAACGGTGGCGCGGCTGGCAGCGGCGAACCTGCCCGCGCGGCGCGCCGCCGACTTCGGCACGGCCATGGTGCGGAACTTCAACCAGGTCGGTTTCGCCGCCGCCATCGAGCGCGTCAAGAAGGACGGGATCGTGGACCCCTTCCTGCTCAAGGATTTTTTTCGCCGCCCCGCCGCTTTTTTCGCCCTGGAAAGGTTCGTCGCCATATCCGGGCCGCGCCTGTTCGGCGCCGTCCACGCCCTGGCCGCTTTTTTTCTCAAGGAAAACGATACGGTGGCCATGCTGCGGGCGTACTGGCAGGGGGTCGGCGACCTGGAGGAGTCACCGCCCTGGAAATGGCGCTCGGCACGGCCGCGGCGGTGGCGCTCACCCGGTGCTCCCGCCGCCCCGTTCTGGTGGCTGCGCAACCCGCTGGGGAAAATGATGGTCGCCTCCGCGGTCCCCTATGACTGGCCGGTCCTCCAGCACTATGTCTATCGCAGCCATGAGCTGCGGGCGCGCTATGAGCTGGTGCGCCTGCTCGCGGCGGCGCGGCTCGCCGCCGCCCCGGAGCAGAAACTGGGGGAGGGGGCGCTGCGCGCCCTGCTGGCCGCCGCGGAACCCGACCCGTTCAGCGGCGCGCCATATCGCTTCAGCCGGGAGCGGGGGGTGCTGTACAGCGTCGGTCCCGACGCCGTCGACGACCAGGGCCGCGAGCAGCCCGAGGTCTGGCGGGACTCGGACATCGCCGTGCCTATTAACTTCGTGATTAGTAATTAGTGATTAGTGATTTGTTGGAAGAAGCAAAATTAGTAATTGGTAATTAGTGATCAGTGATTGGTTAAGAAACGATCAAGGCATTTTTATTTCGATCAATAATCAACAATTATCAAGTTCATAATTCTTGATTAGACTAAGACCGATTAAACTAGAAAGAAATTTTCTTTGTTTTTTCTTTTCTAATCACTAATCACTAATCACTAATCACTACTTACTAAAGAATCTTCTCTCCCTTGCTTCTCAAGATGTCCCTGATGTCGCGCAGCAGCATTTCCTGCACCGGTGGCGGGGGCGGCGGCGCCTCCTCTTTCTTGCGTTTCAAGGCGTTCATCCCCTTGACCACCAGGAAGATGGCGAAGACCACGATCAGGAAATCGATGATGGTGTTGATCAGCATGCCGTACCTCAGCGCCACCGCCGGCTCGCCCCCCACAGCGGCCTTCAGGGTGACGGCCAGGTGCGAAAAATCGACGCCGCCCATGAGCAGGCCGATGGGGGGCATGATGACGTCGTTGACCAGCGAGGTGACGATCTTGCCGAAGGCGACGCCGATGACGATGCCCACGGCCATGTCCATGACGTTGCCGCGCATGGCGAAGCTCTTGAATTCCTTGACGATCCCCATGTGTCCCTCCTTGTCTGTCTTGTAGAGTGATTATAAGTCTTTTTGTTAAAAGCGCCAACGCAATCGCGTCAGTTCGCGGCCGCCGCCCGCTTCGCGCAGGCTCTGACGGACTGTCGTCCCCACGGTCGTGCCCTCCAGGTCCGCGCTTGCGCTCCAACAGAGGACCTCGTCGCCCAGGCGGGCTTCCCCCAGGAAGGCGACTTCCAGGCTGAGGGGCTTTTTTCCGCGCGCGCCTTCCGGGACGGCGCGCAGCGCCCAGTCCAGGTAGACCGTGTTGTTGACGTGGTCGTTGATGTCGATGTCCTCGGCCACGGCGCGGAAACGGGCAGCGCTGCCGGTCTGTTCCACGGGCGGCAGGGGGGCGAAATCGTCGGCCACCATGCGCTCGGGGTGGCGGGTGAACACGGGCAGGTGCGGGTCGAGGCGCGACGGCCGCCGCGTCTCCATGTTCATCAGCGCCCAGGCGCTGGTGGCGCGCAGGACCTCGCCGCCCATCGCGTCGCTCAGCTTGAATTCGCGCACGGCGAACAGGCGGTGCCGGCCCGAGGGCCAGGTGGCGATGCGCACGGTCGCGCCCGCCGCCGGGATGTTCGCGATCTCGACGTGCATGCGCGCCAGCACCCAGGTCAGCCCCTTGGCGTGCAGGTCGCGCACGCCCACTCCGAGCTTCTCCGCGTGGCGCCCCGCGACCTCCATCATCTCGTCGAGCAACTCCCACAGCCTCTCCAGCGGGGAGCGGTCGCCCGGCGGCCGGCAGGGCGAACGTTTCGTTATAGGCACTGACTTCCATTGCGCTGCATTATACCCGATTTCAGGATGAAAAATCTAAGTTTGATTCAATAAGTAAATGTGGTAAATGGCGATGCGCAAAGGAAATGCCTGGAAGATTATTTCTGGTCGCCAGTTATATTTTTTTTTTGAAGATCAGCTTGAGATCCCAGTAAATGACCACCAGGCACAGCCAGAAAAAAGCGACGAAAAAAAGTGATCTTGCGTGGTAAAAGGCGTAGTAGCTTCCGAATTGAAGAGGTTTTTTGTAAATTGCCGTGGAAACATCCGTATTCAACCATTCGAAAAGCGAAAAGAATGACCAATACAGGGGAACCAGCCAGCCGATGCTGAAGACAAAGAGGAAGATCTTCTGCAATTGCTTCAGGGTCTCTCTTCTTGATTGTTGCATCATTTTTTTCTCCTTTTCCGCCAGCCCGCGCAGCTCCGATCCTATTCCCTGATCTCGGAAAGGTCGCGGATGATCATGACGTCGTAGTCGCCCAGGCGCTTGAAGCCGGCCTTCTCGTAAAAGTGGATGGCCCGATCGTTGTCGCGGTGCACCTCGAGCTTGACCTGCAGGCCGATCTCTTTGGCGATCTTCAGCGCTTCGCGCAGCAGCGGCTTGGAGAATCCCCCGCCCTGGAATTTCGGGTCGATGGCGAAGTGGTGCAGGTGGAGGCGCCGGCCGTCGTTGGTCAGCCAGGCGGTGCCCACCACCAGGTCGCTGGCCTTGTCGACCAGCACCAGCAGGCGGCCGTTGCGGCGCAGCGTGTTCTCGATCACCTCGGCGGTGTCGCCCCGCCCCGGGGTGCTGATGCCGGTGCGCTCCCAGATATCGGCGACATGGGGGTAGTCCGCGGCCCAGTAGTCCCTGACGAAGAATCCCGGTTCGTCTGCCATGGCCGGATTGTAGCAATTTCGTTAAAATAGTTCAATTTTTCGAAGTCAAGGGGAAGCGGCGGCGGGATCGGTCCCAGTGCCCAATATGAGCTTGTGTAAGATGAAACAAGGTGCCGGGGACCGGTCACGTCCCGGCATCCTCAAACGCGCTCGTGCAAGCTGATAAAAGGTGCCGGGACTGGTCACGTCGCGGCGCCCCAATATGTGCTCATGTAAGATGATACAAGGGAGCCGGCGGCCGGTCACGTCCCGACGCCCACAAACGTGCTCATGTAAGTTGATAAAAGGGCGTCGGGGTGCTTTGCCTTGTTTTTTTTATTTCTGTATAATCGGGCTGGACCCAAAAGGAGCGTTCATGAGAAAAAAAATATTCCCTGCCGTTCTGCTGGCCGCCTGCCTGTTGCTTTTTCTCTCTCTGCCCAACTGGAGCGCGGAGCAAGCCCCGCCGCAGCCGCCGACGGCAAAAAAGGTCGCCAAGGAACTGGTGATGCATGGCCATACCCGCGTCGATGAATACTATTGGCTGAACCAGAGGGAGAACCCCGAGGTCATCGCCTACCTGCAGGCCGAGAACGCCTACACCGACGCCGTGATGAAGCCCGCGTCGGCCTTGCGCGAGGCGCTCTACCGGGAGATGGTCGGCCGCGTGCAGCAGACCGACATGTCGGTGCCCTATTTCCAGAACGGTTACTGGTACTACACCCGCTTCGAAAAAGGGAAGGACTACCCGGTCTACTGCCGCAAGAAAAAGTCACTGCGGGGCGGCGAGCAGGTCATGCTGGACGGCAACCGCATGGCCGCCGGCGAAAAATATTTCAACATCGGCTCGTTCGCCGTCAGCCCGGACAACGCCACCCTGGCCTACAGCGTGGACACCGTCTCGCGCCGCCAGTACCGCATCCGCTTCCGCAGCCTGAAGACTGGCAGGGAATACGCCGAAGAGATCCAGATGACCTCGGGCGGGATGGCCTGGGCCAATGACAGCCGCACGGTCTTCTACACGCGCATCGACCCGGAGACCCTGCGCTCCTTCAAGGTGTGTCGCCACGCCCTGGGCACGCCCGCCGCCGGCGACGCCGCCGCCTTCGAGGAAAAGGACGAAACGTTCGAAGTGGGCGTCAGCCTGAGCCGCTCGCGCCAGTACCTGATCCTGGCCAGCCGCAGCACCTTAAGCGACGAATACCGCGTGCTGGATGCGTCCCTGCCCGCCGGGGAATTCCAGTTGTTCCAGGAGCGCGTCCGCGGCCTGGAATACAGCATCGACCACCTGAACGGCCGTTTCTACGTCCTGACCAACGACGGCGCGGTCAATTTCAAGCTCATGCAGGCCGAGCCCGGGAAGACCGGCAGGGCGTCCTGGACCGAGCTCATCGCCCATCGCCCCGACGTGCTCCTGCAGGACTTCGAGCTTTTCGACGGCCACCTGGTCCTGAGCGAGCGCCGCGCCGGGCTGACGCAGATCCAGGTCGTGCCCTGGGGGGAAAAAGAGGGCTATTATCTCGATTTTCCCGAGCAAGCCTACTTGGCCTACCCGGCGTTCACCGGCGAGCCCGCGACGGACCTGATGCGCTTCACCTACACCTCGCTCGTCACCCCCGCCTCGGTCTATGAATTCAACATGAAGACCCGGGAGCGCAAGTTGCTCAAGCGCCAGGAGGTGCTGGGCGGCTACCGGCCGGAGCTGTACAAGACCGAGAGGCTCCTCGCCCCCGGCTATGACGGCACCCTGGTGCCCATCTCCCTGGTCTACCGCCGGGACACGCCGCGGAGCGCCAAGACGCCGCTGCTCCTCTACGGCTACGGCTCGTACGGGGCATCCACGACCCGACCTTCAACTCGGTCCGCCTCAGCCTGCTCGACCGCGGCTTCATCTACGCCATCGCCCACGTCCGGGGCGGTGAGGAGCTGGGTCGCCAATGGTACGACGACGGCAAGCTGTTCAAGAAGATGAACACCTTCACCGACTTCATCTCCTGCGGCGAATACCTGGTCCGCCACGGCTACGCGTCGCCGGCGACGCTGTTCGCCTCGGGCGGCAGCGCCGGCGGCCTGCTGATGGGCGCGGTGGCGAACCTGCGCCCCGACCTGTTCCGCGGCATCATCGCCGCCGTCCCCTTCGTCGACGTGGTCACCACCATGCTCGACCCCTCCATCCCCCTGACCACCAGCGAATACGACGAGTGGGGCGATCCCAACCGCGCCGATTGCTACGAATACATGCTCACCTATTCCCCCTACGACAACGTGCGGGCCAAGGACTACCCGGCGCTGCTGGTGACCACCGGGCTGCACGACTCGCAGGTGCAGTATTTCGAGCCCGCCAAGTGGGTGGCGCGGCTGCGGGCCCGCAAGACCGACGGCAACGTCCTGCTGCTGCGCACGAACATGGAGGCCGGCCATGGCGGCGCCTCGGGCCGCTTCGAGCGCCTGCGCCAGACCGCCTTTGAATACGCGTTCCTGCTCGGCCTGGCCGGGATCGAGCGCTGAGGGGATATTTTTCATGAAAGGGGAGGAAAGATGAAAAAAAAGTTGGTTTTGCTTTTCGTCCTGGCGGCGTTCATGGCGGCCTGTTCACCGGCGCTGCGCGTCCATTATTTCCGCGGCGCCCCGGACTTCCCGCGCACGCGGCCGGAGGCGGTCGACTTGCTGCGCGGCGAGCCGCAGCGCCCGCACGTCGCCTTCGCCGAGATCCGCTATGAGCCGTCGCTCCGCGCCAGCCGCTACGAGGTCGAATGGCGGCTGCGCAACAAGGGCGCCCGCATCGGCGCCGACGCGCTGGTCATCGAGGTGGACACCCTGTACCGCGAGGGGACCTGGCCCGGCCAGTACCGTTCCTACCCCGGCCGCGGCGGTTATCGGACCGGGTACCGCGACCGCGGCATCGTCGCCATCGCCATCCGCTACCGCTGAAAGCGGATCGGTTCGCCGCCGCCGAGCTGGGCCCGCGGGCGGAATTCCGCGAGATCAGTACTGCTGACCACTGCAAAAAATAAGTGTCCTTTCTCCCGGGCGGGAGTGTTCCAGCCATTGGAACCGCTTCACGAAGGAGGGGGGAATGGCGAAACGTATCCGCAAGGCCGCGGTCGCGTGGATGATCTTGTCGCTGCTGTTGGTCTCATCCGCATTGACGGCCGGGAGAAGCACGGCGAATGGCTGCGCATCGAGAAGACCGACGGCAGCACGATCGAGGGAGAGTTGCTGAAGGTCAGCGGCGAGACTCTTTTGCTGTTCGACGAGTTCAGCCAGCACGGCTGCCAGGTGAACGCGGGCGACATGCTGCGGCTTGGCCTGCGCCGCAGGACCGATGTCCTGGGCGGCATCGGCATCGGGCTGCTGGCCGGCATCGGGGTCGGTTTTGCCGGCGGGGTGATCTTCAAGGCGGAGGAGCCGGTGAGATCGATGTTGCAATACATGCCTTTGGGAATGATTGCCGGGATGTTGACCAACGGCTTCCAGGGCCGTTTCCAGACAAGGCGCTTGGCCGGTTTAGCGGCAGAAAAGCGGTCGACTTTGATAGGCGAGCTCGCGGGCATGTCCAGGGAGGCGAGGAACTATTATCCCGGGATCATGAGGTGAAGCCGGCGGGAAGCTCCCGGCCGGCGCTTCACTTTTCCGCCAGCAGCTTCTCGATGGCGCGCCTCATGTTCTCCTTGTCGCGCAGGTGGACGCCGAAATCGCGCAGCACGCCGCGGCGGTCGACCAGGAAGTAGGCGGGGATGAGGTTGACGCTGTAGAGCTTGGCGATGTCGTCGTACCAGGCCTTGCCCGAGAAGGCGATCCGCCATTTCAGCTTCTCCGCGGCCAGGTAGGCGTCCACCTTGGCGCGGTCGGAGTCGAGGCTGATGCCGATGATCTCGAAGCCGCGGCCCTTGAATTTCCCGTAATACTCCTTCAGGTGGACGATTCCCTCGCGGCAGGGCGGGCACCAGGTGGCCCAGAAATCGATCAGCACGACCTTGCTTTTCTGCCCGGACAGGCTGGCCTTTTCCCCGGAAAGCAGGGTGACCGTGAAATCCTTGGCCTTGCGGCCGATGCCGATCCGCTCCTGGATGGAGCGGACGATGGGCGGGTAGCGGGGATCCTTTCTCAGCGCGGCGTACTCCTCTCCCCCAGCTCGCCGTAATCGAGGAGGCCGCGCTCCACGGCGCGGTCCAGCCAGGCGAACGCCCCGTCCATGTCGCCCAGCTTCAGGCAGATATCCATGACGGCGATGCAGTGCCAGGGGGATTTGCGCTCCGCCTTTTCCACGCGGCGGATGGCGACCGGCAGGGCGTCCTTGGGCCTCCCCAGGTCCAGGAGGACTTGAAATTTGGCGGCCAGCAGCCCTTCCGTTTCTCCGGACCGCCTCAGGCCGTCGTCGAGCAGTTCCAGAGCCGCGGCATACTTTTTCTGCAGGCTGAGCTGTCCCGCCTTGCGCAAAAGCTCCGCTTCATCGGCGTGCAACGTTACCGCCGCGAGCAAGATCGCCAAAATGGCCGCCAATGATCGCTTCATTTTCATCCGCCTCCTTCCCGGCATTGGGCAGGATAGCGGATCGGCGGCGGAAAGTCCAGCGCGCTCGCCGGCGTCGGCAGGGTGCTGCCGCGGCGGCCGATCAATTCTCGCAGGCGGGGAACATCTTGCGGTAGCGGCCGGGGGATTCCCCCCATTGCTCCCGGAAGCGCAGGATGAAATACTGGTAGTCGGCATAGCCCAGCCGGGAGGCGAGCCCCTTCACGCTCAGGTCGGGCTCGTTGAGCAGCAAATGCTCGGCCAGCAGCAATTTCCGGCGCTGGATGAACGTGACCAGGGTCATGCCGCGCTCGTCGTGGAAACGGCGCGAAAGGTGGCAGCGGCTGACCGCGAAACGGTCGGCCAGCATCTTGATGTTCAACTCGGCGATCCGCTCGTCGGGCAACTGCAGCACGAAGCGGTAGATGTCTTCGACGATGTTCAGGTTGGCCATGCGCACTCCTCTCTTCTCATAATGACGATCTGACAGCAAATCGCATGCCAGATGCGGAATTCCGCGCAAATCGTTGCTGGGAAAGGATTTACGGAAGAATGCCGCCGCCTTTCGCAGGCTGGACGCGCCGCGGGTGTCCCATTTTGGGACACAAACAGCGAAGATCATTGCCTGTCGGGCCGATGCGATGGCTTTGCCCGCGATCGTCGGCGTCCCATTTTGGGACATTTGCGGCCAGTCGACCCGAAAACGCGGTCAGAAGGGCTTTTTATTCAATGAGCCGACCGTCTCATTTTGGGACACCCTGGCGAAGGAAAGTCAAAAGAAAAGAGGCAAAAATAAAAATTTCAGATCAGGATTGAAGTCGGGCTGACGAAGCAAAATCCACGGATCACGGGTTCAACCGACGGATGGAAATGATACGCACCGGGTTTTTCAGGTATTGGCCTTCCGTTTCCATGGCCTGGATCTTTTTGACCGTCGCCATGCCGGCGGTCACCCGGCCGAAGGCGGCGAAGCCCTGGCCGTCGGGGTTGCGCCGGCCGGCGAAGTCGAGCTCGGGCTGGTCGTTCACGCAGATGAAGAAGCTGGAGGTGGCGGTGCCCGGCTCGGCGCGGGCCATGGAGATCACTCCGTCCAGGTGCCGGATCCCCGTGGCTTTCGTGGTCTCGTTGGGGATGGCGGGAAAACACTTGTCCTCGGCGACGTCGCCGCCCTGGATGACCTCGATCCTGACCGCGTTATCGGGTTGGTTGCCCGGCGTCAGCACCCGAAAGAACGTCGTGCCGTCATAGAGCCCGGCATCCGCGTAACGCAGGAAATTCGCCGCGGTGACCGGGGCCCGCCCGCGATCGACTTCGATGCGTATCTCCCCGGCCGTCGTCTGGATCAGGCAGGGGATCCGATCCGCGGCCGCCGGCGGGACGGCGAGCGCGGCGGCGAGCGCGAGCACGATCATGGTTTTCATGGCGGTTCTCCTCCGGTCTTCTTCCTGATGATAAGGGGTTCGCGGCCGCAAATCAATGCTTTTGTAAAACCATGGCGTTTTTTGTATAATGGCGGAGAGTGCCACAGGTGACCATGAAAAAAAAAGTCATGTTGATCAACTGTTACCGGGAGAAGGCGGACGAAAAGATCGAGGGCTACCACTCCTGGCTGAAGGCGGGAGCCGCGGCCGCCGGCTTGGAGCTGGATGTCCATGACGTGAGCGACCGTGACGTTTTTCCCGACGCCGGGGGATTTTCCGCGCTCGTCGTTTCCGGTTCGCAGAAAATGGTCGGCGACAACGAAGCCGAGCCCGGCCTGCTCGAATTCCTGAAAAGCTGCCGCCGGCCGCTGCTCGGCATCTGCTACGGCCACCAGGTGCTGGCCCGCGCCTTCGGCTGCCTGGTGAAGAAAGACGGCCAGAAGCACCTGGGCGACGAGGAGATCTTTTTGAAGAAGGCGGACCCCCTGTTCGCCGCTTTCCCGCCGGTCTGCAGGATGCGCGAGAGCCACGGGGAGATCGTGGTGCGCGACCCCGCCCTGGAGGGCAATTTCCATGTCCTGGCCCACAACGCCTCAGGCAGGGTGGAAGCCATCCGCCACCGGGAGCACCCGCTATATGGCGTGCAGTTCCACCCGGAAAAATCGGGCGAGCCCGGGCTCAAATTACTGGTCAATTTTTTGAGAAGATGTTCCGGGTTAGGAAAAAGTTCAGGAAAAAAAGATATCTACCCAGGTAGGGAACGCAAATTTGCGTCCCTACCTGGATTCTGGGGCGACCGGCCGGTCACCCCTACCCATTATGCGAATTTATTTCTTGATGACCTTCAGCGCTTCGGCGGCGGCGGCGAGCAACGGCCGGGCCGAGATCTCTTCGCCCACGGCATTGGTCATCCACAGCTGCGGGATGATGCGCCCGGCCTGGCACATGCGCTCCATCTCGCTTCCCAGGCTCTTCCCGTTCAGGTAGCTCTCCAGCTGGAAGGAGACCAGGTAGCCCAGCGGGTAGTCGGGCAGGTAGAGGGCGGCGTCGATCATGTGCGAATAGGCGGCGAGGATGACCTGGTCGCGGACGCCGAAGACCGGGGCGTAATACTTGTTCCAGACCTCGCGGGCGCAGGCCATCACCCCCCGGCGCAGCTCGTCCGGGGTCGCCGCCGGGTTTTTGTAGAGCCAGTCCCAGACCTTCATGTCCACCAGGGCGACGCCGGCGATCTCGTAGGTCATCCACAGCGTGTCCAGCGCCTTCAGCGGCCGGGCGTAGCGCGCGTCGCCCTTGAGCCCCAGGATCTCCAGGTCGCGGTTCTGGAAAATGAAGGCGAAGGCTTCGCTGATGGCCGTGTTGGGCACGCCGGCCAGCAGGAAGGAGTCGACCTTCTGCAGCGACAGGGTCTGCTCGACGCAGTGGCCGAGTTCGTGCATGGCCACGTTGAAGCTCTCATAATCCATGCCGCCGGCGCCCAGGTGGGTGCGCAGGCGCGACTTCTCGGAGCGCAGCACGGCGCCCCAGGCGTGCCCGGCGCCGCGGGCCGGGTCGACGGCGACGCGGCTGGCGATGAAATCGGCGCCCCGGGCGGTGAAGCCGAGTTGCTGCAGGATGCCGCGCATGTCTTTTTCGAAGGCCTTCAGGTCGGCGTATTTCTGGCCCACGCGCCGGTCGAGCTCCGCTTCGCTTATTCTCGCCCTGGGCTTGAAGCCGTTGTACCATATGTCGAAGGGCCTCAGCTCGCGGCCCAGGCGCTTCTTGATCAGCGCGGCGGCGCCCTTCACCTCAGGCGACCCCAGCACTTCTTCCAAGAGCTCCGCGGCGGCCGTCTCCTCCAGCTCCCGCTCCACGGTGAACTTCCGCTGCGCGTAGTTGGGCAGCGCCGGATAGAATTCATCCGTGTCCTTCATGGCCTTGAAGATGTTCAGCAGGTGCAGGTAGCGGGTATTGGGCTCCGGGGTCCACGCCGTCTCCTTGCCGTCCTTGTAAACCCTGTTTTTGAAAGGATTCCAGGTAAATTCGCCGCGGTTGACCATCTGCTGGGGGATGCTCTGCTGGATGACGCGCTTGAACACTTCAAAGATCATTTCCTGGGCGGCGAGCCCGCCCTTGTCGGCGTAAAGGGACTTGAGCCGGTCGCGCAGCCCCCAGTGGCAGATCAGTTTAAGGTCGGCGGGAAACAGGGTTTTCCCCTGGTCGTCGACCAGGCTTCCCATGGGAATGTCGTATTCGGAAATGTAGGTCTCGGCTTCGCTTAAGGCGGCGGCGACATTCTGGCTGGCGTGGGCCGGCAGCCGCGAGGGGAAGAGGTCGCCGCAGCGGGCGTACGCCCATTCGCGCCGGCTCCACTCCGGTCCCAGCGCGGACTTTTCGGCCAGGCTGTAGGTGGGGAAGTTGAGCAGGATCTCGAAGGCGATCTTGCTGTCGAACATGTCGTCGCAGACGTGGGCGGCGGGATCGAACTGCCCGAAGCGCTGGTCGATGGGCAGGATCTCGCCCCAATCCAGCTGCAGCGGCCGCTTCAGGTCCAGGCTGACCTTGTTCAGGTGGCCGTACAGCACTTCGAAGTTGGTCTCGATGCGCTTGAACAGGGTCTGCAGCCGGTCGGGGTCGGCGATGAAGTTCAGCTTGCAGAACTTGACGAATTCCTCGGCGCCGCCGTCGCCGGCGCTCCAGAAGACGGCCGCCTGCTGCACGCCGCGGTCGATGCGCAGCTTCTGCGCTTCGCCGTTCTTCGCCAGCAGGTATTCGCGGACGCCGTCCTGGGTCTCCTTCTCGATGAACATGGTTTCGCCTCCCAAACCGGCGGAAAATATCAGTATCCATCCTGTGATGATCAGCGGTGCGAGTTTTTTCACCTGGGCCTCCAAGGGCCCAAATGTAGCACGCGGGCGGCCAAAGGTCAAGGATGAGGTTCGAAGTTCGAAGTTCGATGTTCGACGTTGAAAGGCAAGACCAGGAGCATACTGAAGATATATGAGTCAATCTTTTTCTTCACGAGATCGATTCTTTGCCTCTAACATCGAACTTCGAACCTCGAACATCGAACCTTCAGTTTGAACTGCGTTCTTGTTTTGCGAGCTCGAGCTCGGTCGCGAAGAACAGCACCTTGCTGAACTGGCGGCCGAGAACGTAGAGCTGCTGCCAGAGGAAAAAAAGCAGGACCAGCAGGGGGCGGTTCTTGGGCAGGACGCGGGCGATCTCCAGGTAGGCCAGGGTGAGCAGCACAAAAACCAGCCCGGACAGCAAGTAGAGCCCCCAGGCCTTGATGAAGCGCCGCCCGACGAACGCCAGCGTCCGTCCGGTCTCGCGCAGCGCCTTTTTCCTGGCGCCGGTGACCAGACCGATCTTGGCGTAATCGAAGAACATGGACACCAGGCCCAGCAGCAGGACCATGGCCAGGATGCGCACGTTGCGGACGATCAGCGCCGGCCACTCGGTGGTCGCCCTCTGGTCGAGGACCTTCAGCGCGGCGACGATCAACTGGAAGAACACTCCCATGACCAGGAGGTAGGCCGGGATGGAGATGAGGAGCAGCCTGAAGAAGCGCCAGAAATGCAGGCCGCAGTCGTGAAAAAAGTCGGCCAGGGTCGTTTGGGGCTCGGGGCGGTTCAGGCAGCCGATGATGCCGCCGTTGAGAAAGACGGACAGGAGCAGGTAGAGGAGCGCGGCCAGCAGCACCAGCGCCAGGAATGCCGGGGCGGCGCTCCAGTAGCGGGTGCTGAGGTCGGTCAGCCAGTGGACGTCCAGCTTGGCCAGGACGGGGCCGGCGCTGAGCGAATGGGCCAGCTGGCCGGAGATGACGTATGCCAGCGGGGCGACGACCGGGAGGGAAAACAGGAAATTGACCAGCCAGGCGCGGACGGCGAGGCGGCGCTTGCGGAAAGTCAGGTCCAGGCCGCGGATGAACAGAGTGAAGATCGACATGGTCCCTCCTTCAGCTTAAGGCGCTGACGAACTGCAGCAGGTTCTGGATCCAGAACAGCAGCTTGCCCGACCAGCGCATGGCCCCGGCGCTGCGGGCCCGGACGACGTAGCTGTTGTTGCTCAGGTCGCGGTCGATGAGAAAGACGGTGTCGGGATCGATCTGGGCGTACTTGACCTTGCTGGCGCCCTCGTAGCTGAACTCCACCCAGCGCCCCTGGCCGTCCCAATTCTCGATCTTCCGGCTGCCGTCCTCGAAGACGGTCAGGACCTTGAGCATCACTCCAGGGCCGGGCCGGGCCTCGCCCAGGCGCAAGACCCGGACCAGGGTGTTGAAACGCTTTTTCTTCTCCTTCCTGTCCAGATCGCGGGCCTCCTTGCCCTTGACCTCGACCTTCTTCCCCTGGCGGTCGAATATGCCCCGGGGGGTGGCGGATTCCCGCGAGACCGCCGAGTCGATCGCATAGTCCCATTCCATTGTCCCGAAGAACAGTTCGTCGAAGAACCAGTTCAGGTCGCGGCCGCTGATCTCGCCGGCCGTGGCGATAAAATCGCGGGTCGTCGGGTGGCGGAAACGGAAGCGCGTGTGGAAGGCGCGCATGACCCGCAGCATGGCCTCCTTGCCGATGAAGTTCTCCAGGGTGCGCAGGCAGGTCGCGGCCCGCATGTAGACGTTCATGGCGTAGCTCATGGGGGAGGCGAAGCGCCAGGAGTCGGCCACCACCGGGTCCGACGTCACGGCGTGGACGGCCGCCGCCCTGTCCAGCTCCAGGTCGGAATACTTGAAGGAGCCGCTGTAGCGGGTCAGGGGGAAGCCGGCCAGGTTCAGGGGAAAAGAGCCCGCGCCGTAGGCCTTGGCCAGGACCTTGCCGGTGGAATAGGTGTTGATCCCCTCGTCCAGCCAGGCCTCTTCGAACTCGTTGCTGGCCGACAGGCCGTACCAGTAACCATGGCCGAACTCGTGGACGATCACCATCTCCGGGTCGTTCGCCTGCGGGCTGGGCAGGACCTGGGTGCCGGCCGTGAATATGGTCTGGTATTCCATGCCGCCGCTGCCGCTGCGGAAGGGGGGATCGACCAGGGTGACCTGGTCGTACGGGTAGGCGCCGTACCAGAGGCCGTAATATTTCAAGGCCATGCGCAGGGCCTTGAAATGGCGTTCGACCTGGCCGAGGTGCTCGGGGTTGATCAGCAGGATCATTTTCACGTTGGACAACTTCACTTGTTCCAGGGGCAGCCGCAGGGTGCCGGCGATCTCCCGGTATTCCGCCGCGCTCACTTCGGCGGCGGCGATGAAGTTGCGCTCGATGCGGATGTAATCGGGGTCGGCGGTCCAGGCGAAATCGTGGATGCGGTCCTGTTCGAATGTATGGGTGACGGTCTTCGCGCGCGGGTCGCTTGTGCGGGACGTCTCTTTTCCCGCCGCGCCCACCACGTATTCGCCGGGCACGGTGACGTGCACGAGGAAATGGGCGAAGTCGGCGAAATATTCGCTGTTCAGATGATACTGGTGGCAGTTCCAGCCCTTGCCCTCCTGGTAGACGCCGGGCTTGGGAAACCACTGGCCGATGAAGTAGCCGTTGTGATAATAGCCGGAGCGGCGGATCGTTTTCGGGATGCGGGCCTTGAAGGTCAGCTCCATGTCGATCGTTTCCCCTGGCGCCAGCGGCCGGGGCAGCTTCACGCGCATGACCGTCTGGTCGCCGGCGTGCCGGGGCTCGTCGGGTATCATGAACTCCATCGCCCGGGTCAGGTCGGTGCCGTCCCCAAGGCGGAGCCGGTCCACGTCAATCCAGCCCCAGTCGCCGTCCTGGACGTCGGCGTCGCCGTGGTCGGTGCCTTCCGCCCCGCCCTGAGGGCCTCCTCCATCAGGGCGCTCTTTTCATTCTTGAAGGCGTTCCAGTAGAGGTGGAACCAGATGTCGGGAACCGTATCCTTTGTCGTGTTGGTCCAGGCGATGGTCTCCCTGCCGTTCAGCATTTTATGAGCCGGGTCGAGGCTGACCCAGATCTCGTAGCGCAGCGGGTCCCTGGCTTCCTGGGCGCACAGGGCCAGGAGCGGAAAGAGCAGCAGAAAGAACGAAAGGGCTTTCTTCATGGGCGCACCTCCGGGGATTCCATTATCCATTAAACGGGGAAGCGTATTCAAATGTTTCGTTCTAAGACGTTAGATGCCAAGTAGACGTATAGACGGGTACGAGACAAAGCGCATTCGTTCGAATCTATTGTCTCTAGGTCCTGATGTCTTCCTTGCTCATCTTGTTGACTGCTGTCACTTGCTAACTGTCTAACGTACTGAGGGCTTCTTCCTAAATCAACGGCCAGGTCTGCGTGGGCAGGTAGAAGATCATCTCCACCTGGGTGCCGGCGTTCTTCTCGGAGATGATGACCAGCTTGTCGGCGAAGCGCTTCATGTTGGCGATGCCCATGCCGGCGCCGAAGCCGCGCTCGCGGATGTAGTCCGGGGCGGTGGAGTAGCCCTCCTTCATGGCCTTGTCCAGGTCCTCGATGCCGACGCCGTTGTCCACCACGCGCACGATGAAGCGGTCCTCGTCCTGGAAAAAGTAGATGTCGCCCTGGCCGCGGCTGTGGATGACCACGTTGGTCTCGGCCTCGTAGGTGGCCACGCCGACGCGGCGCACGATGTCGCTGTGGAAGCTCTTGCCGCTCAGGAACTGCTTGAGCATGGCGGCGCCCGTGCCGGCGGCGTCGATGTCGTTGCCGTCGATCGCATAGTGGAAGTTGGCCTCTTCGACCTCCAGCTTTTCGCCGGTGATGGCCGAGTACTCGGTGTTCAGGGTGCTGGTGCGCTTCTGGTCGTGGAGGTAGATCAGGTTGAATTTCTCCAGTATGCCGTGCAGGATGTCTTCCTTGCTGATGATGCCGCAGACGCGCTTTTCGTCGTCGACCACCGGGAAGCGGCCGTACTTGTAGTTTTCGAACTTGTCCACCACCTGGGCCAGCGAATCGTCGCGGTGGATGGTGACGACCTGGGTGGACATGATCTTGCGGATGGGGTCGTTGATCTTGTTGAATTCCAGGGCGTGGATGATGTCCTCGATGCTGATGATGCCGACCAGCTGCTTCTTGTCGTCCACCACCGGGATGCCCGAGATCTTCTTGATCTTCATCAGCTCCTTGGCGTGGGCGATCTTTTTCTCGCTGGAGATCTCGACCACGTTGGAGCTCATGATCTCGCCGGCCTTGATGTCCTCGAAAATGGCGGCGTAGCGGGCGAGCTTATTCTTTTCCGGCATCACTGCCCCGCAGGCCGGTGGCGAAGATCTTGCCGCAGGAGGAATAGAGGTAGCCGCGGGTGCGCAGCAGGAGAAAATTGTTCTCGCGGGCGTAGGCGATGGTCTCCGGGGCGACGTTCTTGCCGCGGACCACGATCAGCCCCAGCAGGTCGGTGACCAGCGCCGTGCGGATCACCTGCGGGTAGGTATAGCCGGTCAGGACGATCATGCCCGGCTTGGTCAGGGCCAGGATGTCGCTGATCATGTCGCTGGCGCCGACCGACTTCACCTCTTCGTCCAGCTTGCCTTCCCCGGAGAGGACCTCGGCGTCCAGCAGGGCCACGATATCGCGGACTTTGATCATGCTTGCTCAACCTCGATCCGGCGCCCGGCGGCGGCGGCCGGCGCTGCTTCAGTTTTCAGTGTAGATGTCCTTCTCGTACCAGGTCTCCAGGCGCAGCTTGTGCTTGGCCTCTTCCTGGGCCAGGGCCAGGAAGGTTTCGCGCATGGCTTCATCATCGGCGATGGCGGCCAGGTCGCTGTAGAACTTGAACGAGGCCTTTTCCCGGCGCATGGCCACGATCAGGGCCTCCTGGTAGTCCATGTCCGGGGTGGGCACGATGTCGACCAGGTAGTCGACGATCTTGAGGTCGGTCACCTGCTTCGGCGACGGCTTGAAGGTGCTGCCGCTTTTCATCCGCTGCAGCTTCTCCTTGTGCTTGTTCTCCTCGCCGGCGAACTCGACGAACTGCTCGCGCAGGCTCTTGTTCTCGAGCTTGGTCGACCATTCCAGGTAGAACTGGCGGGCTTCCTCCTCCTTTTCGATGGCGAAATCCAGGATCTCCTGGACGGATTTGAAGTTGGAAAGGACCGTCATCGGCTGGTCGCAGCAGACGACCTGCCCCTTGCCGGCGGCGATGACTTTGACTATTTTCCCGCACATGGAACACTTGTAAAAATCGGTCATGGCTACCTCCCGAATTCCGAGCGCCTTGATTTTAGCATTGAAACTAAAATTGCGCAAACCGCGGGCGGCGGCGGGCGGCAAATAAAATTTTTCTGCAAATTATTTATTGACATTTCGCCCGTTTTTTTATACCATAGCCCCTGGATTGACTCCGCAGGCGGACCGCGCCCGGGGTTCGGTTTTTTTTGGAGCAGAGCGAGCGGGGAATCCCTGCCGAGAACGCTTTGGTTCCAGGAGAATGAGATGCTGGTCAAAGAGGTTGCCGAGAAACTGGGGCTGAAGATCCTGGCCGCCGGGCAGGACCAGGAGGTCACGGGCGGCTACGCGTCCGACCTGCTGTCCGACGTCATCGCCAACGCCGAGGAAGGCTGGCTGTGGATCACCGTGCAGCGCCACCTGAACATCGTCGCCGTCGCCCAGCTGAAAAAACTCGCCGGCATCGTCCTCAGCCGGGGCGGCGAGCCCGATGCCGCCGTGTTGGCCCGCGCCGCCCAGGAAGGGTTGTTCATCCTCTCCACCCCCTGCGACACCTTCACCATCGCCGGCAAGCTGTATGCCCTGGTCTGCGCCGGCGAATGACGAGGCGCCCCGGGTTTCGTTTCTTCGCGAATCATTCGATTTTATCATAGATAGGAGGCTCGCATGGAAGCTCAAGCGCTCCATATCCCGGACAACGAACAGTACCGGGAACTGAAAGGATTCATCGAGGCCAACCGCGATGTTCCCGGCCCGCTGATCCAGGTCCTGCACCGGGCCCAGAAGATTTTCGGCTACCTGCCCCTCGAGGTCCAGCACTTCGTCGCCCGCGAGTTGAACGTCCCGCTGGCCAAGGTCTTCGGCGTGGTCACCTTTTACAATTTTTTCCGCATGGACCCCATCGGCGACCATATCATCAACCTCTGCCTGGGCACGGCCTGCCACGTCAAGGGCGGCTCGGACATCATCAAGGTCCTGGAAAAGGAACTGGGCGTCAAGGTGGGCGGCACCACCGCCGACCGTTTCTACACCCTTTCGACGGCCCGCTGCTTCGGCGCCTGCGGCCTGGCGCCGGTCATGATGCTCGACGAGGAGGTGTACGGCCGGCTCAACCCCCAGAAGACCGTCCAGATCCTGCGCGACCTGAGGGCCGAAGCCCAGAGCGCGGCGGCAGCCATAAACAAGGAGGAAAAATGAAACTCGAAGACCTGAAGAAAATCAGGGAAAAAACGGAAAAGGACATGCTGCTGCGCGCCGGCAAAACGCGGCTGCAGGGTGGTCGTGGGCATGGGCACCAGCGGCATCGCCGCCGGCGCCCGCGAAACGCTGAAGGTCCTGCTGGACGAGGTGGAAAAGCGCGAGCTTGCGCGATGTCATCGTCACCCAGGCCGGCGAGCGCGGCCTGAGTTCCCACGAGCCGATGGTCACCGTCATCGAGGAAGGCAAGCCGTCGGTGGTCTACGGCAACGTCGGCGGCGAGATCGCCCGGCGCATCGTGGCCGAGCACCTGGTCAACGGCAACCCGGTTGCGGAATTCATCATCGAAGTCAAGGAATAATAAGCGAGGGCGTCATGAACAAACGGCTGGACGTGCTGATCTGCGGAGGCGGCGCCTGCATCTCCTCCCACAGCCACGAATTCAAGAAGAAACTGCTGGAAGAGATCGAAAAGAACGGCCTGGGCGGGGAGATCAACCTGGTCGAGACCGGCTGCATGGGCCCCTGCGAGCTGGGGCCGGTCATGGTCGTCTATCCCGAAGGCTCCTTCTACATCAAGCTGAAGGAGGAGCACGCGGCCGAGATCGTCCAGGAGCATTTCCTCAAAGGGCGGCCGGTGCAGGGCGCTCCTCTGGCAGGCGCCCGAGGCGCGCAAGATCGTCGAGCAGAAGAAGCAGGTCCCGTTTTTCGAAAAGCAGCTGAAGATCGTCCTGGCCAACTGCGGCCGCATCGACCCGGAGAACGTCGGCGAATACATCGCCCAGCGCGGCTACGAAGCCCTGGGCACGGCGCTGACCGCGATGACGCCGCGAGCAGGTGATCGACATCATCAGCAAGTCGGGGCTGCGCGGCCGCGGCGGCGCCGGCTTTTCCACCGGCATGAAATGGAAGTTCACCTACGACAGCCAGAGCGAGCAGAAATTCGTCATCTGCAACGCCGACGAGGGCGACCCCGGCGCCTTCATGGACCGGGCCGTGCTCGAGGGCGACCCGCACTCGGTGCTGGAAGGCATGGCCATCGCCGGCTACGCCATCGGCGCCGACAAGGGCTATATCTACGTCCGCGCCGAATACCCGCTGGCCATCGAGCGCCTGAACAAGGCCATCGCCCAGGCGCGCGAGATGGGCCTGCTGGGCAAGAATATTTTCGAGACCGATTTCGACTTCGACGTCGAGCTGCGCATGGGGGCCGGCGCCTTCGTCTGCGGCGAGGAGACGGCGCTCATGGCCTCGGTCGAGGGCCTGCGCGGCCAGCCCCGTCCCAAGCCGCCCTTCCCGGCGGTCAAGGGGCTGTGGGGCAAGCCCACGATCATCAACAACGTCGAGACGCTGGCGACCATCCGCCACATCCTGCTCAACGGCTGGGAGTGGTTCAGCCGCCATCGGCACCGAAAAGAGCAAGGGCACCAAGGTCTTCGCCCTCTCGGGCAAGGTGACCAACACCGGGCTGGTGGAAGTGCCCATGGGCATCACCCTGGGCGAGCTGGTGTTCGACATCGGCGGCGGCATCCCCGGCGGCAAGGCCTTCAAGGCCGTCCAGACCGGCGGCCCCTCGGGCGGCTGCATCCCCGCCAAGTACCTGAACACCGCCCATGGACTACGAGTCGCTGAAAGCGCTGGGTTCGATCATGGGTTCCGGCGGCCTCATCGTCCTGGACGAGGACAGCTGCATGGTCAACATGGCCAAGTATTTCCTCGAATTCATCGCTCGAGGAGTCGTGCGGCCAGTGCGTCCCCTGCCGCGTCGGCCTGAAGCAGATGTACGATCTGCTGGAAAAGATCACCATCGGCGCCGGCACCATGGCCGACCTGGAAAAGCTGGAAAGCCTCGCCTACACGGTGCGCGCCACCTCGCTCTGCGGCCTGGGGCAGGCGGCGCCCAACCCGGTCATCTCGACCATCAAGTATTTCCGGCATGAATATCTCGAGCACATTTTAGACAAAAAATGCCCGGCCGGCGTTTGCGCGGCCCTGTTCCCCGCTCCCTGCGTCAACGCCTGCCCCGCCGGCGTCGACGCCGCCTCCTACGTCTCGCACATGGGCGACCGCCGGCTCCGCGAGGCCTATTCCGGCACATGCAAAACAACCCCTTCCCCATCGTCTGCGGCCGGGTCTGCCCCGCCTTCTGCGAGCGCAAGTGCTCGCGCGGCAAGTACGACGAGGCGCTGGCCATCCGCGAGATCAAGCGCCTGTTCGCCGACTGGGCCATCGACGAGGGGTTGGGCTTCGCCCCGCCCCAGAAACCGAACGCGGAAAAAGTCGCCATCATCGGCGCCGGCCCCGCCGGGCTGGCCTGCGCCTTCTATCTGACGCGCCTGGGCTACCGGCCGGTGGTCTTCGAAGCGCTAGCCCGTGGCCGGCGGCATGATGAAGGTGGGCATCCCCGATTTCCGCCTGCCCAAGGACAAGCTGCAGGCCGAGATCGCGTGTCATCGAAAAGGCCGGGGTCGAGATCAAGCTGAACTCGCCCGTGGCGGCCATCGATGACCTGATGAAAAAAGGGTATGCCGCCGTGTTCGTCGGCAGCGGCGCCCACCAGGCGCAGAAGCTGAACGTCGAGGGCGCCGAGCTGAAGGGAGTGCTCTCGGGCATCGATTTCCTGCGCGAGGTCAACCTGGGCAAAAAAGTGGCCATCGGCGACGACGTGGTGGTGGTCGGCGGCGGTTCGACCGCCATGGACGCGGCGCGCATGGCCCGGCGCCTGGGCGCCAAGAACGTGCGCCTGGTCTACCGGCGCACCCGCGCCGAGATGCCGGCCCAGCTGGAAGAACTGGTCGGGGCCGAGGAAGAAGGGATCGAGATGGACTTCCTGGTCAACCCGCTGAAAGTGGTCGGCAAGGCCGGCAAGGTCAGCGGCATCCACTGCGTCAGGACCGAGCTGGGCGACTTCGACGACTCGGGGCGGCGGCGGCCCGTGCCGGTCGCTGGCAGCGAATACACCATCCGCGCCAGCTCGGTCATTCTACTGCCTGGGCCAGAAGCTCAGCCTGGGGCTGACCGGCGGCAAGCTCGAGCTGGACAAGCGCGGCCATATCGCCGTCAACAAGCGCACCGATGGCGACCAGCATTCCCGGCGTCTTCGCCGGCGGCGACGCCGTCAACCCCTCCACCGTGATCGAGAGCGTCGCCCAAGGGCGCCAGGCGGCCAAGAGCATCGACCTCTTTTTCGGCCGGGCGGGAGACCTGTACGGCCAGCCGCGCCAGGTGGTCGAGGTGCATTACGACGAAGAGGCCTACCTGAAGACCCTGGCCCGCAAGGAGCCCCACCTCGAGGACGCGGCTCGGCGAATCGCCGAGCCGCAGCTGGAGGTCAGCCGTGGCCTGACCCTGGACGAGGCGGTGGAAGAGGCGCGGCGCTGCCTGCACTGCGACCGCAACCAGGCCCCGGAAAAACAACCCGTCGCCGCCGAAGCCGTGGCCATCGAGGCCATGCTGTGAGGAGCCAATGAAGCCAACCAAGCCGTTGAACCGGGATAAGATACTGAAAGCGTACGAGCCCACGGGCGACAACCTGCTGAGCATCCTGCACGACATCCAGAACGCCAGCCCCGAGCATTACCTGAGCGACGCCGACCTGCGCGCCGTCGCCGATTTTTTGGGCCTGGCCTACAGCTTCGTCTACGGCGTGGCCACGTTCTACTCCATGTACAGCCTGAAGCCGCGCGGCCGGAACCTGATCCGCGTCTGCCAATCGCCCCCCTGCCACCTGCTCGGCTCCTCGACCATCTCGCGCGAGCTGATCAAGCTCCTGAACATCGGCTTCGGCGAGACCACGGCGGACAAGCTGTTCACCCTGGAGATGACGTCCTGCCTGGGCGTGTGCGGCGTGGCGCCGGCCATGATGATCAACGACCGCGTCTACGGCAACCTCACGCCTGAGCGCATCGCCGGGATCATCGACGGACTGAGGAGCGGCAAATGAGCATCTATCGTACCCATATCCTGTTCCCGGTCGACGAAGGCACGGTGCAGTCCGGGGTGTTGGAGGTGAAGCGGCGGCTGGAAAGCGAGCTGAAGGCGCGCAAGCTGCAGAACGAGATCAAGGTCCTGGAGAGCGGCAGCGTCGGGCTGGTCGGCAAAGGGGTGATCCTGGCCGTCTACCCCGACCGCATCTATTATTTTCACGTCAGGGAAGAGGACGTGCCGCGCATCATCGAGGAGCACCTGCTCAAAGGGCGGGTGGTCGCCGACCTGGACCACGCCCCGGTCGTGGCCTCGGGCGCGGCCCCGGAAAAGGCGGGCGCCCGCGTCGGGCTCACCCGCCAGCAGCGCCGCGTCGTCCTGGACAAGGCCTGGACCGTCGACCCGGACAACATCAACGAGGTCCTGGCCGCCGGCGGCTACCGGGCCCTGGAAAAGATATTCAGCGAGAAGCTCACCCCGGAAGCGGTGATCGAGGAAATCAAGAGATCGGGCCTGCGCGGCCGCGGCGGCGCCGGTTTTCCCACGGGCATGAAGTGGGAGTTCACCCGCAAAGCTTCCGGCGACGAGAAATACGTCATCTGCAACGCCGACGAAGGGCGAGCCCGGCACCTTCAAGGACCGCCTGATCCTCGAGGGCGACCCGCACAAGCTGATCGAGGCCATGACCATCGCCGCCTACGCCATCGGCGCCGGCCGGGGCTTCATCTATATCCGCGGCGAGTACGGGCTCTCCATCGAGCGCGTGCAGAAAGCCATCGACCAGGCCCGGCAATTCAACCTGCTGGGAAAGAACATCCTGGAGACCGGCTTTTCCTTCGATCTGGAGATCAAAAAGGGGGCCGGCGCCTATGTCTGCGGCGAGGAGACGGCGCTGATCGAGTCGCTGGAAGGCAAGCGCGGCAACCCGCGCGTCAAGCCGCCCTACCCGGTCACCCACGGCCTGTGGCAGAAGCCCACGGCGGTGAACAACGTCGAGACCCTGGCCAACATCCCGGCCATCATCGCCAACGGCGCCGACTGGTTCCGCGGCATCGGCACCGACAAGTGCCCGGGCACCAAGGTCTTCACCATCCTCGGCCACGTCGAGTACCCGGGGCTGATCGAGACCGACATGGGGACGCCGCTGCGCGAGATCATTTTCTCCTTCGGCGGCGGCATGAAGGGCGGCAAGAAGTTCAAGGCCGTCCTGCTGGGCGGCGCGGCCGGCGTCTTCCTTTCCGAGTCCCTGCTGGACGTGAAGATGGATTTCGAGAGCCTGAAGGAAAACAAGGCGGTGCTGGGCTCCGGCGCCGTGCTGGTCATGAACGAGGACACCTCGATCGTGGACATGCTCTTTTCCATCGCCAAGTTCTTCGCCCACGAATCGTGCGGCCAATGCTCGCCCTGCCGCATCGGCACGCCAGCAGATCCTGCAGATCGTCTACCGCATCCGCCGGGGCGAAGGCCGCCAGGGGGACCTGGAAACCCTGCTGCAGCTCGCCGAGTCCATGTTCAAAGCGTCGCTCTGCCCGCTGGGCCAGTCGCTGGTCATGCCGATCAAGAGCGCGCTGGAAAATTTCAGGGACGAATTCGCGTTGGCCATCAGCCAACCTGAGAAATAACAAAGGAGGCATGCATGTCGGAAATGGTAACCATCACGATCGACGGGAAGAGATATCCAGGCGGCCAAGGGAGACAACCTGCTGCAGGTGGCGCGGGCGAACGGCTTCGACATCCCCGGCCTGTGCTTTTATGAAAAGATCACCCCGACCGGCGACTGCCGGCTGTGCATGGTCAAGATAGAAGGGCGGCCCGGCATGGTCCCCGCCTGCCTGGTCAAGGTCGACGCGGGGATGAAGGTCACCGCCTTCGACGCCGCAGCTCGAGGAAACGCGCAAGATGCTGGCCGACGTGCTGCTCTCCGAGCACAACGACGAGTGCATCACCTGCGAGCGCGACGGCGACTGCGGCATCCAGGACCTGGCGTTCCGTTACGGGCTGGACACGCCCAAGCGCGCCTTCGCCTCGATCTGGCAGACCATTCCCCAGGACCCGGACGCCACGTCGCCGGTGCTGTTCTACGATTCCAGCAAGTGCATCAAGTGCGAGCGCTGCGTCAAGGCCTGCACCGAGATCCAGGGCAAGGGCGTCTTAAGCATGGCCCAGCGCGGCATCCACAGCCACGTCGTCGCCGGCACCGGCGTATGGTCCGGTTCGGAATGCGACGGCTGCGGCGAGTGCATCCAGGCCTGCCCGGTCGGCGCCCTGATGGAGAAGCCGGTCTACGGCCAGAAGCTGAAGAAAAAGGACGTCCAGAGAAAAGTGGTCACCACCTGCCCCTATTGCGGCGTCGGCTGCCAGCTCGAGCTGTGGGTGAAGGACGACAAGGTGGTCAAGGTCAAGGGCGGGGAGGGGTTCCCAACTTCGGCGCCACCTGCGTCAAGGGCCGCTTCGGCCTGGATTTCGTCCAGCGCCCCGACCGCCTCACCCGCCCGCTGGTGCGCAAGGACGGCAAGCTGGTCGAGACCGGCTGGGACGAAGCGCTCGACCTGGTCGCCGCGAAGCTCGGCGCCATCAAGAAGGAACACGGCCCCGCCGCCCTGGCCGGCCTTTCGTCGGCCAAGTGCACCAACGAGGAGAATTTCGTCTTCCAGAAGTTCGTGCGCACCGCCTTCGGCACCAACAACGTCGACCACTGCGCCCGCCTGTGCCACGCCTCCACCGTCGCCGGCCTGGCCCGCTCCTTCGGCTCCGGCGCCATGACCAATTCCATCGAGGAGCTGGAGCGCGCCGAGGTCATCCTGGTCACCGGCTCCAACACCACCGAGACCCACCCGGTCATCGCCACGCGCATCAAGCGGGCGGTCCTGTTCAACGGCGCCAAGCTCATCGTCATCGACCCGCGCAAGATCGACCTGGTCAAGTATACCGAACGCTACGGCGGCATGTGGCTGCGCCAGAAGAACGGCAGCGACGTGGCCTGGGCGAACGGCCTGATGCACGTGATCATCAGCGAAGGGCTGCTGCGACGAGGAGTTCGTCAAGACCCGCACCGAGGACTTCGAGGCCCTGAAAAAGGTCGTGTCCGGCTACACCCCGGAAAAAGTGGAGAAGATCACCGGCATTCCCGCCGCGCAGCTGCAGGCGGCCGCCCGCATCTACGCCAAGGCCAAGAAGGCGCGTCCATCGTCTACGCCATGGGCATCACCCAGCACACCACCGGCACCGACAACGTCATGTCCATGGCCAACCTGGCCATGCTCACCGGCAACCTCGGCAAGGAGTCGGCGGGCGTGAACCCGCTGCGCGGCCAGAACAACGTCCAGGGCGCCTGCGACATGGGCGCCCTGCCCAACGTCTTCCCCGGCTACCAGGCGGTGACCGACGCGGCTGCCCGCGAGAAGTTCGAGAAGGCCTGGGGCGTCAAGCTGGACGACAAGGCCGGCCTGACCGTGATGGAGATGATGCACCAGGCCGCCGCAGGGCAAGATCAAGGCGACTGTACATCATGGGCGAGAACCCCATGGTCTCCGACCCCGACATCGGCCACGTCGAGCAGGCCCTGGAGAAGCTGGACTTCCTGGTGGTGCAGGACATCTTCCTGACCGAGACGGCGCAGCTGGCCGACGTGGTGCTGCCCGTGGCCTCGTTCGCCGAGAAGGAGGGGACGTTCACCAACACCGAGCGCCGCAGCCTCTGGGTGGAGAAGGCCATCCCGGCGCCGGGCGAGGCGCGCATCGACTGGGAGGTCATCCGCGACGTGAGCACGCGCATGGGTTACAAAATGGATTACGCCTCCATCGAGGACATCATCGCCGAGGTCAACCGCATGGTGCCGCAATATGCCGGCATCACCTATGCCCGCCTGATGCGCGGCGAGAAGCTGCAGTGGCCCTGCCCGAACCCCGAGCACCCGGGGACGAAGTTCCTGCACCGCGACAAGTTCACCCGCGGCCTGGGCAAGTTCTTCGCCATCGATTATATCCCGCCCGCGGAGTGGCCCGACGCCCAGTATCCCTTCCTGCTCTCCACGGGGCGGCTGCTCTACCACTACCACACCGGCAGCATGAGCCGGCGCACCGTGGCGCTGCCGCTTTACGTGCCCGGCCCCTACATGGAGATGAACGGCGCGGACATGAAAAAAATGGGCATCGCCGACCGCGAGCAGGTCCGGGTGTCGTCGCGGCGCGGCTCCATCGTCACCGAGGCCCGCGAGAGCGAGCGCGTCGACATCGGCTCGGTCTTCATCACCTTCCATTTCGCCGAGGCGGCGGCGAACCTGCTGACCAACGACGCCTTCGACCCCATCGCCAAGATCCCCGAGTACAAGGTGGCGGCGTGCCGGATAGAAAAATTAACCCAATAAAAGAGGAGGAATTCATGGAGTACGACTGCAAGAGCCCGGCCCAGGTGGCCGCGGACTGGAACGAGAACATCTGCGTAAAGAAAACCACGAACAACGCGTTCAAGCTGCTGGTGCTGGGCATCCTGGCCGGCGCCTACATCGGCTTCGGCGGCGAGCTCTCGAACATGATCGGCCACGACGCCGCCCAGTTCGTGGGCGTCGGCCTGGCCGCCTTCATCAAGGGCGCGGTCTTCTCCGTCGGCCTGATGCTGGTCGTCATCGCCGGGGCGGAGCTGTTCACCGGCAACACCATGATCACCATGTCGGTGCTGGACGGCAAGTCCAAGCTCGGCGGGCTGATGTACAACTGGTCGATCGTCTACGCGGCCAACCTGATCGGCTCGCTGCTGGTCGCCTACATCATGTTCGGCAGCGGCCTGCTCGCCGGCCCCAACGTCGCCGTGGGCGCCGCCGCCCTGAAAACGGCCGCCGCCAAGGCGAGCCTGGCCTTCTGGCCGGCCTTCTTCCGCGGCATCATGTGCAACTGGCTGGTCTGCCTGGCGGTGTGGATGGCGCTGACCTCGCGCAACACCATCGGCAAGGTGTGGGCGATCTTCTTCCCGATCATGGCCTTCGTCGCCTCCGGCTTCGAGCACAGCATCGCCAATATGTACTTCATCCCCATCGGCATCCTGCTCAAAGGGGTCAACGAGGTGGTGGCGGCCGCCACCGCCGCCGGCCTGGCCCCCGAGAAGCTGGCCAACGTCGGCCTGTATGGCTTCTTGGTCAAGAACCTGATCCCGGTGACGCTGGGCAACATCGTGGGCGGCGGCTTCTTCGTCGCCACCCTGTACTGGCTGGCCTACGTCCGCAAGTCCAAGAAAACCGCCTAGTCCGCTTTTTTAGTTTCGGATCCGTCAAGGGCCGTTCCCGAAAGGGGACGGCCCTTTTTATTTTGGGGAATTTTCCAGTGGAATGTTATTTGAACTTCAGGTTTTGGAAGAGCCGGAGCAGCTGGGCGCGGTTGCGGACGCATAGTTTCCCGAAGATGTGATGGACGTGGATCTTCACCGTGCTCAATTCGATGAACAGTTTCTCGGCGATCTCCTTGTTGCTCTTGTCCTTCAACAAGAGGACGACGATCTCCCTCTCCCGCGGCGAAATGTTGAATTTAATGAACAGTTCGTCCATGGCCGCCTCGGTGCGGACGCGGGCCGCCAGCCGCTTCATGCGGGTCAGCTTCAGTTCGTAGATCAACAGGAACAGCAACGCGGACAGGATCGAGAAGAACCACCAGGAGCGCCACCAGGGGCCGCGCACGCGGATGACCAGGGAGACGTCCTTCTCGTTCCATAAGCCGTCGCTGTTGGAGCCCCGGACGCGGAAGACGTATTTTCCGGGGGGCAAGCGGGAAAAGGAGGCCGAGCGGTGCCTGGCGTCGGCCTGGATCCAGTCGTCGGTCAGCCCTTCCAGTTTATAGGCATAGCGGTTCTTTTCCGGCGCCGCGTAGTCGAGGGCGGCGAATTCAAAGGAAAAAAGCGGGTCCCTCGGGAACAGGACGACCTCGGCGGTTTCCCAGATGGGGTGGGGAAGCTTGACCTCCTTGTTCATCACCTTGAAAGAGGTGATCCACAGCGGGGGGACGTAGGTGCTGTCGACGATGTCCAGCGGGGAAAAGACATTGAAACCGTCCGCCCCGCCGATGAACATCTCCCCGTCCGCATTGGCGTAAGCTCGCGCCGCCGGAAAACCCCTTGCCCTGGATGCCGTCGCTCGCGTCGTAGTTCCGGAACTGTTTCACTTGCGGCGAGAACCGCGACAGGCCCTCGCTGGTCGTCAGCCAGAGGTTCCCGGAGCCATCCTCGAGAATTCCCAGCACCTGGTTGCCGGCCAGCCCGTCGGCCTGGGTGAAGTGGGCGAAGGTGCCTTGTTCCGGGTCCAGCAGGTTCAGCCCGCCGCCCAGGGTGCCGACCCAGATGCCGCCCCGCTTGTCCTCGTGGAGGCAGAAGATGTAATCGTTGTTCAGGCTGGCCGGGTCGGCGGCGTCATTGCGGTAGTGGCGGAATTTCCCGGTGGCGCGGTCGAAGCGATCGAGCCCGCCGCCATAGGTGCCGACCCACAGGGTCCCGGCCCGGTCCACCAGGATGGCGCGCGCGATATCGTCGCTCAGGCTGCCGGGGTCGTTTTCGGCGAACCGGTAGCGGGCGAACCTGCGGTTCTTGGCGTCCATGCGGTTGACCCCGCCGCCGTAGGTGCCGATCCAGAGCGATCCATCCGCGTCTTCGCCGATGGCCAGGACGCGGTCGCTGCTGAGGCTCCCGGGATCCCCGAGATCATTGCGGAATACGGTGACCCTGCCGCTGGCGCGGTCGAAATAGTGGAGCCCCTTGCCGTCGGTGCCCAGCCAGAGATTCCCGGCGCGGTCGCCTTTCAGGCAGCGGATATTGGTCTTGCCCAGGCTGCCGGGCGCCCCGGCGCCGTAGCCGAAGTGGGTGAACGCGTTCGTGTCGCGGTCCAGCCGGTCCAGGCCGTTCTGGGTCCCGATCCATAACACCCGCCCCGGGTCTTCCCAGAACGAATGGACGATATTGCTCCCCAGGCTGCTGGCCGAGCCCGGGAGGTGGCGATAATGGAAAAACTTTTTCTGGTTCGGATTGAATTGATTGATGCCGCTGTCATCCGTGCCGACCCACAGGATCCCCGAACGGTCCTCGTAGACCGAGAAGACCAGGTTGGTGCTCAGGCTCAGCGGGTCGAGCGGGTCGTTTTGATAGATGGTCATGGCGCCGTTCTTCCCGACCATGCGGGCCAGTCCTGCCGAAGTGCCGAACCAGAGACTGCCGTTCCGGTCTTCGCATATCGCATAGATCTGGTCGAAGGGAGGCGCGCCCGCGCCGGCCCGCTGGATGGGGATACGGGTGAACTGTCCGGACGCGGGGTCGAGGCGGTTCAGGCCGTCCTCGGTGCAGACCCAGAGGGCCCCCGTGCGGTCCTGGTGAACGCGGTAGGTGAAGTCGTTGCTCAAGCTCGCCGGGTCGGCCGGATCGTGGCGGTAATGGCGGAGCTTGCCCTTCCCGCGGTCCATATGCGTGACCCCGCCCCCGAAGTTGCTGATCCACAGACCGCCCTCGCGGTCCTCGCAAATGTCATGGATATGGTTGCTGGCGCCGGGCCGATCGGTCGCCAGGGGATAGCGGGTGAATTTCCCCGACGCGCGGTCGAGCCGGTCCAGGCCATTGTCCGTGCCGATCCATAACGCGCCGTCCCTGTCTTCAAGAATGGCGCCGACGATATCGCTGCTCAGGGAATCGCCGCGGGCGGGGGCGTGCCGGTAGCTGCGGAATTCCCCGCTGTGGGGATCGTAGCGGTTCAGCCCGCCGTTCAAGGTGCCGACCCAGATGATGCCCTCCCGGTCTTCATACAGCCTCAGGATGGCGCCGTGGCTGATGCTGGCGGGATCGCCGGGAACAGGATTGAACACGGTGAAGTCATAGCCGTCGAAGCGGTTCAAACCGTTCTCTGTGCCGAACCACATGAAACCGCTGCGGTCCTGGAGAATGGAATATACGGTGTTCTGGGAGAGCCCGTTGCTTTTCGCGATGTGGCGGAAATGGACATCTTCGCCCTGGGGCGACAGGCGAATAAAGAGACTGAGCGCCATGGCCAGGAAGCAGGCGCCGCGCTTTCCTCTCATGTTGCTCATGACCGGGTGCTCTCTCCCTGATTATGCGGCAAGCAGACGGATTGGCATGCGGAATCTTCTGAATATCGACATCGCGCTCCCGTGTCCAAGACGCTTCTGGCACGGCATTCAGTTCCAACGCGGGCAAAAAAAACCGGTCTCGGGTCGCATGGCGCGCCCATGATACAGGGAGTTGGAAAAGAATTCAATTCAATAAATTGAATTTTTGGCTGCGGTTTTGAATTCTGATATAATAACGGAGTTTTCGGCAAAAAAATGAAAAGGGAGTGACAACATGGGCAAGGCGATCAAGAAGGTTTTCGGCAGGGAGATATTGGATTCGCGCGGCAACCCGACCGTCGAGGCCGACGTGGTGCTGGCGGTGGCGCCTGCGGCCGGCCGCCACGCCGTCCGGGGCTTCCACCGGCGGTCCACGAGGCGTGCGAATTGCGCGACGGGGACAAGGCCCGCTACACGGCAAGGGGGTGCTCAAGGCGGTCGGCCATGTCGACGACGAGATCGCCGCCGCCCTCACGGGCAAGGATGCCTGCGACCAGGAGGGTCGACCGGGCCATGATCGAGCTGGACGGCACCGAGAACAAGAGCCAGCTGGCGCCAACGCCATCCTGGGGGTGAGCCTGGCCGTGGCCCGCGCCGCCGCGGCGGCGGCCGGGCAGCCCCTGTACCGCTACCTGGGCGGCGTGAAGCGCGCAGCTTCTGCCCGTGCCCTGCTCAACATCATGAACGGCGGCGCCCACGCCAACTGGCAGGGACCGACCTGCAGGAGTTCATGATCGCGCCGGTGGGGGCGCCCACCTTCCGCGAGGCGCTGCGCTGGGGCGGCCGAGACGTACCACGCCCTGAAGAAGCGTGCTGAAGGATGCGGGATATTCGACCGGCGTGGGCGACGAGGGCGGCTTCGCGCCGGCGCTCAAAACCAACGCCGAGGCGGTCGAGCTGATCCTCGAGGCCATCGACAAGGCCGGCTACAAGCCCGGCGAGCACATCGCCATCGCGCTGGATCCCGCCTCCAGCGGCTTCTACGAGGACGGCATCTATAATCTGCGCACCGAGAAGCGCAAGGTCGATTCGGCCGAGATGGTCGCCATGTGCGCCGACTGGGCGAAGAAATACCCGATCGTCAGCATCGAGGACGGGATGGCCGAGGACGACTGGGAGGGCTGGACGCTGCTCAACCGAGACGTCGGGCGACAAGATGCAGCTGGTCGGCGACGACCTCTTCGTCACCAACGTCAAGCGCATCGAGCGCGGCATCCGCGAGGAAGTCGGCCAACGCCGTGCTGATCAAGCTCAACCAGATCGGGACGTTGACCGAGACGCTCGCGGCGATCGAGATGGCGCGCGACGCGGGCTGGGGCGCGATGGTCTCGCACCGCAGCGGCGAGACCGAGGACATCTCCATCGCCGACCTCGCGGTGGCCATGGGCACCGGTCAGATCAAGACGGGCGCGCCCTGCCGCGGCGAGCGGGTGGAGAAGTACAACCAGCTCCTGCGCATCGAGGAGGAGCTGGGCGCCTCGCCGTCTACGCCCGGGCGCAAGGCCTTTGTTCGGTGAATACAAAGTAAATGGGTAAATGGGTTAATGGGTAGAAGGGTTGCAGAAAAAGCTAGAGTTCGTTGCCAGTGCCATTGCCCCTTCAACCCTTAAACCCATCAACGAGGATGATCTCTGCAGGATCAGATTCATCCATACCGCCGGATGTTCTGGAAGATCCTCGCCCTGAAGTTCCTGGGCGACTTTTTTGCCGATCGCGCCGGTGCTGATCCTGTTTTACACGGCCAATGGCCTGAACTCCACCCAGGTATCTTCACCATCCAGGCCGCCTTTCACCTGGCCGTCCTGCTGCTCGAGGTGCCTTCGGCTACCTGGCCGACGTCGTCGGCCGCAAGAAAAACGCTCGTGTTCGGCGCGATCTTTTTCCCGCTGGACTGGCGCTGCACGCAGCGGGCGGAGCTTCGCCGCCTTCGTCTTCGCCGAGGTGGTGCTGGCCGTCGGCGTCAGCATGCGCTCGGGCTGCGATTCGGCCCTGCTTTTCGACAGCCTGACCAGCAGGGTCGAGGGGCGAGTACAAGCGCTTCGAAGGGAAGTGCGCGCTGGTCGCCCGCACCGGCACCGCCGTATCGTCGGTCGCCGGCGGCCTGCTGGCCTCGGTCTTCCTGCGCCTGCCGTTCCTGGTCAACGTCGCCAGCGCCCTGTTCATGCCGGCGGTGGCGTTCTCCCTGGCGGAACCCGACGCGAGCCGCGCCGCTCCAAGAACCCGCTGCTCGATATCCTGCGCATCTGCCGTCTCTGCCTGCAGCAGCCCCATATCCGGCCGGTCATCCTTCTCCTGCGGCTTCTCATCGCCGGCCAGTTGACCGCGCTGTGGGCGTACTTCTCCTCTACCAGGAACTGGGCATCGGCGTGGGCTGGTTCGGCCTCCTGTTCGCCGTCTTCCAGCTGGCGGCGCCCTGGGCGGCGCGCGCTCGCACGCGTTCGGCGAAGCGTCGGGGCCAGGACCGCCTTGCTCCTGGCCTTGCTCAGCCCGGTCTTCTACATCCTGCTTCGGCCTGCTGCCGAGCCTGTGGCTGCTGCCCCTGGTGCCGGCCAACGCCCTGCTCTGGAACCTCGCCTACCCGGTGCTGCTCGAGCGGCTGAACCTGGCGGTCGGCTCCGACGTCAGGGCCACCGTCCTCTCGCTGGCGGGCATGGCGGGCAGCGTGACCTTCGTCGTCGTCTCGCCGCTCTCGGCCGGCTGGTGGACGCCGTTTCGCTTTCCGCCGCCTTCGTCGCCCTGGGCGTTTTGTTCCTCCTGGCGGGAGTGCCGTTGCTGGCGGCGATGCTGCGCCACTGGCAAAAAGAATAGGCGATTAAAAACAATGGAAATAAATACCAAATCTCAAATTTCAAATTCCAAACAAGCACCAAGCATCAATGACCCCCGGATGACCAAAACGAAGAAAAGAAGCCCCCAGTGCCTTTGTTTGGGTCATTGGAATTTGGAAATTGGAATTTATTTGGGATTTGATGCTTGGGATTTGGAATTTAACGGTGGAGGGATTCGAAAGAGCTGACTTATTCAATAGCCACTGAAGTATTCGCGGCGTTTCCCGATTACCGGCGCGGGTGGTGATCGCCCGCGGGGTGAGGAACTCCGCTTCGCCCGCGGAACTCGTCGGCATGCTGCGCGAGGAGGAAGCCGCGGCGCGGGGGAAACTGAGCGTGGACATGCTGACCGCCGAGCCGCGCCTGGCCCCGTGGCGCAAGCCTTCCGCCGGCTGGGCTCGGAGCCGAGCGACTTCCGGCCGTAGATCGAGGCGCTTCTGCGCCGGGTGCTACGCGGCCAAACTGCCTGCGATTAACGCCCTGGTCGACATCAGCAACATCGTCTCCCTGCGCCACCGGCTGCCCGTGGGCGGCCACGCCGTCGACGTCCTGACGCGGGACATCGCCCTGCGTCCGGCTTCGCGCCGAGGAATCGTCCCTTTCGGCTCGCAGGAGATCGAGCACCCGGCACCCGGGAATTCGTCTTCGCCGAGGGCAACCAGGTGCGACCCGGCGCTGGATCTGGCGCCGGAACACTCCCTCAGCCTCCCGGAGACGACCGCGGTCGAGATCAACATCGACGGCCTGCCGCCGGTGGCCGCCGCAGAGGTGGAGGCGGCCGCCCGCGATGTCATGGCCCTGGTCGCGCGCTTCTCCGGGGGCCCGATCCGTTTCGAGGTCCTCAGCTGCGACCATCCGCGGATCACGCTAGGAGGTTGAATCAAGAAAACGACCAGAAAAGTTGAGATGGTGCGGACGGGCGTCGACACCCTGGAAGGGGCGGGCGTCAGGCTGCACCGGATGTTCGGCTTCGATGCGGTCCCCGGGCTCGATCCCTTCCTGCTGCTGGACGACTTCCGCTCCGACGACCCCGACGAGTACCTCGCCGGGTTCCCCTGGCACCCGCACCGCGGCATCGAGACCATCACCTACGTGCTGCGCGGCGAGGTCGACCACGGCGACAGCCTGGGCAACCGGGGCGTGATCGGGCCCGGGCGACGTGCAGTGGATGACGGCCGGCAGCGGCATCATCCACCAGGAGATGCCGCGGGAGGGCACCGACGGGCGCCATGGGGGCTTCCAGCTCTGGGCGAACCTGCCGCGGCGCCACAAGATGATGGAGCCGCGCTACCGCGGCATGGCCAGCGCCCGAGATCCCGCGAGGTCAGCCGTGGGGGCGGCGTGACAGATCAAGGTCGATCTGCGGCGCGGTCGACGGCGTGCGGGGCCGGTGCGGGACGTCGTGCATCGACCCGGAGTACCTGGACGTGACCGTCCCCGCCGGCGCCGGTTCACCCACGAGCGCCGCGCGGGCACACCGTCTTCGCCTACGTCTTCGCCGGGAAGGGCGCGTTCGATCCCGCGGAGAAAAAGCCGGCCGGCGGCGGAAGCCTCGTCACCTTCTCCGACGGCGACGCCGTGGTGATCGCCGCCGGCGACCGGGGCGTGCGCTTCCTGCTCGTGTCGGGCAAGCCGATCGGCGAGCCGATCGCCTGGCGCGGGCCCATCGTCATGAACACGCAGGCCGAGCTGCGCGTCGCGTTCGACGAATACGCGGAAGGGACGTTTTTAAAACACAAGGCCGCATTGGATTGACATCGCCTTGCCGCGGGCGCACCGCCCTCGCTACGCATCACCATATCTGTTCCCACGCGGCGAGGCGGTGGCGTCCGCGGGGAATTTTCAGCGGAGGAAACAGCCATGAAGGAAACGCTGCAAGCGCTGGTGGGCCGGGAAGTGGTGGTCGACACCCGCTCGCCCTGGGTCTATATCGGCAGGCTCGCCGCCGTTCATGGCGGCAGCCTGCTGCTGCACGACGTCGACGTCCACGACAGCGGCGAAACATCCCTGCCCAAGGAGCGATACTGGATCGCCGCCTGCGAGACCGGGATCAAGGCCAACCGCCGCTCGGTCTACGTCAACCTGGAATACGTGGTCAGCGTCTCGCCGCTCGACGACGTCATCCAGTTCTAGCCGGCATGAAACGCTGGTACCTCTACCTGGTCCGCTGCGGCGACGGCACCCTCTATACCGGCATCTCGACCGACGTGGGGCGTCGCCTGGCCGAGCACCGCGCCGGCAAGGGGGCGCGCTACCTGCGCGGCCGGGGGCCGCTCTCCCTGGCCCGCAAGGTCCGCGTCGGCGTGTAGGCGACGCGCTCAAGGTCGAGCGCAAGGTCAAGAGGATGTCGCCCGCCAGAAAGGAAAAACTGATCCTGGGGAAAGTGCGCTTGAAGGACCTGCTGAAGGCAAAGCCACCCGCCGTTGTTCTAAAAAGGAAAAAGGTAAAAGGTAAAAGGAAAAAGTAGGAAGCAAAGGATCAGGCAATTCCAGGATTTTATCTTCTCTTACTTTTAACTTTTAACTTTTTACTTTTAACTTTTTATCATCTTCAAAACGCTCCCCAGTTCACCAGTACCGGTGGCCACCCCGCCGCCCATGGACCGGGGCGGGACCGGTTTTAAGATTGACTCTCCGATCCGGCTTATCTCCCGAATTCAAGGATCTGGAACGTGCCGGGCATGACCTGGGGACGGGGACGGGGGTTCTCCGCCGTGGCCACCGGCGGCGGTCCGAATTCGGCCGTCACCACGAACACGTGGTGGGTCTTGGGATCGAGCTCCAGGGTGCGCGCGCCGCGGGCGGTAGCCACTGTTTCTTCGACGGCATATTTGTCGGGGGTCACCTGGCGGATGACGGTCAGGCTGCCCTCGCCGTTGGAACCGAAGATGAGCCGGGTGGCGGGGTCGAAGCGCACGCCGTCGCAGCCGGAACCGATGGGCGCCGTGGCGACGATGGTGCCGGTGCGGCGTTGGAAACCACCAGCATCTTGTTGGCGCAGACAGAGAACAGGCGCCGGTTCTTTCGGTCCAGGGCCAGGCCGCTGGGCTCTTCGCCGGGCGCCAGCTTCCAGCGGCGCAGGACCTTCAGGTTCCGGCTGTCGAAGGCCACGATCTCGCTGGTGTCCTCGATGTTGACGTAGATGGTGCCTTGGCCGTCGCTCTGGGCGAACTCGGGCTTGCCGCCCAGGGGCACCGTCCCCGCCACGCTGTTGTCGGCGACGTTGACCGCCGTCGCGTCGGCGCTGCGGCCGTTGAAGGAAAACAGCCGGCCGCTGAAATCGTCGTAAAGGATGGCGTCGGGGTTGGCTCCGGTCTTGATCTCAGCCGATTTTTCCCCGGTCTTGAGGTTGAAAACGGTCAACGCATCCGACCGTCCGTTGCTGATGTAGCCGCGGCCGAGCTTGGGAACGAAAGCCACCCCGTGCACGCCCTGCAGCCCGGTGATGGGCTGCAACTTCTGGCCGGAATCGATTTGATAGAGAACCACTTCCGTGCCATGGGTGATGTACATGGTCCGCGTTTCGCTTTCCAGGGCAAGGTAGTCCCAGGACCCTTCGCCGCCCAATATGGTTTTTTTTAGAAGATGGTACCCCGTCGACTTCTGGCTGGAAAGCAGCCCCGGGATGGACAGGAGTGCAATCATGGCCAGCGGCATTACAATTCCGTTAATGAAAGATTTTTTCATTTCGCCTCCCATTGCTTTTTGCAAAACCAAACCATGCAACTGAGTCATTTTTTGCAATCATTATATTTCATGCGAAGGAAAATGCAATGCCCATGATCGCCTGTGTTCAAAAATTGACTTCTATTTTCGTTTCGTGCTATTTTTGACTGGCGGCAAATAGACAAAAATCATTTTTTGTGCAAGAGTGGGTTGCCTGTCTTGTATTTAACTTTCTTCCGTTCGATGGCAAGGTCACGAAAATATAGAATTCATTGTTTGCTTCTGGTCGCCTTTTGCTTTTCCGGGTGCATCCGTTTCCACTCCGCACCCATCCGCGCTGACAAAACGCTCGGCGATTTTGAAAAGCGCACCTTGGCGGCCATGGAGCTGAAAGAGTTTTTTAAACTCAACGGGCAGGAACCCGAGTGGCCCATAAAAAGATGGGATATCCAATCGTTGACGCTGGCCAGCCTGTTTTTCCATCCCGATCTCGATGCCGCCCGGGCGCAATGGGGCGTCGCCCAGGCCGGCCGCAAAAGCGCCGGCGAGACGCCCAACCCGACGCTGAGCGCTTCGTTTGGCTACAATCGCACCACCCCGACCGGCGAAATCTCGCCATGGATCCCGGCGGCCGCCCTGGAGATCCCGGTGGAGACCGCCGGCAAAAGGGGTTATCGCATCTCCCAGGCCCGGCACCTGGCCGAAGCGGCCCGCCTGAACGTCCTCGCCGTCGCCTGGGAAGTGCGGGATCGTTTGCGTCGGGCATTCCTCGATCTCTTCGCGGCCAGGGAAAGCGAATCTCTTTATAAAGGCCAGCAGGAGATCGAAGAGGAGAGTGCGCGCATCCTTGAAGCACAGCTGGCGGTCGGCGAAGCGCCGGCCTATGAGGTCACGCAAGCCAGGATCGCCCTTGATAAAGCCGCCTGAGCGCCCTGGACGCCGCCGAGCAGCGTTCCAGGGCCCTGGTGCAATTGGCCCGAGCCCTGGGAGCTGACGCCGAGGCGCTTTGGACGGCGTCGTTTTCCGCTTTGACGATTTGCAGGATCCCAAAGTCGATATCCCCGCCCTGGAACTTCGCCGCCGCGCCCTGCTGAACCTCCCCGATATCCTGGCCGCGCTGGCCGGGTACCAGGCCAGCCAGGCGGCGCCCAGGTGGAGATCGCCAAGCAATACCCGGACCTCAACATCGGGCCCTGGCTATGGCCGGACCAGACCGACGTCAAATGGACGCTGGGGCTGAACCTGCTGCTGTCGATCTTCAACCGCAACCGCGGCCCGATTGCCGAGGCCGATGCCCGGCGCAGCGAGGCGGCCGCGAGTTTCCAGGTGCTGCAAGCCAAAGTGATCGGGGAGGTCGAAGCGGCGGTCGCCGCCTGCCGGTCCGCTGCCAGCCGAGCGGCGACCGCTTCGGCCATGCTGACCGAGTTGGAAAAGCTCAATATCACCGCCGGGGAGCAATATCGGCTTGGCGAGATTTCCAAGCTCGAACTGCTCGGCGTTCAACTGGAGTTGTCGGCCAGCCGCCTTTCCAGGCTGGACTCGCTGGTCAGGGCGCAGTCGGCGATCGCGGACCTGGAGGCGGCCATCCAGGCGCCGCTCGGCGAGGAAAACTTGTTCTGGCCGCCCCGGCCAGGGGAGCCGGCCAGGCCCAGGAGCAAAAAAAATGAGCAAAACCAGGAAACGCTGGCTCATCGCGGTCATCATCATCGCCGTCCTGGCGATGATCGCGATCGTTCGGCTGCTGCGCCCGGGAGCGGGCGGGGAAGAAAACAAGACGACCGCGGATATGGCCGTCCACGCGGGCCGGATCACGCGAACGACGCTGCACCGTTTCGTGAACGCTTTCGGCACCGTTCAGCCCGAGCCCGCCGTGCCCGGCAGTCCGCCCGCCGCCGCCGACGTCGCCGCCCCGGCGACGGGGATCGTCTCCCGTGTCGACTGCAGCGAAGGCCAGCGGGTAACCAAGGGCGCGGTCCTCTTCCACCTGGACGGCCGCGTCGCCGGCATCGGCCTCGAAAAAGCCCGCCAGGCCCTGGCCTTCGCCGAAGGAAATTTCGAGCGCCAGGGAAAATTGCTCGCCGTGGAGGGGACATCCAGGAAGAATTACCTGGAGGCCGAGCAGCAGCTGAATGCGGCCCGAAACGAATTCCAGGCGGCGACCACCGGCCTGGCCCTACTCGAGGTCGTTGCCCCGCTGGCCGGGATCGTCGTCAAGATCAATGTCGCCCCCGGCGAGGCCGTCGAGGCCAATACGGTCCTGGCCAGGATCGTCGACCTGAAGCGCCTGGCCGGCATGGTGGCCGTCCCGTCCGGGATGCCGCCCTGATCAAAGTAGGTCAGCCGGTGCACTGCGGGGAAGGCGGCGGCCGCGGGGGACGGTGTCCTATATCGGCAGCCAGGTCGACGGCGCGACCGACACGCTGCCGGTGCGCATCGCGCTCCCGGCATCCGGCGCTTTCCGCGCCGGGCAGTTCCTGCAGGTCAGCATCGTCTGCGAAGTCCACGCCGGCTGCCTGGCGGTGCCGGAGGCGGCCGTGGTGGCGGACACGGTGGGCGGAGCCACCGGGACCATCGTCCTGGTCGAGGGCGACAAGGCCGTTCCCCGGCCGGTGCGCATCGGCCTGCGCGAGGCGGGACTGGTCGAAGTCGCGGGTCCCGGACTGCGCGCAGGGCAGGTCATCGTCGACGAGGACGCGTATGCCATCCCCGGCGAAGTCAAAATTCATATCGTCAAATAACCCGTGAAAGAAGATTCGCGGTCAGGGAATTTCGCCACCCGGCACGCGCTGCCGGTCGTGTTCATCTGCGCCGCTTTATGCCTGGCCGGCATATATGCCGCGCTGAATGTTTCCTCGGCCGTGTTTCCGCAGACGAATTTTCCCAGGGTGGTCATCCTGGTGGACAACGGCGTAATGCCCGCCGACGAGATGATGGCCACCGTCACCCGCCCATCGAAGAGGCGATGAAGGACATTCCCGGCGTCGTCCACGATCCGCTCGGCCACCGGCCGCGGCTCGGCGGAAGTCAACGTTTTCTTCGACTGGTAAGTCGACATGGTCCAGTCGGAGCTCTACGTGATCGGCCGCCTGGCGCAGATCCGCGCTTCGCTCCCGCGACGGCGGAGACCGAGGTCTACCGCCTGACCTTTTCCACTTTCCCATCATCGGCATCAGCCTCACCAGCAGGGGCGTCCGCTGACCGAGCTGTGGGAGACGGCGCGCTACAACCTCAAGCCCCGTTTCCTGCGCATCCCGGGCGTCGCCGCGTGGACCTGATCGGCGGCCGTTCCCCGGAGTACCAGATTGTCGTCGACCCGCTGCGGCTGCAGGCGGCGAACCTCAGCCTACCCAGGTCACGGACGCGCTGCGGAAAAACAATCTCATTGCTCCCACCGGGCTGCACGAGGAGAACACACCTCTACCTGGCGGTGGTGGACGGGCGCGTGCGCTCCATCGCGGAGATCGAAAACCTTCGTGGCCGACAACGGCGGCCATCCCCTCCGCGTCCGCGATTTCGCCGCGGTGGAGCGCGGGGCCGAGCCCGTCTTCAACATGGTCACCGCCGAGGCCAGGAAGCCGTCCTGCTCAATATCTGCAGCCAGCCCGACGGCAGCACCCTGGACATCGCCAAGCGCCTGAGGCGGAGCTGCAAGACATGAAGCAGGAACTGCCGCCGGACATGAAACTGGCTTTTTTCTACGACCAGTCGCTGTTCGTGCGCGAGTCGGTGGCAGCGTCTGGGAAGCCATCCTCTTCGGCCTGATCCTTTCCGTCGTCATCCTCTACTTGTTCTTAAGAACTGGGGCTCCACGCTGTCGCCACGTGGTCATCCCGGTCACCGTGCTGGTCACCGCCGTGGCCATGAAGCTCGCCGACATGAGCTTCAACCTGATGACGCTGGGCGGCATCGCCGCGGCCATCGGCCTGGTCATCGACGACGCCATCGTGGTCGTCGAGGCGATCCACACCAAGCCATGGCCGGCTTGGCGCGCTCGAGGCCTCCGAAGGCGATCGGCGAAATCTTCCGTCCCTTGCTCGGCTCGACGCTCACGCCGGTCGTGGTTTTCATCCCGCTGGCTTTCCTGGACGGCATCACGGGCGTGTTTTTCCGCGCCCTGGCGCTGACCATGGTCTTGTCGCTGCTGACCTCGCTGGTGCTGGCGATCACGCTTCACGCCCGTCCTGGCCGCCTTGCTCATCCGCGACGGTGGAGGCAACGACGCCAGCCAGCAGGGAAGGGCGGCATTCTGCTCCGGGTCATCGGCCTCTACGAGTCGGTGGTCGCCGCGCGCTCGGTCACCGGTGGATCACGCTCGGCGCGTCTGCGGCGTCGTCCTGCTGCTAGGCATCGTGCTCTATAGCGGCTCGAAACCGATTCCTGCCCGCCCTGGACGAAGGCGGCTTCGTGCTCGACTACATCACGCCGCCCGGCACCAGCCTGACCGAGACCGACCGGATGCTGCGGCAGGCCGAGGAGATCCTGCGCGGCGACCCCCGAGGTCGAGAGCTATTCGCGGCGCACCGGCGCGCAGCTTGGCGCTGGCCATCGCCGAGCCGCAACACGGGCGACTTCCTGTGAAGCTGAGGCCCGACCGCCAGCGCAACACCGACGAGGTCATGGCGGAGCTGCGGCACAAGGTTCCACGCGGCGCTGCCCGCATCGACTGGGAGTTCCCGGGCATCCTCAGCGACCTGATCGGCGACTTGACGTGGTCGCCCAGCCGATCGAGATCAAGCTCTTCTCGAACGACATGCGAGTTCCTCAAGAGGAAGGCGCCCGAGGTCGCCGAGCAGCTGAGAAAGGTCCCGGGCGTCGTGGACCCTTGGACGGCCTGGTCGACGCCGGGCCCACGATCAGCCTTCGCGTGCGCCCCACCGACGCGCAGCGCTCGGCCTGACCGCCGCGACGTCGCGGCGGCCGTCAACACGGCCATGCTGGGGGCGACGCCTCCTCGGTGCTCGAGGGCGACCGCATGATCAGCATCCGGGTCAAGGTGGACCGGCGCCGCATCCGGCACCAGGACGATCCTCGTCGAACTGCCGCTGCGCGCGCCCGGCGGCACCGTCAAGCTGTCGCAGGTGGCGGATATCGAGAAACCCGGGCAGCTCGAGCTGCACCGCGAGGACCTGCGACAGACGTGGCCGTCACGGCGCGCTTCGCGGGCCTGGACCTGGGCAGCGCCATGGCCGAGATCCGCAAAAGCTGGCGGGACAAGTCGCTGCCCGCCGGGCACCATCGAGTTCGGCGGCTCTACCAGCAGCAGCAGGAGTCGTTCCGCAACCTGATGATCGTGCTGGTCATGGCCATCTTCCTGGTGTTCACCGTGCTGTTATCTGAGTTCCGCTCGTTCATGAGCCGCTGGCGATCGTCTTCGGCGCGGTGCTGGCGCTGTTCGGCACCGTTCTCGCCCTCTGGGTCACCGGAACCTCGCTGAACATCGTGTCGTTCCTGGGGGCCATCATCGGCGTGGGCATCGTCGCCAAGAACGGCATCCTGATGCTGGACTTCGTGGAGCACTGCGGGCCGAGGGTGCACCTCAGAGGCGCTGGTGCGATCGGGGCGACGCCGCCTGCGGCCGGTGCTGATGACCTCGCTGGCCGCCGCCCTCGGCATGCTGCCGCTGGCCTACGGCATCGGCCGGGCGCGACATGCTCCGGCCGTTGGCCATCGCCGTGATCGGCGCCCTCTGCATCTCGGTGCTGCTGTCGCTGGTGGCGACGCCGGTCATTTATCTGCTGTTGCAGAACCTTTTTGCCGGCCGAATGAAGAATCAGTAACTCGTTGACGAGTAGATGGGTTGATGGGGCAACGCACTGACAGCGATCGCTATCTATTCTCTTTCTAGCCTCGTCTACCCTGATTTACGCGTTTGCTACGCCATCAATTCATACTTTGGGTCATTGGAATATGGCGCTCTTTTTCTTACTTTTTACTTTTTACTTTTAACTTTTTACTTTCTTCAAAACGGCCCCCACTTCATCACGATCGGAGGGATAAGGGCGATAAGGCTGAAGACAACCAGGATCAGCATCAGGGGGAGGAACCATTTCGCCCATTTTTCCCAGGGGATCTTGGCGACGCCGAGGACACCCATGGTCACGGCCGAAGTCGGCAGGATCGGGTTCACGACCTCGCAGAGCTGGAAGGCCAGGACCGTCGTCTGGCGGGTGATGCCGACGAGATCGCTGAGAGGAGCCATGATCGGCATGGTCAGGGCGGCCTGGGCGGTTCCCGAATGGATGAAGAAATTGATGACCGCCCTGGGTCAGGAAGATCATGTGGGCCGTGATGATGCCCGGGACCGCGGAGATCACCCCGGCGGCCGACTCGAGGAGGACCGTGTCCAGGACAGCCGGGCCTCCTTGAGGATGATGAGGATGGCCCTGCCTCCCGCGATGATCAGGGTCACATTCATGATTCGCCGCGCCGGAGACGAAAGCCCTGGGCCATGTCAGAGGACCCTGCCGGGCAGACCCCGCGAGAAGGCCGATGGCCAGAAAGAGGGCCGCGATCTCCTCCATATACCACCTTTGGCCAGGATCCCGTATATCAGGAGGCCGACGCCCCCGAGAAGGATGGCCAGGACCGTCTTCTGCGTCAACCCCCACGGGAGCTCCACGGCCGGGATCGCTTCGCCGGCCGCGGGCGCGGTCGATGTCATAAACCAGGCTCGCTCGGGTCCTTGCGGACCTTTTCCGCGTAGATCATCACGAAGAAACGATTATCAGACCGTCCCGACGACCCAGAGCACCAGGCGGTAGCCCAAGCCCGAATACAAGGGAAGATCCGAGAACCCCTGGGCGATCCCGACCGTGAACGGATTGAAGAACGCGGCCGCGAAGCCGACCGCCGCTCCTATGAACGGTATGGCGACTCCGACGATCGAATCGTAGCCGAGCGACATCGCCAGGGGGATGAAGATCAGAACGAACGGGATGGATTCCTCCGCCATCCCGTAAACGCCTCCGGCCAGGGAGAAAACGACCATGAGGACCGGGACGACGGGCCCTCTGGCTTCCGGGCGCGGGAGAAAAAGGCGGACATCTTCCGTATTCCGCTTCGATGGCCCCGGTGCTTCCCCAGGATTCCGAAGGTCCCGCCGAAAATAAAGATCAGGAAGATGATGAGGCTGCCGTCCTGGAAGCCGCGAATGGGGGCGATGAGGAGCCACTGGGGTCCCACCGGTGAATTCTTGGGGAGTCTGGTCGTAAGTTCCGGGCACGGTGACGGCTCCACCCCCGGAATGTCTTTTCGACCCGCTTGAACTCCCCGAAGGGATGACGAGGCTCAGGAGATAGACGCCGATGACGAGAAAGATAAGATCAGGACGAGGGTATGCGGGAGCTTGAAGATTTCCTTTGGCCATGCCTGCCGCCTGGGGCTCAGCCGCCGGACGTCTGCGGGAAAGTGGTGTTGCAGAGAGGTATTCCACCTTTTCCTTGTGCTTCAGCTCCTGGTTGGCCATCTGCAGCAGCATTTCCTGCACCTCGCCGGCGGGCTGCAGGGCGGCGAGGGATTTGTAGAAAATGTAGGAATTCCATTCGCGGTGGGCGGCGACCAGGTAGACCTCGCTGCTGTTCATGTTCTTCTTGGGGTCGGGGCGGTCGGCGTACTGGGCGATATGGTAATCGACCGGCGCGTCCATGCCCAGGGCGGGTGAATTTCCTTTCGCCCTTCAGGTAGGCCTGGAGAAATTCCTTGTGGCCCTGTTCCTCGCCGGCGAGGAACTTCAAGGTCTCCTTGGCCAGGGGGTCCGCCACCAGGCTGTAGAGGCCGAGATAGAAAACCCGGGCTTCCTCCTCGTTGCGGATCGCGGCTTCTCGAGCACGCTTTGCAGGCTTTGCGATTCCATGGTGCCCCCTCCTGGATTTTATTTCTTACAGGCTGAGAATGGCGCTGAACATGATCTGGTTGGTCTTGGCACTGTCGGACAGGAAGTAGCTGCTTTTAAAGGTCGCGGCCTCCAAACCAAAACTGACTCCCGAGCCGGCAGCGTATTGCAATCCGATCAGGTAGCAGGCGGTTTTTTTCAACTCCCTGGACGCGAGTTGATCCTTGTCGCTGAGATCCTCGAAAGCAAAGCCCCACCAGCCGCTCCATTTATTCTTGACCAGGAGCAGTTCCGTCCAGAAGGCCGATACTTTTTTGGCCGCGAATTCCTGGAGCAGGGTGTCGGTGAACCAGGCCGAGCGGCTGGAAACGTAGGCCAGGTTTCCGCCCATGGCGTATTCGCCCTTGATCGACAGGCGCTTGAAGATGGCCAGGTTCCAGTCCAGCCCGAGGCCGGCGATATCGACCTTGTTTTTGAAGGCCACGGCGGTGGCGGACGCGTTCTCACGGCCGTAGATTCCCGAGAGGCCGACCTGGTACTTGTTATTAGCCCCCAGCTTGAGCCCCAGGCGCCCCTGCAGGACGGGCATCTTGGCGCTCCAGCCGCCGCTCGCCGGCGGGGTCGTTGACCGAGACGGCGAAGTCGAAGCGCGGGGCGGAATAGGCGTAGCGCACCTGGGCGTGGCGGAAACCGAGGTTGCCCGTCTGCCACAGGTAGCCGTTGGTCATCAGTGTGGTGGGGCCCAGGGGCGAGAAGAGGTCCCAGGCCTGGCCGAAAAGGAGGCTGTGGTTATTCTTCGCCAGGGTGAAATATCCCTGGCGGAAGCGCAGTTTCATCTGGTTGGGGCTGGTGATGTCGAAAAAATCCCATTCCAGCACGGCGGCGACATTCATGCCATTGGCTCAGCGGCGTGCCGGCATACTTGAAGCCGAAGCGGGTGTGCGGTCTGGGATAGGATACAGGTTGCCGTCGCCGGGGAGGGCGTAGCGCGGGAAGGTCAGGCCGTTCACCCCGCCGTCCTGGTAGGCGGCGTCCAGCTTGAAAAAGCCGTACAGCTGCAGCTTGTTCTTTTCCGTATCGAGCAGCGGGACGTCGGCGTAGGACCTCAGGCAGGACAGGAGAACGAGCAGACACGATCAGCGTTGAAAATACGAATCGTTTCATGGTTGACCTCACTTTTTTTTGTATTCTACCTTATTTGCCCCGCTGATTTCAAGAAAAAAATTGTCCTTTTAACTAAAAATTGAGCAGGATGGGCCGCGGCTTGAGCACGTGGCCGACCAGGGTCAGGCCGCTGCGGCGGACGATCTCCAGCGCCTTGCTGGTCAGGGTGGCTGCGAGATGAGCGCGGGGATGCCCGCGTGCAGGCATTTGAGCGCCATCTCGGCGGAAACGCGCCCGGTGGTCAGCAGGGCGGCGCGGCCGAAATCCAGGCCGCGGCTCAAGCCCCAGCCGACGACCTTGTCGACGCTGTTGCTGCGGCCGATGTCTTCCCGGTGCGCCAGGACCCTCAGCTCCGTCATGTCGGCCAGCATGGAGCAATGGATGCCCCCGTGTTTCTTGAACATCCTCGACCGGCCGGGCAATTGTTCCATCAGGCTGACGGCGTTGGCCAGCGAAAGCTCGTAGCCGCGGCGGACATGGGGCAGGCCGTCCAGCAGCCCGGGTCGCACGTCGCCGCCCGAACAGGCGACCACGGGCAGCGGGCGGTCAGCCAGGCGGGCCGCCGCCCCCGGGCGCAAGCGGACATACGCCTGGCCGGCGCAAATGCGTAAGGCGGAGACTTCGCCGGCGGCGCGGATGTATCCTGGCTGAACAGGAAGCCCAGCACCAGCTCCCGCTGCCCGAAGGGGGAGCAGCTCAGGCGGCTCAAGGGGCGGCCGTCCACCAGGACGGTCAGCCACGCCTCCTCGGGAAGGGGGACCAGTCCGATCTCTTTCCGCTTTTCAGGAGCCTTTGTTTTCTTCGCAGCGCAGGTAGTCATGGTACTCCTCGATGGTGTTCAGGTTGCGGAACCACGTTTCCCCGTCCATGGCCACGAATTCGGTGCGGCAGGCCTGGAACAGGGATGATATCCCGTGGTCGCCGCCGGCGACCTGCCTTTCGATGGCCGGGATCACGCTTCTCGCATAGGCGGCGAAAAGCGGCTCGAACTTGCCGTCCCGGTAGCGCGGCACCACGATCTCGCAGCCCGGGGCGAGGGCGAGGATCCTTTCCAGGAACGGGAGGTGGATGACCGGGATGTCGCAGGCCATGATGAAGTTGGTGCGGCAGGCGGACGCCCGCAGCGCCGACAGGATGGCCAGCAGCGGCCCCTGCCCGGGCGCCTCGTCCTCGACCACCCTCAGCCCCAGGTAGGCGAACTTTTCCCTGGCGCCGGCGCTGATCAGGATGGTGCGGAAGCAGGGGCGGATCTGGTCGATGACCGACTCGATCAGCGGGCGGCCGTTGACCGGCAGCAGGGGCTTCTCGCGGCGCATGCGCCGGCTGCGGCCGCCGGCCAGGATGATCGCCGCCGGCGTTTCCGGATCCATGGCGCCCCGCTCCTCAGGAGCCGGGATGGATCTTGTCCTTGCTGATGAATCCTTCATCGCGCCCGGCGGCCTTTTTCTTGATGAAGGAGAGCAGGACTTGCTTCTGCTTTTCATTCAGGTCCTTGAACCTGGCGCCGATGGAAAAATGCAGGCCGGGAGACAGGGCGGCGTACTTCTTGCTGTCGAAATCGGCGACCTCGGCGCGGTTGATCTCGATCTCGAAATCCTGCTGGATGTTGTCGCGGCTGTGGATCAGGTATATCTTGTACGTCGAGCCGATGACCGGCTGGAAATTGCTGACCAGGTTGATGCCCTCGACGCTGATGTTGTTGGCCACGAAGCTGACCACGTTCAATAACTTGCCTTTCATCTCCTGGGAAACGTCGAAGCGGGTGTTCTTTCTTTTTTCCATGGTTGCCCCGTCCTAGCGGTGATATGCCATACTACCACAAAGAAAAAATATTTCAACCGCCCGATGTACGGAAATTCCGGATGAATTCTTCCGCGTAAGGCTGCATCTCGACTTGTTCGCCATAGATGCCGAACCCGGCCCTGAGGTATACCGCCAGCGCCGGGGATGGTCGTACTGGCAGGTGTGCAGACAGACCCGCTCCGTCTCCGTGCGCCAGGCGCGGTGGATGGCCCAGTTCAGCAGGAATCCGCCCAGGCCGCGGCCGATGAACCCGGGGAGCAGGCCGAAATAAGCGATCTCGGTCTCCTTGGGGCGGCCGCGGTCCAGCTCGGCGAAGCCCGCCGTCTCGCCCCGGCGGCGCAGCCGGTAGATCTCGGTCGTCCCGGCGCGGAGGATGGCGGCCAGTTCTCCTTCATCCACGATCAGCCTGCCGCTCCAGCCCCAGGCGCCGCCCACGGCGGAGAAAAGCTCCCGGTATTCACTGGGTCCCGGTCCAGCCAGCGCTCGACCGCGCAGCCGTCGGGCAGGGCGATCGGTTCCGCCGCCGGCCGGGCCTTCATCTCCAGGTAGGTGGTCCGCACCGGGATCAGTTTATAGCCGGCGGGCAAGCGTATATTTTTTGTTGGCATCACGTTTTTTTAGCATAGGATCCCGTGAAAAACAAGGGGCATTCGGGGTAGGGGCACGGCGCGCCGTGCCCTTCCAAAATTACAAATCTCAAGCACCAAATCCCAAACAAATCCCAAGCTCCAAAATCCAATGAGCCAAACAAAGGCACAAGCGATTTCTTTACTTCGTTTTGGTCATTCGTTCATTGGTGCTTGGAGTTTATTTGGAATTTGGGATTTGTGATTTGGAATTTGTTTATGCAAAGCGTGCCTTGCCCCCTGTGTTCGAGCCAAAAACAATATGCGTAGTTGTTTTTATAATGCGCATCTGCTACTATTTCCGCTTGCCGCACCCGGTCGGCGATGACCATGAGCGAAGAAAAAAAGAGGTTTTATTTCATCGACCAGTTCAGGGGCTGGGCCGTGGTGTTCATGGTCGAGACCCACGTGGTCAACGCCTTCCTGCATTACGGGCTGCGCGGTTCCCTGGCCTACAAAGCGCTCGACTTCTTCAACGGCCTGATCGCGCCCGCCTTCCTGTTCATCGCCGGCTTCGCCTTCGCCATCGTCGCCGAGCGCAAGTGGGACGACTTCCTCAAGCCGGGCAGGGTGTTCTGGAAGCAGCTCCTGCGCTGCCTGCAGATCCTGTTGGTGGGCTACCTGCTGCACGTGCCGCGCTTTTCGCTGCCCCGCCTGCTCCACGTCCTGAAGCCGGGCGGCAGGAACAATTTCTGGGGGGTCGACGTCCTGCAATGCATCGCCGTCTCCCTGCTGCTGCTGCTGCTGTTCATCCCGCTGTGGCGGCGCCGGGAGCGCTACTTCGCCTTTCTCGCCGCCGCCGGGCTGGCGGTCTCGCTGCTGACGCCGCTGCTGTACTGGCTGCCTGTCGACAATTACCTGCCGCAGTTCCTCTCGGGATACGTGAAGCGCCAGATGTACTCGCAGTTCCCGCTTTTTCCCTGGATGGGCTTTGCCTTCCTGGGCGCCGCCGTCTCGCACCTGTGGCGGGAGGCGAAGCGGGGTCAGTCCGAGGCGCGCTTCTTCCGCCTGCTCTTTTATGCCGGGTCTCTCCCTGGTCGCCGTGTCCCTGGCGATCGCCTTGCAGCCGCTCGTCCCGGTCGCCATGGGCAACTTCAGCCCGGCCAAGCCGCTCTTCTTCTTCCTCAAGCTGGGCCTGGTCGTGATGCTCCTTTCCCTCATGTGGCGTATTGAACAGAAAAAGGGGGAGCGGCCGGTCCTGGTGACCCGCGTCGGCCAGGAGTCGCTGCCCGCCTACGCCTTCCATATCGTGGTCATCTACGGCGGCTTTTTCGGCCCCTTTGGCCACAGCCTGGCTTTCCTGATCAAGATGACCCGCTCCTGGGGCTGGGTCCTGGCGATGTCGGTCGTCCTGATCCTGGTCACCGGCGCCCTCGCGCTCGGCTGGCACTGGCTGAAGAAGAACCGGCCCCGGCTCGCGAAATTGTGTTTTGGGCGGGAACAGGTTTACTGATTCTTTTCTTATTTTCCGCAAATAAAAAGCGGGGCAGTGTGCTCGGCATACGGCAGACGGAGTATGGCGTACGGAAGAAATAAAATTCCAAGCACCAAATCCCAAATTACAAACAAATCCCAAGTTCCAAATTCCAATGACCCAAACAGCGGCAAAGATACTCTCCTTTCTTCGTTTTGGTCATTTGGTCATTGGAAATTGGTGCTTATTTGAAATTTGGTGCTTGTGATTTGGAATTTTCTTTAACGTCGAACATCGAACTTCGAACGTCGAACCTCGTTTTATTTCTTGGGTACCCAGAACAGCAGCACCATGCCGGGGATGGAGATCAGGAAGCTGACCAGGAACATGCCGCTGTAGCCGAGCCAGGAGGCGATGAAGCCGCTGCTCACGCCGGCGACGATCCCGCCCAGGCTCATCAGCCCCGAGCCGATGGCGAAATGGGCGGCCTTGAACTCCATCTTGCAGATGCGCATCAGGAAGGTGGTCAGCACCGCCGTCCCCAGGCCGCTGGCGAACTGTTCGAAGCAGGTCACGCCGGCGACCAGGGCGAGGTTGCCCGCGCCCATGAAGACCGGCCTGGGGTTGCCGGTGTTGACGGCGAGGTACCCGGCGAGGCCGTTCGCCAGCAGCATGTAGACGACATTGGTCAGGTTCTGCGCCAGCAGGAACGGCCAGATCACGCGCTTGAGGCCGTAGCGCGAGATCATCCAGCCGCCGATCAGGGCGCCGGCGATGGAGGCGGGCAGGCCGATGCCCCCGGCGATCCAGCCGTAGTGGGTCTTGATGCCCAGGTCGACGACGAACGCCGAGACCATGGAGCTGACCATGAACTCGCCGCTGCGCACCAGGATGATGAACGCCAGGACCAGGCCGATCTTTTCCTGGTCCAGGAACGTGAGGAAGGCGCGGCCGTAGAACGAATCGGGGTCGCGGGTCAGGACCGCGGCCAGCTTTTTGCGGAAGCCGGCCATGAGCGCCAGCGCCAGCAGCAGCCCCAGGCCGATGGCGCGCGGGAAGTTCATTTCCCGCAAGGCGGGCGTCGCCGCCGCCCAGCCCTTGTACAAGCCCGGAGTTGAAGAAGAGGTAGAGCCCGACGACCAGCGCGCCCGCCATGCCGATGTTCAGCAGGGTGCGCGAGCGGGCAAAAAGGCGGAACATGTCCTTGAACGGATGCCGCTCCGTTTCGCACTCGGGGAGAAAAAAATAGTGATAGGCGGCCAGCAGCCCCAGCAGCAGCCCGGCGCAAAGGAACGCCGCCGCCCAGGAGAAGGAGGTGCCGATGGTCACGATCACCCCGGTGCCGGTGAGCATGGCCACCCGGTAGGCCATGACGCGGTAGCCGAGGAACTTGGTCTGCTCCTGCTTGTCCAGGGCGGCCAGGTAGTAGCCGTCGATGGCGATGTCGTGGGTGGCGGCCACGAAGGCGCCCGCGAAAAAGAGGATGGCGATGAGGCGCGGCGCCGCCGGCAGGGGGACCAGGAACGCCGCCGCCCCGATCAGCACCGCCAGCGTCGCCTGCATGGCCAGCAGCCAGCGCTTCTTGGTGGCGAACTCGTCGACCAGCGGGCCCCAGAAGAACTTCAGGATCCAGGGCACGCCGAAGAAGGTGGTCAGCCCGACCGCCTCCAGGCTGACGCCCCGGTCGCGAAAGAAAACCGTGGAGACGGAGCGGATGATGGAGAAGGGGAACCCTTCGGCGAAATAGGTGCTGAAGCACCAGAGGTGCGGCTTCTTCAGTATTGCTGGCAAAGGCTTGTCGGGCATGGTGCTGGTCATATTATTACAGATATTGCCGAAATGCAAACCGAAGCAAAAAAGGCACTATGGGGGCTTTTTCCGGCATCCCCTTCAGCTAAATCCCGTCCGCATTCCGGACGGGAAGCGACTCCGCCCATTTTTCTCTAAAATGGGCTGCGTACGCCGCTGAAGGGGATAGCCGGAAGCGCCCCGATTCTATTGGGGCTTTTTCCGACTTCCCCTTCCGCTAAATCCCGTCCGCATTCCGGCCGGGAAGCGATTCCGCCCATTTTTCTCTAAAATGGGCTCCATACGCCGCGTCAGGGGATAGTCGGAAGCGCCCCAAATAATAAAAACGAAATTAAACTTCGGGTCAGGGCGCGAGCGCGATGCTCACGAACGGCCCGCGCTCGCCGTCTTCCACGGCGAAGGGGGCGGCCAGCGGCGATCCGCGGACCCAGATGATCTCGCCGTCGCCGTTCTCCAGGACCGGGCACAGGCGGCGCAGCGGCGCGGGCAGGCCCGAGCTGCGGATCATTTCAAAAACGCTTTGCTTGTAAGGCGAATGGATCTTGCGGTACTTGTCCGAACTCCGCGCCGGGCGCGCCAACAGGGGAAAGCGCAGCCGCGACTCGGGCACCACGATCTCGGAATTGCCCTGCAGGCATCTTGAAGCGGGCTGTTTTTTTCAGCGTGAGGACCGAACCGATCTCCGGGATCGGCCAGCCGCCGGCGCCGCCGATCGCCCGGCGGTAGTCGGCGATGCGGGTCTTTTCCGGGAAGATCCAGCCCTTGGAGAATTTCAGGTTCAGGCCGGGCAGGGAGAGCCCGCGCCCCGTCTCCAGGCTGCGCAGGAAATCGGCGATATGCTCGAAGCCCACGCCCAGCAGGTCCCCTTTCAGCAGGCGCAGGTACTCGCGGGCCAGGTGCCGCGCCAGCGCCGGGTGCAGCCCCTGGAAGGCGGCGCCGGGCAGGATGGCATCGAGGAGCAAGTGCTTTTCCAGGATCTCCCGCGCCAGGCCCTGGAAATAATCGAACTCGTCCTGGATGAGCAGCACGGTCTTGAAGATCCTTTCTTCGATGTCGGGCTCGATCTTCTTGATCTCGGGGAGCAGCTGGTGGCGGATGCGGTTGCGCAGGAAGTCGGGCTGCAGGTTGGTCGGGTCCTGGTAATATTCGAGGCCGTTGCGCTCCAGGAAAGCCAGGATCCGCGCCTCGGAAAAGATCAGCAGCGGGCGGATGATCTTCTTCTCCTTGTTCTGGAAAATAGCCGAGAGCCCCTGCAGGCCGCTGCCGCGAAAAAGCTTGATGAAGAAGGTCTCGCCCAGGTCGGAGCGGCTGTGGGCGGTGGCGATGCGGGCGCCGGGGATTGTGCCTGCCAGGGTGTTGAAAAAATCGTAGCGCGAGAGCGAGGCGGCGTGCTCCAGGTTCAGGCGGTTCTCGGCGCGGAAGCGCTTCAGGTCGCGGCTGCCGGTCTCCAGCTCGATGCCGCGGGCGGCGCAGAATGCGCGCACCCAGTTCTCTTCCTCGCGGGCGTCGGCGCGCAGGCGGTGGTTGAAATAGGCGGCGACCAGGCGGAAGGGGATATGCTTTTGCAGCTCCTGCAGCAGCACCGCCAGGGTGACCGAGTCTTTGCCGCCGGAAAAGCCCAGGATGACCGTGTCGCCGGCGCGGACGAGTTCATGGTCCTGGATGTTTTTTTTGAATTCCGGAAACATGAGCTTCATGGGTTTTTGGCCGTGTTCCCCCTTTTTCGCTTTGGGGAAAAAATAGCGGCGGAGGGAATTGAACCCCCGACATAACGGATATGAGCCGTCTGCTCTACCGACTGAGCTACGCCGCCATTCGCAGGGCCAATTATACTTGAAATCCGCCCAGGCGCAACAGAGAAGGTCTTCAGGGAAGGCATAGAGAAGAGTGAGGGAAAGGCAGAGGGAAGCAGAGTCGGAAAGAAGGCGATTATAGCTATTCTAAGCTCTCTTCCCTCATTCTTCCCTTCATTTCGTCAATGCTCTTGCTAAAATTTCTTGCTGGCGCCGCCGCCGCCGGAGCGGCCGCCGCCGAACGAACCCGATGAGGAACGCGAAGAACCGGGGGTGGATGAGGTGGGGGAGGAGAGGCGCGGCGTGGCGTGCTCGCGGATCTGGCTGAAGTTGCACTTGGGGTTGAGGCAGCTCTCGATGACGCGCACCCGGCCCGCCTGCTCCTTGGTGGCGGCCGCCATGGTGACGGTGCTGGAGGTGAGCGAGCGGCGCTTGCACTGCGGGCAGACGCCCGCCTTGCCCAGCTTGACCGCCAGGCTCTCGTCGGCGCCGCACTCGGGGCAATGCCAGAACTCGTAGTCCATGCCGCCGGCTTTTTCCTCGGCCGCCTGCTCGGCGGAGAGGAACTTCTCGTCCTGGCTGTCGTCGACCATCTCCATGGCGGCGCCGCACTTGCCGCAGGCCAGGCGATAGTCGGCCAGGCGGCGCTTGAGCAAGCGCGCGGCCAGCAGCTGCGAGGCGACGGCGAGCCCGGGCACGCCCAGCATGGCCGCGAAGGGCGGCAGAAAACTCTTGCCGAATCCCAGGACCAGGAAAAAGCCGATCACGGCCGCGATGCCGACGAAAATGGGGATCATGATGGCCTGGCCGATCACCTTGGCGCGGGCCGCCCGGCCCCGCGACTTGCTGAAGCGCAGCAGCAGCCAGGCGAATCCCAGTATGGTCAAAACCAGCAGGCCGAGCGCGAAATAAAGCGACGCCTGCAGCGGGTCCCAGCGGCTTTTTCCTGGCTGCGCCGGGCGTGACCAGGGGAGCGGGGGGCACGACCTGGGCGGGCCAGGGAGCGGGATCGGCGATGTTCAGCACGACGCCCTGGGCGGAGGCGGCGGCGCGGGCGATCTCGCGGGCGGCCAGGAAAATGCCGCGGCCGAACTGCCCGTCCTTGAGATAGGGAGTGGCGTTGACGTCCAGCAGGCTGCTGGCGCGGGCGTCGGGGATGACGCTTTCCAGGCCGTAGCCCACCTCGAGCCGCAGCGCCCGGTCGTCGCGCGCGCAGAGCAGGAGCAGGCCGTTGTCCTTGCCGGCGGCGCCGATGGCGAAGCGGCGGAAGAGCTTCTCGGCGTAATCCTCGATCACCGTGCCGTCCAGGTCGCCGACGGTCACCACCGCGAGTTCAATGGTGGTTTTGGCCTGCAGGTCGCGGCAGACGGCGTCGATGAGCCGGACATATTCGGGCCCGAGCACGCCGCCGTTGTCTTCGACAAATCCGCTCCCGGCGCGGCGCGGGTTGGGCACATCCTCCAACCGTTCCGCCGCCAACGGCGATACGAACATGACCGTTCCCAGAAGCAACGCAACGATGAGCAATAAGAGATTCGATTTCCGGCGCATGGCGACTCCTATTCCGGGGATTGGTGTTATCCGTCGTTCCCGGCCAGGCAATGATTGTAGCGGAAACGACGACGAAAAGACAAAATATTGATTAGGAAAATATTTTTGTTGACAAAATAATAAAAGTGTATTATAACAGTAATACAATGAAAACCCAAGGGGAACGGCAATGAACCTGACGATCGACGCGAAATCGCCCCTGCCCGTCTACCAGCAGGTCATCCAGGCGATCAAGCTGGAGATACTTTCCGGGGGCTTGCGCGACGGCGACCTGCTGCCGTCCATCCGCGACCTGGCCAAGCTGCTCAAGCTGAATCCCAATACCGTCGCAAAGGCGTATTACGCTTTGGAAGCGGAGGGCTTCAGCGAGAACCGCAGCGGCAGCGGCAGCCGCGTCAAGGTGCCGCCCGGCCGGCAGGACTCCCTGCGCCGGGCCATGCTGGAAAGCGAATTCCGGAATTTCCTGGAAAAGGCCGTCTCGCTCGGCTTTTCCCTGGAGGACGTCAAACAACTTACCGAGAGGATGAAAAATGAATTCCACAATCGTTGAGGTCCAAGACCTGTCCCTTGCTTTCTCAAGGAAGAAAGTGCTCGACGGGCTGAGCGTCTCCTTTGCCGGCGGGGAGTGGGCGGTGATCGCCGGGCGCAACGGCGCGGGCAAGAGCACGCTGCTGCGCTGCCTTTCCGGCGTGCTGCTTCCCGATGCCGGAAGCATCCGCCGGGGCGAGGATGTCCGGCCGGACAAGATCGGGTTTATTTCCGACCGCCTCAGCCTGTTCGAGGACTGGACCGTGGAGCGGGCCATCGCCTTTCACTGCCGGGTCTTTGCGGTCCCCGGGTTCGACGATCGGCTGCTGCAGCGCCTGAACCTCGGCCAAAAGGACAAGATAAAAAACCTGTCCGCCGGCGAGAGGGCCATCCTCCAGCTCTCCCTGGTCCTGTCGCAGAAGCCCGCCCTGCTGCTGGTCGACGAGGTCATGCACATGCTCGACCCCTATATCCGCGACCTGTTCATCGAGGCGCTGATCGAGATCATGGCTGCCGGCCGGGCCACCGTGCTCACGGTCAACCACACCTTCAGCGAGATCGAGCGGCTCCCCGAGCGGGTGCTGGTCATGGACGAGGGCCGGTTCGTCATCGATGAAACGCCGGAAGCGTTGCGCGGCAAGATGAAGAAGGTAATCAGCCGCGAGCCGATTCCCGACGGCCTGCCCTGCTTTTTCAAGAAAACCGATGGGGAATACAAGGAATATTTCATTTATCCGTTCAGCGAGGAACTGCGGGCGGCCCACGCCCTGGATTTCCAGGACATCGCGTTGCCCGAGATCATCAAAGCATTTATCGGAGGCGGCTATGACAAAAAAAGAATGGCTTGAAGTCGGCAAACAGTCCGCTGTATTTCGTCCTGGCCGCGGCCGGCATGGTCATGCTGTTCGGCCTGGTCGGGCTGGCTGGACGGAAAAGCCCCTCGAGGGGGAAAAGATCATTATCATGCTGGGCCTGTGGCTGCTGATGTTTTCCCTGTTCCTCGGCCTCTCGCCATTCGCCATGGACTCCAAGCAGAAGGGAATGGAATACCTGCTCACCCTGCCGTATACGCGGCGCCGGCTGCTGCTCATCAAATTCCTGCCCCGCCTCGTCGCCGTCACCCTGGCATACCTTGGATTCGTTCTTTTATATGGTCTCATCGGCAATGACGCGCTCGCGGGCGGCTTCACCCTGTTCAGCCTGGCCTATTTCGCCCTGTTCTTCATCTCCTATTCCCTGGCGGTGATCCATGAGAATTTCATCGTCCAGTCGATCTGGGCCGGCATCGCCTTGTGCGGCTACCTGGCCCTGTGTCTCTATATCGTCATGCTGGGCTTTTCCTGGAAATTCAAGATGCCGCCGTCATGGGTCGGGACCGGCTTCTGGCATGACCTCGCCTTCGATGCTCCCACCCTGCTTGCCTCCAGCGCCGTTTTCCTGATCATGGCGGCGCCGTTCATCGTATCCCTTTTCCTGGCTTTCAAGAAATTCGACCTGAAGCCGGCGCGGGCGTTCAATCGCCGGCAGCTGCGGATCTTCGTGCCGCTGCTGCTCCTGGCCTTCGCCGCCTCCCTGGGGGTCACCTATCTCGTTCAGGCCAATTCCGCTTATTGGGAGGCGAACTTCATCATCCTCAAGGGGCAGCGTCTTTTGCAAACTGAGTTCCCGGGGAAACTGACCTTGTACGCCGATGGCGCCCGGCGCCAGGTCGACACCAAGAGCCGGATCTATTGGGAGCGGCTGCTGCTGGAGCAGGGGCAGCGGTTATATTTAAGCGGCTACGACACAAAAAATGGGGATCGGATCATCGGCTGCCTGAACCAGGCTGACCTTTCATGGAGAACATTGCACCGCGTCCCGCAGCGGAGCTTTGTCGCCAATGGCTACTTTGGCATCCGCTTCGACGGCAAAGATTTTGTCTATTTGAGGCTCTGCCCGGCCGAGGCCGATCGGCCAGGCTTGGATAGCAAGCAGGCGGTCAGGTCTGACATACTGGCACTTGTTCGCGTGGACCCGGCCAGTGGCGGGAGCAGGACGATCACTTTTCGCAACGCCCTTTTCCGGAAGTATTACGAGCCCTGGATTATCGGCAGTGAAGAGCGGAACGGCAAACGTTTCTGGCTGGTCGCCAGTCGCTGGCAAAACGTTTTCCGGTTCTGGGAAGGCGGCCGTGTCGAGGACCTTGGCGTGTCCAAGGGCTTTCCGGCATATGCCGCTCCCCTGCTGTTCACTCGCAACGACCACTCCCTGATCGTGCGCCGGCTGCTGGATACGGGCAGTGAAACCATCAAGGAGATCGAGGGAAACTTTTCGACGTTCAATCCCTATTTTCCCCGATCAGCAAGCAGGTCGATGAAATCTATACTGTGCGCGACGAACGCATCGTGCGCATCGAATTGTCCACACTGAATGTCGAAGATGTCGGGCCTGACCGCGGCCATATCTGGACGGTGCCGCCTGACGATTTCTTCTATGTCGAGTCCGAGACCTGGCCGGGCCGAAATACTGACAAGTGGAAGAAACTGTATCGCCTCCAGAACGGCAAGATGATCCTTCTCAAACAATTTGCTTTCGGCGATGACGGGTACGGGTTCGTCGAAGTGGGCGCCAACGGCGTCATATTGCGGCAGCATAAGATCGTGGGGCGGAGCAGTAAAATAACCAACAGGTTTTTCGCCTTCCCCGACCTGCGCGAATTGCGTTTCAAGGGATTGGATTGATCCCCAAGGTGTAAAAAGTGAAATAAGCGGCAGCCGGCTCCCTTGAAAAAGCGTCGGCCGGGTCCTATAATCTTTTTTTAATCCAGGAGGACCCATGAAAATTCAGATCAAGCTCATTCTGGTTCTATTGGGATTGGCCTTGCTCGCCCTGGCCGTTCGCGCCGCCGGCAAGACCGCCGCCGGCGACGAAGCCGCCTTCCGGCGTTTTTTAAAGACATATGAAGCCCGGATCATACCGCTGAGCCGGGACGCCGCGCTGGCGAGCTTCCAGGCCTCGATCAGCGGCAAGGACGAGGATTACCAGCGTTCTTCCGCCCTTCAGATCCGGTTGAACAAGGCCAGCGCCGACCCGGGGGAATTCGCCGCCCTGAAACGGTTCCGGAAAGACGGGCGGATACGCGAGCCGCTGCTGAAGCGCCAGCTGGACATCATCTACGACGGTTATTTGAAAAACCAGATCCCGGCCGCGCAAATGGAGGAGATGGTCAAGCTGCAGGCGCAGATCGAGCAGAAGTTCAACACCTTCCGCATCCGCATGGATGACAAGGTCTTGAGCGACAACGACGCCGAGGAGATCCTGCGCACCTCCACGGATTCCGGCCAGCTGGAAAAAGTATGGCGCTCGAGCAAGGAGATCGGCCGCGTGGTCGCCCCCGACATCCTGAAGCTGGTGGGCCTGCGCAACGCCGCCGCCCGCCGGCTCGGCTTCGCCAATTTCCAGCAGATGCAGCTGCGGCTGGGCGAGCAGGACCCGGCGCAGGTCGAGTCCCTCTTCGACGAGCTGGACACGCTGACGCTCTCCGGCTTCGCCGAGCTGAAAGGGGACATCGACGCCTTCCTCGCCGCCCGCTGCGGCATCGCCAAAGAACAACTGCGGCCCTGGCACTACCAGAACCGTTTCTTCCAGGAGGCGCCGATCATCTACCCGGTGGACCTCGACTCCTATTACAAGGACAAGGACCTGGTCGCCCTGGTCAAGGCGTACTTCGACGGCATGGGGCTGAACATCGACGACCTGGTCGAGCGCAGCGACCTGTTCGAAAAGCCGGGCAAGTACCAGCACGCGTTCTCCAGCGACATCGACCGCAGCGGCGACGTGCGCGTCCTGTGCAGCGTCAAGCCCGATGCGTATTGGATGAACACGCTGCTGCACGAGTTCGGCCACTCGGTCTACGCCAAGTTCAACGACCGCTCGCTGCCCTGGACCCTGCGCGACGCCGCCCACGCCTTCACCACCGAGGCGATCGCCAACCTGTTCGGGCGCTTCGCCGCGGCGCCGTCCTGGCTGCGCGCCATGGCGGGCGTCAGCGCCGCCGAAACCGAGCGCATCGCCGAGCCCCTGCGCAAGTCGCTGCGCCTGCAGCAGATGGTCTTCAGCCGCTGGGCCCAGGTGATGTTCCGCTTCGAAAAGAGCATGTACGAGGACCCCAGCCAGGACCTGAACCGCCGCTGGTGGGAACTCGTGGAAAAATACCAGCTGCTGAAGATGCCCGCCGGCCGCAACGAGCCCGACTGGGCCGCCAAGATCCACATCGCCCTTTATCCCTGCTATTACCATAATTACCTGATGGGGGAGCTGCTCGCTTCCCAGCTCTTCTACCATATCGCCGGTACGGTGCTGAAAAGCCCGGACGTGGAGGGCGAATGCTTCGTCAACCGCCCTGAAGCGGGTCGCTTCCTGATCGAGCGGGTGTTCAAGCCGGGCATGCGCTGGCCGTGGAACGAAATGATCGAGCGCGCCTGCGGCGAGAAGCTGACCGCCAAGTATTACGCCAGGCAGTTCGTGGGCGCCGGGCAGACGCAGCGGTGATGGCTGCCGCCGAGGGGAAAAAAGCGCCGGCCCCCGCCGACCGCTCCGGCTGGCTCGCCCGCTACCGGCGCTCCAGCCGCGCCACCCTGGACCTGGCCCTGCGCGAGGTGCCGGGCTACGCCGCCTGGCGCAGCTGCGACCCCGGGCCGCGCGTCCCGGTGGACGAGCGCTACGCGGCGCTGCCCGCGCTCACCAAGCGCGAGCTGCGCGAGCATTTTCCCGCCGGCTTCGTGCCCAGCCGGCGCGAGCTGGGCCCGGGACTGGCGGCCGGCGAGGTGGAGTTCGCCCAGACCAGTGGCAGCACCGACGACCGGGTGACGCTGGTGTTCAACCCGGAGTGGTGGGAGGCGTCGGAGCGCGCTGCCTGGGGGCTCAACAAAAACGCCAGGCGGGTGGCGGACGGCAGGCAGCGCGAGGCGATCCTGGCCTCGCCGCGCTGCGTCGGCCCCGGCTTCAGCCCGCGCCCCCAGACCGTGGCCGAGCGCACCATCGGCCGCCACCTGTTCGTCAACCAGAAGATCAACCCCGCCACCTGGACCGCCGGCGATGTCCGGCGCATGGCGGGCGAGATCAACGACTACGAGCCCGCGGCGCTCGAGGGCGACCCCGCCTACCTGGCCGCCTTCTCCCTGCGCGTCGCCGAGGCGGGCATCCAGGTCTGCCAGCCGCGCGTGATCTTCCTGACCTACTCCTATCCCTCGCGCATCTACCGGGGGCTGATCCGCCGGGCGTTCTCCGCTCCCCAGGTCAGCTCCTACGGCTCGACCGAGACCGGCCACGTGTTCATGGAGTGCGAGGCCGGGCGCCTGCACCAGAACAGCGAGCACTGCCGCGTCGATTTCCTGCCCTGGCTGTTCCGCCACGGCGGCCCGCGGCGCGGCCGCCTGCTGGTCACCGTCTTCCACAACCCCTGGTTCGTCGTCCTGCGCTTCGACATCGGCGACGTGGCCCGCCTGGACGACCGCGGCCCCTGCCCCTGCGGCCGCAAGGAGGGCATGGTCCTGGAAGCCGTCGAGGGCCGGGTGGCCGACGTGACCTTCGACCGCGAGGGCAACGCCGTGACCGTCGGCGACCTGGACGCTGTGCTGGCCCCGGTCAACGGCCTGACCGGCTGGCAACTGGACCTGCCCGCCCCGGGGAAGATGAAGCTGCGGCTGACCTGCGAACCCGGCTCTGGGCGCGCGGCCTGCCGCCAGGCGCGGGAACGGCTGCAAGAGGTCTACGGCGAGCGGGCGGCCATCGCCGCCGGCGTCGAGAAAGCCCTGCAGCATGAAGCCTCGGGCAAGATCCGCTTCACGCGCACGGCGTACCCAGTCGACATGGCGGCGCTGTGGAGGAGCAAAAGGTGAACGCCGCCGATATCTTCCTCGTCGCCGGCGACCCCGGCAAGCGCGGCGCCGGCAGGGACCCGCTGTTGGCCGCGATCCTCGCCCGGCTCGGAATGGCGCGCCCCAGCGTGGCCTATGTCGGCGCCGCCAGCGGCGACAACCGGTTTTTTTTCGCCTGGATCACCGCCCTGCTGAAAAGGGCGGGGGCGGGCCCCGTGCGCCTCGCCGCCCTCGCCTCGCGCCGCGCCGACCCCGCCAAGGCCCGAGCCATACTTCGCGAATCCGACCTGGTGTTCGTCAGCGGCGGGGACGTGGAAACCGGCATGGCGGTCCTGCAAAAGACCGGGGCGGGCGAGTGGCTCAAGGAACTCCACCGCTCGGGCAAGCCTTTTATCGGCATGTCGGCCGGCAGCATCATGCTGGCCCGCCGCTGGGTGCGCTGGTCCGATCCCGATGACGACGGAACGGCGGAGGATTTTCCCTGCCTGGGACTGGCGCCGTTGCTCTGCGACACCCATGCCGAAAAGGAAAAGTGGGAAGAGCTCGCGACGCTTCTCAAGCTGACCCGGGAGCCGCTCGGCTACGGCATCCCCGCCGGGGCGGCCCTGCGGGTGGCGGCGGACGGCTCGCTGGCGGCGCTGGGCAAGCCCGTGCGGCAGATCACGCTGGGCGCGCCGCTTCCGGATCTTGCGCCATGCGAAATCAATGAAAAGTGAATCGTTTCCCTTCCGTCGATCCTGAACCACCCCCGTTCACTTTTCATTTTTAACTTTTCACTGCATCCAATTTCCTCTTCCCCGCATCTTAACCGGTGAAAGGCGAATCCTCAAGGAGGTACCAATGGATAAATTGAAGAAACTCAGCGGCACCGTAAAAGCCGCCACCGTCGTGGCGCTGACCCTGGCCATGACCGGGGCGCTGCTGCTGCTGGCCGCCGAAAAAACCGCGCCCGCGAAAGTCAAGCACGGTTTTCTGGGCGTCTCCGTGCAGCGCCTGGGCGACGACGAGCGCGAGAAGCTCGGCGCCAGCCACGGCGTGCAGGTGCTGGACGTGGAAAAGGAAAGCGCCGCCGCCAAGGCGGGCATCGAGAAGGGCGACGTCATCCAGGCGGTCAACGGCGAAAAGGTCCGTGACCCGCAGGCGCTGGCGGAGATCGTCCGTGAACTGTCGGCGGGAAGCACCGTCAAGATCGGCCTCTGGCGCGCGGGCAAGGCGCTGGAAGTCAAGGCCGTGCTGGGCGAGCTCGGGCCCAGGCAAAATTTCGTCTGGCACGGTTCGCCGCTGAAAAAGATCGTCCGCTCCACGGCGTTTCTCGGCGTGAACCTGATGGAACTGAACTCCGACCTGGCAGCCTATTTCGCGGTCCCCGCCGGAGAGGGCGTGCTGATCACCGCGGTCGAGAAGGGAACCCCGGCCGCAAAGGCGGGGCTGAAGTCCGGCGATGTGATCGTACAGATGGCCGGCAAGGCGGTCAAGGAATCCGGCGACATCCATGAAGCGCTGGCGGCTTTGAAAGAAGGCGACAGCCTGGACATCACTATCGTGCGCCACGGCAAGCGGGAAACGCTCAAGGCCGAACCCGATTTCAGCCGCCATGAGCGCATCATGCGCTTTTTCGGTGGCGGCAGGGATATCGAAATAGACCATCTTGAGCTGCCCGAGATGGATATCGCCATCCCCGACTTCGACGTGGAGGCGCCCGTGCCTCCCGACGCCCAGGAGATCGAGATCCATGTCCAGCAGGCGCTGGACCATGCCCATGAAAAACTGGACCTGGCCCACGAAAAACTCGGCCAGGCCAAGGTCAAGATCGAAAAGCGGCTGAAGCATATCAGCGGGAATTTCTGGATCTGATTCATCTTCTCTCCTTATCTGGGGGCAGGCTCCGGCCTGCCCCTTTTTTTTTACGTTGACCCGGCAGGCTGGCCCGGGTCTTTCGCGGCCGACGCCTTGGAAGCGGATTGACAGTTCCCGCCGAACCATGTATTTTTATTTCACGTCCGCGTAAATAAAAGGAGAATGATGTGAAAAAGAACGTGCAGTTGAAGGTTTTGAATGTGCTGCTGGCATTGCTGCTGGTCTCGCAGGCACTGACGGGATTATTCAGGGACAGCCTTCCCGACAAGGTATTCGAGGACATTCACGTTCCCGGAGGCCTGCTGATCGTCACCGGCGTCATCCTGCACGTGATCCTGAACTGGGGCTGGGTGAGGGCGAATTTCCTGAAGAAATGACCGGGACCGGGAAGATCCTTGTAAGCGGATGAACGTACTGGTGCTCCTCAACTATTTCGACCGCGACGGGGGGACCTCCAAGACGTTCACCGACGGCAAGTACCTCGCCGCCCTGGGGGTCCGCTTGGTGGTCGTGGTGCCGCGCAACCCGTTCGCCAAGTCGGATGTCGCCGCCAGGCTCCAGGCGCAGGGGCTGAAATATTATTCGGCGGCGACCCATTTCCGCGTCCTGTATTTTCTCTTCCCTTACACCCTCTGGAAAATAGGCCGGATCATGCGCAAAGAGAAGATCGACCTGCTGCACGTGAACCACGGCAAGGCGCTGGTCCTGGGGGCGGTCCTGAGCCGGCTGCGCCGCATCCCCCTGGTCTACACCATCAACGGCGTCACCCCGCGCGAGCTGCCCGGGTCGCTGAAGGATTACTGGTTCCGCCGCGTTTCCCGGGTGATCGCGGTCTCCGAGGAGAGCGCGGCCCATTTCCTGCGCCGGGTGCGCTTCCCCGCCGAACGGGTCGTCATCTGCCGCAACGCCATCGATTTCGCCCATTTCCAGCGCGCGCCGAAGGGGGCGGAGGGCGGGCTGCGCCTGCTGTACCTGTCCCGCCTGGACCGCGACAAGCGGCGTGCCGTGGACGCGGTCATGGAGGCGGCGGCCCTGGCTTTTCCCGCCCGCCGGTGGCTGCGGCTGCGCATCCTCGGCGACGGCCGGCAGATGGGGAGGATCCGGAAAAAAGCGCGGGCGCTCAACGCCGCGCTGGGCGGGGACGTCATCACCGTCGAGGGCTGGGTGGACGATCCGCTGGCCAGCTTCGCCGCGGCGGACGCGGTGCTGGGGGTGGGGCGCTGCGTCCTGGAAGCGATCGCCGCCGGCCGGCCCGTCCTGGTCGTCGGCAATGAGAAGATCGGCGGCTGGGTCACGGAGGCGAATTTCCTCGGCCTGCAAAAAGAGAATTTTTCCGGGCGCGGCGCCCTCACCCCCGTCAGCGGAGAAAACCTGGCCGGGGAATTCCTGAAGATCCCCGGGGAAGCGGGGGGCCTGGAGAAGATCAGGGCCATGGCCCGCCGCGACCATGACGCCGCCGGGCTCGCCCCGCAGCTGAAGGACGTATTCCGGGCCGCGCTGACCCCTTAGTCCGCGAAGCCGCGCCGGCGGGGAACCGCGCGCAGGCGCAGCCCGCATTCGTCGGTCAGGTAGGCGTAGCCGATGCCGGGCTGGCAGAGGGCCTGCGGGTCGAGCCGCTCGTTGCGCCGGCGCCGGGCTTCCCGGTCTTCGCGGCGCACCATGCGCAGGTGGTAGACGACCAGGTCGGCGAGCGGGAAGCGGCCGTCCACCTTTGCCTGCAGCGGCGCCTTGGCCCCGTGGACCGGCCGTTCGTCGAAGCGATGGTCGGGCCGGGCCGCGAAAAACCGGGGCTGGGTCTTTCGGCCCCAGATGCCGTCGGCGCGGAAAAAGCGCGGCGTGTCCCACAGTTCGCGGAAGTGGACCCCGAACGCCGTGAAACCGAGCGGACGCCCCCTGCGGATCACGCGCTCGGCCCGGGCGCGGAAATCGCGTTCCAGGCGCTCATCGGCGTCCAGGGCGATGAGCCATTCGGCGCCATGGCGCAACGCGGCCGCGACCAGGCGCCGGTGGTTGCCGGTCTGGTCCCAGCCGGGACGGTCCGGCGGGTTGTGCAGCAGCTCCAGCACTTTGGGGCATTCCCGCAGCAGGCGCGCGCCGCCGTCGCTGGAACCGTCGTCCAGGGCAATGATGCCGTCCACCTGGGGCGCGACGTTGCGCAGCCAGCCGGCGAGGAAGCGGCCCTCGTCGCGGAAGGCGATCACGGCCAGCAACCGGGCCCGCCGGCCTTTCTCGGGCCAGGGCAGGAAGCGCCGCGAAGGGAGGGGACGGCGCAGCGCCAGCCGGAGCACCCGGGGGAACGCCCGCATCCCCCCCCGCGCCGTGGCGCTCATTCCTCGTAGCCCCGGGCGGCGTGGACCCGGCGCAACCGCAGGCCACTCTCATCGGTAAGGTATTCGTAGCCCAGCACCGGCTGGTAGAGGCGCTGCGGGTCGAGGGCTTCATAGCGCCGCCGCCGCGCTTCCCGGTCCTCGGGGCGCAGCATGCGCAGGTGATAGATATAAAGGTCGGCCAGAGGAAATGTGCCGAAGACCTTGCCCTGCAGCGGAGCCTTGGCGGCGTGCAGCGGCCGCGCGTCGAACTGCAGGCCGGGGAGGGCCCGGAAAAAGCGCGGCGCCCACTTCAACCCCCAGATGCCGTCGGCGCGGTAGCGGTCGGGCGCGTCCCAAAGCTCCCGTATGCGCACCTGGAACGCCCGCAGCCCCAGCCGCTGCCCGCGGCGGATCACCCGCTCGGCGCGAACGCGGAAATCCTTCTCGAGCCGCTCGTCGGCATCGACGGCGATGAGCCACTCGGCGCCGTGGCCCAGCGCCGCCGCGACCAGGCGCCGGAAATCCCCGGGCTCGTCCCAGCCGGAGCGCAGGGGCGGGTTGCGCAGCACCTGCAGCACCCTGGGGCACTCCTGCAAAAGGCGGAGGCTGCCGTCGCTGGAGCCGTCGTCCAGGGCGACGATGCCGTCCACCTGGGCGGCGAGATTGCGCAGCAGGCCGGGGAGCGAGCGCGCCTCGTCGCGCACGGCGGTGACCGCCAGCAGGCGGACGCTCCGCCCCGCCTCCTCCCCGGCGCGCCATTTTCCCGATGGCAGCCGGAAAAGCAGGGATTTCAGCCGGCGCCGGCCGAGCGCAGGGTCTTACCCTTCGGCATCGTAGGCGTCGATGACCTGCGCGGCGGGGCCATCAAGGCGGATCCTGCCCTTGTCCAGCCAGATCGCACGCCGGCAGTGCTTTTTCAGGAACCCATGATCGTGGGAAGTGATGACCATGGTGCGCGGGGATCCCGCCAGGCGGGTGAAAAAGGCGTCGCACTCGCGGAAAAACGCCTGGTCCACGTGGACGAACGTCTCGTCGAATATCAGAAAATCGGCGGGAGCCTGGAAAACGATGCTCAGGGCCAGCCGCTGGCGCTGGCCCAGGGAGAGGTCGTGCAGCGGAGCGAACTCCAGGTCCTCGATGTCGGCGCTTTTCAGGATCCGCGGCACCAGGGGTTTCATCCGCTGCCGTTTCATGCCGCAGACGGCGCCGAAAAGGTAGATGTTGTCCAGCACCGGCAGATCGGCGTTCTGCCCGATCCAGAACTTGAACAGCGCCAGGGGCTGCTCCTCGACGCGGATGCTGCCGCTGCTGGGCTCGATGATGCCGGCGAGCAGGCGCAGCAGGGTCGTCTTTCCGGATCCGTTCCGGCCGATGAGCGCGATCTTTTCGCCGCGGTCGATGGTGAAGGAAAGATCGCGCAGCGCCCACAATTCCATGGTGAGCTTTTCGCGGCCGAAAAGGGACTTCAGGGCGCGCAGCGTGCTCCGCTGCCGTTTCAGCACCCGGTAGCGCTTGGCGGCGTCGTCGGCCCTGGCCAGCGGCGAGTTCATGTCCGGTCCAGGGCCGCCCCTTCCCAGCGCAGGAAAATGAGGTACGACGCGCCCAGCGCGGCGGCGCCCATCAGGAGACAGTGGCCGAGGACCAGGGCCCCCACCGCCCCCCCGTGCATGAATATCGCGCGGAAAGCCAACAGGAAGGGGGTCAGCGGGTTCAGGTACAAGATGACGGTGCGCATGGCCGGGGAGAGGCTGTCCATGGTGTAGAAAACCGGGGTGATGAACAGGAAGAGGCGCGAGAAGATCGCCCAGATATGCTCCACGTCGCGCGCGAAGCAATAAAAGAGGGAAAGGGCGAGCCCGACCCCAAGCACCAGGGCCAGGAAAGCCAGAAGAACGGGAAAGAACAGGAGCGCGGACTTCCAGGAGTAAAAGCCGTAACCCAGGCTCAGCAGCGTGCAGATCGCCAGTTCGATCCCCAGCTTCCAGGCGTTGATCGAGATGGTGGCCAGCACCAGGTTCTCGCGCGGGATGGTGGAGTTCAGGGCGATATCGCGGTTGAAGATGAGGACCTTGAGAAGGTACGAGGTGGCGGTGATGAAAAAATTCACCAGGATGATGCCGGTCAAAAGGTAGAGCGGGTATACCCCGGATGCCCTGGCCGAAGCGCCGGCTGAAGACCAGATACAGGGCGGCCAGCATGACCGCCGTCCCGACCAGGCTCCACATGCCCCCCAGGAACGAGTGGTAATCGCTGGCCTTGATGTTGGCGCGCACCATCTCCAGCAGGATCGTGCGGTTGGCCGGCGCCGCCAGCCGCCGGCAGCGGGCGCGGAAACGGCGGCCGAACGTATTTTCGCTCATGGGCGCACGCCGCCGGCCAGCGCGTCGGGCGTCTCCTTTCTCGAGCGCAGGCAGCCGCTGAAAAATCCCGCCCGCGTCGATGTTTCCAGGAGCAGCAGGAAGGGCCAGTACAGGATAAAACGCGCCGTCGTGCCTGACTGCCAGGCCCGCCAGCATGACCAGTACAGCGACAGGAAAGCGGAGCGCAGGCCGAGCCACACGATATACGGGATGCCCGGCGGCTGGCGCCGGCCGGGGGCGCTGAGACGCCAGGAGGCGCGGCCGCCGAGGAAGGCGTTTTTCAGGGCGCCGGCCAGGCGGGGATCGCCGCGGTGGCGGACGAGCAGATGGGGCGAATAGTACACGGCGATGCCGGCGGCACGCAGGCGGCGGGTGAGGTCGGTGTCTTCGCCCCGGGGGAACGTTTCGTCGAAGCCGCCGACGCGCAGGAATACCTCGCGGCGGAAGGCGGCGGCGCCCGCCGCCTCCAATCCATGGTCGGCGGTGATCCTTTCCGTCGCCCGGTGCCGGCGCCATATGCCGCGCCGGGTAGACCCCGGAGCGTGGCCGGCGAGGCGCCGGATCACGCTCGCCTCCTGGTAGGCGCGGAGAACGCGGCCGCGGAAACCGCCCCCCTCAGCCACCACCTTGAAACGGACGACCTGGGCGTGCGGGTATTCCTTGAAAAAAAGCGCGACCGTTCGCGCGTAGTCCGCCGGCAGGAGGTAGTCGTCGGCGACGATGGCCAGCCACGCGGTCCGGCTGTTGCGGATGCCGGTGTTCCGGGCCGCGGCGATCCCCAGCCGGGCTTGGGCAATATAGCGCCATTGCGGCAGCGAAGCGGTCAGGGAGCGGACCAGGCCGGCGGTGCCGTCCTGCGAACCGTCGTCGACGACGATGAATTCCAGGGGGATGCCCGGGGCTTCCTGGGCGAGAAGCGATTCGATGCAGCCGCGGAGCAGCTCCCGGCGGTCGCGGGTCAGCACGATGATGGTCAGCCCCGGCGGGGCGGCATCCGTTCGCGTCATGTTCACGTAATTGGCTGCGCCGGCCGCCTTTTCTCCCAGCCGAACCGGAGCAGCGCCGCGACCAGGGCCAGGCCTCCCAGCGCGATGATCTCGCGCAGCGCCGCCGCCAGGTTGTGGACGGTTGAAAAGGCTGGCGAAGAAATCGCCCGACGCGGCCGAGCGGGTGATGTTCAGGAAAAAAGGGCGGGCGGCGATGAAATACCGGCCCGACACAAGGCCAGAAAAGCGGCAGCCCGTAGGGGGCGACGAAATCCCAGGAGAAATAATCCAGCAGCAGGTGGAACGAGAAGAGCGAAAAAATTCCCAGCGCCGCCGGCCAGAAAACATTCTTTTTCCTGGAAAACAACCAGCCGCCGGCGGCGGCGATCGCCACGGCCGCGCCCAGGCTGTGGAAGATGCCGTGATGGAACAGGTTGGGGCGGCCCATGAGGATGCCGGGGAGAAAATCGGCGTCGGGGAGGTTGGCCAGGAACATGAAGAACAAGGCGTCGTGCCAGGGGCTTTTGAAAAAGATGCCGGGGCGGACCCGCTGCAAGGCGATCCCGGCCAGCGAATGTCCGATCGGCAGCGGCATGTTCCTAGATCTGGGCGTCCAGCTGGCCCTTCAGCCTGGCGCATTCCTGCTGCCAGCGCAGGTCGTTCCAGGGGAACAGGGGGCGCAGGCGGGGCAGCATGTCCAGGGCGCGCCTGCGGTTCTCGCCCAGCCCGGTGCGGCGGAAGAGAAGGTCGTCGAGATGGACCACGGCTTCCTCCCCGACCAGGGGCTTGAGGTCGTTCGCGTCCCAGTCGGCGGGCGGCCGCCAGTCGTAGTCGAAGAACCAGCGCCCGGAGTTGGCCGTTTCCGGCGGGGAGGCCTTTTGCGGCCGCGAACCCGGAAATATCCGCTTCAGCGTTTTTTCGGCCACCAGCCGCGACGTCGTGTACTTGACCCCGGAGACGCTGAACAATCCCGCCGGGCCCTGGTGTTCCCCGTGATCCAGGATCACTTCGCGCCCGGCGAGCTTGCCGGAAACGGTGGCGGGCAGGATGCCGAAGTACACGTGCTCGATGTCTTTCTCGCCCAGGGACAGCTCGGGGACCGCATCGTTCATGTCGGCGATGAAGGCGGCGGTGTCTTCGGGACGCGGCCGGGGGTTCTCCGCCTCCGCCGGCACCAAGACCTCGCCGGTGCCGGCGAGCATGCGGTTTTTCCAGTTATGGACGAAATAGGTGCGGTCGGGGCGGCGGGGCGGGACCAGCGCCAGCGCGTATTCGCTCAGCGCTTTTCTTTTGAACAGGATATTGAACAGGAGCAGGCGCTGCCGGAACAGCCGGGGATAATCCTGGTCGAATTCCTGGGCCAGCTGCCGGCACCAGGGACCGGCGGCGTTGATGACCACGGGGGCGCGGAATTCGACGTTCTGCCCGCTCAGGCGATCGGCGGCGAGCACGCCGTGCACCCGGCCGTGATGCAGGAGCAGGCTTTGGCCCTCGACGTAGTTGAGCGCGCTGGCGCCCAGGCCGCAGGCCCAGCGCAGGATCTCCATCAGCAGGCGCTGGTGTTCGGGCATGGCGGCGTCGTACCAGAGCGCGCCGCCTTGCAGGCCGCGGCGTTCCACCTGCGGGAAGGCGACGCGGGTGAAGTGCCTGCCCACCACTTTCCCCTGGTCGAGGCGCTTGCCTGCGCAGACGCCGCGGTTGCGCGCCAGCCCCAGCATGTCGTTGAGCAGCAGGGCGACGCGCATGATCTCGGCGCGCTTGAGGCCGCGGCCGTACAGCGGCATCAGGCAGGGCAGGACGTGGACCAGGGCCGGGAAGTTGGCCAGGAACCAGCGGCGTTCGCCGACCGATTCGAAAAACCGGGGCAGATCGAGCGCCTGCAGGTAACGCAGGCCGCCGTGAACGGTGCGCAGGTGGTTCAGGCTGGTGGCGCCGCCGAAGTCGTCCCTCTCCAGCAGCAGTGAGCGCTTGTTGCGCCGTCCGGCTTCCAGGGCGAGCATGACGCCGTAGATGCCGCCGCCGATGATGATCAGGTCGAACGAGGAGGCGGCGGCCCCGGATACGTCCCTGTTGATGGTTGCCATGGTCGTCCTTTTCGTCCTCGCTTCAAGCCGGCCGGGCCGGGCTCAGTTGATTTTTTTTATTCCCACGTCGGCCGCGGCGGCGGCGCTCCCGGGCTGGCGGGCTCGCTCTGGCGTCCGCCGCGGTCGACGGCACGGACGCGGAAATAAAGCTCGGGCAGGAACGGGAAGAGGTTGAACGTGCGGTAGCTGGCGGTCGTTTCCAGGGAATAGTCCAGCGACCCGGGCTGGAAGCCGAATTCAACGCGGAAATGGTCGAAATCGGATTCGGGATTGACGCTCCATGACGCCGTCCGCTGCAGCGTGTCGTCCGGATCGATCACGCTGACGTTGCGCGGGGGCTGGGGAGGGAACGCGACCAGCGCCGGCGCGAAAAGGGAGGCGATCAGCCGGTGCCCCTCCGCGTTGGGGTGGTTGCCGCTGCTGAGGCCGGGGATGATGTTTTCCAGCAGGTCCCGCCAGCCGTCCGGCGGATTCGTGCCCAGGAACAGGGTCAGTGGGTCGATGCTGGGGACGTTTTTTTCCCGGGCCAGGGCGATGATGCCGTCGCTGAGGGCGTGCAGGTTGTCCCAGTAGAATTGATGCTCGGAAAACCCGGCCTTGCTCGGCGTCAGGGTGGAGATGATGACCCTCATGCCGCGCGCCGCGGCGGCGTCGATGATAAAGCCCAGGTTTTCCAGCGAACTGTCGACGGAGAGGTCGACGTGAATGACGTCGTTCACCCCCAGCATCAGGAGGAAATAAAGGCCCGAGTGCTCGTCCAGGTCCCGGTTGACCCGTTCCGCGCCGGCGAGCGTCGAGTCGCCCGGCACGCCCAGGTCAATCCAGTCGGAGGCGCCATAGTAAAACGCATAGCCGGGATCGGCCAGCAGGGCCTGCATCTGGGCCAGGTAGCACAGGTCGAGGCGCTGCACCCCCTCGATCTCCCCCCAGGTGATGCTGTCGCCGAAGCCGATATAGGTGTTGGCATAGCCGGGAGTGGCGGCGGCGGAACTTTTTTTCTGCCCGGTGCCGTAACGCTGTTCCTCCATCAGGATGCTTTCCCGCAGCCGGGGATCGAAACGATAGCGGTAACGCGCCCAGAGGGAACGGGTCTCGATCTCGAGCCCGCCATCCCTTTCCACGAGCGTGAAGCCTTTTTCGGAGTACGGCGTCTCGGTCAGCGGCGTCAGCCGGCCCCTTTTCGGCTCATAATAGAACAGGTCATCGTTGCCCGAGCGGTTGCCCAGGAATACCAGGCCCTGCAAGCCTTCGTTTTCCTCGACGACCTCGGGCAGGCCGATGAAGGAAAACCCCGCCAGCGGCAGCAGGCGGCTGCGGCCGCGGCGCCGGTCGTAATAGGCCAGGTGGACGGCGTTCCGCCATGAGTTCAGCCAGAAGACGTAGAAGTTGTCGCTGCGGGTGCGCGTCCCCAGCAGTATGTTGTCGCCGGGCATGCCGGCGCTCAGGTCGACGCTCGTCCGCCAGGCGAGGGTGAGGCCGGGGGCGGCGCGCGAAACGCGGTCGTAGACGGCATACGTCTGGCCCTGGAATTCGAATTGCTCCAGGAGGGTGGAGCGTTCCCGGCAGGGGAGACCCGCCGTCGCGGCGCAGGCCGCGAAAAGGAACATGGGCAGGAGCTTGGCGCGGGGTTTCATGTCGCCCCATTTTATTTGAACTCCCCCCGCTTGTCAATCGCTTCCCGAGCCCGCGGGACGCTGCGGGGGCCAGCCCGGCGCCGAAACCGGGGCGCTATTGGATGCGGAAGGCGATGCCCAGGCTGAACACCGGGTCGTAGCCGGAGATGCCGCTGTATTGGTAGCCCGCCTTGGCCGACAGGGCCAGGTTGCCGGCCAGGTAGTAGTTGCCGCCGGCGAAAAAATTGGCCACCAGGTAATAACGGTTCTTGTCCACGTATTCGATCAGCAGTTGCGCATCGGCGTAGGTGAATACGAGTGAATTGTCCTTGTTCAGCTCGAGCCCGAATCCCGCCCCGCAAAAGAGGTCCAGCCGCCGCACGCGGGCGAGGGCGAAATGGTATTTCCCTTCCAGGCAGAACAGGCGGGTGGTGAGGTCGGCGTAGGTCAGCCGGTCGGCCGGCCCGGCCCCGGCGGGCGGCAGGGGGACGGGCAGCCGGTCCTGGTTCTGGCCGGCGTGCGATTGCTTCTGGGAATAGGCGAAGCCGACGCTGAAGTCGCGGCTGACGGCGCTCTCGAAGCAGAGGTTGTACAGGACGTCCCAGCGGCCTTCCTTGGCCGGCACGAATCCGGCGTAAGCGGAAATGAACAGCTGGCCCCTGGCGAACGTCTCCACCGCAGCGGGCAGCGCGGCGACCAGGCCGATGAACAGTGCCCAAACCAGGATCTTTTTCATGGTACCTCCGGCGGCCCTTGGCGGCTCATTTTTTGCCGAACTCGATGCCCAGCCCCCAGGAAAAACGGCGCAGGCTGTCGTTGGTGCCGTTGACGAAATCGAGGCTGAGCTGGGTGACCAGCTTCAGCTGCGGGCTGAGCTCCCAGGACAGCCCGGCTCCCGGCTCCACCACCAGCGACATTTTTTTGGCCAGCTCGTCCTCCACGCTCTTGTACATGAAGCCGGCGACCGTCCTCAGCTTCAGGCTCAGCCTGCCCTTTTCCAGGAGGGAGTAGTCGACGGCCAGCCCCCAGAAGGGCGGGCGGCTCGAACTCTCGGTGGCGGTCTTGCCGAAGCCGGCCAGCCCGAGCGCCAGGGAGCGGTTCAGCGCCACGCCCAGTTGCATGCCGGGCATGAACGACCAGTGCCCCTCATAGCGCGAGACCCTGCCGTAGAAGCCGACGAAGAACTGCAAGGGGCGGTTCGTGCTTTTCCAGCCTTCGCGCCTGAGCGCCTGGTCGCCGCGGGCGATGGCGTCGATGATCTCCGTCCGGCTGAAATTGTCGTCGGCCAGTTCTTCGCCGGCGCCGGCGGCCAGCTCGATCTCCGCCTCGCGGACCTGGCTGTCGGTCACCGCGATCAGCCGGTAGCGCCCGCGGTCCAGCCCCAGTTCCATCGACGCCCCCGCCGGCTTCTGGAATTCCATCACCAGCGCCCCCGACGGGTCGTGGACGAAGATGCGGCCGGCGACGTCCCCCGCCAGCCTCAGGAGCGCTTCGCCCTTGCGCACGTCGGTGAGCACGACGTCGCCGGTGCCCGACATCTGGATGTTGTAATTGGGATGCTGCGGCCCGCCGGACGTCTTTTCGGTCTGGCGCAGGGTCTCGTTGAAGGCGTATTGGTAGGCTTCGTTCAAGGTGACGCGGCCGTCGTGCGAAGCGTCGGCGGCGCCGCGCAGCCCGGTGATCAGGGCGCGGGTGAAAAAGGAGCCGCGGATGCGCGCCGACTCCTGCGAGGCCTCGTCGGCGGAGCTCGAGGTCATGACCGCGAAGCCCTTCATGTCGTTGGCGGCGTCGAACAGGAAGGGGGGCCGCGCCAGGCCGCCCTTGGCGCGCAGGAAGGCGCCCGAGGCGCAGGAGTCGAGGATGGCGATGCGCACGTCCGCGGCCAGCTCGCGCAGCACGGCGCGCAGTTCGCGGTACGAGACCTTTTCGCGGCCGAGCAGGAGATTGTCGTCATCGGAGTGGCCGGAATAGTAAATGAGCACTTCCAGGCGGCGCCGTTCCGGGCGCAGGCGTTCGACGCGCTGCCTCAACCTCGCCGTCTCCCAGAGCAGCGCCTCGCGGCTCGGCTCCAGCAGCAGACGGCTGTCGTCCGGGGCGACGCCGCCCAGGCTCTCCAGGATCTGGATCATGGCCTTGGCGTCGGAAACGGCATAGCGCAGCCTCTCGCGTCCCGGGCCGCCGTCGTTGGCGCCGATGACCAGCGTCAGGCGGCGGATCGCCTCGCCGCCCGACCCCGTGCCGCCGGCGAGCGGCGCGGCGGCGGCGGCGAGCAGGACGAGGAGGACTAGAGCCGGCGCCTTGCGCGACATGGCCGGGCTCATTTGCGGATGAGCAGGGAAAGCTGCCCGTAACCGCCGGGCAGGTCGAGGCCGGCGGTCATGGCCCTGCCGCGGTCGGCGCCGAGGGCCCTGGCTTTTTCCAGGATGGCGGCGGTGGGCAGGGGGGCTCGCGCCGTGATGAAGAAGAAACGCTCGAAACCGGGGGCGGCGTCCAGTTCATACGACCGCGGCAGGAACACCCTGGAACCGGCGGGCAGGGTGGTGTCGCCTTCGGCGGTCTCCGGGAAATGGAGGGAGACGGCCCCGGCGCCGTCGATGGACAGGATCACCCCGTGGGTCTGCTTGCCGGGAACGAAGGCGACCTGGAGCAGGTCGCCGGGGCGGGCGGTGCCGCCGTCAAGGAGCCGTTCGCCGGCGTCGCCTTCGCGGCGGTAGAGCTGCAGCGCGGGGGTGGCCCGGGTGATGGGGGCGTCGCCCTTCATGGCGGTGTAATTCTCCTCACCCGCGCTCCCGGGGAGCTCCAGGCGCTGCCGGAGCAGGGGCGGCAGGACGAGCAGCAGGAAGACCGCCAGGGCCAGCGCCGGCGCCGCCACCCAGGCCAGGCGCCAGCGGCGGCGGGCCGCCGGGCGCGGCCTGTCCAGCGCCGCCCTTCTCAGGATCTCGGGGATCATGCGCTCGGGGGGATACGAGCTGAGGATCTGCCGGTCGGATAGACGCAGCTTTTCCAGCCCGGCGCGCAGGGCGGGGTCCCGCTCCAGCAGCTGATCCAGTTGCCGGCGTTTTTTCCGCGGCAATTCGTCCAGGAGATACCGCTCCCACATCCAGTCCGGTACGCGCTTTTCCTCGTTCACCTTATTCCTCCTGCGGCGCCGACGCGAGGGCGCGGGCGCGGAAATCGCGCAGGCGCTTGCGCACCCCGGAAATCGACAGCCGGGTCTCGCGGGCCACTTCCTGGTAGGTCATGCCGTCCACGAAATGGAGCACGGCCATCTCCCGTGTCGACGGCTTCTCGCGGGCAAAGAGGCGCTCGAGCATGACGCCGGCGAGCGTGCGCGTCTCCTGCTCGGCGCAGCAGGCGATGCGGTTCAGAATTTCGTCGTCGCCGTCGCTGCGGGCGGATTTCCGGTCGCGGATGATGTTCAGGCAGACGTTGGTGGCGATGCGGTAGAGGAGGCTGGAGGGGTAACGGCCGTGCAGCCGGTCCTTGTGCGTCAGCAGGCGCACGAACACGTCCTGCATGGCGTCGATCGCCAGGTCCTCGTTCCGCAACAGACGGCGGCAGCGCCGCAGCACCATGGGCGAGTAGCGGCGATACAGCTGCTCGACGTCGATCGCGTTTTCTCCGCCATTGGGCATGTTGGTTTTCCCTTGTCCCTTTCATGCCCAGTATAACACAAAGGCAACGGATATGCGTCACTTCGGTTTTCGCTCCCGGGCTTAAGGAAACGTTCCTTATGGTGACATTCCTGTCGCCCTTCAAAAAGCATGCTCGTTATCATTATATCGATCTTTTGAAAGGGAGTGACGCTTTTTTCATCTCCCGGTGTTCCGGTGCTGGAGGCGAAAATGAAAACGCGCACTATTAAAACGAACCCTGCCTGGATCCTGATCTTGCTTTCCTGTTTCATGGCTGTTCCTATTCACGCGGATACTTCATCGCGCTCACTTTTTGCGAAAAGCCATGGACCGCTTGCTACGGATCATTCACTCTCCGTGCAGAATTTTCCGGGAAATGGACAAGCCGGGTGGCGAAGCGCCGGGTATGGTTCGGAATTTGGAAATGTCGCCATAACGATCATGGCCGGGGTGGCCGGCAATGTGGTCGGCATGTATGCGGGCGCGTACCTTGGATTCGTCGTCCCTCCCGGTCCCGTCGTTGGGGGTATTGCCGGCTCAGCTTGCGGCAGTGCCCTGGGGGTCTATTTTGCCGGCAGTTCCGGAGGCCGCCGGGGGAGTTTCGGCGCGGCGCTGGGGGGAAGCCTGCTGGGCGAAGCCGTGGCGTTGGGACTGGCCCTGGTGATCAGGTCAGAAGATCCGTTCATGGCCGGATTTCTTATCCTGCCCCCGATCGGCGCAGCCCTGGCTTTTAATAGTTCCCAGCGCTCCCGGTCGTCCCGCGCTGGAAACGGAATTTTCAACCTGGCCGAAGGCAAACTTGGGTTGGGCGTGCCGGATGTTCGGGTGCGGCCGATCTTCGCCCCTGGCTGCGGCAGCAAGCCGGAGATGCAGTTCAATATGAATGTTTTAAGCGTGGAATTGTAAGGAGAGGAGATGTGTTCCCGGGTCGGGAGATAAAAAGGAGCGGCCATGAAAAAAAGTATTTTGCTTTCCATGATGATGATACTAATTTCCTTGTCTGTTTTTGCTGAATCCAATGACAATGCCGGGCCCGTTCTTCCTTTCAATGACGTGGTTGCGGATCTTTCGGTTGTTGAACCAAATGTGCCAAAAACCTTTCCAAATAAAATAGCGTTCCAGCGTCCCAGCGTTGGCGCGATGATCATGGGCGGTGTGCTGGGGAATATTCTCGGTACCATCGCAGGGCGCTGTCTGGGGGCGCCCGCGTTCGGCGACGATAATGAATTGCCTTTAATTTTATATTTGGCCGTCGGGTCAGCGCTCGGCAGCGCGACAGGAGCAAGCATTGCCGGCTATTCCAGGGATTGGAAAGGAAGCTTGGGAATGGCAATGATCGGAGCCGCCTTGGGTGCCGGGCTTTCCTGGCTCCTTGCTTCATCGTCGACCTTCCAGGGGAGCGCGGGAATGCTCGTGCTGGTTCCCCTATTGATCCTGCCTCCGATCAGCGCCGCCATCTTCTACAGATCCTCCCTGCGGCCGCGAAAGGTCCCCAAGACGGGGGCGTTGCTGAATTTGTCGTCGGGTAGGCTCGGGCTGGGCGTGCCCGATGTCCGGGTGCGGCCGATCTTTGCCCCGGGCTGCGGCAGCAAGCCGGAGCTGCAGTTCAATGTGAATGTTTTGAGCGTGGAAATATAAGGATAAAAAATGAAAAATCCGTTGCTCGCGTTTTCAGCCCTGGTGATGATCATCTTGTCGGCATGCCTGCCGCTGGCGGCCGGGGAGCGGCGAGGGGCGACGGTGGAGGTGACCATGGCCGACGGCAGCCAGGTCAGGGGCGAGCTGCTGGCCGTCAAGACGGACATCATGATCATATACGATCCCGGCGCCGGCAGGGGATGGGACCTCGATCTGCAGCAGGTGACCCAGATCCGGATCAAGAGGGATTCAAAATTTCTTTTGGGGACGATCGCCGGCCTGGTCATTGGATTGCGACTATCCGATCACACCATTAAAACCGAGGATAAGGCCGGACTTTTTTATGGATTGCAATCCGCTCTCGTGGTGCCCATGGCCGGTTTGCTCTGTGGTGCCATAGCGGGGATCGCCAGCAAAGATAAAAAAGTATTTCTTAAAAGAGGTTCCATCCTGACCATACTGGAAAATCGTAGACGACTCAGGCGCTATGCCCGCGAGCGGGATATCGAAAAACCGGCGGGGCTTCACTGAGCAACAAAATGGAGGCTTCATGAAAAAAACAAGTACAACTTGTTTCAAGTCGGATAATCCCTTTTTGATAATTGCGGCATGGGTACTGGTCATGGTCCTGGCGGGAATGCCGCTGGCGGCCAGGGAGCGGAGGGGATCAACGGTCGAAGTGAACCTGACCGACGGCCGCATGGTCAAAGGCGAGCTGCTGGCCGTCAAGGGCCACGACCTGATCATCCATGACGCGGCCAAGGATACCGGCTTCACCGTGCCCATCGAAATGGTATCGGCCGTCAGGCTCAAAAGGAGATCCAAGGTGTTGGCCGGGATCGGGATCGGGTTCATCGGCGGGATGGGGGTGGGGGTGGCCATGGCGGGAAGCCGCGGCGGCGACAGTTGCGAGCGGACCGGACCGGCGATCGCCGGGTTGATGTGCTGGGGCGCGGCCACGCTCATCGGCGGCTGGGCCGGGGGCATTCTCAGCCTGCCGGAGGAGATGACGACGAATGGGAGGGAGCCGGTGCAAATCGAAGCTTACCTGCGGCGATTGCGCATGCATGCCAGGAACCCGCTTTGAAGCGGCGCCGCGGGCAGGGTTCAGCCGAGCTTGAGCTTGCGGTAGTGGATGCGGTGCGGGCGGTCGGCCTCGTGCCCGAGGCGGCGGTGGCGGTCGGCCTCATAGTCCGAATAGTTCCCCTCGAACCAGTAGACGCGGCTCTCGCCCTCGAAGGCCAGCATGTGGGTGGCGATGCGGTCCAGGAACCAGCGGTCGTGGGAGATGACCACGGCGCAGCCGGCGAAGTCGTCGAGGGCGTCTTCCAGGGCGCGCAGGGTGTTGACGTCGAGGTCGTTGGTCGGCTCGTCGAGCAGCAGCACGTTCGCCTCGGCCTTGACGATGCGCGCCAGGTGCAGGCGGTTCCTTTCGCCGCCCGAGAGCACGCCCGCCTTCTTCTGCTGGTCGCCGCCGGTGAAGTTGAACCAGGAGGCGTAGGCGCGGGCGTTGACCAGCTTGCCGCCGAGCATGAAGTTCTCCTGGCCGCCGCCGATCACTTCCCAGACCGGCTTGTCCGGGTCCACGGCGGCGCGTTCCTGGTCGGCGTAGGCCAGCTTGACCGTCTCGCCCAGGCGGATGGAGCCGCTGTCGGGGTTCTCCTGGCCGGTCAGGAGCCGGAACAGGGTGGTCTTGCCGGCCCCATTGGCGCCGATGACGCCGACGATGCCGGCCCGCGGCAGGCTGAAGGAGAGGTTCTCGAAGAGGAGCTTGTCGCCGTACGACTTGCCGATGGCGTTGGCCTCGATGACCAGCTCGCCCAGGCGCGGGCCCGAGGGGATGTAGATCCGGGCTTCCTCGATGCGCGCGGTCTTTTCGGCGGCGAGGAGCTTTTCGTAGGAGCTGAGGCGGGCCTTGCCCTTGGCCTGGCGCGCCCGCGGCGACATGCGCACCCAGTCCAGCTCGCGCTGCAGCTGGCGCTGCTGGCGCTCCGAGGACTTGGCCTCGTTGGCCAGGCGCTGCTGCTTCTGCTCCAGCCACGAGGAGTAGTTGCCCTTCCAGGGGATGCCTTCGCCGCGGTCGAGCTCGAGGATCCACTGGGCGACGTTGTCCAGGAAATAGCGGTCGTGGGTGACGGCGATGACCGTCCCCTTGTAATCCTGCAGGTGGTGCTCCAGCCATTGCACCGACTCGGCGTCGAGGTGGTTGGTCGGCTCGTCGAGCAGCAGGATGTCGGGCTCCTGCAGCAGCAGGCGGCACAGGGCAACGCGCCTTTTTTCGCCGCCGGAGAGGGTGGCCACGCTGGCGTCGCCGGGCGGGCAGCGCAGGGCGTCCATGGCGTTGTCCAGGCGGCTGTCCAGGTTCCAGGCGTCCATCTCGTCGAGCTTTTCCTGGATGGCGGCCTGCCTGGCGATCAGCTTTTCCATGTCGGCTTCGCTTAAATACGGGTTGGCGAAGCCCTCGTTGACCTTGTCGAATTCGGCCAGCTTGTCCAGGACGGGCTGCACCGCCACCGAGATGACCTGCTTGACCGTTTTTCCCGGGTCGAGCTGCGGCTCCTGCTCCAGGAAGCCCAGCGAGTAATCGCGGGCCGGGATCACTTCGCCCTGGAAATCGGTGTCCATGCCGGCGATGATCTTGAGCAGGCTGCTCTTGCCCGAGCCGTTCAGGCCGAGGACGCCGATCTTGGCCCCGTAATAAAAGGAGAGCGAGATGTCCTTGAGCACCTGGCGGTGGGGCGGGTAGACGCGGCTGACGTTGGCCATGGAAAAAATGATCTGCTTGCTTTCACCTTGGGCCATGTTTCACTCCTGTGCGATCGGGAATAATCGGTTTTTTTTAAAATGAGCGGCGCTGTTCGTGCCGGGAGCGGCCGCCAGGACCGTCCTCCCTGGGAACGGCCGCCTTGCGGGCGCCCGCCGCGCGACGGGCCGGAGCGCTGGCCGCGGCCGGCCGGGCCGCCGCTGCGCGGGAAGACCATGCCGCGGCTCTTGTCGCGCAGGAACATCTCGTCCTCGGCGAAAACAACGGGGATCTTGGTGGTAAGCAGCTCCTGGATCGGCTCGAGGTTGGTCACCCACTTCTCGCAGGCCAAAGTGACGGCCTTGCCGCTCTTGCCGGCGCGGGCGGTGCGGCCGATGCGGTGCACGTAGTTCTCGCACTCGCCGGGCAGGTCGAAGTTGACCACCATGTCCAGGTCGTCGATGTGCAGGCCGCGGGCGGCCACGTCGGTCGCCACCACGATCTTCTCCTTTCCCGCCTTGAAGTCGTCGATGATGCGCTGGCGCCGGCTCTGGGCGAGGTCGCCGGTCAGGAACTCGTTGGGGTAGCCGTTGATCTCCAGGCGCTTGCTCAGGCGCTCGGCGTCGCACTTCATGTTGGTGAAGATCAGGACGCTGCGGGGATGATCCCGCTTCAGGATGCCCAGCAGCAGGCTGACCTTGTCGCGGCTGCCCACGTGGTAGAGCTCCTGGTTGACGGCGTCGACGGTGATCTTCTCCGGGGTGATGGCGATCTTTTCGGGCTGGTTCATGTGCTCGCGGGCGATCTGCAGGGCCGGGCCCGACAGGGTGGCGCTGAAGAGCATGGTCTGGCGGTACTCCACGGCGGGCACCTTGCGCAGGATGCGGCGGATGTCGGGCAGGAAGCCCATGTCGAAGAGCCGGTCGGCCTCGTCGATGACCAGGAAGCCGATGTTTTTCATGCTCAGCGTGCCCTTGCTTTCCATGTCGAGCAGGCGGCCCGGGGTGCCGACCATGATGTCCACCCCCTTCTTGAGGGCGGCTTCCTGACGGTTGTAGCCCACGCCGCCGTAGAAGCAGCCGGTGCGCACGTTGAGGTGGCGGCCGATGAGCTTGGCCTCGGCCTCGATCTGCACGGCCAGTTCGCGCGTGGGGGCGATGATCAGCGCCTTGCGCCAGGCGGCGGCGGCGGTTTGCTGGCGCTGGAAGATGGTGATCAGGAAGGCGGCGGTCTTGCCGGTGCCGGTCTGCGACTGGACGGCGACGTCCTTGCCGGCCAGGGAGAGCGCCAGTGTCTTTTCCTGGACCGGGGTCAGCTCGGTGAATCCCATGTCGCGGATGCCGCGCAGCAATTCGGGTCTGAGTTGCAATTCCTCAAAAGTCATGTGTCAAGATCCTCTTTTCATTGATTTGATTAAGCGGTCGGGAATCATGCGTGGGAGACTGAAGATAAAGTCTGTTCGGTCTGTCTGTTGCAAAGCCCTAATCTCTTAATGAAAAATCATAGCGCAAAAGCCGGGCGTTGTCAAATAACGACGGGTCACGGCGCGCCGCGCCCCGTCGTTCCATGCCTTTTCACCCACCCCCGCCTTGTAAAATCTCCCGGGTTATGTTAAAAGGAGGCAATGAAGAAAACGCTGGTATCCATTGTCATCCCGGTTTTCAACGAGGCCGAGAACGTGGCGCCGCTGCACCGGGAGATCGCCGCGGCGGTGAAGGACCGGGCTGAAGAATACGAGATCATCTTCATCGATGACGGCAGCTCCGACGGCTCGCTGGCCGAACTCAAGAAGCTCCGCGCCGGCGACCCGCGGGTCAAGATCGTCCAGTTCCGCAAGAATTTCGGGCAGAGCGCCGCCATTTCCGCCGGTTTCGAATTGTGCCGCGGCGAGGTCGTCATCGCCATGGACGCCGACCTGCAGAACGACCCGGCCGACATCCCGCGGCTGGTGGACAAGGTCGAGGAGGGCTTCGACATCGTCAACGGCTGGCGCCGGGACCGCCATGACAAGTGGCTGACCCGGAAAGTGCCCTCTTATTTCGGCAACAAGCTCATCTCCTGGATCACCGGCACCCGGCTGCACGATTACGGCTGCACGCTGCGCGGCTTCAATCGCGAGGTGGTCAAGAACCTTAAGCTGTACGGCGAGATGCACCGCTACATCCCGGCCATCGCCTCGCGCATGGGCATCCGCTCCACCGAGATCCCGGTCAACCACCGCGCCCGCAAATTCGGCCGCTCCAAGTACGGGCTGGGGCGGACGTTCCGGGTGGTGATCGACCTGATCTCCCTGAAATTCCTGCTGGCCTATTCCCACCGGCCGCTGCAGATCTTCGGCGGCGTCGGGCTGCTGATGATCGTCACCGGCCTGGGCTGCGGCTCGTACCTGACCTATGCCAAGTTCGTCCTCAACCAGGGCATCGCCGGGCGGCCGCTGCTTTTTTTCACGCTGCTGATGATCTTCCTGGGGTTCCAGGCCATTTCGCTCGGGCTGCTGGCCGAAATGCTTTCCCGCATCTACCACGAGGGTTTCGACAAGAACGAATACGCCATTCGCGAACTTATAGGATTTGCCGATGAAGATATTGATGATCGCCCCCGAACCGTTCTTTGAACCCCGGGGAACTCCATTTTCCGAATACTTCCGCATCCAGGCGCTGGCGGCCCTCGGCCACAGCGTGGACCTGGTCACCTATCCGTTCGGCGCGGACAGGGATATCCCGGGCCTGCGCATCTTCCGCTGCTGGCGCCCCCCGGGGATGCGCGCGGTAAAGACCGGGCCTTCCGCGGCCAAGCTGGTCCTCGATTTCTTCCTTTTTTGCAAGGCGGCCGGCCGCCTGTTGCGGGGAAAATACGACCTGATCCACACCCACGAGGAAGGCAATATCATGGGGGTCGTTTTCCAGAAATTGACCGGCATCCCCCACCTGTACGACATGCACTCCTCGCTGGTGCAGCAGATGGACAATTTCCAGTTCACGCGCTCCCGGGTCATCGTCGCGTTTTTCAGGGTCATCGAGAGAATAGCGCTGAAGAACGCCGCCTCGGTCATCGTCATCTGCCGCGCCCTGTTCGAGCACGCGGCCGCCATCACCGGGGCGGCGAAGCTGACCCAGATCGAAAATTTCATGGACGACCGGCCGGCGGCGGGCGCTGAAAGCGAGCGGCGGCGACTGCGCGGCGAGATCGACCCCGACGGAAAAACCATCGTCATGTATACCGGCACCCTGGAGCCCTATCAAGGCATCCCCCTCCTGCTTGACAGCCTGGACCTCCTGCCCGGCGAATTCCGCCTGGTGCTGGTCGGCGGCACGCCGGCCCAGGTGGAGGCGCTGCGCCTCGAGCTGCGGGCCCGGGGGCTGGCGGACCGCGTTTCCCTGCTCGGGCAAAAGCCCGCCGCGGACATCCCCGGCTATCTCCAGGCCGCCGACGTCCTGGTTTCGCCGCGCACCCTGGGGACCAACATCCCGCTGAAGATCTATTCGTACCTGGCCAGCGGCGTGCCGGTCGTGGCCACCGACCTGCCCACGCACACGCAGACCGTCACTCCCGATATCGCCATCCTCGCCGCCCCGACCCCCGAAGCCTTTGCCGCCGGCATCCGCCTGGCCGCCGGGGCGCCGGGGCAAAAAGTCGCCGGGCAGGCCGGGGATTTTTGCCGGAAGAACTATACGCCCGAGCGCTACCGAAAGCTCGTGGCCGCGGCCCTGGCCAAGGCGGTACCGCCCTGCCAAGACGGGGCCGCACCGCCCCGCCAAGACGGGGCCGCACCGCCCCGCCAAGACGGGGCCGTCTCCCCCGCGCCGCCTTCCCGGCCCGAAAACCGCTGAAACAGGCCGCTTTTGCCCCGGGCCGCGATTGACAAAAAACATAGGTTATGTTAATGAAAAAACGGAGGCAGGAGATGATTTTTTCCCCCCGCGAGGCCGCTTTGTCGCGCTATGGAAATGGATCCGGGACCGAGCCCCTGGGCGCGAGCGCCGGCGGCCGGCGCTGAAAGGATAGGGCATGGACATCCACTTTTTTGCCAAGAGCGACATCGGCAAGGTGCGGACCACCAACGAGGACTACTTCCTGAACGAGAAGATCGCCGACAACGAATTTCTCTTCATCGTCGCCGACGGCATGGGCGGGCACCAGGCGGGGGACGTCGCCTCCAAGCTGGCCTCGGAGACTTTTTTCGAGACCTACCGCGGCTTGCGCAAGAAAAACACGGCGATCCCGGCCAGCCTGGAACAGGCGGTGCGCAAGGCCAATACCATGGTTTTCCGCAAAGCCGCGGCCGATATCGAGAAGCGGGGGATGGGCACCACCTTCTCCGCTTTGGTCATCGCCGGCATGAAGGCGTATATCGCCCATGTCGGCGATTCGCGCATCTACCTGATCCGGCGCAACCGCATCAAGCGGCTCACCACCGACCATTCGTTCGTTGAGAAGCTGGTCGAGGAAGGGAGGATCTCGGCCGACGAGGCCCGCGACCACCCGCAGAAGAACGTCCTTTACATGTCGTTGGGCGCCCGCGAGAGTTTCACCCCGGAGATCCAGAACGACATCCTGCTCGAGGACGGCGATGCCATGGTCATGTGCTCCGACGGGCTGACCAACATGCTGGACGACGACACCCTGCTGAACATCACCATGGGCGACTACCCCGAAGAAGCGGCCGATACCATGGTCAAGCTGGCCAACGCCCACGGCGGCTCCGACAACATCACCGTGCAGGTCATCCGCATCGGGTCGCTGGAGATGATGGAAAAAACCAAGCCGATCCGCCTGAGCCGGCCGCGGCGCAAGCTGACCTCCCTGATCGCCCTGCTGGTCCTGGCCGCCATCCTCGCCGGCCTGTGGTATATTTTTTTCTACTCCGGCCGCGCCGGCGCCGGCGGCGGCATGACCGCCCCGGCCGCCCGCCCGCAGCTGAAGTCCGCGCCCCGGATCAGCGAGATCGATTCCACGCGCTTCAACAGCCAGGGCGTGACCGCCGCCGACTGCCGCTTCCTGAGCGGCCAGAGGCTGCACGTGCTGCGGCAGGACCGGCTCTACGTGTTCTCCCTGGACGGGTCGAGCATGCTCTCCCAGCAGCTGGCGGGGAATGAACAGCTCGTGCCCTGCCGGGACGGCGAGATCTACCTGCTGCGTCGCGAGCCCACCCGCACGCTCGGCTACCAGCTCGTCCGGCAGAGCACGAAAAAAACGCTGCTGCGCGTCCAGTTCGACGAGCAGCTGCTTTCCAAGGAGACCCAGCCCGACGGCGTTTCGCTCTACAAGATCGCCGGGCTCCGGGGGGGGATCGTCCCCGATTACGTCGACGACGGCGTCTTTATCTTTCACGACCTGGAGCACTATTACGAAATAACGAACTGGCGCTCCCCCCAGAGCCTGCCGGCCCTGATCGACGGCCTCGCCGCCTCCGCCGCCGCGCGGCTGAATTTCAAGGAGGTCGACGGGCGGATGACCATGCTGTACAACGATCCCGCCAGCGGGCGCGTCGCCGTTTTCAGCGTCAAGGGCAGCGTCGAGAAGATCAGGGAGTTCCCGCCGCTGCGGCTGCCGCCGCCGCTGATGCTCGAATATCTCAATGAACGGACGCTGGTCTGCTATTACCCGGATCAATGCCTCGAGATACGCGACGGCCGCCAGGAATTCAACCACCCCTACTTCTTCAACGACTACCAGGTCAAGATCGTCAAGGTCATGGTCGACATGGCCAGCGGCCGGAAGCTGGTCGTCAATGACGGCAACAAGTTTTTCACGCTGACGTGTGACTCATGATCAAGATCGGCGAAAAGCTGGGCCACTTTCTCATCCGCGCCGAGATCGGCCGCGGCGGCATGGGCACCATCTATTATGCCGTGGACACCATGCTCAACCGCGAGGTGGCGCTGAAGGTCGTCCATCCGCAGCTGGCCGACAACGAGCAGCTGATGGAGCGCTTCAAGATCGAGGCCATGACCCAGGCGCGCCTGAACCATCCCCATATCGTCATGATCTTCAGTTTCAACAAGATCGAGGACGAATACGTCATCGCCATGGAATACGTCGAGGGGAGGAGCCTGAAGGAGCTGCTGCAGGAGAAGAAGCAGCTGCACCCCGCCGAAGCCGTCGATATCGTCACCCAGGTCGCAGAAGGACTGCGCTACGCCCACTCGCACAACGTGATCCATCGCGACATCAAGCCGGCGAACATATTGATCGGCAAGGACGGCAGGGTCAAGATATCCGACTTCGGCATCGCCAAGATCTTCGGTTCCCAGGGCGTTACCAAGACCGGGATGCTTGTCGGCACCCCGTGGTACACGTCGCCGGAGCAGATCGTCGGCAAGGAGATCGATTTCCGCACCGACCTCTATTCCCTGGGCGTCACCTTCTATGAAGTGCTCACCGGCAGGGTGCCGTTCGATTCCGAGACCAACTCCGAGTTCCAGATCCAGAAAGCCCACCTGGAAACGCCCCCGCCGCGGCCTTCCATTTTCAACCCGGAGATCGGCATCAAGCTGGAAAAGATCATCCTGCAGGCCCTGCAGAAAAAGGTGGAAAAACGCTACCAAAACGCCCGCGACATGATCGATGATCTGCGCAAGGTCCGCAACGACCTGACCCGGGCGGGCTTGACCGGTTTTCCCGGCGTCACCCAGAAGATCGTCGTGCCCGCCGAAAAAAAGCGGGCCCTGCTGCTGACGCCGCTGAAGATCATCGCCTTCCTTTTCCTGCTGTTCGCCGGCGTGGCCCTGTTCGTCTTCCTGACGGGAAAAAGCGGCATGGACGAAGGCGGGACCGCGCCGCCCGGCACTCCCCGGGAGCAGCCCGGGGAGTTCAAGGGCCAGGAAACGGCGGGCGGACCTGTTTCCCAAGCGGGATCCAAGGCCCTCGATCCGGCCGCGGTCTCCGGGACGGAAAACAAGACCGAGGAAAAGGCCGGCCCCGGGGCGGCGGAACCGGCCCTTACTCAGGCGCAACAGCGTGTCGTTCCCGCGACGCTACCGACCGCGCGGGAAGAAGGGAACGCCGAGATTCAGGCGCCGGGAGCGGCGTTGCCTTACCGTCAGCCTCGGCTTCGCGCAAGCGGGTTCCCGCCGTCCGGGCTGGGCAGCCTGGATGCCGAGCTGGCCCGCTTGCGGGGCTTTTTGGAAGCGCGCGACCTGGCCGCCGCCGACCGCTTGTCCGAGGCCTTGATCCGCTCCGGGGCGGAGAGCCGGGCGTTGCCCATGCTGGGCAGGGTCAAATTCTTTCTCAACCAATTCGCCGCCGCCGAGAAGCTCTGGGCGCAGGCGGTGCAGGACAACCTCCTGGTCTCCCTGGAGATGGTCCACCGCCATGCCGACGCCAACGATTTTTGCCTGGGCCAGCTCAGCTTCAACAAGAAAATGATCATGTATAATTCCCGCAGCCGCGGCGACCACAGTTTTGCGCTCCCGGCCGGGGACGTCCGCTCGTTCGCCCTGGAAAGCGGCATGCTGATCCACCTCGCCGGCGTGGCCGGCGGCCAGGAGATCAGCGAGAATTTCGTAGTGGCCTACCGGACGGGCCGCCTTGAAAAAGAAAAATTTCTCGTCGCTTTTATCAACCGTTACGTTTTATAGGAGGCCCGGATGAAAAAAAGTCAGATTGCGGCGCCGGGTGCCGCCGCCCGCCGAACGCGTTCGCGCGGCGCTTCCAGGCTGGACGGGGCGGCCGCCGCTTTTTCCCTGCCCGGGCTTTGGCAGGAAAACAGGGCCGTCCTGCTGCTGGCCGCCGGCGTGGTGGTCGCGGTGGTCGTCCTGCTCATCTGGCTCTCCCGGCGGCGCCGGCGGGACACCTTCCCGGAGATCGCCCCCGCCGCCCCGCCCGCGGCCGGCGACCTGGACTTGACCCAGGTCGAGGCCCCGCCGGAGAGCGCCGAGCGCCGGCCCGCTCCTTCGCCGGGCATTCACGGCAAGATCGAAGTGCGGATCGGCGACCAGCAGGTCAGTTCTTTCCTGGTCACCGACAACCCCCTGCCGATCGGGCGCGATCCCGCCCAGTCCCTGGTCGTCGTCCAGGAGCCGATCGTTTCCAAGCTGCACTGCCAGATCTTTGCCCGCGGCGGCCAGGTCTTCGTCAAGGACCTCAATTCCACCAACGGGGTCTATCTGCGTGACGAAAAGGTGGTGGGCGAACGGGAGCTCCAGGACAACGATGTCGTCTTCCTGGGCAAGAAAGGAACCGTGAAGATCGTTTATCACCGTTAGGAGGCAATATGAAACATCTCGTGACCTTGGCCATGATCATGCTTTTTGTTTCCGGCAGCGCCTGGGGCCAGAAGCCGGTCAACAAGGCGGACATTCTGCTGAATCCCGAGTGGAAGAAGATATATGACGCCTACAAGCCCGACCCCGAGCTGATCGCGAACCTGAAGAACCGGGCCCCGGAGCTCAAAGCCGATGTCTATTTCGGCTATTGGTGCGACGATTCCAAGAACAACGTCCCCATATTCCTCAAGATACTGGATACGCTCAATGTCCCTGAATTCAAGGTGAATTTTTACGAGGTGGAAAAAAAGGCGACGGCGGACCAGAAGTATTACGTCGAGGACGTGATGGTGGAGAAGGTGCCCACGTTCATTTTTTACGCCAACGATTTCGAAATGGGGCGCATCGTCGAAAATCCCAAGAATTCCATCCTGCAGGATATGATGATCATCGTGTTCTAAAACCGGTCATTTATCGGGCGTTCGCTATGCAATATATGTAGGGGCGACCGGCCGGTCGCCCCTACTGAAAATCACAAATAAGGTTCCAGCTCGATCACCGACGCCGGATTGCTCTGCTTGGCGAAGTAATCCGGGAGCTGCTTCATGCCCAGGGCGGCCTCGTCAGCCGTGCGGTACCTGCCCCAGAGCACCAGGTAGCAGCTCCTGCCGTCGCGGCTGGATTTGTTCAGCAGGAAAAAGTTGTTCTTGTCCTCCAGCTGGCGGTAGGCGCCGCGCACCGATTCCTTCAGGCAGTCCAGCTCCAGCAGGATGCTGAACTTGAAGCGCGCGGCCCGGATCTCCTGGCGCCACATGTCGCCGGCGGCGCGGAAATCGCCGGCGGCGAAACGCTGCCGGGCCCGGGTCTCACCGTCGGCCGCCGCGACCGTCGCGGGCGGCGATCCGACCTCCGCGGGCTTGGCCTGCACCGTCGCGGTTGTCCCCGCCGGCGAGGCGGGTGGGGTGCCGGCGTCGGGCTTGCCGCCGGGCTGGAGCCCGGTTTCCTTTTCCCCGGGAACGGGTACGGCTTTTTGCGGCGCCGGCCTCTGGCGCACGGTCCGCGCCGGGGCGGCCGGGGGCGCTTCCTCGGGCGTGTTGCCGGCGCGGGTGAACCACAGGAACAAGCCGACGAGCACGGCGGCGACCAGGATGGACAGGAAGGTGACGCTCCGCCAGCGCGGCTTCGGTTTTTCCGGCTTCAGGAAAGGATGGGGAATGGGCCGCCCCGTTTCCGGTTCCCTTGCCTCCGTGACCTCGGGCGCATCTTCCCTGGCCTCGGGAATGCCGGGCGGCATCAGGTCGGGAAGCTCGAGATGCTCCGGCGTATCTTCCATTTCGTCCTTCACGGCGGGTATCTCGGGGAGTTCCTCCAGGGGGATGTCCTTGATCTCGGATTCGTTGATCATGGCCGGCATTTCGATATCCACGTCGCCGGGTGAGTCCGGCGGGTTCTGGCCGAACAGGCTGTCCAATTCCTTGAAATCCAGGGAGGGCATTTTCTCGGGTTCCTTCTTGGCCAACAGCCCGGTCAGCAGGAAGTAGTAGAGGATCTTCAGTATCCGGTATTTCCTTTCCGCCGGGAATTCGAGCAGCACCGACTCCAGGCGCTGCGGCTTGCTGAAGCGGGAGAAGACCTCCTGCTGCTCCGGGTTAAGGGGGTAAAGGTTTTTTTTGCCCGGCTCGAGGTTCTGCTGCAGCTCTCCGGACTGGGCGCCCAGTTCCTCCCAGGCGATATTCATGTCCATTTGTTCCAGGACGTAGCTGGCGACCAGCCCGGGGATCTCCAGGTCGAGGCTGACCAGGCGGGTGGGCGGCGATTCCTGCACCAGCTGGTAGTTGCCGCTGCTCCAGCGCATGATGCTGGCGGCGATATGGCGAACCTGCTCGCGGGTGGCATTGATCAGGCCTTCCAGCGAAAGGACGCCGTTCTCCACCAGGACCTTGCCGAAGGATTGGGTGATCTTGTTGTTGGACTGGTAGGGGGCCAGCACTTCGGGACTGATCAGTTTCCTTGCCAGCAGGACATGCTCGATCCGGTCTTCTTCGTCGGAGGATATGGCCCAGCTGATCTTGCCGCGGTTGAGATAAAACACTTTCAGGATCTCGTTCTGCCGGAAATAGAGGATGCCGGTCTGGTTCTGTTCGTAGAGGGCCAGCAAAAGCCTGGCCGGGGCCATTTCCTTGAGCGAGCCTTGATCCGGGATCATTTGTCCTCCGCCGGGCAAGCGGCCCGGTTGGCGGTCCTTGACGTCCTGCACATTATTCTAATGGACGGTGGCGAAATGTCAAGAGTCGGCAGCGCCTTCGCGCTTCAGCGGCCGGACGTTTTTTTTTCGTGGTCCAGCAGCCATTGCTTGCGCCACAGTCCGCCGCCGTAGCCGGTCAGGCGGCCGCTATGGCCGATGACGCGGTGGCAGGGGACGATGATGGCCACGGGGTTGTGATGGTTGGCCCCGCCCACGGCGCGGCCGGAGTAGGGGTGGCCGATGGCGCGGGCGATGCCGCCGTAAGAAAGGGTGCGGCCGAACGGGACCTTGCGCAGCGCCGCCCAGACCTTTTTCTGGAATGCCGTTCCGCGCAGGTTGAGGGGCAGCTCGAATTTCCGGCGCTGACCCTGGAAATATTCTTCCAGCTGCCGGCAGGCCAGGCGCAGGGTATCCGGGACCCTTTCCGCCTCGGGGCCCGGTTGCTCGCAGAACTCCACCGCCTGCACCCATTTTTCATTGCCGGTGACGCGCAGGAAGCCGATGGGGGATCCGACGTAGGTGCTCACCGCCGCGGTTTTTTCCTTGTTTTTACCGGTTGGCATGGCAGTCGCTATTTGGGGTTCGCTTCCAGGCGTGGTGCTGCCGATGATGCAACTGAAGTGGTGCTTCCGACATGGTTGGCTCCAAATTCCTTGTAAGCGAATTCCAAATTTGGCAGCACGTTCGGCTCTTTTTCCATGCACACCTCCGAAAAATCTTCAGTTGTCGCACCTATTAGTATAGTAATCTGAAAAAAAAATGTCAAGTAGCCCGAAGCAAAAGGATAAAAATTCATAAAATTCTAATAACATATGTATATAGGCATAAAGCAACGATTTTTCCGCTCGACAACAGAAAATAGAAATAATTTGCGTTCAAAGGCGATGCCGGAGAAATAAACAGGAAATCGGCGTTTTTCGCCCGGATGGAGCGCTTGGGACCCGGGGTTGCCGACTCGAGCCGGTGCCGATTTTGCCCGCTTGTCCCGCGGGCCGCGCTCCGGTATAATGCCCTTTTGGAGGCCCCATGAAACGAATGATTTCCATCCTGGCCATTTGCCTGCTGTCGTCACTGCTCCCGGCCCAGGAGATACTGACCGTGGCCGAGAGCTCGGGCTATACGAAGACGTCCCTGTACGCCGACGTCATGAATTTTCTATACCAGGTGCAGAAAAGGTCCGACCTGGTGAAGATCCTGTCGTTGACGACCTCCAGCGAAGGACGCATGGTGCCGCTGGTCGTCCTGAGCAAGGAACGGGCCAGCCGCCCGGGCGACCTGGCCACCTACGGCAAGCCGGCCGTGCTGGTCATGGCCAACATCCACGCCGGCGAGATCGAGGGCAAGGAAGCCGCGCTGATGCTCATCCGCGATATCGCCCTGGGCCGCTTCGCCGGCCTGCTCGATGCCCAAACGCTGCTTTTCATCCCCATCTTCAACGCCGACGGCAACGACAAGCTGGGTCATAACCGCCGCGACCTCGGTCCCGAGCTGGCCGGCGTGCGCTTCAACGGCCAGAACCTCGACCTGAACCGCGATTACCTGAAGCTGGAATCGCCCGAGGTGGGGGCCCTGGTCGACCTCTTCAAGGACTGGGACCCGGTGCTGACCGTGGACATGCACACCACCAACGGCTCCTACCACCGCGAGCCGGTGACCTATTCGACCCTGCTCAACCCCAACAGCGAAAAAAGCCTGCGCGAGTACATGTGGCAGAAGCTCTTTCCCGCCGCGGCCCGGAGCCTCAAGACCGTTTATGGCTACGACAGCGTCCCTTATGGCGGCTTCATCGACCGTGAGTTCCCGGAGAAAGGCTGGACCAGCGACGCCCTGGAAGCCCGCTACGGCTCCAACTACGTGGGCTTGCGCAACCGCTTCAGCATCCTGGACGAGAATTACTCCTACGCCGACTACAAGACCCGCGTGCTCGCCTCGCGCGCCTTCGTCGCCTCCGTCCTGGCCTACACCGCCAAGAACATCGCGGCCATGGCCGAGATGACGCGCCGCGCCGACCGGGAAACGACCGCCCTGTTCAGCGGCGGCGAATTCGTCCTCGAGTTCAAGCTGGAGAAGCTGTTCGACGTCACGGTGAAGAGCTATGAGTTCACCAAGGAGACGATCAAGCCCGAGGACAGGGCCAAGTATCCCCCGTGGGTGGGCGACTTCATCATGAAAAAAACCGACGTGCTCAAGGACTACACGATGCCGTACTTCTCGCTGGCCGTTCCCGTCCGCAGCCTGAAGCTGCCGGCCGGCTATGTGGTCGCGCCGTACCAGTCCGAGGTCCTGGCCAACCTGAAGCGGCACGGCATCCGCGTGGAGCGCGTCCTGGAGGCATTCCGGGCCGAAGCCGAAAGCTTCAAGATCACCGCCGTCGAGCTCGACAAGAATATCTTCCAGGGCCACGTGCAGAACACCCTCAAGGGCGGGTATGAAAAATCAACGGTCGACATCCCGGCTGGCTCGTACTGGGTCGGGCTGGACCAGCCCCTGGCGCGCCTGGTGCCGGTGCTGCTCGAGCCCGAGTCGACCGACAGCCTCGCCGCCTGGGGGTTTTTCAACCGGGTCATCGTCCAGCAGTGGAGCAACCAGCCCGGCCCCTACCCCGTCCTGCGCCTGGCGCAGCGGCCCGCCGTCCCCGCCATCTGCGAGTGAAACGAGAATGCTGGAAAACCTGAGCGGCCGCTTCGCCAAGGTCATGCGCTATCTCCGCGGCGAAGTGCAGGTCACCGAAGAGAACATGCAGCAGGCCCTGAAAGACATCCGCATGTCGCTGCTGGAAGCCGACGTCAACTTCAAGGTGGTCAAGACGTTCGTCGAGAACATCCGCCGCCAGGCGATGGGCAGCGAGGTCCACGAGAGCCTGAATCCCACCCAGCAGGTGATCAAGATCGTGCAGGCCGAACTGACGGCCATGCTGGGTTCCGAGAACCGCGAGCTGAACCGCAGCCCGCTCAAGCCGACCGTCATCATGCTGACCGGCCTGCAGGGCTCGGGCAAGACCACCACCGCCGGCAAACTGGCCCTGCACCTCAAGGGCTTAAGCAAGAGCGCCCTGCTCTGTTCGTTCGACCTGAAGCGGCTGGCCGCCGCGGAGCAGCTGGAGACCATCGCCCGCGAAAGCGGCATCCCGTTCTTCCCGGGAGCCGGGCGCGACCTGCCCGTCCTGGCGCGCGCCTTAAGAAAAAGCGCCGCGGACACCGGCTACGATTACGTCATCGCCGACACCGCCGGCCGCCTGCACGTCGATGAAGAGCTGATGGCCGAGCTGGCCCAGGTCAAGGCGGCGCTGCAGCCGGCCGAGACCGTCTTCGTGGCCGACGCGCTGACCGGCCAGGACGCGGTCCACTCGGCCCGGAGCTTCGCGGAACGGATCGGGGTGGATTCGATCATCCTGACCAAGCTCGACGCCGACGCCCGCGGCGGGGCGGCGCTCTCCATCGTCAGCGTCACTGGCAAGCCCATCAAGTTCGTCGGCGTCGGCGAAAAGCCCGGCGACCTGCAGAAATTCCACCCCGAGCGCCTGGCGGCCAAGATCCTGGGCATGGGCGACATGATGACGCTGATCGAAAGGGCCCAGAAGGATTTCGACGAGAAGCAGGTCGAGGCCGTTTCGCGGCGCCTGCTGGAGGACGAGTTCGGCCTGGATGATTTCCTCGCCCAGTTGCGGCAAATGGAAAAGCTGGGCCCCCTGGACGAGATCATGGGCATGCTGCCCGACCTGGGCTTCAAGGGCAACCTGGCCGGAGTTCATGTCGACGAGAAGCGCCTGCGCCATTTGATGGCCGTGATCGAGTCCATGACCCGCAAGGAGCGCGATAACCCCAAGATCATCGACGGCCGCCGCCGCTTGCGCATATCCCGGGGCTCGGGCCGGCCGGTTTCCGAGGTCAACCAGGTGCTGAAAAGCTATTTTGAAATGAAGAAAAACTTCAAAAAGCCCCTTTTTAGAAAGATTTTGAAAAAATTTGACAATTTTTCCAAAATGAGGTAGATTTGTATTTCGCAAGTCTTATATAGGAGCTACTTTCATGGTCGTTATTCGCCTGACAAGATTCGGAGGAAAAAAGAAGCCGTATTACCGCATCGTCGCCGTGGACAGGGAAAAACCCAGGGAAACGAAGTACATCGAACTGCTCGGCCAGTACAACCCCCTGACCAAGCCGGCGCAGATCAAGATCGATATGGAAAAATACGACCGCTGGGTCAAAAAAGGAGCGCAGCCCTCCGTGACCGTCAAATCGCTTGTAAAGAAACTAAATACAGGAAAGTAAGGAGGACAACGTGAAACAACTAGTCGAATCGATCTGCAAAGCGTTGGTCGACAATCCTGACCAAGTCACGGTAACTCAAATCGACGGCGAACAGACCACCATCCTGGAACTCCGCGTTCACCAATCCGACCTGGGGAAAGTGATCGGCAAGCAAGGACGAACGGCGCGCGCCATCCGCACCATCCTGGCCGCCGCCGGCATGAAACAGAGAAGACGGTACAATTTGGAAATAATCGAGAATTTCGAGCAACAACCGGTTTGATTTTAATTGGTAGCGATCGGCAAGATTTTAAGAACGAGAGGGAATAAGGGGGAAGTGGTCGTCAGCTGCTCCCCGGGATGGGTCCCACCGGGAGAGGGGGCCGAAGTTGAACTGAGATCGAGCAAGAGGATCTTTCCGCAAAAAATCGAGCGCATTTCCGCCGCCGGCAGCGAGGCCATCGTGGCCTTCAGCGGCGCCCGCACCATCGGCGAGGCGCTGCGCTTCGTCGGCTGCACCCTCTGGGCCGACGTGCCCGCCGCCGCGGGCGAAGACAGCGAAGGGTTTCTCGGCTTCCAGGTCTTCGACCTCCAGGGGGAATGCTGGGGAACGGTGGAGTCCTGGTCCCATTTTTCCCTGAACCAGCTGCTGGAGATCAAGGACGAGGCGACCGGGGCGACGATCTACGTTCCCTGGCATGAAAGCCTGGTCGTCAAGATCGACCGCGCGGCCCGCACCCTGGTCATCGACCCGCCGGCGGGCCTGCGGGACCTGAACAAGTGAAATTCTCGGTCATCACCATTTTCCCCGACCTGATCCGGAATTTCCTGAACTACGGCCTGCTGGAAAAAGCCGTGCACAACGGGCGGGTGGCGGTGGACGTCCTCGACCTGCGCGAGTTCAGCCGCAACAAGCACCGCAAGGTGGACGACCGCCCGTTCAGCGGCGGCCCGGGCATGGTGCTGATGCCCGATCCGCTCTTCCGCGCCGTTGAGCACGTCAAGGCGGGGCAGGCCGGGCACGTGGTCCTTTTCTCGGCCTACGGCCGCATCCTCACGCAAGGCAGGGTCAAGGAACTGGCCTCGCTGGAGCACCTGATCCTGGTCTGCGGCCGCTACGAAGGCGTCGACCAGCGCGTCATCGACGCCCTGGTGGACGAGGAGATCTCGCTGGGCGAGTACGTGCTCATGGGGGGCGAGATCGCCGCCGAGGCGCTGCTGGAGTCGGTCAGCCGCATGGTCCCCGGGGTGGTGGGCAACCCGGACTCGGTGAGCGGGGATTCGTTCTTCCAGCAGGACCAGGTCGCTTTTCCCCAGTACACCCAGCCCCGCTCCTACCGTGGGCTCGATGTCCCGGACGTGCTGCTGGCCGGCAACCACAAGGAGATCCAGGCCTGGCGCGCGCAACACCGCAAAACAAGGAGAAAGAAACATGAAGCAGATAGTTGAATGCGTCCCCAATTTTTCCGAAGGCCGCGACGCTGGCGTGATCGAGCGCATCACCGCCGAGATCAAGAAGGTCGCCGGGGTGGAGCTGCTGGATGTCGACCCGGGGCGTGACACCAACCGCACGGTGGTCACCTTCGCCGGCAGCCCCGCCGCCGTCGAAGAGGCGGCTTTCCAGGCGATCAAGAAAGCCTCCGAGCTGATCGACATGTCCAGGCACAGCGGCGCCCATCCGCGCATGGGCGCCACCGACGTCTGCCCGTTCGTCCCCGTCGCTGGCGTGACCATGGCCGATTGCGTCGAGATCGCCCGGCGGCTCGGCAAGCGGGTGGGGGAGGAATTGTCCATCCCGGTCTATCTCTATGAAGAGGCGGCCACCTGCCCGGAGCGCAGGAGCCTGGCCTATATCCGCGAAGGCGAGTACGAATCCCTGCCGGAAAAACTGAAAAAAAAGGAGTGCCGGCCCGATTTCGGCAAGGCGGCTTTCAACCGGGGGGCGGGGGCCACGGTCATCGGCGCCCGCGAGTTCCTCATCGCCTACAATGTCAACCTCAACACGCGCAACGTCAAGCTGGCCAAGGAGATCGCCAACCGCATGCGCGAAAAAGGGCGGACGGTGAAGAATCCCGAGACCGGCGCCAAGGAGACGATCCCCGGGACGCTCCAGGCCGTGCGCGCCGTGGGCTGGTACATCCCCGAGTACCAGATGGCCCAGATCTCGGTCAACCTGCTCAACTACAACACCACGCCGCTGCACCGCGTTTTCGAGGAGGCCGAGCGCCTGGCCGCGGAATTCGGCGTGCGCGTGACCGGCAGCGAGCTGGTCGGCCTGATCCCCCTGGAAGCGCTGCTGCAGGTCGGGCGCCACTACCTGCGCAAACAGGGGAGCTGCCTGGGCGTCGACGAAAAAGAGGTGGTGCGCACGGCGGTGCAGAGCCTCGGCCTGGCCGAGCTGTCGCCCTTCAAGCCCGAGCACAAGATCATCGAGTACCGTTTCCGGGAAAAAGGCCCGCTGGCCTCCATGGACCTGGTCGATTTCTGCGCCGAGCTGGCGTCGGATTCGCCCGCCCCCGGCGGCGGCAGCATCGCCGCCCTGAACGGCGCCCTGTCGGCGGGCTTGAGCGCCATGGTCGGCAACCTGACGTTCGCCAAGAAGGGCTACGAGGCGGTGCGCGAAGAGATGGAGGCGGTGGCCGAAAAAGCGCAGCCGCTGAAGGATTATTTCATCGAGGCCATCGACAAGGACACCGAGGCGTTCAACCGGCTCATGGCCGCGTTCTCCCTGCCCAAGAAAAGCGAGGAAGAGAAGAAGCTCCGCCAGGAGGCCATCGACCAGGCGACCAAGGGGGCGACCATGGTGCCCTTCACCGTGCTGGAAAAATCACGGACCGCGGCCGAGCTGGCCCTGGCCGTCGCCGCGAGGGGCAACCGCAATTCCCTTTCCGACGCCGGCGTCGCCGGGCTGGCCGCCGCGCTGTGCGCCGAGGGGGCGCTGTACAACGTGCTGATCAACACCCAGGAGATGGCCGCCGGCCCCTTCCGCGACGAGACCCGCGCCAAGGCGCGCCAGATCTGCGCCGGCGTGCTGGAAACCGTCGCCCGCGTCAAGGCCGAGATGGACAAGGCGCTGGCGGATTAGGACGAGATCCAAGATAGAAATCGGTGTACGGCAGACGGTGTACGGTGTACGGCAAGAAAATGAAAGCACCAAATTCCAAGCACCAAATCACAAACAAGCTCCAAGCACCAATGACCCAATGACCAAAACAAAGGCGAGAGCAAGTATCTATAAGGGCTTTTGTTTGGGTCATTGGAATTTGGAACTTGGGATTTATTTGGGATTTGGAATTTGTGATTTGGAATTTATGCAGAGCGGATGCCAAGAAAACATGTCTGATTGGGAGGGATAATGAAATACGCGAACATGGCAATTATTTTATTGACGGTTCTCTTTTTAATCCGGCGGCGTGGGCCGCCGAGGAATCGGCGCTGGACGCCCTGCCCATCGGCCGCTCGCCCCAGCGCCTCGCCGTCGCCGCCTTGAGCGCCGGCAAGGTCATGGCCACGGCGGAAGGGGAGGAGGTCGATATCGCCACCCTGGTCCGCCGCAACCCGGGAAAGGACGTCTTCGTGATCGGCGAGTACCACGACAGCTATGCCTGCCATGCCTGGCAAAAGGAATTCATCGAGGCGCTCGCCAAGCAGCACCCGCGCCTGGTGGTCGGGTTCGAGTTCTTCAACCGCGGCGACGACCCGGCCCTGGATCTCTACCTCGCCGGCAAGATGACGGAAAACGAGCTGCTGCAGAAGACCGGCTGGTACCAGCGCGGCTCGCTGAATTTCGCCTACACGCGGCTGGTCCTGGAGGCGGTGAAAAAGCTCGGCTTGAAGGCCGTCGGCTTGAACGTGCCCCGCGAGCTGATCAGCCGCGTGGCGAAGAAAGGCTTCGCCAGCCTCAGCGCCGACGAGAAAGCCATGTTTCCCGGGGTCGAGAGCGGCGACCCGGAGCACGAGTTCTTCGTCCGTAGCACCCTGGGCGAATTCGCCGTGCAGGTGCCGCTCTGGTTCCGCAACGTCTATGCCGCCCAGAAGTGCTGGGACACGGTCATGGCCGAATCCCTGCGCCTGGCGCTGGCGCGCCCCGAAAATCGCGGCTGCAAGGGGGTGATCATCGCCGGCAGCGCCCACGTGGCCTACGGCCTGGGCATTCCCTGGCGCTACCTGCGGCGGGACAGGCGGGCCGGGGTCATGACCCTGGTGCCGGTGACGGTCGCGGCCAAAAAAAAGGAGGGCGGCGAAGAGGAGAACCCCATGGTCAAGGCGCTGGCGGGGCAGATGCCGCCGGCGGCGGTCTTTTCCCGCGGCCTGGCCGACGCGGTCTTCGCGGTGGCGGCCGAGGAAAAGCCCTATTTCGCCGATGCCGGTTTCAGCGGCAAGCTGAACGGCGACGGCCTTTATGAGATCGAGCGGGTCGGCAAGGAAACGCCGGCGGAAAAACAAGGGCTGAAGAAAGGCGATATCGTCCTGGCCGTCGACGGCGTGCCGGTCAAGACGCTGGAGGGCTTGCGCCTGGTCCTGGCGCAAAAGAACTGGAACGATTCGCTGCTTCTGGATCTCCGAAAAAAAATGGAATTCAGCCCTGAAGCCGAGAAGAAATAAGTGATTGGTGATTGGTGAATAGTGATTGGAAACCGCACGATCAAGAATTATTTCGTTGAATTTCTTAACTAATCACTAATTACTAATCACTAATCACTGAGCTCGATTAGCTACTGTTCTTCCCGGCCGGGGAAGATCCTGTCGACCAGGAGCAGCAGGATGAAGAACAGAAACATGAAGGCGAACAGGGCCAGCATGCCCTTGCCGGTGATCGCCAGCGCCTGCCTGAAAACCCGGATTACCGTTTCCGACATGGTGCCCCCCGCTACCTGACCAGGGCCAGGATCAGGCCGCCGGCCAGGACCGAGCCGATCTGCCCCGAAACGTTGGCGCTGACCGCGTACATCAGCAGGTAATTGGAATGGTCCTCCTTCAGGCCCATGGTGTGGATCACGCGCGCCGACATGGGGAAGGCGGAGATTCCGGCGGCCCCGATCATGGGGTTGATCTTTTTCTTCAGGAAGAGGTTGAGGAGCTTGGCGAAGATCACCCCGCCGGCGGTGTCGAAGATGAAGGCGCAGAGGCCGAGGCCGATGATGAACAGCGTGGACAGATTGCAGGAAGCGGTCGGCGGTCATGGTCGAGGCGATGGTGATGCCCAGCAGCAGGGTGACCAGGCTCGACAGCTCGTTCTGGGCGGCGGCCGACAGCTTTTTCAGCACGCCGCATTCGCGCACCAGGTTGCCGAACATCAGGAAGCCGATCAGCGGCGACCGCCGTCGGGGCGAACATGCCGGTCAGGACCGTGACCAGGATGGGGAAAAGGACCAGGGTGGTCTGCGAGATCTTTTTCTGGCTCCCGTCCATGCGGATCATCCGTTCCGCGCGGCTGGTCAGCAGCTTGATCACCGGCGGCTGGATGATGGGCACCAGGGACATGTAGGAGTACGCCGCCACGGAGATGGGCCCCAGCAGGTTGCGGGCGAAGCGGCTGGCCACATAGATGGAGGTGGGGCCGTCGGCCGAGCCGATGACGCCGATCGCCGCCGCTTCCTTCAGGCTGAAGCCGAACAGGGTGGCGGCCATCATGGTGAAGAAGATGCCGAATTGCGCCGCGGCGCCGAACAGCAGCAGCATGGGCTTGCGGAACAGGGGGCTGAAGTCGATCATGGCCCCGATGGCGATGAAGATCAGCAGCGGGAATATCTCGGTCAGGATGCCGGCGCGGAAGAACAGGGAGAGCGCCCCGACGATCGTCCGGCCGCCTTCGACCTGGTCGAGTACCGAGGAGTAGGGGATGTTGACCAGGATGGTGCCGAAGCCGATGGGCAGCAGCAGCGCCGGCTCGTATTCCTTCTTGACGGCCAGGTAGATCAGGACGCCGCCGACGGCCATCATCAGCAGCTGCTTCCAGGTGATGGCGGTGAAGCCGATGAAAAGTCCTTCCATTTTTTTTCCTCGCGCGGTAGGCCCAATCCTACCGCTTTGCCGCCCGGTTGTCAACGGGGCCGGCGGCCGGCCATTTGACCGGGAAGCGATTTTATGTTAAAAGATAAACTTAAAACGGAGGCATGATGGCGCTCGATAAAAAACTGCTTGACCTGGTGACGCGCAAGGAAAAGGCCCGGGTGGCGGGCGGCGAAAAACGCATCGCCAGCCAGCACGAGAAGGGCAAATACACGGCCCGGGAACGGGTCGAAAAAATACTGGACGCGGGCAGCTTCGAGGAATTCGACATGTTCGTCACCCACCGCTGCGGCGACTTCGACATGCAGAAGAACCAGCCCCTGACCGACGGCGTCATCACCGGCTACGGCACCATCCAGGGCCGCCTGGTCTTCATCTTTTCCCAGGACTTCACCATCTTCGGCGGCTCGCTGTCCAAGGCCTACGCCGAGAAGATCGTCAAGGTCATGGAGATGGCGGCCAAGGTCGGCGCCCCGCTGATCGGCATCAACGACTCGGGCGGCGCCCGCATCCAGGAGGGGGTGGATTCGCTGGCCGGCTACGCCGACATCTTCCTGCGCAACGTGCTCTACTCGGGGGTGGTGCCGCAGATCTCGCTGATCCTCGGCCCCTGCGCCGGCGGCGCCGTCTATTCGCCGGCGATCACCGACTTCATCATGATGGTCGAGAAGACCTCCTACATGTTCCTCACCGGCCCCAAGGTGGTCAAGCAGGTGACCCAGGAGGACGTGACCACCGAGCAGCTCGGCGGCGCGTCGGTGCACGCCAGCAAGAGCGGCGTGGCCCACCTGGTCTACGCCAACGAGGACGCCTGCTTCGAAGGCCTGCGCCGGCTGTTCTCCTTCCTGCCCCAGAACAACACCGACGAACGCGCCCGTTCTCCCCTGCAGCGACCCGCTCGACCGCATGGAAGCGAAGCTGAACGAGGTCGTTCCCGACAATCCCAACAAGCCCTACGACATGAAGGAGATCGTCGCCCTGGTGGTGGACCACCGCGATTTCTTCGAGACCCAGCCCCAGTTCGCCGCCAACATCATCACCGGCTTCGCCCGCCTGAACGGCCGGGCGGTGGGCATCGTGGCCAACCAGCCCAAGGTCATGGCCGGGGTGCTGGACAACTCCGCCTCGATCAAGGCGGCCCGCTTCGTCCGCTTCTGCGACGCCTTCAACATTCCCCTGGTCATCTTCGAGGACGTGCCTGGCTTCATGCCCGGCACCAACCAGGAATACAACGGCATCATCCGCAACGGCGCCAAGCTGCTGTTCGCCTTCGCGGAGGCGACCGTCCCCAAGGTCACGGTCATCGTGCGCAAGGCGTACGGCGGCGCCTACTGCGTCATGAGCTCCAAGCACATCCGCGGCGACGTCAACCTGGCCTGGCCCAGCGCCGAGATCGCGGTCATGGGCCCGGACGGGGCGGTGGAGATCATCTACAGCGAGGAGTTGAAAAAGGCGGAGAACGCCGGCACGAAAAAAGAGGAATTGAAGGACCTCTACCGCGACCTGTTCGCCAACCCCTACAGCGCGGCCAAGAAAGGGTACATCGACGACGTCATCGAGCCGGCCGGCACCCGCCTGCGCCTGGTCAAGGCCCTGGAGATGCTCGCCGCCAAGCGCGACAGCAATCCGCCCAAGAAGCACGGCAACATCCCGTTGTAGGCAGGGAGAGCAAATTGGACATCAAAAAGAACCTGAAAGGTTGGCTGGCCGGCCGCAGGCGCATGGACGAGCCGCAGGACGACGCGGCCAGGTCCCCGCCGCGGGGAACGCGGCCGTCCCGGCGCCCGCCGTCGCGGAAGCCGTGGAGCCGGAGGTCGTCGCCGTCATCGCCGCGGTGGTGGCGCTGGAAGTGAAGATGTTCATGGCCCTGCAGGGCCATAGCTACACGTTCGGCGCCGGCGGCCAGGCCGCAGGGCTGGAGCGAATGGGGGCGGCTGCTGGTCCGTCCCTACCAAGGAGTTCGATAACATGAATGAATACGTGCTGACCATCAACCAGAAGGAATACCGGGCCGAGGTCGGCGAGATCAACGCCGATTTCGCGCTGATCAACGTCAACGGCAAGGAGTTCCGCGTCGACCTGAAGCAGCTGGGCTTGAGCAAGCTGATGCCGGTGGCCGCCCCGGCGGTCGGAAGCCAGGCCCGCGACCATCCTGGCTCCGGCGGCGACGGGCGTCGCCCCCGCCCCCGCGGCACCGTCGGCCGCCGCCGCCGCGACCGGGGAGGCGTCCAGCCTGGTCAAGGCGCCCTTGCCCGGGCTGATCATCGACGTCAAGGTCCGCGAAGGGGAAAAGGTCAAGGCCGGGCAGAACATCATCGTCATGGAGGCCATGAAGATGGAGAACCAGATCCAGGCCACCACCGACGGCACGGTCAAGAAGATCTTCGTCAAGAAGGGCGACAACGTGGCCGAAGGCAACGCCATGGTCGAGATCGCCCGTTCGGACATGGCCAGTTTGTAAATCCCGCAAAGGAGCAGACAATGAGCAAGATCATTTCCGTGGTTCCCAATATCTCGGAAGGCAATGACCAGGCGTTCATCTCCCGGCTGGTCGAAAAACTGCAGGCCGTCAGGAACCTGGTGGTCCTGGATACGTCCCGCGACAGCGTGCGCAACCGCACCGTTTTTTCCTTCACCGGCCCGCAGGAAGCGATCTTCGCCGGCGGCCTCATCCTCTATCGCGAAACCCTGGCCCACGTCGACATGCGCAAGCATCACGGCGAGTATCCGCGCCTCGGCGCCGTCGACGTCTTCCCCTTCGTGCCGCTCAAGGATGCCACCCTGGAGGAGACCGTGGCCATGTCGGTGGCATTCGCCGAAAAAGTGGCCGCGGAATTCAATATCCCCGTCTATCTCTACTGCGAATCGGCGCGCTTTCCCATGCGCCGCTACATCGAAAATATCCGCGAGGGCGAATACGAAGGCCTGGAGAACAAGCTGAAAGACCCGCGCTGGAAGCCCGATTTCGGTCCCGCGCTGTTCAACCCCGCCGCCGGCGCCACCGTGATCGGCGCCCGCTACCCCATGATCAGCTTCAAGGCCATCCTGGACACCCCCGACGAAGGGATCGCCGAAACCATCAGCAAGCTCATCCAGCACGCGACCGGCGGCCTGGCGCACGTCAACGCCTACGCCGGCCTGGACAGCGAGCACAAGGCGGCCCAGATCACCGTGACCATCGCCAACTACCGGGCCATGCCCATGTACCGGGCGCTGGAGATGCTCCGCTCCGAGGCCCGGCGCTTCGGGGTTTCGGTGCGCAAGGTGGAGATGATCGGCCTGGTCCCGGAGACGGCGTTCATCGAGTCGGCTTTTTATTACCTGGGCATCCAGGATTTTTCCTTCGACAAGATCCTGGAGCGCAAGATCCAGACCGACCTCGACGAACAGAACCGGCCGGCCTGACGGCCGCGCTGTTCGCGCCGGCCGGAGCGGCGAACGGTGCCTGGTTGACTTTTTTTTATGCGAACCGGTATAATGGCAACTCAAATATTTCCAGAGGAGAAATCCATGAGCAATGAGTTCAAACCGTTCGTATCCGCGGACAAGAACCTGAAGGAATTCACGGTCCGCGCCCTGCTGATCGGCCTCTTCCTGGCCGTGCTGCTCGGCGCCGCCAACGCCTACCTGGGCCTGAAGGCCGGCATGACCATCGCCGCCACCTACCCCGCCGCCGTGATGGGCATGGCCCTGCTGCGGCTGTTCAAGGACCATAATATCATCGAGGAGAACTTCACCCGTACCGTCGGCTCCATCGGCGAGTCGGTGGCCGCCGGCGCCATCTTCACCCTGCCGGCCTTCCTGATCGCCGGCGTCTGGAGCCCCGAGTTCTTCGGCAGCTTCAGCGGTTACCTCAAATCCACCGTCATCATGATGGTCGGCGGCATCGTGGGCATCCTCTTCGTCACCCTGCTGCGGCGGGTGATGGTCGAGGACCCGGAGCTGCAGTTCCCGGAGTCGGTCGCCGCTTCCGAGATCCACAAGGCGGGCCGCGGCGGCGCCACCGGCGCCAAGTACCTTTTTTACGCCATGGGCATCGGCGGCTTCATCGAACTGCTCAAGGGCTTCAACCTGTTCGCCGCCAAGTGGGAGAAATTCAGCGCCTTCGCCTCCAAGATCATCCCGCGCACCGGCATGGGCGATAATTTCAAGGGGGTGGCGACCGGCGGCGGCTTCCTGTACAAGACGCCTTCGCTGAGCCCCGCCTTCATGGGCGTGGGCTACATCATCGGCCCGCGCCTGGCGGCGCTGAACTTCGCCGGCGGCGTCCTCTCCTGGGGCCTGTTCGTGCCGCTGCTGACCCTGCTGCTGGCGCCGCAGTACGCGCCCGCGGTCAACGCCGGCCTGCTGAGCTGGGCCGAGGTCTCCACCGCCGTTTTCCAGAACATCGTCAAGACCGATCGCCATCGGCGGCATGCTGATGAGCGCGGCCTACACGCTGTTCAAGATGCGCAAGAGCCTGATCAGCGGCATCGGCCGCTCGGTCGGCGACGTGAAGAAGGCGGCCACCGCAAGCAGGCCACCCTGCGCACCGACAAGGACATCAACTTCAAGATGGTCTTTTCGGCCCTGCTGGGACTCGCCGTCGTCACCTTCGTCGTCTACGGTTTCATGGCTTCAGCCAGACACAACCTGGCGCCGCGCCTGGTGGCCACGCTGGTGATGCTCGTCGCCGGCTTCTTCTTCGCCGCCGTCTCGGGCTACCTGGTCGGCCTGATCGGTTCGACCAATAACCCGATCAGCGGCCTGACCCTCTCCACCCTGGTGATCGCCGCGCTCCTGATGGTGGTCCTGGGCGCCAAGGGCGTCCCCGGGGTGGCCGCGGTGCTCGGCCGTGGCCGGCGTCGTCTGCGTTTCGGCCGCCGTGGCCGGCGAGATGCTGCAGGACCTGAAGGTCGGCCACATCCTGGGCGGCACGCCCTGGAAGATGCAGGTCGGCGACCTGATCGGCGTGATCGTCTCCGCGCTGGTGATGTTCATCCCGCTGGTCATCCTCAACGACGGCGACCTGAAAATGGCCGCGCTGAAGGGCTACAAGGGCGGCTTCGGCGGCGAGGTGCTCGCCGCGCCGCAGGCCGGCCTGATGGCCATCCTCTCGCGGGGCATCGTCGGCGGCGAGATGGCCTGGCCGCTGATCATCGTCGGCATCCTGATGGCCGTCGGCTTCATCCTGGTGCAGGTCAAGAGCCCGATGCTGGTCTGCGTCGGCATGTACCTCTCCTTCGAGACCGTCGCCGCGATCTTCGTCGGCGGCATCATCCGCTGGGTGGTGGACATGCTGATCGCCCGCCGCAAGTTCAATGACAACCAGAAGTCGCGCATCGAGAACCGCGGCGTGCTGCTGGCCTCGGGCCTGATCGCCGGGGAAGCCCTGATCGGCCTGGTCTTCGCCGCCATCGCCTTTTTCAACGACGGCCGCGTGCCCAACCTGGGCGAGAAGTTTTTCAATATCAGCCATCCCTCGTACCTGATCAGCGTGGCGGTGTTCCTGGCCCTGGGCTACCTGCTGGTCAAGCTGCCGCTGGCCAACGCCGGCGATCCCGACGAACCGGCGGCGCCGGCGGTGATGTAAGAAGAATAATGAATAGGGTAGGGGCGACCGGCCGGTCGCCCCTACATTTTCCATGGAAAACAAAGACAACATTCTCGACTACGTGCCCATCCGGAACTGCCCCTGGGACAAGGACGCCAAGGGCCTTGTTTATCTCATCAAGGAAAAAACCAGGAACAAACTCTTGAAAAAAATCATCGGCTGGCTGGGGCGCAGTCCAGGATTTCCATATCCACCTCGACGATCTCGGCTCGGCCGCCTGGCTCCAGGCCGACGGCCAGCGGACGATTTTTGAGATCGGTGCCGCTTTAAAGGAACAATCCCCCTCCGGCATCGAGCAGCTGGAAGGCCGACTGGCCAAGTTCTTCGCCATGCTGGCCCGCGACGGTTTCGTGCGCTGGCACCCTTAAGATTTCCGACATGCTTTTAAACTCCCCCTCGCCTTTAGGAGAGGGGGCGGGGGGTGAGGCAAGCCGAAAAATATATTTCATTCTTGACTATTTATTGCCAACTCTTTAAAGTTATTTTTTACATGAAAAATGGGGTTTATTTATTAACGACTTTAAGGAGGTCCCGATGAAAAAGCCCGATTTGAAATTAGCCAACCTGAACGAACTCTTTCCCGACGATTTCACCCCCGAGCAGGTGGCCAAGGCCAAGACCGTATTCTTGAAGGAACTGGCCTATTCCAGCCACAAGTTCTACGGCGGCAAGATCGCCACCATGCCCAAGGCCGGCGTCTACGGGTTCAACTGGTTCAATGTCTGGTACACCCCGGGCGTTTCCAAGGTCTCGACTACCATCCGGGACGACAACGACACCTCCTTCGATCTTTCCAACCGCGGCAACTTCGTGGCCGTGGTCTCCGATTCCACCCGCGTGCTGGGCGACGGCGACTGCACCCCTGCCGGCGGCCTGGGGGTCATGGAGGGCAAGGCGTTCCTGATGAAATACCTCGGCGGCGTCGACGGCGTGGCACTGTGCGTCAACAGCTACAACGACAAGGGCAAGCACGACCCCGACAAGATCATCGACTTCGTGAAGATGGCCGAGCCCAGCTTCGGGGCGGTCAACCTGGAGGACATCTCCCAGCCCAATTGCTATAAAGTGCTCGACACCCTGCGCGAGGCCTGCAACATCCCGGTGTGGCACGACGACGCCCAGGGGACGGGCTCGGTCACCCTCGCCGGGCTGATCAACGCCCTGCGCGTCGTGGGCAAGGAACTCAAGAACGTCAGGATCGTGTTTTACGGCGCCGGGGCGGCGAATACGACCATCGCCCGGTTGATCATCCAGGCCGGCGCCGACCCGTCCAAGATGATCATGTTCGACACCACCGGCACCCTGCACCTCGGGCGCGACGACATCAAGGCCGACCCGGCTTTCTACCGCAAGTGGGAACTGTGCCAGAAGACCAACCCCGGCCGCGTCAGCGATATGGAAAAGGCGATCAGCGGCGCCGACGTGCTCATCGCCGTCAGCAAGCCGGGCCCGAACACGGTCAAGCCGGAATGGATCAAAAAAATGGCGCCCAAGGCCGTCGTTTTCGCCTGCGCCAACCCGGTGCCCGAGATCTATCCCTACGCGGCCAAGGAGGCGGGCGCCTACATCGTGGCCACCGGCCGCGGCGACTTCCCCAACCAGGTGAACAACTCGCTGGGCTTCCCCGGCATCCTCAAGGGGGCGCTGGTGGTGCGGGCCAAGAAGATCACCGACGAGATGGCCATCGCCGCCGCCTATTCCATGGCCAACTTCGCCCAGAAGAAGGGCATCACGCCAGAGCGCATCATGCCCACCATGGACGAGACCGAGGTCTACGCCCAGGAGGCGGCCGACGTGGCCGTCGAGGCCGTAAAGAACGGCGTGGCCCGCGTCCAGAAGACCTGGGACGAGGTCTTCAAGAAGACCATGGCCGACATCAAGGAGGCGCGCGACGCCATGGGGTTGCTGATGGAAAAGAATTTCATCAAAAAGCCCGATATCAAGCTGCTGGAGGACGCGGTCAAGAAGGCGATCGACGCGGTGAAATAGGTTCCGTGTTCTTTGGGGGTAGGGGCACGGCGCGCCGTGCCCCTACGTGGGAGCCGGCAAGGCCGAAATCCATTTTTCCCCTTGACTAATGGCCCGCAAAAGTATACAGTACGGGTTCCGGCTTTGAATTTGATTTCGTGAGGAAAAAATGAAAAAAGTAAACCTTTCGGAAGTCAAGGAAAAGGTCAAGCTGGCCGTCCAGGAAGCCAATTTCATCATCGACAAGGACCTGAAGAAACTGGTCCAGGCCTGCTACCCGGGCGAGGAATCCCCCTCCGGCCAGGAGATCATCAACCAGATCCTCAAGAACGCCGATATCGCCGCCGCCGAGAAACTGGCCCTGTGCCAGGACACCGGGCTGGCCGTATTTTTCGTCGAAATGGGCGAGAAAGTGAAGCTGGAATATGCCGGCTTCAAGAGCCTGCACGACGCCATCAGCCAGGGCACCGCCGAAGGCTACGGCGAGGGCTACCTGCGCAAGTCGGTCTGCGACCCGCTCAGCCGCAAGAACACGGGCAACAACACGCCGGTCTTCATCCACTGGGAGGTCGTGCCCGGCGACGAGTTCAAGATCACCTTCATGGCCAAGGGCGGCGGTTCGGAGAACATGAGCGCCCTGAAGATGATGCCGCCGTCGGCCGGCGCCAAGGGCATCGAGGACTTCGTGGTCGAGACGGTCTCCAAGGCCGGCCCCAACCCCTGCCCGCCCACGGTGGTGGGCGTCGGCATCGGCGGCAATTTCGACACCTCGGCGCTGCTGGCCAAGAAAGCCCTGCTGCGCCGGCCGGTGGGCTCGCCGCACCCCGACCCGGTCTACGCCGACATGGAGAAGCGCATCCTCGAGCGCATCAACAAGCTGGGCATCGGTCCCATGGGCCTGGGCGGGCGCACCACCTCGCTGGCGGTGCACATCGTCAGCCACCCCTGCCACATCGCCTCCTTCCCGGTGGCGGTGAACATCAATTGCCATTCGCATCGCATCGTTGAAATCAATTTTTAGAGCCTTATGACAAATTTATTGAGCATCCTGCGAAGGGAATTTGCCATCAAAGGCTCTTATCCAGCAATGCTGGGTTAGGAGGATATCATGGTAGAAATAAGGTTCCATGGCCGCGGCGGCCAGGGCACGGTCATCGCCTCCAAGATCCTTGCCGACGCCGTTTCCAAGGAGGACAAGTACGTCCAGGCATTCCCGCAGTTCGGGGTCGAGCGCCGCGGCGCCCCGGTCTTCGCTTTCATCCGCATCGATGACAAGCCGATCTATATCCGCTCCAAGATCATCGCCCCCGACCACATCATCGTCGTCGACCCCTCGCTGATCGACGCCATCGACGTGACCGAAGGCTTAAAAAAAGGCGGCTTCATCCTGATCAATACCGGCCATGACCCGAAGGAATTCCAGCACCTGGGCAAGGATTTCCGCGTCTTCACCATCGACGCCAACGAGATCGCCATCAAGTACAAGCTCGGCTCCAAGGCGGCGCCCATCGTCAACACCGCCATCCTCGGCGCCGTGCCGCGCATCTTCGACTTCGTCAAGCTGGAATCGATCATGCAGGCCGTGCGCGACGGCGTGCCGGTCAACCCCGACGCCAACGCCGCCGCGGCGAAGGAAGCCTACGATTCGGTCAAAGGAGTGTAACATGGCCAAGGAAAGAAAGAAGATCGATTTCACCAAACTGGACGAACTGCCGCCCATGGTCATGAGCCTGCGCTCGATGGCGGCCAACCCGACCGGCTCCTGGCGCAACCTGAAACCGGTGGTCGACCTGAGCCAGTGCATCCATTGCACCATCTGCTGGAAATTCTGCCCCGACGCCGCCATCGACTGGGTCGACGACAACCCGGTGGTCAACCTGGATTTCTGCAAGGGCTGCGGCATCTGCGCCGAGGAATGCCCGAAAAAGTGCATCGCCATGGTCAAGGAGGGCAAATGAAAAAAGTCATGATGGGCAACCACGCCATATCGCACGGGGCCACCCTGGCCCGCGTCCAGGTCATCGCCGCCTATCCCATAACCCCGCAGACCCAGGTGGTCGAGCTGCTCTCCGAGATCGTGGCCGACGGCAAGCTGAAAGCGGAATTCATCAAGGTGGAATCGGAGCACTCGGCCATGGCCGCCTGCATCGGCGCCTCGTCGGCGGGCGCCCGCGCCTTCACCGCCACCTCGGCGCAGGGGCTGGCCCTGATGCACGAGCTGCTGCACTGGGCGGCCGGCGCCCGCCTGCCGATCGTCATGGCCGACGTCAACCGCGCCATGGCGCCGCCCTGGACCATCTGGACCGACCAGAACGACTCGCTTTCCCAGCGCGACACCGGCTGGATGCAGTTCTACTGCCAGTCCAACCAGGAAGTGCTCGACAGCGTGATCATGGCCTACAAGATCGCCGAGAAGGTCCTGATGCCGGCCATGATCGTGCTCGACGCCTTCTCCCTGTCCCACACCTACGAGATCGTCGACCTGCCCGACCAGGCGCTGGTGGACAAGTACCTGCCGCCCTTCGACTACAAGTACAAGCTGGACGTCAAGAATCCCCACACCTACGGCGGCCTCACCACCCCGGATTGGTACATGGAATTCCGCATCAAGATGCACGAAGCGATGGACCAGGCCCTGGTGGAGATCAAGAAGGAAGCCGGCGCCTTCGAGAAGATTTTCGGCCGCCGCTACGACACGGTCGATCCCTACATGGTGGAGGACGCCGAGACCGTCCTGGTCACGTCGGGCACCGCCGCCTCCACGGCCCGCTTCACCGTCGACCAGCTGCGCGCCCAGGGCAAGAAGGTGGGCAACCTGCGCATGCGGGTGCTGCGCCCCTTCCCCTTCGCCGATGTCCGCGCCCAGCTGAAGAACGCCAAGAGGGTGATCGTGATCGACCGCGACATTTCCTACGGCTACCACGGCATCTGGGCCCAGGAAGTGAAGTCGGCGCTCTACGGCCATTCCCAGGTGCCGGTGTTCAACTTCATCGCCGGCCTGGGCGGGCGCGACATTTTCCCGCAGACCATTGCCGACATCGTGGCCCTGGCGGACAAGAAGAAAAAACCCGACCAGGAACTGTACTGGGTGGAGGTGAAAAGATGAAACCGACGTTACCCCTTGAAGAACTGATGAGCCCGGGCCACCTGGCCTGCCAGGGCTGCGGAGCCGGCATCGCCATGCGCGTCGCCTTGAAAGCCCTGGGCCAGGACACGATGTTCACCTTCCCCGCCTGCTGCTGGACGGTGATCGACGGCCCGTTCCCTTATTCCTGCCTGGAAGTCCCCCTGCTGCACATGGCGTTCGAAGCCACGGCGGCCACCGCCTCGGGGATCAAGGCGGCCATGGACGCGACGGGCCGGGGCAAGACCACCATCTGCGGCTGGGCCGGCGACGGCGGCACGTTCGACATCGGCCTGCAGGCCCTTTCCGGCGCCGCCGAGCGCAACGACGACATCTTTTACTTTTGCTACGACAACGAAGCCTACATGAACACCGGCATCCAGCGCAGCGGCGCCACCCCCTACGGGGCCTGGACCACCACCACGCCGGTGAAGCACTTCAAGAAGGAAGCCAAGAAAAGCATCGACGACATCGTGGCCGCCCACAAGGTGCCCTACCAGGCGACGGCGTCGGTCGCCTACCCGGAGGACCTGTTCAAAAAGCTGGTCAAGGCCAAGGATATCCGCGGCTTCAAGTTCATCCACATCATCTCCCCCTGCCCCCCGGGCTGGAAGGCCAAGCCGGAAGACACGGTCAAGCTGGCCCGGCTGGCGGTGCAGACCGGCATTTTCCCGATCTACGAAGTGGACGGCGGCACGTACGCCCAGACCCTGAAAACGCCCAATCGCAAGCCGGTGCTGGATTACCTGAAGCTGCAGGGCCGCTTCAAGCACCTGCAGGAGAGCGACGTGGCCGACATCCAGAAGATGGTCGACACGCGCTATGCCGAGCTGGAGAAAAGGTTCCAGGGCTGTTAGAACTTTATTTCAGATCGTAGGGGAGGGTCTCAGACCCTCCCTTTTTTTTTATCAATTCGGTTGTGATCTTTTCCTGTTTGCGGCCAGGGCAGAAACCGGGCGGGTCCAAGACCCGCCCCTACGATCCGGGCGCGATTGTTTTACAGATCCAGATTGGCTCCGACCGACAGGGAATACGCGTAGGCCTTGACCTTGACCGGGATCCCCGAGAAGGGGGCCGGGCCGACGTCCTGCGTTTTCCAGAGCGTGGCGCCCAGGGCCAGGTTCAGCGTCAATTTGCGGGAGGCCTTGAAGGCGAAGCCGATGCCGTTGTTCCAGTTGTCGCCCTTCGGCGCCTCGTATTCCCCCAGCCGGGTATAGTATTCCTTCTTGTCCTTGAACAGGAACTTGGTGAACACCGTGCCGGCGCTGACCAGAAGGCGGTCGCTGACCCTGTAGGCGAAGCCGACGCCCGCGGCGTAGCAGTCGCCGGCGATCTTGGACCAGTTCGTTTCGACGCCATCGAACATCGTGGTCCCCCAGTCGGCGCCGGTCTGGAAATAATAATTGAAATCCACGAGCATCTGCAGCTTGGGGCTCCAGCGGTAGCCGGCGCCCAGGTAGAGGACGGCGGGCAGGTCGCGGCGATTCTTGGAGCCGTCCGTGGCCAGCCCGATGTCGTCCTTGTTCACCGTGGTCTCGAAGTCGAGCTTGACCTTGCTCTCGTAGTGGGCCGCCAGGTCGAGTTTCGGGCTTGCGGCATAATTCAGGCCCAGGACGAATCCCATGCCCGAGGCCTTGTCCTTGGAGTCGAACGCCAGCGCCTGGTCGGGATAGGCAAAGGGAGAATCGGCCAGGGTCAGGCCCATCTTCGTCGTGTTGACGGCGCTGACGTAGCGCAAGCCCAGCGAGGCGGACAGGGCGCCCGTGAAGGCGTAGGCGCCGCCCAACGTGCCGGTCAGGTAGTAGGAGGACGCTTTCAGGAACTGGTCCCTGGTGCCTTGGAAGAGGTCGCCGTAGAAATAGCCGGTGGGCTGGCCGAATTCGTCCAGAACCGGGGAGGACAGCACCATGATCGAGATCAGGTCGGTGGAGATGGAGCCGTGCGGGTAGTCGGCGACGGCGCCGCCCCCCGAGACGTACAACCCGCCGTAGAGCGCCCATTTGTCTTTGCTGTAAGCGGCATAGAAGTTGGGCAGGAAGGGGTCGATGCCGTCCTGGCTGAAGGTGCGCGGGCCGGCGCCGAGGCCGAAGTCGTAGGTGTGGCTGGGCTTGCGCAGCAGGCTCTGGTTGCCCAGGTTGAAATGGAACCCTTCGCCCAGGCGGACCAGGGCGGCGGGATTGTAGACCACGATGTCGGTGGCGTCGCTGGCGGCGTTGCGGGCGGGCATGCGCATCCATTCCACGCTGAGGTTGGTCAGGTTGTCCATTTGCGCCGGCAGGATCGCCGGGAGACACAACAGGGCGGCCATGGCGATCGCCGCCGCGGAGAATTTTTTCATCGCGTCCTCCTTGCCGGGAGCGGTGGGTTCCCGGGCGGGTGCTGGAGGATATTCTATGCAAATGGTTTTTTTTTTGCAAACGGCAAATTGACAGGGCCGGGCTTTTCGGTTATAAGGGCGTCAAGGTAAAATATGAGAGCCATTTTCATCGCCGTGGGGAGTGAACTGCTGGACCTGGACCGCGTCGACACCAATTCCATTTACGTCGCCCGCCGCCTGCGCGAGAAGGGGATCCTGATGGACATGAAGGTGGTGGTCGGCGACCACATGGACAACCTGGCCTGGATCGTGAAAAAAGCCTGCCAGCGCGCCCAGCTGGTCATCCTCAGCGGCGGCCTGGGCCCGACCGAGGACGACATCACCCGCGAGGCGGTGGCCACCGCCCTGAAAAAAGAGCTGGTCTTCCGCGAGGAGATCGTCGCCGACCTGGAAAAGATCTTCCAGCGCCGCGGCATGACCATGCCCCAGATCAATGCCCGCCAGGCCTTCGTCATCGAGGGCTGCCAGGTGATCGCCAACCCGGTGGGGACGGCGCCCGGCCTTTTTTGCGACGAGGGCGGCTGCAAGGTGCTGCTGCTTCCCGGCCCGCCCAACGAGCTGATCCCATCTTCGAGGCCGTTTTCTCGACGCACATCGCCCCGGCCTCGAATTATCACATTTACTCGCGCACGTTCAGGCTGACCGGCATCAGCGAGTCCGAGGCGGATTCGCGCTGCGCCGACATCTACCGCAAGTACCGCAACCCGGTCACCACCATCCTGGCCTCTCCCGGCATGATCGAGCTGCATTTCCTGGGGCGGTCCAAGAATTCCAACGAGGAAGCGCAGCGCCTGACCGACGAACTGGCGGACAAGGTGCGCGAGCGGCTGCAGGAGTTCATCTTTTCCGAAAAGGACGATTCCCTGCCCGAGGTCGTCGTCGCCGAGCTGAAACGGCGCGGCCTCACCCTCGCCGTCGCCGAGAGCTGCACCGGGGGCGGCCTGGGAAATTTGGTCACCTCCGTGCCCGGCAGCTCCGAGGTTTTCCTGGGCGGGGTGATCGCCTATGCCAACAGCCTGAAAACCGGCCTCCTGGGCGTGAAAGAAGAAACGCTGAAGCGCCACGGGGCGGTGTCCGAGCGGACGGCGGCGGAGATGGCCGCCGGGGTGAGGAAGCTCTGCCAGGCCGCCATCGGCCTCTCCGTCACCGGCGTCGCCGGCCCGGGAGGCGACAATGCCAAGAAACCCGTGGGCCTTGTCTACATGCACCTCAGCGCCGTGGACGCGGAGCGGGGCCAGCGCCAGATCTTTTCCGGCAGCCGCGAGACCATCAAGTCGCGCAGCGAGTATTATGCCCTGAACCTGGTCCGTGAATATTTAAATCAGTCATCCGCAGACGGAAAAACTACCTGAGGTTCGATGTTCGAAGTTCGAAGTTCGAAGTTGAGAGAGCACGCAACGAAATCGCTTCCGGGCGTTCCTGGCAGCGTTTCTTGCGATTGCATTTTCTTGAACATCGAACATCGAACGTCGAACGTCGAACTTGCCGTGTATCAAGGCTTGATCTATGACCGGCCTGCCCACCACCACCGACGCCTTTTACCACGGCCAGGTGATCATCAAGCAGCTGAAAAAGGGCTACCGCTTCGCCGTGGATTCGCCGATCCTGGCCGCCTTCCTGCCCCGCTCCGCCCGGCCGGCGCTCGAAGTCGGCTGCGGCGTCGGCGTCGTCTCCCTGCTGGCGCTCCAGCAAAAAAAATTCCCGGCCGTCACCGGCATCGAGATCCAGGAAGCGCTGTACCGGTTGGCGGTGGAAAACGCGGCGGCAAACGGCATGGCCGGCCGCTTCCATGTGATCCACGGCGATTTCAACCGCATCTTCGCCGGCATCACCAACGTGCAGACCATCTTCTGCAACCCGCCCTTTTTCAAGACCGGCCATGGCCGGCTCAGCCCCGACGAGACCATCCGCCTGGCCCGCACCGAGATCGCCCTGACCCTTTCCGGCCTGCTGCGCGGCTGCGCCGCCGCGCTGGCGGCGCGGGGAAAATTGTTCCTGGTCTTCCCCTTTTTCCGGCGGGAGGAATTGGTCGCCACCGCCCGGGCGAACGGCCTGCACGCCGCCCGGCTCCGTCCGGTCCAGCCCTTCGTCGATTCGCCTCCCGACCGCTTCCTGGTCCAGCTGCAAAAAACCTCGGGAAAATGCCGCCACGAGGAAGCGCTGGTCATTTTCAGCGGCAAGGGCGTCTACACTCCGGAAATGGCGAAGTGGCTCGCGGGGAAATAAAAACAGCGGGGGCGTCGCCCTGCGGCGTGCTCCGCAGGACCCGGGTTTGAGGAAACGAGCGATTTTATGACTTCGGGGGCTTGATGATGATGACCGGGTCGAGGATGCATATCGGGGATGCTGTTTCTTTTAAAATGGTGACCGAATACTTATAAGCGTGGTTTTTAAGGGCTTCTTTTTTGACTTTTTTTTCTTTGGCCGTGTCCGTGTCTTTCACTTCCGTGTTTAAAAAAAACGCGCCCTCCGCGAACTTCAGCGTGAAGGGATAAGCGCACGTCCAGCGGATGGTGGCTCCTTCCGGTACGGCGTACGCGTATTTTTCGCCCATGTCGATGTAGAAATTGCCTTCCAGGTCCGTCGTCGCTTTGATCTCGATCACCCATACTTTTGCCATCAATTGCGGAGACAGGCTGAGCACGGCGCAGACGGCCAGGACGACAACAGCGTTTTTTTTCATTCTCTCCTCCTCGCCGGGGCTTCCAGGGCCCGGGCTCGATTTTTATTGGCTTGATGCCAAAGGCTCATTCATGCGGCTTGCCGAGCAGCTCCAGATAGGACGGATCGGCGCGCAGCGCGGCCAGGTCGGGCTCTCTCTCGATCTGCGTCCAACTCTCCCAGCCGCTCGCGGTATTCACTCAAGGCCGCCAGGGCCTGGGAGCGTTCCCCGACCGCCTCATGGACCAGGATCGCCCGGCGGATCATTTCCAGGTTGTCGGGGGCGAGGGCGCGGGCGCGGGCGATGGCCGCCAGGGCCTTGTCCTTTTCGCCCTGGTTGGCGTAGTACATGGCCAGGAGGGAGATGGCGTTCACGTCGTTGGGGTTCGTGGCCAGGAACGCCTGGGTGAGGGTGACGGCTTTTTCATAGGCGGCGCCCGCCTCGTGCCGTCGGTCCGGCAGCTGCCGGCACGTATCGGCCAGGTTGCCCCATATGATGTAATCCTCGCTCTTGCTGGCCACCGCGCTGAACAAGGGGAGTGCCTTGCGGTATTCGCCCTCGTAAAAGTAAAGGGTGGCCAGGTTGGATTGAACGTCGGCGTCGGGCTGGATGGCGTTGGCCTTTTCGAACATGGCCCGGGCTTTTTCCAGGTCGCCCTTTTTCCAGTACATGGAGCCCAGGTTGTTGAAGCCGTCGCTATTTCCCGGGGCCAACTCGGTCACTTTCCCGTAAAGGTCCAGAGCCTCATCGTAACGGCCGTTCAGGTTGTAGAAATAAGCCAGGTTCCCGTAGGCCATGGGATAGCCGGGCCTCAGCCGGATGGCATGCTTGTAGTATTTTTCCGCTTCCCCGGTCCGGCCCTCGTCCCGGTAGGAATTGGCCAGCTCGATGCAGGCCTGGTAACAATGCTCGTCGAGGCTCAGCGCCAGATGCCAGGCCGTGCGCGCCTCGGCCTTTTTTTGGCTCGCTTCCAGGAGCGCAGCCCAGGACAGCTGCGCCGGGGCCCATTGGCCGGCATCCTCGTCGAGCATGAGCCCCTGGTCCTCGGCCAGCCGCAGCCAGCCCGGGTCCCTGCTCAGCCGCGCCTTGGCGATCAGGGCTTCGATCAGGCCCAGGCGGGCCTGCAAGTAACGGTTGTCCTGCTGCAGCGCCCTCGCCAGCGAGCGGATCCCCTGGTCGATGCTCGCGCCGTTTTCACTGTCCTGGATCCAGCCCCGCCCCTTGAGAAACAGGATGTAGGCGCCGGGCATGGATGTGCCCCCGGCAATGACCTGGCGGCCGGCTTCGGGTTCCTCGCGCAGTTCCAGGAGCTGGAGGAGCCTGGCCGAGATCCCGTCTTGAAAGAGGGACAGGTTGGCCATGTTCCCCTGGAGCTCGATGCGCTTCAGTTGCCGCCCTGATCCGGCGTCCAGGAGGCTCAGCCGCAGGAGCAGCTTGTTTTTTTCCGCGCGCAGGTCGCCCTGGATGAACAGGTTGCAGCCCAACAGGCGCTGCAGGATTTGCCGGGATCTGCCGCGGTTCGGAAAGACCAGGCTGGCGGGAACGGTCCACAGGGAATCGTGGAATTTCTCCAGCCAGGTCAGCTTGTCGGTGATCACGGCGGTAAAGCCGGCGGCGAGCGCCCGGTTCTCGGCGCCAGCGCTGGAAACGATGGGCAGCACGGCCAGGTGCATGGCCCGTGGCAAGCCGCCAGGCCCAGCGTCCTTCCCAAACTGGCGCGAACCTTCGGGGTCAAGGCGAGGAAACCCAGGAGGCCCAGCGCCAGCGACAGGGAAAGCAAGCCCAGGAGGGCGCGCCGGGAAGGTCGCCTGCCGCCGCTCGGCACGGGACGGGCCGCTTCCCCGGCTCCGGACAGATCGCCGAGGACCGTGAGCAGCGCTGCGGCCGAAGGGAACCGGTCCTGGCGTTTCTTGGCCAGGCAGCGGCGGATGACGTTCTCCAGCCCGTCGGCTTTTCCGCCGCCAGCGGGGGCATCTCTTCGTTCAGGATGGAGTAGATGACCGCCTGGTCGTATTCGCCGCGGAAGGGGAGTTCGCCGCTCGCCATTTCGTACATCACCACCCCCAGGGACCAGATGTCGCTGCGCGGGTCGATCTCCTTGCCCAGGGCCTGCTCGGGCGACATGTAATGCACCGTGCCGTAGGTGAAGGACTCCTTGGTCAGAGGCGAAACCCCTTTCAGCTTCGCCAGGCCGAAATCAAGGATCTTGACATGGCCGTCCTTGTCGATCACGATGTTCTGCGGCTTGATGTCGCGATGGACGATGCCCTTGGCGTGGGCGGCGGCGAGGCCGGAAACGATCTGCATGGCTATATAGAGCACTTGCGGGATCGGTATACGGCTGACGGTGGACGGCGTACGGTCAATGGCAATAATCTCTTCGAGTGTTTGACCCTCGACGTACTCCATGGCGATGAAGACCTGGCCCTCGTGCTCGCCGATCTCGTAGACCGTGACGATGTTGGGGTGGTTCAGCGCCGCCGCGGCCTTGGCCTCGCGCTCGAAGCGTTTTTTTGCCTCCGGGTCGCTGGTCAGCTTAGTGGGGAGGAACTTCAGCGCGACTTGGCGCTCGAGCTTTGTGTCTTCGGCTAAAAACACGTCTCCCATGCCTCCTGCCCCAATCTTCTGCAGTATCCTGTAATGGGAGACGGTTTGGCCGATCATTTGTCCCTTTTGACCACCACCAGGGTCATGTCGTCCTGCTGCGGGCGGTCGCCGGCATGGGCGCCCACGTGCTGCAGGATCTTTTCGATCAGTTCCGCCGCCGAAGCGCCGCGGTTCGCCGTGGCCAGTTCGCTCACGCGGGCTTCGCCGAATTCCACGCCGTCATGGTTGACCGCTTCGCTGATGCCGTCGGAAAACACCACCAGCTGGTCGCCCGGGTTCAGCCGCACGTGGCTTTCCTCGAAAGGGAAGGATTCGAAGCAGCCCAGGGCCAGGCCGCCCGCGCTCAGGCGCTGGGTCTCGCGCCCGGCTTCCCGATCAGGAAGGGATGGTTGTGGCCGGCGTTGCAGTAATGCAGGACATCGGCGCTGGTGTCCAGGCAGCCGAAGAACAGGGTGGCGAATTTCTCGGCGCTGGTATTGCGGTAAAGCAGGGCGTTGGCGCGCTCCAGGCAGGAGGTCAGCGGACGTGCCCGCCATGGCCTGGCTGCGCACGGCGGCCTGCAGGTTGGCCATGAGCAGCGCCGCCGGCAGCCCCTTGCCCGAGACGTCGCCCAGGCAGAAACGCCAGCCTGTTGCTCTTCAATGGCCAGGAAGTCGAAATAGTCGCCGCCGACCTCCTTCGCCGGCACGCTCTTGCCGGCGATGTCGTAGCCCGCCAGTCGCGGCGGCTCCTTGGGCAGGAGGTTATTCTGGATATCGTAGGCCAGGCGCAACTCTTCCTGCACGCGCAGCAGCGCTTTCTCCTTTTCCGCCAGCCGGGCGTTCTCGATGACCTGGGCCGATTCGCTGGCGATGATGGCCAGCAGCCGCTGGTCATCGGCGCTGAATCCCGTTTCCGCTTTCTTGTTGAAGACGGCGAGCAGGCCGGTCATTTTGCCCTTGCTCACCAGGGGCACGCACAGCAGCGAATGCACCGGGAAGAGGTCGCCGGCGCCGGTGGCGAAGCGGCCGTCCTGGCTCATGTCGTTGATCAGCAACGGCGAGCGGTAGCGCAGCATCCAGCCGGCCAGCTGGTCGTCGAGGCGGAAAGGCAGGCGCTGGTGGCTGGTGTCGCCCACCCGGCAGAGCGTCTGGAACGGCTTGTCCGGCTTATGCTCCTCCAGGAGCAGCACCGCCCCCTGCTCGGCGCGCAAATGGTGCACGCAGCGCTGGGTGATCAGGTCGAGGATCTTTTCCAGCGCCAGCGTGGAATTGATCGCCGTGGCGATCTCGTTGAGGATGCCCAGCTCCTCGACGGCGCGCTGCAGGCGCAAATTCTCCCGCCCCAGCCGCAGGTTTTCCTCGTGCAGGTTCGCCGCCCGATTTTTCAGGGTCCTTTTGCGCCATTGCCCCGATCCCCCCTCATCGATTCTCCCTTGTCAATGATTTTAACGATTATTCATTAATTATTCAATCCATGCGCGTTTTTATTTGTCAAGGCGCCCGGCGCGGCGAAAAATAATGCACAAAACGCTTCGGCCGAGGCCGGTTTTGCGGTATAATGGCCACTCGGAAACGACATGATCGAAAAACTGAAAGAAATCGTCCGCCACCGCGAGCTGATCTTCACCCTGGTCTCGCGCGAGCTGAAGGCGCGCTACCGCGGCACCGTGCTCGGCTTCTTCTGGAGCCTGTTCAACCCGCTGCTGCTGATGATCGTCTATACCGTCGTCTTCGGCTTCATCGTCGGCGGCGCGCGCGTCTCCGGCTTCGCGAACAACAAGTGGATGTACGCCCTGTTCCTGTTCAACGGCATCCTGCCCTGGACCTGGTTCTCCTCCTCGCTGCTCGAGTCGGCCAACGTGCTCACCGTGCAGGGGGCGCTGATCAAGAAGATCAAGTTCCCGGTCGAGGTGCTGCCCATCATGGTGGTGACCACCAACATGGTCCATTTCATCCTCGGGCTGCCCGTGCTGATCGCCTTTTTCCTCCTCTTCGGCAAGGCCCTGACCCCCTGGGTGCTGTTCCTGCCCGTCAGCCTGCTGGCGCAGTACATATTCACCCTGGGGCTGTGCTTCCTGGTATCGGCCCTGACCGTCCACTTCAAGGACATCAAGGATATCCTGGCCAACCTGCTTACCCTGTGGTTCTTCGCCACCCCCATCATCTATACCTACCAGTCGGTGCCCAAGGCCCTGCAGTTCGTGCTGAACCTGAACCCCATGACCCACATCATCGAGTCCTACCATTATGCCTTCTTTTTCGGCTCCCTGCCGCACTACAAGCGTTTCGGCATCACCGTGCTGGTGGGGTTGCTGTTCTTCTACATGGGCTACCTGCTTTTCGACAAGCTGCGCGACACCTTCGTGGAAGAGGTCTGACATGTACGCCGTCCAGGTGCAGGACGTCTTCAAGTTCTACAAGAAGCACGCCGACAGCCACAAGTTCCTGACCATCAAGAGCGCGCTGGTGAACAAGACGCTTTTCGGCGACATCAAGGTCGGCGAGCGCTTCGAAGCCCTGCGCGGGGTATCGTTCGAGCTCGAGGCCGGGCGCACCCTGGGCATCATCGGCGAGAACGGCTCGGGCAAGAGCACCCTGCTGAAGATCCTGGCCGGCATCAGCAAGCCGACGCGCGGGCGAGGTGATCACCCAGGGGCGCATCTCGGCGCTGATCGAGCTGGGGGCCGGCTTCCACCCCGAGATCTCGGGCCGGGAGAACATCTTCATCAACGGCGTCATCCTGGGGCTGAGCCGCAAGCAGATCCAGGAAAAGTACGACGAGATCGTCCGCTTCGCCGAGCTCGAGGAGTTCATCGACAACCCGGTCAAGAGCTATTCGTCGGGCATGTTCATGCGCCTGGGCTTCTCCATCGCCATCAACGTCAACCCCGAGATCCTGCTGGTGGACGAGGTGCTCGCCGTGGGCGACGCCTCGTTCGTCCCCAAGTGCCTGGACAAGATCAACGAGTTCCGCCGCCACGACAAGACCATCATCTACGTTTCCCACGACCTGGCCACCATCGAGAGGATCTGCGACGAGGTCATCTGGATCAAGAAGGGCAAGATCGAGATGCGCGGCTATCCCAAGCGCGTGACCGACGCCTACCTGGAATACGTCGGCAAGAAGGACGAGAAAAAGACGCTGGCCCAGCATGGTGAAGAAGAGCGCCTGACCGGCAAGGAAAAGCGCTGGGGCAGCCGGGAGATCGAGATCCGCAACGTGCGCATGTTCGACGCCGCCGGCCAGGAAAAATACATTTTCCGCTCCGACGAGCCGCTGGCGGTCGAGTTCGACGTGTCCGCCCTGGGCAGCCGAAAGCGATTTCGTCTTCGGCATCGGCGTCTTCAACGGGGAGGGGATCAGCTGCTACGGCTCGAACACCCTGCTGGAGAATTACGCCGCCCAGAGCATCCAGGGCGACGGCAAGGGGGCTGTTTCCAGTACCTGCAAACTTTCCAGCCCTAAACTCAGCAGGCCCATTCCTGCCTCGCCTGCGCCTTTCACCACCAGCCGGACAGCCTGTCGCCGGCTGAGGCGCTGCTGTTGCAAACGCGTCCCGGCTAGTTGTGCCCTACGCGCCTCTTTAGCCTTTGACGGACGGAGCCATATAACTGCTCTTCCAGTCCGGTAGGTACAGGGGCTGTATTACCATAATGGCGTAATAGCAGGGTTTCGATAGAGTTGCTCTCCATAATTTCTCCGAGAAATCGAGGCAGACGTATCGAGTAGCTCTTCTTCGCCTGCTACACGGCTCTCAACACGCCCCTCGGGGTTTTGGCGGGTGCCTGCCTGTCCCTGTGTAATGCTTGTACTCGGGGCAGGCGTGCCATTGTCGTTAATCCGCTCTCCATTTTCCAGGACATACAACCGTTGGAATTGTTTCCGCGCTCGCGTGAGACGTTGCCGCACCGCCGCCTCTTGCAGATCGAGCATGCGCGCAATTTCGCTGGTTGAGAAATTGCCAATGACCGAAAGCAACAGGCACTCGCGTAGCGTTGCTGGGATCGTGCCATTGTTCGCTGTACGGCGTCGCGCTCCGCAATCAGCTCCGCCGGGTCGTCGCTTTCACTAGCTCCATAGCCCGCTGGCTGCACAGGCGCTGCCCGCTCGTTCAGCGTTTCTAGCCTGTATCGTAGGCTTTCTCGTGTTTGTTTGCCTTTCTGCAAATGTGAGAAAGGAATAAAACGGAAAAGACTGCGACGCCGGCGCTGCATCCGCACAGTATTGAGCGCGATACGCATCAACCAGGCCTTTTCGCGAAACTGACTGCCACTCGCGGAACGAGCGGCATCGATAGCTTTCAATGCCTGGTGAAAGGTATCCTGCGTGAGATCCTGGCTTTCTTCCCAGTCGCCTGTCATGCCATAAATGGTATGAAAGACCAGTTTCCCATATTTCTGAATAAGCTCTTCTACTGCCTGGTCAGCAGGTATCATTTCCACAACAACACTCTTTTTCGCGCCTCAACGGTGCGCTCCACTAATGAAGATGCATGAGAATGGGAAATTGTGACATCAATTTGCCAGAAATAAAGAAAATTGGACAATTGGACAAAACATCTCCTACGAAGGTACATGGTATGTTGTCCAATTACCCAATTTAAAATTACCGCGAGTGTTCTTCTATGTAGTCCTCAGCCTCCTGGATCGTCGTGATCTTCTCTGCATCTTCATCTGAAATTTGAAGCTTGAACTCTTCTTCCAGAGACATAATAAGCTCAACCAGATCAAGTGAGTCGGCATTCAGATCCTCAACAAAAGATGCACTGGGAACAACCTCACTTTCATCAACACCAAGTTGGTCGACGACGATCTTTTTGAGTCGCTCAGAGACAGTTGCCATTATTTCACCTCGCTTTCCGCTATTGGGGTGGGCTGTTGCTGGGCCCGATTAAATATTGTGCCGAGTACGCCATTAATAAATCTGCTGGAAGTGTCACTGCCAAATTGTTTGGCGAGTTCCACTGCCTCGTTAATGGCAACCTTAGCTGGTACCGTATTATTAAACAGAATCTCGTAGATTGCAAGTCTAAGGATGTTTTTATCGATTCGGGCCATCTGTTGTAATGGCCATTCGCGAGCTGCACTCTGAATATGCGCATCGATATCAGCAAGATGGTCACAGACACCTGATACTAATTCGCTGGCGTATTCCGCCACCTTTGGTTGGAGATGGCGATCTTCGACATGGCGCTGCAAGACCTCTGCGGGTGTATGTTGGGCGGTGTCGTATTCGTAGAGTGTTTGCAGGGCGATCATTCGTGCTTGTCTGCGTATCCCTATTGGCATGGTATCCCTCGCATAGTTGCTAGCTATGTTGGCTGCGCGTGAGTTTAGCTGTTATAGAACATCGTATTGATGCGGTGACATGTTACGCGACATCCTGAATGTAGACATTGACCTCGCGTACGTGCATACCGACCATGTACTCAAGTGCTGCAGCGACCTCCTCCTGGACGGCGGACCCGACATTCACGATATCAACATCGTTTGCTACTACAATGTAGAGATCCGCTGTGACAGTATTATCTTTAATTGTCAAAGCTACCCCGTGTTTGGGAACTTCGCGACCAAGAAAACGAGACCACTGATCGCTCGCCTGGGCCATGCGGATAACACCCGGAACTTGTAGTGCTGCATTAATCACGATAGTTGAGAGTACCTGGCGCGCAACGCGTACAACCCCTGGCGGTTCAGCTACCATTGAGATTTTCTCCTTTTAAAGAGTACGAACGTCTCTACGTTTTTTTCACGCTGAAAAACTGATAGATGGTGTTCTGTGCTGTACGTCATGTACGCCGCCAATAAGGCTTACTGCAAAGATATGCGCTTTTCCGGTCTGTGTCAAGTGCGCTATCCAAATCGGTTTCCGATAATATCAGTGAGCACGATGGTTGCAGATAATTCATAAATGGAATGAGCATGCCAGTTAACAATATCTTAACAGTCATTATACCTCATGTACAAGGCCCATATCACGCAAGGCTATCGTCGCCTTTTCGATATCCGCCGCGCTACTGATACTAACAGTGGTGGCGCCCTTTATAATCCGTTTGACCATACCTGTTAACGCCTGGCCAGGGCCGATTTCAATAAAGACCGTAACCCCCGCGCTGGCCATGTATTCTATGGTGCGGATCCACTGTACCGGAGATGCTATCTGCCGGGCAAGCTCGTCACGAATAGCCTCTGCCCCGGTGAGCGGGGTAGCATGAATATTGCTGATGACCGGAATAGTCGCATCCTGCATGGAGGTGGCCAGGATTGCCTGGGCCAGTCCGACGGCGGCAGGCGCCATTACGGGTGAGTGGAATGCTCCACTTACGGCCAGTGGCATGACGCGTTTTGCTCCCTTTTTTTTCGCCAAATCCATCGCCAACTGCAATGCGTACTGCTCACCTGAAATAACAATCTGCCCTGGCGCGTTGAAATTAGCTACGATTACTCGTCCCAATCCCGGATGCGCCGTCTTGCCGCTGTCATCTGCCGGGTGGTGAGCCAGCGCCTGGTTCGTCGCTTCCTGACATACCTCTTGTAGCTGTTCCGCGTCCATGCTAATGATTGCTGCCATCCCTCCTGGGCAAATCGTTCCTTCGTGATGCATGAGCCGACCGCGTTCCCGTACCAGCCGGGCAGCATTCTTGAGATCAAGCGCGCCGGAAACGACCAGGGCAGCAATTTCACCAACGCTATGTCCCGCGGTATAGCCTGGAACAAGAGGGAAGGACCAGGAATAATTGTGTGGTGAGAGGGCTTCTTGAAATGCGGCTAAAAGAGCAAGACTTACAGTGACAATAGCAGGCTGGGCATTAACCGTATCGCGCAGCGTATCTTCTGGGCCCTGGAAACAGAGCGTGCTAAGCGAGAACCCTAACGCTTCGTCCACCGCCCCGAAAACCTGGCGCGCAGCGGAAGATGTCGCAAAGACATCAGCGCCCATACCTACCGCTTGGCTACCTTGCCCGGGAAAAAGAAAGGCGACTTGTGTCGTCATCTTACTTTACTCTTTATGCAGTATGAGGGGACAGCAGGCAAACGAAACCCGTACTGTCCCTCTACAGTTCTTTAGCTTTTCTTTGTGCGCGGCAAAAATACCTGGCGATTGCGGTACATGCCGCAGTTCGGACAGGCATGGTGGGAAAGCCGGGGTCTTTTGCAGTGCGGGCAGGCAACCAGTTGTGGTAATTTCAGCGCCTGGTGCGATCGCCTCTTTCCCTGGCGAGCATGTGATGTTCGTTGTTTTGGTAATGCTCCCATTAATTCGTTTCTCCTCTTCCACCAGTCATATGTCCTGACGCAAGATCAGGCAAATTTACTGGCGTTTTGATGACTCTGAGCCGTTTTGTAATAATTTTTCAAGGACGCTAAAGCGTGTATCAACTTCTGGCTTGCAATTGCAAGGTCCAAGATTGAGATCATGTCCACATTGTGAACAGAGTCCTGCGCAATCTTCACGGCATAGAGTTGCCATCGGAATTGCAATCAGTACATTTTGTCGTATTGCCTCGGTCAAATCAACCAGGTGGTGATCATCGATGGGGAAGATATCTTCCTCGTCTATGGGAGGCAGCGCTAAACCAGTCACTATATCGACTGTCGGATAAAATTGCTCCATAAAAGAAACATGCATCGGCTGTTCGAATATCTTCAAGCAGCGAGTACATGATAGCTCTAGTGCCAGGTCCACCCAACCATCAACGAGTAAACCCTGATTGGTGCGACGAATACGTACGTGTCCATCAAGCGGGCCAACTACTTTGAGGTCTTCATCGAGTTGGATATCTTCTTCATGAAGAGCATACTCAAGCGTTGTCCCGACAGAAGCCTTCATAAGCTGCGCCACGTTATAAAGCAT
>CAWGGP010000005.1:0-22106 GCA_963822075.1 Candidatus Aminicenantota bacterium
TAGAAAAATTAACCCAATAAAAGAGGAGGAATTCATGGAGTACGACTGCAAGAGCCCGGCCCAGGTGGCCGCGGACTGGAACGAGAACATCTGCGTAAAGAAAACCACGAACAACGCGTTCAAGCTGCTGGTGCTGGGCATCCTGGCGGGCGTCTACATCGGCTTCGGGGCGCAGATGGCGGACGCTGGTCGGCGTCGATGCCGCGAAGTTCCTCGGCGTCGGGGGGGTCGCCCAGTTCCTCTGCGGCGGGGTTTTCTCCCTCGGCCTGATCCTGGTCGTCGTGGCCGGCGCCGAGCTGTTCACCGGCAACAACCTGATCGTCATGGCGAGCAGGCCGGCAAGGTCCGAGAACGGGAGCTGCTCCGCAACGGGGCATCGTCTACCTGGGCAACTTCGTGGGCTCGGTGATGACCGCGGTCATTGTTTTCGCCAGAAACAGTCTAACGACGGCCAGTGGCGCGGTGGGCATCACGGCGATCAACATCGGCCAAGACCAAGACGGGCCTGGACTTGGGGCAGGCCTTCTTCCGCGGCATCCTCTGCAACGCCCTCGTCTGCATCGCCGTCTGGATGGCGCTTCAGCGCGCGCAGCGCCACCGACAAAACCTGCGCGATCGTCTTCCCCATCAACGCCTTCGTCGCCGCCGGCTTCGAGCACAGCATCGCCAACATGTACTTCATCCCCATCGGCATCCTGCTCAAAGGGGTCAACGAGGTGGTGGCGGCCGCCACCGCCGCCGGCCTGGCCCCCGAGAAGCTGGCCAACGTCGGCCTGTATGGCTTCTTGGTCAAGAACCTGATCCCGGTGACGCTGGGCAACATCGTGGGCGGCGGCTTCTTCGTCGCCACCCTGTACTGGCTGGCCTACGTCCGCAAGTCCAAGAAAGCCGCCTAGTCCGCTTTTTTAGTTTCGGATACGTCTAAGGGCCGTTCCCGAAAAAGGGGACGGCCCTTTTTATTTTGGGGAATTTTCCAGTGGAATGTTATTTGAACTTCAGGTTTTGAAAGAGACGGAGCAATTGCGCGCGGTTGCGGACGCAGAGTTTCCCGAAGATGTGATGGACGTGGATCTTCACCGTGCTCAATTCGATGAACAGTTTCTCGGCGATCTCCTTGTTGCTCTTGTCCTTCAACAAGAGGACGACGATCTCCCTCTCCCGTGGCGAAATGTTGAATTTAATGAACAGTTCGTCCATGGCCGCCTCGGTGCGGACGCGGGCCGCCAGCCGCTTCATGCGGGTCAGTTTCAGTTCGTACATCTACAGGAACAGCAACGCGGACAGGATCGAGAAGGACCACCAGGAGCGCCACCAGGGGCCGCGCACGCGGATGACCAGGGAGACGTCCTTCTCGTTCCATAAGCCGTCGCTGTTGGAGCCCCGGACGCGGAAGACGTATTTTCCGGGGGGCAAGCGGGAAAAGGAGGCCGAGCGGTGCCTGGCGTCGGCCTGGATCCAGTCGTCGGTCAGCCCCTCCAGTTTATAGGCATAGCGGTTCTTTTCCGGCGCCGCGTAGTCGAGGGCGGCGAATTCAAAGGAAAAAAAGCGGGTCCCTCGGGAACAGGACGACCTCGGCGGTTTCCCAGATGGGGTGGGGAAAGTTGACCTCCGGTTCATCACCCTGAAAGAGGTGATCCACAGCTGGGGGACGTAGGCGCTGTCGATGATGTCCAGCGGGGAAAAGACATTGAAACCGTCCGCCCCGCCGATGAACATCTCCCCGTCCGCATTGGCGTAAGTGGCGCCGCTGGAGAACCCCTTGCCGGGAATGCCGTCGCTCGCGTCGTAGTTCCGGAACTGTTTTGCTTGGGGGGAGAACCGCGACAGGCCCTCGCTGGTCGTCAGCCAGAGGTTCCCGGAGCCATCCTCGAGAATTCCCAGCACCTGGTTGCCGGCCAGCCCGTCGGCCTGGGTGAAGTGGGCAAAGGTGCCTTGTTCCCGGTCCAGCAGGTTTAGCCCGCCGCCCAGGGTGCTGATCCTGATGCCGCCCCGCTTGTCCTCGTGGAGGCAGAAGATGTAATCGTTGTTCAGGCTGGCCGGGTCGGCGGCGTCATTGCGGTAGTGGCGGAATTTCCCGGTGGCGCGGTCGAAGCGGTCGAGCCCGCCGCCATAGGTGCCGACCCACAGGGTCCCGGCCCGGTCCACCAGGATGGCGCGCGCGATATCGTCGCTCAGGCTGCCGGGGTCGTTTTCGGCGAACCGGTAGCGGGCGAACCTGCGGTTCTTGGCGTCCATGCGGTTGACCCCGCCGCCGTAGGTGCCGATCCAGAGCGATCCATCCGGGTCTTCGCCGATGGCCAGGACGCGGTCGCTGCTGCAGGCTCCCGGGATCCCCGAGATCATTGCGGAATACGGTGACCCTGCCGCTGGCGCGGTCGAAATAGTGGAGCCCCTTGCCGTCGGTGCCCAGCCAGAGATTCCCGGCGCGGTCGCCTTTCAGGCAGCGGATATTGGTCTTGCCCAGGCTGCCGGGCGCCCCGGCGCCGTAGCCGAAGTGGGTGAACGCGTTTGTGTCGCGGTCCAGCCGGTCCAGGCCGTTCTGGGTCCCGATCCATAACACCCGCCCCGGGTCTTCCCAGAACGAATGGACGATATTGCTCCCCAGGCTGCTGGCCGAGCCCGGGAGGTGGCGATAATGGAAAAACTTTTTCTGGTTCGGATTGAATTGATTGATGCCGCTGTCATCCGCGCCGACCCAGCACCCTCCCTGGAACGGTCCTCGTAGACCGAGAAGACCAGGTTGGCGTTCGAGGCTCAGCGGGTCGAGCGGGTCGTTTTGATAGATGGTCATGGCGCCGTTCTTCCCGACCAGGCGGGCCAGTCCTGCCGAAGTGCCGAACCAGAGACTGCCGTTCCGGTCTTCGCATATCGCATAGATCGGTCGAAGGGAGGCGCGCCCGCGCCGGCCCGCTGGATGGGGATACGGGTGAACTGTCCGGACGCGGGGTCGAGGCGGTTCAGGCCGTCCTCGGTGCAGACCCAGAGGGCCCCCGTGCGGTCCTGGTGAACGCGGTAGGTGAAGTCGTTGCTCAAGCTTGTTCGCCGGGTCGGCCGGATCGTGGCGGTAATGGCGGAGCTTGCCGTTCCTCGCGGTCCATATGCGTGACCCCGCCCCCGAAGTTGCTGATCCACAGACCGCCCTCGCGGTCCTCGCAAATGTCATGGATATGGTTGCTGGCGCCGGGCCGATCGGTTGCCAGGGGATAGCGGGTGAATTTCCCCGACGCGCGGTCGAGCCGGTCCAGGCCATTGTCCGTGCCGATCCAGAACGCGCCGTCCCTGTCTTCAAGAATGGCGCCGACGATATCGCTGCTCTAGGGAATCGCCGCGGGCGGGGGCGTGCCGGTAGCTGCGGAATTCCCCGCTGTGGGGATCGTAGCGGTTCAGCCCGCCGTTCAAGGTGCCGACCCGGAAGATGTAGACCGCTCCCGGTCTTCATACAGCCTCAGGATGGCGCCGTGGCTGATGCTGGCGGGATCGCCGGGAACAGGATTGAACACGGTGAAGTCATAGCCGTCGAAGCGGTTCAAACCGTTCTCTGTGCCGAACCACATGAAACCGCTGCGGTCCTGGAGAATGGAATATACGGTGTTCTGGGAGAGCCCGTTGCTTTTCGCGATGTGGCGGAAATGGACATCTTCGCCCTGGGGCGACAGGCGAATAAAGAGACTGAGCGCCATGGCCAGGAAGCAGGCGCCGCGCTTTCCTCTCATGTTGCTCATGACCGGGTGCTCTCTCCCTGATTATGCGGCAAGCAGACGGATTGGCATGCGGAATCTTCTGAATATCGACATCGCGCTCCCGTGTCCAAGACGCTTCTGGCACGGCATTCAGTTCCAACGCGGGCAAAAAAAACCGGTCTCGGGTCGCATGGCGCGCCCATGATACAGGGAGTTGGAAAAGAATTCAATTCAATAAATTGAATTTTTGGCTGCGGTTTTGAATTCTGATATAATAACGGAGTTTTCGGCAAAAAAATGAAAAGGGAGTGACAACATGGGCAAGGCGATCAAGAAGGTTTTCGGCAGGGAGATTCTCGACTCCCGCGGCAACCCCACCGTGGAGGTGGAGGTCCGCCTCGAGGACGGCTCGCTCGGCCGGTCGGCCGTTCCCTCCGGCGCTTCGACGGGAGTCCACGAGGCCCTCGAGCTGCGGGACGAGGACAAGAAGCGCTACGGCGGAAGGGCGTCCTCAAGGCGGTCCAGAACGTCAACGATCACCTGGCCAAGGCGCTCGGCGGCCGCGACGCCTCGACCAGGCGGGCCTCGACCGGGCATGATCGAGCTCGACGGCACCGAGCACAAGGAAAAATACGGCGCCAACGCGATCCTGGGCGTCAGCCTGGCAGCGGCCCGGGCCGCCGCGGCCTGGTCCGGCTGCCGCTCTACCGCTACCTCGGCGGGCTGGGCGCGCGAGTGCTGCCCGTGCCCATGTTCAACATCATGAACGGCGGGGCGCACGCCAACTGGCAGGCCATCGATTTCCAGGAGTTCATGATCGCGCCGGTCGGCGCGCCCTGCTTCCCCGAGGCGCTGAGCGGGGGCCGAGGTCTACCAGGCCCTCAAGTGCGTCCTCAAGGCCACGGGCTACTCGACGGCCGTCGGCGACGAGGGCGGTTTCGCGCCCGCGCTCAAGACCAACGCGGAGGCCGTGGAGAATATCCTCAAGGCCATCGAGAAGGCCGGCTACAAGCCCGGCAAGGACATCGTCATCGCCCTCGATCCCGCCTCGAGCAGCTTCTACGAGGAGGGCGCTACCTGCTGCGCACGGAGAAACGCAAGTCATCGCGGTCGAGATGGTCAGCCTCTACGCCGACTGGACGAAGAAGTATCCCATCCTCAGCATCGAGGACGGCCTGGCCGAGGACGACTGGGACGGCTGGCGGCTGCTCGCGAGACGATCGGCGCCGGCGTCCAGCTCGTCGGCGACGACCTCTTCGTGACGAACATCAAGCGCATCGCCCGGGGCATCAAGGAAGGCGCGGCCAACGCGGTGCTCATCGAGCTCAACCAGATCGGCACGCTACCGAGACGATCGACGCCATCGAGATGGCCCGCAAAAACGGGCTGGCGCGATGGTTTCCCATCGGAGCGGCGAGACCGTGGACAGCTCATCGCCGACCTCACGGTGGCGATGGGCACCGGCCAACTCAAGACCGGGGCGCCCTGCCGCGGCGAGCGCGTCGAGAAGTACAATCAGCTCATGCGGATCGAGGAAGAGCTGGGCGCGTCGGCCGTCTACGCGGGCTGGACGGCCTTTGTTCGGTGAATACAAAGTAAATGGGTAAATGGGTTAATGGGTAGAAGGGTTGCAGAAAAAAGCGAGAGTTTCGTTGCCAGTGCCATTGCCCCTTCAACCCTTAAACCCATCAACGAGGATGATCTCTGCAGGATCAGATTCATCCATACCGCCGGAATGTTCTGGAAGATCCTCGCCCTGAAGTTCCTGGGCGACTGTTTTGCCGAATCGCGCCGGTGCTGATCCTGTTCTACACGGCCAATGGCCTGAACTCCACCCAGGTACCCGCACCATCCAGGCCGCCTTTCACCTGGCCGTCCTGCTGCTCGAGGTGCCTTCGGCTACCTGGCCGACGTCGTCGGCCGCAAGAAAAACGCTGGTGTTCGGCGCGATCTTTTTCCCGCTGGGAGCTGGCTGCTGCTACGCCGCGGGGCGGAGCTTCGCCGCCTTCGTCTTCGCCGAGGTGGTGCTGGCCGTCGGCGTTCAGCATGCGCTCGGGCTGCGATCCGGCCCTGCTTTTCGACAGCCCTTGCGCCAGCAGGGGCGCGAGGGCGAGCCCGAGCGCTTCGAAGGGAAGTGCGCGCTGGTCGCCCGCACCGGCACCGCCGTATCGTCGGTCGCCGGCGGCCTGCTGGCCTCGGTCTTCCTGCGCCTGCCGTTCCTGGTCGAACGTCGCCAGCGCCCTGTTCATGCCGGCGGTGGCGTTCTCCCTGGCGGAACCCGAGCGCGAGCCGCGCCGCTCCAAGAACCCGCCGTCTCGATATCCTGCGCATCTGCCGTCTCTGCCTGCAGCAGCCCCATATCCGGCCGGTCATGCTTCTCCTGCGGGCTGCTCATGGCCGGCCAGCTGACCGCGCTGTGGGCGTACTTTCTCCTCTACCAGGAACTGGGCATCGGCGTGGGCTGGTTCGGCCTCCTGTTCGCCGTCTTCCAGCTGGCGGGCGCCCTGGGCGGCGCGCGCTCGCACGCGTTCGGCCGAAGCGCTTCGGGGCCAGGACCGCCTTGCTCCTGGCGCTGCTGAGCGCGGTCTTCTACATCCTGCTTCGGCCTGCTGCCGAGCCTGTGGCTGCTGCCCCTGGTGCCGGCCAACGCCCTGCTCTGGAACCTGGCCTACCCGGTGCTGCTCGAGCGGCTGAACCTGGCGGTCGGCTCCGACGTCAGGGCCACGGTCCTCTCGCTGGCGGGCATGGCGGGCAGCGTGACCTTCGTCGTGGTCTCGCCGCTCTTCGGCCGGCTGGTGGACGCCGTTTCGCTTTCCGCCGCCTTCGTCGCCCTGGGCGTTTTGTTCCTCCTGGCGGGAGTGCCGCTGCTGGCGGCGATGCTGCGCCACTGGCAAAAAGAATAGGCGATTAAGAACAATGGAAATAAATACCAAATCTCAAATTTCAAATTCCAAACAAGCACCAAGCATCTAATGACCCCCGGATGACCAAAACGAAGAAAAGAAGCCCCCAGTGCCTTTGTTTGGGTCATTGGAATTTGGAAATTGGAATTTATTTGGGATTTGATGCTTGGGATTTGGAATTTAACGGTGGAGGGATTGACGAAAGAGCTGACTTATTCAATAGCCACTGAAGTATTCGCGGCGTTTCCCGATTACCGGCGCGGGGTGGTCATCGCCCGCGGGGTGAGGAACTCCGCTTCGCCCGCGGAACTCGTCGGCATGCTGCGCGAGGAGGAAGCCGCGGCGCGGGGGAAACTGAGCGTGGACATGCTGACCGCCGAGCCGCGCCTGGCCCCGTGGCGCGAAGCCTTCCGCCGGCTGGGCTGCTGGGCCGGGGGACTTCCGGCCGTCGATCGAGGCGCCTCTGCGCCGGGTGGTACGCGGCCAGGAACTCCCCTCATTAACGCCCTGGTCGACATCGGCAACATCGTCTCCCTGCGCCACCGGCTGCCCGTGGGCGGCCACGCCGTCGACGTCCTGACGCGGGACATCGCCCTGCGTCCGGCTTCGGCACCGAGGAATTCGTCCCTTTCGGCTCGCAGGAGATCGAGCACCCGGCGCCCGGGGAGTTCATTTTCACCGAGGGCGACCAGGTGCTGACCCGGCGCTGGATCTGGCGCCAGGCCAACCACTCCCTCACCCTCCCCGGAGACAACCGCGGTCGAGATCAACATCGACGGCCTGCCGCGGGTGCGGGCGGGGCCCGCGAGGTGGAGGCGGCCACCGCGATGTCATGGCCCTGGTCGCGCGCTTCTGCGGGGGCACGATCCGTTTCGAGGTCCTCAGCTGCGACCATTCCCGGATCACGCTTGGAGGTGAATAACAAAACGCCAGAAAGGTTGCGATGGTACGGCCGGGCGTCGCCACCCTGGAAGGGGCGGGCGTCAGGCTGCGCCGGATGTTCGGCTTCGATGCGGTCCCCGGGCTCGACCCTTCCTGCTGCTCGACGACTTCAGTTCCGGGGATCCCGATGATTATATCGCCGGGTTCCCCTGGCACCCGCACCGCGGCATCGAGACCATCACCTACGTGCTGCGCGGGGAGATCGAGCACGGCGACAGCATGGGCAACCGCGGCGTGATCGGGCCCGGCGACGTGCAGTGGATGACGGCCGGCTCGGGCATCATCCACCAGGAGATGCCCCGGGAGTGCAAAAAGACCGGGATAAGTGGGCTTTCAGCTGTGGGCCAACCTGCCGGCGGCGCGAAAAAATGATGGCTCCGCGCTACCGCGGCCTGGTCAGCGCCCAGATGCCGCTGGTCAGCCGTGAGAGCGGCGTGAAGATCCGCGTCGATCTGCGGTCCGTCGATGGTGTGCGCGGGCCGGTGCGCGAGATCCGCATCGACCCGGAGTACCTCGACGTCGAGGTGCCCGCCGGCGCCGGCTTCAGCCACGAGCTGCCGCGGGGCTACACCGTCTTCGCCTATGTTTTCGCCGGGAAGGGCGCCTTCGATCCCGCGAAGAAAAAAACGGCCGCGACGGGAAGCCTGGTGACCTTTTCCGACGGCGACGCCGTGGAGATTACCGCCGGTGACCAGGGCGCTCGCTTCCTGCTCGTCTCGGGCAAGCCGCTGCGCGAGCCGGTCGCCTGGCGCGGCCCCATCGTCATGAACACGGAGGCGGAGCTGCGCGTCGCCTTCGCCGAATACGCGGAAGGGACGTTTTGAAACACAAGGCCGATTGGATTGACATCGCCTTGCCGCGGGCGCACCGCCCTCGCTACGCATCACCAATCTGTTCCAACGCGGCGAGGCGGTGGCGTCCGCGGGGAATTTTCAAAGGAGGAAACAGCCATGAAGGAGACGCTGCAAGCGCTGGTGGGCCGGGAAGTGGTGGTCGACACCCGCTCGCCCTGGGTCTATATCGGCAGGCTCGCCGCCGTTCATGGCGACAGCCTGCTGCTGCACGACGTCGACGTCCACGACAGCGGCGAAACATCCCTGCCCAAGGAGCGATACTGGATCGCCGCCTGCGAGACCGGGATCAAGGCCAACCGCCGCTCGGTCTACGTCAACCTGGAATACGTGGTCAGCGTATCGCCGCTCGACGACGTCATCCGGTTCTAGCCGGCATGCAGCGCTGGTACCTCTACCTGGTCCGCTGCGGCGACGGCACCCTCTATACCGGCATCTCGACCGACGTCGACCGTCGCCTGGCCGAGCACAGCGCCGGCAAGGGGGCGCGCTACCTGAAGGCCGGGCCCCCTCGCCCTGGCCCGCAAGGTCCGCGTCGGCGTGTAGGCGACGCGCTCAAGGTCGAGCGCAAGGTCAAGAGGATGTCTCCCGCCCGAAAGGAAAAACTGATCCTGGGGAAAGTGCTCTTAAAGGACCTGCTGAAGGCAAAGCCACCCGCCGTTGTTCTAAAAAGGAAAAAGGTAAAAGGTAAAAGGAAAAAGTGAAGCAAAGGATCGGGTAATTCCAGGAATTTATCTTCTCTTACTTTTAACTTTTAACTTTTTACTTTTAACTTTTTATCTTCTTCAAAACGGTCTCCAGTTCACCAGTATCGGCGGCCATCCCGCCCCCATGGAACCGGGGCGGGACCGGTTTTAAGATTGACTCTCCGATCCGGCTTATCTCCCGAATTCAAGGATCTGGAATGTGCCGGGCATGACCTGGGGACGGGGACGGGGGTTCTCCGCCGTGGCCACCGGCGGCGGTCCGAATTCGGCCGTCACCACGAACACGTGGTGCGTCTTGGGATCGAGCTCCAGGGTGCGCGCGCCGCGGGCGGTAGCCACTGTTTCTTCGACGGCATATTTGTCGGGGTCACCTGGCGGATGACGGTCAGGCTGCCTTCGCCGTTGGAACTGAAGATGAGCCGGGTGGCGGGGTCGAAGCGCACGCCGTCGCAGCCGGAACCGATGGGCGCCGTGGCGACGATGCTGCCGGTAGCGGCGTTGGAAACCACCAGCATCTTGTTGGCGCAGACAGAGAACAGGCGACGGTTCTTCGGTCCAGGGCCAGGCCGCTGGGCTCTTCGCCGGGCGCCAGATTCCAGCGGCGCAGGACCTTCAGGTTCCGGCTGTCGAAGGCCACGATCTCGCTGGTGTCCTCGATGTTGACGTAGATGGTGCCTTGGCCGTCGCTCTGGGCGAACTCGGGCTTGCCGCCCAGGGGCACCGTCCCCGCCACGCTGTTGTCGGCGACGTTGACCGCCGTCGCGTCGGCGCTGCGGCCGTTGAAGGAAAACAGCCGGCCGCTGAAATCGTCGTAAAGGATGGCGTCGGGGTTGGTTCCGGTCTTGACCTCGGCCGATTTTTCCCCGGTCTTGAGGTTGAAAACGGTCAACGCATCCGACCGTCCGTTGCTGATGTAGCCGCGGCCGAGCGTGGGAACGAAAGCCACCCCGTGCACGCCCTGCAGCCCGGTGATGGGCTGCAACTTCTGGCCGGAATCGATTTGATAGAGAACCACTTCCGTGCCATGGGTGATGTACATGGTCCGCGTTTCGCTTTCCAGGGCAAGGTAGTCCCAGGACCCTTCGCCGCCCAATATGGTTTTTTCAGAAGATGGTACCCCGTCGACTTCTGGCTGGAAAGCAGCCCCGGGATGGACAGGAGTGCAATCATGGCCAGCGGCATTACCATTCCGTTAATGAAAGATTTTTTCATTTCGCCTCCCGTCGCTTTTTGCAAAACCAAACCATGCAACTGAGTCATTTTTTGCAATCATTATATTTCATGCGAAGGAAAATGCAATGCCCATGATCGCCTGTGTTCAAAAATTGACTTCCATTTTCGTTTCGTGCTATTTTTGACTGGCGGCAAATAGACAAAAATCATTTTATGTGCAAGAGTGGGTTGCCTGTGTTGTATTTAACTTTCTTCCGTTCGATGGCAAGGTCACGAAAATATAGAATTCATTGTTTGCTTCTGGTCGCCTTTTGCTTTTCCGGGTGCATCCGTTTCCACTCCGCACCCATCCGCGCTGACAAAACGCTCGGCGATTTTGAAAAGCGCACCTTGGCGGCCATGGAGCTGAAAGAGTTTTCAAACTCAACGGGCAGGAACCCGAGTGGCCCATAAAAAGATGGGATATCCAATCGTTGACGCTGGCCAGCCTGTTTTTCCATCCCGATCTCGATGCCGCCCGGGCGCAATGGGGCGTCGCCCAGGCCGGCCGCAAAAGCGCCGGCGAGACGCCCAACCCGACGCTGAGCGCTTCGTTTGGCTACAATCGCACCACCCCGGCCGGCGAAATCTCGCCATGGATCCCGGCGGCCGCCCTGGAGATCCCGGTGGAGACCGCCGGCAAAAGGGGTTATCGCATCTCCCAGGCCCGGCACCTGGCCGAAGCGGCCCGCCTGAACGTCCTCGCCGTCGCCTGGGAAGTGCGGGATCGTTTGCGGCGGGCATTCCTCGATCTCTTCGCGGCCAGGGAAAGCGAATCTCTTTATAAAGGCCAGCAGGAGATCGAAGAGGAGAGTGCGCGCATCCTTGAAGCACAGCTGGCGGTCGGCGAAGCGCCGGCCTATGAGGTCACGCAAGCCAGGATCGCCCTTGACCAAAGCCGCCTGAGCTCCCTGGACGCCGCCGAGCAGCGCTCCAGGGCCCTGGTGCAATTGGCCGGAGCCCTGGGGCTGCCGCCAGGCGCTTTGGACGGCGTCGCTTTCCGCTTTGACGATTTGCAGGATGCCAACGTCGATATCCCCGCCCTGGAACTTCGCCGCCGCGCCCTGCTGAACCGCTCCGATATCCTGGCCGCGCTGGCCGGGTACCAGGCCAGCCAGGCGGCCCTGCAGGTGGAGATCGCCAAGCAATATCCGGACCTCAACATCGGGCCCGGCTATGAGCTGGACCAGACCGACGTCAAATGGACACTGGGGCTGAACCTGCTGCTGTCGATCTTCAACCGCAACCGCGGCCCGATCGCCGAGGCCGATGCCAGGCGCAGCGAGGCGGCTGCGAATTTCCAGGTGCTGCAAGCCAGGGTGATCGGTGAGGTCGAAGCGGCGGTCGCCGCCTGCCGGTCCGCTGCCAGCCGAGCGGCGACCGCTTCGGCCATGCTGACCGAGTTGGAAAAGCTCAATATCACCGCCGGGGAGCGGTATCGGCTTGGCGAAATTTCCAAGCTCGAGCTGCTCGGCGTTCAATTGGAGTTGTCGGCCAGCCGCCTTTCCAGGCTGGACGCGCTGGTCAGGGCGCAGTCGGCGATCGCGGACCTGGAGGCGGCCATGCAGGCGCCGCTTGGCGAGGAGAAGCTTGTCCTGTCGGCCCCGGCCAGGGGAGCCGGCCAGGACCAGGAGCAAAAAAAATGAGCGAAACCAGGAAACGTTGGCTCATCGCGGTCATGATCATCGCGATCCTGGCCATGATCGCGATCGTTCGGCTGCTGCGCCCGGGAGCGGGCGGGGAAGAAAACAAGACGACCGCGGATATGGCCGTGCACGTGGGCCGGATCACGCGAACGACGCTGCACCGTTTCGTGAACGCTTTCGGCACCGTCCAGCCCGAGCCCGCCGTGCCCGGCAGTCCGCCCGCCGCGGCCGACGTCGCCGCCCCGGCGACGGGGATCGTCTCCCGTGTCGACTGCAGCGAAGGCCAGCGGGTAACCAAGGGCGCGGTCCTCTTCCACCTGGACGGCCGCGTCGCCGGCATCGGCCTCGAAAAAGCCCGCCAGGCCCTGGCCTTCGCCGAAGGAAATTTCGAGCGCCAGAAAAAATTGCTCGCCGTGGAGGGGACGTCCAGGAAGAATTACCTGGAGGCCGAGCAGCTGCTGAATGCGGCCCGCAGCGAATTCCAGGCGGCGACCACCGGCCTGGCCCTGCTCGAGGTCGTTGCCCCGCTGGCCGGGATCGTCGTCAAGATCAACGTCGGCCCCGGCGAAGCCGTCGAGGGCAACACGGTCCTGGCCAGGATCGTCGACCTAAGGCGCCTGGCCGGCATGGTGGCCGTCCCGGTCCGGGATGCCACCCTGATCAAAGTGGGGCAGCCGGTGCACTGCGGTGAAGGCGGCGGCCGCGGGGCACGGTGGCCTATATCGGCAGCCAGGTCGACGGCGCGACCGACACCCTGCCGGTGCGCATTACGCTCCCGGCATCCGGCGCTTTCCGCGCCGGGCAGTTCCTGCAGGTCAGCATCGTTTGCGAAGTCCATGCCGGCTGCCTGGCGGTGCCGGAGGCTGCCGTGGTGGCGGACACGGTGGGCGGAGCGACCGGGACCATCGTCCTGGTCGAGGGCGACAAGGCCGTTCCCGGCCGGTGCGCATCGGCTTGCGCGAGGCGGGCCTGGTCGAAGTCGCGGGTCCCGGACTGAGCGCAGGGCTGGTCATCGTCGACGAGGACGCGTACGCCATTCCCGGCGAAGTCAAAATTCATATCGTCAAATAACCCGTGAAAGAAGATTCGCTGATTAGGGAATTTCGCCACCCGGCACGCGCTGCCGGTCGTGTTCATCTGCGCCGCATTATGCCTGGCCGGCATATATGCGGCGCTGAATGTTTCCTCGGCCGTGTTTCCGCAGACGAATTTTCCCCGGGTGGTCATCTTGGTGGACAACGGCGTCATGCCGGCCGACGAGATGATGGCCACCGTCACCCGCCCGATCGAAGAAGCGATGAAGGACATTCCCGGCGTCGTCGACGGTCCGCTCCGCCACCGGCCGCGGCTCGGCGGAAGTCAATGTTTTCTTCAACTGGAAAGTGGACATGGTCCAGTCCGAACTCTACGTGATCGGCCGCCTGGCGCAGATCCGCGCTACGCTGCCGGCGACGGCGGAGACCGAGGTCTATCGCCTGACCTTTTCCGGCTTTCCCATCATCGGCATCAGCCTGACCAGCAGGGTGCGCCGACTGACCGAGCTGTGGGAGACGGCGCGCTACAACCTCAAGCCGCGTTTTCTGCGCATCCCGGGCGTCGCCCGCGTCGACCTGGTCGGCGGCCGTTCCCCGGAGTATCACATCGTCGTCGATCCGCTGCGGCTGCAGGCGGCGAACCTCAGCCTGACCCAGGTCACGGACGCGCTGCCGAAGAACAATCTCATCGCTTCCACCGGGCTGCACGAGGAGAACCACCACCTCTACCTGGCGGTGGTGGACGGGCGGGTGCGCTCGATCGCGGACATCGAAAATCTCCTGGTGGCCGACAGCGGCGGCCATCCCCTGCGCGTCCGCGATTTCGCCGCGGTGGAGCGCGGGGCCGAGCCCGTCTTCAACCTCGTCACCGCCGACGGCGTGACGCCGTCCTGCTCAATATCCGCAGCCAGCCGGACGGCAGCACGCTGGACATCGCCAAGCGCCTGGAGGAGGAGCTCAGGACATTGAAGCAGGAACTGCCGCCGGACATGAAGCTGGCTTTTTTCTACGACCAGTCGCTGCTGGTGCGCGACTCGGTGGCCAGCGTCTGGGAAGCCATCCTCTTCGGCCTGGTCCTTTCCGTGGTGCATCCTATACTTGTTTCTCAAGAACTGGGGCACGACGCTGGTCGCCACGCTGGTCATCCCGGTCACGGTGCTGATCACCGTCGCTGGCCATGAAGCTGGCCGGCATGAGCTTCAACCTGATGACGCTGGGCGGCATCGCGGCCGCCATCGGGCTGGTCATCGACGACGCCATCGTGGTGGTCGAGGCGATCCACACCAAGACGCATGGCCGGCTTGGGCAGCTGGAGGCCGTCCAGCAAGGCCATCGGCGAAATCTTCCGGCCCTTGGTCGGCTCGACGCTGACGCCGGTCGTGGTGTTCATCCCGCTGGCGTTCCTGGAAGGCGTCACCGGCGTCTTCTTCCGCGCCCTGGCGATGACGATGGTCGTGTCGCTGCTGACGTCGCTGGTGCTGGCCATCACGCTTCACGCCCTCGCTGGCCGCCTGGCTGCTCCGCGACCGCGGCGAGGAAGACACGCCCGAGCGCCGGGCAGGGCGGCTTCCTGCTGCAGCGGGTCATCCGGCTCTACGAGACGGTGGTCCGCCGCGCCCTCGGCCACCCCTGGCTGACGCTGGCCGTCTGCGGCGCTGTCCTGCTGCTGGGCATCGTGATCTATCACCGGCCTGGAAACCGACTTCCTGCCGCCGCTGGACGAAGGCGGCTTCGTGATCGATTACCTGACGCCCGCCGGGCACCAGCCTGGCCGAAACCGACCGCGAGCTGCAGAACGTGGAGGCAGATCATTCGCAGCGCCCGAAGTGGAGAGCTATTCCCGCCGCACCGGCGCGCGCTTGGCGCTGGTCATCGCCGAGCCGAACACGGGCGATTTCCTGCTCAAGCTCAAGCCCGACCGCAAGCGCACGACCGAGGAGGTCATCGCCGAACTGCGGCACAAGTTCAACGCCGCCCTGCCCGATATCGACATGGGAATTCCCCGGCATTCTCGGCGACCTGATCGGCGACCTGACCTGGTCGCCCGCAGCCGATCGAGATCAAGCTGTTCTCGACCGACATGCGATTTTCTCAAGAAGAAGGCGCCGCGAGATCGAGGAGCAGATCGAGCAAGATCACAGGCGTCGTGGACACCATCGACGGCCTGGTCTACGCCGGGCCCACGATCAGCTTTCGCGTGCGCCCGATCGACGCCCAGCGCTTCGGCCTGACCGCCGAGGACATCGCCGCCGCCGTCAACACCGCCATGCTGGGGGAGACCGCCTCCACCGTGCTGGAGGGCGACCGCATGGTCGACATCCGCGTCATGGCGGACCGGCGCAGCATCCGGCCGCTGGCGACCCTCCGCGACCTGCCGCTGCGCACGCCGGCGGCGGCACCGTCAAGCTGTCGCAGGTGGTGGACATCGTGGAGGAACCCGGGCAGCTGGAGCTGCACCGCGAGGACCTGCGCCAGACGTGGCCGTCACCGCGCGCCTGGAAGGCCGCGACCTGGGCAGCGCCATGCCGACATCCGCCGCAAGCTGAGCCAGGACAAGTCCCTCCCGCCCGGCGCCATCGAATACGGCGGGCTTTACCAGCAGCAGCAGGAATCGTTCCGCAACCTGATGATCGTGCTGCTCATGGCGATCTTCCTGGTGTTCACCGTGCTGCTGATGGAGTTCCGCTCCTTCTATGAGCCAGTGGCCATCGTCTTCGGCGCGGTGCTGGCCATGTTCGGCACCATTCTGGCCCTGTGGATCACCGGCACCTCGCTGAACATCGTCTCGTTCCTGGGCGCGCATCATCGGCGTGGGCATCGTCGCCAAGAACGGCATCCTGATGCTGGATATCGTCGAGCATCTGCGGGCCGAGGGCATGCGCCTGGTCGAGGCCCTGGTGCGCTCGGGCCGGCGGCGCCTGCGGCCGGTGCTGATGACCTCGCTGGCCGCCGCCCTGGGCATGCTGCCGCTGGCCTACGGCGTCGGCTCCGGGCGCGACATGCTCCGGCCGCTGGCCATCGCCGTCATCGGCGCCCTGTGCATCTCGGTGCTGCTGTCGCTGGTGGCGACGCCGGTCATTTATCTGCTGTTACAGAAACTTTTCGCCGACCGAAAGAAGAATCAGTAACTCGTTGACGAGTAGATGGGTTGATGGGGCAAACGCACTGACAGCGATCGCTTATTGTATTATTTTCTAGCCCCGTCTACCCTTTTACCTTTCTACCCATCAACTTCTTAACTTTGGGTCATTGGAATATGGCGCTCTTTTTCTTACTTTTTACTTTTTACTTTTAATTTTTTACTTTCTTCAAAACGGCCCCCAGTGCATCAGCACGGGCGGCACCAGCGCCAGCAGGCTGAAGGCCATCAGGATCAGCATCAGCGGCAGGAACCAGCGCGCCCATTTCTCCCAGGGGATGCGGGCCACGCCCAGGACGCCCATGGTCACCGCCGACGTGGGCAGGATGGGGTTGACGAACTCGCAGAGCTGGAAGGAGAGGACCGTGGTCTGGCGGGTGATGCCGATCAGGTCGCTCAAGGGGGCCATCACGGGCATGGTCAGCGCCGCCTGGGCGGTCCCGGAGTGGATGAAGAAATTGATGACGCTCTGGACCAGGAACATGATCTGGGCGGTGAGCAGGCGCGGCATCGAGGAGATCAGCGCCGCCGAGTAGTACAGGATGGTGTCCAGGCACCCGGGCTTCCTGCAGGACGATGAGCACGGAGCGGCCGAGGGCGATGATGAAGGCCACGTTCATCATGTCGCGGGCGCCGCCGACAAAGCTCTCGGCCATGCGGCTGGGAGCGAGCCTGCCGGCCAGACCCGCGAGCAGGCCCATGGCCAGGAACAGGGCGGCGATCTCCTCCATGTACCATTTTTGCACCAGGATGCCGTAGACCAGCGCCAGCATGCCCGCGCCCAGGATCAGCAGCACCGATTTCTGCGGCCGGCCCCAAGGCGGCGCCACCGCCGCGCCTTCGCCGCCGCGGCCGAGGTCCAGCTCACGCACCGGGCTCAGCTCCGGGTCGCTTGCGCACCTTCTCGGCGTAGACCATCACGTAGGCCACGATGATCGCCGTGCCCAGGAGCCAGAGCACCAGGCGGTAGCCCAGCCCCGAATAGAGGGGCAGGTCGGAAAAACCCTGGGCGATGCCCACGGTGAAGGGGTTGAAGCAGGCGGCGGCGAAGCCGGCGGCCGCCCCGAGGAAGGGGATGGAGACGCCGACGATCGAATCGTAGCCGAGCGAGAGCGCCAGGGGGATGAAGATCAGCACGAAGGGGATGCTCTCCTCGGACATGCCGTAGGTGCTGCCCGCCAGGGAGAAGACGATCATCAGTGTCGGCACCACCAGGCGTTTCAGCTTGCGGCGCCGGGCGAAGAAGGCGGACAGGCGCTGGATGCCGGCCTCGATGGCCCCGGTGCTCTGCATGACGGCGATGACGCCGCCGAAGATGAAGACCAGCGAGATGATCAGCACGCCGTCGGCGAAGCCGCGCACCGGGGCGATGACCAGCCATTCGGGCCCCAGGTGAATTTTCCCGATCTGGCGGTAGGTCCCGGGCATGGTGACCTGGCGCTCGACCCCCTGGAAATTCTTTTTTACCCGCTGGAACTCGCCCGACGGGATGAGCAGGCTGAGCAGGTAGACGCCCAGCAGCAGGATGAAGATCAGGACCAAGGTATGGGGCAGCCGGAAATTTTTTTTGGCCATGCCTGCCGCCGGGGCTCAGCCGCCGGACGTCTGCGGGAAAGTGGTGTTGGAATAGAGGTATTCCACCTTTTCCTTGTGCTTCAGCTCCTGGTTGGCCATCTGCAGCAGCATTTCCCGCACCTCGCCGGCGGGCTGCAGGGCGGCGAGGGATTTGTAGAAAATGTAGGAATTCCATTCGCGGTGGGCGGCGACCAGGTAGACCTCGCTGCTGTTCATGTTCTTCTTGGGGTCGGGGCGGTCGGCGTACTGGGCGATATGGTAATCGACCGGCGCGTCCATGCCCAGGGCGGTGAATTTCTTTTCGCCCTTCAGGTAGGCCTGGAGAAATTCCTCGTGGCCCTGTTCCTCGCCGGCGAGGAACTTCAAGGTCTCCTTGGCCAGGGGGTCCGCCACCAGGCTGTAGAGGCCGAGATAGAAAACCCGGGCTTCCTCCTCGTTGCGGATCGCGGCTTCGAGCACGCTTCGCAGGCTTTGCGATTCCATGGTGTCGCCTCCTGGATTTTATTTCTTACAGGCTGAGAATGGCGCTGAACATGATCTGGTTGGTCTTGGCACTGTCGGACAGGAAGTAGCTGCTTTTAAAGGTCGCGGCCTCCAAACCAAAACTGACTCCCGAGCCGGCAGCGTATTGCAATCCGATCAGGTAGCAGGCGGTTTTCTTTCAACTCCCTGGACGCGAGTTGATCCTTGTCGCTGAGATCCTCGAAAGCAAAGCCCCACCAGCCGCTCCATTTATTCTTGACCAGGAGCAGTTCCGTCCAGAAGGCCGATAACTTTTTTGGCCGCGAATTCCTGGAGCAGGGTGTCGGTGAACCAGGCCGAGCGGCTGGAAACGTAGGCCAGGTTTCCGCCCATGGCGTATTCGCCCTTGATCGACAGGCGCTTGAAGATGGCCAGGTTCCAGTCCAGCCCGAGGCCGGCGATATCGACCTTGTTTTTGAAGGCCACGGCGGTGGCGGACGCGTTCTCACGGCCGTAGATTCCCGAGAGGCCGACCTGGTACTTGTTATTAGCCCCCAGCTAGAAACCAGGCGCCCCTGCAGGACGGGCATCTTGGCGCTCCAGCCGCCGCTGCCGGCGGGGTCGTTGACCGAGACGGCGAAGTCGAAGTGCGGGGCGGAATAGGCGTAGCGCACCTGGGCGTGGCGGAAACCGAGGTTGCCCGTCTGCCACAGGTAGCCGTTGGTCATCAGTGTGGTGGGGCCCAGGGGCGAGAAGAGGTCCCAGGCCTGGCCGAAAAGGAGGCTGTGGTTATTCTTCGCCAGGGTGAAATATCCCTGGCGGAAGCGCAGTTTCATCTGGTTGGGGCTGGTGATGTCGAAAAAATCCCATTCCAGCACGGCGGCGACATTCATGCCATTGCTCAGCGGCGTGCCGGCATACTTGAAGCCGAAGCGGGTGTGCGTGGCGGATAGATACAGGTTGCCGTCGCCGGGGAGGGCGTAGCGCGGGAAGGTCAGGCCGTTCACCCCGCCGTCCTGGTAGGCGGCGTCCAGCTTGAAAAAGCCGTACAGCTGCAGCTTGTTCTTTTCCGTATCGAGCAGCGGGACGTCGGCGTAGGACCTCAGGCAGGGCAGGAGAACGAGCAGACACGATCAGCGTTGAAAATACGAATCGTTTCATGGTTGACCTCACTTTTTTTTGTATTCTACCTGATTTGCCCCGCTGATTTCAAGAAAAAAATTGTCCTTTTAACTAAAAATTGAGCAGGATGGGCCGCGGCTTGAGCACGTGGCCGACCAGGGTCAGGCCGCTGCGGCGGACGATCTCCAGCGCCTTGCTGGTCAGGGTGGTCTGCGAGATGAGCGTGGGGATGCCCGCGTGCAGGCATTTGAGCGCCATCTCGGCGGAAACGCGCCCGGTGGTCAGCAGGGCGGCGCGGCCGAAATCCAGGCCGCGGCTCAAGCCCCAGCCGACGACCTTGTCGACGCTGTTGCTGCGGCCGATGTCTTCCCGGTGCGCCAGGACCCTCAGCTCCGTCATGTCGGCCAGCATGGAGCAATGGATGCCCCCGCGTTTCTTGAACATCCTCGACCGGCCGGGCAATTGTTCCATCAGGCTGACGGCGTTGGCCAGCGAAAGCTCGTAGCCGCGGCGGACATGGGGCAGGTCGTCCAGCAGCCCGGGTCGCACGTCGCCGCCCGAACAGGCGACCACGGGCAGCGGGCGGTCGTCGCCCAGGCGGGCCGCCGCCCCCGGGCGCAAGCGGACATACGCCTGGCCGGCGCGAATGCGTAAGGCGGAGACTTCGCCGGCGGCGCGGATGATATCCTCGGCTGAACAGGAAGCCCAGCACCAGCTCCCGCTGCCCGAAGGGGGAGCAGCTCAGGCGGCTCAAGGGGCGGCCGTCCACCAGGACGGTCAGCCACGCCTCCTCGGGAAGGGGGACCAGTCCGATCTCTTTCCGCTTTTCAGGAGCCTTTGTTTTCTTCGCAGCGCAGGTAGTCATGGTACTCCTCGATGGTGTTCAGGTTGCGGAACCACGTTTCCCCGTCCATGGCCACGAATTCGGTGCGGCAGGCCTGGAACAGGGATGACATCCCGTGGTCGCCGCCGGCGACCTGCCTTTCGATGGCCGGGATCACGCTTCTCGCATAGGCGGCGAAAAGCGGCTCGAACTTGCCGTCCCGGTAGCGCGGCACCACGATCTCGCAGCCGGGGGCGAGGGCGAGGATCCTTTCCAGGAACGGGAGGTGGATGACCGGGATGTCGCAGGCCATGATGAAGTTGGTGCGGCAGGCGACGCCCGCAGCGCCGACAGGATGGCCAGCAGCGGCCCCTGCCCGGGCGCCTCGTCCTCGACCACCCTCAGCCCCAGGTAGGCGAACTTTTCCCTGGCGCCGGCGCGATCAGGATGGTGCGGAAGCAGGGGCGGATCTGGTCGATGACCGACCCCATTAGCGGGCGGCCGTTGACCGGCAGCAGGGGCTTCTCGCGGCGCATGCGCCGGCCGCGGCCGCCGGCCAGGATGATCGCCGCCGGCGTTTCCGGATCCATGGCGCCCCGCTCCTCAGGAGCCGGGATGGATCTTGTCCTTGCTGATGAATCCTTCATCGCGCCCGGCGGCCTTTTTCTTGATGAAGGAGAGCAGGACTTGCTTCTGCTTTTCATTCAGGTCCTTGAACCTGGTGCCGATGGAAAAATCCAGGCCGGGAGACAGGGCGGCGTACTTCTTGCTGTCGAAATTGGCGACCTCGGCGCGATTGATCTTGATCTCGAAATCCTGCCGGACGTTGTCACGGCTGTGGATCAGGTAACGGTACCACCAGCCGATGACCGGCTCGGAAATTGCTGACCAGGTTGATGCCCTCGACGCTGATGTTGTTGGCCACGAAGCTGACCACGTTCAATAGCTTGCCTTTCATCTCCTGGAAACGTCGAAGCGGGTGTTCTTTCTTTTTTCCATGGTTGCCCCGTCCTAGCGGTGATATGCCATACTACCACAAAGAAAAAATATTTCAACCGCCCGATGTACGGAAATTCCGGATGAATCCTCCGCGTAAGGCTGCATCTCGACTTGTTCGCCATAGATGCCGAACCCGGCCTTGAGGTATACCGCCAGCGCCCGCGGATGGTCGTACTGGCAGGTGTGCAGACAAGACCCGCTCCGTCTCCGTGCGCCAGGCGCGGTGGATGGCCCAGTTCAGCAGGAATCCGCCCAGGCCGCGGCCGATGAACCCGGGGAGCAGGCCGAAATAAGCGATTCCGGCTTCCTTGGGGCGGCCGCGGTCCAGCTCGGCGAAGCCCGCTGTCTCGCCCCGGCGGCGCAGCCGGTAGATCTCGGTCGTCCCGTCGCGGAGGACGGCGGCCAGTTCTCCTTCATCCAAGATCAGCCTGCCGCTCCAGCCCCGAGGGGCCGCCCACGGCGGAGAAAAGCTCCCGGTATTCACGGGGGTCCCGGTTCCAGCCAGCGCTCGACCGCGCCAGCCGTCGGGCAGGGCGATCGGCCCCGCCGCCGGGCGGGCCTTCATCTCCAGGTAGGTGGTCCGCACCGGGATCAGTTTATAGCCGGCGGGCAAGCGTATATTTTTTGTTGGCATCACGTTTTTTTAGCATAGGATCCCGTGAAAAACAAGAGGCATTAGGGGTAGGGGCACGGCGCGCCGTGCCCTTCCAAAATTACAAATCTCAAGCACCAAATCCCAAACAAATCCCAAGCTCCAAAATCCAATGAGCCAAACAAAGGCACAAGCGATTTCTTTACTTCGTTTTGGTCATTCGTTCATTGGTGCTTGGAGTTTATTTGGAATTTGGGATTTGTGATTTGGAATTTGTTTATGCAAAGCGTGCCTTGCCCCTGTGTTGGAGCCAAAAACAATATGCGTAGTTGTTTTTATAATGTGGTATTCCGCCACTATTTCCGCTTGCCGCACCCGGTCGGCGATGACCATGAGCGAAGAAAAAAAAAGGTTTTATT
>CAWGGP010000006.1:0-87500 GCA_963822075.1 Candidatus Aminicenantota bacterium
CGACCAATCGTTTTAAAATCAATACGGACAAATTATTTTCGGGAAAAGACGTGGATCATGCCCTACGCGAAATTTTGGCCTATCTCGATCTGGATTCAATATTGGTCACGTTAGGCGAACAGGGCATGAAGCTTTTGGAAAGGAATGGACGCTTCAGCGCATATCCCGACCCGGGCCCAGGAGGTCTTTGACGTCGGGGCGTGGGGGATACCGTGATCAGCGTTTTTACCTTGGCTCTTTGCGCCCGTGCTACAAAACGGGAAGCGGCGCATATCGCCAATTTTGCCGCAGGCATTGTCGTTGGCAAACTGGGGACCGCGGTCGTAACCCCCGAAGAGCTTCTGGCACGGATAAAGTAAATGAAGGCGATCGGGATTATCCCTGCGGCAGCGCTTCCTTCGTCTCCCGAACTTTTTCCCCGGATCGATCCTTCCGGAATATCACGCTCCCGCTTTTATCCGCGATATAGACGGGCACTTCCCGCCGCGTTGCGAAATACTCATCCGCGGCTTTTTTGATTCCCGGCCAAAGTCCGGAACCGTAATCATGGAGGATCAGCATTCCTCCGGGAACTATGCGCGGAAAGAAATAGCGGATCCCGGCGCTGGCCGGGGCATGGTCGCAGTCGATATGCACGACTGCGAATTCCTCCATTGCGGGCGCTTCCTGCAAACTGTCCGGGAAGCGCCCCTTGATGAAAAACACATTGTCGGAATGGATGAATTCGCGGACCTTGTCCACCGTCGTATTTCCGAAAGGCGAGAGGTTGTTCATATCCGTCCCCGTCAGGTCCCGCTGATCGAAACCCTCAAAGGTATCAAACAGAAAAACCTTGCGCTTGTATTTCCCGGCCAGCGCGGCAAATATGCCCGCCGAATTCCCCTTGAAGACCCCGAGTTCCGCGATGTCACCCTTGGAGGTACTTTGCAGGACGTCTTCCGTATTCAGGATAAGAGCATACAAGCGCGCGATGTCACCTCCGTTCTGCGACAGATTGCCTTTCGTCCAAAAGCGAAAGGATTTTCCATATTCCGGGAATTTCCTGAAAATATAATGGCTGTCCGGTCGGTATTGCAGGTAGAACAGGCCCGCCAAGCGGTTGAGCAGCTCCCCGAAAAGCATCATCACGACGCTGCCGACGACATGGCCCCTGGCGGCATTTCTGGCAGCGACGGGGATTGTGTTCCTGAAGGCGCTTGAATTTACACGGCGCTCCGCTAAGCTTCCCAACATCCTGCGTTCATTTTATTCCCTGTTTTTGGATTCCATCCCGTAGGTCATTATTAATATCACCCTTCGTCATACCTGTCAACCAGCGAGAGGCCCGGTGGGGCGGACTTCTTCGCCAAAGGCCCCCCGTTCAGGGAACCCACGCTACCGGCGCCCATCAGGGGCATGGACCCGTTTTCAGCGAATTTCCCGGCGAATCTCACGGTTGTCTGTTGACTTTGCCTGGCAAGTCACCTAAAATAGGACATGAAGAAAGCCGTCTAGCGCGGTTTTACGGAACGGCCGAAAGGACAGAGGCTCATATTCGCATTCCAAGGAGGAGACAGAAGAATTTTATGAGAATCAAGACGATGAAATTCATTGATGAGACATTCAGCCCCCTGGTTTGTTTCATTTTCTACTGGCATAACCGGGTCAGGAAGCTGTTTGTTCGCTCACCCTACCCGATAAAGCCGGAGGGCATAAAGAACATATTGCTCTTAAAATTTTTTGGCATGGGAAGCATCATCCTGGCCACGCCCATGATGAGAGCGCTCAAGACGAGATTCCCCAATGCAAAACTGGTCATTTTTACCTTGCCAGCGACAAGGAGATCTGTGAACGAATCGAGCTCATCGATGAAATCGTCACGGTTGATCCTGGCAATCCGTTCCGGATCATTAAAAGCCTATTGAAAGGCATCTGGAGGATCAGGCGGAAGCATTGCGAGATTTCGATCGATTTGGAATTTTTTGCGAAATCCTCAAGCCTGGTCCAATATCTATGCGGCACGAAAATCAGGGTCGGCTTTTATATCATCCAATTCGGGACCTGGCTTAAAATGCTTTGGCGTGGCGACTTGCTTACCCACAATGTATATTATAATCCCCACCGGCATACGACCGAGGTGTTTCTCGCCCTGGCCAGGAGCATCGGCGCCGATACGGAAGACCTACGCCCGATGGCGATCAAAATTTATGCCAGGACAGGGCAAACCTGGAAAAGCTGTATTCCGAGATCCATATCCGGGAAAACGAATATATCATCCTGATCAATATAAATTCAAGCTCGTTGTGCGTGGAAAGGAGATGGCCCCTCGAGAAATTTGTGGAACTCACAAAAAAACTGCAGGAGCACGGCACGGCCAAAATCATATTGCTGGGCGACGGACAGGACAAAGAATACGTGGACAAATTCTTCAGCCTTATAGCCAATGATGAGAGGTTGATCAACCTGGCCGGCAAACTGAACCTGGGAATGCTTGCCGCTTTGTTCGAAAGAGCGAATTTGTTCATCACCAATGACAGCGGCCCCTTGCACATAGCCGCTTCCCTCGGAGTTCCCACCCTGTCGTTTTTCGGGCCGGAGATCCCCGAAAGGTACGGGCCTTAGGAGACAGCCAGACCGTGTTCTATTCCGGAGTGTACTGCAGCCCATGCCTGAACGTATATAACCAAAAATCGGCCATGTGTGGCGGTGAAAACGAATGCATGCGTAAAATTTCGCTGGAGGACGTTTTTCAAGTTATCCAGGAAAAATTTCCGAAAGCCGCGACCAAGGGATAAAGCCTGACGATCCCGTTCGCATGGACATCCAGGTCGGAACGCACGGCATGACGATGGCTGGACCGGAAAAAGCCATTTTTTCTCCCGAAAGTCCTGCGGCGCTTCGGAACGGCATCCGGATCCAGTTCATTCGATTGAAATCCGCGCATACATATGATAAGATATTTTCATGAAAAACGACGTTCCAAGGCCTGGTTCCGCCATATCTGCAGTGACGGCACGAATTTTTCCTCATAAATCTCACAAATGAATATAAAAAAATATGCCTTTCTGGCAAAAAATATTATCCAGGCCAACCTGGGGCGGCTTGACCAGCCCTACAAACTCACTTATGCAGTTACCTCCAAATGCAATTATCGCTGCCAGACCTGTAATATCTGGCAGAAACCTCCTCAAGATGAACTTACGGCTTCCGAGATCGAACGTTTTTTAAGAAGGGCCCGAATTTCTCCTGGATCGACCTGACGGGGGGGGAAGTTTTTTTACGCAGGGATTTCCTGGAAATCGTCCAGTATTATCCTGGTGGCCTTTGCTCCACACACCCCGCTCCTTGATTTCCTCACGAACGGTATTTGACCGAGACCATCGTTTCGGCAGTTCAAAGAAAATCGCCCAATGGAAGCCGGAGAAGCTCATCATCACGATCAGCATGGACGGGGATGAAATCGCTCAACGATCGGATTCGCGGCATCCCCGGAGGCTGGCGGCACCAGATCGAGACGTTCAAGCGCCTGCGCGAGGTGCCCGGAGTCCAGACCGTCCTGGGCATGACGGTCTCGGCCCTGAATGTCGGCCAGTTTGAAAGGGCTTTCCAAAGGGCTATGAACCAATAACCCGGTCCTGGGCTCATGATGATTTCCACATCAACATCGCCCATTTCTCACCGCATTGTTACGGCAACACCGACGCTGATTTCATCTCCGGCAGCGAGAAGGCCATGGCCGAAGCGGTTGAAAACTATATGCAGGCGAGGACCTTCCCGATCGGTCCCGTCTCCCCCTGGAAAAGAAATATTTAAAGAGGGTCGGGAAAATACCTGCAAACCAGAAAAACCCCCATCCACTGCCAGGCCTTGAGCTCATCCTGTTTCCATGGATGCCACCGGCAACGTGTCTCCCCTGCTCCTTGTACGATCGCCTTCTCGGGAATATTCGCGAATGGGATTATGATCTTTCTGAAGTTGTGGAATTCGTGGGAAGCCGCGCGCCAGCTGCAGAAAGAGATCTGGGAGTTCAACTGCCCCCAGTGCTGGACCCCCTGCGAAGCGTATCAGAGTATTTTGGGATCGCTCTTGAGACGCAACCATGGCCGGAAATAGCAAAAGAACGGTTATCCTTCTTATTTTGATCGTATTGGCCGGGTTGGGGGTGCGCTTCTATGGCTTGGCTTGGGGGTTGCCTTATCATTTTCATTCCGATGAATTCCTCCTGGCCGCCAACGCGGAAAAATTGCGCACGACTCCCTCGGTCGCCCAGTTGATCAGGCAGGAACCCCGGTTCTATTTGTATCCTCCGGTCCTCATGTATCTCAATATCGGCCTGGTCTCAGCGTCCACCCTGTTTCGCCCCTTCGACCACGGCGATCCAGCCAGTTTGAAACTGTTCTACCTCTTTGCCAGGGGCATTGTCGCCGTTTTCGGCCTGGCGACGATTCTCTTGCTCTATTTCTTGGTTCGCGGATCTATTCGCGAAGCAGCGGTCTGCTGGCCGCCTTCTTCCTGGCCTTCACCGTGCTTCATGTCCGGGATTCACACTTTTTCTGCACCGATGTTCCCATGACATTCTTCCTGGTTCTGATCCTCTATCTTTGTGTCGAAATCGTGGAGAAGAAAGGCCTGAAGGCCTATCTTTTCACCGGCATCGCGACCGGCATCGCCCTGGCGACCAAGCAGACCGCCCTTCTGGCGATCCCGCTGATCCTGATCGCCCACCTGATTTCCATTTGGAGAAGGCAGGGACATTCTTTGCGTGAGCGTTGGCTGGCCTTGTTATCGAAGTCATCTCTCAAGAAACTGGCCATTGTATTCGGGATCACCGCCCTTACTTTCCTGATCGCCAATCCTTTCGTGGTCATGAATCCGGGCCAATTCCTAACCCGCTCCCTGAAAACATTTGAATACGTGAAGGGGGCGAACCAGCCCCAGTGGTCCTTCCAGTTCACAGGCGCCACCGCCGGGTATTGGTTCACCAACCTGCTTTATTACGCAATGGGCCCGGCCCTCGAGATTCTTTGCCTGCTGGGGGTCCTGTGGGCCCTGTGGAAGAGGAAATGGACCGACGGGCTCGTCCTCTCGTTCATGGCGATCTACTTCGTCAGTATCGGCTTCGGCTACATGAAGTTCATCCGCTACGCCATCCCGTTGCTCCCGTTCCTGTGCCTGCTGGGCGCGCGGCTGGCCGTGGAGCTTTATGCGATCGTCAAGGCGAGGGCTCTCCGCTTCCTGCTCACGGCCGGGATAATCCTGGTCGCCGCCCTGTCGGTTTTCTACACCTTGGCGTACTTGAACATTTACAGGCAGGATGATGTCCGCATCCAGGCGTCGCGCTGGATCCAGGAGACTATTCCCCGGGGATCGACCATCGCCTACAATATTTCCTATGACACGCCTCTGTTTGGCGACATGTTCCTCCATCCCCAATTCTACGATATCTATACGGTTGGGTTCGGCCAGGATTACTATATCAAAAATGATTTTTACAGGCTCAAGGCGCTGAATTTCTTCACCTACGCCTCCGAATCTCTCAACCCGCCGGACACATTCAGGAAATACATTCGCGAAAGGCTTTCCGACGCCGACTATATCGTCATGAGCGACGAGCATTCCGAGCAGTATGCTTTCCGGCCGCGGGAATACCCGGCGGTCGTTCAATTCTTTCATCGACTCTACGCGGAAAGGCTGGGCTTTCGGCTCGTCAGGACCTTCGCCGTCCAGCCCGCTTTCTTGGGAATGACCGTTGACGACGGCCGCTCGGAATTGACGTTCCGGCTCTTTGACCACCCCAAGGTCAGGATCTTCCGGAGGGTCGGGCCGCCGGTTTCGGCCCTTCCGCTCCCTGCCGACGCAGGCCCGCTTCCGCAATCGACCGCCGAACGAAAAGGACCGTGACATGAAAATCGTACTCATTAATCCGTACCCGAAAGACAGCGAAGGGATCAACGTGGCCACCATCTACCCTCCCATCGGGCTGGCCTACCTGGCATCCTATCTGCGGCGTGAGGGCTTGCATGATATCGAGATCATCGATGCCAATATCCGGCGCATCGATAACGAGCGGCTGATCGAACAACTGACGCGGGAAAAACCGGACATCATCGGCGTCCATATGAATGTTGTCCTCGGGGGCAGCGGCGTCGAGTTGTGCCAAATGATCAAGGAGCAACTTCCGGCCCGGGTTTTCATCGGCGGCCCGCTGGCGTCCTCCAACCCGGTCGAAATGCTGAAACTCTCCGGTGCCGAGGCGGCGGTCATCGGCGAAGGTGAGCTGCGCTTCGCGGAGATCTGCAAGGGCGCAGATCCGGCGGGCCTTCCCGGCATCGCCTACTGGCAGGGAGAAAACATCGTCGTCAACCCCCGGCGCCGCTGATCGCCGACATAGACGATCTGCCCTTCCCAGCCTACGACCTGTTGCCGCCGTTCTCCCTGTACAGGGGGCGGGCCCGGAAAAAGCCGGTCGGGGTCATCCTGACCAGCCGCGGCTGTCCCTACCAGTGCACCTACTGCAACAGCAGCGTCTTCGGGAAGAAATTTCGGGCGCGCTCTCCGGAGAACGTCCTGCAGGAGCTGGACCTGCTGGTCAACGATTTCGGCATCCGGCAGCTGGATGTCCTGGACGACAATTTCTCCCTCGACATCCCGCGCGCGGAGGCGATCCTCGACGGGATCATCGCCCGCGGGTACAAGCTTCTGATCAACCTGCAGAACGGGGTCAGGGCGGACGGGATCAATGAGCGCATCGTCCACAAGATGAAGCTCGCCGGCGTGTTCAAGGTGGGCGTGGGGGTCGAGTCCGGCGACGTGCGGATCCTGGCGGGCATCAAGAAAAATCTCTCGCTGGACAAGGCCAAGGAAGCGTTCCGCATGTTCCGGAAAGAGGGAATCCTCACCTCGGGTTCTTCATGATCGGCTTCCCGGATGATACCCGGGAGAGCATCGAAAAAACGATCGCTTTCGCGATCGGGCCAACCCGACGGTGGCCAACTTCGCCTTGCTCCTGCCCTTCCCCGGCACGGAGATGCACCGAGAGTTGAAGGCCTCCGGGAGCCTGAAGGACCCCGACAAACTCTTTTACGACACCGGGTTCACCTCGGGCACGATGCACCACACGAACCCGAACCTGACGGAAAAGGAGCTGCTGGCATTTCGAGAGCCTCGCCTACCGGCGGTTCAACTTCAGGTTCAGGAAGATGGTGGAGATCCTTTTTTCCATCCGCTCCTTCGGGGAGCTGGTCTGGACCGTCGAGGCCGTCCTGCCCTTGCTCAAGCAGGTGGGGCACGACCAGTATTCGCTAAAACCGCGAAACCAATTCTTCCGCCCCAAGCGGTTCAGGAGCCTCCAGAAGCGGGCGTTGTTCACCGAAGACCAGGCGTGGCCGCGGGGGGGAAGATCGCGCAGCAGGACCGTGCGATAGCCGTGCTCACGGTACAAGGCGCTCCGATTCGATACAGATGTGGATCAAGTTCCGATAATCGCCAAGGTTGTAACAGAAGACCACCCCGAACTGCGGCCCTTTTTCATCGGGCGGGAGGATTTCACCGGCCTGGTTGACGTAGGCTTGGGAGTGGGAAAGGATGGCGTTGTAGAAACGCGGGCGGCGGTTGGCCAGGTAATGGCTGATGCCAGCCCCCGCCGACAGCCCTGCGAGAAAGACCCGGCCGGGATCGACTGGATAGCGGGCGATCACCGTGTCGATGATCTTTTCCACCCCGTCGACCTCCTTATCGATCCGCCAGCCTATGGACGGACAGCGGAGGAAGGTGTACTCATACTTGGCGGTCGGGACGAGGAGGATGATGCCGCGGGCGCGGCAGAAAGGGATCAGGCCCGTTTCCTCGACCGGGCTCCCCGTGTACTTCTTCAGGCTGGGGATCTTCTTGAAGCCCGGGGAGATCACGCCGTGGAAATAGACCAACAACGGTTGACGGCCATCCGCGGCAACCGGAAGAAAAACCCTGTAGGAGCGGGAATTGCCGGAATCGTCGGTTACCGGATAAGGGGTATCCAGGGTTCTGTCCCGGCCGGGAAGGGCCGCAACTTTGAAAAGCCGTGGCCAGGACCAAAAGTCCCAGCCACGGCCATAGCTTTTTCATCCCCAAAAAACCAACCGTGCCAGTTCCTTGTTCAGTTCAGCAGGTTGGGATCCCGAATTGATGTTGCTTTCGTTTTCCTTGTCGTCCACGCAGGTAATAGCATAGACGTAGTCGCTGTCGGCGGGGATATTACGGTCTTCATAGGTGAAAACCGTAGGCGCAACCTGGGCGATACGCAGCCACTTGGTTTCATCCTCGGTGCGCGCCTTCCGGTAGATGCGCTGAGCGGTTATGACAACCCCCCGGCGTGTGTTTTCAGGATTGGCTTCCCAACCAAGGACGTTCAGATAACTGGCGTGGAAGAACGTGCGTTCCACGTGGTTCGCCACATGGAGGTTGATCGGCGACGTGACCCGGATCTGGTTATAGGGTTCAACGTCCACCGTGGTGAGAAATACGGCCGAAGGCTCCTTGACCGTATTCCAGGCGATGAGCATCTGATCGTAGCCATTATACAGGTCAAACTGCTCGGCATTCACGCCACTGGTGATCTGGGCGACCAGGTCCCATTTGGACGCGTCTTCGTCGTACTTCATGAGCACGAGGTTCCGCGAACCGTTCAGGACCAACCCATAGAAATCCTTGCCGTGGGCGATCAAGCGCGTATAGAAGATGTGCCAGGGCCTTTTGCAAAGACTGATGCCCATGGAAATGATGGGGCCCAGTTTCTTGGTCGCCGGATCATAGAGCCTGGTCTCGGTCTGGGTGGTGTGGGCGGAAGAACTGATGACCATCACCTTGTCCTCGCTGTTGACGGCGACCGAGCCGAAAAAGGACCACCCCGGGTTGGGGGAAACGACCATCCACTCAACCGGCCCATCCGTGTTGTCCTTTTTGAACATGCCCAGGTAGGTGACCAGGTTTTCCTCCGTCGGATCCGCCAGGTAGTAATCGCTCTTCCATACCACCCAGGAATTGTCCTTCGAGTCGACGGCGATGTTGGATTCGGCCGACGCGTACTTGTCCCTGGTCAGGTTGAAGGGCTTCCCGAACCGGGAGTCATTCTTTCCCTTGACGTGGATGAAGATCTCCTTGTTCTTGCTGACGACCTCGGTGTCGGTGAAGAGCACGTCGTCGTTCGAGCGAATGGCCAGCCCATGATAAATATCAAACCTGCCCTTTGTGCTTATTACGAAAGGGGTCGTCCATTTCCCGTCACGGAACGAAGCATATGCGCCCCCCTTGGATTCCTCCCAGGTGCAATGAAAGCGGTCCGTGCCGTCGACCACGATGTGCGCGGTGTTGCTCCGGGAGAGAGATGGCTGGTCGCCGCTGGCGATGGATTTGGGAGTGCTCCACGTTCCGCCCTTGGGGCAGTAAACGTAATCGTATTCCTTGCCGCTGGTGCTCCTGAAAATGGCCAGGCGGTTGCCCTTGGAGTCCTCGGCGACGGCGGGGTAACGGTAGTTCCCGGCGGCGCCTTTCGGCGTGAGCTGGATGGTCTTGACGACCGGGGCGACCGCTTCCTTGGTACCCGCCGCCTGAGCGACAGGATTATCGATCATGCCGGTTGTCGGGTCCTTCACCTCGGAAGAGGCACCGGTGACCGTCCCCAGGACAATGATGGAGATGGCGATCAGCATGATTGCGAGCAAGATAGTTTTCTTCATTTATGATTCTCCTAAATAGTCGAATTATAGGACAAATTCATTATACAGAAATTGGCACGAAAGTCAACAAAAAATTATATAACCTAAGCGGTGACAATACCCCTGGCCAGGAGAAATTATTTCACGATCGAGTTGGCCCGCAAATAGCGGCTGATGGCCTGGATGAAGACCTTGTTTCCCAGGGCGTTGGGATGGATATTGGCCCTGCTGATCCTTAAGGAGCTGGCTTTGTAGGCCAGCATGTCGGCAAGCGGGTCGAGGACGGGAAAACCATACTCCTGGCAGAGCTTCTTCACGGTCTCATGAATCTCCGTGAACAGGTAGTGGTCCATGTCCTTCAATTCGGTGTGAATGACGAACAGCACCGGTATTTGCGGCTGGGTCAGGGAGCGGATCTTGGCGAACGCAGCGTTCAGGATCTGCATATTCTCGGTTTCCTGGTAGGCTTCGAAAAAATAGCGGCTGTACCCTTTTTTGATCAGTTTTCGGCCGTCCTTGGAATACTGGGGGCGCGCTTTCTCGGTTTTTTTCAGGAAAAGACGGGTTTTAATGAACATATAGGTCTTGGAATGAGATAGAAGGCTGTCGATGAAAACGATCCCAGTGGTCAAAAAGGAATCAAAGCCTCTGTATGTGCCCAGGACCCTTCGTTCACGACTGAAAATGCCGATGTCATTCAGGCTGTAGTCGACGATGATCAAGTCGGGTGAATACTTCAGGACCTTGTCCTGGATCCGCTCCGCTTCCTGGGGGGTGTTGTAGCCCATGACCCCGAAATTGATCACCTCGACGCGCGGGTCGGTCTTTCGCAACTCCCGCTCCAGCTGCTTGGGCCAGGTGTCTTCCAGTTCCAACCCCAGGCCGAAGGTGACCGAATCGCCGACCGCGGCGATGCGGAAGGTTCCCGCGGGCTTGGCCAGGGGAAAGTCCCGGTCGCGGATCCCGTCGCGGTTGATGCGGTACCAGGCGCCATCCTCGAAAGAAACGCTGCCCGGGACCAGTTCATAGCCCATCACCGGATTGGCCGTAAAGCGGTGGGTCTTCAAGGACAGGGGGATGACGGTTTCCCCGTTGAGCCGGTCCCAGAAGACCCTGACCAGGATCTCCACGCAGGCCAGCGTCAGCGCCGTCGCCGTGAAAACAAGAAACAGCCGCAGGAGAAATTTTTTCATTGGATCGTTCCTCGTCGAAAAGCGCATTTTAGCATAATTGCTCCGGGCGGACAATCGCCCGGCCGGACCGCCGTCCCCGGGCCTCGCCGGAAAAGGCCTTCATTCGCCGCCTGAACTCTGCTATAATGCGCTTTCATAAGGAACCCGTAGTGAAAACGCATTTGATCATCCCGCCCAGCGGGTATATCGCCCAGCGCTGGAAAGAGCACAACACCATGCCGCCGCTGGGCATCCTCTCCATCGCCGCCGTGCTGGAAAAAAGCGGCCGGCCGGTGCGGGTGACCGCCGCCGAGGTGCTGGGGCTGAAGACCAGGGATATCCTGCGCGAGATCCAGGACTATGACGCCGACCTCATCGGCATGTCGGTGACCACCGAGAACCGCTTCGAGATTTTCGCGCTCGCCCGGGCCATCAAGGAGGCGTTCCCGCAAAAGGTCCTGGTCATCGGCGGGCCGCACGCCACCATGGCCGGCATGGACATGGTGGGCAACGTGGCGGCGATCGACCTGGCCGTGATCGGCGAAGGCGAACGCACCATCCTGGAGATCGCCGCCTGGCAGGAAGCCGGGGGCGAATGGTCCGGGCTGGCGAAGATCAGGGGGATCATCTACCGCCGCGACGGCCGCCCCTGTTTCACCGGCGCCCGGGCGATGATCGAGGACATCGATCCCCTCCCCTTCCCCGGCAAGCAGCTCATCCCCATGGAGCGCTATGACTTCCGCTGGCCGGTGGGCGACAAATTGCTGCGGGCGACCAACATCATCACCTCGCGCGGCTGCCCCTTCAACTGCAATTTCTGCTCCACGCCCACCAACTGGGGCCGCCATGTCCGCGGTTACTCACCGCAGCGGGCGCTGGCGGAGATCCGCTGGAACCGCGACACGTTCGGCGCCGAGGTGCTGTGGTTCTTCGACGACACCTTCAACTACAACCGCGCCCGCACCGAGGAGCTCTGCCGCCTGATCATCCGCGAAAAGCTCGGCATACGCTTCGTCGCCGAGTTGCGCATCGATGTCCTCAGCTACGACCTGCTGGCCCTGATGCGCGAGGCGGGGGTGCAATACATCTCCTTCGGCGTCGAAGCCGGCGCGGAGCGGGTGCGCCGCGACATCATCCACAAGAACATCAGCAACGAACAGGTGTTCCAGGCGGTCGACTGGGCAGAACGCCTGGACGTCCGGGCCACCGCTTTCTTCATCTTCTCGCACCCGACCGAGACCTGGGCCGAGGCCAAGGAAAGCCTGAAGATCATCGACCAGATCAAGGACAAGGTGGACATCACCGTGTCCATCCTGCACATCTACCCCGGCACCGAGCTGGAAGCCTACGCCAAGGAGAAGAAGCTGCTGCCCGCCGACTTCTCCTGGAGCCGGCACGACCGCCGCGTCGACACCCTGCCTGCAGCCCAGGGCGACGTGCCGCTCTTCAAGGAGCAGTTCACCTGGGCGCAGATCGGCGAGTTGATCCTCAAGTGGTCCGCCGGAGCCAATAAAACCTCCCCCTGGCGGAGACTGCCCGCGGTCTTGAGATCGATACACTCGTTGCGGGACGTTCACAAGTACCTGGTCATCGGGCTGGTCTACCTGAGAATAAAGCTGTTCCGCCGCTGACCCGCTCGCTCCTTCCCGCCTCAATCGCCTTCTTCGGGGAGGATCTTGCCTCTGAAAAGCGCGTGCCACGACTCAAGGGACCAGCTGAAGCCGTCGACGCGGAACGGCTGCAATGAGTGCTTCCTGAGGCCCGTGCCGCTGATGGCGAAGAATGGGCGCGGCCGCTCCTCACCCTCCCTGAGTTCGAACAGGGAGATGCCCGGGACCCCGGATGGCACTCCTACTTCGGCGAAAGCCGTGCGCGGGATGTCGGCCAGGGTCGACGGGACGTCGGAGACCCTCAATTCCGGCTGGGAAGCCGCGAAACGCTTGACCAACAGCAGCGGGATCGCCCCGCGGCGGATCTTGGTCAACGGATCGTTGTTTTCTTCCAGCTCCCAGACGCCCGGGGACTTTTCGGCGAGGATCCCCAGGTTCTCATGGGTCACACCATGGTCGCCGAGGACGAAGATGAGCGAGCGGTCGTAGATCCCGGCCTTTTTCAGCCCGGCCAGGAAACGGCCCACCAGCCCCAGCACGCAGCGCGCCTGGCGCAAGTAGTTGACGCGGGAAAACGTGAGTTTCTCATATTCGCATCTCTCATTTCGCGCCAGCGGCCGGTGCACCCCCTGCCAGTGCCAGTATTTGAAGACCGGGCGGTCGGTCAGCTTCAGGCCGGATTCAAATTCCTGCAGGCGCTGCACGTCCTGGTTGAGATCCTGGATGGTCAGCCGATTGGCGCGGCGCGTCCACTTCGATCGCCGCGGCGGCGCGTCGGCGAACCGTCGGCTCAGGAACCACAGCTGGTCATTGTAGACCCTTTTTTTCAGGGCCTGCGGCAGCTGGCGGAACAGGGCCAGGTCGATGAGGAAGGCCAGTTCCCTGCCGCTCAGGGTATTCCGGCTCACGAAATTCGAGGCGACCCGCCGATCGTACAGGATGCCAGGTCTCTGCAGCGGGTACAGCCCCACCTGATAGCCCTTGTTTTTCAGGACAAAGGGCAGCGAGTCGGACAAATAGGCTTCCTTTTTGTAGCCTTCGACGGATTCGCTTTCCCGCCAGTAACGACCGGTCAGGATCAGGGGAACCGAAAAATAGGTTCCGTTGAACCCCCCGAGGTTGTTGCGGAAATAGGTGAAGTCCCGGAATATTTCCCCGTAAGAGGGGTCACGGCGGACAATCTCCTGGAAGGCGTCGCTCTGGAAAGCGTCCAGGACCAGGATGATCACGTTCTTGTCCCGGGAAAAAAGATAGCGGTCGGCGGGGTCCAGGGCCAGGGTCGAGACTCCCTCGACCCCGGGCGCGCGCCAGCCCTGGAACCCGACCGCCAACAGCTGCACCAGGAGCAGCGCCGGGGCGACGCGCCGCGCCAGCCGGCACGCCGGGCGCGACAGCGCCAGGGCCAGGACGATGACCAGCGCCCAGAGCGCGCCGTCGACCAGCCCCGCCGCGCCGTGCTTGTCCCAGGCGATCTCCCTCCCGTCCAGCGGGCCGTAGTCCCGGAGCAGGAGGTTCCCTTGCAGCCACAGCAGCAGCCCCAGGGCGAAAACCAGGGCCACGGCTTTTTCCCGCCACCGTCCCCGCAGCAGCCTGAACAGCGAAAACAGGAGGGCGGCCATGAACGCCGCCAGCAGGAACAACCGCGGCCAGGCGGTGGCGAAGACGAAGGCAAAATCCTGGGTATTGGCGAAAAAGATCTGGGCCGGCCCGAAGAAGGCCAGGGTGAAAGGGAAGAGCAGGGAGACGCCCAGGGCGACGGGCCAGCGGCAGGATTCTTTTTTGCCGCTCCCGGGCGGGTTCAGGTCACTGCCCGGCATGGCTCCTGCTGTGCATGACATACAGGATACGCTCCGATTGGGGGATGGCCTCGCGGCGTTCGATGGTGAAATAAGGAGAGAATTCCTTTTCCAGGCCGGCGGCGTGGTAGCCGGGAAAAATGTCGTCGCGGCTGGCGAGCAGCCGCTGGACCTGGGAATCGCTTTTCGGGATGAACTCCAGGATGAGGTCCCGGCAAAGGCGGCTGAACGTGGCGGCGATCTTCGCCAGCGGCAGGTTGTTGGAGATGGCCAGGTGATGCACCAGCGCCAGCGCCAGGACCGTGTCGACCGGGCCGCGCTGCAGGAGCGACATGCGCTCGCCGTTCTCCCAGCCGATGCCCGGGCTGGGGTTGGTGATGTCGCCGACCAGCGGCAGCAGGAATTTTTCGTTGTCCCGGCGGCAGCGGCGGTAATTTTTTTCCACGGCGGCGGCGTCGATGTCCAGGGCGACGGTGGGGATGCCGCGCCCGGAGGCGAGGCGGCTGAAAACGCCTGTGTTGGCCCCGATGTCCCAGACGTGACGCGGCCGGAGCCGCTCCAGGAATTCGCCCACGAGCTTTTCCTTGAGGTCCAGCGCCGGGGCGGAATAATTCGTATGGTCGTAATAGTCGGCCCATTCGCTGCCGCGCGGCTGCCAGCGCAGCTTGTTGACGGCGTTTTCCAGGCTGTTCAGCAGGGCCAGGAGCGCGAAGCGGCTCATGGGGCGCTGCTGCGACTTCACCGGCTTGTCCTCGTAGTGTTTTTGCGAGCGGGCGTGCAGGTGGATATGGGAAAGCAGGGAAAAGGTGAAGCGCGTGCCCACGGGCAGCAGGCTGCTGGCCAGGTCCAGGGGAACGCCGTCCAGGTAGAGACGCGACAGCTGGTTCAGGCGGACGTCCCGGTGCGCCATCAGCGCCAGCGGCGCCAGGAAGTGCTGGCAGAACTGGCGGTAGGCGACCCAGGGGCGCCCCGCCGGGCATTTTTCAAAGGAGAGGGTGTCGATGAGCAGCGGGCGGCCGTGCACGAACTGCACGTTGTAGGCGCTGGCGTCCTTGAGCGACATGCCGTGCTCCAGCGCCTTTTTCTGGATCGCCAGCGTGAGCAGAGCGGCGTCCTTGAGCTGGCTGAAGCACCATTCGTAGGGATAGGAGATGAACGGCACCAGGGCGGGACGGATGATCTTGTACGCATCTTCCTGCCCGCGGGCCAGTTTCAGGTCGCATTCCTCATGGGCGACCAGCAGGCCATCCGCCTGCAACTCCCGGTAGAGCCCCGAGGCGATCAGCTGGTCGTAATGCTCCTGGTAAGCGAGGTTGACCTGGCGGTACAGCACGTCCTGGTGCCAGAAAAGAAACCCGCTGGGGTCACGGAACGAACCGGGGACCGTTCCCGCCGCGGGCGTCATTTTTCTTTTTTCGCGAAACGCTTGGCCAGGAACGTCTTGATCTTGTGCCAGTAGACCTTGACCGCGAAGGAGACGGCGACGAAGGCGGCGATGACGATCTGGAAGATATAGCTGCCGGTGCCGGGATCGATATAGGAATAGACGCGGATCGGAAAAAGCAGGCAGCAGGCCGCCGCCAGCAGGGACATTTTCAGGGCATTCTTGAAAAAATTCATCCATTCACCTCTTTGGTAGTCACGGGGTCCGGGCGCAGTGAAGAACACGCGGCGCGGACGACGGCAAAGGTTGATTGTATACCATTTGCGGGCGCAATTCAAGGGCCGGGCATTCAGGCCGCCATTCTATTTTGCCCGGGATTCTGTTATAATGTCCAGGCACATGACGACGAAAGCCATAAGAAACTTCTTCATCCTGTTCCTGCTGTTCATCATCTTTTTCTCCTTCGCCACCGACCTGCCCAAGGCCAAGAAAGGCGGTTTCTTTTCCGACGAATCGACCTATTTTTCCATCCTGCAAAGCCTGGCGTATGACGGCGACCTGGAATACACGCGCGCCGACATCGTCCGCATCAAGGAAACGTTCTGGGTCGGCCCCATGGGCCTGTTCCTGAAAAAGGGCCGCGACGGCCGCCTTTACTTCGCCAAGTCCTTCGTCTACCCGCTGGCCGCGGCCCCGTTCTTCAGGCTTTTCGGCACCCACGGCATCCTGCTGGCCAACGGCTTGATGGTATTCTTCGTCCTGCTCATGGGCTTCCTGCTGCTGCGCCAGATCCATCCCCCCGGGAAAAGCTTTTCCCTGACCCTCATCTACCTGTTTTCCAGTGTCGCCTTCGTCTACATCTGGTGGATCACCGCCGATCTGTTCAACTTTTTCGTCAATTTCGCCGGCCTGTACTTCTTTTTTTACCGGTTCAAGAAACCGGCGTGGAACAGCCTGGCCGGTCTTTTTTTCGCGCTGGCGGTGTTTTCCAAGCCCAACAATCTCCTGCATATCGGCATCCTGTTCCTGCTGCTCCTGGTCCAAAAAAATTGGAAGAAATTCCTCGGCACGGCGCTGGTCTGCCTGCTGGTGCTGGGCAGCCTCCTTTATTTCAGTTACGCCCAGACCGGGACCGTCAATTACATGGGTGGCGAAAGAAGGTCTTTTTACGGCAACTTCCCGTTCGAACGCCCCGACTTCACGTTCAGCGGCGCCTTTCCCATGAGCAGCGACAACTACTGGAGCCGCTTCTACCTCAGCCCCGCCGTGGCCGCGCTCAACCTTTTTTACTACGTGTTCGGCCGCTTCACCGGCATGCTCATCTATTTCCCATCGGCGTTGTTCCTGTTCCTGCTTTTCTTTTTTCAGAAAAAGAAAACGGAGGACTGGTTCCTGCTGGCCGCCATCGGCCTGGGCGTTCTCTTTTACATACTGGTCACCCCGGACAATTACTTCGGCGGCGGCGGTTCCCTGGGCAATCGCTATTTCTTCAACCTCTTCCCCCTGTTCTTCTTCCTGGGCTACCGCGAGCGCTCCTTCCGCTTCTCGCTGCTGCCGGTATTCGCCGCCGTGGCCTTTTTGGCGCCGGTGTACATGAACAGCCTGTACCACTCCGCCGAGCCGCGTTTCCCCGGCATCTCCTTCCCGGCCAAATTCTTTCCGCCGGAAAAGACGCAGTACGCCACGCTGCCCAGCAACACCAATCCCCGGGCGTTCAACAGGAACATCGGCGACAAGTACACGCTGTTTTTCCTGAACGACAACTATCACCCCCTCGAGGACGAAACCTTCTGGACCTACGCCGACCGGGAGCTGGAGCTGTTCCTGCTGGCGCCGCGGGCCGTGAAGACCTTTTCCCTGCAGTTGAAGAACATCCCGCTGGCGAACCGGGTTTTCCTGCAGGTCGAGCATAAGAAGCAGAAAGTCTTCATCGGGCCGGGCGACGTCCGCCTGGTCACCTTCGGCAAGATCCCCGGCCTGCGCATCGACAACCGCTACCTCTACCACATCAAGATCAAGAGCGACCGCTTTTTCTCCCCTTATTTCGACGCCAAGCCCCCCGTCGCCGACGAGCGCCTGCTGGGAGTGCAAGCCTGCATCCAGCTGTCCTACTGAGCGGCCTCGCCGTCCCGCCGTCCGCCTTCCCCGCGGTTGACACGCGGGCGCTATTTTTCTATGATGATGGCCAGCCATGAGAATCGCTGCCGACCTGCACATCCATTCCGCCCTGTCCCCCTGCGCCTCGCTGGAGATGTCGCCGTCGGCGATCGTGCGCCGGGCCAGGGAGCTTGCCCTGGACGTCATCGCCGTGACCGATCACAACAGCGTTTTGAACGGCTTCACCGCAGCGGGGCTGGGGGAAAAAGCCGGTGTCAAGGTCCTGCTGGGCATGGAAGCCCAGACCAGCGAGGACATCCACGTGCTGTGCCTGTTCGAGGACCGCCGCCAGGCCGAACATTTCAATGGGATCATCTATTCCCTGCTGCCAGACGTGGACAACAACCCCGACTACTTCGGCGACCAGGTCGTGGTCGACGAAGAGGACAACATCGTCCGCCAGGAGAAAAAACTCCTGCTCAACGCCCTGGACCTGCCGCTGGTGAAACTGCTCGCCCTGGTCCGGGCCCACGGCGGCGTCAGCATCCCCTCCCACGTGGAAGCCCCGCCCTACGGCCTGCTGGTCAACCTGGGCATGGTCCCGGCCGAGCTGGAGGATTCGCTGCTGGAAATTTCCTATGCGTCGCCGATCCCGCAGGTCCTGAAGGATTTTCCCGGCCTCAAGCGCCATCCCCTGCTCAGCAACTCGGATGCCCATTACTTGAAGGATATCGGCAGGGCGCACGCCATTTTCGAATCGCCATCGACCTCGCTGCCGGCGCTGGCCGCCGCCGCCAGGTCAGGGGCCTTCCAGGTCGTCTACCCGGGCAGCCATGGTTGAAGACCTCTGCTTTCACCTGGTCGACCTGGTGCAGAATTCCGTCGCCGCCGGCGCCCGCACCATCCGCGTGAGCGTCGCTGAGCAGGCCGCCGCGGACAGCCTGACCCTGGAGGTGGCCGACGACGGGCGGGGCATGGACCGCACGACCCTGCTCAAGGTCCAGGACCCGTTTTTCACCAGCAAGAGCTTCAAGAAAGTCGGCCTGGGCATCCCGCTGCTCAAGGCGACCGCCGAGGCGTGCCGCGGCGATTTCCGCATCGCCAGCCGTCCGGGGCAGGGCACGCGGGTCAGGGCGCGGCTGCAGCGCAGCCACGTGGATTGCCCCCCCCTGGGCGACCTGGGAGAAACCATGCTGTCGCTGCTGGTCAGCCTGGACCAGGTCGACCTCCGCTTTTGCTACCGCAATGAACGCGGGGAATTTTCGCTGGCCAGCGCCGACGTCCGCCGCCAGGTGGGCGACCTGCATTTTTCCCACCCCGAGGTGTACCAGTTCCTGAAAGATTATATCCGCGAGGGGTTGGTCGGGTTGCGCGCTCCCGCCGGCTGATGCGCCCCCGCCGCCATTTGTTCCCGGCGGCGCGATTATGCTAAAATGGCTTCCATGAATCCCGACAAAGACATCATCATCGAGATCCTGAAAAACCTCAGAATTTTCTGCGAGCTGAGCTACGGCGCCGTCAAGGAGCTGGCCTACCTTTTTTCCGAACGGGTTTTCCAGGGGGGCGAGATCATCTTCGAGGAGAACGACACGGGGAATTCGCTGCTGGTGATCATCTCGGGCGAAGTGCGCATCACCCAGCGCGCCAACGTCAGCGGCGAGGAGACGCTGACCATCCTGAAAAAAGGCGACCTCTTCGGCGAGATGGCCCTGTTGGAGGACTTGCCGCGCAGCGCCACCGCCATCGCCCATAACGACACCGTCATCATGGAGATCGGCCGCGACCGCTTCCTGCATTTCGTGGAAAAGGACACCGTGAGCGGCGTGAAAATACTGTTGATCCTGGGCAAGATACTGTCCGCCCGCCTGCGCGAGGCCGATCTCAAGATCAAGGCCTTCCTCAACCTCAGCCAGTGGATCTGAAGCGTTGGGCGGCGGGGAAAGTCGTTCTCGAGGCGGCCGGCCTTCTGGCGCTTTTTGTTTCGTGGGCCTGGGGGGACGGCAGCGGGCTCCTGTTGCTCGCCGGTGGCGCCTGCGTCATCGCCGGCGAATACGTATTCCGCTTTTTTAAACTCCGACGGCCAGCCCCTATCCCTGGATGCTGCTTTCCCCGCTTTTGCTGGTTCATTACGCGTCGGTAGGCGATTTTCGCATCCGCCTGGCCTGTTTTTTCATGCTGGCTTACATCCTGGCACTGGCCAGGGCGCCCGGAGGCCCCTGGCATAAAATCTCGCTGAAAAGCGCCGGCGCCGGGCAAATATGGCTCCTTTCCTTCCTGGTCTTCGCCTTGGCGGCGACCGTTTTTTACGCCCGGGGCATCCACCTGTCGGGTGACGAGCCCCACTACCTCATGATCGCCCAGAGCCTGGTCGATGACCGCGACTTCGACCTGAAGAACAACCTGGAGAACAAAACCTATTTCAAATACCTGCCCGTGGAGATCCCGCTGCACGGCATGGTCCACGCCGGCCGTTATCGTTCCTTCCATCTCCCCGGGGTCTCTTTCCTGCTGGTCCCGTTTTTTTACCTTTTTAACCTGCTGGGCGGATGGATCCCCGCCGCTCTCTATTTCCGGCTTTGCGCCGCCCTGATCAACGCCTTTTTCGCCCTCGGCCTGTACCAGGTCATGAGATCGCTCTGGCCTGAAAAAAACAACGGCCCGCCGTTCATTTTTTTCCTGGTCACCTTCCCGCTGGTCTTCCAGGCCATCCATCTGTTTCCCGAGCTGCCGGCGGCGACGCTGTTGATCTATGCCTATCTCTTCACCCGCGGCCCGCGCAAGCGCTATCTGGCGGCCGGACTGCTGCTGGCCGGTATTCCCTGGCTGCACTTCAAATACGCGGCCCCCATGCTCATTTTGGCGCTGGCCATCGTGGCCGGGACCTGGCGTGGCGACAGGCCGCTAAAGGAAAAGATCCGCGATCTGGCCCGTTTTTTGCTGCCCCAGGCCGCCAGCGCCGCGCTGCTGTCGGTGTACAGCAGGATGCTGTACGGATCCTTCAACCCCGCCATCATTTCCCCGGAAAAGAACTTTTTCTCGATCCCCCTGCAGCCCAAGATCGAAACATTGCTCTCGTTCTTCCTGGACCAGCGCGACGGGCTGCTGGTCTATGCCCCGGTCTTTTTGCTGCTGTTCCTGGTTTTTAAGAAGGAGATCAGGAGCAAGATCAGGGATTTTTCGCTCCTGGCCGCGATCTTCCTTTCCTATATCCTGGCCCATGCCTTTACCACCGTGCGCGGCGGTTACTCGCCGGCGGCCCGGCCGACCCTTTTCGTCCTCTGGATCATGGCGGTTTTTTTGACCGCTTATTACCGGCAGGCGGGAGAGACCGGGAAAACCCTGTTCCGCTTCCTGGCCGGCCTGACCGGCTTCGCCACGGTCTGGATCTTCTATTACCCCCTTTTCCTGTACCAGCCGGTGACCCGGGAGGTCAGCGAGCGCGCCTCATCCCTGCTGCTCTTCCTGGGCAGCAAGGCCGTCGGCCTGGCCGCCGTTTTCCCGTCCTTTTTGAAAAAGCCGAACGCGGGCTACCTGCCCGACTGGATCTGGCTGGCCGCGCTCGCCGCGGGCCTCATCCTGTATTACGCCCGCGCCTCGTGGCCCGCCGCCGCCGCCGCGGCGCGCGCGGCGATCCCCTTCCTCTGCCTGCCGCTGATGGTATTCCTGTGCTTCATCCCGCACGTCCAGCTGCAGACGCGCTACAGCCAGGCCGGGCTTTCGTTCTTCAGCAATTCCCGGAATTTCACCTTCCACCGGGAACAGGGCGATTTCAAGGTCCTCGCCGGCCAAAACTACGACCTTTTCATCGACCTGGGCGGCAGCGCCGCCGGGCGCGTGGACCTGCGCCTGCTGAATCCCGGCCGCGTCGCGCTGCGCATAAAAAACGGCAGGCGGACGCTGCTCGCGGAAAACCGGGACGCGGAAAGCGGGATCTCCGTCCCCCTGGGCGACTTGAGCCATTTTTCCCTGGGCAGGAAAAAACTGGTCCACCTCGGGCTGGAATCCCGGGCCGCCCCGGGCGTCGTTTTTTTCTGGCTGGAGTTCCGCCGCCGATCCCGGCCTGTGCTATAATCGCAGCGATGAAAACGGCAGGGCGGTGAAAGCGAACATGGCGGATGCGAACCGGCGCGCGCGCCCGGCCGCGGCCTGGAGAACGTGGGTCGGCCTGGCACTGGTCCTCGCCGCGGCGGCGGTGCTCCGGACGCAGCACATCAAGGCCGATCCGCCCACCATCCTGCCGGAAATATCGGGAAGCGCCGGCATTTATTTCGACGAGGGGATCTATTGCCACAACGCCAGGAACAAGATCCTGTTCGGGAAATGGATCACCGACGAGTGGAACCCCCTGGTCTACAACGCGCCGCTGACCCTGATCTATTACCTGGCCTTCAAGCTGTTCGGCATTTCCATCGTCACCGTCAAGGCCGTCAACATCCTCTTCGGGCTGCTGGGGATACTCCTCTTCCATGCCGGGCTGCGGCGCTACCTCCACCCCGCGCCGGCGCTGGCCCTGACCGCCCTTTTCGCCTGCGATTTTTACTGGCTGATGTACAACCGCATCGGGTTGCTCGAGAATTTTTCCGCCCTCTGCTTCCTGCTCGGCTTTTATCTCTTTGTCCTCTCCGAAAAGAAGCGCTGGCCGGTCTTTTTCCTGGGGGTGACCGCGGCGGTCGCCGCCCTCTCCAAGTACCTGTTCGCCTACTTCCTGATCGCGACCCTGCTCGCCGTCGTCTACCGGGCCTGGCGGCGCTCCGATCTCCGCCATTTCCTCGTCTTCCTCGGCGGCGTCCTCGGCGGCGGGAGTGCCCTGGTTCCTGGGCATCTACCTGCCGTTCCGCTCCACCTTCAGCAAGATCGGCTCCGGCTGGGGCATGCTCTCCCTCCCCCGCTCCGCCGGCCAGGCGTTCGCCAACCTGCTGCGCCACCCTTTGCCGCGCTACCTGCAGTTGATGCCGGTGGCGGGCGTGCTCCTGGTCCTTTTCGGGGCCTGGGCGCTATTGAAGGCGGCGCGGGCGCGGAAGTCCGGCCCGCCGCAGGGAGTCGACGTTTTCGTCTTCTTCTGGATCGCCGGCGCGATCCTCTCCATGGGGCTGCTGAATTACCGCCCCCTGCGCTATTACCTGCCCCTGCTTCCCGCCATTTACATCGCCGTGTCGCTGCTGGTCAGGGACCGGGACTGGATCCGTTCCCAAAGCCGCCTGTTCTGGCCGCTGGCCATTCTTCCCGCCATGCTGTTTCTTCCGTTCTTCCGCTCCCTGGCGGCCTCCCCTTCCCCCTTCCTGGTTTTCCCGCTGGTCCTGCGCCTGCTCGTTTATCTGTCCCCGGCCGGGATCGTGCTTTACGTCGCCGCCACCGCACCGGCATGGAAGAGGGCGGCAGCGGCGGCGGTGCTGGCGGTGATGCTGGGTTGTTCGCTGTTCCTCTACGAGGCGCAGTTCATCCGCAAACCGTCCTATCGTTTGCAGGCCGCCTCGAGCTTCATGGAAACGCTGCCCGCCGGGTCGGTGGTCATGGGCCAGGAAGCGCCCAGGCTGACCCTGGGGACCCGTTTCCGGTCCATCCTGGCCTACGAGAACTGGTTCAACGACCGTGATCCCTTCACGCGCTACGCGCCCGACTACGTCCTGGTCCTGGACCGCTTCGGGGACGCCGAAATGGGCTGGATCCGGCGCCGCTTCCCGAAGATCGCCGCCACTTTCCGGCGCGTTCACGTTTTCAAGGTTTGGGACACGACCCTGTCGCTATATCGCGTGCCGAAATAAAGCCGTCTTGCCTTAGCGCGCCGTCGCCTCTTTTCCCGTCCGGGTGCTGAAAAAGGCGGCGACCAGGTAGGACAGGGCGGCCAGTATCAGCACCGTCGTGAAATTCCAGTTGATGGAGACGATCACCGACATGATCGAGCCGACGACGGTGGCGAACGAGTTCGCCCCCCACGCCCAGCCGATCATGGCCTTGTCCTGCGCTCCCAGCCGGCGGATCCCTTCGGGGAAAAACGCCCCCATGAAGAAACCCGCCAGGGAGATCAGCAGGAAGGAAACCAGCACCCGCGACGGGAAGCTCAGGAACATGAGCCCATTGAGAATATGGAAAAGGGTGAAGCCGTACAGCGTGAACAGAGCGGCCAGGAAAAGGGCGAAGGCGGGGATCATGCGCTTGCCGAACGGGCGCACCAGGCGCGCCGTCAGCAGGCTGCCGATGCCGGAAGAGACCAGCAGGGAGAAAATGATGATCGAGATCGAAATGGCGGGGCTGCCGAGAAAGAGCTGGAAGATCTTGATGAAAATGATCTCGACCATGATGAAGGCCAGGCCGATGAAAAAGAAATAGAAGACCAGGGGCTTCTGCCCGGGGTCCGAGCGCTTGCGGCGCAGGGGCAGGTAGATGAACAGGACGGAAAAGAGCAGGGAAAGGACGAGGATGGAAAGATAGATGGAGTTGGAATAGATGAGCGCGGAGCTGACGACCCTTTCCCCCAGCCCGCGGATCTGCATGTTTTTGAAACGGAACTGGCCGATGCGGTTCGGCTGGTTGAAATAGGGGGAATCGTCGTAGACCGGGGCGAAATTCACCGACGACCCGCGCACCGTCCCGTCCAGGTCGGCCATCATGCGGTAGAAGAGATTGTCCAGCCGCAGGTCGGGCGAATAGACGATATATTCGGTCTTCCTGGCGGAGCCCTTGAGTATGTCGTAGTCCCGGGCGGTGAAGGCGCCCTTCTTCAGGAAAAAGTAGTTGAAGCCGCCGGGATTCTGCACGACGAAGAACTTCTCCTCCGGGCGCTCAACCCCCATCTCCTTCAAGGCCTGGAGGGCCGTCGCGAACAGCCGCTCGCCATTCCAGTGCACGATGTAGACCAGACCCGTCGGGCTGCAGGTGCTCCCAGTAGTCCTTGAAGCTTTCCACCGTGTAGATATACGTCTCGGAGATGCTCAGGGCGCCCGAAAGGAGCGAGTCGGCGTTGTGCGAATTGACCATCTGGATGACGTCGAACTTGCGCTTCATGCGCTTGAGGGCGCTCCGCCCCTCGTCGGCGAGCAGGGTGACCTGCGGCAGATAAAAGATCCGCCCGGTGTAGTCCGCGTACTCGTTCTTGAGGATCTCGCAGATGACCGGGTCCATCTCGATGGCCACGATCTGCTGGAAACCGTGGGAAAGGGCGCACATGACCTCGTAGCCGCCGGCCGAACCGATGATGACCGCGGAACCGTTGCGGGCGACCTGGTAGGGCAGCGACGCCGGGTCCCATTCGATCTTCTTCAGGCCGGCGAGGTTGCCGTCGAACGTCCGGATGAACGATTGCATGGTGCCGCCGTTGATCCAGATGACCTTGCGCACCTTGAGCCACGGGGCCACTTCGATGCGGTCGATCGTGCTCCACTTGCTGAATTCGATGCGCTTCCTGCTGAATTGGGCGTTGTACTGGCGCTTGTTGGATGCCAGCGCCGGGACGATGGGAAAAACCCTGGCTTCGTTCAGGAAGGCGGCGGTGAAAGCGGCGATGAGCAAAGCGAAGACCGCGAAGCGGAAGATCCGGCGCCCGGTGGCCACGAAGAACCAGGCCACGGCGAGGAGGCAGAAGAGCAGGATCAGTATCCGGTTCGGGCCCAGCCAGGGGATGAGCGGGATGATGGCCAGGGAACCGAGGCTGGCCCCCACCAGGTCGACGAAATAAAGGCGGCCGATGCTCTCGGAATAAGCGGAAAAGAGCAGGGCCAGCACCACGCCCCCGAAAAAGAAAGGCAGCAGGAGGATCAGGAAGTTGAGGACCAGGAAGAGGAAGTTGTGAAAGGGGGAAAAAAGATGGAGGAAGTCGATCGTCAGCACCAGGGTGGCCTTGTAGGCCAGGGGAAAGGAAATGATGAAGAGCAGGAGAAAGCGGGAGAGCAGGGTCGCCTGGTCCTTGCGCTCGGAGAGCTTGCGCAGGGCCAGGAAGACGCCGCTCAGGCCGTATCCGAAAAGGGCCAGGGAGATGATGAGGAACGCGAATTGCCCGAAATAGATCACGGAAAAAACGCGGGTCAGGAGCACTTCAGCCAGCATCGTGGTGAACGTGACGGTAAAGATCGTGAACAGCAATTTCCAACGCTTCATGAATTCCTCCAGGAGAAGGGCCCTATTATAGCATCCCGGCCAGCGACCGTCAATTCAGCGCGCAGGCGCCTTTCCAGGGTTTGGCGGGACGTTTCCCGGATGGCGATCGCCGGGCGAGGCGCCGGGCGGCAAAATTCCGCCGGGCCGCCCGCGAAACGATTCAGTTGTTGAGGTAGCCCAGAGCCTTGAGTTTTTCCATCAACTCCGGATCGAGTTGGCCGCGGTTCTTTTTCAGGCCCTTGAGCCGGCGGATGTAGTCGGCGAGCATTTTTTTGTAGCGGGAATGGAACGCCGGCGACGGGGAAAAGGGTTCGCCGGCCGTGACCGGGCGAATCCGGCAGGGTGAACCATTCGTCGCCGCTGGCCGCCGGCTGCGGGGACGGGAAGTTGCGACGGCGGCCGGAGGCGGCAGAAAATTGTGGATATATTGGCTGTCGGCGCCCACAAAGGAGACCTTGCCGAGCAAACCGCTGTGGAACGGGCTCACCGGCAGGGACAGTTCCAAAACCCGCTGCCCATCCCGGGCTCGCCGCCCCGCGGTGGCGGGGCGTCGGCGGGCAAGCCGTATTGCGCCTTGATCATGCCGGCGACCTCGCTGAGGGAAAACAGCTGGCGGCGCGTCTCCCCGCGGGTCTGCCCGGGGAGCTTGACCACCAGCGGGATGCGGGTGAGCTCCTGGTAAAGGGTGTGGCCGTGCTCCCAATCGCCGTGGTCGTAAAATTCCTCGCCGTGGTCGGAAAGCACGATCACCATCGCCTCGGAGAAACGGCCGCTGCCGCGCAGGTATGCCAGCAGGGGCTTGAGCAATTCCTGGTCGCTGTAGAGGATGGAAGCGTCATAGAGGTCGACGAGTTTCTGCCGCTCGGCGGCGGCGGCCGGCGGCAGGGAGGGTGGCAAGCCGCGCAGCGAATGCAGGTCGTCGCCGACCCCCTGCAGCTTGATGTCCAGCCCGGGGTTGAACGCCCTGAAATACGGGTCGGGGGCCTTGTATGGAGCATGCATCTGGTAGGTGTGCAAAAAGATGAAAAGATCCTGCCCGGAAAAATCGGCCGCGTCTTCCATGAAGGAACGGTACAGCAGCCCGGCGGCATCCCGCTGGAAGACATCCTTGGCGCGGCTGGTATAGCTTTGAAAACCCCGGTAAAAACCGTAGCGGTCGTCGAGAAAACCGCCGCCGGTCTGGGCCAGGGTGACGAACCCGTCTTTCTCCATGGTCTCGGCCAGGAGCGGCAGATCGGCCGGGATCAGGGATTCGGGCGCGACGACCCCGTGGCCCAGGACATCGCGGCCGCTGAAAAAGGAGACATGGGCCGGCAGCGTCCAGGAGGAAGGGGAAAAAGCGCGGCTGAACACGAGGCTGCCCTTGGCCAGCGCGTCGAGGGCCGGGGTGGTCGAGCGCTTATATCCGTATGTCGAAACATGATCGGCCCGCAGGGTATCCAGCATGAGGATCAGCACGGTCCGGGGCGGGGTCGCTCCTGCAGCTGGCAGGGGTTGATCCACGCCCCCACTCCCTGCCCCTGGGTCTCCAGGATCAAGCGGACGTTCTTTTTTCCGGCCCGCCGCAAAAGGACTTTTTCGACCTTGCCGATCCGCCCGCGGACCGCGCCGCGGAACAGCAGCTTTTCTCTCCCCGGGAGTCCCGCTTTCACCAAAAATTTAAGGGGCCGGCTCCCGGGATTGAAAATGGAGAAAGCCAGCTGGTCGCCTATCTCGGCCGCCAATTCGAGCTCGATGCGGCTGCCCGCCGGCGCCAGCAGGGCCTGGTAGCTGACCCCCTGGTACTTCACCCGGCAATGGGGCGCCTGGGCCGGGAAAAAGCGGTTCACCCGGTCAGGGAAAAAGGTCTTCGCCAGCTCCCCGCTGGGCGGCGACGCTTTGCCAGGCCCCGGCGAACAATGCGGCGTCAACGCGCAACGGCCGGCTGAGCAGGGATGGGACGGGCCGCTCTTTTTCCGGGCGGAGATGGACCAGCAGCAGGGACGAGATCCCCGCCGCCGCCAAGCCGAGGAAGAGCCAGATCCATTTTTTGCGCGCCATTGAAGGGTAGTATAACACAGTTTTCGCCCCGGGATGATCCGCGCTCCGGCAAAACCCGTTCCGGGGAAAGTGCCCGGGAGGATTACTGCAAGCGGGACTGGAAGCGCTCCAGGAATTCCGGCACCGAGAAGATCTTTTTCATGCCGAACTGGTGGGCCGAGTTGTCGGAGAGGTCCCGGACCCGGGCGGCGATGAATTCCAGGTTGGTCTCGGGGTCCTTGCCGGCGTTGAAGACATAGATTTTGCGCAGCAGGTCCAGCTGGCTGCTCAACTCGCGGGACAGGTCCTGCTTGCGTTCCGCCGGGGGTTTCTTGTGCCCGAGGCCGAAGAGCTCGCGCAGCTGGACGTCCACGTCGCGGGCGGGGGCGACGGCCTTTTTTTTCTGGTAATGGCGGCGCACCAGGTAGGGAACCCCGGATTCGCCGGAGCGGCGGACCTGCTCATCCTCCACCACCCAGCCCAGGTTATGGAAGGTCACGCGCGAGGAGGCGCGGCGGAAGATCTCCTCGACGAAGGGCTTGATCGAGTTCTCCACCGACTCGGCCACGCTATTGAACTGGTTCAACACATAGTAGACCTTGTAGTTCTCCACGTAATAGCGAAAAACCCTGATGAAATTGTCCCCGGGGAACTGCGCCGCCGCCTCGCCGACCAGGTCGTCCAGGTTCTCGCCGGCGGCGTCCCCGTCGCTTTCCAGGAAAGCGCGCAGGCGCTGGAAAACCGGAGCCTGGGGATCGTCGGGGCCCTGTCCGGACCGTTCCAGCAACAGGGGCGAGCGCAGCATAATATCCAGCATGCGGAAAAGGATGGCCTTGGCCAGCGCCGCCGCGGTGTGCGTGGCCGCCTTCAGGCGCGGGGTGAAGAGGATGATGCCGCTGTTGGAGAGGGGCAGGAAGTCCAGGACGTTGTGGTCGAGGCCGGCCTTCATGTCGATGACCAGGTAATCGGCCTGCAGGCCGTTGATGCCCGCGATCAGCTTTTCCTTGACCTCGGGGCTGAAGTTGACGATGTCGCTGACAAAACCGTGCGGCGAGGCGATGAAACTGAAATTGGCGAAGGCCCGGTCCGGGTCCATCTGCGCGGGCATGACCTCGCAGCACTCCTGCAGCGCCGCGCCTTTTTTCAGAAAGTGGAAAAGGTCCCGGTTGACCTTGACGTCCAGGAAATTGCGCAGGCTGGAGGTCCCGGTGTCCAGGTCGAGGAGGATGGTCTTGTGCGTCTTGGCCAGGGCCAGGGCGAAATTCAGGGCGAAGGTCGTCTTGCCTACGCCGCCTTTTCCCGAAGATACCGGCAAGATCCTCATGAATGTCCCTTCGCCTCCACGTTCCGTCGGCGCTTCATCGGCCGCGGCGGATCACTTGAGTTTTTTGATGCTGTTGACGATCTCCCCCGCCAGCGGGGCGAAGGTGGTATCTTTGGCCTGTTCCCAGCCGATCACGAGCAGCAGCACCGCTTCCCCGGAGGCGATGATCGTGACCCGCACCGACCATTCCGCGTCGTCGCGTTGTCCCTCGCCGGTGATGGTAACGCTCGCCATGCCGTTGATCTCCCCTTTCTCGTCCCCGCTGATGCTGGCAAAATCGTCGATCTCCTCCGACAGGGCGTCTTTATAGATCTCCAGGGCGGCATCCAGGTCATCCACGTCCAGCGTCCGCAGAACGCAGAACGAATCGTTTTCCGGGGCATCGGCGCTCATATAGCCGTTTTCCTGATCGCTGTCGATCTCCCAGTCGTCGGGCAGCCAGAGCGAAACGCCTCCGGCCTTGTCGCTGAACCGTTCAGCGCGCAGCGCCCCGCCCAGGGCGGCCAGCAGCAGCAATGAGGTCAGAACCGCGGTCCATTTTTTCATGTTTCCCCTCACCTCGTTCCACAGGCTTTCATGACGGCAATATAGCCCAAGCACGGCAAGAAATCAAGCCGGGCGGCCGGCGGCGTACGATCGGCAACGCCGGGAAGGTTATTAACTGGAGCTCCGCGAAACCGCCAGCGCCGGGTCGGCCATGATGGCGCGCAGCACCGGGGAGACCGGTTCGACGTCGCCGCTGCTGAAACAGTCCACCCGGCCGGCGCCGGGGCCGGGGTTGAGCAGCCCTTGCGCCGCCAGCCGTCGCCGCAGCTGGCGCGCCACCGGTTCGCCGGTATCGATCACCTTGACGCGCGGGCCGCAGAGAGCGGCAATGCGTTCGCGGATGATGGGGTAATGGGTGCAGCCGAGCACCAGGGTGTCGATGTCCTTGGCCAGCAGCGGCCGCAGGTTTTTTTTTAAGGTGGCCGCCAGCAGCGGGTCGTCGAAGCGGCCGGCCTCGATCAGCTCCACCAGGCCCGACACCGGCTGCGTATAGACCTCCGCGCCCGAGGAAAAATTTTCCAGCAGCCGCGAGAAGCGCCCGCCCTTCAGGGTCAGGGCCGTGCCCAGGACGCCGATCCGCTGGTTGCGGCTCAGGTTTTGCGCCACCTTGACCGCCGGCTCGACGCCGACGATCTCCAGCCCGGGGAAGGTCTGGCGCAGGAACTCCAGCGCCGCCTCGCTGGCCGAGTTGCAGGCCACGACGATGGCCTTGGCTCCCCGGTCCAGCAGGAAGCGGCTGATGGCCAGGGACCGCTGGCGGACGAAGTCGCCGCTCTTGCTGCCGTAGGGGCAATGGGCCGAATCGGCGAAATAGGCCAGGTTCTCGAACGGCAGGATGCGGCGGGCGGCGATCAGGACCGACAGGCCGCCGACCCCGGAATCGAAAAATCCCACCGGCGCCGCCAGCGGCGACAGGTGGGAAGGGCTTTTCTTCTTGTCCATCGGCCACGATTATACATCAATTCCCCGTCGGGCGCACCCGGCGCCGGCCGGGATATGGCGGCAGCGCGGACAAATTGCTTTTTTCCCGGCGCATTGCCTACAATATCCCCCGTTCGCAAAATCCATTCATCATGACCAACACTGCCAAACCAACCGTGGCCATCGCCGGCGCCGGCGGCTTCATCGGCTCCGCCCTGTGCCGTGAACTCGCCCCCGCTTTCCGGGTCATCGCCTTCAGCCGGAGAAGCGGCCCGTTCCCCGGCGACGGCGGAGTGGAATGGCGCACGTGCGACCTTTTTTCCCTGTTCGAATGCGAGCGGGCGCTGGTCGGCGCCGAGGCCGCGTTCTACCTGGTGCACTCCATGCTGCCGTCGGCGCGGCTCACGCAAGGGACATTCCAGGACCTCGACCTGATCTCCGCCGATAACTTCGCCCGGGCGGCCGCCAGGGTCGGCGTTCGCCGCATCATCTACCTCGGCGGCATGATCCCCGACCAGCCCGACCTCTCCCGACACATCCTGAGCCGCCGGGAAGTGGAGTCGACCCTGGGCGCCTACGGCGTGCCGGTGACCACCCTGCGGGCCGGGATCATCATCGGCCTGCGCAGTTCATCCTACGGCATGTTCCGCAGCCTGCTGGAGCGCTTGCCCTGGTCGTCTGCCCGGCATGGTCGGATTCGCTGATCCAGCCGGTGGCGCTGTCCGACACCATCCGCCTCCTGCGTTATGCCCTGGAACATCCGGAGGCGGGCAGCCAAAGCCACGATATCGGGGGCAGCGACATCATGACCTATCGCGAGATGCTGCGCCGCAGCGCTTCCCTGCTCCACCTGAAGCGCTTGTTCATCCGCGTCCCGTTCAGCCTGCTCGGCATCTCCAAGACCATCCTGACCCTGGTCAGCGGTTTTCCGCGCCAGCTGGTCTCGCCACTGGTGGAAAGCCTGAAGCATTCGTTGGTGGCCAGGGACCTGGACTTCCAGGGGCGGGCGGGCGTGCCCGGGATCCCGTTCGCGCAGGCGGTCGGCGATTCCCTGGCCGAGGAAAAGCAGGGGAACGGTTTTCGCGCCATCCACGCCGACCTGGCCAAGGCGAAGCGCAGGATCCCGGACGCCGGGCGCAGCATCGTCCGTTCGGTGCAGAGGATCCCGCTGCCCCCGGGCAAGACCGCCCGCTGGCTGGCCCTGCGCTATACCGCCTGGCTGCCGCATTTTTTCCGCGTCCTGCTCCGCGCCGACACCGACGCCGCGGGCAACCTGGTCATCCGCAGCCGCCTTTTGCGCTTCACCCTCCTGGAACTGAGTTTTGCCGGCGAACGCAGCGCGGCCTCCCACCGTCAGCTCTTTTACATCAGCGGCGGCATCCTGGCGAAAAGCTCCCGGTCGCTGACGCGGCGGCCGCGGCTGGAGTTTCGCGAAGTTCTCGCCGGCAGCGCCGCCCTGGTGGCCATCCATGACTACCGGCCCACCCTCCCCTGGCCGATATACAACCTGACCCAGGCCAGGGCCCACCTCTGGGTGATGAAGAATTTCGCCCGCGACGTCGCCGCGCACCCTTGAGCGACTTCCCAATTGACCGCTTTCCGTGTATAATCCATTTTCAATTTTTTCGTAGCGGAGGAACCTGCCCGTGGAAAATCGCCATGAGAATCGCACCGCGCATTGCCTCGAGCTGATGTACGGCGGCAACGACACCTACTGCCCGGGCTGCACGCTCAACGTATCGCCGCACGGCATGCGCATCCATGCCGAAAGCCAGATCGTGCCCATCAACCACGAGATCAAGCTGGTGCTCACCCTCGCCGGCCAGGTGATCAGCATGCTGGGCATCGTCTGCTGGAACAGCGAAGTCCTCGGCCTGGAGCCGGAGACCGTCAAGCACCTGGGAGTATTCATCCCCGCTCCCCGGCCCGAGTATATCGAATTTATCCAGCGCCTGGGCTGACGCCTTCCGGGCAGCGGGTTTCTTATTATCTTCCGCCCGTCACTTCAGGGCGAAATTGATGGTCACGGTGAAGGTGAACGTGTGGGCCTTGCCGTCCTTTTGATGACGGGCTCGAACTTCCACTGCCTGACCGCTGTCAGCGCCGCTGCCTCGAGCAGCGGCTGGGGATTCTTGCCGGGCAGCGCCCTGGCGGCGACCACGTCGCCTTTTTCATCGATGGTGGCTTCGACGATGACCACCCCCTGGATCCCCTGCTTAAGGGCCTCTTCCGGGTAGACCGGTTTCACGTCGGATATCCGCTTGGGGCGTTCGGCGAACGTTTTTTCAGCCGGGTTGTCCGCTTTTTTATCGCCCAGGGCGAAGGTGATGGTCACGGTAAAGATCACCGCCTTGGCCTTGCCGTTGATCACGTAGGGCGCGTATTTCCATTGCCGCACCGCCGCGACCGCCGCCGCCGCCAACAGCGGCTGGGGCGCCGGGGCGGGCAGGACCTTGACGGCGATGACGTTGCCGGCGCGGTTGATGGTGGCTTCCAACTCGACGACGCCCTGGAGCCCCAGTTTCCTCGCTTCCTCGGGGTAGACCGGCTTCACCTGACTGATTATCTTGGGACGTTTCTGGGCGTCGATGCGCACCGCGTCCTCGGCCAGCAGCCAACCACTCAGCACCAGCACCCACAGCATCGTGAAGATCAACAATGTTCTTTTCATTTTCCTCTCCTCGTCAAAGCGGTTCGTCCCGTTCATGCTGGATCGTTTATCTCGATGGCAGAGATCTGCATGTCGATGCTGTAGCAGATACCGGAAGTGCAGCCGGTAATGATGGTTTCGTCGGTGATGTCCAGGCTGTCGCTGACCGTGATTTCCGCGATCGGCCTTGGCCCGGGAGCGGCGCCGGGCCGCGTTTTCGTCCAGGGATGGAAAAGGAACATCAGGGCGATGATCATGACGGCCGCCAGCGCCGTGACCGCGCTCAGGGGCGGGCGGAACCACGGCCGCCGCAGGGCCGGTCCCCCAAGGGGTCGGCCGCTCACAGAGCCAGCCGGCCGCGGCTCGACCGGCCGCCGGGAAAGGGGCCGGGGCTGAAAATGCAGCTCGGAGCCCATGCCGCGAAACGTTTTTTTCAGGGCGGCGCCCAGCGCCCGCCGCTGGGAGAGGTGCTGCGCGCAGCCCGGGCAGTCGCCGACGTGCCGTTCCAGGCCGGCGCGTTCGTCCGCGTTCAGCCCGCCGTCCAGCCAGTCCTCCAATTCGTCCCGAAATCGTTCACATTTCATAGGCTTCCTCCCGGCCGGCGGCCGGATGCCAATCCAGCGGCATCTTCTTGCGCACGCTCTTCAGGGCCTGGTGCAGCCGCGATTTGACCGTTCCCGGGGCGATCGCCAGCAGTTCGGCGATCTCGTTGAGCTTCATCTCCTCTCCGAAGCGCAGCAGGAGTATCTCCCGGTGCTTGGCCGGCAAGCGCGGCCAGGACATCGGCCATGCAGTCACGGTCGCTCTCCGCGGCGGCGCGCCCCTCGGGGCCCGGATCGTCGGCCGCCAGGTCGGGCACGTCGGCGAGCGAAAAAAGCGGTCGCTGCCGGCGCGCCTGGCTGATGAACAAATGGCGCATCACGCTGTAGAGCCAGGTGTACAGGAGGCTGTCGCCGCGGAAGCCCTTCAGTCCCGGTATGGCGCGGCAGAAGGTCTCCTGCACCAGGTCCTGGGCCTGGCTGCGGTCGCGGCAAAGGCAGAAAGCCGCCCGCAGCAGGCGGTCGCCGAAGGCGTCCATCATCGCGGCGACGGCGTCAGGGTCCCCGCGCTGCAGCGCTGGCACGGATAACCGCTCGTTTTGCTCCATCACCTGTTTAGAAGATTTTTTACGGAAAAGGTTCATCTTTTTAGCAGAATATACTCAATGTCGTATTTTCACAACCGGGGCTCAAGGACCGGCCCAGGGGTCGGGAACGACCGCCGGGCAGAAAGAGAAGGGGGGCGGCCGCGGAGCGGCCCCGCCCCCTCAGGGAAAACTCAGAACTTGACGATCACGTAGGCCCGGGAACGGACCACCTTGAAGTCGGTGTAGTGGACGCCGCCGATCCAGTCGTTGCCCCAGGCATAGTCGAAGATATACCCGACCTCCATGCCGCCGAACTGTGTCTTGGCGATGACATACAGCTTGTTCTTATCGCTGGAGAGATCGGCGCCGCCGTAGGTGATGCCGTCGCTGGCGAGCCAGTAGCCCACCTTGGCGTAGATCTCGTCGGTGACCTGGCAGCCCAGACCGATGTCATAGATCCACTTCTTGCTCTTGTAGTCGTCGCTGGGGTCGCCGAGCTTGGCGTTGTCCTTGTCGTCGATCAGCTTGATCTTGCCGGAGACGTCGAATGACTTCTTGAACGTGAAGGCGTACTTGAAACGGATCAGGCCGATGAAGGAGCTGCGGTCCTGGTCCTGGTTCCAGATCATGGCGTTGACCGGGTAGATGGTCATGTCCCGTCCCTGCATGTTGGAGTTGTAGCCGATGCCGGTGGCTTCCGCCGCCAAGTCCAGGCCGCTCTTGCTGTAGCTTACGGTTCCGGTGAATCCTTTCCAGCCGATGATGCTCTGGTAGGGCATCTCGTCGAACTGGGTCTCGCCGTTGTCGGGGATCGAGGAAACGGTCTGGCCGTAATTGCCCTCGTAGCCGATCCAGTCCTGGGTGAAGCGCCACCATTCGCCGGCGCTCCAGGCGTTCATGCGGCCCACGACATCGTCGCCCTCGAAGCCTTCGGTGATCAGCTGGTCCTGCTCGCGGCGCGAGGCCATGATGGAGATGTAGTCGGAGCCGATATTGAAATACTCCAACCCGAAATTCAGGCCGACCTTGAGCGGGTCCTGCAGCAGGGCGGTCAGCTTGAACATGCTGTCCTTGCAGTCCTTGGCCGGCATGCTGTTCCAGCCGCCGAAGTCGATGGTGTAGTTCGCCGCCTTGTAAATGGTCGCGGCGTGGGCGAACACGCCGGAAAGCTGCAGGAAGCCGACTGGGTTGATGTCGAACTCCGCCGAATAGATGGTGCTTTCGAAGCGGTCCTTGGAAGCGATGCCGTCGCGCGAGTTCGTATCGGCGGGATCGGCTTCCAGGTCGCTGGTGTGGTAGGCGATGACGCGGACGTCATACTTGTTGCTGGGCTTGAAGTTGATCCTGCCGGCGAAGGCGTAGTCCTTGTTGATGTAAAGCTGGTGTTCAGGGTCGGTGCCGGCCGTTGTCCAGCCCGGACCGGCCCAAAGCCGCGGCAGGCTGATGCGCGCCAGGTCGTAACTGAACGTCTTGGCGGGCTTGGCGCTCAAGAAGAGCCCGGCGGCGTTGTCGCGGTCGATGTAGCGCAGCCGGCCGATGGTGTAGGGGCTGAACATGGCCAGGTCGCTGGAACCGATGTGGATCTTGTCGACGATGCCCTTCAGCCAGTCGGGCGTGCGCACGTCGACCCAGGAACCGCGGAGCTTGATCAACCCGGGGCGCTCGACGAGGCCGTCATGGACGCCCATGTCCCAGTAGGTGGCCCAGTAGTTTTCCCGGTAGCGGCTCTGGACGCGGGCGCCGACCTCGATGTTGCTGGACACCTTGGCCAGCAGGTCGAGCTGCAGCTCGGGAGCGACGCCGTTGTGGCCGTGGGTGTGGTTGGTGCCCTGGGTGGCGTCGTTCTCGTGCAGGAAATTGATGAACAGCTGCCCGTTGATCTTGAGGGGATATTTGTCGATTTTGACCGTGCTGCCCGCGACGGGTGCGGCGGGCGCGACGGGCGCTGCCGGCGCCGGCGTTTCGGCGGGAGCCGCCGCCTCTTCCAAGGCCTTGTGCAGGTAGACCATGGGCAGCTTGACGTAGACGTACTGGGCGGGATCGTCGCCGCTCACCCAGGCCGACATGATCTTGTGCTGCAGGTCGATCTCATCCTTGCCCCCCTTGCCCGGCGGGACCAGCATGTCCATGAAGTTGGGGTCGCCGTCGTAGTCGCTGCCGCCCCCGAAGCGATGCTGGCCCTCATACTCGTTGACCTTGCGCACCAGGATCGAGTTCCCTTCCGGGAATCCCTCGTTGGAGGTCATCAGCACCTGCCAGCCCCAGTCCTCGCTGACGTCGGCGCCGAGGTCCTCCTTCTTGATGATGGCCGTGAAGCTCTTTCCGTGCGGGGTGACACTGAGCGGCACGATGATGTCCTTTTCCATGTCGCCCGCCTTCATCTTGACCTCGGTCTTGACCCGCGAGATCGGCTGCGGGCTCGAGGATGACCGCCTTCTCCCAGTAACTGCCGGGCATGAACTCGGCGTTCAGTCCCGGCAGCGCCATGCGGTGGCCGCTGCCCGGCTTGCCGTCCATGTCGATGAAGACAAAAGCCTCCTGGACGCTGAAGCCGCTGGCCATGTTCCAGGGGTTCTCCAGCCCGGCCCCGACGCCCACGGTCAGCTCGACCGTGCCGCCCTTGTCCACCACGGTGAAATCCGTGATATCGAAGGAGCCCGGCTTGTAGACCGGGTTGGTCGGATACGTGAATTTGCCGTCGCCGTTGTCATCGCCCTGCGGGTCCTTGAAGGAGATCTCCTTCTGGGCCAGCGCGGGCATGAACAGGATCAGCACGGCCAAGACCAGGAATAGTCCGACTTTCTTTTTTATCATGATTCCTCCTTTTAACCTTTGACGCTGCCGGCGGTCAGGCCGGCGACCAGGTACTTCTGGAGCACGAAGAAGAGCGCCATGACGGGGATGGAGACCAGGATGGCGCCGGCCGCGAAGAATCCCCAGTCGCTGGGCGAAGCTGCCCACGAAGATTGCGCAGCGCCACCGGCAGGGTGTAGCTGAGCTCGCGTGTTCATGAACGTGGCGGCGAGGATGAACTCGTTCCAGGCGGTCATGAAGGAGAAGAGCGCGGTGACCGCGAGGGCCGGCTTGGCCAGCGGCAGGATGATCGTCATAGAAGATCCGGGTCCGCGAGGCGCCGTCGATCAGCGCCGCCTCCTCCAGCTCCTTCGGGATGGTGTCGAAGTAGCCCTTGAGCATCCAGACGCAGAACGGGATGGACGTCGTCGAGTAGACGAGGACCAGCCCGAGCCAGGTCAGTCCAGGAGCCCCAGCCAGCTTGACGATGCAGGATGACGAGGGGGATCATCATCAGCGTGCCGGGGAACATCTGGGTGACCAGGAAGGACATCAGGCCGGCCGGTCCGCCCCGGGAAGCGGAAGCGGCTGAAGGCGTAGGCCGGCGGTGGCAGGCCAGGAAGATACCGAAGAACGGTCGTGGCGGCGGCGACGATGACGCTGTTCCAGAGCTGGCGCCCGAAGAGCCGGTGACTCTGGTTCGAACGAGCAGCGTCGTTGAAGTTGTCCAGGCGATCGGGCTGGGCGGGTGAACAGGCTCAGGCGAAAGGCGATAGCCCCTTCTGGGTACCGAAGGCCATCTTCAAAACCCACAGGACCGGATAGATCGTCCCGATGGTGAACAGCGAGGATGAACAGCTGCAGCAGCACCCTGATCGCGCTATTCCGCGGAACGTCTTCTTTTTCTTATCTTCCACGCAATTCCTCCGGCTCAATCGAAAACGCCTTCGGTGGCCTTGGTGACGCGGTTGGTGAAGATGCTGTAGGTCAGCAGGATGAGAAAGATGAGCGATCGAGTAGGCCGCCGCGAAGCCCCAGTCGGATTTCTCGAAGGCGAAGCGGTAGGCCTGGGTGATCAGGATATCGGTGGTGCGGTCGGGCTCGCCGCTGGAAACCAGGTAGATGATGTTGAACAAGTTGAAGGTCCAGACCGTCCCCAGGATGATCGCCGGGAACAGCGCCGGCTTGAGCAGCGGCAGCGTGATCTTGCGTGAACTGCTGCCAGCGGCCGGCGCCGTCGATCTCGCGCCGCCTCGTAGAGATCGGCCGGGATGGACTGCAGCGCGCCCAGGCAGATAACCATCATGAACGGGAAGCCGAGCCAGGTGTTGGTGGCGACGTTGGCGAAGAAAGCGGTCCAGAAGTGATCGAAGAAGCTGATCGGCTCGAAGCCGAGCAGCTTGATGAAGCGCGTTGATGGCCCCGAACTGCTTGTGGAACATCCCCTTCCAGATCAGGGCCGTGATGTAGTTGGGCATGGCCCAGGGCAGGATGAGCAGGGCCCGGTAGACGCCCTTGAAGGAAAAATCGCTGCGGTTGAGGATGATGGCCAGCGACCAGGCCGATGCACACGTGCAGGGAGACGTTGATCACCGTCCACATGACCGTGACCATCAGGACGAAATAGAAATTGCCGGGGGTCAGCGGGTGAAAGTCGGAGAGGATCTCGACGAAGTTCTGCAGCCCGACGAATACCCACTTGCCCCCCTGGCTGGGGGGAACGCGGAAGAACCCCATGGACAGGCCGTAGAGGAACGGCAGCATGATCAGGGTGATCAGCCCGACCATGGCCGGGAAGATCATGATGTAGGAATAGTGGAACTTGACCAGCACCCTGGCCGTGCGCAGGGCGTAGCCGGCCATGATGAAGAACAGCAGCAGGCCGGCCAGCAGGGCGAACACGGTCAGGATGACGCGCAGCTTCCGCGCGTCCTGTCGCTCGCTTTGCAGCCGCGCCGCGGCATCGGCGTCCAGGGCGATGGCGCCGGCGGCGCCGAGGGTGGCCCGGTCGGCGCCCGGGGCACTCTGCCCCGGGGGCAGCAGGCGCGCCGACCGCCACTCGCCCAGCACGTCGTTGAACAGCCCGCCCTTCAGGTCGGCGGCGAAGGCGGGCAGGAGGTCGGGAGCCTGGCCGGCCAGCACGCTACCCACCCGGGCCAGATGGCTCAGCTTGGCTTCCCGGGCCAGGCGCAGGTTGTCGCGGTCGTTGGCCAGCATCAGCAGGGAACCGGCGGCCAGGGAAAGCAGCAGGAAGAAAACGGCCAGCGGCCAGCGCCAGCGGTGCAATTTTTTTTGCAGGAAAAAGAAGGCGAGCAGCGAGGCCAGCATGACGAGGAGAACCCTCATGTCCATGGCACTGCGCGTCTTTTCCAGGGCGTATTCGATGCGCAGCGTGCCCACGCTTTTCCGGGTGCCCAGCAGCGCCGGTTCGCTCAAGGTCAGCACTCCCGCCGCGCGGTTCATATCCAACAGGTAGGGTTTGCGCCGGGAGGATTTCAGCAGGTAGCGGATCTCGATGCCGTCATCATAAATGTTCTTGTCGGCGGCATCGTCGGGATCGAGGTCCCGGCCGAGCTTGCGCGGGTCGGAGTGGTACAGGAAGCTCGTGCCCGTCAGCACCTGCAGCCCGCCGATGCGCGCATCGGCGCGGCGGACCGCGCCGGCGAGGGCGGCGACCTTCGCCGCCCCCGCGGGATCGCTCTCCACGGCGAGCGCCAGCGGCCGCAACCACAGGTGCGCCCTGGCCAACGAGACGTCCTGCTGGCGTTCCGTCTTGAACGCGCGGTCCAGGACCAGGAAGCCCGCCGCCACGGTGCACAGGGCCACCAGCAGCGCCAGGGGAACGGTAAAGTCCTTCCGGGTCCCTTCCATGCTCAACGCGTCGCTATTGGCGGAAATTGGCGATGTCCTTGACGATCTTGCCCTGGGCCTCGTCCAGCGCTTCTTTCGGCTTGGCGGTCCTGTTCAGGACCTTGCCGATGGCCAGGTCGAATGGCGTCCAGACCATCATCATTTCCGCGATGTTGGGCATGGGAACGGCGGTCTCCGCCTGCAGTTTGAAGACCGGGATGAACGGGCTGTTCTTCACGTCCGGGTCGTCGTAGGCCTGGAGGTTGCCACCGGCTGGCCGCCCTTCTTGGCCATCACCACCAGCGCCTCCTTGCTGGTGAAATACTTGAGGACCTCGAAGGCCTCCTTCTTGTGGGCGGACTGCGACGACATGAACATCGCCTCCACGGTCAGGAAGGGGTGGGGCTTGGCCTTGATTTCCGAGATCATGGGCAGCGGCGCCACCCCGAAGTCGATCCCCTTCTCGATCTCGCCCAGGAACCAGGGGCCGCTGATGATCATGGCGGCCTGCCCGCGGTTGAACAGCGTGGTCACCAGGGTGTTGGTGATCTCCTCGGGCATGATGTTCTGGTTGCGGTACAGGTCGTAGACAAAAGCCAGCGCCTTGACGTTGCCGGGGGAATTGACGATCGGCTCGTCGTTCTTGTCGAAGATGCCGCCGCCATAGCCGAACAGCCAGGCGGAGTTATAATACGTCAGCCCGATCTCGTAGGCCAGGCCGAATTTGTTCTGGCCGGCATCGGTGTTCTTCTTGGCCATGGCGATCATCTCGTTGGTATCCTTGGGCGGCGTCTTGATCAGTTTCTTGTTGTAGATCAGGCAGACGCATTTCAGGGAGGTGGGCAGGCCATAGAGGGCGTCCTCGTAGGTCAGCGCCCCCAGCGTCGCGGGCATGTACAGGGCCGCCATGTCCTTTTTCACCCACAGGCCGAGCGGCTCCAGGACCTTCTTGTCGGCCCAATAGCCCACGCGGTCGTGGCCGAAGATGAAGACGTCGGGGCCCTTGCCGCGCGGGACGGCCGCGGTGATCTTGTCGGGCAGGGCGTCGAAAGGCACCTGCAGGAACTGGATCTGGATATCGGGATGGGCCTTGGTGAAATTCGCCCCCACTTCCTCCAGGGCATCCTTTTCCATGCCGCGGTATGAGTGCCAGAAGACGATGGTCGTCCCTTGGGCGAGGCACATCCCGGCCATGGCGAACAGTGCCGTCGAAACAAAGAGCAAGCGGATCATTTTTTTCATGTCATCCTCCTAACGCAAGGCGTGCAAGGTTTTTTTATCGAAAACATGGACCTTGGCGGTCTCGATGATGAGCTGCAGCGGCTGGCCGACGCGCGCCCCGGTTTTCGGGGTCACGCGGGCGACGAAGCGATCCTTGCCCGTGGTGAGATGGACGTAGGTCTCGGCGCCCATGGGCTCCACCACCTCCACCTGCCCGCTGAACACTTCGCAGCCTTCGACTTTTTCGAAAAATTCCGCGTCATGCAGGTTTTCCGGGCGGATGCCGAAGATGTATTCCCCCAAGCCATGCTGCTTGGCCTTGGCGGCCAGCTTCTCCTGCCAATGGATCTTGAGCCCTTCGCTGGCCATGAAGATGCGGCCGTTTTCCTCCTGGACGACGGCCTCGAAGAAGTTCATCGGCGGCGAGCCGATGAAGCCGGCGACGAATTTGTTGACCGGCGTATCGTAAATGTCCATCGGCGTCCCGCTCTGCTGGATGACGCCCTCGTTCATCATGGCGATCTTCGAGCCCATGGTCATGGCCTCCACCTGGTCGTGGGTCACGTAGATCTGGTGGCCTTCAGCTGGTGGTGCAGCTTGGATATCTCCGCCCGCATCTGGCCGCGCAGCTTGGCGTCGAGGTTGGACAGCGGCTCGTCGAACAGGAACACCGCGGCTTGCGCACGATGGCGCGCCCCAGCGCCACGCGCTGGCGCTGGCCGCCGGAAAGCTGCTTGGGCTTGCGTTCCAGCAGCGGCTCGATGCCCAGGATGCGGCGCCGCCTCCTGCACCCGGCTTTCGATTTCCGCCTTGGGGACCTTGCGCATTCTCAGGGCGAAAGCCATGTTGTCGTATACGTTCATGTGCGGGTACAGGGCGTAATTCTGGAACACCATGGCCATGTCGCGGTCCTTCGGCGGCACATTGTTCACCACCCGGCCGTCGATGATGATCTTGCCCTCGGTGAGTTCCTCCAGCCCGGCCACCAGCCGCAGCAGCGTCGTTTTGCCGCAGCCCGAGGGCCCGACCAGGACCATGAACTCGCCATTTTCGATGCGGAGGTTGATGCCCTTGACGACCGTCACGTCCCCGAATTTTTTGGTCACGTTCTCCAGAACGACTTCAGCCATCTTACCCCCATCTCCGGTTTATCCGCCCAAAAAATGAAAAAACCGGCCCAGTCACCCACCCCAGGCGAATAACGATGATATTATTCTTAATATCCGAAATAAAAAGTCAATATGAACTGCAAAGAATTTATTTTTTGCAGCGAAAGAGACGGATTGAACTGCGAGCGGGAAAAAAGTTATAATCCGCTCATCGGACAGCGCGTGAGCGTCCGGATGAGGAGGGGACATGGAAAAGAAAGCGATCGCTATTTTTTATGGCCGTCATCCTGGGGACCGCCCTGGCGGCGGCCGCCACCCCGGCGGGGACCGCAGGGGCCGCCGCTGACTGGTTCCGGGACGCGGTCTTTTACGAGGTTTTCGTGCGCAGTTTCAATGACAGCAACGGCGACGGCGTGGGCGACCTGAACGGGCTGACCGCCAAGCTGGACTACCTGAACGACGGCGACCCCGCCACCGGCACCGACCTCGGGGTCACGGCCCTCTGGCTGATGCCCATCTCCCCGTCCCCCAGCTATCACGGCTACGACGTGACCGACTACTACGGCGTCAACCCCGATTACGGGACCATGGCGGACTTCAAGCGCCTGGTCGGCGGAGGCCCACAAGCGCGGCATCCATGTCATCATCGACCTCGTCCTGAACCACACCTCCAACCAGCATCCCTGGTTCATCGCCGCCGCCGACGATCGCCAGCCCGAAGCACGACTGGTACGTCTGGAAAAAAAGCCCCCAGCGGCTGGAGCCAGCCCTGGACGTCGGGGAGCACGCCGATTACGTCTGGCACGCCCTGCGGGCCGGCGACGTATTATTACGGCCTGTTCTACGACGGCATGCCCGACCTCAACTACCGCAACCCCGCCGTGCAGGAGGAGATGATCGCGGTCGGCAAGCATTGGCTGAGCGCCGGCGCCGACGGCTTCCGCCTGGACGCCGTCCGCTACCTGTTCGAGAGCGGCCCGGGAGCCGGGCAGCAGGACATCCCGGAAACGCACGCCTACCTGGCCCGCTACTGCCAGGCGATGAAGCAGACCAAGCCGGACAGCTACCTGGTCGGGGAGATCTGGACGGACATGGACACCGTCGCCACCTACCTCGGCTCACCCCGCGAGTTGGACTCGGCCTTCAATTTCGACCTGTCGGGCGCCATCGTCGGCGGGGTCAAGGACAAGAGCTTCGCCTACATCAACGCCACCCAGGAAGTCACCCTGGAGACCTACCCCAAGGGTACCGCCGACGCCATCTTCCTGACCAACCACGACCAGGACCGCGTCGCCTCGCAGGTCGGGCCCGACCCGGCCAGGCTCAAGCTGGCGGCGTCCGTCCTGCTGACCCTGCCCGGCACACCCATACATCTACTACGGCGAGGAGATCGGCATGCCCGGCACCAAGCCCGACGAGAATATCCGCAAGCCCATGCTCTGGAGCGACGGGGAAAATGCCGGCTTCTCCACGGCGAAACCCTGGAACGCCCCGGCCCGCGTCCGCCCCGGGATCAACGTCAAGGCCGAGGCGGAGGATGCGGATTCGCTGCTCAGCCACTACCGGCGCCTGATCCGCCTGCGTCGCGACCACGTCGCCCTGCGCCGCGGCGACTACCAGTCCGTCCCCCTGGGCAATAAAAATATCTACAGCTACCTACGTCGTCATGAACAGCAATCGGTTCTGGTCGTACATAACTTTTCCGACCAGCCGCAATCCGGCCTGGCCCTGCCCGCCGACCTTCAAATGGCTATAGCCCGGGATCTGATCGCGGGCGTTCCGGCTACGACGATCGCCCCCCTGGCTCCATTCGCCACCGGTATTTATGAGGTTGTAGCCGCCCCGGCCGTCGACGCCGAAAAGTAGGCGTCAACCGTAGAAGCCCAGAAGTTTTTTTTCCTGCAGCCAGTCGGCGATCCGGCCGCAGGCGCCCGGGATATCGCCGTCCGAGACGTCGACCTCCAGATGCGGCAGCAGCGAATGCGCGATCGCCGCCCGCATTTCGCCCTGTTCAAGGATGAAAGGCTCCAGGTCACGGTACTGGCCGGGATTCCCGGAGACGGCCAGGCGCTCCTCCCTCGCCCGCGCGAACGAGCCCTCGCCGCGCACGCATTGGACGATGCAGAACCCCAGGGGCAGCAGGCGCTCCTCCAGCCAGCGGAAGTCATAGGCCCGGCCGTGGCGCCGCTGGTACACGATCGTGGAGACATGAAAGCGGTCCACGATCCAGGAATAATATTTGAGCAGCTCGAACAAATGCAGCCAGGTCCGGTAGGTCTCCATGGCCAGTTCCTCTTCCTCCCCGGCGAAATTGATCAGGCCCCTGCCCCACGGGAAATTGGTGAACGCGCACCACTCGGCGGAAATGAGCGGGGAATGGTAGCGGTATTTCCGGGGGCCCACGATGCGCGGGTGCTCGTTCAGGGCGAAGGCGATATCCGTCTTGTGGGTCAGGCGCGTCCCCTCGAGGATGATCTTGGGAGTGAGCTTGGGCGGCATTTCGTCGTTCATCCGGCCCTCCTGCCTTGCCAGCCATTGTAATTTTTTCCGAAACCATATACAATTTTCTTTCGCAAAAATTGCTGCTAAAAATTAATCACTTGGGAGTGGCCATGAAAAAAAAATACTCGTTCTTTTTGACCGCCTGGATCCTGGGCTCCGTCCTGCTCGCCGCGCCCGCCGCGGCCAAGGGCAGCCTGGTGATCATGGGCGGCGCCATCAATTCTTCCCTGGACCGCGTTTATAAGCGCTTCATCGAGCTGGGCGGCGGGCGGAGCACATCCGCCTGGCCATCATTCCGGCCGCCAGCGTGGAGCCGGCGGTCAAGCGGCCGGGAGAGCGCCGAAGACTTCATCAAGCTGGGCGTGCCGGCCGAGCATATCCGGGTCTTTCCCATCTCCATCCTGGACGACCCGACGACCAAGGACGTGGACGAAGCCCAGTGGGCGCGCAACGGCTTCGACGAGGCGCTGGCGGCCGACATGTTGGGCTTCACCGCCGTTTACTTCGTGGGCGGCGACCAGATCCGCTATAACCAAACGCTCAAAAAAGCCAACGGCGAGGACTCGCCCCTGCTGGCCAGCATCCGCCGGATCTACGCCGACGGCGCGGTGATCGGCGGCTCCAGCGCCGGTGCCGCCATGATGTGCGACCCCATGATCTGCGACGGCTACAGCATGAAGGCCCTGGTGGCCGGCGCCGCCTTCAAGCCCGACTCCTGCGCCGAGGCCAAGGGCGTCAGCCTGTCCAACGGCCTGGGCTTTTTCAGCGCCGGCCTGGTCGACCAGCATTTCCTCAAGCGCGGCCGCGTCGGCCGCACGCTCATGGCACTCTACGCCGTCCGCAAGTTCAACCTGGGGATCGGCATCGACGAGGACACGGCCGCCGTCTGCCAGGGCGACACGGTCGAAGTGCTTGGGCAGCTCGGGAATACTGGTGGTCGACGTGGCCGCCGCCAAGGCCGCCGGCGACTTCACCTGGTCGACCGACGGCGGGTTCAAGGCCAAGGGCATCATCCTGCATTACCTCGAGGAGGGCGATATTTTCAATATCGCCACCCGTACTCCCCTGCCCCGGCCCGAACGCAAGCTGATCGCCGCCGGCAAGCAGGAGAACGACGACTTCGCCATGGCCACCGATCTCTTCGGCCGCGACATCTTCAAAGGGATGCTCGTGGACGGCATGGCCGAGAACAAAAAAGATTCGGTCATGGGCATCGCCTTCACCCTCGACGACAAGGGGCGCGGCGAGGGCAGCCAGTGGACGCTGCGCAAGACCGAGCGCTTCGCCGGCCTCTACGCCAGCATCCGGGACGTCGACACCTATTCCGTCATATATGTTTCCCTGGACGTCCAACCCATATCGCTCAAGGTGAAAAAGATCCGCTGAAGCCGCGTCGGGAAAATAGAAAAACGTCCGGCAACTATTTTTGTGTTTGACAACACGCGAATGCACTCCTATACTAATTCCATGTGACCGATCGAGTTTTTTTCGACATTCGATCAAAAAGGAGGGAACATGGCGGAAGCAACACTGGACCAATTGAAGTTAAAGTACCAGTCGGTGCTCAACCTGATGAACACGCTGGGAGTGCAGCTGCAGAACCTGCACGTGCAGGACAACAAGCTGGTCATTCGCGGGGTGGCGAAGACCAAGGACGACGTCAACAAGGTCTGGAACCAGATCAAGCTGGTCGAAAAGAACTACAAGCCGGACCTGATGGTCGAACTCACGTTCCTGAGCGACGCGCCGGCGGCGCCGCCCAAGCCGCAGAACACGCCCACGCTGCGCATCCACAAGGTCGTGGCCGGCGACACCCTGTCCGCGATCGCCAAGAAATATTACGGCAACGCCAACGAGTACATGAAGATCTTCAACGCCAACAAGGACAAGCTGAAGGACCCCGACAAGATCTTCCCGGGGCAGGACCTGATCATTCCCTGAACCCGAATTGAAACAAGGAGCAACAACATGTTGAAAGAATTATTGCAGAGTATTTTGGGCGGCGGCGCAAAAACACCGAATCCCGATCTGCTGGGATCGGGGATCAAGGTGCTGCTTGACCCCAACGGGCCGACCGGGGGATTGCCGGGACTGCTGAAAACATTTCAGAGCAAGGGACTGGGGGACATTATCGAGTCCTGGATCGGCTTGGGACCCAACAAAAAGATCTCTCCCCGCCAGGTGAAGAAGGGGCTGGGGCCCGACGTGCTCGAGCAGATTGCCGGCTCGGTCGGCCTTTCCAAGGGCGCCGCCAGCGGCCAACTGGCCAAGTACCTGCCCAACATCATCAACAAGCTGACTCCCAAGGGCGAGATCCCCAAGGAGACCACCCTGGCGGACAAGGGGCTGGAGCTGCTCAAGGGGCTGCTGCAGTAAGAGCCGCTTCCGTCTGGTCGAACCCAGTTCTTCGTGTGTTCGAACCTACTCCCTACTAGGTATTTCGGGGAAATTCGAGCGGAGGGAGTAGGATTCGAACCCACGGTCCCCGTAAAGGGACAACGGTTTTCAAGACCGCCGCAATCGACCGCTCTGCCATCCCTCCGGCCGCTAGAATTGTAACAAAGGGTCTCAGGCGTGTCAATTTTGATGATTTTAAGGCCATAGGAGGGAGTAGGATGGATGAGCGCTGCAGCGCTCACCCCTGCGGGGCCGCTCGAAAGACTCCATATCGCATTACGAGCTCGAAGTGGTGATGCGCAACTGCTGTTGCGCACCCCTCCGGGGCCGCTCGCAAGACTCGCGGTCCAAATTCGCATATTGCGAATTTGTCCCCGTAAAGGGACCTGGTTTTCAAGATCCCCATTAAGGGGACAAGTCTCACTAGATGATTTACCAATTTCTGGTAATGGGTGAAATCATAGTGAGACCCGCCGCCGCAATCGATCCCAACACTATGTTTTTGGCGATCTCGGTAATAAGCCAAAAACATTTAGTGTTGGCAGGGTCACACCAGATGGTTTCTGCGATTGAGGAAATCGGCAGAAACCAGGGTGTGACGCCCGCTCTGCCATCCCTCCGGCCGCCAGAATTGTAACAGAGGGTTCCATGGGTGTCAATTTCAAGATCTGCTAAGGCGATAGGAGGCAATTACAACAAAAAAGCTGACGGAGGGTCAATTCGGCCGCAACCAGGGAAGTCGGGGATTTCCTGATGGTTGACAATACGTTGTCGGATTAAAATGAAGTCCATGATCAGGGTGAGGAGGATGCCAAGGTGAAAATCAAATATCCCGGCCTGCTGCTCATATTTTTTGCTGCCGCCTCCCTGGCCGGCCTGACGCCGGCGAAGAAGCCGCCGACCGGGGCGGCTTCCCCGCCTCCCGTCATCATGCTCAAATGCCCCGACATCGCGGTGACCGGCATGAGCGCCACCCTGGTCAGCACCCTGCTGGGCGACCCCCAGGTCGAAGTCCCCATGGACACGGTCAAGCTGGAAGCGACGCTGGAGAATATCGGCTCCGGGGCGGTGCCGCCCGGGGCTTTCATCTATATCATCCTGAAGCGGAACGGCGAAGCGGTCCGCAGCGCGACCGTCGTGGACCCTCTGGGTGCGCCGGGCAGCAACTGGACCTATAGCGTCAACGATTCTTTCCCCCACGGCCAGAAAACGACCTATGTCCTCCAGGCCTCATCCCCGCTCAAGGAGTGCCGGCTCAGCAACAACCTGGCCGCGCTCACCATCAACGAAAACAAACTGCATCCGCAGGGCGACCCCGACCTGACCGTCAGCGTGTTTTCCGCGGAAAAACGCTGGCAGCAGGAGGGGGAGCGCTTCAAGGCCTCCTTTTGCCTGGTCGCCGACGTGGCCAACGGCGGATCGGGCTCCAGCGGCAGCGCCACCCGCCTGCTCTTTCTGATCAACGGCATCCAGGAACTGGCCGTCCTGGACATCCCCCAGGATTCGCTGCCCGGACCGGGCCAGAAACGGCGCTTCACCGCCGTCGTGCCGGCAGACAAGATCGCGGCCGGGGAGCACATGGTCCAGGCCAGCATCGAACCGCCGCAAAACGAGCGCAACACGCAGAACAACCTGTCGCCCAACAGCGCTCAGCTCACCAACAGCGCCGATCTCCCCCGCGGCGTCCTGGCCGCCCTGGAGTTCACGCCCTGGCGCCTGACGGAAAATAAACTGTCGACCACGATCAAGATGACCAATTTGCAGAACAAGGATCTGCAAAAGTTGAGGCTGCTCATGCTCAGGGACGGCGTCCGGGTGCAGGAATGGCGGCCGCTCTCCCTCGGCCCGCGCGCCACCTCCCGCCTCCGCTACGAGGAGGAACTCCGTCAGCCGAAGGCCGTGTTCGGCCAGGCCCGTTTCCAGGCCCTCCTGGCCAGCGATGCGGACAAGAACCCGCCAGCGAACAACACGATCCTGGACGGGCGCGTCCGGGACCTGTACTGGGTGGAGATGGACGAAGCGACATTACAAGACAACCTGCAGGACAAGGAGCGCGGATTGGCGGCCCAGGTATCCCAGAAGAACAAGGAATACCGCATATATGAGACGCAGGCCAGGATCACCGCTACCGGCATTTCGATCCAATTGAAAGGCAAGAGGATCGCCGGCCGTTCCCCGGACATGGATTTTCGCGCCGAGATCATTTTATCCCCGCGCCTGGCCGCCGGGCGGGTGTTTTTCGAAACGCTCAAGACCGACCTTCAGGTCAATTCCGGGGCCAGCGATTTTTTCAACGCCCTTTTGGCGCCGGCCATCTACCGCGGCGTCAAGGCCGCGATCGAAAAATTCGCCGAAAAGGAACTGGCCGTCAACCGCTCGCCCGCGCCCGCCCCGGGCACGACGAACAGCCCGACCGGCGCCCCCCTGGGCATCATCCTGGTCAACGGCGCCCTGGACCTGTATTATTAGCCAGACCTGCTTTGAGCACCCCGCGATCATCGGGTTCACGGACATCCATTGACCCGCATTCTGGGCTGCAGAAGCTCAAAGAAAAGCAGCGAACGCCGAAATCCGAACATCGAACATCATTGAATCTTCAAGTTTCTGCTCTTGACGGCGGGCGGCGGATGTCATAAAATATCAATACCCGGACCGAGAGGTACCGCGTGAAAGATTTTACTCCCTATCGCAGCCAGGTCATCGGCATTGACCAGAGATTCGCCACCCCCTACGGTGAAAAGCGCATCATCTACGCCGACTGGACGGCCAGCGGCCGCCTTTACCGCCCGGTCGAGGAATACATCGTCAACGGCCTGGGCCCGTTCGTGGCCAACACCCATACCGAGACGACGGTGACCGGCACGCACATGACGGCGGCGTACCGCCAGGCCCAGAAGATCATCAAGCGCCACGTCCACGCCGGCGACAACGACGCCATCTTCTTTTCGGGCTTCGGCATGACCGCGGTCATCAACAAGCTGCAGCGCCTGCTGGGGCTGCGCATCCCCGACCAGTATTGCGGAAAACTGCCGGGCCGCTGCCGGAAAAAACCGCTGGTCATCATCACCCACATGGAGCACCACTCCAACCACACCTCCTGGAACGAGTGCTATTGCCGCGTCGAGATCATCCGCCGCGGCAGCGACGGCCTCCCCGACCTCAACCACCTGGAAGAGATACTGAAGCGGCACAAGGACCGCGACCTGAAGATCGGCTCGTTCACCGCCTGCTCCAACGTCACCGGCATCCACACCCCCTACCACCGGATGGCCGAGATCATGCACCGCCACGGCGGCTACTGCTTCATCGATTTCGCCGCCGCCGCCCCCTACGTGGCCATGGACATGCACCCCGCCGAACCCGGCCAACGCCTCGACGCCATTTTCTTTTCGCCGCACAAGTTCCTGGGCGGGCCCGGCTCCTCGGGGGTGATGGTGCTCAACAAGGAGCTGTACCGCAGCCGCGTTCCCGACCACCCCGGCGGCGGCACGGTGCTGTGGACCAATCCCTGGGGCGAACAGAAGTATTACGACGACATCGAGATCCGCGAGGACGGCGGCACGCCGGGCTTCCTGCAGGCCATCCGCGCCTCGCTGGCCATCCAGCTGAAGGAGGACATGGGGGTGGCGGCCATGCTGGCCCGAGAAGAGGAATTGAAGAACCTCCTGATGGCGAAGCTGCGCGAACATGCGGGCATCCAGGTGCTGGAGCCCGGGCAGCAGAATCGCCTGGGCATCGTTTCCTTTTATTCGCTGCACCGCCACCACAACCTGATCGTCCGCCTGCTCAACGACCATTTCGGCATCCAGACCCGGGGCGGCTGTTCCTGCGCCGGCACCTACGGCCATATCCTGCTCCACGTCAAGCGCGAACTCTCTCAAGCCATCACCGAAAAGATCAACGCCGGCGACCTCACGGAAAAGCCCGGTTGGGTGCGCATATCGCTGCATCCCATCCTCAGCGAGGAGGAGGTGCTGCAGATCGCCGCGGCGGTGCACGAGGTGCTCGACAACTACGACCGCTGGCAGGAAGATTATATCCTCGACCCGCGCACGGCCGAATTCCACCACCGCAGCTGGCAGGAACAAGTGCCCGATCTCAGGAGAGATTTCAGGCCCTGGTAGAGCTCGGAACGAGCTCGGCATAAGGCGGACGGTGGACGGCGTAAGGTAAGATAAGAAAAGCACCAAGCTCCAAGCACCAAATCCCAAACAAATTCCAAGTTCCAAATTCCAATGACCCAAACATAGGCATTAGAGATTCTCTTCAGTAGGGAACGCAAATTTGCGTTCCCTACTTTGGCAGAAACTCTGGGATTTTTTCTTGCCCCTCTGCCGTACGCCGTCAGCCGTCCGCCAAATTCTACATGAATCTTTCGAAGCGGTCCTTTTTGGCCTTGCAAACGGGACAGATCTCGGGCGGATCGCCGCGGGCGCACAGGTAGCCGCAGACCTTGCAGCGCCAGACGGGCTGGGAGAGCTTGCCGGCGGGAGCGGTTCCCACCACCTCCGCCTTGGCGGCGCGGCGCTCGCTGGCGGGCGGCCGGCGCTCGGGGATGGAGGCGGCCTGTTTTTTGCCTTCCTTGATCTCCTGGGAAACGTACAGGGCGCAGAAACACGAGCCGAATTCGTTGAGGTCGGCGTCGCGGTAATCGCAGGGGCAGATGATGTCCAGGTCGGCGGCCTTGTCGCCGGCCGCCAGCCGGCAGGGGCAGGCCCAATACCCGTAGCGCTCCTGGTTGGTCAGCAGGCTTCGCACCAGCTCGCGCGTGAACTCGCGATCGGGGTTCAGGTGATAGCCGCCCGCTTCGGCTTCGCGGTTGAGTTTTTCCACCAGGGCGTCGATCGCGGCGTCAGCGATCTCGATCTTCTTGCTCACTTGCCCACCGCCGCGCGTATCTTCGCTTCGTCGAAGCCCAGGACGCAGCTGGAGTCGTTGAATACGATGGTCGGGAACGACTCGTTGGGATTCCAGCGGCGCACCGTTTCCATGGCCCGCTCCTGGTCGGCCGGCGACAGCAGGTCGACGTACACGTAATCGTAGGCCACGCCCAACTGGTCGAGCAGCAGCCGCGTCTTCCGGCACCAGACGCAGGTGCTCAGCCCGTAAAAATTGATCTTGCCGCAATCCTCGCCATCCACGTGCTTGAAAGATAGCATATGCTTCCTCCTCTGATTCCCCGTACAGTGATTATAATTTCCCGGTTGGCAAAAGTCAAACCATCGCTTTCAGGAGAGGTTCGATGTTCGACGCTGCGCTTCGCGTCCCCTTGGGGGATTCGAAGTTCGAAGTAGTAAGGCATTAACAAGAGCCATAGCGGACAATTTCGATCGCTTGGCAATTTGAAAGAAATCGGTTCTTGGCTTTCTAACATCGAACATCGGACTTCGAACCTCGAACATCCGGCAGTTCGCTGGGCTGAAAGCCGAGATACTTCTGCCAGTTCGCCCGCTTCTCGGCCGGGCTGAAGCCGTCGCGGCCCAGGCTGTGCAGCGCCGAGACGGCCAGCAGCGCCGAGAGGTCGCGCTCGCCCAGGCGCGCCCGCAGCAGGAGGTCCTCCAGGCTGGCGTAGCCGGGGCCGCGGTTATCCGCGATGCGCGCCGCCAGTTTTTCGCCGACGCCCTTGACCGCCATCAGGCCGCAGCGGATGGCCCCGCGCTCGCAGGTGAAGCCCGGGCCGCTGCGGTTGACGTCGGGGGCCAGGACGGCCAGCCCCCATTTTTTCGCCTCGGCGATGTAGTCGGGCGGCTGGTAATAGCCGCCGCCGGCGTTCAGCAGCCGGCTGAAGAACAGCAGCGGCTGCCGGGTCTTCATCCAGGCCGAAAGGTAGGCGGCGTACGCGTAGGCCAGGCTGTGCGCCTGGCAGAAGGCGTAGAGGGAAAAATCGAGGGCCAGCTTCCAGAACAGCTCGAGCTCGGCGGCGCTCCAGCCGTTCCTCGCCCCGCGCTCGAGAAAATCGCCGCGCCGCGCCTCCCCCTTTTTCTTTTTCAGCTCCCGGCGCGCCTTCTCGGACTCTTCCAGGCTCCAGCCGCTGACATGATGCAGCAGCACGGAGATCTGCTCCTCGAAGATCAGGGCGCCGCGGCTGTACGGGAAAAGCTGCCCCAGCAGGGGGTGCAGCGGCGGCCGCCCCTCCAGGTAAGCCGACTTCATCCCCGACTTGGCGGGCCCGGGGCGGATGATGGCCACGGCGATGGCCAGCTCCTCCAGGCTGGACGGCCGGCTTTTGAGCAGGTTCTCGCGGGCCAGCGGGCTTTCCAGCTGGAAGCAGCCCATGGTGCGCGCCTGCTGGATGTTTTGCCAGGTCGGGGCGTCGCCGCCATCGGCCTCCCAAGGGGATAGCGCCAGGGGGGAGATAACGTCGTAGCCGCGCACGCCCAGCAGGTCCAGCTTGAAGATGCGCAGGCGCTCGACCGTGTCCTTGTCCCAGGTCAGCTGCGGGAAGCCTTCCGGCGAGCGCGCCAGCGGCAGGACGCGGGCGATATCAGCGGCGGCGAACACCACGCCGCCCACGTGCAGGGAAAGCTCGCGGAACACCCCGTCGAGCAGGGCGGCGGCCCCGTAGACGCGCGCCGAGGCGCCGGCGCCCCGGCCCTTTGCGGCCAGCTCGGCCGGCTCGGCGAACATGGGCAGGGGCCGGGTCAGGGCGTGGGCTTCGTCGGGGTTGTAGCCGAAGGCGCGGGCCGTTTCGTAAAGGGCGGAGCGGGCGCCGAAGAACTTGTGGCTGGAGAGGAAGGCCGCCCGGCCCGGGTAGCGCTCGAACAGCCACTGGAACACCTCGCCGCGCCGCGACGAATCGATGTCGATGTCGATGTCGGGCAGGTCGTCGCGCAGGCTGTTGACGAAGCGCTCGAACAACAGGCCGTGCGCCAGCGGGTCGACCCGCGACAGGCCCAGCAGGAACAGGACGAAAGAGGCGCCGCCCGAGCCGCGCAGGTTGAAAAAGATGCGGCGGGAGCGGCAAAAATCGGCGAGCGCCCCGGCGATGAGGAAATAGGCGGCGGCGCCGGTCCTGCGGATCACCTGCAGCTCCCGCAGCGCCCGCTCGCGCCCGGCATTTCCGGCGCGGAGATCGTCCAGCTTCCGCCGCACCAGCAACTCCAGCTCGCCGCCGCCGTCGGGGAACAGCTCTCCCAGCGTCGCGAAGGGAAAGGCGACGCGCTCGGCCAGCCGCAGGGTGTTGGCCAGGGCGCTCCGGCCATGCTCGCCGAAGCGGCGGGCGACGGCCGTCGCGGGCAGCAGGCCGTCCAGTCCCACAGGGGGACGGGCGCAACCGCCCAGGGCGGCGTCCGTCTTGAAGGTCTCGGGGAGCGGCAGGTGCTGGAAGACGGCCCGCGCCACGGCGTATTTCCGCGCGTCGCCGGTCCAGCGCAGCGCCTGCGCCCAGGCCAGGGGCGCCGCGTGCCGGGCGCCCAATTCGCGCAGCCACTGGCCGCTCTGCCACTCCAGCCCCAGGTAGAAATTCTCCCGGCCGACCTTCGCCTGCAGCCGGTCGAGGAGATCGCCGTCGGGCCGCGCGGGCAGGAAGACCGCCAGCACGCCGCGCAAACTGGCGGGGAGGGCGCGCCGGTTCAGGCAGGAGACCAGCGAGAGGTAGCCGGCGGGCGACGACGGGAAAAGCAGCAGCGCGCCCTTTTCCGGCAGGCGGATCTCGGTGCCCAGCAGCGGCTTCAGGCCGCGCGCGTCAGCTTCCTTCTTGAACCTTTCCCAGCCGACCAGCGACATGGGGTCGCACACGGGCAGGTAGGGCACCCTGGCTTTCTGCATGCTATCGCCGAGGGCGGCCGGGTCCACGACCCCCTCGCCTTGGGAAAAGACGGAGTAAACACGCAGAGGGACATAATTCATGGGATAAATCCTATTGAAATGATACCTTTCGGTTTCTTAAGAACGGGCGGGTCTGAGACCCGCCCCTACGATAGCGACATACGCGGGAGGGTTACAATTCTTTGTGCCGCTATGTACGGGCGGGTTTTAAACCCGCCCCTACGATCATGTTCTGGTTTTCCTCGTCCTCCGACCAATGGCGGGGATTCTCGACGATATAGCGAGCGATCACGGCCAGTTCACCCTCATCACGAATCACGCGATCATGGAAAGAGCGTTGCCATTGGAAGAGGCCGGAGGGATGTTCTTTGTTGATTTTTCGGACGGAAAATGCCTTGAAAGCGCGAATGATCTCTGTCAGGGAACAACAGCGGGCGGGTCTGAGACCCGCCCCTACGATTTCACCGCGAACGATTTCAACGATCCCGTGCACGTGATTCGGCATGACCACGAATTCGTGTAGCCGGCAGCAGGGATAGTGGTCGCACAACGCCAGCCAACATTCTTTGACGATGCGGCCACAGTCGTTTCGGTTCCATGTTCTGCCAACGATCTTCCCTAATATTTCTTCTTTTTCCTTTGTGCAGAAGTCACGAAATAGAATCCCGGCCGGGCATAGTCGATACCCTAATTGGCGGGCAGTTTGCGTTGTCGGAGGTTAGAGGGCATGTTCTATCGTAGGGGCGGGTCTCAGACCCGCCCGCAATCGTTCATTTATCATGTAGGGGCCGGTTTTAACCGGCCCGCAATATTAATTAAACAAAATATATAGGCGAGCTTTCGGGCGGGTTGCAAACCCGCCCCTACGATCATACCGATGGGAGGATTTGAAACCCTCCACTGCATCCCAGCCCAGGATATCGGTGAAAATTAGATATAAACCATCCGCCTGCAGCTCCGCCGGTGGCGGTTCCGGGCCCCGCGAAAGCGCTGGATCCACAATCCATATTCAGGCTTGTTCCGCATATATCGTAGGGGCGGGGTCTGAGACCCGCCCGCCTATATCGCGCAATCGCTCGTTCCAAATCGTAGGGTGTCGGGTCTCAGACCCGCCCGCGATCTCTCGTAATTGCCGTTGCCTATTTCGTCAAGGAGGCCGTTTTGAAGACCATTCCTTCTCTTTCCAACGGGTATAACTCTTCCAGCAGCATGCTGCGGGCGCTGCGCAGCGCCGAGAAGCCGAAGCGCTCCTTGACGCCGGCGATGCCGGCGGTCAGCTGCTCGTCGCGCAGGGAGAAGAAGGGCAGGATGTCGCGTCCGGCCTGCAGGTCCTCCACCTTGGCGCCGACCAGGCGCAGCGCCAGCGGCTTCCTGGCCAGCAACGAGCACAGGAGCGGCTGGGCGCGCTGCCAGAGGTGGAAATAGGAATAGGTGGGAAAGGGCAGGGCCGCCCGCTGCGAGACGGTGGAAAAATCGCTGAAGCGCACCTTGACCTCGATGCGGCCGGCGAACCGTTTCTCGCGCAGCAGGTGGACGGCGAGCCGGTCCAGCAGGTAGGCCAGGTGCGAATGGATCAGCCCCGGGTCGCGGATATCCTCGGGAAAGGTGGTCTCGCGGCTGAAGCTGGGGTTCGCCGGTTCGGGCCGCTCCCGCTCCATGCCGCCGCCGGCGTGCGGGCCGGCGAAGATCTTACGCCACTGCGCCGGGTATTTCTCCTTCAGCTCGCGGCCGCGGCGCACGCCCAGCCCCTGCAGGACGAAATAGGTCTGCGGCCCGACGCCGGGGATCTTGTCCATGGTCAGCTGCGAGACGAACTCCTCCTCGTCGTGCAGCCAGAACAGGCCGCCCGGCTTGGCCGCCTCGCAGGCCAGCTTGGCGCCCATGCGCGTGCCGCCCAGCCCGGCCGATATCTTCAAGCCCGTCTCGCGCTCGGCGGCGGCCTTGATGCGGGCCGCCAGCTCGTATACCGAGGCGCAGAGGTAGCGACTGCCGCCCACGTCGACGTAGGCCTCGTCGATCGACACTTCCTCGACCCGGGGCGAGAAGCGGCGCAGGCAGGCGAAGAACTGCTCGGAGATGCGGCTGTAGAGGTGGAAGCGGCCGCGGCGAAAGATCGCCTGCGGGCACTTCTTGGCGGCGGTGCGCAGGGCCATGCCCGAGTGCACCCCGTAGCGCCGGGCCGCGTAGGAGGCGGTGCAGACCACGCCCCGCTCGTGGGCCAGGCCGCCGACGATCAGCGGCTTGCCCCGCAGCGATGGCTCCAGCGCCTCCTCCACCGCCGCGAAAAAGGCGTCGATGTCCAGGTGCAGGACGGTTGGTGTTTTCACCGGTACTTGCGCAAGACCCCCACCACTTTGCCCACCAACTGGAAGGGGGCGGTGATGGGCGCGTAGTCGGGGTTTTCCGGGACCAGGACGTAGGCGTCGCGGTCGCGCTTCAACCGCTTGAGGGTGATCGAGCCGTCGCCGAGCCGCGCCACCACCATCTGGCCGGGGGCGGCAGTTTCAGCGCGCTTGATCAGGACCAGGTCGCCGTCCTGGATGTAGGCGTCCTTCATGCTCTGGCCCTGGACGCGGAAGGCGACGATGTCGCCCCCTTTTTCGGCCAGCCACTCGGGCAGGACCACCTCGTCGCCCAGGCTTTCGAACATCTCCAGCGCCGGGCCGGCCGGCACCATGCCCATCAGCGGCACGGCGAGTCCCCCAAGGGGACGCCGGTCTTGCGACTCGGACAGTCCCCCAAGGGGACGGTTGTAGTCGACCAGGTCCCAGGAGCGGCCGTGCCGGCGCAGCGCCCCGCCCCGGCGCAGCCGCCCCAGGTAGGCCTGGACGGTCGCCGGCGAGGAAAGGCCGGCCGCGGCGGCTATCTCGCGCACGGTCGGGAAATAGCCGTTGCGGCGGCTGAACTCCCTGATCTTGTCCAAAACGAGCTTTTGTTTTTTGGTCAGCATTTGTTCGCCTCTTGTTCGCCATTTCCATAATAATATGGTTTTACCCTCTTGTCAACCACAAAAAGGGAAGAGAAAGGGAAAAACAAAGGGAAGTCAGAGGGAAGGCTTCCCTCACTCTTCCCTTTAGAACTTTTTGGCCCATTTTTGCGTTTATAGCTCTGAAGGACATGGTACCGCAAAGGAGGTCACATGAAAAGACTGTATAGGAGCCGGAAAAACCGCATGCTCGGCGGCGTCTGCGGCGGCATCGCCGAATACTTCGCCATCGATCCGGTCATCGTCCGCCTGATCGCCGTTGCCCTGTTCTTCGTGGGGGGCTCGGCGGTGGTGGCCTACATTATCGCCCTGATCATCATCCCCTACGAGCCCTATGAAACCGCCTCCGGCGCGAGCAAGGACGCGGCGCCCGCCGCCGCGGCGGCTTCGGCCGCGGCGGGCGTCCCGCAAAGCGCCGGGGACTCGGTACCCCTGTTCCTGGGCATCCTGCTCATCGTCCTGGGGGGCCTTTTTCTCCTGCACAACCTGCCCGTCTTCGACCCTTTCTACGGCTGGGCGCGCCATTATGTCCGCCACTTCTTCTGGCCCTCGCTGCTGATCGTGGCCGGCATTTTCATCATCGTCAGGGGCTGGAAGAAATAAGCTCGAATCCCCAGAGCTCGGCATACGGTTTACGGCAGACGGTGTAAGGTTTGGGAAATTAATGCACCAAATCCCAAGCACCAATGAACCAATGACCAAAGTGAGGAGAAGAAACAGGAAAGGGCTTTCGTTTGGGTCATTGGAATTTGGAACTTGGAATTTATTTGGTATTTGGAATTTGTGATTTGGAATTTTATTCCTACTACTGCCTTCACTTGCCGTAAACCGTACACCGTCAGCCGTCCGCCGAATTCCTTTAATTTTGCTTGCTAGTCGGTTATAATGACAGCGCATGGAAAAAATCTCCATCCACCTGCCGCCCAAATCTGAATTCTCTTTCGATCTCAGGGATTTTCCCGGCCTGGCCTCGGGAAACAAGCTGGTGAACAAGGGGATCGAGCTCCTCAAGAACTACACCCCGGGCGCCCTGCGCTACCTCTCGCAGCAAAAGGTCATGGCGCACCTGCCCATGTACCTGATCGAGGTCCACGGTGCCGGTGACCTGTCCGAAAAGGAAGTCCGCCTCCGGCTGGGATACTGGATGCGCCGCAAGCGGAACCGACGCCTGGCCTATGTGATCCTGGAGCTCCTGCTCATGCCTTTCACGGCGTTCGTCGCCCTGCTGCCCGGTCCCAATGTCGTCTTCTATGGGCTTTTCGTGCTGTTCTACTTTCATGCCAAGGCCCTGCTCAGTTTGAGCCGGGTGAAGGTCGAGGACCTGAATATCTCGCTGGTGAAGAACTGATCTGGAACTCGGCAGACGGTGGACGGTGTAGGGCTTGGAAAACTAAAGCACCAAATCCCAAGCACCAAATTCCAAATAAGCACCAAGCATCAATGAACCAATGCCCAAAACGAGGAAAGGAAACTGGAAAGGGCTTTCGTTTGGGTCATTGGAATTTGGAACTTGGAATTTATTTGGTATTTGTAATTTGTGATTTGGAATTTTATTCTTACTATTGCCTTTTCTTGCAGTAAACCGTATGCCGTCAGCCTTACGCCGAGAAGTTGCTCCGGCCTTAGAGCCCTAATTTGGTCCTGGCCTTGTCGGTCAGGGATTTGAATTCGGACTCGATGCGCTGCTTTTCCTTTTCCAGCTCCTGGGCCTGGGCGGCATTGGGATCGTTGGCCGGAGCGCTGCCGGCGCCCGATTTCAGCTTGGTGATCTCCGCCTGGATCTTGTCCAGCCTGTCCTGCTCGTAGCCCGGCATCTCGATGTCGACGTATTTGCGCTGCAACTCGCGATCCAGCTTGTCATACTCGTACTGCAGGCGCTTGATCTCCTTGTCGTTGCTGACCACCGGCTTGACCGGCTTGACCGAAGCGTTGTACTTCTTGATCTTGGCATTGTAGTCGTACTTCTCGTACAGCCAGTACTTGGCGTTCGTCATCAGGGCATCGCGGCGCTTGGAGTTGTTCTCCTTGCCGTACAGCAGCCCGGCTTCGATCTGGGCGTTGATGGCGCTGTCGTAGAATTTCTTTTCCTTCTGGGCCTTGGCCAGGTAGATATTGCCCAGGCGCTCGGCGTTGATCGCCTTGCGATTCTTGGCGTAGGCGTCGCTGAATTCCTTCAGGGCGGCGTCCATTTTCCCGGCCCCCATCAGGCAACGGGCGTAGATCTCGAATATCTTTTCGTCGTTCTTGTCGTTCTGGCCGAAGGAGTTGAACATGTCGATGGCCTCGTTGTACTTCTTGGCGGTATACAGCTGGCCGATCTTTTCCAGGCTGGTCAGGGCCTTGGCGGGCTGCTTGGGGGCGCCGCTCAGTTCGCTCTTCAGGGCCTGGGCCTGCTTGGCGATGTCGCCGATGCCGTTCTTCTGGGCGAAGGCGGCCGCCTTGTCGGCCCACGTCAGCGCCTTGTCCTTGTTGTTGGTGGCGCCGTAGGAGCTGCCCAGCATGAGGTAAACGCCGGCTTCCAGCTTGGGTTCCATGCCGCCCAGCTGCACGGCCTTCTCGCCGTTGCGGATGGCCTTGTCATAGTTCTTGCCGTTATAATTGTCCACCGTCAGCCAGTAGTAGGCCAGCTTGGTGAACACGTTCTGGGCCGCGTCGGGGTAATTCTTTATATAGGCTTCAAAAGCGGCGATCCTCTCCGCGCCTTTCTTTTGCAGCGCCGTCGTATAATCGATACCCGCGTTCTCCATGTCCTGGGCCCAGGCAAATGTCGCGGCCAGTAAAAAGATCAGCGCTACCGTTCGTAATTTCCTCATGCTAGCCTCCCTTGCTTGTCGCATCCATAGGTTATCAGGCGGAAAAATCTATTTAATTGGTTTGCCAAGCCGACGTTTTTCATCACCCATCCGGTTTCCTGCAATGAAGAATTCCACCCGGATAAACTACCATACTCCTTTGTAAAAAACAAGGGGAAAGCGAAAAAAACCTGATCCGGCACCGATCCCGGCGGCTTGTCACGCGCTCCTTTATCCAATATAATACTCACGCCCGATAACCAAGGAGAATATCAATGCATCCTGTCATAGAATGGAAGGATGGCGCCGTGGTCATGCTTGACCAGCGCCTGCTGCCCGCTGAAAAAAAGTTCATCACCCACCGCAGCCACCTTGAGGTGGCCGAAAGCATCCGCAGCATGGTCATCCGCGGCGCGCCGGCGATCGGCATCGCCGCCGCCTACGGCATCGCCCTCGGCGTGGCGGAACTGGAGCACGATCCCCGATCGCTGCAGCCCGCTTTCCTGGAAGAAAAGTTCGCGGCCATCGTTCACGCCATCACCTCCACCCGCCCCACGGCGGTCAACCTTTTTTGGGCGGCGGCGCGCATGGAAAAGGCTTTTCAGGCGTACAAGAACGACTATCCCCGGCTGCGCCGGGAGCTGATCGACCTCGCCGCGCCATGGACCGCGAGGATTTTGAGATCAACCGCGGCATCGGCCGCAACGGCCAGGAACTGCTGAAAAGCGGCGACACGGTTCTCACCCACTGCAACGCCGGCGCCCTGGCCACCTCCGGCTACGGCACGGCGCTCGGCGTGGTGCGCGCCGCCGTCGAGAGCGGCAAGGTCATCCGGGTGATCGCCGGCGAGACCCGCCCCTACCTGCAAGGAGCCCGGCTCACCGTCTGGGAACTGCAGGAAGACCATATCCCCGTCACCCTGGTCACCGACGGCATGGCGGGCCACGTCATGAAAAAAGGGATGGTCCAGGCCGTGATCGTCGGCGCCGACCGCATCGCCGCCAACGGCGACACGGCCAACAAGATCGGCACCTATTCCCTGGCCGTGCTGGCCAAATTCCACGGCATCCCTTTCTACGTGGCCGCCCCGCTCTCCACCATCGACCCCGCCACCGCGAGCGGCGAAGGCATACCCATCGAGGAAAGGGACAAGGCGGAGGTGACGCATTTCCGGGGCCAGGCGACGGCGCGGCCGGAAACCGCCGTGTTCAATCCCGCCTTCGATGTGACCCCGGCGGGGCTGATCACGGCCATCATCACCGAGGAGAAGGTCCTGCGGCCGGAGTTCGGGCCGGCCATCGCCTCCCTGCAGGGGCTCAGGCGAAAATAGCCTTCAATTCTTCCAGGCGGCGGGCGATGCGCACGCCGCGCACGCAGGTCGCCCGGCACGTGCCGCAGTCGAGGCAATTCTGCAAGCCGCGGCCGGCCGGGATCTCATCCAGCGCCCGGCGCATCTCGGAGAAATTGCCGTAGTCGGCGGCGTACATGTGCGCCCGGATCAGCGCGGGCACGTTCACCCGCTGCGGGCAGCTGCCGGCGCAGCCGCCGCACTGGCGGCAGGCATGGCCCAGGGCAAGCTTGACTCCGGGGTCGGCGAGGAACTTGGACTCGGCCGGCGTGAATTCCAGGCTGGAGGCCACCGGCCAGTCGGTTTCGAGCTGCTGGAAGGTGGTGTAGCCCGGGATGGCAGTGGTGACGGACTCCAGGCGCAGCGCCCACTTGAGCAGGGCCGTCTGCCAGATACTGCCCTCGAGGTAATTCGCCCCGGCGCTCTCCTTCGCCAGGGACTGCCGGCACTGGGTCTTCATGGCCACCAGGCCGATGCCGGCGGCCGCGGCTTTCTTCATGGCGTCGAGCAGCGCCTTGTCGTCGTACATGGAATAATTGATTGCCGTGAGGATGACATCGAAGCGGCCGGTCGGCGCGGCGGCTTCCAGGCATGCGGCCATGCCCTCATGGGTGGAAAAGCCGACGAAGCGGGCTTTCTTGGTTTTCTTAGCCTTGTCGATGGCGGCGAGCAGCCCGGGGCGCTTCAACATCGCCGGATCGCTGATATTATGCATATACAGGATATCCACGTGGTCGGTTTGCAGGCGGGCCAGCGACTGGTCCAGGCGGGCAAGGAAATCCTCTTCCACCAGCTTGTCCCCCATCTGGTCCATGATCTCGGGGCGGGGCGGGGGGATCTTGGTGGCGATGACCACCTGGTCGCGCGCCTGCAGTTCCTTGATGACGCTGCCGACCATCTCCTCGTTGCGCCCCTTCTGGTACCCCGAGGCGGTATCGAAGTGGCGGACCCCCATCTCGAAGGAGCGCTTGACCAGCGCCGGGTTGTCGGCGTTCATCACGCCCATGGAGACGACGGGGACGCGGATGCCGGTCTTGCCCAGCACCCGGGTGATGGGCGTGGTGGCCGCACCGCGCCCCCTGGGGGGCTGGCGCGCTCTGCGCCGTTTGCGCGCCGAGCGTCAGCCCGGTTTTTCCCATGATCCCCACCGCCGCCGCGCCGCCCACGGTCTTGAATATGAAATCCCTCCGGCTATAACCATTCTTCATTTTTTTCATGATTCCTCCTCGATTCGCGACTTCGCTCAACCCCAATTTTACCTTTTTTCTTCAAGCAAATGCAACTGGGCCCTGGGGAGCGGTCTATTTGGATATGATCAGGCGGATGAGATCGATGTCCCCGGGATCGGCGGCGGCGAAGCAGACGCGCTCGACTCCGTCGGGGATCAGGTCGTAATAGGCCTGCAGTTCGGCCAGCGGGATCGGCTCGCTGGTCCGCCAGTCGCGGACCTGGAGCTTGACGACCAGCCGGGGTCCCCAGAGCTTCAGGGCCGCCTCCAGCGCGCGGCGGAAATACAGCCGGTTGTCTCCCTCGCCCAGCTTCATCTCCTCCCTCATCTGGCGGTGGTAGGCCATCAGGTAGAAGAGATCGACGGCGGACGCGCCGGCGGCCCGGGTGTCGAAGGCATACCAGGAGCGCGCGCGTTCGGGCGTCAGCGGCGCTTCGTAATGGACGTTGAGCCCGATCTCGATGGCGGCGTTCGCCGCCCGGCAGCCGGCGACGATGCGCCGCAGCGCTTCCGTCACCGTCGCGGCCTTCAGGTCCTCCCAGGCCAGGTTGGACGCCGATCCGGCGGCCAGCATGCGCCGCGGGTCGGCGGCCACACCGGTGGCCCGGCTGAAGCTCGCCTTGCCCCAGCTGGAAAACCCCTCGGCGCGGAGCAGCGTCAGGTCGTCCTGGATGAGGATGCCCCTTACCGGCTGGCGCGCCAGCCGCGCGAACCAGTCGACCAGGAGGTCCAGCGCCCGGGGGTTGAACAGGTCCAGCTTGGCGATGGGGCGGCGTTTCCCCGGCGCTCCACTCGCGGTCAAGAAGGGCGGCGTCGCCCAGCCAGGCGAACTTGCGCGCCCCCATCCAGGCCCAGAGCGCGACCGCCGTCCCGGAATATTCCCCGGACCACGGCGCCAGCGCCGGGCGCACCACCGGGAACGAGCCGTTGGGGAAATAAAGCCCGCCATTTTTTTCGTCGTCGCTGAAAACGCGCAGGATGGCCTTGGTCAGGCCGGCCGCCTGCAGCCGCGCCGGCGCGGCGACGGCGGGATAATCGTTGCGGCGGAACTGGATCTCGTGGCGGCGGGCGGCCGGAGGAAGCGGCACGCGAAACCGGGCCCGGTGTCGCCGCAGGCACGGCCAGGGCGAAGATGACCAGGAAGAGGCTAAAGAGAGAGGTTCCACGCATCGGAGGCGTACTTTTCCCGGAGCGCGGCGATGCGCCGCAGGTCATCGGCATGGAAGGCCATGGGTTCAAGCGTGCCGGCGGTGAATTCCCTGAAGCATTGCACCAGGGCTCCCTCGAGCTCGCCCGCGCCTGTTGGCGAGATGTCGCCCCAGGTGGTCATGCTCTTTTCCAGGGCGGCGGCGGGAAAATTCGCCCCGCCGGCGTACAGGGCGTAATCCATGGCCAGCGGGATGGATCCGTGCTGCAGCAGGGCCTGCTTGTCGCGCTTTTGCGCCGAGCCCACGATCTTCTTTCCCCCGACCTCGATCTCGTGCGGGGTGGGAAAGGAAAAGCAGGGGTTGTGGCTGCGCGACAACTCGGGGGCGCTGCCCTTGGACAGCACGGCGTCGACGCCCAGGGCGCGGATGGCCTGGACGAGCACGCGCGATATCAGCATGTAGGATTGGTGCAGGTCGTGCTCCTTGAAAAAAATGTCCTCGGACGAGGCCACGGCATACGTGATCTCGCGATGGTGCAGGACGGCCTTGCCCCCGGTCAAACGCCGCACGTATTCGCAGTCCCGGGCGCGGATGAAGTCCAGGTCCAGCGCCTTGGCGGCACGCTGCGAGACCCCGATGGAAAAGGTCGGTTTTTTCCAGGCGTACAGCCGCAGGAAGCCGCATTTTTTCTCATGGCACAGGTCGAACAGGTATTCGTCCCTGGCCATGTTTTCGGCCGCCGGGAGCGGTTCCGGCTCTTGCAGCAGGAACCAGGAAGGCATTACTTGCGGTAGGGTTTGTGGTGGTTGCCGGGATCGCCGCCTGGCGCCGGGGAGCGCGGGCGGGCTTGTCCTCGACGGGCTTGCTTTTATCGTCGCGCTGCTTCATCTCGATATTGCCCTCGAAAAAACCGCTGTCGGCGATCACCACCCGCGGGGAGGAGATGTTCCCGTGCAGGGTGCCGGCCGAGACGATCTCGACCCGCTGGCTGCCGCGCACGTTGCCGGTGACCTTGCCCTTGATGACCACGTCCCGGGCCTCGATCTCGGCCTCCACGTCGCCGTCGCGGCCGATGACCACCCGGTTCTTGACCGTGATCTTGCCTTGGATCTTGCCCTCGATCAGTATCTCGTCTTCGGAAAAGATCTCGCCCTTGACCAGCAGGGTCTTGCCGACCAGCGAGGACTGCGGGTTGGCCTGCGCCGGCGTCTGGGCGTGGGGGAGCGGTTCAGGATTTTTTTTCTGGGAAAATACTGCCATGGTTTCTCCTTTGGGTCAATCCGGGAAATGAAATGAGCGGGCAACGGGATTTGAACCCGCAACACCAAGCTTGGGAAGCTTGTACTCTACCATTGAGCTATGCCCGCTCGCCGATCATGCCTTGGCCGGCTTTTTTTCCTTTTTCTTCTTTTCCTTGGGCACGTACGTATAGTCGACGAACTCGATGATCGCCGTCTCGGCGCCGTCCCCCTTGCGGAAGTCGCCGCGGATGACCCGCGTATAGCCGCCGCTGCGATCCATGAAGCGCGGCGCGACCTCGTCGAACAGCGTTTGCACCGTCTGGCGCTTGAAAAAATAGGCCAGGGCGCGGCGCTTGTCCGCCAGCGTGCCCGACTTGCCCAGGCCGACCATCTTTTCCACGATCGGCTGGACCGCCTTGGCCTTGGCCAGGGTGGTGGTCACGCGGTTCTTCTCGACCACGCTGGCGGTCAGGTTGCGCAGCAGGGCGCGGCGGTGGGACGGGTTGCGCCGCAGCTTGTATCCATCTTTGCCATGTCTCATGTTGCTAGTCCTCCATAACCTCGATGACGTTTTCCTTTTTCAGGTACTTTTTCTTGAATTCCAAGCGCAGCGGTTCGGGAAGCCTCTGGCCCAGTCCCAGGTCGTATTCCACCAGCTTGCTGATGATCTCTTCCAGGGATTTCTTGCCGAAATTCTTGGAATTGAGCAGCTCGTGCTCGCTCTTTTCCACCAGCTCGAAAATATAATCGACGCCCAGGCGCTTGAGGCACTTCAGGGCGCGCACGGAGAGCCCCATGGACTCGACGGTTTTTTCCAGGTACTCGGTCTTGCTCTCCAGGTCGGTGCCGACCTCGGGCTCGCCGGGGGCCTTGAGCTTGTCCTTGTCCTGGTAATCGATGAACACCACCAGGTGGTCGCGCAGGATCTTGCCGGCGCGGGCCAGGGTGTCCTTGGGCGAGATGCTGCCGTTGGTCCAGATCTCGATGACCAGTTTTTCGAAGTCGGTGGTCTTGCCCACGCGCGAGGGGGTGATGGTATAGTTGACTTTCTCCACGGGGTTGAAGTTGGAGTCGACCGGGATGTAGTCCACGCTCAGGGTCTCGTCGAAATTCTGGTCGGAGAGCTTGAAGCCGAGGCCGCGCTTGACGACCATCTCGGCCTGGAAGCGGGCGCCCTCCTCCATGTAGGCCAGGTGGACATTCTTGTCCAGGATCTCGACGCTGTTGTCGGCGATGATGTCGCCGGAGAGGATCTCGCCCGGGCCGGTCTTGTCGATGCGCACCACCTGCGTCTCGTCGCCGTTGAGCTTGAGGGGAACGGTCTTCATGTTCAGGATGATGTTCAGCACGTCCTCGTAGATGCCCGGGATGATGGAAAATTCGTGCAAGACCCCCTCGATGCGGATCGCGGTGATCGCCGCCCCTTCGATCAGGGAAAGGAGCACCCGGCGCAGGGCGATGCCGATGGTCATGCCATAGCCCCGCTCGAAGGGCTCGGCGGTGAAGCGGCCGTAGTTCGGCGTCAGCTCCTCTATATCCAACTTGCGGGGTCGCTGGTATTTAAAATTCATGATTCCCTCCTTATTTCGAATACAACTCGACGATGAGCCGTTCTTCGATCTCCTTCAGGGAAACGTCGTCGCGCGTGGGCATGGCGTTGACCTTGGCGCTGAAATTGGCGCCGTCCACGAGGATCCAGCCGGGAACTTCCACCAGGCCCTTGATGTCCTCGAGCATGGCCTTGACGTTCTCGGCGGCGCGCTTCTTCTCGCGGAACTGGATCACGTCGTTCAGGGCGACGATATAGGAAGGGATGTTCACTTTCTTGCCGTTGACGGCGAAAAAGCCATGGCGGATCATCTGCCGGGCGTGGTTGCGCGAATAGGCGAAATTCAGCCGGTACACCACGTTGTCCAGGCGCATTTCCAGGCTGCGCAGCAGGTTTTCGCCGGTGATGCCCTTTTTCTGCGCCGACTCGGCGAACACGTTGCGGAACTGCTTCTCGCCCACGCCGTAGAACCGTTTCACCTTCTGCTTCTCGCGCAGCTGGTTCTTGTAATGGGACTTGCGGAAATTGATCCGCGACCCCTTCATGCCCGGCGGGTAGTTCTTCTTTTCCACGGCGCATCTATCGCTCAGGCAGCGTCTGCCTTTCAAGAACAGTTTCTTGCCTTCGGCGCGGCACAAGCGGCACATCGATCCTGTATATTTTCCCACTTTTTATCCTCCTTAGACGCGTCTTTTCTTGGGCGGCCGGCAACCGTTGTGCGGGATCGGGGTGACGTCCTTGATGGAGCGCACCTGGAACGGCGTGCTGCCGATGGTCCGGATGGCGCTCTCGCGGCCGGCGCCGGGCCCCTTGACGCGAACGTCCAGGGTGCGCAGTCCGAAATTCTCGGCTTCCTTCAGCGCCTTCTCGGCGGCCAGCTGGGCGGCGAACGGGGTGGACTTGCGCGAGCCCTTGAACCCGACCATGCCGCCCGAAGCCCAGGTCAGTACCTTGCCATCCGGGTCGGTGATGGTGATGATGGTGTTGTTGAACGTCGAATGGATGAACATCACCCCGTGGGTAATGACCCGCTTGTCCTTCTTCTTGGTCTTGCTGCTGCTTTTCTTTTGAGCCATCGGCTGCCTCCCTTATTTCTTCTTCTTGATCATCGAGCCGCGCGGACCCTTGCGTGTCCTGGCGTTGGTCTTGGTGCGCTGGCCCCTGACCGGCAGCCCTTTCTTGTGCCTGCGGCCGCGGTAACAGTTGATGTCCATCAGGCGCTTGATATCCGTGTTGACCTTCTTTTTCAGGTCACCCTCGACCATTTCTTCCGATTCGATATGCTTGCGGATCCGGCTCAGCTCTTCCGGGGTCAGATCCTTGATCTTCTTGTTCAGGTCGACCTTGACATCCTCCAGGATGGTCCTGGACTTGGGACGGCCGATGCCGTAAATGTAGGTCAGACCGACTTCCACCCGCTTGTGATTGGGGATTTCAATACCGGCGATTCTAGCCACGTTGCCTCCTTATCCTTGCCTTTGCTTATGCTTGGCGTCTTTGCAGATCACCCGCACCACGCCCTTGCGCTTGATCACCTTGCATTTATTGCAGATCTTCTTGACAGATGCTCTTACTTTCATCTGCGCCTCCTATTTAAATCTATAAATTATCCGGCCGCGGGTGATATCGTACGGCGATACCTCCAGCAGGATCTTATCCCCGGGAAGGATCCGGATATTGTTCTTGCGCATCTTGCCCGACGGATGGGCGGTGATGCGGTGGTGCGACGTGTCCAGCTCGACCAGGAACATGGCGTTGGGCAGCGATTCCAGGATGACGCCCTTGACCTCGATGACATCTTTTTCTTTGTCGGCCATCAGCACCTCGTCAGGATCTCGGGGCCATTGTCGGTCAGGGCCACCGTATGCTCGAAATGGGCGGACAGGCTGTTGTCGCTGCTCACAACCGTCCAACCGTCGTCCAGGGTGCGGACTTGCCAACCACCGGCGTTGATCATGGGCTCGATGGCCAGGGTCATGCGGCTTTTCAGCCGGGCGCCGCGCCGCCCGTCGTAATAATTCAGGATCTGCGGGTCCTCGTGCAGGCTGCGGCCGATGCCGTGCCCCGACAGGTCGCGCACGACGGAAAAGCCGGCGGCGCGGACGCAGCCGTCAACGGCCTTGGCGATGTCGCCCAGGTAGTTGCCGGCCTGCGCGGCCTCGATGCCCAGCTGCAGGGATTTGCGGCAGGTGTCCATCAGGGCGCGCGCCTGGTCCGAGACGCCGCCCACGGCGTAGGTGCAGGCGCCGTCGCCGTAGTAGCCTTCATAAATGACGCCCACGTCGACGCCGATGATGTCCCCTTCCTGCAGGACGCGCTTCGGCGAAGGGATGCCGTGCACCACTTCCTGGTTGACCGACGTGCACAGGGTGGCCGGGAACGGCTGGCTGCCGTTGCGCCCGCCGTAGCCCTTGAAGGCGGGAAGGCCCTTGCAGCCGACGATGCGCTGCTCGGCCCAGCCGTCCAGCTCCAGGGTGTTGACCCCGGGCTTGATCCTGTCCCGCAATTCGCTCAAAACCACGGCGACGATGCGGTTGGCTTCGCGCATGCGCTCGAGTTCGCGGTCGCGTCTTGAGCATGATCATGAGACCAGCCCCTTGATCTTTTCGTATACCAGCGCCGCCGGGCCGCTGCCGTCGACGCGCGCCAGCGCGTTGCGGCCCGCGTAATACTCGATCACCGGCAGGGTGCGTTCGGCGTAGACCTGGAAACGACGGCGCACCGCTTCCGCGGTATCGTCCGCGCGCCGCTCGACGACGCCGCCGCAGATATCGCAGACCCCCGCCACCTTGGGGGGCTTGGTCCTCTGGTTGTAGATGGCCCCGCAGTCGCGGCAGGTCAGGCGCGAAAGCAGGCGTTCGACCGCCTCGGCTTCCGTGACCTCGATGGAGATCGCCTGTTCGCCGGAACAGGGGATCTCGGAAAGGGCCTGGGCCTGGGCCAGGGTGCGCGGATAGCCGTCCAGGATGTAGCCGGCGCCCAGGTCGTCCCTTTGCAGGCGGCGCCGCACCAGCTCCATGACCAGCTCGTCGGGGACAAGCCCCCCGGCCGCCATGAAGCCCTTGGCCTTCAGGCCGTCGGCGCTGCCCTGCTCGATCTCGGCGCGCAGGATATCCCCGGTGGATATCTTGAAATAGCCGCGATCGCGCTGGATGAGGTCGCCCATGGTCCCCTTGCCGGAACCGGGCGCCCCGAACAGGATCAGTCGCTTCATCCGCGCCGTCCACGAATGCGGCCCTTGCGCGAGAACGAATCGTAGTTGCGCATGGTCAGCTGGGCTTCGATCTGCTGCACGGTGTCCATCGCCACCCCGACCACGATCAGGATCGAGGTGCCGCCGAAATAGAATTTCACGTTAAAACCCTCATAGAACCAGCGCGGCAGGTTGGCCTCCAGGAAATCGCCGACAAAAGGCAGGGCCCCGACCTTGAAGCCGGTCATCAGGAATTCCGGCAGCAGGGCGACCAGCGCCAGGTAGATGGCGCCGATGAAGGTCAGCTTGGAAAGCACGCCGTCGATATAATCGGCGGTGTTTTTGCCGGCGCGGATGCCGGGGATGAAGCCGCCGTATTTCTGCAGGTTGTTGGAGACGTCCTGCGGGTTGAAAATGATGGAAATATAGAAATAGGTGAAAAAGATGATCGAGGTGATGTAGAGCAGGTTGTAGAGCGGCATGCCCCAGGTGAGCTGCTGCGGTGATCTTCTGGGCGATGGGGTGCTTGATGAACTGCAGGATGGTCGCCGGGAAGGTGATGACCGAGGAGGCGAAGATGATGGGAATGACGCCGCCGGTGTTGACCTTCAGGGGCAGGAACGTGCTCTGGCCGCCCATCATCTTGCGGCCCTGGATGCGCTTGGCGTAGGTGATGGGGATGCGCCGCTGGCCCATTTCCACATAACAGATGAAGGCGATGACCAGCACGATCATGGCCAGGATGAAGATCAGCTTCAACGGGCTCATGTCCCCCGTTTTCAACCCCTCCATGGTATTGCCCACGCCCGGGACCAGGCCGACGACGATGCCGGCGAAGATGATCAGCGAGATGCCGTTGCCGATGCCGCGCTCCGAGATCTGCTCGCCCAGCCACATGATGAACATGGTGCCGGTGGTCAGCGTGAGTATGGTCAGCATGCGGAAGCCCCAGCCCGGGTTGAGCACGACCGGGATGCCGTTGGGATTCATCCTCTCCAGGCCGATGGCGATGCCGCCGCCCTGGATGAGGCAGATCAGCACGGTGCCATAGCGGGTGTACTGGGTGATCTTCTTCTTGCCCAGCTCCCCTTCCTTGGCGATGCGGTCCAGGTAGGGCCAGACCACCTGCAGCAGCTGCAGGATGATCGAGGCGCTGATATAGGGCATGACGCCCAGGGCGAAGATGGTCATCCGCGATATGTTCTTTCCCGAGAACATGTCCATGAAGCCGAAGAAGGTCCCTTTCAACGCGTCGAAGAACTGCTGCAGGGCTTCGGAGTTCAGCCCCGGGGTGACGATCTGCGAGCCCATGCGGTAGACGGCCAGCAGCAGCAGGGTGAAGATCACGCGCTTGCGCAGTTCAGGGATGACGAAAATGTTTCTGATGAATCTGATCAATTTCCATCTCCTTTAAAGACGATGGCCTCGCCGCCGGCCTTCTGGATCTTCTCCAGGGCGGCCCGCGAGAAATGATGGGCCTGGATCTTCATCTTGCGCGAGAATTTGCCGTCGGCCAGGACCTTGATGCCGGCGCCGCGCTTGCGGGCCAGGTTCTTGTCGAAGTAGTCCTGGATCTTGACCTCGTCCAGTCCGCACGTTTCCAGGTCGCCCAGGTTGATGATGTTGAATTCCTTCTTGAAAATGTTGGTGAAGCCGCGCTTGGGCAGGCGCCGCACCAGGGGCATCTGGCCGCCCTCGAAGCCGCGGCTGTGGCTGTAGCCGGAACGGGATTTCTGGCCGTTGCTGCCGCGGCCGGCGGTGACGCCGTTGCCCGACCCGGGGCCGCGCCCCACCCGCTTGCGGTTCCTGACCGCGCCCTTGGCTGGCTTTAGGTTACTGAGACTGATCATTGCCGACCTCCTCGACCTGGAGCATGAATTCTATCTTTTTGATCATGCCGAGTATTTCCGGCCTTTTTTCACGGATGACCTGCGAATTGATCTTGCGCAGGCCCAGACCCCTGACCGTGGCCTGCTGCCTGTCCGAGCGGCCGATGATGCTCTTGACCAGCTTGATCCGGATCTTGGGATATTCGGTCTTCTTTCTTACTGCCACGATTCCTCCTTGGTCTTGCCGCGCTTGCTGGCGAACGTGTCGGGATGCAGGAACTTCTGCAGGCCCTGCATGGTGGCGCGGGCGACGGTGATCGAGTTCTTGCTTTTCAGGATCTTGGTCAGGATGTTCTTCACCCCGGCCAGCTCCATGATGATGCGCACCGAGCCGCCGGCGATGACCCCGGTGCCGGGCGAGGCGGGGCGCATGACCACCTTGGAGCCGCCATACGAACCGACCTTGTAATACGGGATCGTCTCGTTGATGATCGGCACGTTGAACAGGTTCTTCTTGGCGTCGGCCACCGCCTTCTTGATCGCCAGCGGCACCTCGCGCGCCTTGCCCTTGCCCAGGCCCACCTGGCCGTTCTTGTCGCCGACCACGACGGCGGCGGAAAAGCGCATGTTCTTGCCGCCCTTGACGACCTTGGTGACGCGGCGGATGGAGATCACTTCTTCCTGAAACAGATCGTTGCTGTCCATATAATTTCGCTGCACGTTGTTCTCCTTAAAAGCGGATGCCTTTTTCGCGGGCGGCATCGCTGAATATCTTGACCCGTCCCGTATAGGCGTATACGTTGCGGTCAAAGACGACCGCCGCGATCTTCTTTTCCTTGAGGCGCTCGGCGATGGTCTCGCCCAGGAGCTTGGCCGCGTCCTTGTTCTTCGCGCTCTTCAGCTTGCCCTTCAGCTCCTTCTCCAGGGTGGAAGCGCACAGCAGCACCTGGTGGCTGGCGTCGTCGATCACCTGGGTGTACAGGTACTTGTTGGTCCTGACCATGATCAGGCGCGGCCGCTCGGCTGTGCCGCGCAGGGTGGCCTTGATGGAGCTACGCACGCGCTCGCGCTTGATCTTTCTGACTTTGTATTTGGGTGTGATCATGATTATACTCCCGCTGCCTTTCTGACCTTTTGTTTAAGCACCTGGCCCTGCAGGCGGATGCCTTTCAATTTATACGGTTCCACCGGCCGGATGCCCTGGATGTTCGCGCAGGTCTGGCCCAGCAGCTGCTTGTCATGGGAATAAAGGGTGATGTTGCCCGGGTTCTCCTGGGTGGCGGACACCCCGGCGGGCAGCTGGAAATCGACCGGGTGCGAATGGCCGACCTGCAGGTTGATGACGTTGCCCTTGACCGTGCAGCGCCAGCCCTTGCCGACGATCTCGATCTTGCGGGAAAAGCCCTTGCTGACGCCGACGACGGCGTTGCGCACCAGGCTCCAGACCAGCCCCTGCAGCGCCTTGCAGCTGTCGTCGCGGCGGGCGACATTGACGTTGGCGCCTTCGACCTTGACCGTGATGCCGTCGGGCACGGGCACGGCCATCTCGCCCTTGGGGCCCTTGACCTTGACCAGCGGCCCGTCCATGGTGACGGCCACGCCGGCTTCGAATATAACGGGTTTGGATGCTAAACGCGACATGATTCCTCCTACCAGACGTACAAGAGCACTTCGCCCCCGATGTTGCGCTTCTTGCATTCCTTGCCGGTGACGATGCCTTGCGATGTGGAAATGAGCGCCACGCCCAGGCCGTCGAGGACCCGGGGGATATCGCCCACCTCGGCGTAGACGCGGCGCCCGGGCTTGGATATCCGCTTCAAGCCTTCGATGGTGTTCCGCTTCTTGCCGCTGTATTTCAATTCCACCAGGAGCTGGGCGGGCAGCTTGGCCTTGTCGACGCGGAAATTGGCGATGTAGCCTTCCGCCTTGAAGATCTTGGCGATCTCCAGCTTGATATTCGACAGGGGGATGGTCACTTCCCTTTTTTCAGCCATGATGGCGTTCTTCATTCTGGTCAACATGTCGGCGATGGGGTCTGTATGCGCCATTTTATCTCCTTACCAGGATGCCTTGGTCACACCCGGGATTTCACCTTTCAACGACAACTCGCGAAAACACAGACGGCACAGCTCGAACTTGCGGTAGACGGCCCGCGGGCGGCCGCAGAGCCGGCAGCGCGTCTGGTGACGGTTTTTATACTTCAACGTTTTCAATTCCCTGACTTCGGATGATAGCTTTGCCACCTTTTCCTCCTTATTATCTGAACGGCATGCCGAGGCGCGTCAGCAGCGCCACGCTTTCCTGGTTGTTCATCGCCGACGTGACGAAGGTGATGGACATGCCCTTGGGCTTCTCGACCTTGCTGAAATTGATCTCCGGAAAGACCAGCTGGTCCTTCAGGGCGATGGTGTAATTGCCGCGGCCGTCGAAGGACTTCTTGGACATGCCGCGGAAATCCTTCATGCGCGGGATGACGATGGAGACGAAGCGGTCCATGAAGTCATACATGCGCTCGTTGCGCAGGGTGACGGTGGCGGCCACCGGCTGCCCGGCGCGCAGGCGGAACGTGGCGATCGATTTCTTGGCCCGGCGCATGGACGGTTTCTGCCCGGTGATGGCCCCCAGCTCCTCCATGACCTTGTCCAGGACCTTGATGTTCTGCGTGGCTTCGCCCACGCCGGCGTTGATGACGATCTTTTCCAGGCGCGGCACCCTCATGATGTTGGCGAACTTCAGCTCCTGCATCAGGGCCGGCCGGATCTCCTTGTTGAATCGTTCTTGCAGTCGGTTCATGTTCAGCTCCTAATCCAGCACGACGCCGCATTTTTTGCAGACGCGCTGCTTGCCGGCGTCGCTGACCTTGTAGCCCACGCGCACGCCCTGCTCGCATTCCTTGCAGTAATACATGACCTTGTCCATGGGGATGGCCCCTTCGCGTTCCACGATGCCGCCCTTGATGTTCTTCTGCGGGTTGGGGCGGACGTATTCCTTGATGATGTGGACTTTCTCGACCACCACCCGGTTCTTGTCGGCGACGATGCGCAGGATCTTGCCCGTCTTCTTGCGGTCCTGGCGCCGGCCGCTCTTGACGACCACCGGGTCATTCTTCTTCAGTTTGAATTTCTGCATTTAGATCACCTCGGGTGCTAAGGAAACGATCTTCATGAATTTTTTCTCGCGGAGCTCCCTGGCCACCGGGCCGAAGACGCGGGTCCCCACGGGTTCGTTGGCCTTGTCGATGATCACGGCGGCGTTGTCGGAAAAGCGGATGTAGGATCCGTCCTTGCGCCGGCTTTCCTTGCGCGTGCGCACGATGACCGCCCGGATCACGTCGCCCTTCTTGATCTTGGCGTTGGGCTCGGCCAGCTTGACCGAGCCGACGAAGACGTCGCCGATCTTGGCGATCTTGCCCACGTCGCCGCCCACGGCGCGGATGAACATGACCTCTTTGGCCCCGGAATTGTCGGCGACTTTAAGCCTTGTCTGCATCTGTATCATTGGGCACCTCTATTTTCTGCGTCACCGGGACCACGCGGATCACCAGCCAGCGCTTCCTCTTGCTCAAGGGGCGGACCGGCTTGATGGTCACGATGTCGCCCGGCTTGCATTTCTTCTGCTCGTCGTGGGCCAGGAACGTGGTTTTCTTCTTGATGGTCTTGCCATACATCGGATGCTGGATGACCCTCTCCACGCTGACCGACACGGTCTTTTCGGCCTTGGCCCTCACGACCACGCCCTGCAGCGTGTGTTCAACCTTTGCTTTTTTCTGCGTCATTTCCATTTTGCGACCTCATTTCCTTCAATATTGTCATGAACTTGGCGATGTCCCTCTTGGTCTGGCGGATCTTGTAGGGGCTGTCCGCCTGGCCCAGGGTCTTCTGGAACTTCTGCTTGAACAGCTTGTCCTTCATCTCCGCGAGCTTGCTCTCGATCTCGTTGACCGCCAGGGTCCGAATGTCCTTGGTTTTCATAGTCCCGCTCCTATCCCCGACCGCGAAATGAACCGGGTCTTGAAGGGCAGCTTGCGCTGCGCCAGCTTCATGGCTTCGCGGGCCAGCACCTCGCTGACGCCTTCCAGCTCATAGAGGACGCGGCCGCGCTTGACGACGTCGACCCAGAACTCCGGGTCGCCCTTGCCCTTGCCCATGCGCACTTCGACCGGCTTCTTGGTCACCGGCTTGTAGGGAAAGACCCGCACCCACAGCTTGCCGCCCCTCTTGATGAAGCGGTTGATGGCGATGCGGCCGGCTTCGATCTGCCGGGCGGTGATCCAGTCGTTTTCCAGCGACTGCAGCCCGAACTCGCCGAATTCCAATTTATTGCCCTTGGTGGCAATGCCGCGGCGCTTGCCCCGGAATACCTTCCGATGCTTGACTTTCGCTGGCATTAACATGGCTATTCTCCTTTTTCCTCGATTTCGATTTCCTGCTTGCGGTAGTGCTCTTTTTCCTTGTCGCCGGTATAGACCCAGACCTTGATGCCGATCTGGCCGTAGTCGGTGAAGGCTTCGGTGAAGCCGTAGTCGATGTCGGCGCGCAGCGTCTGCAGGGGCAGCTTGCCGACCAGGTACCACTCGGCGCGGGCGATCTCGGCCCCGCCCAGGCGGCCGGAGAGGCGGATCTTGACCCCGGTGGCGCCGGCGCGGATGGTCGAATCGACCACCTTGCGCATGGCGCGGCGGTAGGAGATGCGGCGCTGGATCTGGAAGGCCACGCCCTCGGCGATCAACTGGGCGACCAGTTCCGGGTTGCGGATCTCGATGACGTCGACGAAGATCTTGTCCGCGCTCTTCTTGGTGATGTTGGAGATGAACTTCTTGAGGATCTGGACCCCCGCCCCGCCCTTGCCGATCAGGATGCCCGGCCGGGCGGTGTTCACCTGGACGCGGATGGTGTCGGCGATGCGCTTGATCTCGATGGAGGCGATGCCGGCGTGCTTGTATTCCTTCTTGACCCGCTTGCGGATCTGGATGTCGGTGTGGAACTGGTCGATGTAGTGCTGGCCCTTGCCGTACCACAGGGAGAGCCAGCTCTTGTTGAAGCCCAGGCGGAAGCCGAACGGATGTGTTTTCTGTCCCATTATTTTCCCTTCCTTTCATCTAAATAGAGGCTGATGTGCGCGTAGTGTTTCAGGATGCGCATGGCGCGGCCGCGCGGCGCGGGCCGGAAACGCTTCATGTGCGGCGCCTGGCCGACATGGGTCTTGGAGATGTAGAGCTTGTCCACGTCGATATTGGGGAACTTGACCTGGGCGTTGGCGATGGCCGAGCGCAGGATGTCCATGACGATGCCCGCCGCTTTCTTGCGCCGGGAGAACTTCAGGATGGTCAGGGCTTCGCCGGCGTCCTTGCCCTTGATCAGGTTGACGACCAGCTGGCTCTTCTGCGGAGAAATTTTCAGGTATTTGCCTTTGGCGACTGCGATCTCACTCATGCGGGAACTCCCTTCGCCTTGTTGTCCTTGGACGTGTGTCCGCGGAATGTCCGGGTCTCGGCGAATTCACCCAGCTTCAGCCCCACCATGTTCTCGGTGATGTAGACGGGGATGAACTTCCTGCCGTTGTGCACCGCCACGGTCATGCCCACCATCTCGGGGATCACGGTCGAGCGCCGGTACCAGGTCTTGATGACCTCTTTCCTGCCGGAATTCTTGGCCTCGACGACCTTCTTCAGCAGCTTTTCATCGATATAAACACCTTTCTTTACTGAGCGGCTCATGGTTTACTTTCTCCTTTTGACGATGAATTGCGTGGTGCGCTTGTTGCGGCGCGTCTTGTAGCCCTTGGTCGGCTTGCCCCAGGGGGTCACCGGGTGCCGGCCGCCCTTGGTCTTGCCCTCGCCGCCGCCCAGGGGGTGGTCGACGGGGTTCATGACCGTGCCGCGCACGTGCGGGCGCCAGCCCAGCCAGCGGTTGCGCCCGGCCTTGCCGACCTTGATGTTGGTCCGTTCGACGTTGCCCAGCTGGCCGATGGTGGCCCGGCAGATGAATATGGATCTTGCGCAATTCGCCCGAGGGCAGCTTCAGCAGCGCGTACTCGCTTTCCTTGGCCATCAGCGTGGCGTAGGCGCCGGCGGTGCGCGCCATCTGGCCGCCGCGCTTCGGGCTCATCTCCACGTTGTGGATATTGGTGCCGACGGGGATGTTCTTGATCAACAGGGCGTTGCCGGGCAGGATCTCGGTCTCGCCGTCGGTCGAGAGCACGGCGTCGCCCACCTTGACCCCCAGCGGCGCCAGGATGTAGCGCCGGTCGCCGTCGCTGTACTTGACCAGGGCGATGCGCGGCGTGCGGTTGGGATCGTACTCGATCGTCTCGATGACGCCGGGGATCTCCAGCTTGTCGCGGCGGAAATCGATGATGCGGTACATGCGCTTGTGGCCGCCGCCGTGGTGGCGGACGGCGATGCGCCCTAGGTTGTTGCGGCCGCCGCTCTTGGGCAGGGAGACCAGCAGCTTGCGGTAGGGCTTGGCGGTGGTCAATTCCTCGAAGGTGAAGCCGGCGCGGCCGCGCAGGCCCGCCGTCACCGGGTTGAAGGTTTTAATGCCCATTAGATCACCTCGACGTATTCGATCATCTTGGCCTCGGGACTGAGCTTGACATAGGCCTTTTTCCAGTCGGAACGGCGCCCCGTGTAGCGGCCGTGCCTTTTTTCCTTGCCCTGGAAATTAAGGATGCGCACGTAGGCGACCTTGGTCTTGAACAGCTCTTCCACGGCCTTCTTGACCATGATCTTGTTGGCGGAGCGATGGACCTTGAAGCACAGCAGGCGCTGCGCGTCCTTGAGCGCCGTGGACTTCTCGGTGACCAGCGGCGCCAATATCATCTCGGCGTATTCCAGCTTCATTTGAGCACCTCCATCAGCTTTTTCACCACGTCGACCGAAAGCATGATGTAATTGTAATTGAGCGAATCGTAGATGTTCATCTCGCCCACGTCGATGGCCTTGATGTGGGGGATGTTGCGCGTGGACAGCATCAGGTCGTTGTTGCCGCGCTGGTCGACGATCAGCAGCTTGTCGAACGCGAAATGCTTCAGCGTCTTGAGCGTGTCCTGGGTCTTGGGCGAAGCCAGCTTCAGTTCGTCAATGATGAACAGGCGGTCGTGGCGGATCTTCTCGGAAAGGACCGACTTGATGGCGTTGCGCCTGGCCTTCTTGGGCATGGCGTAGGAGTAGTCGCGCGGCTTGGGCCCGAAGCTGGTGCCGCCCTTGCGCCACAGCGGGCTGCGGATGGCCCCCATCCTGGCGCGGCCGGTGCCTTTCTGCTTCCACAGCTTCTTGCCGCTGCCCGAAACCTCGGAACGGGTCTTGGTGCAGGCCGTTCCCTGGCGCTGGTTGGCGTTGAAGTTCTTGACGGCTTCGTAGATCAGGTGCTCCTTCAGGGGATAGTCGAAGATGGCCTCGGGGAGCTCCATCTCGCTGACCTCTTTATTCTTGATATTCCTGACTTTTACCTTGACCATGGCTTATCTCCTTTTGAAGGAATTCTTCAGAACGTAGATGTAGTTGCCGTTGAAGCCGGGGACGGCGCCGCGGACCATGATCACGTTCCTTTCCTTGTCGATCTTGACCACGACCAGGCCCTTGACGGTCTTTTGCTTGCCGCCCATGCGTCCGGGCATGCCCTTGCCCTTGATGACCTCGCCCGGGTAGGTGTTGCTGCCGGCCGAGCCGATCTGGCGATGGAACATGGAACCGTGGGTGTCGCGGCCGCCGGCGAAGCCCCAGCGCTTGACCACGCCCTGGAAGCCCTTGCCCTTGGTAATGCCGCGCACGTTGACGATCTCCGCTTCACTGAAGATCTCGGCGCCGATGGTCTCGCCCAGTCCGGGCTCGGTCTCGGCGAGGCCGAACTCGTGCAGGCGGCGCGTGGGCGGGACGCTGGCTTTGGCGAAATGCCCCTGGCGCGGCTTGTTGACGTGCTTGACCGGCCGGGGCTCGACGAAGCCCAGCTGGGCCTTCGCCTTCTGGCCGGCGATGTTCTTTTTCTGGACCACCAGGCACGGCCCGGCCTGGATCATGGTCACCGGGATGACGCGGCCGTCATCGGTAAATATCTGGGTCATGCCGATTTTCTTGCCAATTATTCCCTGTATCATCTTTTCACCTTCTTGTTTAGTTCGACTTCACCTCGACCTCGACCCCGGCCGGCAAATCCATTTTCTTCAGTTCGGAGATCGTGTCGTCGTTGTGTTCGCGAATCTCGATCAGACGGGCGTGCGAGCGGCGCTCGAAATGCTCGCGCGATTTCTTGTCGGTGTGCGGCGAGCGCAGGACGCAGAAGCGCTCGATCTTGGTCGGCAGGGGGATGGGGCCGGTCACCACCGCGCCCGTGCGCTTGGCCTTGGCCACGATCTCGGCCGACGACTTGTCCAGCACCCGGTTGTCGAACGATTTCAGCTTGATCCTGATTTTGGTTAACATGGGGCTCCTTATTACTCGACGATGTCGGTGACGCTGCCGGCGCCGATGGTGCGGCCGCCTTCGCGGATGGCGAACTTCAACCCTTTTTCCATGGCGATGGGCATGATCAGCTCGATGTTCAGGTTGGCGTTGTCGCCCGGCATGACCATCTCCACCCCTTCGGGCAAGGTCACCGATCCGGTCACGTCCGTGGTCCGGAAGAAGAACTGCGGCCGGTATCCCGTCACGAACGGCGTGTGCCGCCCGCCTTCATCCTTGCTCAACACCAGTATCTCCGCCTTGAACTTCGTGTGCGGCGTGATCGAGCCCGGCTTGGCCAGCACCATGCCCCGGTCCACGTCCTCGCGGTCCGTGCCCCGCAGCAATACGCCGATGTTGTCGCCGGCGCGGCCCTCGTCCAGCAGCTTCTTGAACATCTCCACCCCCGTCACCACGCGCTTGCGCGTCTCACGGATGCCCAGGATGTCCACCTCGTCGCCCACCTTCACGATGCCGCGCTCCACGCGCCCGGTCACCACCGTCCCGCGGCCGCTGATCGTGAACACGTCCTCGATCGGCATCAGGAACGGCTTGTCGATCGGACGCTCCGGCATCTTGATGTAGCTGTCCACCGCGTCCATCAGGTTCATGATGCACTTATTCCACTCGTTGTCCGCGGCGCCGTCGCTCTCCATCGCCTTCAGCGCGCTGCCGCGCACCACCGGGATCTCGTCCCCGGGGAAACCGTAGCTCGTCAGCAGCTCGCGGATCTCCAGCTCCACCAGGTCCAGGATCTCCTTGTCCTCCACCATGTCCACCTTGTTCATGAACACCACGATCGCCGGCACGTTCACCTGCCGCGCCAGCAGGATGTGCTCCCGCGTCTGCGGCATCGGGCCGTCCGCCGCCGATACCACCAGGATCGCCCCGTCCATCTGCGCCGCACCCGTGATCATGTTCTTCACGTAGTCGGCGTGCCCAGGACAGTCGATGTGCGCGTAGTGCCGCGCCTTGGTCTCGTATTCCACATGGGCGATCTGGATCGTGATCCCGCGCTCCTTCTCTTCGGGCGCGTTGTCGATGCTCCAGAAATCACGGTATTTTACCTTCGAGTTCATCGCGCTCAATACCTTGGTGATCGCCGACGTCAGCGTCGTCTTGCCGTGATCCACGTGTCCGATCGTCCCGATATTCAAATGCGGCTTGTTGCGATCAAATTTTTCCTTTCCCATGTTTGCCTCCTAGTTCGTCGTGTATATACCCAATTGGGTCTTGAGAACGTCGTTCATTTTTTCCTCGGTCATCTCGCTGTACTTGAGGAATTCCAGGGAGTAATTGGCCCTCCCTTGAGTGAGCGTGCGCAGCGCCTTGGCGTAGCCGAACATCTGCGAGAGCGGCACCTGGCCGTCGATGACGTGCAGGCCGTTCTTCAGGTCCATGTTCGTCACCTTGCCCTGGCGGGAGTTGAAATCGGACATCACCTCGCCCAGGTAGTCGTCCTGGACGGCGATCTCGATCTTCATGAGCGGCTCGAGCATGATCGGGCTGCCCTTGCGGAAGGCGGCCTTGAAGGCCATGGAGGCCGCGATCTTGTAGGCCAGCTCGGTGGAATCCTCGTCGTGGAACGAGCCGTCGACCAGCTCCACCGCGACGTGGGTGATGGGAAAGCCGGCGATGACGCCGATGTCCATGGCTTCCAGCACTCCCTGCTCGATGGCCGGGTAGAATTCCTTGGGGATGACGCCCTGCTTGATCTTGGAAGTGAACTTGAACTTGCCGTCGCCTTCGGCGGGCTTGACTTCCAGGACCACGTGGCCGTACTGCCCCTTGCCGCCCGACTGCTTGACGTATTTCTCTTCGCCGCGGGCCGCCTTGCGCACCGTCTCGTAATAGGCCACGCGCGGCTTGCCGAGCTTGGTCTGGATCTTGTACTCGCGCTTGATGCGCTCCTGGATGATCTCCAGGTGCAGTTCGCCCATGCCGGAGAGGATCGCCTGGCCGGTGTGGGAATCGACGTAGGATTTAGGGTCGGGTCCTCGGAGACCAGCTTGGCCAGGACCTCGTCCAGCTTCTGGTGCTCGGAGGTCAGGCGCGGCTCGATGGTGGCCTGGACGACCGGCTCGGGGAACTGGATTGTGTCGAGCAGGATGGGGTGGCGCTCGTCGCAGAGGGTGTCGCCGGTGGACACGTCCTTCAGGCCGACGGTGGCGGCGATGTCGCCGGCATGGACGGCCTCGACCTCTTCGCGCTTGTTGGCGTGCATCATCAGCAGCTTGGCCACGCGCAGCTTCTGGCCGTGGCGGCTGTTCAGCACGGTGGCGCCGACCTTGATCAGCCCCGAGTAGACCCGGAAATAGACCAGCTGCCCCACGTAAGGGTCGCTCATGATCTTGAAGACCAGGGCCGACATGGGCTCGCCGTCCGCAAGCTTGCGGGTCAGCGCCCGGCCGCTCCTGGGGTCCGTGCCTTTCACGTCCCCCTTGTCCGCGGGGGACGGCAGGTAGTCGACCACGGCGTCCAGCAGGTTCTGCACGGCCTTGTTCTTGAAGGAGGAACCGAGCAGCACCGGGACCGCCTTCAGGCCCAGGGTGGCGGCGCGCACCGCCTTCTTCATGAGGCCTTCGGGAATGTCCTTCTTTTCCAGGAACAGTTCCATGACCTCGTTGTCCAGCTCGGCCAGGTGCTCGACCAGCTGCTCGCGGTGCAGCAGGGCCTCCTCGCGCAGGTCGGCGGGGACTTCCTCGGTCTCGACGCGGGCGCCGGGGAGCTCGCCGTTGTAGCGGTAGGCCTTCATGGCGATGAGGTCGATCACCCCGGAGAAATTTTCCTCGCTGCCCAGGGGCAGCTGCAGCGGCAGCGCCAGCACGTTGAATTTGTTCTCGATCTGGCCGACCACGTCGAAAAAGTCGGAGCCGACGCGGTCCATCTTGTTGACGTAAGCGATCCTGGGGATGTGGTACTTGGCCGACTGGCGCCAGACCTTCTCGGTCTGGGGCTCGACGCCGCCGACGCCGCACAGGACGATGATGGCCCCGTCGAGCACGCGCAGCGAGCGCTCGACCTCGGCGGTGAAGTCGACGTGGCCGGGGGTATCAATGATGTTGATGCGGTAGTCGTTCCAGAAGCAGGTGGTGGCGGCGGCGGTGATGGTGATGCCGCGCTCCTGCTCCTGCTCCATCCAGTCCATGACGGCGGTGCCGTTGTCGACCTCGCCCATCTTGTAGGTCACGCCGGTATAGTACAGGATCCGTTCGGTGGTGGTGGTCTTGCCGGCGTCGATATGCGCCATGATGCCGATATTGCGGATCTTGTCCACCGGAACGGTTTTCATTTCATGCCTTCTTTCGATCGTGCCTTGGCCTACCAGCGATAATGCGCGAAGGCGCGGTTGGATTCGGCCATCTTGTGCACGGTCTCCCTTTTCTTCATGGCGCCGCCCTTCTCGCCGTAGGCGTCCATGATCTCGCCGACCAGCTTTTCGCGGAAGGAGCGGCCGCCGCGCTCGCGGGCGTTGGCGACCAGCCAGCGGATGCCCAGCGAATAGGAGCGCTCCTTGCGGACCTCCATGGGCACCTGGTAGGTGGCGCCGCCGACGCGGCGGGAACGGGTCTCCACCTGCGGGCGGACGTTCTCAATGGCCTTGGTGATCACCTTCAGGGGATCTTCCTTCATCTTTTCCTGGATGGTGTCCATGGCCCCGTACACGATCTGCTGGGCGAGGTTCTTCTTGCCGCTGTACATGACCTTGGTGATCAGCTTGGCCAGGATGGAGGAATTGTACAGGGGGTCGACCAGGACCTCTTTCTTCTTGGTGATTTTTTTTCTGGGCATTTATTTCTCCTGGGCTCCCTTTTTGCGGCGGGCGCCGTATTTCGAACGGCTGCGCTGCCGATTCTCTACGCCGGTGGTGTCCTTGGCGCCGCGCACGATGTGGTAGCGGACGCCGGGCAGGTCCTTGACCCTGCCGCCGCGGACCAGGACGATGGAGTGTTCCTGCAGGGCGTGCCCCTCGCCGGGGATGTATGCCGTCACTTCGATGCCATTGGTCAAGCGCACCCTGGCCACCTTGCGCATGGCCGAATTGGGCTTCTTGGGGTTGGTGGTGAACACGCGGGTGCAGACGCCTCTTTTCAGCGGGCAGTTCTGTAACGCTGGCGATTTGCTCTTCTCGCTCACGCTTTTTCTGCCCAGACGGACCAACTGATTAATTGTAGGCAAATTTCCTCCTGTACAAATTTTAAGGATTATTTTTTAAGAATTTCCCTAAGATTCCGGAACGGAAGACGTAGTTATACCACGAAAACGGGTATGCGGTCAAGGGATTTCCGGGGAATTTCTCGGGGAGTGTTCGGATTTTTCTTAAAAAAACAAAATGTTTGTCCTGCAATAAAAAAAACCCGGTGACGACCTACTTTCCCACTCCGTTGCCAGAGCAGTATCATCGGCACTGAAGAGCTTAACTTCCGGGTTCGGAATGGGACCGGGTGTGGCCTCTTCGTTATGGTCACCGGGAATATTGCATTGCCTACTTCCTATCAATGTTGCTCTATTAGATCTGTCGGGCCATGAAGCTCAACAAACTTTATGATCAAGGCTCTCGACCGATTAGTACTGGTAAGCTTAAACCCTTGCGGGCCTTACACACCCAGCCTATCAAACTCGTCGTCTACGAGTGGTCTTCAGCTCTCTTGCGAGAGGGGAAATCTTATCTTGAGATTGGCTTCCCACTTAGATGCTTTCAGCGGTTATCCAGAATAAATGTAGCTACCCAGCTATGCCCTTGGCAGGACAACTGGATTACCAGAGATTTACTCATCCCGGTCCTTTCGTACTAGGGACAAATTCTCTCAGATTTCCTACGCCCACTGTGGATAAGGACCGAACTGTCTTGCGACGTTCTGAACCCAGCTCACGTACCACTTTAATCGGCGAACAGCCGAACCCTTGGGACCTGCTCCAGCCCCAGGATGTGATGAGCCGACATCGAGGTGCCAAACAGCGTCGTCGATATGAGCTCTTGGACGCTATAAGCCTGTTATCCCCGGAGTACCTTTTATCCGTTGAGCGATGGCCCTTCCATACAGAACCACCGGATCACTAAGCCCTGCTTTCGCATCTGTTCGACCTGTCGGTCTCACAGTCAAGCATTCTTATGCCTTTACACTCTACGGCTGATTTCCAAACAGCCTGAGAATACCTTTGGGCACCTCCGTTACGATTTTGGAGGCGACCGCCCCAGTCAAACTACCCGCCTAACACTGTTTCCCGAAAGGATATACTTTCAGGGTTAGAATTCCAATACGATAAGGGTGGTATCCCAAGGACGGCTCCATCCCGACTAGCGTCGGGACTTCAAAGCCTCCCACCTATCCTGGACATACCGCACCAAAATTCAATATTAGGGTGCAGTAAAGGTTCACGGGGTCTTTCTGTCCAGCAGCGGGTAATGGGCATCTTGACCCATGCTACAAGTTCGTCGTGCATCTCCTTGAGACAGCGCCCAAGTCGTTACGCCTTTCGTGCGGGTCGGAACTTACCCGACAAGGAATTTCGCTACCTTAGGACCGTTATAGTTACGGCCGCCGTTTACTGGGGCTTCAATTCAGAGCTTCTTCCGGATTGCTCCAGAATGACCCCTCCTTTTAACCTTCCAGCACCGGGCAGGCGTCAGACCCTATACATCAATTCTTTGTTTTAGCAGAGTCCTGTGTTTTTGTTAAACAGTCGCTTGGGCCGATTCTCTGCGACCTCCTCGGGCTTCGATCTCTATTGCTAAAAATCTAACCCTACCGAGGCACTCCTTCTTCCGAAGTTACGGAGTCAATTTGCCGAGTTCCTAAAGGAGACATCACACGTGCGCCTGAGAATATTCTTCTCGTCTACCTGTGTCGGTTTACGGTACGGACACTTCAAATCCTTCCTAGTGGCTTTTCTTGACAGTATGACCTCAACAGGTTCACCCGGTAAAAACCGAGTTTCCCCGACTACCTTGGGATGGCGCCTCTGATTTAATCGAGGCTACCCTTGTCATCGGCCGTACTCGACCAGCGGTACGGTCTGCTTAGCCTGCTGTGTCCCCACGTTGGTATAACGTTTCTGAAGTGGTGCAGGAATGTTGACCTGCTTTCCATCGCTTACGCCGTTTGGCCTCAGCTTAGGACCCGACTAACCCTGAGTGGACTGACCTTGCTCAGGAAACCTTAGACTTTCGGCGTCCCGGGTTCTCACCGGGATTATCACTACTTATGCCGGCAGAGTCTCTTCCTGATCACCATCAGGCCTCACGGCCTGAATCTTCAATCAGGAATGCTCTCCTACCGATCCATATTGCTATGGATCCCGCAGCTTCGGTATCATGCTTTAGCCCCGTTACATCTTGGGCGCAAGGACGCTCGACCAGTGAGCTATTACGCTTTCTTTAAAGGATGGCTGCTTCTAAGCCAACCTCCTGGCTGTCTTTGTATCTTTACATCCTTTCCCACTTAGCATGAATTCTGGGACCTTAGCTGGCGATCTGGGCTGTTTCCCTTTCGAAAATGGAGCTTAGCCCCCACTTTCTGACTCCCGTACTGTTGTTACAGGCATTCGAATTTTAGTTGGATTCAGTAGTTTTTTCAAACCCCTAGTCCATCCAGTGATCTACCTCCTGCACAAATCATACGAGGCTAGCCCTAAAGCTATTTCGGAGAGAACGAGCTATCACGGAGTTTGGTTGGCCTTTCACCCCTATCCTCAGCTCATC
>CAWGGP010000006.1:92500-166346 GCA_963822075.1 Candidatus Aminicenantota bacterium
GCCTGCCCTTTTTATCTGGATATCACGTCGAAAAAGAAGGGCGGCCACGGGGGGCCGCCCCTACATTTCAAATCACAACCATCCTTGCTTTTTTTTCCGCGGGAAATATAATGGCTCAGAACAAAGCTCGCAAGGAGGGCTCTCATGAAGTTTTTTCTGCTGCTGTTTCTGGCCTTTACGATCACCGGCGCCGCCCAGGCCAAGCGGCCGGTCCCCGGCATCCCGGCCCAGCCCCAACCGGCCGACAATACCATCGAAACGCGCGTCAGCGCGGTCACGGTCTATGCCCGCCACGCCCTGGTGAAACGCGCGGCGGAATTGACTTTGCCGGCCGGCGAGCACCACCTGGCGTTCGGCCTGCTGCCGGCCAATGTCCGCCGCGACACGATCCAGGTCGGCGGCCGCGGCGCCTTCAGCCTGCGCGACATCAATGTCGTCGATGTTTTGCGCGAAAACTCCGGTGACAACAACAGCAAAGCCATGATCACCTCCCTCGAACAGCTGGGCACCACCATTCAGGACCTGGATGACCAGATGGAAAGGCTGGGAGAGGAAAAGGATTATTTGGAAAAAATAGCCGAGAAGTTCCTGGAGAAACGCGAAAAAGAAGGGACAGCCGTTGAACTCGGCCCCGAGAACTGGCTTAAAATCACCCAGGAACTGCGCCAGAAGCGGGCCGAAATGGACCAGGAGCGGCGGGCTACCGAGCGCCGCAAGGCCAAGCTGGAACAGGAAAAAGCCAAGATCGAGCAGGAATTGAACAACCTGCGCGGCGAGCAGCAGGAGAAATTGCCGCGCCTTGAGCTGACCCTCGACGTCAAGAGCGCCGGGAGGATCGAGCTGGAGCTGACCTACCTGGTGGAGGGTGCCGGTTGGGGGCCTTTGTACGAATTGCAGGTGGCCGGCAAGGAACGCACCATGACCATGATCTACCAGGCCCAGGTGTGGCAGAACACCGGAGAAGACTGGCGCGGCGTACGGTTGTCGCTTTCCACGGCCAATCCCGACCGCACCAGCAAGCACCCCGATCTCAGCCCCTGGCCGGTCAACTTCCTGCTTCCGCCTCCGCCGGCTGTGGCCAAGGCGAATCAGCCCGGCGCGCCGGGCATGAGGCAGAACTTCCAGGAAGTGCTGGTTACCTCAGCCGGGGTCACCGCCAGCGGACAAAATTTGTTCACCGTGGACGGGGCCACGCTGGCTGGCACAAGTTCTATGCCGCCGCCGTTGCCCGAAATGGAGCTCTCCGAGGCCGACGTCAGCAGCGGAGCTACAGCAGAACTCTATGAGATCGCCGGCCGGAGCACCATCGCCAGCGACAACCAGGTGCACAAGGTAGGCATCATGACCCGCAGCCTGCCGCTGCACTTCCGCTACTCCACGGTGCCCAAGCTCTCGGCCAAGGCCTTTCTCAAGGCCAGGGCCGTCAATACCACTCCCTACACGCTGCTCCCCGGACAGGCCAGCGTTTTCCTCGACCAGAGTTTCGTGACCACCACCACGCTGGGGCGAACCGCGCGGGATGAATCGTTCTGGACCTTTCTCGGCGCCGACGACGATATCCAGGTGGAATACAAGCTGGTGAACAAAACCGCCGGCGACAAGGGTTTCCTGAGCAAGAAGAACACGCTTGCCTTTGAGAGCCTGATCACGATCACCAACCGCAAAAAAACCGAGGAAGAGATCGTGGTCTGGGATCAGATCCCGCTATCGGGAGATGAAGACATCAAGGTGACGCTTTTAAAGCCCAAGTACAAGCAGGACAACGACCAGCTCAAGCTCACCAAGGCCAATTATCTCGAGTGGCTTTGCCAGTTGAAACCGGGTGAAAAGACCGAGCTCCCCCTCTCCTTTGTGATCGAATACCCCCTGGACAAGGAGATCAACATTAAATAGCCCGCGCCACCGCCTTTTCCGGTTGTAGGGGCACGGCGCGCCGTGCCCCTACCCTGTCTTTTATTTCCCCGCCGGGCCGATGAAGTCGAAGGGGTTGCGCGGCTCGCCGTTGACACGGATCTCGAAATGGAGGTGCGGTCCGGTGCTGACTCCGGTATTCCCTAGCAGACCGATCGGTTGCCCCTGGGTCACGAGATCCCCCTTTTTCACCCTGCTGGAATTTAAGTGGGTGTAGCGGCTGGTATAACCGTTGCCGTGATCGATGATGATCAGGTTTCCATCCTGATCATTGAACTCGCTTGCCGTGACCGTCCCGGCAGCCGTGCTAAACACTTGCATACCCAAATTAGCTGCAATATCGAGGCCGGTATGGAATTCTTCTTTTTTATTTAAGGGATTAATACGTTTGCCAAATAACGCCGTGATGAAGCCTCGGATGGGCCAGATGGCCCTGAAAGATTTGATCGGCGATTTGCCGGAAAGATCCAATGCCACGCCACTGTTCAAAAAATTCACGGTGCAGGTAAAGGTCTGGGGCTGCGCTTTTCCGTCAACGACAAGCGGTGCGACCTGCCATTGCAGTATGGCCGTCGCCGCCGCTTCTACGAATTCATTTTCATTGTCGAAAGCCTGTACGTCTTGCACCATTCCCCGTTCGTCAACCCCGACCTGAAGTGTGACACTGGCGGTCATGCCGCTTTGCAGCATTTTTTTGGGATAGACCGGCTCCACTCTTTTGACGAGTGTGGGTACAGGGACGGCTTCCGGAATGGGGATGACCTGCTGATTGTCTTCCGCAATGGCCGCGGCGTCGGCCTGTCGTTGCAAGGCCAGGAAATAGGGCTGGGAGAGGGAATCCTCGAAACCGAAGACGGATATTTTTCCGGCCGGCAGCACGATTTCACTGTCCAGAAGCGCTGTCTTCTCCTTTGCCCCCCGGTCGATCACCTGCACCTGGAATGCATCCGGCGCTTCCAGCTTGACAACCTGCAGCAAAAACTCATGGCCGTTGAGCACCACGATCTGGAAGCGTTTTTCGGTCTTGTCATGTTCCCAGCTCCACTGGGTCTGGACCAGGACGGCCAGGTCTTTCAGGTTGAAGACCCGCTTCAGTTCGGTTTCCTCCTCCTGGAGGCCCTTCTCGCTGATGAAGTTGCCAATGAACAGGGGGCGCAGTGTATAGGCCGTCACGACCTTCGCCTCGGCCGGCTTGGGGCCGCGCACTCCCTCGTAGAAGCGCAGTTGCAGCAGGATATCTCCCTGTGCCATCGACTTCAGGGGAAGCGACAAGGCGAACAAACCAACCAGGCAAAAATAAATTAAAAGCCTTTTTTTCATTTTCAGCTCCTTGAATTGTCTCTCGCGATCCAAAAAATGGTGCGATCGGGATTGCGGCTCTGGATCTGGATGACCCGCGCCGGGCGATCCGCTATCCTTGCGGAACTCAGTCGGGTCTGAGGTGAAGGGCGATTCGCGGACGGGACCGGGGGCGGAAGGGAACCTCTCTTTCCGCCGAGGATGATCCAGAACCCGGCAAGCAGCAACAGCGCACACGTGGCCGCAGCATAGGCCCAGCGCCGGGACCTGCGCGTTTGCAGTGGGATGACTTCCGGGCTGGCCACCTGCCGGCGCAACGCTGAGATCTCCTCCTTTACTCCCGGCCACAGATCGAGCCCGGAAGGAAGGTGGTCGGCGGTGATGAGCAAGGACGGTACAACGCAGGCTTCGCTTGCTTGAAGGCAGTGGGGGCAGTGTTCCGCGTGCCTGCGGCACAAGCTCTGCCTCAAGCCGGCGAAGGGAATGCGGGACAGCAGTTCGAACCAGGCGCAGGTCATGGTACCTCCTCGGCAGCCGGCTTTTTCGGCCCGGCAACGAAGCCGGCGGCATGCAGCTCCTTTTTCAGTTTTCTCCTGGCGTTTAGCAAATGCACGCGCACGGTCGATTCGGAGCAGCCGCAAGCGTCGGCGATTTCCTTGGTGCCGCAATCTTCATTGTACTTCAAGGCCAGGACCGCGCGTTCCTGGGGAGTGATCCGGCGCAAGGCCGGCCACCAGAGAGGCGAGTTTTCAATCGCAACTGGGGCGGAGGCCCGCGGCGGATCGATATCCATGGTTTCCTGCTGCCAAAAACGGTGAAAACTGCGCTTTTTTCGCAGCAGGTCGATGCCGTGGTTGTAGGCGATGGCGAAAAGCCAGCTCCTGAAACTGAGCGAACGGTCGAATTGGCCTAGCTTGACATAGGCCTGGATGAAAGCGTCCTGGGCGGCATCGCGCGCGTCCTCGCCGCCGCCGAGCAGGTTCCACAGGAAAGCCACCAGCCGCCCCTGGTACTTGCTGACCAGGTTTTCAAAGGCGGCGGTATCGCCCTGCAGCACCTTCCCGATCCAGTCATTTTCGTCCATGCTCATTCGCCGCTTATACGCACGGCGCATCCGCCCGCGTTTAGAAGGAAAATCCTTATCCCCGTGCGGCCCGCAGGCCGCTTTTTTTCAATCACCTGCCCTTTTCCCCGGTTCATCCGGGCTCTGGACGCCTTCCAGCGCCGACCCGGGTTCCTGATTTTCCGACTTTACCCTCTCGGTCAGGCGCATGACCGGGTGCTGGTCGTCCAGGTTCCAATAGAGGCAATAACGGATCGGGCTGTCGTCGTGCAATTTGATCCACGCCTTGCGCTCGCGCAGGACCAGGAGGCAGCGCAGGCGGCCGAGGTCGAAATGGCGGCACTCGTGGCAAAAGGTCTGGAATTCACGGTCCGCTTCCGATCTCTTCGCCAAAAAGGCCTGTCTTTCGACCCGGAAACCGGGAAGCCGGTCCCCCAGGCGCTTGTCCTTTTTTTCGCGCGTGCGCAGGATCAGGCCGTAAAGGATCGCCGCGACCACGGCGGCGGCGGCGGTGATCTTGACCACCCAGAGGTTGAAGACCGGGGCGGGCATCAGCATGAACGTGATGATATCCATGATGACCAGCCCGGCCAGGGCGCTCAGGCCGAGCATCAGCCACAATATCTTGTCGCGGAACAGGTTGGAGAGGAGGTAGTTCATTGGCAGCATTATAGCAATAAATATGGATAGATTATACACATCCATAGGGGCGACCGGCCGGTCGCCCCTACGCAGAATCCATTTCCGTTTTATGATATGATTGCTCCAGGTAACTCCCTGGAGGTGACGAAATGGGCGAAAAACCCGATTGTGGACAGCTTACGGCCCTGGCCGGCGACATGCAGGCGCTGAACCGCCCCGCCGAGAACACGGAACTCTGGGATTTCACCCGCTCCTGGCTGCGCCGCTTCGAAAAGACCGACGGCGACAAGGCCGCCGAACGCTTCGTTTGCCTCTGGTCGGCCGTCAGCGCCTGGGCGGCGAAAGGCGCGCCCGATCTCGGCCGCGTCGGCGACCAGGCCTACCTGGACCACTGCCTGGCCCGCGACCAGAAGCTGGCCGAGCGTTTCGCCAACCTGTACAAGATCGACCGCGAATTCCATAAAAAAGTCGACCGCTTCATCGCCGCCGCCCCGGTCTTCCAGGCCGCCTGGCTGCAGAAGAACGCCATCCCCGAATGGGACCCGGCCCAGGACCGCCGCGCCTACGTCGAGAAGACGCTGGCCGCCCTTCCCGCCGGCGTTGCCGCCTTCGCCCCCGCCTGCTCCCGCGACCATCTGCTCGCCGGCGAGGCGCTGCCCGCCGATTGGCCCCACGCCTTTTCGCTGATCGCCCAGGTGCGGCGCAACCTGTTCCACGGCGGCAAAAACTATAAGAGCGCCGGGGAACGGCAGTTCCTGGAGCCCGCCATGGCCATCCTGTGGGAAGTATGGCGCTTCGAGCTTCCTTCCGGCCTCCTGCTCTCCCGCGTTTCCTGGCTGCGGGCGCTGCTGCGCAGCGGCTTCATGGCCAGGGAGTCGGAGAACAAGATCACGCTGGCCGACGAGACCGACGCCAACAGGAAATACCTGCAGAAGATCCTCGCCTTCGGCCACTTCGGCACCCTGAAAAACAATATTTTTCTGCCCAGCGAGCCTTACGTCGAGGAATCGTACTGGCTGCGCGCCGTCGAGAGCTGCCACGGCGCCGCCGAAGGGGGAAGCGCCGACGATCTGGCCATCATGGACACCCACATGGCCGGACTGGTGCGCTGGCTGGGGCAAGTGGGCATCGCCACCGAACAGAGCTGCGACGGCCACGGAGAGAAAAAGCCCTTTTTCGTGACCGTCGACGAGGACAACGCGCGGCTGGCGGCCTGGCTGCTCAATTTCAGGGCCACCCAGTTCAACCAGGCCGGCAAGACGGTCAAGTATGCCGGGTCGGGCCCCAATCCCAACGCCACCAAGCCGGCCGACCGGCTGAAGAGAATGCTCGATGTCGCCGAATGGCTGGCCAAGAACCGCGAGGACCTGAAGAACATGCTGGCCGCCATGCGCAAGGTCTCGGCGCCCAAGAACCCGGCCAAGGCCGACACGGCGGCCCAGAAGGAACAGCAGCCGAAGAAAGGCTAGATCGCTGGACATTTCTCCCGACTTGTATTAGCATTCAGCCATTGGGAGGGAAACATGAGCCAGGATATTTTCGTCATCTTTTCGCTCATCGCCATGGCGGTGGGAATGGCACTCGCGGCGGGGGAGCCGCCGCTCGCAGCGGCGGGGCCGGCCGTGAGCGTCCTCGATTTCACCATGGAAAGCATCGACGGCCAGGAAACGCCCTTGCGCCAGTTCCAGGGCAAGGTGCTGCTCCTGGTCAACACGGCCAGCAAGTGCGGCTTCACTCCGCAATACAAGCAACTGGAAGAGGTTTATAAGCGCTTCAAGGACCAGGGGCTGGTGATCCTCGGCTTCCCGGCCAATAATTTCCTCTGGCAGGAGCCGGGGACCAACGAGGAAATCAAGCAATTCTGCCTGATCAACTACGGGGTAAGTTTCCCCATGTTCGCCAAGATCTCCGTGGCCGGGAAAGCTATCCATCCCCTGTACAAGTTCCTGGTCGAGAAGGAGACCGATCCCCAGTTCGCCGGCAAGATCTCCTGGAATTTCACCAAGTTCCTGGTCGACCGCAAGGGGAACGTCGTCGCCCGTTTCGCGCCCAAGCAGGTTCCCGACGATCCGCTGGTGATCGCCGCCATCGAGAAAGCCCTGCAGGAGAAGTAGCCGGTTCGCAGGTCCCCTAGAGGGGGGGGCCGGCCAGGGCCGCGTCGATCGCGGCGGCGAGGGCGGCCATCCCCGCCCGGGACTCGGCGCTGTTCTCATACGCGGTCAGCGAAACGCAGCACGCCCCGCGCTGGAACAGGACCTGGTAGTCGTCCAGCACGCAGGCCGTGCCGTACAGCTTCTGGGTCGCCATCCCCGCCGTCAACTCGGCGAATACCGCCGCCGCCCCGGCGGCGTCGTTCATCCTGTAGATCTCGACCCGCACTTCATGGCCGCCGTTTATATAGTCTTGCACCGCCAGGCGGTCGAAGCCATGCTGGTGATACAGTTCCGCGCCGCCGTCGATATGCTGGTACAGCGCCGCGCCGGCAAAAAGACGCGCCTCGCCGCTGCGCTTCCACCCCGGCGGGGTGCCGTCGGAGGGCAGCAGCTTGAAGAGCGGGTCACTCCCGGCGACCAGCACCACGGCGACCGCCCAGATCGCCCGCACGTTCATCTTCATCGCGCGGTGCCCATCAGCCCAGGGAGACCGTCCGGGTCTCGATCGGCCGCGCCCGGTGGACCCCCAGGCCCAGGTTCTCGGCGACGGCGAGGCCGTAATGCTTCTTCCTGACTTCGTCCGCCCTGGCCGCCGGCAGCCGGCCCGCCTCGATCTGCTTGGCCAGCAGCACTTCGAAGCCGACGCTGTCCAGGGCCACCGGGTCGCTGGCGACATACAGCCGTTCCAGCGGCCAGACGAACTGCGGCGCCGGGACCGGGCCCCGGTCGTATTGGCCGCGCAGGCCGTCCATGACGTTCAGCACCACTTTGTCGCGCAGGGGGGGAAAGGCGCAGACCTCGGAGATGAAGCGCTCGAGAAAGAAATGGCCCCGCGGGCAATTGGTGAGCGAGCCGAAGGCCAGGTTTTTCAAGGCCATGGTGATGAACGGGCCCCCGTGGTGCTTGAAGGCCGGGATATTGATCACCTTGTCCACGCCGCCGTCGCCGCCGCCGCGGGTGAGGATGCGCGGGAAATAACTTTTCGTCCCGCCGTGGAACATCTCCTCCAGGTAGTTCTGCTCGTCCGGGAGCGAAACGTCCGCCTCGTAGAAGACGTTCTCGTCCCAGCGCTCGAAGCCGCCCGGGGTGTTGCGGCCGTCCTTGACGATGAACCAGTTCAGCAGGTAGGCTTCCACTCCGGGATGGACCGATTCGGGCTTGTAGGTCTGGGCGTGCTCGTCGTTGAAGCGATGCCAGACCAGCATGTCCCGGCGCGGGATGCCGGCGCTCTCCAGCCCGTCCACCACCGCCCCGATGACGTCCCAGGTCACGCCGCTGACCTTGTGGCCCACCGGGTTGAACTTGATGCCGACGCGCTCGCCCGGTCGGACGAAGCGGCGCCAGGCGTCGCGCGGGTCCTTTGCGCCGGTCAGGGAGCAAAGCCCGGCCGCCAGCATGCGCTTGGCCGCGCCGGCAACCGGCTGCAGATCTTTCAGGGCGCCGCGCAGGTGGACCTCGGCGACGACACCGGGGAAAGGCCCGGGCATCGACCAGGGGCTCTTGGGCCGGCACAGGGCGGCATGGACGTTGCTGCGTACGGCGAGCGGGTCGGGGCGCGGCGGCTGGGGCGGCTTCGCGGCCGGCTCCTGGGCGAACGCCTTGCCCGGCAGCACGCCTGCCGCCAGGGCGGCGCCGGCGGTGGCCAGGAAGCCGCGGCGGTCCAGGCCCCGCGATCCGGGATAAGCGGTTTTCATTTTCTTCTTCATCGGCGGCCTCCTTTTTATATGAACTGATCCTGAGAGGATCATTTCACTAGTACGCTGCCCGGGTCTTGGCGGTTCAGCTTTTTTTAGCCCGGCTTTCAGGAAATCAAGCTTGCGTGAGCTATCTTTAAAGCCCTCATCCGGGCGACCATCGCTTGTCATGGTTCGCCGATTTTGCTATCATTCGCGTTCGGGGCGCAAAGGCATCCGTCGCCCCGTCATTGAAATTTGAAATTGGAGGTGACCCATGTCCAGATCGTATCGAATCCTGTTCCTCCTGACCATGCTCGCAGCGGTTTTGCTCCACACGAGCGCAAGCGCCGCCGACAAGGCGATCGCCCCTTGTTCCCTGCTCACCCCGGCCGAGATCCAGGCGGTCCTGGGCGAACCCGTCAAGCCCGGCGTCGCCAAGGTCCAGGCCAACCCGCTGGCGGGTGCCGACTGCACCTACGTGGTCAGCGACTTCGGGTCGTTCAACATCGTGGTCAAGCCGCGGCAAACCGGTGAAACGCCGGAAAAAGTCAAGGCCGCGTTCGCCAAGATGAACATGAAATCGACCGACTTGCCCGGCGTCGGCGACGGCGCGTTCTTTATCAGCCCGGGGTTCGAGATGGTCCAGCTCCACGCGTTCAAAGGGTCCAAATACATCCTGTTCACCCTCCTGGATCCCAAAAGAAAGGAAGCCGCCGCCCGGCCGCTGGCGGCCCAACTGATGAAAAAGCTGCTGCCGCGGCTCTAAGCGCCGCAGCAGGTTTTTTATCACCGTTCCTGGCGAGAATGGAGGAGAAAGCATGAAAATGAAAAACCTATTGCCGGCACTTTCGTTGGCCGTCCTGGCCGTTTCGTTGTTCGCCGTTCCCGGCGCCGTCGACGCCCAGGGCAAGAAAGCCGTGAAGCCGGCCTATGTGTTCAAGACGGTGCGCGAGGTCGCGCGCACGCCGGTAAAGGACCAATACCATACCGGCACCTGCTGGTGCTTCGCCACGGTGTCGTTCCTGGAATCCGAGCTGCTGCGCCTGGGCAAGGGCGAATTCGACCTCTCCGAGATGTCGGTCGTGCGCCGCACCTACCCCAAAAAGGCCCTGAACTATGTGCAGATGCACGGCAACGCCGTCCACCAGCAGGGCGGCCAGGCGCACGACGTCATCGACCGCATCCGCGAAGCGGGCATCGTACCCGAGGCCGTGTACAGCGGCCTGAACATCGGCGAAAAGCGCCACAACCACGGCGAGATGTTCGCCGTGCTGCAGTCGATCGTCTCGGCGGTCCTGAAAATGGAGGGCGACCGCCTCACCCCGCGCTGGCTTGACGTTTATGAGGCGGCGCTGGATGCCTACCTGGGCAAGATCCCCGCGGAATTCGCCTGGCGGGGCAAGACCTATACGCCGGCGTCCTTTGCCAGCGACGCCATGGGCTTGGACCCCGACGACTACATCGCGCTGACTTCCTACGAGCAGCACCCGTTTTACAGGAAATGTCGCCTGGAGATCCCGGACAACTGGACCTACAACTCCGATTACTACAACCTGCCCCTTACCGATCTTGAGGGCGCGGTCGAGCAGGCCCTGGCCGCCGGCTATTCGGTCGTCTGGGACGGCGATGTCAGCGAAAGGGACTTTTCCACGCGCGCGACCGGCTACGCCCTGGTCCCGGAAAAGGACTGGGAGGACAAGACAACGGCGGAGCGCGAGCAGAAGCCCGTGGCGCCGGTAAGGGAAAAGGAGATCACCCAGGCCATGCGCTCGCAGACCTTGAGCGACTTCAGCACCACCGACGACCACCTGATGCACATCGTCGGCCTGGCCCAGGACCAGACCGGGGCCAAATTCTTCCTGGTCAAGAACTCGGGCGGCAGCGATCGCAAGTACGACGGCTACCTGTACATGTCGCTCCCCTATTTCCGGTTGAAGACCACGGCGCTGTTGGTCAACCGCAATTCCCTGGCCGGCGAGCTCAGGACCAAGCTGGGGATATAGCCGGGCCTAGAGCACCAGCGCGTAGCCGACCTTGGCGAAAAAGGTGCGGCCCGAGCGCGTCAGCCCGAAGGTTGCCCCGCCCGACGCGTCGTCGGTGTAGCCGAGGAAGAGAACGGTGCGCGGGTTGAGCTTGTAGGAGAAAAGGAACTGGGTGGAGAGGGTCTTTTCGCGCGGCTCCACCGCGGCGAGGTACAGCGCGGGATCGCGCTTGATATCCATGTAATAGGCGATGCCGCGGAAAAAGGCGCGACTGTTGAACTGGTAGACGACCTGGGCGCTACTGAGCTTGGCGAAAAACAGACGGCCGCCCTCGACCTGCAGGCGGTTGAGGGAGTGCCCGAGCACCAGGTTCAGGTGTCGGCCCAGGCTGAGAGAGACCTGGGGCAGCAGCTCGAAGCTTTTTCCCGGCCGCACGTTTTCAAAGTCGATCTGGTCGCCCAGGCCCACGTCGAGAAAAAAACTCAGGCTGCCCGTGGGGCGGAGCGCCAGGGAGGTCCAGGTGGAGAACATGTCGAACACGGACCCGCGAAAGACCTGGCGTTTCAGCGTCCCCTCGAAGAAGAGCTGCGACTGCAAGGGGCCGTTGGCGCCGGCATAGAGCTCGAGCGCGCGCTGCAGCAGGTTGCCGGAGTGGTCGTCGCTCTGGCGGACCTCGAAACCGGTCTGCAGCTGAGAAAAAAACTCCTTGTCCTTCCCCCAGTGCGTCAGTCCGCCCTCCAGGTGCCATTGGCGATAATCCACTTGCGGTATGAACCCCAGGTCGGCGCGAAAGCCGGGCGAGAGATCCTCGTAGCCCGCCTCGACGTTCCAGGTGCGCTTGCTGTGGCCGTATTCCAGCTGCATGGCCCGCCCGGAAAAAGCGCCCTGGTCTTGGCCGAATTCGCCCGCCGTACCTTCCGGATAGCGGGTCGATGAGGCGAGGTATTGCATGACCAGCGTGCCGCTCTTGAACAGGCGCAGGCGGGCGTCGACGCCGGCCAGGCGGTTGAAATAATCATCTCCCGCGCGGCCGGTGGCCAGGATGCCGACGGTGGAGGAGCGCCCGACATCGTAACGGTAGCGCATCACCCCCGCCCACGCCGGCTGGTCTAGGGAGGTGGAAACGGAGTCCTGGCTGCCGGGGATGAGCAGGTTGGTGAGGCGGTCGCGGGCGACGAACAGGGCGATGGCCTGCTTGTTCTCCTTGCCCGAGAGCTTCAGCCCCCATTGCGGGTCCGCCACGGTGCGCGTGTACACGGCCTCGAACGGGGTGGCGAAAAAATCCTTGCCTTCCAGGAAGAACGGACGCTTCTCGGAATAGTACAAGGCGAATTGCGTGTTGATGCGGAATTGCATGGCGTCGGCCTCGACCTGGGAAAAGTCGGGGTTGAGCGTGCCGCTCAGGGTCAGATTGGGCGTGAAGGCCCACTTGCCCGAGATGCCGACGTCGGCCTTGCTTTCCGCGGTCTCCAGGCGGCCGGCGGGAAAATCGGGGCGCTCGTCGGAATGCTGGGCGGTCAGGGTGGGATCGAGCTCGATGCTGCGTCCCGGCTTGACCCCGGCGAGGCCGGTGATCTTGGGCGCCTGGCAGATGAAGCAGGATTGATTGCGGTCCAGCGGCACGCTGACGATCTGGTGGCGGACGCTGCGCGGGTAGTTGCGGTAGAGGAGGACGCCCCAGGTCCGGTCCCCGGCGCGGCGATCGAATTGCAGCGCTTCGAAGGGGATGGCGAGCTCCACGGCGTAGCCGTCGGCGGTGAGCTGGCCGGCCGAGCTCCAGATGGCGTCCCAGGTGCCGTCCTCCGTGTCGCCGCCGTTGCTGAACATCTCGTCGCCCTGGATGCCGTAGGGGTTGACCGAGAAGAAAAAAGCGCGGTTGCCGTCGTTGAACGTGTCGAGCCAGAGGCCGATGTTGTCGTCGTTCCAGGCATTGTCGCGGTCGGTCAGGTGGGCGCGGATGGCCGACGGGTCGGGGTCGAGGGCGCGGAAGGCGGCGTATATGTTCTTGCCGTCGTAGAGGAGAAGGCACTCGGTTTTTACCGGGGCCGGGGTGTTGTTGCCGGGCTGGAATTCATAGTCGATGGTCAGGCGCAGGGCGCCCTTCCAGGCCTCCTCGGTGATCCTGCCGTCGATCTTGATGGGCAGGTCACTGCGCGGGATGACATACGGCGCGGCGTTTTCCGCGGCGGCGCACAGCGGCAGCGCCAGCAGCGCGGAGAGCAGGCAAAGGGGGATCAGGCGGATCGAGGGCATGGAAGTTCCTCCGCAATGAAATTTAAGATCAGGTTCATTCCTGTTAAACGAAAAAATCCGGGAGAAAGTTTAGCGGCGCACCGCCTCAGGCCTCGATCACGCTCCAGCCGAAGACGCCGATCACGCGGGTGGCGCCGACGCGCGTCTCGCGCGCCTGGTGCTGGTGGCCGTGCAGGAGCAGGCGCGGTTGGACGCGCTCGATGTAGGCGTTCAGGGCGCTGAAGCCGGTGTGGACCCCGTCCTCGCGGTCGTGCACGCGGCGGGGGGAGTTATGTGAAATGAAGACGTCGACGGGCGGGAAAGCCTCGAGGAACGCCTCGGCCTCCTCCTGGTAATAAAGGAATGACCCGCGCGGCTTGTACTGCCAGCAGCCGTTCAACCCCCCGAAGCGCAACCCCCCGAGTTCGGCGGTGCGCAGGTGCAGGTCGGCGATGGGCGGCGGGAAGGGAGCGTCGCTGTCGTGGTTGCCCCTGACCGCGAAGACGGCCGGGGTTTGCCAGGCCGCGGCGGCCTGCAGGATCACGTCGTCGCCGATGTCGCCCAACGCCAGCAGCGCGTCGGCGCGGCCGCTGCCGCCCGGCCAGCGCAGGTCGTCGATGTCCGCCAGCACCAGCAATTTCATCGCCGGCCTTTCCGCGCCGCGGCTTTTTTCTTTTTTTTCTCCACCGAGAACCCGAACTTGCCGATATGCTTGCCCAGGCGATAGTAATGGCCGTGGCAGTAGCACAGGGGCTCCGCCGCCGCCAGGTTGAAAAAGCCCGTCTTGGGATCGAAATAAGAGGGGTCGGCGTGGACGGCCAGGATCTCGGCGATGAACAGATGGTGGCTGCCCAACTCGCGCATCTCGCGGACCCGGCATTCGAGGTTGACCGGGGCTTCGGCGACGAGCGGGGCGCGGATGTGCTTCGCCGGCGCCGCCGTGAGCTTCATATCCTTGAACTTGTCCAGGTCGCGGCCGCTTTTCACCCCGCACCAGTCGACGGCCCGCGCCATGGCCGCGGTGGTCAGGTTGACGACGAACTCGCCGCTCTTGCGGACCATGCCATAGGAAAAGCGGGACGGGCGGATGGCGATGGAGCACATCGGCGGATCGGAGCAGACGACGCCGGTCCAGGCCACGGTGAGTACGTTCTGCGCCCCGCCGTATTCCCCGCAGCTGACCAGCACCGCCGGTATGGGATAGAGCATGGTCCCGGGTTTCCACAGCAGTTTTTTCGAGTTCATGAGCATGAGCCCTCCGCGTGGCACTCTAGCACAGCGGCGCTTGGCGCACAAGAATTCCTAGCCGGCTTTTTTCCGCGGCCGGGCCTTGGCGCCGGCCTTGCCGTTCTTGCGCGCAAAGAAGCGCTTGGCGCTTTCCCGCGCGCCGCCGTCCGGGCCGGCGAGGCTGCGCCGCAGCGCATCCATCAGGTCGATCACCTTGCCGTCGCGCCGCGCCGCCGGCGGCGCCGCCGTCAGCTTCTGCCCTTTTTTCTTGCGGGCGATCAGGTCGCGCACGGCATCTTCGTAGCGGTCCGTGAAGGTCGCCGGGTCGAACTTGCCCTCCTGCTGGTCGACGATCTTCTCGGCGATCTCGAGCATGCGCCGGTCGGTCTTGGGCAACGGCCCGCCGATCCCGGACTCGCATGCCGGCAGGATGTCCTCGTGCGTGCGCAGCGTGGTCAGCAGGATGCAATTGGCGCGCGGCTCGAGGGCGCAGATGCGCTCGCGCATGTTCAGGACCAGCCTGCCGATGCCGATGCGCTCCTTGTCGCGCATCGCCGCCAGGATCACGCTGAACGCCTCGACGCCGGTCTTTTCGGACGGAGAGAGGTAGTAGGGTTCATCCCAGTAGATGCGGTCGATGGTGGCGGCGTCGACGAAGCGTTCCAGATCCAGGATATGCGTCGATTCGACGCGCAGCGCCTTCAACTCCTCGGGGTCGACGAGCACGTACTGGTCCTTGGAAACTTCGAAGCCTCGCACCAGGGTCTTGCCGGTCGAGTTCCTCGCCCGTGGTCGGGTCCTTCACCGCCTGCACGATGCGGCTGTTGGTTTTGGGATTGATCAGGTGGAAGGCGACGCCGCCCTTGGGGTCCGTCGCCTTGTAGAGCGCCACCGGGCAGGTCACCAGCGAGAGTTGCAGGTCGCCATCCCAAATGGACTTTGCCATTGGCTGCCTCCTTACGTTGTTTTGAGAAGTCGCTCGATCGCCTGGCGCAGCGGCACGGCGGACTTGGCGTAGTCCCGCCAGGGCCGGTTGCGGCGCAGCAACGCCGGCGCCGTGCGCACCGTGAATTTCTCTGGATCGAGCCCCTGCGCGCACCTGCGGCCAGTCGACCGGCATCGAAACCGTGGCGCCCGCGCGGGCGCGCGGCGAGAGCGGCGCCACCGCCGTTGCCATGCGGTCGTTGCGCAGGTAGTCGAGGAAGATGCGCCCGCTGCGGTTCTTCCTGGCCATCGGTCAGGATGAAGCGTTCGGGTTGGTCCGCCGCCAGGCGCCGGCACGACTTCCCGGGCGAAGATTTTTCGCCGCCGCCCAGTCGGGGCTCTTCCTGTCGAACGCCAGCGGGGTGACGACATGCAGCCCCTTGCCGCCGGTCGTCTTGCAGAAGGCGGTCAGCCCGAAGCCCGCCAGATGCTTGCGCAGCTCGGACGGCGGCTTCGATCACCCGGCCGAACGCCACGTCCGGCGCCGGGTCGAGGTCGAACACCAGCCGGCCGGGAAGGTCGGGCTCGCCGGGCTGGCAGTTCCACGGATGCAGCTCGATGGCGCCGAGTTGGGCGGCCGCGGCGAGGGCCTTCGACCCGGTCGATCTGCAGGTAGGGCTGGCGATCGCCCGAAACCGTGACGAATTTGAGTAGATTGGACGAGCCCGGCATGGCGTGGCGCTGGAAGAACTTCTCGCCGCCGATCCCGTCGGGCGCGCGCACGATGGAGCAGGGACGCCCCTGGATATGGCCGATCATCCAGTCCCCCACCGTCTCGTAGTAGCGCGCGAGGTCGCCCTTGGTGATCGGGGGATGCCCGTCCGGCCACATGGGCTTGCCCGGGTTGGAGATCGTCACGCCCATCACCATTTCCACGCCCCAGCGGCCCCGGGCTCGGGTCCTCCCCGGCCATCTTGGCCCTGCTCGCCTTGCCGGGCTTTTCCGCCTCGACCTCGCCGGCGGGCTTGTCCTCGCGCAAGCCCTTGAAGGAGGCTTGGCGCACCATGCCCGGCCCGGTCCAGCCGGCGAACTCGATCTCGGCCACCAGCTCGGGCCGCGCCCAGTGCGTGTCGCTCCCCTTGGGCGGACCGGAGCCGGCGGCGAAGGGGCTGGCCTTGCTCTCGACCCGCTTGAGCCGCGGCAACAACCGCCGCGTGGTCGCCGCGCCGAAGCCGGTGCCGACGCGGCCGGCATAGGCCAGATCTTTGCCGCGCCGGACGCCGACCAGCAACGAGCGCATCTGCCCGCCCTGGCCGGTCCAGCCCCCGATCACCACCTCCTGGCCGCCGCGGCACTTCGCTTTGGTCCAGTCTTCGCCGCGGCCGGACCTGTACGGCGCACGCTAGGCGCTTGGAGACGATCCCCTCGAGGCGCATGCGCAGGCCGATCGCAGTACCGCGTCGCCCGCGGTCTCGAAATGCTCGACGTAGCGCAGGACGGCGGGCCGCTTCGCCTTGGCCAGCAGCGCCCGCAGCCGCTCTTTGCGGTCGCGCAACGGCAGCTCGCGCAGATCCTCGCCGGCGATGAACAGCAGCGTCGAAAACAAAGAAGACCAGACCGTCGGTCTTGCGCTCGGACAGGGCCGCCTGCAGCGCCGCGAAGTCCGGGGCGCCGTGCTTGTCCAGCGCCACGACCTCGCCGTCGAGCAGGCAGTCGGGCAGCCCGGCGGCGGCGGCGGCGATGGCGGGGAAGCGGCCGGTCCACTCGATCCCCTTCCGCGTGCGCAGCTGCGCCTCGGCCGTTTTTGACGCGCAGCTGCAGGCGATAGCCGTCGAATTTGACCTCGTGCGCCCAGCCGGGCTCCGCCGTGGGGCGCTGGACGGGCTTGCACAGTTGCGGCGGGACGAAATCCGGCATGGCCGCCGCCTTGGAGGATCTGCCGGGCCGGCGGGCGCCGCCGGCTCCCCGCGCGGTTCCAGCCGCGGGTGGGGCCATGATGAAGGGCGTCGGCGCCTTGCCCTTGCCGGCGGCGATCGCCTCCAGGCTGCGGCCGGAGGCGACCGAGCGGGGGTCCTTTAACAGGGCGTCATCATCGCCCGCGCTGGCGGATTCGTCGCGGTGCTTGATCAGCAGCCAGTTGTTGCGCTTGCCGCCCCGGCGGATCGTTCTTCATGCGCACGAGCACCCAGCCGCCCGCGCAGCCGCCGCCCGGCCAGGTAGAACTTAAGGTCGCCCCGCTTCAATCCCTCGTGCGCGTCGCCCTCGGCCCGCCATAGCCGCGGTCCCATATCTGCACCGTGCCGCCCCCGTATTCGCCCTTGGGAATGACGCCTTCGAAATCGCCATAGTCGAGCGGGTGGTCCTCGACCTCGACCGCCAGCCGCTTGACGTGCGGGTCCAGCGAGGGGCCGCGCGTCACGGCCCAGGACTTGAACACGCCGTCGAGTTCCAGGCGCAGGTCATAATGCAGGTGCCTCGCGTCGTGGCGCTGGACGACGAAGCGCAGCGCCGCCGGGGAAGCCGGCGATCCTTCGCCCGTGGGCTCGGATGTCCTGGCGAAACGCCGTTTGCCGCGATAGGCGGCCAAGCTGGATTTGCTGGATTTCGGCTTGGTCATAGGCCCCCTGTTTTCATGCCCAAGATCGGCTCGCCCATGTATTCTTCGGTGAAGCGGATGATGGTATTCATCATGCCGACCGTCTCGACCGGGTATTTCCCGACGGCGGATTCGGCCGAAAGCATGACAAAATCCGTGCCGTCGATGATGGCGTTGGCGACGTCGCTGACCTCCGCCCGGGTAGGGATGCGGTTCTCGGTCATGCTTTCCAGCATCTGCGTCGCGGTGATGACGAACTTGCCGGCGCGGTTGCACTTCTTGATGATCTGCTTCTGGATGATGGGGATCTCATAGACCGGCAAGGATACCCCCATATCGCCGCGCGCGATCATGATGCCGTCCGCGGCGTCGATGATCTCATCGATATTTTCGATCCCTTCCCTGTTCTCGATCTTGGCGATGACCCGGCAGCGTCGAGCCTTCACCGAGCGCCTTTTTCACGTCCCGGATATCTTTTTTGCCGCACACGAAGGATTGCGCGACAAATTCGACGCCATGCTCCCGGCAAAAAGAGATGTCCGCCACGTCCTTGCGGCTGATGCCGTCGAACTCCAGCCGCGCCTCCGGGATGTTCACCCCCTTGTGCCCCTGCAGCCAGCCGCCGAACAGCACCCTGACCTTGAGGCTCTCCCTGGCCCGGCCGATCACCTGCAAAGCGATATTGCCGTCGTCCAGGAATATGCGCTGGCCGTTCTTGACGCCGCGCAGCGGGCCCCGGTAATCAAAAGGTATTTTTTTTTGCGTGCCTTTGATATTTTTCTGGGTAAGCCACACGACCTGGTTTTTTTCAAGCAAAAGCGGAGCGGGCAGATCGCCCACGCGAATGCGATGGCCCTGCAGGTCGCCAAGGAGCTTTATGCGCCTGCGGTACGTCTTGTTCATGAGCCGGATGATCCTTATTTTCTTGAGCGCGTCTTGCGGCGAGCCGTGGGAAAAATTCAGGCGGCCGACGTCCATGCCGGCGCGCATCATTTTTTCGAGCACCGTCCTGCCCGCCGACGCCGGGCCGAGGGTACAAATGATCTTAGTCCTGGTCATGCGCCATTCCTCCAGCCGGCCGCTCCGCCTTCATGCCGCGCTTCATTGTTTTTTAACTGGGGTCGCGGTCGTTCAAGCGGGGCTCAACGAAGGTTGGCGGCCGCGAAATCCCAGTTGAGCAGCTTGTCCAGGACGGCGTTGACGTAGTCCGCGCGCCGGTTTTGATAATCCAGGTAGTACGCGTGCTCCCAGACGTCGATGGTCAGCAACGGCTTCAGGCCGGCGGTCAGCGGCGTATCGGCATTGCCGGTTTTGACCACCTTGAGCTTGTCGCCATCCAGCACCAGCCATACCCAGCCGCTGCCGAACTGAGCCAGCGCCGCCGCCGCCAGTTCCTTCTTGCCCGCGTCCAGGGAACCGAATGCAGCCTCGATCTTTTTTTTCAGCGCCGCGGGCGGTTCGCCGCCGCCCTGCGGCCGCAAGCTGTGCCAGTAAAACGTGTGGTTCCACGTTTGCGCCGCATTGTTGAAGATCGCGGTCTTGTCGGGTTCGGCCGCCGACCCGCTGATGATTTTCTCCAGCGACTGGCCGGCAAACTCCGTTCCCGCGATCAGCTTGTTCAGGTTGTCGACATACGCCTGGTGGTGCTTGCCGTAGTGAAAGTGAAGCGTATTCGCGCTGATCACCGGCTCCAGGGCGTGGTCCGCGTAAGGCAGGGGCGGCAGAACATGAGGCGCCCTCATTTCGTTCTTTTCATCTTTTATCATGATTCCTCCTGTGGAATTGACTGAAAACTACCGCCCGTTCTTATTGGCGGCGATCCTCCAGATCGTATTGCTGGCGTCATCGGACACCAGCAGGGAGCCGTCGGCCAACAGGGCGATCCCGACCGGCCGGCCCCGGACTTCGCTGCCCTTTGAGCCCTCCACCACGAAGCCGGTCAGGAAATCTTCCATGGGGCCTTGCGGCCGGCCGGCGTGGAAGGGGACGAACACGACCTTGTATCCCGCCAATCGGCTCCGGTTCCAGGAACCATGCTGGGTGATAAAGGCGCCGTTCCGGTATTGGGCGGGAAATTCTTGCATATCGTAAAAAACCAGGCCCAGGGAGGCGGTATGCGACCCCAGGGAAAGGTCGGGCACGATGGTCCGGCTGACCTTGTCCGGCCACGTCTCTCTTTTCAGGCGCGGATCCGCATGCTGCCCCCAATAGACAAAGGGCCAGCCGTAAAAACCGCCCTCCTTTACGCCGGTCAGGTAATCGGGTACCAGCTCGTCACCCAATTCATCCCGCTCGTTGACCGCCGTCCACAGGACCGCCGTGCCCGGCGCCCAGGCCATGCCCACGGGATTGCGCAGGCCGTCGGCATAAATGCGCCGGCCGCCGCCGTCCGGGTTCACCTCCCATATCGCCGCCCGCCCGCTCTCGTTGCCCAGGCCGTTTTCCGCGACATTGGTCGAGGAGCCGACCCCGATATATATCTTGTCTCCCGAGCGGTTGGCGATGATATTCCTGGCCCAATGCCGGTTCGGCGCGTTGGCGGGAAGCGAGAGGATCTTTTTGCCGCTTCCCTGCAGCCGGGTATCCCCCGCCTTGTACGCGAACTGCATCAAGCTGTCCGTATTGGCCACGTAAAAATGATCCCGCAGTATCAGCATGCCGAAAGGCTGGTTCAAATTTTCGGCGAAAACATAGCGGCTCTCGGGCACGCCGTCCTTGTTGCCGTCCCGGAACAGGGTGATGCGGTTGGCGCTCGTCCCGTAATGCTGCGTGCGGATCTTCGGCAATATCCCGGCCCCGAGTTTGCGGATGCCTTTGAGGATGGTGTTCGACTCCGCCACGAAAATATCCCCGTTTGCCGCCACATAGATCCAGCGCGGATGATCCAGTTTGTCCGCGAATTTCGTGACGCTGAACCCCGTCGGCGCCACCGGGGTTTCGCCGGCGGCCCAGCCGATGACCTTGCTGTAATTCGTCACCGATCGGGTCTGGTAGGGCGGCGGCAGGGTATCCGGCGCCGACTGCGGTTCACCGCTCCCGGCGGCAGCGGCCGAATCCGCAAAAAAAATAATCGCGCCTGCCGCCGCCAGTAAAACCAGCCGGAATGCCGTTCTGTTTTTCATGGTCAGGCCTCCATTAGTGAAACAGGGTCCCACTCACCTTGTTTCGACCTCCGCGCCGCCGTGGCGCAGGAGATCCATGACGCCGCTGCGCAACGCGAACCAGACGAACTCCACGAACTCGTCCTTCGACAGCCGGGTGTAATTCACATCTCCCTCTTTCTCGACGCCCGCCGAGTTCTGGGCATTGCCGGCGCGGATCTTGAACGTGTTGGCGAAGAACGAGCCCAGGTGCCGGCCGAATCCCCTGGAAGAGTCGGTCTGCTTGTTGAGAAAAGCGATTTTCAGGTCCTTGTAGATGGCGCGCACGCGGCCGCGAGCCTGGCCGGCGGTCACGCCGACCTCGAACGTCGCCCCTGCGGCGCGGCCCGACTCGATGCGGGTGCTATCCACCGGCACAACGAAGGCGTTGAGCCGGGTCAGATCCATGGCGCCGAGCGAACCGGAGTAATGGAGCGAGAATCCCCGGAGAGAGAGCGGGATGGTCATCTGCACCTTGAGCGCCGCCGCGTTCATGAACTTGCACTGCGCCTGGAGCCGGATGGCGGCCGAGGCTTCGCCGCGGTTGGTGATGCCGTCGGCGGACATCGTCAACGCCGAGAACGTCAGCATGCCGGGTCCCGCCGCGACGATCACCCTCTCGCTGTACCTCAGGACGCCGTCTTTGATGCGGAAGGAATCGACCCGCAGCGGCGGCCGGATCGCGGCCAGCTCCTCGTGCACCATGCGCGGAGGGCGCGGCAGGGGGGGCAGCGGCTTGTCGCGGTTGACCAGCACGTCAACGTCGGGGCGTTCAAGAATGAGCGAACGGGCGCGGTATGACTTGCCTGCAAGCAATTCGCCGTAGGCCAGGCCCGACACGGCGCACTCGGGGACGATCACCCGGAAACGCGTCGTGCGATAGGCGCTTTTCGCGAAGAGCTTTTCGTCTGTGAGCAATGGCCGGAGCTCGGCTCCCCGGGCGATCAGCGCCGACCCGGGCAACGACGCGCGCAGCCGCGCGCAGCGGATCCCGTAGCGCCAGCGGGGGAATTCCCAATCGAGGTTCAGCGCGTCGATATTGGTCCTGGCGAGGACGGCGGACAGTGTCGGCGATCCCCAAAGAAACCGCAGCCAGCGAACGCCCGCCAGGGATATCTGTCCGATCTTGAGAGTCGAATTCGCCCCGCTCAGGGTGATGGACCGCGCGACCAGCAGATTGGCGCCGACCGTGTAACCGAGGCCGCCGATCCGCAGCGTAGAACCCGGATGCTCAGCGGCGAACATCCGCTCGATCTTGTTTTTGCCATAGCCGTTGATGAGCGAACCGCCAAAAATCAGGACAAGCATGGCGCCGACAAAGAGGACGGCGCCAAGACCGAGGCCGGCGTACGCCGCCAGCCTGCGCAGGGACCGGCGCCGGGAAGGAGTTTTTTTCTTCATTGTCCCATTCTCCTTTTTTCAAACACCATTTTAATTTCCCGCCGGGTCCGAGCGCTTCCCGGCCTGAGCGGCGCTCAAGCAGGCCCCGAAGATGAAAATGCACCCGGAAATATAGATCCAAAGGAGCAGGGCCATGATCCCGCCAAAGGCCCCATAGATGGCATTCAGCCCGGCGAAGTTCTTGAGATAGATCTCGAACAGGCTTCCGGCAACACGCAAAAGGACCGTAACCAAAAGCGCGGCGACCCAGACCTGGGCAAACCGCGCAGGTTGACGCGGAGCCAGATTGTAAAACAAGCTCAAGCTGATGAACACCACCAGCAAGGGGAGCAAAACACCTCCCAGGGCATGGACCATGGAATGGACTTCAACCACCGGAACATGCCGGCTCTTCGTTATTCGTATCAGCACCGGCGCCACCATGCCCACAAGGACGGCAGCCGCCGTGATGCCGAGCAGCACCAGGCTTTTCAGCGGCAGCCGCCACCAACTGTACCTCACGCCGCCCCAGGCGCGGTTGGTGGCGGAAACAAGGGTGATGAAACATTGGCTGGCGGCCCAAAGCAGGGTGATAAAGGCGACCGCCCCCGCCGGCCCGCGCGCCTGGATCACGCCGGCGATGGTGGCAAAAACATGACGCCGCATTTCCCCGCTGAGCGGGGCGTAATTTTCCAGAAAGGCGATGATCTCTTTCCCGGCCCGCTCCCGGTCGATGAAGGCCGAGGCGATGGTGACGAAGAGGACCATCAAGGGCAACAGCGAGAAGAACGCATTGAAGGCGAACGCTCCCGCCCATTCGGCCCCGTCGATCCGCCAAAATCGTTTCACGGCCAGGCGGAGCACCCCCCAGCCGCCACGGGTCATTTGCGCCAACTTTCCAAGCCTATTCATCCGCTCCATTCCCCTTTTGCCGGATATCTCCCATTTTACGACCAAGCGCATCGCGTTTGCAACAATCCCTTGCCGCTGCCGACCCGGCGGCAGCGGCCGCGGGCCGCGGCCGGGAGCGTTTTGCCGGCGGCTTTCCGATCACTCCCGCCGCGGTCCCGGCGGGATAGGTGACCGTGGTGCCCCGGACCCTGGCGAACGGCGTGAACTCGTGGACCTGGCGCCGGGTCGCGCTCATGATGTCCTCGGTGCGGATCCCGCGCGCCAGCAAGGCATCCGCGATCAATGAACGATGGCAGCGCCACGGCAGCGCTTCGGCGCACATCAGGACGACCCGCTCCTGGTGGGCCAGGCGGATCAGCTCCTCGAGGCTTTGCGCGAACTCGGGCGTCTGCATGTAATCCGCAAAGCCGCGGAACGAGGCGTTCAGCCAGCCCCGGTTGGGCGAATCCGGCCGCGGCTGGCGCAGGCCGCCGAGCCCGGGCATGTGGACATAACCCAGGCCGGCTTGCCGCAGCGCCTGGGGCAGGGAATCCTTGTTGAATTGCGGATTGTGCCGCGAGCGGGGCACCGTGCGCACGTCCACGATGAGCGTAGCCCCGTGCGCCCGCACCATGCGGACGAATTCCTCGAGGGTGCGCGTGGAATGGCCGATGGTCATGACCGGGCGAGGTCCTCCCTGCGGCATGCTTTCGTCTGCCGCGCCGCCGGTTTTTTTCAGCCTCTGCGCGCTCATTGCCCGCTTTTGAGTTTTTTCAACGCCGACCCCTTGTGCATGGCCAGGTGCTCGCTCACGTCGCTTTTGATCAGATATTGCGGCTCCTCCTTCGAGGCGCGGACCGTATAGCCCTTGAACGGGATGGCCGAAGTGATCTTTTTCCTGATCGTGCCCCGGACGCGGCCGGCTTCCGAGTTCCACTCCACGTGGTCTCCCACTTTGAACTCCTTTTTCATCGCTGCCACAGGATCCGCCCCTCCTCCAGCGGCATGGCGACACCCTCGCGGCTCGGCATCAGGCGCGGCGTATAGTCCGCCGGCGGCCGCTCCGCGGGAACGGCGGCGCTGTACACGTACCCCCGGGGCGCCGGCCAGTCCCAGGACGCGCTTCATCTCCTGGCGCAGCGGCGGGCCGCCGGCGATCCCGTCCGCGTAAAGCTCCACGCGCACGGCGGCGGGCGTCAGCTCGGCGAGATACACCTGGACCTCGAAGACATGCCGCCCGGCCCTGGTTTCCACTTTTACGGCCCCGAAACGCAGCCTCCCCCATTTCCGGTCCAGTTCTTGCCGCCACTCGGCGATTTCCCTGCCGCGCGCGCCCCGGTCCGCCGCGCGCTCGCGGTAGGCCGCGGCAGCGGGGAGGTAGTGCTGAGCGGTATATTCCCGCACCGTGCGGTCGGCGGAAAATTGCGGCGTCAGGCGCGCCATGCTGGCGCGAATGCGCGCGACCCAGGCAACAGGGATTCCCCTCTCGTCCCGGGAATAAAACTCAGGGATCACTTCCCGCTCGAGCAGCGCGTACAGCGCCTCCGCCTCGGCGGCGTCCCAGGCGGGATCCGCGTCATGCTCCCCTCCGTCCCCCAGCGCCCATCCCACGTCGGGCGAGTAGGCCTCCGCCCACCAGCCGTCCAATTCCGACAGATTGATGCCGCCGTTGACCAGCACCTTCATGCCGCTGGTCCCGCACGCCTCCCAGGGCCGGCGCGGCGTATTGATCCAGACGTCCACTCCCTGCACCAGGTGCTCGGTCAAATGCATGTCGTAGTCGCTGAGGAAGACCACGTGCGGGCGGGCTTCGGGCCGGCGGATGAAGCGGCGTCCACTCCAGGATCAGCGCCTGCCCCGCCAGGTCCGCCGGATGGGCCTTGCCGGCAATGATCAGTTGCACGGGCCGCTGGGGGTCGGTCAACAGGCGCAGCAGCCGCTCCGGGTCGTGCAGCAGCAGGTTCGGCCTTTTATAGGCCGCGAAACGGCGGGCGAAGCCCAGCGTCAGCGCCCCGGGATCGAACAGGCGGTTGGCCCTCTCGGCCGCCTCGGGGGACGAGCCGGAGGCGGCCAGCTGCCCCGCCAGCCGCTCGCGGGTATAGGCCGCGAGGGACTGGCTGGCCGCGGTGCGCAGCTGCCAGAGCTTGGCGTCGGAGACGCGGCGCATGTCCCGCGTCAGCGTATCCGCCGTCCCCAGCCAGCGGCCTTTGCCGCAGGCTTCGGTCCACAGGGCGTCGGCCTCGGCCGAATCCCAGCTCGGCATGTGAACCCCGTTGGTCACGTGGCCGACCGGCACTTCCGCCTCGGGCCAATGCGGGAAGAGCGGCTCGAAAATGCGGCGGCTGACCTGGCCGTGCAAGCGGCTCACCCCGTTCACCGCCCCGCTCCCGCGCACGGCGAGGTAGGCCATGTTGAAGGGCTCGGAAGGATCGTTCGCGTCCGCCCGCCCGAGCGCCAGCAGGTCGCGGGGAGTGATGCCGAGCTTCTGCCTGGCGTAACCGCCGAGGTATTGTTCGATGAGGGCCGGGGGGAAGCGGTCGAAGCCGGCGGCGACCGCGGTATGGGTGGTGAAGAGGTTGCCGGCCCGCGTGGCGGCCAGCGCGGCCGAGAAAGGCTGCCCGGTCTCCTGCATGAAACTGGCGGCGCGTTCCAGCACGGCGAAGGCGGCATGCCCTTCATTCAGGTGACAGACTTCCGGCCGGATGCCGAGCGCCACCAGCAAGCGCCAGCCGCCGATCCCCAGCAGCAGCTCCTGCATGAGGCGCAGCTCCGGCCCGCCGCCGTACAACTCGCTGGTGATGCCGCGGTGGGCGGGAAAGTTCGCCGCGTCATTGCTGTCCAGCAGGTATAATTTGACCCGGCCGACCTCGACCTGCCAGGCGCGCAGCCAGACCACATAGCCGGGCAGGGCGATCTCCAGCCGCAGCCACTCCCCGTTGGCATGGCGCAGCGGCGTGATCGGCAACTGGCCGGGATCGTTGTACGGGAACAGGGCCTGTTGCGCCCCGTCCTTGTCAAGCACCTGGCGAAAATAGCCCTGCTGGTACAACAGCCCCACGCCGACCACCGGCACGCCCAGGTCGCTGGCGGCCTTGAGCTGATCGCCGGCCACGTTGCCCAGCCCGCCCGAGTAGATGGGCAGCGCCTCGCTCAACATGAATTCCATGCTGAAATACGCGATGCAGGTCAGGGGCGACCGCGGGTGCTTATGCTGGAACCAGGCGGGCGCGCGCGCCGCCTGGCGCCTGGCCTGCACCAGGGAATCGACCTTCCTGCGGAAGGCGGGGTCGGCGGACACGCGCTGGAGCTTGTCCCGGGAAACGGTCTGCAGCACCACCCATGGGTTCTGCGTGAACCCCCAGAGGCCGGGATCGAGCTGCCGCCAGACTTCGTCGTCGGCATGGTTCCATGACCAGCGCATATCCAGGGCCAGCTCGGCCAGGGAAGCGTATCCCGCGGGTTCAGCGGGCAACAGGTCGTACCCCGGCTTGTCCACAGGCGCTTTTTTGCTCATCGCAGTTGCCTCATGCGTCCCCGCCTTTCCCTAATGCGGATGCAGGGGGCTTATCTTGTCCCGGGTCCGCGACCTTCACCTCCACGGCATGTTCCCGGCCGTCGTCGACAAGCGGGATCACCGCTTCGGGCTGCTCCCGGCCATCGACGATCACCTGGACCGGGCGGGCTGAATTGCCGCCGTCCCCGTGGGGGACCGGGCGGGCTGAATTGCCGCCGTCCCCTTGGGGGACCGGGGGGGCGGATCCGGCGGCGGCCCGCTTCACGACGATGTGGTAAAAGGTGTCGCGGTGGCGGTAGTGAAGCTTGAACGAGTCCCAGGCGCGCGGCAGCCGCGGGTTCACCCGCAGTTGGTCCACTTCCAGCCGCAGGCCAAGCAGCGTCTCGACGATCAGCCGGTACATCCAACCCGCCGAACCCGTGTACCAGGTCCAGCCGCCGCGGCCGGTGTGCGGCGCGACGGCGTAGATGTCGGCGGCGACGACGTACGGCTCGACCTTGTAGCGGTTGACCTCCGTCAAGTCCGTCGCGTGACGGATCGGATTGAGCAGCGAGAACAGTTCCCACGCCCGCTCGGTCTCGCCCAGTTCCGCGAACGCCATGACGGCCCAGATCGCGCCGTGGGTGTACTGGCCGCCGTTCTCGCGCACGCCGGGCACGTAGCCTTTGATGTAGCCGGGTTCGAGCGCGGATTTGTCGAACGGCGGATCGAAGAGCTGGATCAGCCGCTGGTCGCGCCGGACCAGGCGTTGATCCACGCTGTCCATGGCCAGCCGCGCCCGCGCCGGATTCGCCGCGCCCGACAGCACCGCCCAACTCTGGGCGATGGAATCGATCTGGCATTCCTCGTTCGTGGCCGAGCCGAGCGGCGTGCCGTCGTCGAAGTACGCGCGCCGGTACCAGTCGCCATCCCACCCATGCAGTTCGATGTTCTGCTGCAACTGCGCCGCCTGCGTGGGCGCATTGGTCGGCAAACTCGGCATCGCCCCGGCGTCGGGCCAGCTCCGCGAAGCGCTGCAACACGTGGTACAGGAAGAACGCCAGCCACACGCTCTCGCCCTTGCCTTTCTCGCCGACGAGGTTCATCCCGTCGTTCCAGTCGCCGCAGCCCATCAACGGCAGCCCGTGCGCGCCGAATCGCAGTCCGTGTTTGATCGCCCGCACGCAGTGCTCGTAGAGCGTGCCGTCTTCTCCCGAGCGCTGCGGCAGATCGTAGTACGATTCCTCGTCGGCATTCACCGGGCGGCCTTCGAGGAACGGCACGCGCTCGTCGAGCACGCCCGTGTCGCCGGTCATCGTTCACATACCGGCAGGTCGCGTACGGCAGCCAGAGGTAATCGTCGGAGAAATGCGTGCGCACGCCGCGGCCGGTGGGCGGATGCCACCAGTGTTGCACGTCGCCTTCGCGGAACTGGCGGCCGGCGCAGCGCAACAGATGCTCGCGGGCCGTCCACGGCGCGGCGTGGAGCAACGCCGCTCGTGTCCTGGAGTTGGTCGCGGAACCCGTACGCGCCGCCCGATTGGTAGTATCCGCTCCGCCCCCAGTAGCGGCACGGCCAGCGTCTGGTACTCCAGCCAGCCGTTGACCAGCAGGTTCAAGGCGGGGTCCGGCGTCTCGGCGTACACCACGCCCAGCGTCCGTTTCCAGAATTCCCAGACGCTCTCCAGGGCCAGCCGCGCACTGGCCGGGCCGCTGAACCGCCGGACCAGTTGCTGGGCCTCGTCGGCATTGTTGCCGGCGCCCAGCACGAAGACCAGTTCGCGCTCCTGGCCGTCGGCCAGGTCGAACGGCACCTGCAGCGCCGCGCAGGGGTCGAGGCTCGCGCCGGTCTGGCCGGACAGTTGCGTCTGGCGCATCGCGGCGGGATTGGCCAGCGTGCCGTTGCGTCCGAGAAACTCCGTGCGGTTGCCGGTGACGGTCCGCGCGGCGTCGCTGACGTTGACGAAGACGGTCTTGCCGGCAAACTCGCGGTTGTACACGTTGCGGGCGAACAGCGCGCCGGTGCTCGGGTCGATCTCGGTGACCACGTGCATCAGGTTCGCGTGCCGCCATTGGCCGAGCACCAACTCCCAGTAACCCGTGACCGACAGACGCCGGGTCCGGCCCGAGCGGTTGCGCACCTTGACCACCACCAGTTTCACGGGCGCGTCCAGCGCGACGTAGGTCCACAGTTCCGAGCTGATCCCCATTTGCGCGTACTCAAACACGCTGTAGCCGAACCCGTGCCGGCAAACGTAGGTCCCGTTCCCGCGCGCGGGCAGCGGCGTCGGCGACCAGAACTGACCGGTTTCCTCGTCGCGGAGGTAAAACGCTTCGCCGCTGGTGTCGCCCACGGGATCGTTGTGCCAGGGGGTGAGGCGGAATTCGTGGGCGTTGTCCACCCAGGTGTACGCCCCGCCGCTTTCCGAGATCACCGTGCCGATCTGGGGGTTGGCCAGCACGTTGGCCCACGGCGCGGGGGTGGTCTGTCCGGGCGCGAGCGAGATCACGTACTCGCGTCCGTCGGGCGTGAACCCGCCCAGACCGTTGAAGAAGACGCGCTCGCGCGGGGCCGGCGCGGCGGTCGGTCGCCGGCAGCAGCGACCGCGTCGGGATGAAGCGCGGAATCTTCCGCTCGACCGGCGCCCGCCGCTCGACCTGCTCGGCCAGGGTCTCGGCGCTGTCGGTGAGGATCACCCGCGCGACCGTTTGCAGCAGGACCCGGTCTTCCTCCGACAACTGTTCGCTGCGCCGCAGGAAGATCCCGCCGGGCTTGTCCACGCGGTGCGCTTCCGTGCCGGCGGCGATCAAGCCCAGGATGCGGTCCTGCAAGACCTGACGATACCCGGAGAAATCTTCGTTCAGGATGACCAGATCGACTTCCAATCCTTTCTCGCGCCAGTAGGCGTGGGCCTGGAGCACCTGTTTCACCAGATCGATCCGGTGCACGTCGGCGATGCGCATCAGGAGGATCGGCAGGTCGCCCGAGATCCCGAAGGCCCACAAGCCGGACTGGCCGAGCCGGTTGCGGGTGAGGATGCCGGTGCCGGCGCGGTGGAGCGGGTTGGCGTGAATGACCGAGCTGGCCAACTGCGCATACACCTGGGCCTCGGCCTCGGTCGCCTGCAACTGGCGCAGCACGAGCTGGCTGTGCGACCAGGCCATCTCGAACGCGCGCGCCGCGAAGCTCGGGTCGCGATACTTGGCGATCAACGCCAGCGCCGCCGCGCGCGTTTCGGCCATGCCGGAGATGATGTGCCAGTTGGCGGAAGTGTCGGATTCGATGACGACGCCCTGGCGAATCGCGACGATCGGATCGAGCACCGCGCCATCCGTGTTGGAAAGCGGGGCGACCTTGTCGAACGCGGCCGGGTGGGCGACGGAGCGGCAGCGACCGATGAATTTGGCCCGGTCCGTTTCGTAGGACGCGTCGCCCGCCGGCGTGCCTTGCGTGGTCATCAGATGGAACATCCACGGCGGTTTCTCGCCGGGCGCGCGCGGCCGGCGCGTGCAGAGAATGGCCTGCGAGTCGCGGAGAATCTCGGTCTGCACGAACAGATTGCTGAAGGCCGGGTGCGCAAGGTCGGCGTTCAGCGGCGCGAGGACGACTTCCGCGTAACTGGTCAGCTCGATGGTGCGGGTCTGGGGCGAGAGATTCGTCAGCGTGACGCGGCGGACTTCGACGTCGTCTTCGGGCGACACGGCGATTTCCGTGTGCGCGTCGATGTCCTCGTCGCGGCGGCGATATTCGGCGCGGCCCTGCACGAAGATCGCCTCGTATTTCTTCGACGGCCGCCGCGTCGGTTGATAGGCCGACGACCAGAGCGCGCCCGTGGCGGCGTCGCGCAGATAGCAGAACGTGCCCCACCCGTCGCACGTCGCGTCTTCGCGCCAGCGCGTGACCGCCAGGTCCTTCCACCGGCTATACCCGCCGCCCGCGTTGGTGGCCATGACGTGATAGCGGCCGTTGGACAGCAGGTGCACCTCGGGAATCGGCGTGTGCGGCGAGGTGAACACGCGCATGGTGGCGGCGGCGACCGACGGCGGCCGGCGCGCGGCGCTGACTTCCGCCGCGTGCGGCTGCAACGGGGAAGCGACCTTGGGAATGCGTTCGTGCAACAGCAGCTCCGACGCCTTGAAGTACGGGTCGGACAGGAACCGGCGCTGCATGGGCCGGTCCAACAGCAGGTAGGCGAGCGCCAGGAGGCTCATCCCCTGGTGATGCGCCATGAAACTGCGGAGCGGAACGCAGGTCTTGCCGCGGGGCACGCGCGCGGGGGTGAAATCGATCGCTTCATAAAGCCCGTACGCGCCGTGGTAACCGTTTTCCGCCAGCGTTTCCAGATTCTGGCACGCCTCCCGGGGCGCGACCATCAACGCCAGCACCGACGCGTACGGCGCGACGACCAGATCATCGGCGAGACCGCGCTTGAATCCCAAGCCCGGCACGCCGAACGCGCCATACTGATAAACGCCGTGGGCGTCGGTGAGGTTGTAGCACGACTCGGAAATGCCCCACGGCACGCCGCGCTGGCGGCCGTATTCGATCTGGCGGGCGACGACCGCCCGATAGGTCTGATCGAGCAGCGTATGCTCGTAGGTCGGCATCACCAGCAGCGGCATCAGGTACTCGAACATCGAGCCGCTCCACGACAACAACGCCATCGCGCCGTCGTGGGTGGTCAACTGCCGGCCCAGGGCGAACCAATGGTCCTGCGGCAACTGGTCCTGGGCGATGAGAATGAAACTCGCCAGCCGCGCCTCCGAGGCGAGCAGGTCGTAATACGACGGATCGCGGCGGCGGTCGCTGACGTTGTAGCCGATCGACAACAAATCGCGGGCCGGATCGTACAGGAAGGCGAAGTCCATCACCGCCAGCTCGGTGCAACGCTGGGCGAGTTGGTCGATCTGCCGGATGCGCTCGGCGGCGCGGTCGCCCGCCGTGGACGCGCCGGCCAACTCCTGCAAGGTCGGCACGTGATCGAACTGCTGGGGATCGGGAACGAGGAACTGCAAATCGTCCCGCGCGGCGTGGCACTGCCGGACGAGCGCCTGCGCCCACCATTGCTGTTCCGCGTCGCCGTCGACGGGCAGCGCGGCGACATCCCGGCTGAGTTCCTGGAGCAACGCCGACATGGCCGGGAGATCGGCCGGCGGCGGAGCCTGCAGCTTTTCCCGGAGCCGGTCGATCGCGCCGGAGACGATGCATCTGTCCAGGGTATCCCGCAGCCCGGCCAGGACGCGCGGCGAAACGACGGGCTGGTTTTTCAATTCCCACAACCCGGCGCGCAAGGTGAACAACGCCCCGGCCAGATTGCCGCTATCGACACTCGACACGTAGTGCGGGCGCAGCGGTTTGAGCGTGCGCGTGTCGTACCAGTTGTAGAGATGACCCCGGTAGCGTTCGAGCCGTTCCATCGTGGCGAGGGTCTTGTCCGTGCGATCGAGCAGTTGGCCGGCGGAGAGGTAGCCGAAATCGCTCGCCGCCAGATTGGCCAGCAAGGCCATGCCGATGTTGGTCGGCGAGGTGCGCGAGGCGACCACGGGCGTCGGGACTTCCTGGAAATTATCGGGCGGCAGCCAGTTTTCTTCCGCGTTGACCAGCACTTCGAAGTAGCGCCAGGTTTGCCGGGCCAGGCCGCGCAGGAACGTCTGTTGCGCGTCGGACAATGCCGGCTGGCTCGGCCACGAGCGGCCGGCTGATCCACCAGCCGACGACGGGGGACACCAGCCACAGCAGCAACACCGGCCCGCTGACGATCAGTTCACCGGGATGGGCCAGCGCCAGCCACGCGATACCGGCCACGGCGAACAACGGCGCGACCCACATCTCCCGGAGGAAGTCGGCCAGCGTGGCGCGGCCGTTGCGCCGCGCATAACCCGGCGTGTGCCAGAGCAGCAGTCCGCGCCGGGTGAACAGCATGCGCCCGCCGGAAACGAGGATCGCATCCAGATTGATGACGGCGTGATACGGCAACGTGCTCAGCTTCAGACCGGACCTCCGCCAACTGGCGGCCCAGCGATTTCAGGGCGGTGTCGCAGATGGATCGCCCACGCCCGTTCCCGGGGTTTGCGAACCACTTCCACCAGCGTGGCCAACAGCACGGGCAGCAAGAGCAGCAGGAGCACGAACAGCGTCCAGAAACCGGTCGGCTCCGGCGCCAGCACCCAGCCGCCGAGCAGCAGCAGCAACAGGGCGGGCGGCACGAGGCTGCGGCGCAGGTTGTCGAAGATCTTCCACCAGCCGAGCGCGGTCAGCGTGTTGGGCAGACGCTTGTTGGCCGGCCCGAGCACGCGCGGCAAGAGCCAGCCGGCGATCTGCCAGTCGCCCCGGATCCAGCGATGGCGGCGGCTCATTTCGGCGGCGAAACTGGCGGGGTGGTCCTCCTGCAACTCCACATCGGAGACCAACGCCGAGCGGGCATAGCCGCTTTCCACCAGATCGTGACTCAGGATGAGATTCTCCGGGAAGCGCCCGGCCGTGGCCTGCCGGAACGCGTCCACGTCGTAGATGCCCTTGCCGACGTAGGACCCCTCGGCAAACAGGTCCTGATACACGTCGGACACCTCGCGCGTGTAGGGATCGATCCCCGCTTCGCCGGCACTGAGCTGGGCGAACCGCGAGCGATTGGCCGCGAGCAGGCTGATGGGCGTGCGCGGCTGCAAAATGGCGTAGCCCTCGACCACGCGGCCGGTCGGCGGATCAAACCGCGGCCGGTTCAGCGGATGCGCCATCGTGCCGATGAGTTTGCGGGCGGCATCGCGCGGCAAACCGGTATCGGTGTCCAGCGTGAGGACGTAGCGGATGGTGGGCAGGAGCGCCGGGTCGCCGATGATCTCGGCGAACGGATCGCGCGGACCGCCGCGCAGCAGCGCGTTGAATTGCTCCAGCTTGCCGCGTTTGCGTTCGTAGCCCATCCAGAGCCGCTCGTGCGGATTCCAGACGCGCGGCCGATGGAACAGATGAAAGACGGTCGCGCCCTCGGGGCCATACCGCGCATTCAAGGACTGGATGCCGTCGCGCGACCAGCCGCAGCAGGTCCGCGTCGTCGGGCTGCGGCGGTTCGGAGCGCGTCGCGGAAGTCGGTGAGCAGCGCGAAAAACAGGTTCGGGTCGCGGTTCCCCAGGTAGCGGATCTCCAGGCCTTCCAGCAAGTCGGTGACGGCCTGCGGACTGGTCAAAAGCGTGGGGATGACCACCATGGTGCGGCTGGCCGCCGGGATCCCTTTCGAGAAATCCAGGCGCGGCAGCAGGCGCGGGCCGACCATGACATTCGTCAGCAAGTTCACCAGCGCGACCGCCATCTGCGACGCGCCGATGATCCCCAGCGCCATCAACAGCCAGACCGCCAGTCATGCCAGCCGAACAGGCTGACCGGCTCCAGCACCAGACCGGCCGTGGCCGCCGTGATCACCAACAGCGAGCTGACATAACAGAAAACCGGGAACCGGTGGAGCCGTCCGCGTGAGGGACCGACGGAGGGACCAGCGGACGCGGACGACGCTCTCCAGACGCGGCCGGCCTTTGTCGATGAGATAGAATCCCACGTGGGCGGTGCGCGCCGCCGCGCCGTCGCGGCTGGGCCGCTTCCGTCGCGAGCTGGATCGCCGCGCGGGCCACCGCGTCCTCGCTGCTCCGTGACTGCCGCGCCAGGGCTTCCACCGCGATGGCGATACGGTCGCGCGTGACGAAATCCATGCCTGCATACACGCCGGCGGGATCGGTGCGCAGCGTCTGCTCGACGATGCTCAGCGTCTCGACGAATTTCCGCCAGTCCATCGCGCTCAGGAAGCGCAGGCTGCCGATGCTGTTGCCGATGGACACCTGGTCGGCCGCCTGGGTCTGGTTGTCCGCCCGCTGCAGTTGCTCGCGGGTCAGGCCTTGTTCGGCGAGCCGGTGTTGGACCCAGCTCTGGACGGTCGCCAGCGCCGGGCCCTGCCCCTGCAACCGTCCGCAGAATTCCTCGACGAACTGGTTGCTGAACGGCGGATCGGACTGGGCCATCTCCGCCAACACATGGAGGACCGTTGCCGGCTCTTTCTCCACCGCCGCCAACAGGCGGCCGGCCCACAGGTTGGCCAGATTCCGATCGCGCCGCCGCCGGGCAATATGCACCGACACGCGCCGCAGGTTCTCGATCAGCCCCAAACGCAGCATGATCGGCACGGCCCACAGTTCGCCGAGCGTCAGCGGGGTGACCGACTGGTAGGCGGTGACGAAGTGGCTGACGTTTTCCGCGTCCACGCGGCCGTCCACGTGGGCGATCAACTCCAGGGCGATGTCATAGACGCGGGGAAACCCCGCCGCCGCTCCATTCAACAGACGCGGCAACTCGCGGCTGTAGGTCCGCGGCAAATGCAGCCGCGTCAAGCGGATTTGCTGTTCGATCAGATAAAAGTTATCCAGCAGCCATTCGCCCGCCGGGGCGATGCGCCGGCCCTCGGCCTCGGCGCGGGTCACCAGATCGTAGGCTTGAATCAGGATCTGCTCGTTGTCCGCCAACCGCAGCAGCAAGCCGATTCGGGCCGCGTTTCGGGTCGATCTGATGTTGCCCCGCCAGCGCGACGGCATGCCGGCGCAACTGCTCGCCGCTGAACAGCTCGGCGCGCAGGGGTTGTTCGCCAATGGGCGAGCTGGAACTTGCTTGCCCGGCTTTCCTTTTGCGCCAGCGTTGCCCCAGGGTCAGCATGCTGTTTCCCGTCCCTGGCATCCGAGCTGGACCGCATTCGCGAAGACGTATCCGTAATCCGCATGGCCGGACGCGACCAATCCCGGGGCAAGCGACGGCGGCCAAGCCCCGGCAGGCTTTCCCGCCCCGGCACTCATGGCTCTTACGCCAAATGCCGCAGTGACCGCTGGGCCAGGGTCGCCATCAGCTTGTCAAAGGGCTTGATGAATTTCTCGACGCCCTCGTCCTCAAGCTGTTGGGTCACGGCGTCGATGCGGATGCCCAGTTTCGCCAATCCCGCCAGGATTTCGGCGGACTTTTCGAGATCCGATTCGAGACGGGCCAGGGGAACTCCATGGTCCCGGTAGGCGTCGAGGGTTGCGACCGGCATGGTGTCGATCGTATCGGGCCCGATCAGGGCCTCGACGTATTTTACGTCCTTATAGTCCGGGTTCTTGGTGCCGGTACTGGCCCAGAGGACCCGCTGGCTGCGAGCGCCCTGGGCGGCGAGGCCGCGGAAGCGCTCGCTGTCGAAGATCTCCTTGTAGATCTGGTAGGCCATCTTGGCGCTGGCGATGGCGGCTTCCCCGCGCGCCTTCAGCGCCAGGTCCGCCTCCCCGCCGCCCTTGCCCGTTATTTTTTCCAGCAGCGGATCCACGAGCGTATCCATGCGGCTGACGAAGAAGCTGGCCACCGAGGCCAGCCGCGACACGTCCGCCCCCTGGGCCAGGCGCGCGGCAACGCCGTCGATGTACGCGTCCGCGCACTGCCGGTAACGCGGCAGCCCGAAGAGCAGCGTCACGTTGACGTTGATCCCTTCGCAGGTGAGCTGCCGGATGGCCGGCAGCCCCTCGATGGTGGCGGGGACCTTGATCATGGCGTTCGGCCGGTTCACGGCGCCCCATAAGCGGCGGGCTTCCTGGACGGTGCCCCGGGTGTCATGCGCCAGGTGGGGATTGACCTCCAGGCTGACATAGCCGTCGGCGCCGCCGCACCCGTCGTAAAGAGGCCGGAACTCGTCGGCGGCATTCTGGACGTCGCGTCGGCTGAGCATTTCATAGATCGATTTTTCATCCATTCCCGTCAGGGCCATGGTGCGGATGTCCGTGTCGTAATCGCCGCATTCGTTGATCGCTTTTTCGAAGATCGTCGGATTCGAGGTCATGCCCCGCAACCCATCCTCCTCGATCAGGCGTTTCAGGCCGCCGGCGGCGATCAGGTCGCGGCGGATATAGTCCAACCATACGGACTGCCCGAGTTTTTCCAGTTCGATCAGCGGATTGGTCTTCATGATCGAATTTTCGCCGCTAAAAGATCTTCCGGCCGCGTAACAGTCGTATGATCACGACGATAAGGGCGATGACCAGGAGAACGTGGACCAGCCCGCCAACATCTAAAACGAAATATCCAAGGGCCCAAAGAACGATCAAAATGATCAATATCAACTCAAGCATGCCGACCTCCTTTTTTCATTTACCTTTGCCGGCCGGTTCCCGGACGCCGTTCGCAAGCCCGATGGGTTGAACAAAGGCCACTTTTTTTATGCATTTTTCATGCCAGAATATTTCCCGGCAGCTCGCCGCCGGAAAAAATGCGCGCAACTCCCGAAAAGGGCTTTATTAGGACCGTCAACGCCCGGAATTGCTCATCGTGCGCTAAAAACACTATTTTTCAGCGCAGGAAAATGTCCTGAAAAACAGCACCCGGCCTGTTTAACAGCATTATTCCATTCATAATAAAACGTTTTCTCCTGAGATGGATCGGTCATCGTTCTTACTGTATCCCCGGCATTATGAGGGCCTCATATGCGGCATTCGTTTGCCAATGCCCCCGGTTCCATGTTGTTCTCAAGAAAGTGCATCGGGAACAACGGTCTGCGTCCCAGGCTGGCCAAGGTCTCGGTCACGCGCTGCGGGCGCCCCCAATCGCACCAATTCACTCCCTCCATCGGCAAGATCATGCTGCGCTCACAAACGTGCTCAAGGATGTCCTTGGAGAAGTCCGCCGGCGCGACATTGTCGTAGAGCTTGGCCAGGGCGCCCGCCTCGAACGAGGGGTTCAATCTGCCCTCGCGCACGGCGCGCAGCACCATCAGGAACAGCGCGAAATCATTCATCATCTCGGGCAGGCACCGCCGCCCCAGGGCCCATAAGGTCTTCGCTTTGACGGCCATCACCATGGTGTTCCACAAAAATCCCTGCCGAAGAAACGCATCCGCTTCCGCCGAACCGGGTTTTTCCCGGAAACGCAAGACGGGCATCGGTTCCCGGGTCAGTGAACCGCTCCCGTCGGGACGCATTTTACCCGGCTCGATCCAGCCATAGTCGGTTTCCGTGCGATCGGGAATGGCGCCGACAAGGATGATCCGGTCGGGATACTTCTCGGCCAAGCCCAAGGCGTGATCCATGTGTTCGCAAAACCGGTCCTCCGGGTGAACAAAATGGTCTGAAGGAAGGAAAATGACCGTTGCTTCCGGGTTGTCCGCGAGCACGTACGCCGTCGGCAGGAAAATCCCCGGCGCCGTCCCCAGATTGCCCGGCTGTTCGAGAAGAACCCCGGGCACGCGTTCATGCGCGGATTCGCGCAGGAACGCGCGGTGGCCCCGCCCGATAATCGTCACGATGCGTTTCCCGGAAACGACCGAACGCGCCCGGTCGATCGTGTGTTGAAGCATGGAACGGGATCCGACAAACGCGCAGTATTGTTTGGGCCGATCCTCGCTCAGCCAGTGGTTGATCAGCGGGCGCATCCGCTGGCCATCGCCCCCGGCGAGCACGACGGCCCATCGCGCCGGGCCACGATTTGACGCGCGGCTCCGAGTCATGGGCATGCAGCGCGGCCGGTTCAAAACGGAATATGCATTCGCTTCCATGGTCACTCCACTTTTCAGGTTCCTCGCTTTTCCGACATTCAGGTTTATCATTAATTTACGCGCGCGACCCCGTCCGTGCAGCCAACGGCAAGAATTGCGGCTCATAACCGATTTTTTTTGCAGCAAGTTTGCCACGGGTGTTGGAACGGGATTCCCCTCCCGATCGGCATTCCCGCTCAATGCTCTTCCCTGCAGTTTAAGCGGTTTTCGCAGCACTTTATCCCGACTCTGTTTCAAATCCATGAAAGAAAGCCCGATGGCATGACATCATTGGTCCATCTAGGAGGAATCATGAATAAGAAGTTGCAAAAATCGTTGATCGTGGGAATGGTGGCGCTGTTTGTGGTCGCGGGATGCTTGTCGGCGGCGGCGATGGATAAAACCATCGAAGCCAACATCAAGGCATCGTATGTCTTCAGATCCTATCTCAAGGGCGATGAAGTCAAGGTGCAGTACAAGGAGGGCGTCGTCACCCTGATGGGGACCGTGAGAAACGAGAACCACATGATCATGGCCGTGGACACGGTCGCCGACATGAAAGGGGTCAAGAGCGTGGAAAACAAGCTGGAGATCGTGGGCGGAATTCCGGTAAAACGCTCGGACGCCTGGATCCACATGAGGCTGGAGACCATGCTCAAGATGCATCGCGACCTGGAGAGCGAAATGACCGCCATCGAGGTCAAGGACGGCAACGTGGTGCTGAAAGGGGTGGCGGACAACGAGGCGCAGAGGGCGCTGATCGGCCTGCTGGTCAAGGAAGGCGAAGGGGTCAAGGAAGTGGACAACCAGATGACCCTGGAGAAGGAGCGCGCCGAGGCGATCGCGGAGAAGCGCGAGGGAAAGCACCGGACGCTGGACCAATTCATCGACGATTCATCGATCAAGGCCCAGGTGAAATGGGCGCTGGCCTTTCACCGCGGCACGAACCCGTTTACCGCCGAGATCCACGTCCATAAGGGCGTCGTCACCATCAGCGGCAAGGTCGAGGACATCTCGCAGAAGGAGCTGATCGTCGCGCGCATCACGGATATTCATGGCGTTAAAGAGATCGTCAACAAGATGACCATCGAGAAGAAATAAGCGCCTGGACACGCTTGGCTTGATATTCCGAACCCATTGACGGATCCCGATCATCCCGGTAAGGATGGTCGGGATCCTTTTCTTTATTTTTATGGGAGAATGAATCACATGAATGCAAACAAGACAACGATCGTAAGACAACGTGTTTTTATCCTGGGGGTGCTCGCCCTTGCCGTCTGGATATTGGCTCCGGGGCCGCTCGCCGCCAAGACCGACGCCTGCGCGCTGCTGAAAGCCGCCGACGTGGCCCCGTTGCTCGGCGGAACGCCGACGAGCACTACCACCCCGGAAAAGATGACCTGCACCTGGACCGGAAGCAACGCCAAGCGCAAGCTGCTCATACTCACATACAAGGAAATGGTACCGGGAAACGTCATGTTCATGGGCGCCCGCCAGGGCGTGGAGCGGGATGGGAAACGGAAAGCAAGCGATGAGGCCGGCATCGGCGACCAGGCTTTTTCGGTCCAGGAGTCATTCGGGGTGGTATTCATGGTGCTCAAGCAGGGCCATGTGCTGCAGTTGCAATACTGGACCGGCGGCCGGGGGACAAGCCAGGACGTCGCCGCGCTGAAGCCGGTCGTAAAAAAGGCGGTCGCCGCCTTTTAAGTCGCCCGGTCTCGTGCATGGGGAGGCGGCGCGGGCCATCAGGCAATGGCTGAGGGAAACGTGATCTCGGACGCGGCGATCCGCGGGCAGGCCTGGAAGTACTATTTCGTCATGCTGGCCTGGCCGGCATTTGTTTTCGCTTTCCCCTGGGCCTTGGCGCGCCTGAAGTTTTTCGCGATCGTTCCCCTTGTTTTTCCCGGGTTATACCTGTTCACCTGGGTGGGATACCTGATGCACGAGAGCTGGCACAACTACGTTCCCAATGTCGCCAATCCCTTTTTTTACAACCTTTTCTCGCTGATGCTGCTCACCGATCCCCAGATATACAAGATGCTCCACGGGCATCACCACATGGAGGTCAATTCCTGGGACGACCGCGAGTTCCACCCGGCGGGCAAGATCGAAAGCATCGCCTGGCGCCGGCTGCACAATTTTTTCGAGGTCGCCGGCGGCGTGGCCTTCCTGGTCATGGTGTCGCTGTTCTTCATCCCCCGCCACAGCCGCTACCGCGATAAATTCCGCTGGGCGAAATTCTTCCTTTCATCCCTCGCCTGGGTGGCTTTCCTGGGTGGCCTCGGCGCCGCCTCCCACTATATCCTGGGAGTGAGCGCCAAGATCGTCATCCTGGCCGACGCGCTGCTTTTTTGGGCCGGGTCGTTCCTCCTCCACCACTCCCAGCTGGTCGAGCACGGCAACCTGATCGTCCAGGGCGAATGGAGCGTCCGCAATCTGCGCACGAGGAACCTGCGCCGCCGCACCCTGGCCGAAAGACTGTTCCTGTTCCTGACCCATGGCGACGCGGCGGAGCACGTCCTGCACCACACCATGGTGAAGGTCCACTCCCGGCCCTTCCCCGGCTCCATCCCCCTGCCGGCGGAGGCGGTCGTGATCTCGCTGGGGGATTATTTGAAGGTGCTGGCCTCCATGCTCGCCGGCAGGATCGAGGAACAGGGGAACGCATGAGTTCGCCAACGGCGCCGCGGTCGCGCCCAGGTTCGAGAATCCGGCCGCGCAGGGGCGCGGCGAAACGATAGAGGAGGAAAAATGAAAAGCATGATTTTGCTTTCGCTGCTGCTGGCATTGTCCGGGCAGCTGGGGGCCGGGGTCGTGAACGAGGTGGTCCAGCTACCGCGTGGACGACACGGAATTCAAGGGGTACCTGGCCTACGACAACGGTACGACCGGCAAGCGGCCAGGCATCCTGCTGGCCCATGAATGGTGGGGCCTGAACGATTTCGCCAAGGCGCAGGCCGACAAGCTGGCCGCCATGGGCTATGTCGTGCTCGCCGTGGACCTGTACGGCAACGGGCGGAATACCAGCGATCCGCAAGGTCGCCCAGGAATGGGCCGGCCAGGTGCGCGAGCACGCCGCGCCTGCGGCAACGGATCCAGGCCGGGCTGACGGCCCTGGCCCAGGACCCGCGCGTGGACGCCGGGCGCATCGCGGCCGTCGGCTACTGCTTTGGCGGGACCGCGGTCCTGGAGCTGGCCTACAGCGGGGCCGAGATCAGGGGCGTGGTGACCTTCCACGCCGGTCTGACCCTGCCGGGGCCGGACGACCTCGGCCGCATCAAGGCGAAGTTCCTTGTCCTGCATGGCGCCGACGATCCCTACGCCAGCCAGGACCTGATCGCCCAGTTCCAGAATGCCCTGCGCCAGGCGGGGGTGGACTGGCAAATGGTATTCTTCGGCAACGCCGTCCACAGTTTCACCAACCCCGCCGCCGGCACCGACAAGAGCAAAGGCACCGCCTACAATCCGCTGGCGGCCAAGCGTTCCTGGGAGTATATGAAGCTGTTCCTGCAGGAAATCCTCTGAAGCGGATCCGCTGCCCGGGGAGTGAGACGGGATCGCGATCGACGCTCGCTCAAACCAGCGGCTCGATCTTGTAACGGTGCCTCACCTTCAGGTAGAGGCGCAGGGCGTAAAGGCGCAGGAAGGCCAAGATGAAAAAAGGGATGCGGTCCGCCGCCGGCGGCGCAAAGCGCTTCTTTGTCCGCCAGAACTCGCTCAACGACCTCCAGCGCCAGCGGAAATACCTGCGAAAGGAATAACTCTTGTTGTACAGGCTGGCGTATTGGCGGTAGAAATCCCTGCGGCTGAGCTTGGTCGGCAGCACCGAATGGGTGAAATCGAAGAAGTCGTAGTCGCGGATGGCCAGGCGCTCATGGTTTTCTTCGTACAACGCCGTGCCCGGGAGCGGGGTCAACACCGTGTAGACCGGCCGGAACAGATCCATCTTGAGGACATAGCCGTAGAGCTGCCGGAAATCGTCCCGGGAAAAATCGGGATCGACGATCAGGTGGGGAGAGACGCTGATGCCCAGTTCGCGCAATATCCGCAAGGCCTTGATATTGGTCCCGGCGGCGACTTTCTTGTTCAGCTTCTTCAGGTCCTCGTCGCGGAAGGATTCGATGCCGACCAGCAGGTATTCCAGCCCGATCTCCTTCAACGCCACCAGCAGGTCCGGGTGCCCGGCGATCAGGTCGGTGCGGGCATACATCATGAACCGTTTCCGGATGCCGCGCTCCCTGAACGCCTGGACCAGGCGCCAGGCCCGGCCGGTGTCCTGCAGGGTGTTGTCGTCGGCGAAGCAGACCAGGTCGACATCGGCGGCCAGCGCGGCGAACTCGTCGACGACCGCCTCCACGCTGCGGGTGAGGTATTTGCCGTCCATGATCTTCCAGCAGGCGCAGAACGTGCAGCGATAGGGGCAGCCGCGGCTGGAGACGATCAGGCCGGTGCGGTTGCCCACGGAATCGCGGTAATGCCTGCGGTAGCGGCGCGTCAGCTGCCGCGCCGGCAGCGGCAGCCGGTCCAGGTCGCCGGCGAAGGGACGCCGCCCGGTGAAGCGCAGGCCCTTCTCCCCCACCAGGGCGATGTTGGGGGTTTCTTCCATGTCACCGCCGCCGGCCATGAGGCCGACGAACTGCTTGAAGGACTGGTCGGCCATGCCCTGAAATATGACGTCGACGAAAGGCTGCGCGAAATCGCCGGGCAGGATGGTGGCATGATGCCCGCCGACCGCCGTCATGATCTTCGGGTCGAACTTGCGGACTTCCCGCAGCACCGAGGACGCGGCCCGCACGTCGCAGGTGAACGCGGTCACCCCCACCAGGTCGGGCTGGAAGCGGTCCAGCTCGCGCCAAAGGTTCCTTTCGATGCGCATGTCGAGGATCTCGACATCATGGCCCGACGCGGCGGCGGCGACGTATTCCAGCTCCAGCGGCTCGTCGTGGTTCGGGACCAGCAGGTTTTTGTTGAGCGGCGGCTTGATCAGCAGGATGCGCATCCCCGGCACTTCTTATTGAAAGCTGATTTTTCTATAGAACCTTTTCTGCGACTAACTCTTTTTGCCCGCGGAGAGCAAGAGGAAGGCGCCAACGGCGACCGCCACCACGCCGGCCCAGACCGGGATATTGACCCGTTCCTTGTCCTGGGTAGTGATCTTGATCGGACCCAGCTCGGTCGTATGGGAATCCTTGATGTAGCTAAACCCGCCGTATACCAAAGCCAATACTCCGGCCGCGATCAGAACGATCGCCAAAATTTTCATTGCGTTCATTTTTTCTCCTTTTGCGATATTGACAAGCGTGTCAATCTCCAAATCATTTCAGAAAGTTCTTGCAGCAGAAAAAAGGGCGTCTTCTCCTCCCCCAATAAGAAGACGCCCGAAACGGATCAGCGGGGGAAATGATTCCCCCCGCTGGTCTCCCCCCCACTACCCACGTGCCTGACGTGCGGAAATTAAAGTACGGCGATCAGGCCGATCACCGCGAAGATGATGATCACGACCAGGATGATATCCCGGGTGGACATGTATCCCCCGCCGGCATCCGAGGCCGTGATCACGTCCTGCGCGCCGATCTCGATCTGCGCCGTCCCTGCCGTCTGCGGCACCGCCGTTTTTTCAACGGCCATGGCCAGGGATGAGGCCAGAACGATCATCAACAGGGCGCTCCAGATTTTAACCTGTTTTTTCATCTTGTTTCTCCTTTTATATTATCCGGCCGGGCCCTTTCAATGCGCAGGGCCTTGACCTGAATATAATGCTGGCGGATGAACTTCTCACCCGGGGCGAGCCTCACCGCCTGCTCCAGGGACTGCAGTGCCTGCTCGATCTTTTCCTGCTTGGCGTACGCCAGTCCGAGGACGTCATGGGCGTAGGCGCTTTTCGCGTCCAGGCCGACCGCTTGCCGGGCATAGGCCTCGGCTTCCACGGCGTTTCCCTGGCGCAGGCTGACCATGCCCAGGCTGTACAGGGGAAAAGGGTCCGCCTTCAACGATTCCCTGGCCTTTTCCCACTGTTCCTTGGATTTCGTGAAGTCCGACCGGCGGTAATAGGCCGTGGCCAGGTTGATGGCGGTCAGCGGGTCGTTCTGCAAAGCGGGAAAAGGGAAGGGGCTTTGCCCGGGGACCACGGCCAGCATCCACCGGTACTGGTTCCGCCCCTTGCCCAATTCCCAGACACTCAAAAAATTCTTGTAGGACATGGCAAAACGGCTGCCGAAAAAAGGATCGTGAAAGATGACCTGTTCCCGGCCGTCGTCGAAGCCGATGACCACCCGGTAGTGCCCTTTGGGGATCTGCTTGATGGGCTTGGTCAGGACGATCACCGGGATGCCCTTGGCGACCACCTCCTTCAGTATCCGCAGGTCACCCTGGAACGAGTAGCTCGCGAAGCCCTTGGTCCGCGGGTACAGGACCATCTCGGAGTTATAGGTCGCCTGGTTCTCGCTGTCGAAGATATCGTCCGTGATCTTCTGCTGGCTGAACGATCCCTTGCCGTCCCAGTAGTTGAGGACCATGGCCAGGCAGGCGGGGCCGCAATAATTCCTTTTCAGCCATTTTTCGCCCGCGACGTTCTGGATCAGATATCCATTCTCAGGTTTCGTATTTTTATACTTGAAAACCTGGGCGGAATAGAGAGAGGAGGAAATCAGCCCCAGCAAGGTGAGGAGTCCCCCTATTCGTCGCGACGCGGCAGCCTGCGGCCTGGTCATTTCGGCGTATTCCCGGTCAAAAGATCCTTCGTCCCTGCAGCAGTCGTATGATCAGCACCACCAATGCGATGACCAGGAGAACATGCACCAGGCCGCCGACATGGAACGCGAAGAAACCCAGGGCCCAAAGGATCAGCAGTACCACCAGAATTGTTTCTAACATGTGAACCTCCTTTTGGGGTTCCCTTGGTCCAGCGCAGGCCGCTTGGCGACGGTCCGCCGGACAGGGAAGCCGCTATGGATTTCGAAGCATTTATCATGCCATTGTCTCGGCATGGTCCCCAATGTCCGGAAAGCGGATTTCCGGTTCCGCAAAGTGGAATTGCATGCGGCCGGCGAGCCGAAGCATATTTATGGTCGCGCTGAACGCCATTCCTGAACGAATGATTGAACTGAAAAACAGCAATAATCCTGTTTAACGGTACATTTCCTATCTCTCAATATGCAGGACGGCGGCAAATCCAAACCCATGAGCCGATGCCTGGCGATATTCAAATGCGAAATTTCACCCGTCGTTTTGCTTGGGCAATGAAAGCGGCAGGGCGGATGCAATGACCGCGCGCCCCCAGGCGGGAGAGCGCCTATGACGGGAGCCCGGCGGTCCAGAGAACCCGGCGAAAGAAACGCTGCCCGGCAGCGGACGGGACCGCAGCGGAATGCGATCGCCAGGGATTGGCATAGCGCATGCTTATAATTAAATTGTAAAAAGGAAGACCATATATGAAAACCGCGCCAATGACCAGAAAGTTACGGGAGACGCTGATCTCCGGAATACTATCCGTAGCGGTGATGGCCGGCCTGTTGGGGTTGCTGATCATCGCCGGTTTCCTGTTCGCCGCCAACACGGACGAGCGCATCGCGGCGGCCGCCAGGGAAGCGTTCGTATCCCAGGCCTACCTCAAAGGGGATGACATTCAGGTGCACTCCCAGGATGGCGCGGTCACGTTGCTGGGGACCGTCGCCGCGGAACGCCATTTATTGATCGCCGCCGCGACGGTCGCCGACCTGCCGGGAGTGAAGCGCGTGGACAACCGGCTGGAGGTGAGGGCCCTGGCGTCCGCCGGGCAGGCCCCGGGGTCCGTGCATGCCGCTGTTTAGTGACCCGGCCTTCGCGCTATCTCGAAATAGCCCATGTCCTTCGCAAAGAAGGCAACCATGAAAAGACCTGAAAGGCGGCGGTTTCTCGCGACGAAATGGAACGCCACGCGGACGGTCGTGATCTGCTGCCTGGCCCTGGCCTGCGGCCGGGCATATGCCGGCGGGAGCCGGCCGGAGGTTGCCGGCGATCCGGCCCGGCAAGTCCAGGCCGCGAATTTTTGCCTGACTCCCTTTCGAACGGGCGCCGAAAGCGTGAACGGAGGCGGTTCGGGCCTCATGTCCTTTTCCCCCCAGCAGCAACCGTTCAACGGGTTGCCCGTGAGCGTCCGGACGCTGAACGATGACTCGGAGTACAACAAGAGATCGCCTCTTTGGGCGGTCGCGCTCAGGGTCGTCTCGACGAACGTTTTCGTATGGGCGGTCGATCATTACGTCTTTAATTATCCTTATTCGCATATCGGTCCCGGGAGCTGGAAGAACAACCTGCAGGCGGGTTTTGAATGGGATACGGACCGCCTGGGCATGAATTTTTTCTTCCACCCCTATTCCGGCGGCGCTTTTTTCAATTCCGCCCGCGCCAACGGTTACGACTACTTCGCCTCCGTGCCTTTTGTCCTCATGGGCAGCCTGCTGTGGGAGTATTTCGGGGAAACGACGCGGCCGGCGTACAACGATGTCATCAACACGACGTGCAGCGGCTCATTGTTCGGAGAGATCCTTTACCGCTTGAGTTCGAATATCCTGGATGACCGGACGACCGGCGCCAATCGCTTTTTCCGGGAATTGGCGGCCGCGATCCTGAGTCCCGGCCGGGCCTTCGGCAGGCTCTTGCAGGGAAAACTGACGCGGGTCACCCCCAGGCAGGTCTACCAGAAGGAACCGCTCAATATCACGCTGGCCACCGGGGGGCATTGGTTCAATCAAGGGATGCGCTTCGGTACGGGCAGCGCCAGCGCCATATTCAATGTTCACCTGGATTATGGGGATCCGTTCGAGATACGGCCCCGCAAGCCCTTTGATTTTTTCAAGATGAGGATCGATCTCAGTTACGGAAAGAACGTGAGCAGGAAGTATCTTGACAATCTCGTCGGCTACGGCCTTTTGTTCGGCAAGACCGTTCACTCCGGGAACCTGGACATGCTGGTCGGGGGATTTCAGCATTATGACTACTGGGACAGCAACATTTTCGAACTCAGCGCCCTCGGCTTCGGAGGAGGGATCATCGCCCGCTGGCGGCTGGCGAAGGATTCCAACCTGCAGACCGCCTTCCACCTCGGGATCGTCCCGCTCGGGGCCAGCAATTCGCCGCACGTCGACATCGTGGAGCAAGGGGTCCATCTCCGGAACTATGATTATTCCGGCGGACTCGAAGGCAAGTTCGAAGGCACTCTCAACCTCGGGAGGATCGGGCAGGCGACGGTGATCTATCACATGTACGGGCTGCATACGATCGTCGGACCGGCGGGGAACAAGATCGTCAGCGTATTCAAGCCCAGGATCGCGATCCGGCTTACAGGCGCTCTCAGCCTGGGATGCGAATACTTGTCTTACCACAAGGACAGTTACCTGCGGGATTTTCCGGATGTTCACGTCAGCAACAGCGAGCAGAAGCTTTTCCTGATGCTGTACTTTTGAATCGAGGCATGCGCATGAAAAAACAAGATATGCCATTGGCAAAGGAGGCCAAACAAAATGAATATTTTATTAGTTCCCGAAACGGCTAATTTCAAGCCGCTGAACGAGATCCTGCACAACATCCTTACCTTCATCTACTTCCTCGCCCACCAGACCGGCGTATGGCTCATCAAGCTCATCCAGTCGATCTTCCCGCGGGTCGCCTTCCTGGAGAACATGGCCGATCCCCTCGGGTTCCTGGTCATCCTGACCATCTTCATGCTCCTGGTGGGCCTGGACGTCGCCAGAAAGATCGTCTGGATCGTGGTTTGCGCGGCCTGGATCCTCCTGCTCATCCGGATCCTGATGATCGTCCTGAAAATCGGCTAAGCCGGCGAAGGCTACGGCTGCCGTCGTTTCCGCGTGCCGGGAACCGGGGGAGAGGATGGCGGCGGCCCGCTGCCCGGGCCGGGGAGGAGACTTGGCAATCAAAATGCTTGTATATTATTGAAGAAAAAGGAGGCCAAAATGAAACATGGTCTGTGGATTATTTCTTTGGTTTTGTTGCTGGCAACGGGCTGTTCCGCATATGTCTCGTCGCCGGAAACCGGTTACTACCCCGATCCGGGCGGTCAGTATGGCGGCGACCCCCAGCAATATCCCCAGCAAAACCCGCAGCAATACGGGCAGCAGTATGATCAGCAATACGGGACCGATATGGATTCGAATTCCATGTACAACTATCTGGCTCCCTATGGCAACTGGATCGACATGCAGCCCTACGGCTACGTCTGGACCCCCAGGAACATGGGCTACCAGTGGCGGCCGTACAGCAACGGCCACTGGGTGATGACCGAATACGGCTGGACCTGGATCGCCAACGAGCCCTGGGGCTCGGTTCCCTTCCATTACGGGCGCTGGGGCTATGACGACTATATCGGCTGGTACTGGGTTCCCGGCAACACCTGGGGCCCGGCGTGGGTGAGCTGGAGATGGAACGACCAGTACGCGGGTTGGGCGCCCCTGCAGCCCGGGATCAATATCAGCATCGGCATGGACTTCGGCTCGCTTTCCCTCAACATCCCCCTGCGCTCCTGGAATTTTCTCCAGACCTCGCATTTCCTGGACAACGACGTCAGCCGCTACACCCTTCCCTACGAGCGCAACCAAACGCTCTACAATTACACCAACAACCGCAACAACGTGAACTTCAGGAACAACCGGATCTACGACGAAGGCATCAGGGTCGACGCCGTCAGGCGTTTCACCCGGCGGAACATTCCCCAGTACACGATCCAGGACGCCAAGCGCCCCGGACTGGCCAGGATCGCCGGCCGGGATCTCCAGATCTACCGGCCGAACCTGCGCTTGACCGGAGAGGCGAAGCCCAAGACCTTCCTGAACACGGACGTCGCCCGTCGTGAACTGGCGCCGGCGAAGGTATTCGATCCGCAGCGGCAGGTTTCCCTGGATGGGCAAGCCGCGGCGGTCCGCAGGCGCCAGGCCGAGGAAAAGGCCATGCTCGATAAAACCCAGGCGCAAGACCTGAAGATCGCGCAGCGCAACCGCGATATGGAGCTGGCGAAAGTCCGCGACAACGCTGAAAAAGCAAGGATCAAGCAGGAAAACCAGAATAAGATCATCGAGCTGCAAAAGCAGCACCAGGCGGAAAAGATGCAGCTGATCGAGAGGCATAAACAGGATACCGTGGTGGTCCAGGAAGTCGCCAAGAAGAACAAGGCGGTCAAGCCGGTCAAGGCCACGACGGTCAAAAAGAAAAAGGGCGGCAAGAACAACTGACATAAGCCCCCGACGCATTGGGCGGGGGGTTGATTAAGGGGAGACGATGGCCTCGGGGGACGGACGGCGGTCCTCCCCCGAGGTTTTCCTTTCGCTTGAGCGACGTTCCAAAACAGGAATCGGAACTGTCAAACAGGACGATTGCTGCCTCACAGGACACAGGAAGCATATGGATCAGGGCCACTTGACTTCGTAGTTATTTTTATACTAATCTTAATGCAAGGAAAAAGGTGATGGAAAACGTTTTGATCGTTCTTGCCGACAGGTTCAGCAGCGACAGGATCAGCAATGTCGTAAGCCAGATGGGCCACTCGCCTTCGGCGGCGTTCACGCTGGCCGAGGGCGTGCGCAAGGCCAGATCGGGACCGTTCGCCATCGTTTTCCTTGAGGCGCAGCTGCCCGACGGCTCCGGGCTAGGCAACATCGCCAAGATCAAGTCCAGCGGGTTCTTCCCGGAGATCATCATCATCACCGGTTTCGCCAATCCCGACGAGGCGGAACTGGCCATCACCAACGGCGCCTGGGATTACCTCGAGAAACCGGTTTCGCTGGAGATCATCCGGCTGCACATCGCCCAGATCCTGGAATACAAATCCGAGAAGGGGATCAGGACCCCGCCCCTGGTTTTGGAGAGGAAAGATATCATCGGCAGCTCGAAACGGCTGGACAGCAGCTTCGAGCTTCTCTCCCAGGCTGCGCGCAGCGACGTCAATGTACTGATCACCGGTGAGAGCGGGACCGGGAAGGAGCTTTTCGCCAAGGCGATCCACAGCAACAGCAAGCGGGCCCGCGGCAATTTCGTCATCGTCGACTGCACGGCGCTGCCGGAAACCCTGGTGGAAAGCGTTCTTTTCGGGCACGTGCGCGGGTCGTTCACCGGCGCCTACGTCAGCCAGGACGGGCTGGTCAAGCAGGCCGACAAGGGCACCCTGTTCCTCGACGAGATCGGCGAACTGCCGCTGGCGATGCAAAAGACCTTCCTGCGGGTCATCCAGGAGCACAAGTTCCGCCCGGTGGGCGGGAGCCAGGAGATCAGCAGCGATTTCCGGCTGGTGGGGGCGACCAACCGCCGCCTGGAAGACCTGGTCGAGCAGGGGCTGTTCCGCGAAGACCTGCTCTTCAGGCTGCGGTCGCTGGTGATCGAGCTGCCGCCCTTGCGCGAATGCCCGGAAGACCTGAGGGAATTGACGCTGCATTACATGGCGGCGCTGTGCCAGCGCTTCGGGCTGAAACCCAAGGAATTCTCCCAGGAATTCTGGAGCACCATCAGCAGTTACAAATGGCCGGGGAACGTCCGCGAGCTGATCCAGGCCCTGGAAAAGGCATTGCTCGCCGCCAAAGAGGAACCCATTCTCTACCCGCTGCACCTGCCCACCTACATCCGCATCCAGGTGGCGCGCAGCGGCGTCGAAAAGAAGCCCGACATCCCCGAAAAGAAGGGGGCCGCCGGCGCCGACAACCCCGCCCTGCCCTCGTTGAAAGAGGTCCACACCGCCGCCGTGGCGGTGGCGGAAAAGCAATATTTGCAGGACCTGCTCGCCGCCGTCGCGGGAAACATCGACGACGCCTGCCGCATCTCCGGATTGTCCCGCTCGCGGTTATACACGCTCCTGCGCAAACATCAGCTGTCCGCCAAAATTCCGCCGCAGGGGGCCGGGGCCTGATACGGGGGCGAACGCCCGGCCGGCGATTTGGCATGATTCTTGATTGATATATTAGTAGCAAAGATAGATGAGATTGATTTTTCAAGGGGATGAGAACATGCAGATCCTTTTTTACGCGAGCAAAAATGATAAAAATGAAGATAGGCTGGAAGCGGCGATCCGCTCCGCCGCCCCCGGGGGGACGATCGAGCACTTCACCGGGCTGACCGAGCTGCGGGACAGGCTGCGCAGCATCGTCGAACCCGATTCCGTCATGGTCCTGGCCGCGGTCGACAGGCCGGAACTCAAGAAAATGCAGGCCTTTCGCGACATGCTGACGGAGATCTTCATCATCCTGGTGCTCCCCGACCGGGAGAAGAGCACCATTCACCTGGCCCACCAGTTGCGGCCGCGGTTCATCAGCCAATTGCAGGATGATTTCAGCGAGTTGAACCAGGTGGTCACCAAGATGATCCAGACTCCCCATGGCTCACCGCCAAGCGCGGCTGCCGCGCAAAAACCGCTCCCCTTTCAGTCGCGCATGCAAAAAGCGGCCATGAACGCGACGCCGCCGCCCCTGGGAAAAAGGACCCGCCGGCCAACTGAGCCGTTCCCGGCCGGATTAGCGATAGCGATATCCCGATTTCATCACCCGCGACGATTCGCCGGCATTATTCCCTGCTCCTTGGCCGACATGCCCTGGCATGGCATCAAACGTGCTTGGATAATAGTGGAACTGTCTGAAAATAAAAAAAACAAAGGAGTACCATGAGTAAAAAAATTCTGATCATCCTGGCCGCGGCGTTCTTTATCATCGCCGCCGCCGTGCCGCTGTCCGCCCAGCAAGTGCTGATGAACTCGGCCGAGACCATCAACAAGGGCAACCTCAAGCTGGCCATTTTCCCGACCGTACTGTTCGGCAAGAACGGCAGCGACTCGGTATGGGGCGTGGCCGGCCGCTTCGGCTACGGGTTCACCAAGAGCCTGGACATCGAGGCCAAGGTCGGCTTCTTCAAGGGCATCCGCTTCTTCGGGGTCGATGTCGAGTACTGGTTCGTCAAAGGGCACAATTTCAACGTCTCGGCGGCGCTGGGCGGACATATGACGGACCTCAAGGGCCCCGGGGACAGCAAAGGGATCGACGCCACACTCCTGGCCAGCACCAAGCCGGCGGAGAACCTGGAGATCTACGGCGGACTCATGTGCTCCTTCGATTCGATCAATAACACGGACATCAATCGCACTCTGGTTCATGTCGTGCCCGGGATCGAGTACCGCGTCAGCGACGACGTCGACTTCCTCGCCGAAGTGGGCATCGCCCTCAACGACAACTCGCGCAGCTATGCCAGCGTTGGACTGGCGTTCTACCTGATGCGCTGACCCCCCTGCCCGCGGAGCCGGAGATCCTTTCCTGGCCCGCGTAAGGGAAGATTATTGTTCGAGCGTGGGGCGGCCCGGCGGTCGCCCCGCCCTCCTTTTCAGTTCAGGATACGGAATACCAGCGATCGAACCGGGAAGCGGGTGAAAGCCGCCCTGGGCCCCTGATCGAGTCAGATCGCAAAAAAGAGAGTGTCTGTGCTTCCCGAGTTCACCTGCCCAGCAGGATAAACACACCGGATATGATGGCCAGTATCGCCATGATCTGGTAAAGGCCTTCGAAATTCAAATGGAATAACGGGATCAGCCCGGTCATGATGAGCCAGATGCCCAGCAGGATCATGCCCAAGTTCTTGCTCAGTCTGAATCGACTCATTTTGTTACCCTCCTTTTTTTACCTACCACATGGAAAATCGGCCTGAAAAACAGGATATTTCCTGTTTAACGGCATATTGAAAATGAAAGTGCTGACACTCGGCGCTCCGCTCCAAAGATGTCCCAGTCATTGGGCCTTTTTCCTGGTCAACATGATGAACATCCCGGTGATGGCCAGCACGCCGGCGGTGAAATAGACCCGGCTGTCGTTGGAACCAAGAAGGTTCGCGGCCAGGGCGACCCCGGCGGCGGCGAGGAAGACCGTGGCCGGGACGGTAAGGAAAAAACGGACCAGGTCTTTCTTTTTTACGGCATCCCTGAACAACTCGAAGGCGCCCAGGCCGGCGTAGGCGACGCCGGCGAACAAAAAGAAATACGGCTGGCGCGGATCCCTTTCCAGCAGGACGATGCCGATCAGGACCAGGAACAGCCCCTCGGAGACATGGAAAAGGGCGGTGAAATGGGGATCGTTTTTTTCGATCTTATGGTGGAACACGGCGTTGAGGATGATGAAGGCGCCGGTGCAAAACAAAAACAGGACCGTGAAGGGGTGGCGGCTGAAGTGTTCCGCCAGGTCGATCCCCTTCAGGATCAGGGTCAGGCCGACCAGATAGTGGGCCAGGCTTTCCAGCAATGCATATCGATCATCGGCAACGAACAGTCGCGGCATAGGGTCCTCCTGTGGCCGGCATGCGCCTTTAGAATGTCCTCCGGCCCTTGATCAGGCGCACGAGCTGGAAGGAAAAGAATCCCATGGCCCAGATCGCGCCGACGGTGATGAACAACTCGATAAGCATGCCGACCTCCCTTTTCCTTTGGCTTCCCGTTGCTTCGCCCGGCCTGTCTCGCCGTGGGGATGGCCAGGGGAGCAGCCGTAATATTCATGCAATTTTTATGCCATAGTCTACCCGCGAAATCGGATTCTCAAGATGGTGTTCCTTTGCGCAGGCGATGGGCGTATACTGTTCCCTTGTCGCGCCCGGCCGGGGACCGCTCCCCCATCCCGCGGCCGGCCCGGGCGCGGCGACCCCATAAGGAAGGTCAACGACGAATGGCATTGCTCAGCGTGAAGGACGTGTGCGTCGGCTACGGCGGTTTCCTGCTGCTCGACCACATCGACCTGAACATCGAGCGCCATGAACGGGTCTGCCTGCTGGGGCGCAACGGCAGCGGCAAGACCACGCTGATGAAACTGATCAACGGCGAGATGGCCCCGGACAGCGGCACGGTCAGCCGCAGCCAGGGCGTCGCCACCTCCCGCCTGGACCAGGAGATCCCCGCCGGGATCGCCGGCCCGGTCATCGACGTCGTCACCTCCGGGCTGGCCGCCAAGGGCAAGCTGCTCGCCGACTACCATCACGCCGGCGCCATGCTGGCGGAGGGGCGGGGCGACGACCCCAGGCTGCTGGCCCGCCTGGACCGCCTGGGGCAGCAGCTGGACGCTGGTGACGGCTGGGAGATCCATCGCCAGGTCGACCTGGTCATCGCCAGGATGCAGCTCCCCGCCGAAGCCGAGTTCGCCGACCTCTCCACGGGCCTGAAACGGCGCACCCTGCTGGCCAGGGCGCTGGTGTCGGGCCCCGACATCCTCATGCTCGACGAGCCGACCAACCACCTGGACATCGACGCCATCGCCTGGCTGGAGAACTTCCTGGCCGCCTACGCCGGCACCGTGGTCATCGTCACCCACGACCGCCTGCTGGTGCAAAAGCTGGCCAGCCGCATCATCGAGATCGACCGCGGCCGCTTGCTCGACTGGCCGTGCGACTACGCGACGTTCCTGAAGCGCAAGGAGCAGAGCCTGGAGATCGAGGAGAGCCAGAACCGCCTCTTCGACAAGAAGCTGTCGATCGAGGAGGCCTGGCTGCGCCGGGGGGTCAAGGCCCGCCGCACCCGCAACCAGGGCCGCGTCAACACGCTGCTGAAGATGCGCGCCAGGCGCCGGCAGCGGCAGGAACAGCCCGGCGGCGCCAGGATGACCCTGCAGCAGGGCAAGCGCTCGGGCAACCTGGTCATGGCCGCGGAAAACGTCGGTTTCGCCTATCCCGGCAGGGAGGTGGTCCGCGATTTCTCGACGACGATCCTGCGCCATGACCGCGTGGGCATCATCGGGCCCAACGGCTGCGGCAAGACCACCCTGCTGCGCCTGCTGCTGGGCGAATTGCCTCCCCAGCAGGGCAGCGTCCGCCTGGGCACCAACCTGGAGGTCATCTACTTCGACCAGCTGCGCGACCAGCTCGACGCCGAGAAAACGGTTTTCGACAACGTGGCGGCGGGCAACGACACGGTGACCATCAACGGCGTCACCCGGCACGTGATCGGCTACCTGCAGAAATTCCTCTTCACTCCCGAGCGGGCGCGGACCCGGGTGAAGTCCCTCTCCGGCGGCGAACGCAACCGGCTGCTGCTGGCGCGCCTCTTCACCCACCCCGCCAACGTCCTGGTCATGGACGAACCGACCAACGACCTCGACATCGAGACCCTGGAGCTGCTGGAGGAGCTGCTGCTCGACTTCAAGGGCACGCTGCTGCTGGTGAGCCACGACCGGGCTTTCCTGAACAACGTGGTGACCAGCACCCTGGTTTTTGAAGGCCAGGGGAGGATCGGGGAATACGTCGGCGGCTACGACGACTGGCTGCGCCAGAGAGGGGACGCCGCCGCGCCGGCCGCGGAAAAGGCGGCGCCGCGGACGCCGCCGCGGTCGCGGACGCCCGCGCTCAAGATGAGCTTCAAGGAAGAGCGGGAACTGGAAGCCCTGCCGCCGCTCCTGGAGAAGCTGGAAGCGGAGAAGAAGGGCCTCTACCGCTCCCTCGCCGACCCCGATTTTTACCGCAGCGAGAGCGGCGCCGTCGCCGCCGTCAACGCGCGCCTCCAGGACCTGGAAAAAGAATTGCATGCCGCCTACCTGCGCTGGGAATACCTGGAAGAGCGCAAGGCCCTGGCGCTCACGGCGGCGAAAAAGTAGAGAAATGGTCGCCGCCGCTCGCAGCGGCGAAAAAGTAGGGAAATGGTCGCCGCCGCTCGCGGCGGCAAAAAAATAGGGAAACGATCTCCGCCGCTCGCAGCGGCGAAAAAATAACCGCCGGCAAAGAAAACGCTGAAGCCGGACCCCGGGCCTGAAGCGCGGTTCAGGATCCGGTTCCGTTGAACAAGCTGCGCTGCCCGGGCGGTTTTTTGCCGGCGGCGGCCGCCATGGCGGCGATGATCGCCTCCGCCCCGGCGGCGGGGTCCCAGGCGCGGCAGCCCCTGGCGATCAGCTCGGCGTTGCCTGCGGGAGCATCGGGGAAAAAGGACGGCGCCACCGTGAAGGCGGGGATTCCCAGGTGCAGGGCCGCCATGCCGGCGGCGAAGGAGCCGCTCATCCCGCCACCGGCGCCGCGCTCGGGGCCGGATACGATCACGACCACCGCGTCGGACAGGGCGCAGACGAGCTTGTTGCGCGCCATGGCCATGTACGCCGCCCAGGGCGCGTCGGGCTCGAACTGCGAGATCACCAGGGTGTTTTCCTTTGTCAGGAACTCCAGCAATTCCGGCTTGACCCGGAAACGGCCGATCCCCTCGCTCAAGACGATGCCGGTCGTGCCCGACGCCTGGCAGGGCGGCCGCGTGGGCGGCGCTGTCGATCCCCGCCGCGTACCCGGAGACGACATGGACCAGGCGGCGGGCCAGGCCCGCAGCCAGGGCGGCGGCCACGGAGAGCGCCGGCTTTCCCGCGTTCCTCATGCCCACGATGGCGACGGCGGGGCGCTCCAGGAGCGACAGGTTCCCGGCCGCATACAGCAGCGCCGGCAGGGCCATTTTGTCCTTGAGCTCCCTGACCCGGCGCGGGAAAAGGGGATGCAGCGGGTGGAGCAGGACAGGCGCGGCCCCGGCGAAGGTCTTGAACTCAGCGCATCCGCCAGCGGGCCGGCCGGGACTCTCGATGGCGGCCTTGCTCGCCATGAGGGCGGCGCGGAGCTCCTCGGGGTCGGCCAGCAGCCGGGAAGCCGTTTGCCGACGGGCGCCCAGGTAGCCGGCGATGCGCCACAGCGTCTTCGGCCCCGCTCCCCTCGCCGCGGCCAGCGCCCGCCATGCCCGCCCTTCCTGCGTGTTCACCGGTTCGACCTCGTCCCGGTCGCCGCCAGCACCGAGACCATGGCGGCGTTGCCGTCGAAAAGCAGGGCGACCGTCACCGCCTTCAGCGTTTCGCCGGAGCGGAACAGGTCGTCGAAGAGCAGGAGGTGCATGCCGGCGAAGCGCTGGTCGGAGACCGTGAACGCCCCCTCCAGCTCCCGGCGGCGCCGGCGCTTGTCGGTCATGTTCTTGAGCGCGGCGGTCGTCCGGGTCTTGACGATATAATCGTCGGGGGCGGGCAGCCCGAGCTCGGCGCCGATGCGCGCGGCGAGCGCCTCCACGGGCTGGAACGACCGCCGCGTGTCCGAGGGCGGGACGGCCAGGATCGCCTGGATGTCGGCAAGCTCCGACCGGCCGCGGACGAAACGCGGCGATCGTCCTGGCGATCGGCTCCAGCTGCTCCCGGTCGCCGCGGTACTTCAATTCATACAGCGCTTCGCCGAGCTCGCTGCGCTCGGTCTGGAACACGGCGCCGCCCGAGTCCCGGTCGCCCCCCATGGACGCTACTGAGCGTGTGCCGGTCCAGGGCCCAGCCGTGCGTCCAGTTGCCGGTGATCCGTTGCGGGTCTATGTTCATTTTTCTTTCGGGTGGCGGCCGCCGGGGCCGCCGCGGTTTATCATGCCACGATATGGCCCGATATTCAAGCCGCCGGGATGGCGCCCTCCTGCCTGCCTCGATTCCCCTGCATTTTAAGGCATTTTCATGCCGCTTTCCAGCCATTTCGCTTCAATACCCCGCAAGCGGAAGGTTTTGATGACATCATATTGGCAAAAGGCCAAGACCATGAACATGACAACGGCTGGCATGCACTATTTTTATTTGATACCGCAAGAAATGCGGCGACGGACCGATTCTATATTCAGGAGGATATAAAATGAAAAAACAACTGTTCGTTACCATGCTTTTCCTGGCGTTCTGCGTTGCCGTTCTGCCGGCCCTGCCGCAGGAGCAGGAAATGGCGGTCGTGCCGGAGATCACGCTGGAAAAAAATATCATCAAAACCATCACCCGGGCGCCGCATTACGGGGTATTCGACTCCCTGTCCTTCAAGCTGGACGGCAACGACGTGACCCTGCTGGGCCAGACGATGCTGCCCATCACCAAGGACGAGGTCGGCAAGAGAGTAGCGAAGCTGGCCGGCGTCGGCAAGGTCACCAACAATATCGAAGTCCTGCCCTTGTCGCACACCGATGACGTCCTGCGCATGCGGGTTTACCGCAGCCTGTTCGGCACGGCCGACCTCTATCGCTACGCCCTCGACCCGAACCCGTCGATCCACATCATCGTCAGCAAGGGGCACGTGACCCTGGAAGGGATGGTGTCCACCGCAGCGGACAGCCGCTTCGCCGAGTTGGGCGCCCGCAAGGTCGGAGGCGTGTTCTCGGTCGTCAACCACCTGCAGGTCGAGAAGTAAGCGCCCGGGTTCTTCCGCTTCCTCGGCCCCTGGCCGAGTGCGGGAGAGGTCGGCGGCGGCGTGCCGCCGACCGCTCCATTCCCAATGTCCAGGTTCTATGGTTGCAACGGCTATCATCCAACACGGGCATAAGCCCGGCGGAACTATTTTTTTTCTATGCCGCTGATCCTATAATCAGTCCGGGAGGAGGGCAAGATGAGAGAATTGAACGACTGCGTGAATATCGTCCTGGCCGGGGAAGCCGGGCAGGGCATCCAATCCATCGAAGCGCTGCTTACGCGGATCCTGAAGCAGGAGGGGTATCACCTCTTCTCCACCAAGGAATACATGTCCAGGATCCGCGGCGGCGTCAATTCCACCCAGATCCGCGTGTCGTCGCGGCGGGTCGCCGCCTATTCCGAAAAAAGCGACGTGGCGGTACTGCTCAACCAGGAGAGCGTGGCGCATCTGCAGGCAAGGATCTCGGCGGACACCGTCGTCCTCGGCGAGAAAGGCGGTGGTCAGCCACCCGGCGTTGGTCGACGTCCCTTTTTCCGGGATCGCCGCCGGGATCGGCAACAAGCTCTTCGCCAATACGGTCGCCGTCGGGGTCATTTGCGGGCTGTTCAACGCCGACCCCGCCCGTTGCGAGGCGGTCATCGCCCGGCAATACGCCCGCAAGGACGCGGCAGTCCAGAAGGGGAACAGCGAGGCACTGCGCCAGGGCTACGCCCTCGCCGCCGGGCTCTTCAAGGATAAGCTGCTGGCTGAACATAAAAAAGGACGCGGCCGGTCAGGGGGAACTGATCTACAGCGGCTCGGAGGCGATCGCCCTCGGCGCGCTGGCGGCGGGGTGCGACTACGTCTGCGCCTACCCCATGTCCCCCAGCACCGGCGTGCTCACCGCCATGGCTTCTTACTCCAAGGCATTCGACATCATCGTCGAGCAGGTGGAGGACGAGATCGGCGTGGTGAACATGGCCCTGGGCGCGTGGTACGCCGGCGCGCGGGCACTGGTCACGACATCGGGCGGGGGCTTCGCCCTGATGAGCGAAGGGTTCAGCCTGGCCGGCATGATCGAGTCGCCGCTGGTGATCCACCTGGCGCAGCGGCCCGGCCCCGCGACCGGGCTGCCTACCCGGACCGAGCAGGCGGACCTGAACCTGGTCCTGCACGCGGGGCACGGCGAATTCCCCAGGGTGATCCTCGCCCCCGGCACGCTGGAACAGGGATTCCAGTTGACCAAGCGGGCGTTCGCCATCGCGGAAAAGTACCAGCTGCCCGTGGTCATTCTCAGCGACCAGTATTTCGTGGACAGCTATTACGACACTCCCCTGCCCGACCTCGGCGCCGCCGCCGGCGAGCGGCATATCGTCAAGACTTCGCCGGGATACCGCCGCTACGACCTGCAGGCCGGCCCGGTCAGCCCCAGGGGCGTTCCCGGCCACGGGGACGGCTTCGTCAAGGTGGACAGCGACGAGCACGACGAGAGCGGCCACATCACCGAGGACCTGGGGCTGCGCGTGCGCATGGTGCGCAAGCGGCTGGGGAAACTGGACCTGCTGCGCCGGGAGGCGCCGCAGCCGGAACTCAGCGGCGAGCCCGGGGCGGAGACCATGGTGATCAGCTGGGGGTCGACCTACCCGGCGGTGGAAGAGGCGCTGGCCGGCAACCGCCGCGACGATTTCAGCCATCTCCATTTTTCCCAGGTATACCCGCTGCCGCCCGGCCTGGACCGGCTGCTGAAAAAGGCCCGGAAAAGGATCGTCATCGAGGGCAACGCCGGCGGGCAGTTCGCCATGCTGCTGGAACGGGAGACCGGGGTGCCCATCGAGCGGAAAGTCCTGAAGTACGACGGCATGCCCTTCGCGGTGGAAGAGATCGCGGCGGCCCTCGACGCCGGCAAATAGGAGGAGCAGCATGGAAAACGGACCGTTTCATTATGACAAGGACGAGATCGCCTGGTGCCCCGGCTGCGGAAACTTCGGGATCCGCAAGGCGTTGATCGCGGCCCTGGAGGAGTCGGCGCTCTCTCCGGAGAAAACCGTGCTGGTGTCGGGCATCGGCCAGGCGGCCAAGATGCCCCACTACGTGAACGCCCACGTCTTCAACGGGCTGCACGGCCGCGCCCTGCCCGCGGCGACGGCCATCAAGGCCTGCAACCCCGGGCTGACCGTCATCGCGGTCGGCGGCGACGGCGACATGTACGGCGAGGGGGGCAACCACCTGCTGCACGCCATCCGCCGCAACCCGGACCTCACGCTGCTGGTGCACGACAACATGATCTACGGCCTCACCAAGGGCCAGGCTTCCCCGACGTCGCAGACCGGCATGGAAACCCCCGTCCAGGTCTTCGGCGTGTTCGCCGAGCCCTTGAACCCGCTGGCGCTGGCCATCGCCATGGGGGCGCCCTTCGTGGCGCGGGCGTCCGCCGCCGACATGGAGCAGACCCAGGAGATCATCAAGCAGGCGGTCGCCTTCCACGGCTTCGCCCTGGTGGACATTTTCCAGCCCTGCGTCTCCTTCAACAAGCTCAATACCTTCCAATGGTTCAAGGAGCACACGGTTTACCTGGACGCGGCCCACGACCCCGCCGACCGCGTCAAGGCATTCGCCAGGGCCATCGAAACGGACAAGCTGCCGCTCGGGGTGTTCTACCGCCGACGTCGCGGGACGACCTTCGAGGCCGGCCTGGAGGTCTACAAGCGGAACAAGGACCCCTTGTTCAAACGCAGCCGGAGCATGGAGAGCATCCGGGATTTCATGAAAAAGAAATATGCCTGAACCGGCGCCACGCCGGGTTCAAGGATGGTTTCCGGCGGCCGGGCGGGGCGGCTACTCGTTGGTGTCGGTCGCGTCGTCGCAAGGCTCGTCGTCGCCATCGGGGCGCGCCGTTTCGGAGACAAAAGGCCGGGTGCACTTGTCCAGCTTAAGCTTCATGGGCAGGCCGCAGCATTCGGGGATCGTCTCACCCGGCTTCAGGGTCTTCTCCTTGCCGCAAATCGCGCAGGAATAAATTTTATCTTTCATCGCCGCCCTCCTTCACCTTGGATCCACTTTACTCTTTTCCACCCGCGAAAACAAGCGCAACGTCCGGCATCATGCCTCCAGGCAGCGGGATTTGCGCCGTACTCGCCAAAAGGATACAATGCCCTCTTGTGAATATCAATATTCATTATACGCTTCGATCGGAGATTTTTCTCGGGTTTGCAGCCAAACCGCGAGGCGGCGCTGCCAATGGCCGCGAAGAAGCAGCACTTTCAAGAAGGAGTGACCCATGAAAAAAAATGAACGCGCCCTGGACTGGCTGGAAAAAGATCCGCTCGGCGACATCGAAAAGATCGAGCTCATGACCGTGCGCCTGCCCTTCATCGCCCCTTTCGGCACCAGCGTGGCCACCTGGAGCTGCAAGGAGGCGCTGCTGGTCCGCCTGGAGGACAAGGGGGTCGTCGCCTGGGGCGAATGTGTGGCCGACCCCGACCCCTATTACGCTTCCGAAACCACCGTCTCGGCCCGGTTCATCATAAAAAATTTCCTGCTGCCCGAGCTGAAACCCGACCTCCCACTGGCGGGCGTGCTCGGCCGCTGGGGCCGGGCGCGCGGCAACGAGATGGCCAAGGCGGCGCTGGAGAACGCCTTGCTCGACCTGGCGGCGAAGCGCCGCGGCGTGCCGCTCCACAAGCTGCTGGGTTTCGCGGCCAAGCGGGTCATGTCGGGCATCTCCATCGGCCTGCAGGAAAGCATCCCCGCCCTGCTGGACAAGGTGGAGGAGGCGGTGGACAGCGGCTACCACCGCGTCAAGATGAAGATCGGGCGCGACCACGACGTCGAATGGGTCGGAGCGGTGCGCCGGCGCTTCCCGGAGCTCGCCCTGATGGCCGACGCCAACGGCGACTACTCCCTTGCCGACGCCGCCCTGCTGGCCCGGCTCGACGAATTCGGGCTGACCATGATCGAGCAGCCCCTTTCCTACCACGACATCTACCAGCACTCGCTGCTGCAAGCGCAACTGCGCACCCCCCTCTGCCTCGACGAATCGATCCACAGCGTCGACGACGCCGAGGCGGCGATCGCCCTGAAAAGCTGCCGGGTGATCAACATCAAGCAGGGGCGCGTGGGCGGCATGCTGGCGGCGGTAAAGATGGCGGGGCTGTGCGCCGCCAGCGGCGTCCCCACCTGGTCGGGAGGCATGGACGAGACCGGCATCGGCCGCGCCCTGAACATCCAGCTGCAGGCCGCCCCGGGCTTCACCCTGCCCGGCGACACCTCGGAGACCCGGCGCTATTTCCTCGAGGACATCGTGGAGCCGCCGGTGCTGCTGGACGGCGAAGGGTTCATCGCCATGCCCATGGGGCCGGGCATCGGCGTGCAGGTCATGGAAGACCGGGTGGAAAAGTACCTTTTGGACCGCGAAACGGTGAAATGATCTTTAAAAAAAAACCCCGCCCTCGCGAGCGGGGTTTTTCAATACAAAAATGAAAATCCGGCGGCTCTCGGCTCCTCGCTAAAAATTGCAGCGCGTGGCGCCGTAGCCCACGCTGCTGCAGCCATACTTGATCCACATGAAGCCACTTAGGCCCCAGCCCGTACCCCAGGAATTCTTCAGCAGCCATGCGCCCTTGGCGTCGTCCCAGCCGCAGAGGATGATGGCATGGTTGACCGAACCCGAGGTGCAGGCGGTGAAGGTGCCGCTCTTGTAGGCCTGAAAATAACTGTTGACATAGACGGCGGCGGCCACGCAGCCATACGTGTAAATGGCGCTCTTGATCTTGGACGTCGTCGTGCTGACGCTGCCGTAAGAGGGCAGGGAGTAGCGCGTCGGGTTGCTGCAATAACTGCAGGGGGCGTCCACGGCCTTGTAGGGGAAGCAGCTCTCGAGGATGGCGCCCGGGCTCTTGCACATGGCGAAGGCGAACCAGCCGCCGCCGCAGCCGTAGCCCAGGGTGTTGCAGGAGACCAGGTATTGCTCGGACAGGTCGAGGGTCGTTCCGTATTTTTTCTTGTAGGCCGCCTCCATGGCGCCGAGGGTACCGAACGCCCAGCAGCTGCCGCAGCTGCCCTGGTTCTTGACCGGTGTGTAGATGCCGGTATAGGCGGCAGGCAGGGTCGCTTCGATCACGCCGTCATCGCACGCCGGCTCGTAGTCCGCGTCCTGGGGCTGAAGCTCGGGCCTGAAGGTGCACAACTGTTCGATGCTGTACTGCATCGCCTCGTTGACGTCGACCTCGAAGTTCCAGCCGTTGGCCCTGATCTCGGCCCGCATCTGGGCGATGTCGTTGCGGATCTTCTGCCGCCGCAATTCCTGCTTGAAAACGTGGTCTTCATTCGCCTGCAAGCTGGGCAGTAAAACGAACGCGAACAGCACGACCAGCACGATCCCGCCGATGATCCATTTTTTCTTCATTTCTTCTCCTTCCTCCTTTATTTTATGGAATGAATATCGTCCATAGATCGTTTGTTCTAAAAATTCCGTTCCGGTTCATCGCCTGGGATGATAAGAGTTCAATAAATTGAATTCAATACAACCGAATATGGTTATTTGGTTGTATTTCTCAAAATAAATTCCTACAACGTAAGTTGCATGCCGCGACAAGCCGGGGCATTTGTCTTTTCCCCGGATTTTGGGTATAGTCAGATTTAAAAAAAATACGATGTCGCCACTAATCAAGAACACGTTCTACTCCACCATGACCAATGCCCTGCAGTCCCTGGCCAACGTCCTGGTCGTGGTGCTGCTGGCCCGCCCGCTCGGGACCGCGGAATTCGGCCGGCTGATGCTGGCCGTCTCCTTCGCCGCCATTTTCGCCATCATCGTGGAATACGGCTTCCGCTGGTACGCCGACCAAGGAGGTGAGCCAGAGGCCGGAAACGGCCAGGAACGTCGCCGGGGAGATATTCAATGCCCAGCTGCTACTGGCCCTGGCCGCCACCCTCCTGGCGTTCACCGTCGCCCTCCTGCTGGGTTACCCGGCGCGCACGCTGGCCATTGTAGGCATCATTTGGGTCTCCACCGTGCTCATGGCCTTCACCCAGGTCACGCGGTCGATTTTCCGCGGGCTCGACATGTTCCCCAGCGACACGGCGCTCAACCTCGTCCTGTTCGCCGCCGTAGCCCTGGCGCTGGTGCCGCCGCTCCTCTTCCTGCCGACCGCCATCGCCTTCGCCCGGCCATCCTGGGGGCGCGCTCCATCTATTTCGCCGCCGGCCGGGCGTTGTTCAAGAAGAAGATCGGCGCCATGGACTTCCGCTTCGGGATCCGCAAGGGGGGCCGGCTCCTGTCCACGACCATCGCCTACGGCACGCAGACCATGATCTCCAGGCTGCTGCTGGAATGGAACACGATCGTCCTGCACCAATACCAGGGCAACGTCGGCGTTGGCCTCTACCAGGCCGCCTTCCGCTTCGTGCTGGGCACGATGATGATCAGCGACATCCTGCTGCAGGCCTTCTTCCCGCTCATCGCCCAGTCTGGCGCCGGTCGACCGCCGCCGCTTCGTCAAGACCACCACGGTCATGAACCGCTACCTCCTGTCCGGCGGAGCCTACCTGTCCGGGGCTTTCTTCGTTTTCGCTCCGGAGCTGGTCCATTTGATCTACGGGGCTCCCTACGCGCCGGCGGTTCCCATCCTGAAGATCCTCGCTTTCGCGGTCATGGTCTATTTCATGTCCACCGCACCGGCGATCGCCCTGATCGCCCTGGGCAAACAGGGCGCGCGCGCCCGCGCCAGCGCCGTGGTCCTGGTTGGCAACGCCCTGTGCGCCTTCATCCTCATCCCCGCCCATGGGGCGCGGGGGGCGGCCATATCCATGGTCGCCGCCTTCCTGCTGCTCGACTTGCAGTATTATTATTTCACCTACAGGACCGTCAAGAGCATTTTTCATCGACCGCCGCACGTTCGTCGCCGGAGTTGACTGGCCCTGGGCGGCTCCGTGGCGGCCGGGCAGCTGAAAAACTTCTCCCTGCTCCCGGGCGTCGCCGCCTACGCCGCCCTGGGAGCCCTGCTGTTCCTGACCGCCACCACCGGCGGGGAGAAAAAAGAGATGCTGCGCGCGTTGCGTTTCCCCGGCGCCCCGGCGCCCGAGATCGAGCCATGACCGCGGGCTTAAACGCGAATGGCTGAAACGATGCCGCTGGTCAGCGTGGTCACGGCGACGTACAACCGCAGCCACGTGCTGCGCGCGGCCATCGCCGCCCTGCGCGCGCAGACCCTGAGCGACTGGGAGCAGATCATCGTGGGCGACGCCTGCAGCGACGATACGGAGCGGGTGGTGGCGGCAGTTCGCCGACCCCCGCCTGCGCTTCGTCAACCTGGAGGAGAACGTCGGCGAGCAGTCGGGGCCGAACAACGAGGGGATCCGCCTGGCGCGCGGGCGCTATATCGCTTTCCTGAACCACGACGACCTGTGGCTGCCGGATCACCTGGAATCGCTGGTCAAGGTGCTCGAAGCCCGGCAAGCCGACCTGGTTTACGCCCGCGGCATCTCCCTGCTTCCCGACGGCAGCCGCCGCCTCCTGGGCGCGGCCCCCGGCGGCGCCTACCTCCCCGTCGCCGAAGTGCACGCCTCCTTGTGGCTCTGCCGCCGCGAGCTTTTCAGCGACGTGGGGCCCTGGCGCCACAGCCGCTCGTGCTGGGCCGTCCCTTCCCAGGACTGGCTGATACGCGCCTGGCGCCAGGGGAAAAAGATCGTCGCTTCCGACCGCATCACGGTGGTGGCGGTGCACGCGTCCTATTACCGCGACTGCTTCCGCGAGACGCGCAGCGCCGTCCACGAGGCCCTCTGCCGGCGGCTGCGGGACGACGCGCATTTCCGTGAAAACGAGGTCACCGCCGCCGCCCTGGAGGCCCTGGAAAAAGAAAAATCGCTGCGCCTCCTGCCGCATCTGGCCGGGCTGGGCCGCGCCCTCGGCTACCGGCTGCTGCTGGCGCTGCGCATCCCGCCGGTCCTGGCCAAGTACCGCCTGCGTTCCTGGCGGCGCGGCGCCTACCTCGATCGCATCCGCCGCCGGCGCGGCCTGGCCGTCAAGCCCCGGGGAAAAAAGTGAAAGTCCTGGTCACCGGCGCGGCCGGCTTCATCGGCTCGACCCTGGTGGACGCCTTGTTGCGGCGCGGCGACCGGGTCGTCGGCCTGGACAACTTCGACCCCTATTACGACCCGGCGACGCAAGCGGCGCAACCTCGCCGCCGCCCTCGCCGACCCGCGCTTCTCGCTGGTCGAAGCGGACATCCTCGACGGGCCGCGCCTGCGCGCCCTCATGGAAAGCCAGCGCCCGCACGGGGTCGTCCACCTGGCCGCCCGGGTCAGCAACCGGCGTTCGCTCGCCGGCGCGGCCGGCGAACGCTATGCCCTGGTGAACACCGGCGGCACGGCGGCGCTCCTGGCCGCCTGCGCCCCGGCCCCTCCGCGCTCTTTCGTTTTTGTTTCCACGGCGAACGTCTATGACTCCTCGGCCACCGCCCCTTTCCGCGAAGGGGTCACCCCCGACCGGCCGCGGACGCCCTATTCCAAGAGCAAAAAAGAGGCCGAAGCCCTGGTCCTGGAAGAAACCTCCCGCCGCGGGCTGCCGGCGACGGTGCTTGCGCCTCTTCACCACCTACGGCCCGCGCCAGCGCCCGGACATGGTCCATTACCGCTTCACGGCTGCGCTGCTGCGTGGCCGCCCCCTGACCCTGATCGGCGCCGGCTCGGACCTGCGCGATTACGTCCATGTCCGCGATGCCTGCGCCGCCATCATCGCCTGCCTGGACGCCAGCCCGGCCGGCGAGATCATCAATATCGGTTCGGGCAAGGCGACCACCCTCGACTCCCTGCTGGCGCTCCTGGCGCGGCTCACCGGCAAAGAGCCGCGCGTCCGGCGCCGCGGCGCGCCCGCCGGCGACACCCGCCAGCTGCTCGCCGACCTCGGCAAAGCCGAACGGCTGCTCGGCTGGACTCCCGGCATCGAACTGGAAGCCGGCTTGCGCAATTTCGTCTCGTGGTACATGGCCGCGGAAAATTCATTCGCATAGGATGGTGACCCACATGGAAGCTGCCGCCTGTTTGTCCGCCCCCCGGGAAAGAGAAGTCGCCTCGGGTTACAAGATCGCCGCTCACCGGGAGAGGCTGATGGCTTACCTGCGCGGGGAAGCGATATACCCCGTCTCCCTGGAACTCGACCTGACCAGCCGCTGCAGCCGGACCTGCCGCGACTGCCCCAGCACCCGCGCCCGCGAGCACTGGGAGCTTACGGAAGCGTTCGTGAAACGCCTGTTCGCCGCCCTGGGCGGCAATGTCCCGGGGCTGCTGCTGACCGGGGGCGAGCCGACGATATCGCCGCTCTTCCCCGGCACCCTGGCCCTGGCCCGCGAGCAGGGCTTCCGCGACATCGCCGTCGTCACCAACGGCAGCCACCTCGACCGCGACGACGTGCGTTCCGCCCTGCTGGCCCACGCCTCGACCATCCGCGTTTCCCTCTACGATTGGGAGGAAGCCGTGTTCGCCGGGGCGGAATTGATCTTCAAGCGGCTGGCAGCCCTGCGCGGCATGATCGACGCCGGCGGCAGCCCCCTGCGCATCGGCGTCAGCGCCCTCACCTCGAAGGAGCGCCTGGGCCGGTTGCGCCGGCTGGTGGAGGCGGCGGCCGCGTCGGGCGTCCACTGGGCTCTATTTCCACCCGCGCTGCCGCCACTGGGACGAGGGCCGCCCGCAACCCGAGGACCAGGAGGGCGTCCTGGAAGAGATCGCCCGGCTGCGGGAGGAATTCTCCGGCCGCATCGAGATCGACGTCTCCATCCAGCGCTACCTCGATTCGCCGCTGCGCTTTTCCGGCTACCACGCGGCCCATTTCCTGATGGTCGTGGGCGCCGACCGCAAGAACTACCTGGGGGCGGAAGTGAAATACCATCCCGATTTCGTCATCGCCGACCTCGGTGACGGCTGCGCCGACGGCTTTCTCTGGGACGGCGGCCGGCTGGCGCGGATCGCCGCCCACACCCACGGCAATTACCGGGCCCTGGGCAGCCGCCACCGCGGCGTCCTGTACAACGATTTCATCGAGCGGCTTCTGGAGAACGAACCCGTCGCCAAGAGGATACTTGTCCGCGCCGCCAGCCTTCCAGTATCCGAATATCCTGTGAAGCCATGACCAAGATACCGGAGATGGTTTCGCCGCGGAAGATATTCTGGCACGCGGGCAAGGTCGCCGCGTTCCTCGCCGGCGAGCCGATCTACCCGGCCACCCTCGAGCTCGGGCTGACCACGGCCTGCAACCGTTCCTGCCCCGACTGCCCCAGCCGCAAGGGGCGGCCCGGGCTGTTCCTCGACGCGGCTACGGCGGGCCGGCTCTTTTCCCTGTGCCGCGGGCGCACCTTCGGCGTCATCCTCAGCGGCGGCGAGCCGACGCTCCATCCCGGCTTCGGCGCCATCCTGGCGGCGGCGCGGGAGAACGGCTTTCGCGACGTGGTGGTGATCAGCAACGGCTCCAGGCTTGGCCGCGCCGAGGTGGCCGAACCGCTGCTGCGCCACGCCTCGGTGGTGCGCGTTTCCTTGTACGACTGGCTTGAGGGGGGACCGTCGGGGCACAGCCCCACCCTGCGGCGCATCGAACGGCTGCGGGCCAAGATCGAAAAGACGGGGAGCTCACTGAAGATCGGCGCCAGCCTGCTGACGCGGGGGGCGGGCCCGGAAAGCCTGGGGCGGGCGGCCGCCGCCGTTCGCGCCGCCGGGGCGCACTGGCTGTATCTTCATCCCACCTGCGTTTCCACCCCACGGGCGCGCAGCGGGCCCAGGGCCAGGACCTCCTGCTGGCCGCGCTGGATGCCTGCCGCCGGGAGCAACCGCCGGGGTTCGCCGTTCACTACCTCGCCGACAGGTTTTCCGATACTCCGGTCGTTTTTCGCGGGTACCACGCCGCCCGCTTCATCATGGTCGTGGGCGCCGACGGCGACAATTACCTCTCTTCCGAGACCAAGTACCAGCCGCGATACCGCCTCGCCGCCGCCGCCGCATACGAAAACGAAGATTTTTTCCGGGAAAGCGGACGGCTGAAAATGATCGCCGGCGTCGATTCCGCGGATTATCCCGCCGGCGGGAGCCGCAACCGGGGGATCCTTTACAACCAGGTCCTGGAAGAGGCGAGACGGAGATCCGGCGACCGGGGATTTCCGGAAGCTGAGGAGTTTATCCTCCCCCATATCCTCTGAACGCCGCCAAGGTGAAGTTTCGCCTTTTACTTTTTACTTGGCCGCGGTCAGTTTATCGTGAACGAATCGCTGGTAGTCGTCGACCTTGCCGTCGGTCGTGGTGACGCGGATCGCATAGCCGACGCCCCTGGCCAGCGTCGTCGGGACCTTCCAGGGGTGGATGCCGTCGTTGGCGGTGGAGGCGATGATGGTTAGCTTCAGCGTGCCGCGGCGATAGAGCCGGATCTTGACCAGCGGCCCCATCGTCCCGGTCTTGGTCCACAGGATGTTGTACTTGGTCGCGCGTTTCCAGACGGCGCCGGCGGCCGGCGCGGTGACGGTCAGGGTCGGGCGGGTGGAAATGGCGAACGCGCCGCTGTCGGCGCTGACCGCGTCATCCACGGTGGTCACGCGCACGAGATAGTCGGCGCCGTCGCCGAGCGTCGCGGGCACCGTCCAGTCGTAGCTGCCGTCGTTCGCCGTGGAGGCGGCGATGTCCAGCGTCTTGACGCCGCCTTTGTACAATTCGATCCTGACGTTGGCGTCCAGGATGCCCGCCTTGCTCCAGGCGATGGCGTGCAGGCTGCCGACGGCCCAGTTGGCGCCGGCGGCGGGGGCGGTCACCGTGATGGCGGGGGTGGTGACGGTGATGGCGAACAGGCCGCTGTCGTCGCTATAGGCGCTGTCGGCGGTGGTTACGCGCACCAGGTAATCGCTACCCGCTGTCAGCGACACCGGGATCGCCCAGTCATAACTTCCATCGTTTGCAGTAGCGGTGGCGATGTCCAACGTCTTGACGCTGCCCTTGTAGAGTTCGATCTTGACGTTGGCGTCGAGGGCGCCGGTCTTGGTCCAGGTGATGGACTGGGTGGTGCCGACCTCCCAGCTGGATGCCGAAGAAGGGGCTGTGACGGTGACGCCGGGAACGGCGCTGTAGACCAGGTAGGTCGCCTCGCAGGCCACGCGCGCCGCGTTGTACTTGATGCGCATGTAGCCGTTCTCGCCCCAAGAGGGGCCCCAGGAGTTGCGCAGGATCCAGGCGCCGTCGGCGTCGTTCCAGCCCACCAGGGCGACCGCGTGGTTGGTAGGGGTGTAGTCACAGGGGCTACCAGGGCAGGTAGTACTGGTATTATTATAAACACCACCACTATATGCCTGGAATGCCGAGTCGACGTAGACCGCCACGTCAATCACGCCATAGGTCATGATCGCCGTTTTGATGGCCGCGATGTCGCTGCAGGGGATGCGGTGCCACTCAGCAAACTTCGTCCGAGGATAACCCCAATGAGTACATGCAGGATCTGGTTCTCCAGGCCCAGGATAAGTATAGGGGAAATAGGACTCATTGATCGTCCCTTCCTGCACCAGCGCTTCCAGTTCCATGTAATCGTAGTCAGCGCCAACACAGCCACTAAAGTGGTCTTTATATTGATCGAGGCTTCCCAGGCACCAGATGATGAACGACTCGGAAAAATTGGCACAGGCGGCATCGATAGAGGCCATTGGCGAAATTGTAGACCCCCTCGGCCGCGGCCGACGCCCCGAATGCATAGCAAGAGCCGCAACCGCCCTGGTCGCGCACCGGGCCGATATAGGAGTGGCCGTTGTAATTTCTCCAGTCGAAAGCGGCGGGCAGGGTCTTGCCCAGCTCGTCGGCCAGCGGGCCGAGGTTGTCGTAGCTGCCGTAGACCCGGGGGGAGGTGGAGGGGCGGCGGCTGAAGAAGGCCTGCTTCTGCTCGGGGGTCATGTCGAAGACCCAGTTGTGGCCCACGGTGAACCCGTAGCCGTTGCGCTCGATCTTCTGCCGGATCATCTCCAGGTTGTCGCTGTCTTGAAAGGCTTGCGCGGACGTTTGCCCCCAGGCGCCGAACGCCATGGCCAACAGGATCAGCCCGATGGACAATTTGTTTGTTTTCATGATCCTACCCCCGGAAATTGGATTCAGCAAATTGAATAGTAGCACCAGGCCCTGGTCATGTCAACGGAATTGCATTTGGCAGGCTCTCGCGCCATTCCCAAGAGGGCGGGTCCAAGACGCCGCCCCTACGATCCTGCTTCTTTTTCTTCGTTTGGGTCATTGGAATTTGGATATTGGAATTTATTTGGGATTTGGAATTTGGGATTTGATATTTTATTCTTACTTGTCACTCGTCACTGGTTACTCGTCACTATATCAACAATTCGACGATCGCTTGCAGCCCTTCGGCGTCGTCCGCGTCGAACTGGCCGAGCTTGTCGCTGTCGACGTCGAGGACGGCGACGATCGCCCCCTTGCCGTCGCGAACCGGCACGACGATCTCCGACAGCGAGCGCGAGTCGCAGGCGATGTGGCCGGGGAAGGCGCGCACGTCGGTGACGATCACGGTTTCGCCGCGCGTGACCGCCGCCCAGCATACCCCCTTTTCCCGCGCCAGCACCTGGCAGGCCAGCGGCCCCTGGTAGGGGCCCACCGTCAGGTCGCCCGCGACCAGGCGGTAAAAACCGCACCAGAAAAAATAATCGAACTTGTGGTAGAGCAGGGCGGCGATGGTGGCCATGCGCGCCTGCGGGTCGGCCGTCTTTTGCAGCAGGGCGGCAAGTTGGGCATGGATGCGCTCGTAGCGCGACTGTTTCTGATCCTTATTCATGGCGGCTCATCCTCGCTCCCGGCAGCCCGCGGCATAGCGATAATGGCGGCCGGAACTCCTGTAGTTCATGACCTTGAAGATCCTCGCGGCCACTTTATCGGGGGCGACGGCGGGCAGGCCGGGCGCCGGGACCGCGGCGCCCGCCAGCGTGGGGGGCGAGAACACGTTGAAGCGGACCTCGGGGTGAACGTCGGCCAGGGAGCGGGCTAGGAGCGGCAGCGCGTTCTTGGCCATGGCGTAGCCGAGGATGCGGCGGTAGGCGCGGACCTGGCCGCAGTACTCGAAGCCGATGAAAAGCACCGAGCGCAGCGGCGCCCGGTCGAGCAGGAAACGGGTGATGTCCAGCGCCGGCCGCAACTGCGCCTGGAAAGCGTCGACCAGGTCGGAACCGGTCACCTCCCGCGTGTCTTTCTGGACGATGGGGCCGTAATTGTGGATCACGTGCCCGCAGGCGGAGAGTTTCCCGGAGTGGGTTTTCAGGAAAGCGGCGGTGCTTTCCGGTGGTCGAGAAGTCTCCGGCCAGCCAGTCGACATTTTCGCCAGCCGCGCCCTGCCGGCGGTGATACTGGGCCAGCACCCGGAAACCCTCGTGGGCGAACCGGACGACCAGGGCCCGCCCCAGCAGGCCCGAAGCGCCGGTGATCAAAATTATCTCAGGCATTGCAATCAAGGGAAGATAAAGGGAAAACAAAGGGAAGACAAAGGGAAAGGCAAAGCAAGAAAATGCAAAGTAATTGGCCTTCAACCTTTCTTGCTCTTACTCTCTCTTCCCTCACTCTTCCCTTGCCTTTACTTTAGCGATCTCTTACACAGCTCCACTGTATTGTGCATCAGCATGGTCACGGTCAGCGGCCCCACCCCTCCCGGCACGGGCGTGTAGTGGGCGGCGCTGGCGTAGCCCTGGAAGTGGATATCGCCGACGATGGCCGATCCCTTCTTCTTGAACCCCTCGCTGCGCGAGGGGGGGCAGAATTTGTCGAACTCCGCTTGCGTGGCGATATGGTTGATGCCCACGTCGACCAGGACGGCTCCCGGCTTGACCATGTCGGCGGTGATGAAGCCGGGTTTGCCCACGGCGGCCACCACCAGGTCGGCCGCGCGCAGGATCGCCGCCAGCCCGACCGTGCGCGAATGGCACAGGGTGACCGTGGCGTTGCGGTTGGCCAGCATCGCCGCCATGGGCTTGCCGACCAGGAAGCTGCGGCCCACCACGGCGGCGTTCAGCCCGGCGGGGTCGATGCGGTAATGGTCGAGGATCTTCATGACGCCGCAGGGGGTGCAGGGAAAGATCGCGGCGCGGTTCTGCAGGATCAGCCCCTGGTTGTAAGGGTGAAAGCAATCGACGTCCTTCCCGGGCAGGATATGGTCCAGGACGGTCCAGGAATCGAGGCGGGCGGGCAGGGGCATCTGCACCAGGATGGCGTGGGTGAGCGGGTCGGAGTTCCGCGCCTCGATGGCGGCGATGATCTCGCCGGCGGCCGCGCTCTCCGGGAACTTGACCAGCTCGGAACGGATGCCCAGTTTTTCGGCCAGCCGGGTCTTGGAATTCACGTAGGAGCTCGAGGCGGGATCGTCGCCGGCCATGATCACGGCCAGCCCGGGCACCAGGCCGCGCTCGCTCCCCAGGCGCTCGACCTCGAGGCGGATCTCCTGTTGGAGCTCGTCGGCGACCGGCTTTCCGTCCAGAATGGCCATGGCTTCCTCCTCCGCCCCTCGAGCCCGGGTCGGCTCCCGCTTTTTAGTCGAGCAGGTGCGAGACCAGGCCGTCCTTCAACTTGGGCTCGAACCAGGTCGACTGGGCGGCAGTC
>CAWGGP010000007.1:0-39295 GCA_963822075.1 Candidatus Aminicenantota bacterium
GAGGCCGGCGAAATATTCTGCGCCTTCTGCAGAAAGACCTTCAGGGGAAAATCCTGGTTCAGCCGGCGCACCGCCCCCATGATCTCGGGCAACAGCAGGGCCACTTCCGTTTCGCGGCTGCCCGGCAGCAGCGCCAGCAGGATGTCGCCGGGCCGCCGGACCCCGTGGCGGCGGCAAGTCCTCCCCGGCAATGCCGACCCTCACCTCGGCCAGCAGCGGGTGGCCGATGTACGTGTAGGTCACCTTCTCTTTCGTAGATGGGCACCTCGAAGGGGAAGATGACGAAGAGCCGGTTCACCCAGCGACGGATCTGCCCCACCCTGCCGTAACGCCAGGCCCAGACCGTGGGGCTGATGTAATAATAGACCGGGATGCCCGCCCGCCGCAGGCGGCGGGCCAGGCGCAGGTTGAAATCGGGATAGTCGATGAGCAGGGCGGCGTCGGCCCGGCGCTCCAGCGGCCAGGCGCTGGACCCGGCGCATGATGCCGCGGATGCGCCAAAGGTGGGCGACGACCTCGACGATGCCCACCACGGCAACAGCGAGCGGTTGTCACGACGTTCTCGAAACCGCAGGCGGCGAGGCGGTCGCCGCCGATGCCCCAGAAATGAAAGGCGCCCCCCGGGACGCGCATTCCCGCACCACCTGCACGGCGTAGGTTTCGGCCGAATTCTCGGCCGCCACCAGCAGGATGTTCTTCACTGCCCGCCCTCGTATTTCAGCTCGGGCATCTTCTCGTTCTCCTTGTCGCCGAGGTAGAAGGCCCATTCGTTGTATTTCGTCTTGCCGCGGTACTCGCGGAAAGCCGTTTCCGGCGAGGTGGAGCACACGCCGATCAGCACCGCCCGGCCGATGTAGGCCTGGGCCAGGTGCGCGGGGACGACCAGGTACTTGGCCTCGCCCCCGGACGTTTCCTGGAAGACCATGTCCCAGCGTCCATCGGCGCTCATCGGGTCGGGATAGAGCTGGCGCAGGAGCTTTTCCAGGTGGAGGATCTCGAAATTCTGGGGATAGCTGTTGTTGTGGTTCTTGACGTAGAGCCCGATGGCGGTGACATACTGGCGGGCGCGGAAGATCAGCTCCTCCTCGGCCTCGCGCTGCATCTCGGTCTGCCAGAGCGGCACGGCCATGAGCATGAACACCGTCAGCACCGCCACGGCGATCATCAGCACGATCATCACGTAGCCGCCGCTCCCGCGGGGCTCCGACGTCCCCGGGGGGCTGTCCCCGCAGTCGGGGGACCGCGCAGGCATGACGGGATTACCAATCGGCATAGGGCGTGCCGTCCATGGCCGTCGCTTGCGACAAGCTCTTGATATCGATGATGCCCTGGAGGGCTTCGGGGTCCGGTTCCTCCCCCTCCAGGGGCTCGGCCATGACCAGGTGCCATTCCCGCGTCTTATTGATGGGGTCGAGCGGGATCTCGCGCAGGTAGCGGCCGGTGACCAGGTCTTCCAGTGCGGCCGGGTATTTTTTCTTGTCGAAATAGTACTTGTTGATGGCGTCGCGCAACTGGAAGAGGTTCTCCTTGAGGACCGCCTCCCTGGCCCGCAGCACCGAATACTTGTACTGCGGCACCAGGATCGCCACCAGGATGCCGATCAGCGTGACCACGATCAGTACCTCGATCAGGGTAAATCCTTTTTTCGCCATGCCGCAATTATAGCAGATAATTTTATTAGGAAAAACCTTATTGACTTTTCATAAACATAAAGATTAAAATCCTCTTTTAAACGAATGCTTCATGGAACTTAAATAGGATGAGCTTTTTTTGGGCAAAAAAAATCTTAAAATCATATTTCTATCAAAAAAAGGAGGAAAGATGAGCGGTAGGAAGAAATGGATGTTTCTCTCGCTGGCGCTGGTCTGCGTGTTGGCCCTGAGCTTTACGCTGTTCTCGGGCGGCCAGGGCGCCACACAGTCCCCGTCGGTCAGGAAAATGCCGACGGGGTTGCAGATGCTCTGCGCCCTTTACGGAGACCTGGGCGTGCAGAAGCTCGGCCAGGTCACGCGCTCGCAACTGGTCGAGGTCAGGAAATCCGCGTCCCCTGAGAAGCAGGGCCGGATCCAGTTCATGCTGAAGATGCTCGGACCCGACGATGCCGGCATGAAAGCCAAAGAATCCTTGAACGACGCCGAAACAAGTGGCATCGAGCGGATCATCGACCCGGTGCTGCAGAAGCGCTGGGGCGACCCCTCGTTCGACGTGGCCGGCGGGGCGATCACCTCGTCCAGCGATCCCCATTCCCTGGAATCGCCCTACCTCAAGGTCCGCAAGGCCTGGCAGAAGGACGGCAAATGGAAGGCGTTCTGCGAATTCGCCGTTTTCAAGGCCGAAGAGATCGCCGCCAACGCCGACGTGCGCTACCTGAGCCTGCTTCCCGTTCCCCAGCCGGAGAACACCCGCGGCGTCGCCTCGACCGGCGCCCCCCGCCTGCGCGTCGGCGTGCCGGGAGATTACGATCCCACCAAGGGCTTCACCGGCGCGGGCGTGATCGTCGGCGACGTGGACACCGGCGTCGACTGGACCCACGGCGATTTCCTCAACCCCGACGGCACCACCCGCATCCTCTACCTCTGGGACACCTCGGTAGACACGGCTGGAAAGGACCCGGAAACCCTTTTCGGCATGACCGACTTGGACTACGGCACGGTCTGGACCAAGGCCGAGATCGACGGCGGATTGTGCACCGAGCTTGATACCAACGGCCACGGCACCCATACCCTGGGCACGGCGGCGGGCAACGGCGGCGCCACCGGCAACTATACGGGCATGGCCCCCAACGCCGATATCATCTTCGTCAAGGGGCTTGACCCGAATGGCGATGCATTCGTTTTCGAGATGGCCAGCCGCATGAACCGGCCGGCCGTGGTCAACAACTCCTGGGGCATTTCCTGGCTGGTGAATGGACCGGTAAACGGAAATGTAGAATGGTTCCCGGGCGACGGTACGGACGAATATTCCCAGTATTTCAACTATCTGAGGTCCGTTTACCCCAAGGGAAAGATCATCGTCAAGTCAGCGGGCAACGACGGCATGTGGCACTCATACGTGGACCACGACGATTACGGCTTCGCCTTGTACGGCGGCTCGCTCCATTTCGGCGGCAAGACCACCCAGGGCACGCCGATCGATCACACCTACAAACGTATCAACCACAATTTCGGCTACGGCCAGTATCGCGAATACAGCGATATGATGATCCGTTCCAACGTTCCGGTGCAGGTGAAGGTGAAATTCGGCAATTCGACCCAATCGTTCACCATGAGCACTGGCGGATACGGTGCCATCCCCGGCGCCTCGGCCCTGGGGTACCCATATACGTATTACGACCTCGACCTGGGGCAGGACCCCTACAACGGCGAATACATGGGATATATGTGGTTCGACGTCAACCGTGCATGGGGCGCGACCAACTTCTTCCCCGAGGGGAACTGGTCCATCAAGGTCACGCCCCTTAACGCCGGCGCCACGGCCAAATACGATGTCTGGCTCTACAGCCTGCGCACCTATTACACTAACAGCGCTCATACGCAGGCGTATAATTTTTACGATTCCTGCTTCACCAAGAACTCCAAGATGGAGGAATACCAGCTCGACTTTTCCGCCTCGCCCGACGTCATCACCACCGGCTCCTGGACGACCGCCAGCACCTATCGTGCGGCCGACGGCTATACTTATTATCCCTGGGGCTTCATGGAGCCCAAGCTGAACAACATCACCTACTTCTCCTCCCCCGGCCCCTCCCGCGACGGCCGCATGAAGCCCGACATCGCCGCCCCCGGGGCGGTCATCATGTCGGCGCTGCCCTACAACATCAACCCCGGGCTCGACAACATGGACCCCGACCTCAAGCACCAGTGGATGTGGGGCACCTCCATGGCCGCGCCGCACGCCACCGGCGGCATCGCGCTGCTGCTGCAGAAGTCCCCGAACTATGACGTGACCCAGGTGCGCAAGTTCCTCTCCCTCTGGGCCAGTAAGGACTCCTACGTCTCGCTCATCGGGCCCAACGGCTTCGGCGCCGGCAAGCTCAACGTCCGGGGGCTGAAGAGCCCGCCCATCGCCGTGATCACCGTGGACAAGCCGGTGCTGAGCCTGGGCGCGAAGCAAACGGCGATCTTGAGCGGGCAAAAATCCTACGATCCGGACGGGCTGCCTTTCACCCTGAAATGGGTCATCGTTTCCACCCCGACCGGCGCCGTCTGCACATTGACGCCGGACAACAAGGCTCTGACCGCCACCCTGGTCCCCGACCCCAACAAGATCGGCACCTATACCATCGGCCTGGTCGTCGAGGGGGCTTATCTCAAGAGCGCGATGGCGGTGATCAAGGTAAAAACAGTCCAGTAAAAGACTGCTTGTGACCTTGATCAACAACGATTTGTAAGCGACATATAGGCCGCGAAGAGGCAGGGGGATTTACCTCCTGCCTCTTTTTTTTGCGCGAGAAACCATGAAAATAAAAAAAATGCTTTTCGTTGCGATCTTCTGCCTTTCCCTGGTACTGCCCGCCGCCAACGTCAAGGATCCGGCCTGGAAGATCTATCTTGCCGGCGAAAGCGCGGGAGCGCCGGCCGTCTTCGCCGGCAAGGCCATCGTGGCCGCCAAGAACGGCAGGCTCTACTCCCTGGACGGCGCCGGCAAGCTTCTCTGGAAGCAGAAGCTGCCGTCGGGCTGTCTGGCGGCGCCGGTCATCGACCGCGACGGCGACATTTACGTCGCCTGCGCCAACGGTTCCCTGCTGCGCTTTTCGGCGTCGGGCAAGCCGGTATGGCAGGTCGAACTCAAGCAGGAGCTCCTGGCCACCCCCCTGCTCGCCGCCGAGACCCTGTTCACGGTCAGCGGCGCGGGCCGGGTATGCAAGATCAGGAAAAAGGACGGCGCGGTTTTAAAGCAGGCCGAACTGCGCCTGCCGGTCCACGCCTCGCCGGTGTGGGACGCCGGAAAAAAGAACCTGCTGGTGCCGGCCAAGGACTATTTCCTGGTCGCCTTCGACCAAGAGCTGCAGGTCGTCTGGAAATTCAGGACCGCGGGCGTCATTCTCTCTTCGCCGGCGGTCACACCCGGGGGCGAGATATATCTTACCTCCATGGACCATCATCTGTACAAGCTGGATGCCGCCGGCCGCCTCATCTGGAAATACAAGGCCCGGGGCTGGATCAAGGCCTCGCCGGTCATCGACGAGAAGGGGCGCGTCTACTTCGGAAGCTACGACCGCTTTTTTCATGCCGTCAGCAGCGACGGCCGGCCGCTATGGCGGTTCCAAGGCAAGGCGCAATTCACGGCCAGCGCCGCCATCGACGAGACGGACAACCTCTACTGCGGCGACACCTCGGGCACGGTCTACGGCCTGGACAGCGGCGGCAGGCTCGCCTGGCGGTATAAAAGCCCCGACTTCATCACCGCCGACCTGACCATCATGCCCGAAAAGATCCTCCTGGCCGGCAGCATCGACGGCACGCTGCTGGCGTTCCGCATCCCCCGGCCCATGTCGAAAAAAGCCTGGTGGGCCAAGTACCTGGGCAATTTGAGCAATTCCGGGTTCGACGAGCAGTAGCCGCAAAGCCGAATTCCAGTTATTTTGCGGAATTTTATTTTAAGGCAAACCGCCTTGACATTCGTTTAACTGAAAGTCTAGAATTATGAATCCAAAAATCTAAAGCACTGGATTTAAATGGAATGCACTATTCCCCGGCAACAACAATTTCAAGATCATATTTTTATCAAAAAAAGGAGGAAAGATGAGCGGTAGGAAGAAATGGATGTTTCTCTCGCTGGCGCTGGTCTGCGTGTTGGCCCTGAGCTTTACGCTGTTCTCGGGCGGCCAGGGCGCCGCGCCGTCCCCGTCGGTCGCGAAAATGCCCGCCGGCTTGCAGATGCTCTGCGCCCTTTACGGCGACCTGGGCGTGCAGAAACTCGGACAGGTCACGCGCTCGCAGCTGATCGAGATCAGGAAATCCGCGTCCCCGGAGAAGCAGGCCCGGATCCAGTTCATGCTGAAGCTGCTGGGACCCGACGCTGCCGGCGTGGAAGTCAAAGGGTCCCTGGCCAAAGATACTACACCTGGCATCGAGCGGATCATCGATCCGGAACTGCAAAAGCGCTGGGGCCAACCGCCGTTCGACGTGGCCCGCGGCGCCATCACCACGGCCAGCGATCCGCGCTCCCTGGAATCGGCCTACCTCAAGGTCCACAAGGCCTGGCAGAATGGCGACAACTGGAATGCGTTCTGCGAATTCGCCGTTTTCAAGGCCGAAGAGATCGCCGCCAACGCTGACGTCCGCTACCTGAGCCTGCTGCCCACGCCCCAGCCGGAAAACACCCGCGGCGTCGCCTCGACCGGCGCCCCCCGTTTGCGCGTCGGCGTGCCGGGAGATTACGATCCCACCAAGGGCTTCACCGGAGCGGGCGTGATCGTCGGCGACGTGGACACCGGCGTCGACTGGACCCACGGCGATTTCCTCAACCCCGACGGCACCACCCGCATCCTCTACCTCTGGGATACCTCGGTCACCACTGCCGGCAAGACCCCGGAAGACCTTTTCGGCATGACCGACTTCAGCTACGGCACGGTCTGGACCAAGGCCGAAATCGACGGCGGCCTGTGCAACGAGTTCGACCCCGTCTCGGGAGGCGGCCACGGCACCCATACCCTGGGCACGGCGGCAGGCAACGGCGGCGCCACCGGCAACTACACGGGCATGGCCCCCAACGCCGGCATCGTCTTTGTCAAGGGACTTGACCCCTATGGCGTGGAATTCGTCTTCGAAATGGCCAGCCGCATGAACCGGCCGGCCGTGGTCAACAACTCCTGGGGCATCTCCTGGCTGGTGAACGGACCTTATTACGGATTAGTTTACCTGTTCCCAGGGGACGGCACGGACATGTATTCCCAATATTTCAACTACCTGACGTCCGTCTACCCCAAAGGCAAGATCATCGTCAAGTCGGCGGGCAACGACGGCATGTGGCACTCCTACGTGGACCACGATAATTACGGCTTCGCCCTGTACGGCGGCTCCCTTCATTTCGGCGGCAAGACCACCCAGGGCGCCCCGATCAAGCACGTCTACAAGCGCATCAACCACTCGTTCGGCTTCGGGGCAGCCTATGAATACAGCGACATGATGATCCGTTCCAGCGTGCCCGTGCGCGTGAAAGTGACCTTCGCCGGCGGCAGCCCCTCATTCACCATGAGCACGGGCGGATCAGGCCTCATCCCCGGAGCCAGTTCCCTGGGATACCCTAATGCAGTGTATAACCTGAATCTGGGACAAGACCCCTTCAACGGCGAATACATGGGATTTATTTGGTTCGAAAACCTCTATCCCTATCAGTACCCCGAGGGGAACTGGACCATCAATGTCACACCGCTCAACGCCGGCGCCACGGTCAAGTACGACGTCTGGCTATACAGCGATCGTGCCTATTACTCAAACAGCATCCACACGATGGGATATAGATATTACGATTCCTGCTTCACCCAGAACGCCAAGATGGACGAATACCAGCTCGACTGGGCCGCCTCGCCCGACGTCATCACCACCGGCTCCTGGACGACCGCCAGCACCTATCGCGCCGCCGACGGCTACACCTATTATCCCTGGGGCTTCATGGAACCCAAGCTGAACAACATCACCTACTTCTCCTCCCCTGGGCCGGCGCGCGACGGCCGCATGAAGCCCGACATCGCCGCCCCGGGGGCGATCATCATGTCGGCGCTGCCCTACAACATCGATCCCGGCGCCTCCAACATGGACCCCGACCTCAAGCACCAGTGGATGTGGGGCACATCCATGGCGGCTCCCCATGTTACCGGCGGCATCGCGCTGCTGCTGCAAAAGTCCCCGAACTATGACGTGACCCAGGTGCGCAAGTTCCTCTCCCTCTGGGCCAGCAAGGATTCCTACGTCTCGCTCATCGGGCCCAACGGCTTCGGCGCCGGCAAGCTCAACGTCCGGGGGCTGAAGAGCCCGCCCATCGCCGTGGTCACCGTGGACAAGCCGGTGCTGAGCCTGGGCGCGAAGCAAACGGCGCTCCTCAGCGGGCAGAAATCGTACGATCCGGACAACCTGCCCTTCACGCTGAAATGGACCATCGTTTCCACCCCCACCGGCGCCGTCTGCAGCCTGACCCCGGACAACAAGGCCATGACCGCCACCCTGGTCCCCGATCCCAACAAGATCGGCACCTATACCATCGGCCTGGTCGTCGAAGGCGCTTATCTCAAGAGCGCGATGGCCGTGATCAAGGTAAAAACGGTCCAGTAAAGGATCGTTTGACCGTGATCACCAACGATTTGTAAGCGACATATAGGCCGCGAAGAGGCAGGGGGAAATTTCCTCCTGCCTCTTTTTTTTTCATGTAAAACCATGAAAAGCAAGAAAATTCTTTTCGTCCCGATCTGCCTCAAACAGACTTCTTTTGTTTCTGGCGATAGGCTTCGAATAGCAAGATGGCGGCGGCGGCCGACACGTTGAGCGACTCCACGCTCGCCGCGTGGGGGATGGCCAGCAGCTGGTCGGACCTCTTTTTCAGCAGCGGCGACACGCCCCGGCTCTCGTTGCCCAGGATCACGGCGGTAGGGCCGGTGAAATCGAAATCGTAAAAATTCACGGCGGCATGTTGGTCGGTGGCCACCACCCAGAAATTGTTAGCCTTCAATTTTTCGATATCCTGGGCCAGGTTGCGCGACTGGACCAGGCGCACTTTGCCCAGCGTCCCCGCCGAGGTCTTCCAGGCCGTGTCGTTGACCGGCGCCGAGCCGCGCACCGACAGCAGCACGCCGTCGGCTTCCACGGCGGCCGCCGTACGCACGATCGCCCCCAGGTTCCCCGTGTCCTCGATATTGTCCAGGACCACGACCAGCCCGGTCTTGACGGCGGCCAGCATCTCCTCGAGGCTGCAGAAGTTCACCGGGGCGACCTCGGCCCAGACCCCCTGGTTGCGGGCGCCCGCCTTGCGGTCGACGGCTTCCGCCGGGACGAACTGGAAGACCACACCCCGCTGGCGGCACAGGTCGACGATGGCGGAGATCTTCGCATCCCGGCGCGAGAGGCTGAGCAGGACCTTGTTGACCGGCGCCCCGTCCCGCAGGGCCTCGATCAGAGCATGGAGCGTGGTGATCGCGGCCATCAGCGGCTGTCCATGGCCACCCGGAAGCCCAGCACGTTCAGGCGCCGGTCGGGGCTCTCGCTGCTGCGGTTGGCCGAACGGACCAGATCCGCCCCATTGCTCCATGAGCCGCCGCGGACGGAACGCATTACGCCGGCGGCGGGGCCGCGCGGGTCGCGCCCGGGGGACACCGCGTAGTAATTCGGGTCATACCAGTCGGCCGTCCATTCCCAGACGTTGCCGGCCAGGTCCAGGATGCCGTACGGGGAGGCGCCGGCGGGGAACGAGCCCACCGGGGCGGTGAAGGCGAAGCCGTCGCCGCTCCCTTTCATGTTGACCTGGGCGGCGCCGGGGTCGCTTCGCCCCCAGGGATATTTTTCGCGGGCCGCCTTTTCCCATTCGGCCTCGCTGGGCAAACGAAACCGGCGGCCGGACTTCAACGTCAGCCAGCGGCAATAGCTGACGGCATCCTCCCAGGAAACATTGATCACCGGCCGGCTGCCGCGCCCCCAGCCCTCGTCGCCGGGCAGCGGGTGCCCGGTGTCGCGGCAGAAGGCGTCGAATTGGGCGAAGGTCACTTCGGTTTTTCCCAGCCAGAAATCGCTGATGAAGACCTTGTGGGCGGGGTGTTCGTCGGTACCCCCCTCCCCCTCCGGGGACCCGATGGTGAAATAACTCTGGGGTATCTGCACCATCACCGTTTCGTTGAAAAACACTCCCTCGAGGAAGCCTTTGCGGTTCGGCGCCGGCGCCGCCGGCGTTTTCTCGGGCTGCACCAGGGCGGGAGCGGCAAGGGGGGCGCCGGGGACGGTCGTATTTTGGCTCGCGGCCCGCGGTTCGCTTGCCGCCTCCTTGGCAACAGGTTTTCCGGGCGCCGGTTCGCTGATCGCCGGTTCCACGGTCACCGGCGTGGCGGCGTGGACATCCAGCGCCTGGGCGGAGGGAGCCTGGCCCGGGGGGGTGGGAACGCTTTTTTCCGCGGCGGCCGAGTCCGCTTCGCGCACCACGGCGGTCGCGGAACCGTCGGGAACGGGAGCCGGAACGGCGGCGCGGCGGCCATTGAGGAGAATGACGGCGGCGGCCGCCGCCAGCACGGCGAACAGGGCCAACAGGAGGAAATTCCGCCGCCGATGCTTCGCGCCCGGCGGCGTAAAAAGCGTTTGCTCCCCGGACTCCAGCAACTGGGTCTGCTGGGCGCGCGGGGCGCTTTCCTTGATCGTGTCGGCCTTGCCCTGCCCCGAACTGCACAGCAACAGGTCGGCCGCCAGTTCGCTGCAGGTGGCGTAACGGAGGTCGGGGTCGCGCGCCAGCGCCTTGCGCACCACCCGCTCCAGCCCGGGAGGCAAATGTTTGTTGAAATCGCTGAGCGGCGGGAGCTCGGCGTGCATGATCTTGTAGATCACGGTCGTGATGCTCTCGCCTTCGAAGGGATTGCGCCGGGTGATCAGCTCATACAGGATCGCCCCCAGGGAAAACAGGTCAGAGCGGCCGTCCACTTTCTTGCCGGCGATCTGCTCGGGCGACATGTAGCGCGGCGTGCCCATGAGCATGCCCGTCTGGGTCATGGTCGATGCCGACGTGCGGGCGATGCCGAAATCGACGATGGCCACCTTGAGGTCCCGGCCGACCAGTATGTTGGCCGGCTTGATGTCGCGGTGGATGATCCCCCGGCCGTGCGCGTAGTCCAGGGCGGAGGCGATCTGGCCGAACAGCCGGCCGATCTCATCCAGGGTGAATTCCCGTCCCTGCCGCAGCAGGCTTTCCAGGCTGCTGCCGTCGATGTATTCCATGGCGATATAGATCAGTCCTTCGTGCTCGCCCACATCGTAAATGGTGACGATGTTGGGATGGGAAAGGCTGCCGGCGGCCTGGGCTTCGCGCAAGAAGCGCTTGAGCGCCTCATCCCTGCCGCTTTCCTGGCGCAGGACGTCGAGGCGGACGGTCTTGATGGCCACCGTCCGGCCGATATAGGGATCGCTGCCGCGGTACACGATCCCCATGCCGCCCTTGCCGATCTCGCCGCTGATGGTGTATTTGCCGATCTTTTGCATATCGCTCCGCGCAAGGGGATTTTATAGCAAGCCCGACCGGATTGCAAGCCCCGGGCGCCGGAGGGGCCGGGGCGGCGATTTCTGAAATCGCGCCGCGCGTATTGATTTTTTCTGCCGCTTATTCTATAAATCAGGTGGAAAAACATGCGTCCCGGAAAGCATAATTCCCACGCCAGGGGGTGCAACCATGCAGAGTACCTACGACCCGCAAACGATTTACGACGTGTTCGACCGCTATGGCTTCGCCGTCCTGCGCATCGACCAGTTCGACCGCGGCAATTATGCCAAGATCAGGGCTGAACTGAAGTACGACCGGCTCACGGTCGACCACCTGCTGGAGATCACCACCAAGCTCAAATCGCTGGAAAAAAACGAGAACGTGGAGATCAGCATCATCAACATCGACATGATCCATAAGACCATGCGCCTGAACATCTCGACCAAGGAGGCAGAAAGCACGGTCCAACTGACCTGACCGCCACGGCGGTTTATTGCGGTTCCGGCGGGAAAATAGGCTCGACCAACGGAGGCTGACCATGTTCGCGGGCGGCAAAGCGCTGATGAGAGTTGCTGGACGAGGTCGACGAAGGCATCTATTTCACCGACACGGAGCGGCGCATCACCTTCTGGACAAGGCGGCCGCGCGGTCAGCGGCTTTTGCAGAAGGATGTCCTGGGCAGGAAATGCATGGACAACATCCTGATCCATGTCGACGGCCGGGGCCGGTCGATGTGCGGGGCCTTTGCCCTGGCCGGACCCTTCGCGACGGCATGGGCGCAGGCCGGGATATTCCTGCATCACCGGGACGGCACCGCATCCCCGTCCAGGTGCATGTTTTCCTGCGCGACGGGAAGGGGCGGATCGTCGGCGCCGCCGAGCTGTTCACGGACATTTCCGATCGGCTCGACCTGGGAACGCGCTTGGAGGAGCTGGAAAAACTGGCCTTGATCGACAAGCTGTCCGGCGTGGCCAACCGCCATTTCAGCGAACTGTTTTTGAAGACGCGTCTGAGGAATTCAGAAAGGTTCAATTGGCCCTGGGAGTCATTTTTTTCGATATCGATGATTTCAAGAGACTGAACGACCGGTTTCCACCGCGTCGGCGACAGGGCGTTGAGGATGTGGCCAGTACCCTGCAGCGCAATATCCGCTCCATTGACCACGTGGGGCGCTGGGGCGGTGAAGAATTTCTCGTCATTTTGCGCGATATCGACCCAAATGGCCTGAAACTCATTGCGGAGAAACTGCGTTTGCTGGTCGGAAGATCGGTTTTCTGGGAAAAGGACGTTCCCGTCAACGTCACGCTCTCGGGCGGGGCGACGCTGGCCACGGCCGGACGATACCCGCACATCGCTGGTCGAGCGCGCCGACCTGTTGATGTACGAAAGGAAAAAGGCGGGCAAGAACCGCATTGTCATCTCCTGAAGGCGCTCCGGGTCGGGTACCGGCGGGGCCCCAGGGACCTCAGCGCTTGTCGAGTACGGCGCGAATCTTTTTAAGCAGCACTCCCGGGTTCAACGGCTTCAGGAGCAGGTGCATGCCGGCATCGACGATCCCTTTGTCGGCGATGATGTCGGCCGTGTAGCCGCTCATGAATATCGCCTTGATGCCTTTTTTCATTCTCTGGATCGCGGCCAGGGTCTCGCGGCCGTTGAGCTTGGGCATGATCAGGTCGCAAAGCACGAGCGCGATGCGCTCCTGCTCCCGGCGGAAGATGTCCTGGGCGGCGAGGCCGTCGGCCGCCTCGAGCACGACATAGCCGAACTCCTCGAGCAGGGAGCGGGTCACCTGCCTGACGGCGGCATCGTCTTCGATCAGCAGGATGGTCTCGCTCCCCGTCGGGATATTGTCCGGCTTACGGCGCTCCGCCTTCCTTTTCGGCTGGGATCTCAACGGCAGGTAGATGGTGAACATGGTCCCTTGGCCGGGGGCGCTGTCCACGGTGACGACGCCGCCGTGATTCTTGACGATGCCGTAGACGATCGCCAAGCCCAGCCCGGTCCCCTTCCCGACCTCCTTGGTCGTGAAGAACGGCTCGAAGATGCGGGCCTGGGTCTCCTTCCCCATCCCCGCGCCGGTATCGGCGACGGAGACGGCGGCATAGCGACCGGGGGGAAGGTCGCCGGGAGCGGGGTCCATGGCAACAGCCGCGGTGGAGATCGTCAGGCGGCCGCCGCGGGGCATGGCATCGCGGCTGTTGTTGGCCAGGTTCATCAGCACCTGCTCGATCTGGCGGACATCGGCGTCCACCACCAGGCTGCGGCTGGCCAGGTTGAGGCTGAAGTCGATGTCTTCGCCGATCAGCCGCGCCAGTATCTTGTGGAAGCCGTAGATGACGTCGTTGAGGTCGATGGGCAGCAGCTCGATCTCCTGCTTGCGGCTGAAGGCCAGGAGGCTGCTGGTCAGGTTCGCCGCCCTCTCGCTGGCGCCGAGGATGCGCTCGACATATCCTTTCAGGTGGCTCTCCTCCTTCAGTTTCATCTGCAGCAGCGAACCGTAGCCGACGATGGTCGACAGGATGTTGTTGAAATCGTGGGCCACGCCGCCGGCGAGAATGCCGATGGCCTCCATCTTCTGCGCCTGGCGCAGTTGTTCTTCCAGCCGCTTGCGCTCGGAGATGTCGCGCACCATGGCCAGCAGATGCATGCCCGAACCCAGTTCCACCCTGTTCAGGGTGACCTCAGCATCGAAGAAGGTGCCGTCGGAACGCAACATGCCGCCATTCAAAAAATTGGGATTCCCCGGCCAAGGCCGCCATGTTCTTCTCCTTGCCTTTGACCAGCGAATCACTGCCATCGGGCTGACGAGGAGGATGAAGACACGCTATATGTTTCCCGATAATCCATTCCCGGGCATAGCCGAACATCTCCAGTGTTCTGGAATTGCAATCAATGATGATCCGGTCATTATTCAAGAGGAAAATGGCATCGCCCGCCGACTCGAACAATGTCCGATAGCGTTGCTCGCTCTCCCGAAGTCTTTTTTCCGCCAGCCGGCGCTCGCTGATGTCACGGAAGCTCCAGACCCTCCCGGCCGGCTGCCCGGCGATCAGCTGGGGACGGGAATAGCGTTCGAAACATTGGCCATCCTTGAACTGGAGCAGGTCGAAACTCTCCAGCTCGGGAGCGGCATACAGGTCGTTCACCTTGTCCATGAATCCCTGTGGATCGAGCAGTTGATCCAAAACGTACTGCAGGGCCTGGACATCATCGCGCGTCCGCAGCACGGCATCGGGAATGCGCCACAGCTGGGCGAAACGTTGATTGAAATCAGTGATTTTTCCGGCATGGTCGATGACCAGGATGCCGTCAGCAGTGGATTCGATCGTCGCCTTCTGCAAGGAAATGATCCGCTCTTTCTCCTCCTCGGCTTGCTTGCGCGCCGTGATGTCCTCGATCATGGCCAGAAAATTCAGAAAATGATCATCGCGGTCACGGATGGTGCTCACGGTCACGGCTCCCCAGACGATGGTTCCTTCCTTTTTCAGGTAGCGCTTTTCGGTCTTATAAAACGGGATCTCCTCATGCAGCACCTTCTGCACCGATTCCCGGTCTCCAGCAATATGATCCGGATGGGTGATATCCTGAAAACACATGGTCAGGAGCTCCGGCTCGCTGTACCCGACCATGCGGCAGAAAGCCCGGTTGACCATTTGGAAATGCATGGCCGAATCGGAAGTGACGATGCCGATGGGGCCCGACTCGAACATGATGCGGAAGCGTTCCTCGCTCTTGCGCAGCTCGCTTTCAGCCAGCTGCCGTTCGTGCAGCTCGCTCTGGGCCCGGGCCAGGGATTCGCGGATCGAGCGGCTGGCCATGTTCTGCAGCAGGAGCACCAGCAGCAGGTACAGGGAATTGACCAGCCAGAACCGGACCGGGTCGTTGGAGCGGATCGGCGCGAGCAGGGCGATGGCCAGGGTGGACAGGCTGCAGAGCACGGCGGTCGCGATGCCGATCCACCGTCCGAGCAGCATGCCGGCGATGAAGACCACGATGAAATAGCCCCAGGCCGCCCGCGCCCCCAGGCCGCTCGCGGTCCAGGAAAAAACCGTGATGATCAGCCACAATTCGCCGACCAGCAAAGAGCCGGCCAGGCGGACATGGCCGCGCCGGCTCAGGGCCAAAATGGCCACGCTGATCGCCACCACGGCCAGCATGAACCCCAGCCGGCGCCAGGCATAATGCGGGGCCATGGCGATCTGCACGATCTGCAGGATGAAGGCGGACAGGATGAGCGTCCTCAGGATCGCGAATACCTGGCGGGCTTTTTGGGTCAGGTCCGGGTCGGGGAAGTCCGGCACGGCGAAAAATCGCCATACAAACGAAAAGTGCCTGACCTGCATAAGACATAGTATAAAAAAATATCATAAAAAAAGCAATTTTTTCCTGATCAGGCCTTCATCGCCGTCTTACGCGAAAAGCAATTGTAAAGAAACTGGACAACGGCCGGGCCCGCTAAGAAAAATATTTTTTTTCGAACCAACTACTTTGCATTATCGTATACCATGCATGAACAAGATCATGGCAGAAGAAACCGACAACAAGGTCACGCAGCTGCGCAAGGGGATACTGGAACTGGCCGTCCTGGCCGCCCTCTACCAGCGGTCGCACTATGGCTACTCGCTGGTGCGCGGCCTGACCGCTTCCGGCTCCGTCGAGATCAAGGAGGGGACGGTCTATCCCATCCTGGCCCGCCTTGCCCGCGAAGGGCTGGTGAACTCGGCCTGGGTGGAATCCAGCCAGGGGCCGCCGCGCAAGTACTACGAACTGACCGCGGCCGGGCGCGCCGCCTGCGAATCGCTCCAGGCCGAGTTCCGCCGCCTGGTGCTGCTGGTGGAAGGCGCCGCCGGCACGACCGCTGCCCAGGAGGCCAGCAACCCGAAAAAAAAATCGTGATCAGGAGGAAGAAAGATGAATAACCATTTCCCGCCGGCGGCGGAAAAGATCGTGGCCGATTACCTTGACAAGCTGGGGGGCCAGCTGAAAGGCATGAACGAAAAGGACCAGCAGGAGATCCTGGCCGAGATCCGCTCGCATATCTACGAATCGTTCAGCGGCGACGGGGAAGGCGACGAGATCGACCGGGCCCTGCGCGCGCTGAAGCGCCTGGGCGAGCCGGGCGAAGTGGTCGCCAGCCGCGTGGGTGCCAGCGTCACCCAGCTGGGCAAAAAGAAAAAATCGCTTCTCTATATCCTGGCCGGCTTTCTGATCGTCATTTTCGCCGCCCCGCTGGGCATGGGCGGGCTGGGGCTGGTCGCCGGGCTGCTGGCGTTCCTGGCCGGGCTGCTGGTCGTCTATTTCGCTACCGCGCTGTTCCTTCGTGCTCAGCGGTTTCCTGTGCGCCCTGCTCGGGCTGGTCACCATCATCTCCCCCGGCCTTTTCCTGGAGATCAACCGCTGGGCAGGCGAAGCCGTGTTCCAGTTCGGCCCGTTCCAAAGCCATCCGCAGATCGCCGGCATATTCACGCTGATCTTCTCCCTGATGCTGGCCGCCCTGGGCCTACTGATGCTCTGGTCGGGCAAGCACATCTGGCGCGGCCTGCGCCTCGTGTTCAACCTGGCGCTGAACAAGATCCGCTCGCTGTTCGCCCGTGGCCGCAGGGCCGGGGCAGCGTAAGGCGCGCGAACGGCCCGTCACCGGGAACGCATCAGACGCCCGCCTGTACCCTGAGCTCGCAAAAAGCGGCGCAGCGCCGGCGCAGCTGCACGTAGAGGAAGGCGAAGAGGATGCCGATGGCCATGTCGACCAGCTGCAGGTTGGAGCGGGGCGTCACCAGCCCCACCCAGCTCACTCCGGCGAGAACGGCGGCCATGATCAGGGACGGAAGGAACAGCGCCGCCTCGGTCTTCACCTTTTCATAGAACTTCAATAGGATGACGCAAAGCAGAAAAAGATAAAAAGACTGCAGCGCCAGCATCAGGAAATCGGAAGAAATGAAATTGTCCATGACGAAGGCGCGCATGACGAAATAGTGCAGGTAGACGAACATCAATGCGTTCCGCCCCGGAAGGGCGAAAAATTCAGCAATATGCCTGAAGAGCGTTTTTTGCGCGCGCAGGGCGATCGCCCGGCCCAGCGAAACGGCCAGCATGATCGCCGACAGCGCCAGCCACAAATAGGACAAGGACATCCAGAACTTGCTCAAGGGGATCCCCGCGACCCAATAGCTCAAAACGAAGGCGGCGAGGAGCGCGGCCTGCAGCGCCCGGTAATATTTTTTTTCCAGGCCGAGGATGAACACGCCGAAGAGGACGAAGCCCAGCCAGGGGAACAGGGAAAAGCCGCCGCCGAAAAGGAACTCCAGCGGCGGCCCCCAAACGGATCGGGCGGCCGTCCAGGGCAAAAGATGCTGCAGCAGGAAGGGGACGGGGAAAAAATAGCCGCAGCGCCACGGGTTTTTCAATAGCTTGCCGAGCGCGAAAAGCAGCAGCAGCGCCAGGGCGATAAACTGCAGGAACTCCGGAATGACCATCCAGCGGCCGCCATGGATGATGGCCACCTGGGTCAGGCCCCCGAAGAACAGGATCAGCGGGAACAGCACATGGAACAGGTCATAGCACTTGTTTCCGGCCGATTTTTCGAACAGCAGCGTGGCGTTCATCCCCGAGCAGGCAAAAAAAAGGGGGGCCGCGAAGGTGCCGGCGGGCAGCAGCTTCCCCCCAGCAAGTGGGCGGCGATCATCAGCAGGCAGGCGATGCCCTTGGCGATATCGACTTCCTGCAGCCGGCCCCGCGCTTTCATTTTTCCGCTCAACGGCCCCGCCTTTTGAAGAAACAGGATGGATTTTAAAGCCCGATTCTACAACAAAACGGCCGAAAAGGAAATGCCTTTGCTTATATGACAGCTTCAGCGCACCAGGGCGTAGCCGATCTTCAGGAAGAAGGTGCGGCTGGCGCGGGTCAGGTCGATGTTCGCCGTCCCGATGCCGCTGTCGGTATAGCCCAGGAACAGCACGGTCTGCGGGTTGAGCTTGTAGGAAAAGAGCAGCTGGGTGAAGAGCCCCTTTTCGCGGCTCTCCACGGGATAGGAGTAGAGGGCGGGATTGTACTTGACGTCGGAATACTGCACGATGGCGCGCAGGAAGCAGCGGACGTTGAAGTTGTAGATCAGCCGCGCCTGCAGCAGGTTGGCCAGGTAGATGCGGTCGCCTTTCAGGGTCAGGTTCTCATAGGTGTGGTTGACATTGAGGTTGAGGTGGCGGCCCAGGGCGACCTCCAGCGAGGGATTGAGCAGGACCGAGCTCGCGGCGCGGGCGTTGGCGTAGTCGATGGCTTCGCCCGCCTCCCAGTAGAGCCAGTACCACAGCCCGCTGCGCGGCTTCATCTCCATGTAGCCGCTGTTGTAGGTGCGCTCGATCTCCACCCCCTGGTAGAGGATCTTCGTGCTGAGCAGGAAGACCTGCAGGATCGATTGCAGCGGCCCTTCATAGCCCACGCCGACCGAGCCTTCGATATCGGTCTGCCGGCCGTCATGGTCGGTGACCCGGCTGCCGACGGCCTGGAAGGCGAGGCGGTTGAACCAGCCGCCGGGTCTCCCCCAGATCTGGGGATGAATGGTCACCCGCAGCTGCCGGGTGTCGACGCGCGGCATGAAGCCGGAATCGGCTCGGAAATCCTCGCCCAGATCGGTGTAGGACAGGACGTAGACCAGGTTGCGGCTGTCGTGGCGGAAGTTGCCGATACAAGGCGAACCCGGCAAAGGGGTCCGCCTTCTGCCCGTAAGCGGCGGCGATCGCCTCCGGGTAGTCGGTCCGAGAGTAGAGGGCCTGCCAGGAGACGGTCTTGGTGCGGCTCAGGCGCAGGAAGCCGTCGGCGCCGGCGACATGGTTGGAATATCCGTCGCCCACGCGGCCGGAATAGAGGAAGCCGACCGTGGAGTTGCGCCCGACGTCGCGGCGAAAGCGGAAGACGCCGCCCCAGACGTCTTCGCTTAAGGAGCCCATGTCGGTTCCCTGGTTCGAGGGGAAGAGCAGGTTGTTGATGCGGTCCTGGGTGACGAAGACGCCCACGGCGTTGCGGCCGATCTTGCCGGTCATCTTGCCGCCCCAGAGCGGGTCGGCCACCGTGCGCGTGAAAACCATCTCCAGCGGCGTCAGGAAAAAGTCGGCCCCCTCGAGGAAGAACGGGCGCTTCTCCGGGTAATAGAGGGCGAAGCGGGTGTTGACGTCGAGCTGGGCCGCGTCGGCTTCCACTTGCGAGAAGTCGGGGTTGACCGTGGCGTTGAGCATCAGGTTGGGCGTCACCCCCCAGCGGGCGGAAATGCCCGGGTCGAACTTGACCTTGCCGGCTTCCAGATCGCCGGCCGGGAATGTCGCCATGTCCCTGGCGTCGTCGCGCTGGGCGGTGAGGGTCGGATCGAACTCCAGGTTCTTCCCCGGGCTGATGCCCTGAAACCCGTTGAGCTTGTTGAACTGGCAAAGGATGCAGTTGCGGTCGCGGCTGCGCACGTGGGTGGTCATGCGGTGGCGGACGTTGCGCGGCCAGGAGCGCTCGGCTGAAAAGCCCCAGGTCAGTTCCTTCCCGCCCTTGGGAAAGCGCAGCTGGTTGAAGGGGATGGCCACCTCCACCGTGTAGCCGAAGTCGGTGATCCTCCCCGCCGAGGCCCAGATGGCGTCCCAGGAGAAGTCCTCGTAGCCCTCGAGCTCGCTGAAGTTGGCGTCGGCCTGCACCCCCAGCGGGTTGACGCGGAACTGGAAGGCGCGGCGCTCGTCGTTGAAGGTGTCGAGCATGAAGCTGACATGGTCGTCCATGATGAAGGTATCGATGGCGTCGCGGCCCATCAGGTGGGCGCGGATCTTCTGCGGTTCCGGGTCGAAGCAGCGGAAAGCGATATAGATCCTGGCATGGTCGTAGGTGACCAGCACTTCGGTCCTGACCGGGGCCGGTATATTATCTCCCGGGGTCCACTCGTAAGGGAAGTCCAGCATCGCCGCCTTCTGCCACGCCTCCTCGTCGAGCCGGCCGTCGACCTTGATATGCGATGCAGCGGGGGTGACGACGGCATTCAGCGCCGGAGGATACTCTTTTTTCGCGGCCGGAGACTGCTCCTGGGCAGCCAGGGGGGCCAGGCTGGGCAAAAACAATAAGCAGAACGCGGTGAAAAAGATCAATGACCCCAACCATCCGTGTCGTTTCATGGCTGCCTCCGGAGCGTCAAGCGCCATTATCCTGGATTATCTGGCGTCATTCAATGGTTTAGACGCAGAAAGCATGTAAAAAAGTATTCATTTTTCTCCCGCGCCGCTTTCCCTGCCGGCGGCGTCCGCCCTTGACAGGGAGGGCGGCAGCGTATATAATAATAATAATTGAGCCCGTGGCCCCCAAGGGGGTTGCACAGGGAAATAATGAAATGATGTAAAGCCTCCCGGCCGCCTCTTCGCGCGGCGGGACGGCCGCATCCCGCCATTGAGTCCAATACTCGATCTGGGTCGCCTTCCTTCATGATTCGCTGCCACGGCGGGTTCAAAATCAAACTAAGGAAACATAATGAATATCCATGAAACGCGCGCGCCCGGCAGGGAGTCAGACCGGACGTCCAAGAAAAACCTTCCGGACCGCGGACAGTCCCCCAATCCCCCAATGGGGACGGCGGCCATTCAGCACGCCGGGGGGACGCCGGCAATTCAGCCCGGCCGGCCGCAGGCTCCCCAGGCGGCTGCCGCCGGCGTATTCTCCACGCTGCTGCCCGAGCTCAAAAGGGCCGTGGCCGAAGAAGGCTACGTCATCCCGACCCCCATCCAGGACCGGGCCATCCCCCACCTGCTCAAGGGCAGCGACCTGATCGGCTGCGCCCAGACCGGCACGGGCAAGACCGCGGCCTTCATCCTGCCCATCCTGCAGCACCTGACCCTGCGCAAGCGCCCGGCGGCGCGCAACCGGGCGCGGGTGCTCGTCCTGACCCCCACCCGCGAACTGGCCGCCCAGATCGACGCCAGCGCCGCCACCTACGGCCGCCACCTGCGCTTCTCTCATGCCGTCATCTTCGGGGGCGTCAGCCAGCTGCACCAGGTGCAGGCCCTGAACCGCGGCCTCGACATCCTGGTCGCCACCCCGGGCCGGCTGCTCGACCTGATGCAGCAGGGCCACGTCAGCCTGGACCAGGTCGAGATATTCGTACTGGACGAAGCCGACCGCATGCTCGACATGGGCTTCTTCCCGGACATCAAGCGGGTCATCGCCAAGCTGCCCGCCAAGCGCCAATCGCTGTTCTTTTCGGCCACCATGGAGCCCGAAGTGGTCGCCCTGGCCCGCACCCTCGTGCACGACGCCGTGCACGTGACCATCCCCCACGAGGCGCCGGCGGTCGAGCGCATCGTGCAGCGGGTGATGTTCGTCGACAAGAACCACAAGGACGCGCTCCTGGCCTCGCTGCTCGGCGACTCGCGCTGGGACCGCGTCATCGTCTTCACCCAGATGAAGCACATGGCCAACAAGGTGGTCAAAAAACTGACCGACGCCCGCATCAGCGCCGCCGCCATCCACGGCAACAAGAGCCAGGGGGCCCGCACCCAGGCGCTGGCCAGCTTCAAGGACGGCCGCATCCGCGTGCTGGTCGCCACCGACATCGCCGCCCGCGGCCTGGACGTGGACGGCATCTCCCACGTCATCAACTATGACCTGCCCGTGGAACCGGAGGTCTACATCCACCGCATCGGCCGCACCGCCCGGGCCGGCGCCGGCGGCGACGCGGTCTCTTTCTGCTCGGCCGGCGAGCGGGATTTCCTGCGCGCCATCGAAAAACTGGTCCGCATCCAGGTCCCGGTCGACAGCTCCCACGCCTTCCATTCCGAGGCCGCCAGCCGGGCGACCGGCGCCGACGCGCGTCCGGCTCCAAAGGAGCAGCGCGGCGGCAGCCACGGAGGCCACGGCCAGCGCGGGGACGGCGGCCATTCGGCCCGACCGGCCCCACACGGGGGCAGCGGCCAAAGGACGCAATCAGCCCACCGCGGGGACGGCGGCCATTCGGCCCGACCGGCCGCCAAGCCCGCGCACCAGTCCTATTTCAGGGCTGGACGCAGGACATACCGCTGAAAGGATCTTGAAACTGGTTTTTTTGCGATAATAGTGGTGCAGCTGCGATCACGGGATCGCTGCCGCGGACCGCTGATCCCTTCCCCTGCCGTTGAATGTTCTCCCGCTCAGCTTCCCGGGATGGTGGCGCAGACGCGGCTGACGCAGGGATTGGCGTAGGCGAGGCCGGCGTTCTGCAGCTTGCAGCCCACTCCCAGCGTCTGCATGCCCGGGGCGATGTTCACGACGCGCAGCGCCGGCTTTTCATATTTTCTTTTCTTCACTTTTTTTTCTATCTTTATGTTCATCTGTCCTCTATGGATTCCAGCCTTGTTCATTTGAACGACAGGGCGGGGTCGCCGAGCCAATTGTAGACGTTCAGCAGGTACGCCGCGCCGCCGGTTTGCAAATAGTTTTTCATCGCCGTCAGCAAGGCCTGGCCCACGGTCGTTCCCTGGCCGCGCAGGGCCGCCTTGTAAAATTCTTCGCCGAGGCGCAGCGAATCAGCGTGCATCCCGGCACCCGATGGCGCCAGGCCGGCCACGGCGCCGCCGTTCTCATTCGCCATCAGGGCCTCGGCCAGGCTCAGATACCCGGGGAGCTCGAAGCGACCGGCCACGCAGGTGAGCATGACCGTTAGCGGCAACTGGCCGCCGTTCTGCAGCGACTGCGCGTCGGAGACGTCGAAGATGTTTTCAGCGGCCAATTGGTTCAGACCGGCATGGCCGCAGTAATTGACCAGCGCCGCTCCGGCGTTCCAGGCCGCGATGAGCTTGGACCGCGTCTCGGCTGCCGAACCGGAAAAGTAGAACGTTTCCGGATGGAAACCAAGGGCCAGACCCGCCAGGTCATCACTCCCTTGCGCGAAATCGCCCCCGTCGTCGGTGTCGTCGGCGATCAGCAGCGCCCTGCCGGTCCAGGATCCCTGGCCGCTCTCATAGGCCTTGATCTTGTCGATCATGACCCGCAATTCGGCGTCGGTGACGGCGGGCAGCCGGCCGATGGCGATCTCGGGCAGGCCGTTCTTGCCCGTCACGTCCCCGAACGTCTTGTCGGCGGCGCAAAGCCCTTGGGGCGTCTTGGCCAGGATGACGGGAAACAGGTTGTCGCCATAGCCGAGATAATCATTATAGTCATATGTTCCCTTGCCGACCAGGACAGCATATTTCGGCTTCTTCGTTCCCCAATTGGCATAGGCGTAGGCCAGGAAATCGCGGACCGCCAGCGGGCTCGGCGCGCCAAAATTGAATGTTTCATAAATATCTTCCAGGGTGACGACCTTGGCGGTCAACCCCTTGGACTTGCGGTAGTCGGCCAACTCTTGAGCCGAGCTCTTCAACTCTTCCGGGGCGATGACCAGGTACTCGGCGGCAACGCCCTGCCCTTTGAGCTGCGCCGGCCGGTCGCCCACCACCGCTAGCGGGCGCAGGGCGGCGTTCAGGCCGCTCAGCAGGTAGGTGTTGGTCGCGGAGCGGGGAACAAACGTGACGCGCCCACTGACGTCCGGGGCCACGCCCAGGACCTGCTTGGGCCGGTCGGGCCCGCTGACGTCCAGGATGACCACCTGCGGATCGGTGAAACCGGTGACGCTGATGACCGGGTTGCCGTCGCCGCGGCAGAGCAGGACGTTGTTCAGGGCCTTGTATTCGCGCCGGTAGCTCAAATCGAATGACTCCACGTAGAAAATGCTGTAGGGCGCCCCCATGTCCAGGGCGCCTGAGACGGAAATCGTATTGCCGCCTACGTTGAGCAGCGAGGGAGCGAATGAAATTTCGAAGGTGTGTGCATCCATGCCGTCCCAGAAATCGCCGCCGATCTCGCGGCCATTGAGCGAAACAATTGCGTGATGATCATAATCGGCCGAAGTATCGGTCGCTCCCTGCAGGGTGACGGTCAGGGTCGCCGTTCCCGAGGCCGAGACGCCCGGGACATCGACAGGAAAAGACTTGGCGCCGGCGCCCGCCTCGACGTAATCCCAGAACCAGATGTCGCCCAGGGGCTTGCTGGAGGGGGCCAGGAAAGCATAACGGTTGCCCTCGAAATGAATGCTTTCTTTATATGTGCTGCCGTCGGGGGCCGGGCCGGCGTTGCCGCCGACGAAGGTCTCCATGGCCAGCCCGCTGCCGCGCTCCAGCCAAAAAACGTTTTGGTCGGAAAAAGTGGTCTCCACCCCCTTGTTGAAAAAGAAAATGCCGGCGCCGTTGTTGTCGGCCAGCCAGGCGATGCTCTTGCCCATGCTGGTCAGGTTCAGCTTATGCCCGGAAATGAGCGCCTCGGCCTGGACGGCGGATAATCCGAGGCTCCTGGCGATCTGGGACTCGTTGACATAGAACAGCCCGCGCCCCTTGACCGTGATCCTGGCGCGCTCCTGGCTGGCTGACATAGCAAGCGCCGCTCCACGCTGCCGCGCCAGCGACCGGGCTCTCAGCCGCTCCTGCTCATAGACCGACCGCTCGCGGTTGAAACGCCGGAAACCGTAAACAGCGCTGGGTTCTTCCTTGCCTTGCCTGTCATTCGGGTTTTCCGTTTCCTGCTGCCAGGATGAAGCACCGAAGGTCACCGTGAAGGGGCCGTAGCTCATGGCCCGGCCCTGGTTGTCGACCTCTTCCAGCCGGTAGACCACGGGCTCGCCGTATTGCGCCCCGGGGTCGGCGAGGCGGTAGACGCCGCCCTGCGGGGAGTTGGGCAGGCAGGGCAGGAGGTTGGCATTGACCAGTTCAAATTCCTTGGTCTCGCGGTCCTGGCGCCAGAGATTGAAACCGATGGTCCCGATCTCGGAGGCGGTATGCCACTCCACCGTGGGCTGGCTCTCCGACTCGCAAGCCTCGAAGCAGGAGACCGCCACCCAGGTGGGGATGGTGCCCCCGGTTCCGGCATAAGTGCTTAATTCGCAAAGCGGGCCGAAAGTATAAGTTGCGCGTGTTTGCGTCGTGTTGCCTGTCTCATCGACATATCTGGCCGTGGTCCCATTTGTCGCCGGGGTCCCGGTTATGTTAGTTGATTTGATTGATGGCAGTCTGGGATCAAGCGAACTTCATAATAAAGCGATGCCGTCGTCCCGGCCGCAACCGTCCCCGGGTTCCAGGTTAAATTGTGGGCACCATTGGCGAGAGCGGCCGGTTGGTCGGTGATCGCCCCTTGCGAAACCGAAGCATATGCCGATCCCCGATAACTTACTCTGTCCCCTGGCACTCTTGGCCGTGACCAGATTGGAATTGGAAAAAGTGACAGCGTGGGTGGTAGGGTTAACGAAATTGATCACTGACGCCGAGATAGGTCGTGCCCCCATTGGTTGGCGGGTTGGGCCCGGAAACAAAACTGAGTCTCTGGGTGAGGTACGGCTTGGCCGGAGCGCCGCCGCCGTCGGTAGGAAGATAAACGCGGAAGGAATTGGCCTGGGGCTGGGCGGTGGGCGCTCCATCGGCGGCCTGCCAGTTGCCGGCCCAGAAAACGCCGAAATTGGCGGTGGAGCCGCTGAGGGTGGTGTAGCGACCGGTCGCTGTCCAAATGCCCGAATCTTCATTGACGGCAGCCGTGCTATAACCGCTTATCGCCCGGTTCAGCCAGACGTCGTTGCCCGCGCCATTATAAGTGGTGGTAGGGAATGGTGCCATCGCGGCTGGCATAAGAAAGCCGGCAATAAGCTGCCGGCTCCATTATCATCGCCGTCAAAGTCGTTCCAGTCCACGGTGCAGCCGGAAGTGACATAGGGATAGAAAGTGGTGGTCATGGTCGAGGGATTGGCGCCGACCACGCCGAGTCGGCAGGAAGGACTCGGCATAAATGGGGAGCTCGGTGCCGCCCGCGCCGGGCATGCCGTCATGGGCGCGGATGCCGTAGCCATTGACATCGTTGCCAGTGGTGACCGTCGATGAAGACATATTCACGACCAGTTCCCAGTGGCCGGCAGCGGGGTTAACGACGCTGTAGAGCTGGGTCCAACGCTGTCTTGCGCGACCGAGATATTGTTGTAAGTCGACTGTCGCCGCTTGCGTGGCGTTGGGGCGATTGAGAGGTATAGCTGCAATGGTGTTATAGGGCGTACTGATCGGCCAATCGGTATAATTGTCCGACGAGCGCCGATATCGGCATCATAGATATCCACGGTCAATTGCTGTACCCCGGCTGGAACCTCAATATAATACCTGTATACGGTCTGATCGGCCATCCGTGAACTGATGTAATCCCCGGACGCGGTCGCAGCGCCGGAGCCGATCTGCCTGAGGATCGCGGTCTGGCCGGTGGAGGCGGCGAAGCCGGCATTTGCTGAAATGGCAATGAAAAACGGGATCAAAAAGAACAAAATAATATAGTTCTTCATATTGCTTTTTTTTGTTTCCATTGTTTTCCTCAATATCTATATTAAAAGATAAAAGTCATCGATAAAAGTATATATGTAACCTCCGCGGTTGTCAATAAAAAACGGCGGTGGGTCCATTTTTTCAAATTTAGCCGGAAAAACCCGATCGAGCGTAAGAACGCACCGGTTTTCATCGCGCTGCCGGCAATTTTTCCGTTTCTTCTCATATTTCACCTCATACAAAAAAGCAGCAAGTATCGTGCCAAGCCCGGGAAAGTAAATAACGCTATACAGATAATCATTTTCCGGAAATTTCCCGCGTCGGGCGTCCCAGGAAGGGTGCGACAAATATTGCAGGCCTGAAGACAAATTCCCAGGAAATCCTTGCGGCAACTGGTTTCCGACTGGAAGCGACATTTATACACATGCGACAGAAGTTGAAAACAGGGGAGAAGTATTCAAGACAGAAAGGATTTCTTCAATCAGAATGTAAACAACAGTTGCAAACTTCAGCCATGCTTGCTATAAATCGGGCATGGCGAAGAAACTCGCATATGAACGCTACCTGTACCTGCACGAGCGCCTGAAGGGCAAAAAATACCCGAAGATCGGAGATTTGGCCGATCACTTCGAAATATCCCGCCGCCAGGCGGCGCGCGAGATCGAATTCATGCGCCTCTTCCTCGGGGCGCCGATCGAATATTCCGCCGAGCACTGCGGTTATTTCTACGCCGACGACAACTTCCAGCTTCCCGGCCTGTGGGTCTCCGAAGAGGAGATCGTTTCGCTGGTGGTCGCCCGGCGCCTGGCGGCCGCCCTCCCCGACCGCGGCCTGAAAAAAAAATTCGACCTTTTCCTGCGCAAGGTCAGCGGCGACATGGACCTGGACCTGCTGCGCCTGGAGGAAAAGGTCTCGCTGAAGAACGTCCGCTATACCCGCGTCGAGCCCGCCGTCTTTTCCGCCGTACTGCTGGCGCTGGTGCGGGAACGGCAGCTGGCCATCACCTACGCCCCGGGGCACCCCCAGACGGTGACGCAACGGAAGGTCCCCCTGCCCCCCAATCGGGGACGCCGGCCTGGCGGCACGGACGGTCCCCCATGGGGATGCCAGCCTCACGGTTCAGACATCCCCATGGGGACGCCGGCCTTGCGGCTCGCACAGTCGACCCGCTGCACCTGCTGGTCTACATGGGCAACTGGCACCTGATCGCCTGGTGCCACGAGCGCCGGGCGGTGCGCGATTTCCTGCTGTCGCGGGTGCGGGAAGCGACGCTGCTCTCCACCCCGCTCGCCAGCCCGGTCACCTCCGAGGATATCAAGGAGCAGATCGAGGAGCGCTACGGCATATTCTTCGCCGGCCCGGCGACCCGGGTCGTGCTGCGTTTCACCCCCGCGGGGGGCCGCCTAGTCCGCGACCAGGTATGGTTCCCCGGCCAGGAATGCGTATGGCGGGCCGACGGCTCCCTGCTGCTTTCGTTCCCGGTGGCCGACTTCCGCGAGCTGGTCCGCGACATCCTGCCTTTCGGCGGCGACGTCGAGGTGCTGGAGCCGGGCGAGCTGCGGCAACTGCTCGCGCGAACGATCGCTGAAATGGCGGGGATATACGGGAAGAAATAGCGGCCCGCTTCAGCGCGGGTTGCGGAAACTCCTGGCCGGAAGGGCGAACGGACCGCCCCGCACCCGCTCGGCGGCAAGGGCCGGGCCTGAGCGCGCTGGGGAGATCGGGGCGAAGATCATCGCGCAATACGCCTGGAATTCGCCCAGCTTCTCCCTGGGCAGCGGCGCCACGCTGGGCGACTGCAGGCGCAGGCAGTTGATGAAGCGGCCGTTCTGCGTCAGGCCGTAATGCAGGTGCGGGCCGGTCGACAGGCCGGTACTGCCCACGGTGGCGATCACCTGCCCCTGTTCGACCCGCATCCCCTGCCGCAGGCCGGAAGCGAAACGCTGCAGGTGATAGTAATTGCTGGCGAAGCCGTTGGCGTGGCGGATGATCACGTAATTGCCCCGGCCGTTGTCGCGGCCGCGGGCGGTGACCACCCCGGAAGCGGTGGCCCGCACCGGCGTCCCGTAGGGGGCGCCGAAATCCGTGCCGTTGTGCCGGGCCGAATAGCCGAGGACCGGGTGGCGGCGCATGCCGTAGCGCGACGTGACCCGGACGAAGGGCAGCGGGCAGCGCAGGAACATGCGCCGCGTCGAGCGGCCGTCGGGATGGTAATAACCCATGGCGCCGTCGGGGGCGGCGAAGCGCACGACGCGGATGCTCTTGCCGCCGTTGTTCAGCTCGGCGGCCAGGATGTCGCCGTAGGCGGCGAGCCTGCCGTCGAGATATTTTTTCTCCAGCACCGCGGCGACGGTGTCGCCGGGCTGGATGTCGCGGTTGAAGTCGACGTCGTATTCGAACATGCGCGAAAGCGGCTCGAAGAGCTCCATCATTTCGCCGCTGGCCAGGGTGGCCTCGTACAGGGAGCTTTCGATGCGGATGCGCACCGTCTCCTGGCGCACCTGGTAGGGCACGGCGGCGACCCGGCCGCGGAAGCCGCCGTTGCTTTCGCGCGCGACTTCCAGGTAGCGGTCGCGGTCGATGGCATAGACCAGGTTGCGCAGCAGGCCGTTTTCAAAGAACATGGTCAGGACCTGGCCGCTGCGGATGCTGGCCAGGTCGTAGGCCGGGCGGACATCGGCGATCAGCCGCGCCGCCTCGGGCGCTTCCATGCCGCCCCTTTCCAGCGCCAGGGCGCAGATGTCGCCGGGGATGATATCCACCTGCACTTCCTGGGCCTCGGCCAGGGTGACGTCGTGGAACGAGGCCGGGACAGCCGCAGTCGCCTTGCGCGCCGGCAACATGCGCCAGGCCAGGGCAAGGGCCAGGAAGGCAATGGGGAGGGTCGCCAGGATCCGGCGCAATAGGATTCTCGGGCGCGAGGTCATGAAATGATTGTATCCCAACCGGCGCCGCAAAGCAACCGCCGCTGATCCCGTTTGCCAAAACAGTCCTTCCCCATCCGCCGCGGCGACGGCTCGACCCCCTGATCGCCGGCGAACCCGGGCCGGGGAATTTTGAATTTTTTCTTGCTTTCCATTAAAATACCCTTGGTCGGGCCAACCGACCTCTCCAAAAAAAGGAGTCCAGATGAAAAAGAAAAGCAATTTGCCGTTTCTGTTTTCCAACCGTTCCGGCTGGATGGCCGCCTTGCTGCTGGCGGTATTCCTGTCGCTGCCCTTGGCGGTTCCCGCGCTGGCGGCCGACGCCATCGATTTTCCCTCCGAGCCCCTGATCTCCGTCTGGGAGCACGACGACAAGGTGGACATCGCCCCCATCGTCAAGGAGGTCGGGTTCAACACGGTATGGACCCACGACAAGCCCTATGACGGGGTGATGAAGCTGGAAGATACCCTGATGTACCGGCACATGAAGACGCCGGGGATCAAGTACGTCATCGCCAAGATCGAGCGGGGCATCTGGGGCTGGACGTTCGACCAGGCCATGCGCCACGCGGCCTGGATCGCGGAGCTGTCGCTCACGCACAAGGAGATCATCGGCCTGTACCTGAACGACTTCTACGAGGAGACCGAGGATACCGCCAAGGGCGGCCATTCCGCCGCCGAGTTCCGCCAGATCATCGCCAAGGCCAAGGCGATCAACCCGCGGCTGGCGATCTGGGCCCCCTGCTACCCCCCCGCCGACCTGGATAAGCCCTACGACTTCCCCATCGACGCCATCATCTTCAGCTTCTATGACGTCAACCAGCTGCCGAATTACGAGCCGCTGCTCGACCGCGTGCTGAAAAAGTTCCCCGGCAAGCCGATCCTGGGTTCGCTCTACCTGGAATCCGACGAAGGGCGCTGGCTGAAAGAACAGGAGTTCAAGGGGATCATCGACTACTTCGTCGCCAAGATCAACGAGGGCAAGCTGGCCGGCTTGCGGGTCTTCCGCGTGCAAAACCTGATCGACCGCCCGGATTACGTCAAGTGGCTCAAGGAGTCGCTCGCCAAGCTCAAAAAACCCTAGCGCCCCGCTCGCCGACCCTTTCCGGCAATTTTTTTTTCCTAATGATTCCGCGCCCCCCGGGGGGATACGATATAATCAATGGTATGAGAGGGAGGTGAACCATGAAGCAAAATAAGATGAGTACGTTCGCCTGTTTTGTCCTCGGCTTTTCGGCAACGGCGGTGCTGGTCCTGCCCCTGTTCTCCCAGAAAGACTTCAATATGGACGAACAAAGGCTGATCGAACGCTTCAAGCGGGCCAATCCAGACTACCTTGAAGGCGCCAAGCTGTTCGCCAAGGGGAACCTGGACAAGGCTGAGAAAAAGCTTATGGAAGCGATAAAGATCATGCCCGAACATGCCGACGCTTACTATGTGATGGCCCAGATCCATCTCATGCGCAAGGCATTCCCCGAGGCGCTGGCCACGATCACCACTGCCAAAAATAATTATGCCGCCACCGCCAAGTTCCACACCTACACCTACCAGGAATACCTGGAACGGCTGCGCGATCAGAAAAAGAACCTTGAGGACCGGCGAGCGCTTCTCCAGGAAGCCCTGTCCCGCAGGCCGATCAGCAAGGGCGACCCGGACATGGAAAGGGGCCGCATGGAAAGCACGCTCCAGGCCCTGATCCAGAATATCAGCACCATCGACTCGCGGCTGAGTTCGCCCATCCCCCCAACATTCGAGATCCCGGCCGACTACTATTATATCCACGGCAACGCCCTTTTCCGGCTGGGCCGGACTCCCGAAGCCGTCGCCCAGTACAAGGAAGCCATTCGCCTGGACCCCGTCCACGGCAATGCGTTCAACAACCTGGCCCTGGTGTTGTTCTCCCAGGGGAACTACCAGGAGGCGCTGGACTGCCTGGCGCAGGCGGAGGCGGCCGGCGTGAAGGTCAATCCCGACTTCAAGAAGGCGGTCGAGGCCAAGGTCGGGCCGCAATAGCCATTCAGCGGACGGCTTCTTTTGGGCTTCGCTCATGTCCATTTGCTATTGGCAAAAAAGTTACTTTGGAATAAAATAGCGTGCAGGGGAGATAATGAAAAATATAGTGACGATCATGGGCATGATTTCCCTGTTGCTTTTTTCAGCGTGCAAAAAAAACGACGAGATTCTCCCGGAAGGTGCTTTTGAGATCTCGAGCGGCTGGGCCCAGGCCAGCTACGCCTATTATAACGATTCCACGTCCCTTGCCATGTACGTCGGGGTCTCGAGTCTCAACGAAACCGGCGGGATGATCACTTCGTGGAAATTTGTATTCAAAGATGGCGGCACGGAAGTTCTTGAAATAAATGAAAAGAACTACGCGTCATATGTTCCCTATATCGTTGCCAACGGGATAGTACTCGACCCCGGGCGCCTGCCTGTGATCCCGGCAAATCAAAAGGCCGGCTTCAGGTTTGAACAAGGCCAATATTTCAACGCCTGTTCCCCCGGCGGTGCCCGCTATGACGCCTATTTCATCTGCCATGGAGATGTGCTGAATGGGAAAATTCCGGACAATATGGACATCACGGTCACGATCAATGACGAAAGTTCTCATGCCCATACATACACGCGCAATGTCCGCGCGTCTTATATAATTTTTTGAGTACTGATCGATCAAGGTAAAGAACTTTTCCAGCAACTCGAAAAATGCTGCATCGGCACGGGCATTAGGGGCGAGATGCACGTGCTAGGTCGAAGCCGGATCCATTTTGGTTTCAAATTTATCTAATTGGTAGACGACTGATTGATTCTTTCGTTTCCGTTGACATTCCGGGCAATAATCCTCAAAATGCACGCATGGGGAAAGCTCCACTGAATGTCCCGATAGAGTCGATCCTGGCGCAGCAGGTTCTTTCCGAGGATGACCGAGCATTGAAGGTTGTCGTCCTTGAAAGCGGCTTGCAGGCTGGAGAGCTTTCGAACCTCCTGATAAAGGTGCATCAAGTATCGAAAGACGGGATCACGCAGTTGGGGCCGACGTGTAGCGATGAACAAATCGACGAATTGTTGAAGAAGGCCCGCCCGATCGTTCTTGTCCCCAAGGACCTGATCAACAATCGTCGCTGCCTGTTTCGCTTGCCGACGGGATCGACCCGTTTGGTCGCCATTCAATTCCTGGATGGCGAAGTATCATCATTTCCGATCACTTGCCAGGGGCCGACGTTCCAATTCAAGCCGGGCTGGTTCAGTTGAAATGAGCCGTCTTTGAGATAAAGAGTCATGGCTTATATTCTACAAACATTACTGCTCTCATGTATTGCTCTGCTATCCTGATCAATTATCATTTGGGAAGGGCGGCTTTCGGGACATCCAAAAAAATCCCCTTACTAAATAATCCTGGCCAATATGAATCCCGGACCTTCATATTATTGCTCCTTTTTAGTATAAAAGTAGGTTGAAAAAAGTATAATAATCATAATTACAATATACTACACAATATTCCAAATTGGAATAATACAATTCAATATATTTTTATTACTTCCACTGTAAACTTAATAGTTATGGCGATCACCAAAACGACATAATAAAGGTCGCGGACAACTTGTCCATGGTTTTAATAATTAGTTAATTAAGAGCCAAGCCTCTATTTAAATGCGAATTTTAGCAGAAAAAAAAATTTGCAACAGCGACGACGGCAATGTGCTTAACAAAAGGAGAAGCCTTTCGATCTTTTCTTCGCTTAGCGAGGTCAGGCGGATGTTCTAAAAATAGACCCGCAGGGACGTATAAAACATCGACGGGTATGCTCCGAATTCAGAACGGAAGTGAATCAAAGCGACAGCCGCACCCGGGGCTGCTTTTTCGGACTTTTTCCCCAAGCTGATATATGCTCCGCCACCCAGGTAGATATTCTCGGCAATGTTGTATTCCAATGAGGGAGCCAGTGTCAATGAGCCATCGCCGAGATTGACGAATGTCACTCCCGTAAAGGGAATCAGCGGAGTCAGCTGGCAAGTCACGCCCAGGCTCAGGTAGTGCCGCCCCATCAGGTAGGATGCCCCTTCCGTGAAGGCGATGCTGGAAAAAACCTCGGCGTAATCCTCGGGATTTTTTTTCCCCGCGGCGTTGTAATGGTATTCGAAAAACCCATTGAGCTTGCCGTTGAAATTGTAATCCATGCCCAACGAAGCCCGGAGATACGCTTGCCGGTCATTTTCATTCCCAGCGAGAGGGGCGCTGCCCGGGCGAAAAAAATCCGGGTCCACCAGGGCCGCCTCGAGCCAGGCGCCGGCACCGCCGATGGCCCGGCTGATGTCCAGCCCGAGCAAGAGATTCTCCCGGAACCCCATCAATAAAAGGGCGATATCGGTTTTAAAAAGATACGTTTTGCCCCTGAGATAAAACGCGCTGTTTTCGGACACCCAATCATTGCCGGGGATGTACCCCAGGTCCAATTCATCCATCATGCCCAGGGGGACGCGGACGCGAATCGCATCCACGCCGCGCCGCTCTTCGCTATCCAGTTCATTAAAGGCAAACGGCGCAATGACATCCGTCGGATTGACAAATCGGCCGCTTCCCCAGGCAATGGCCTGCCGGCCGATGAAAATATCCGCCAGCGGGGTTTTGATCGTGACAAAACAGCGGTCCAGGTTGTGAAAGATCCCGAAACTGCCGACCGGTTTTCCCTGGCCGGGATAAAGGCGCCCGGGGAAATCGTCCACGCGGTAGGCATTGGGATCAAGTGTGGCAAAAAAGAGACCGTTTTGGAACAGAAGCGGGTCCTGGATGCGGGGGGAAAAATCATACGCCGCCTCGAATGCCAGCCCACGGCAAGGTTGGCCGGATAACTTCAGGCGCAGGCGATTGTTCACCTCACCGACAGGAGGTTCACTGACTACTTCCGTGCCCAACCGGTACACCGGCATGCTGAACCCGGTAAAAAAGAATTTATAATAACCACTGGCGTCAATCCGATCTTTGCCGGCCGCCTTCCCCGTCACCCCCAAAAGGAAGAATAAGATGAGCCAGCTTGGAGCTTTCACGATTTTTTTCATGGGTTGCTTACTTTTTCACCACGTCATCGGCAATGACGCCGTCCTTCAGGGTAATGACCCGCCGGGCCCTTTTCACGATCATCTCGTCATGGGTAGAGAAGAGGAAGGTCATGCCCTTTTTTTCGTTCAATTCTTTCATCATGTCCAGGAGATCGGCGCCTGTTTTGGAATCCAGGTTGGCGGTGGGCTCATCGGCCAGGATGAGATCGGGATTCGAGACCATAGCCCTGGCGATGGCCACCCGCTGCTGTTGGCCCCCGGATATTTTTACCGGCAGCCGCCGGGCGTAGCCCTTTAACCCCACATCGTCCAGTATCGCCATCACCCGCCTGTGCCGCTCCGCCTTGGCAACTCCTTGCAGCAGCATGATGTATTCAATATTTTCCTCCACCGTCAATACGGGAATCAGATTGTAGGCCTGGAAAATAAAACCGATGTGGTCGCGCCGGAAATCCGACAGCTCGGTGCCTTTTATTTCAGACAAGAGCCTTCCATTGAGTCGGACTTTCCCTGATGTCGGCGTATCCAGGCTGGAGATGATATTCAAAAACGTAGTTTTGCCGGAACCGGACGGGCCCACAATTGCAGTAAATTCACCGCTTGAGATCGTCAAATCCACTCCCCGCACCGCCGGGACCTCCAAACCATTGTCTTTATATGTTTTCTTTATATTCTCGGTCACGATGATCGGCGTTTGCTTCTCCATTCAATCCTCCTTTTTTCGGACCCCGGCCAACCCAGGCCAAACACAGACAATACAAAGATCGCATTTTCTCCTCTGCCCGTCTTGCGCTGGCCGCCGGCACTTGTCTTTCTTCATTTTTCCCCTTAAAAACTTTTTCTCAAGGCCGCGGCGATGCGCAAGCGGCCGGCCACCCAGGCCGGATAAATAGCAACCAGCATGGTAAAAAAAAGAACTCCGACGGGAAAGACAATGTAATGCCAAAGACTCATTACCGGGTAGATCAATTCGTGGAAAGTGGTTCCCGCGAATTCAATGCCCCGGTAATCGATGCCGCTATAAACAAAAATCAAGGTCAACGCCATTCCCAGGAGCGAACCGAAAACAATGCTGATCACGGCCAGGGCGCCGGCTTCCAGGATGATCAGCTCGCGCAGCCCGCCGGGTCGGGTGCCCACCGCCCTCATGACGGCAAACTCGAACATTCGTTCATATAATGACATGAACAGCGAATTAATGATGCCAAACACCACCACGCAGCCAAGAATCACCGCCATGACCAGCAGCGAGATGTTGAGCATGCCCAGTACCGGTTTCATCTGCGGCAACAGCCTGGTCCAGGGCACGGCCTCATTGCCAAACCGGGAGTACTTCCTCCAGAAAGGAATGCCAGGCTTGTCGGCACTGTGGATATCCTTGAATTTGATCGCAATTTCGTGGACCCGGGCCCCGATTCCCAGCATCATCTGTGCCTTGGTGAGCCGGATGAAGGCCATTCCCGAATCCATTTCCTTGATCCCGAATCGATAAATCCCGGAAATCCTGAACATTTCCTGGGCCAGGTTCCCGCTGCCGGCCTGGGAAACAGTGGCAACCATGCGGTCCCCCAGGGAAATTTCCAGGTCCTCGGCCAGATCGCTGCCGATCACGATGTCCCTAAGATTTTCGCCAGCAAAGAAGCTTCCTTTCTGAAGGGTATCGGCAATTTTGGATAGAAACCGTTCGCTCCCCGGATCGACCCCCACCAGCAGGACGGTATTCACATTGGCCGGAGAGGTAACCATCCCCATGCTCAGGGTACGCAATGTATAGTGGGCCACCAGGGGCTCCTGCTTCAATTCCTCCGTCACCTGATCCAGATTGTTGACCGTCTTCTCGACTTCCTGGGTTTCCCGGAAACCGCCGCCATGGACCTGGGCTTCCCCCAAAAATGATGACGTGGCGGATTGGATCATGTTGCGGCTCATCCCCTCCATCAGGGCGGCAGTGAAAATTAGGGAGGCCAGTCCGATACCGATGGCAATACTGGTAATGATGGTCCGGCGCTTGTTCCTGAATATATTCCGCCATGCCAATTTAAGGTAAAACCACATGCTTGGCCTCACTCGCCGCTGCTGATAGAGGAGCGCTGACCGCCTCTTGGAGAAAAATGAAAAGCGTTTCGTTTTTTTTCATGCCATTTCCTTTTCTTACCTTCCCGGCTGCATAGTTTTTGATCGGCCTGCCGGGCACAAATTAGTGGGTCCTCATGGACCGGGCCGGGTCAGTATGAGCGGCTTTCAACGCCGGGAAGAATCCCACCAGGGTGGCGGACAACAACACGGTGAAAGCCGGGATGGCAAAGCTCCTGACGTTGATCTCCGTGAACATGTACTGGAATTTGATGCCGCCGTAGGTCAAGGGTTCCGGCAGGGAAATGCCATGGATCGAAAAGAAATAATTCAGGAGCAGCCCGGCCACGGTTCCCAGGGCAATGCAGGCCACTCCCAGGATGTTGACCTCCAGCAGCACCATGTCGAGGATCTGTCCCGGCCGGGTCCCCACGGCTTTCAGAAGGCCATATTCCCGCCGCCGTTCCAGAACGGACATCAACACCGTATTCAACACGCCCACGGCGACCACCAGGACGATGATCAGCAGGGTGATCCACATGCCGGCCTTGTCGGCCTGCATGGCGATGTAAAAGGACCTGGCGAACTCCTGCCAGGATTCCACCGACAGCCGGGCGTCCACGGTGGATATGCTTTTCTCCAGGATCCCGCGCAGCGGGTCCACGTCATGCAACGAGCGGGCCGTGACGGCGATCTCATGGATCCGCCCGCCCAGTACCAGCAGCTCCTGGGCGGCGGCCAGGGGAAGATAAAAGGACGAACGATCGCCGATCTCGTCGCCGCTCTCCAGGATCCCCACGATCTTGTAGCGGTCGTTGGCGATGGAACCGTCCGCGGCCTGGGATACGATCACCGCATCCTGGCCCACAACCGCCTGCAATAGCTTGGCCAATCCCTTGCCGATTATCACCGCATGGGCATCCTCCGCCCTGAACATGGACCCGGCGATGATCTTTTCAGCGAACTTTGTGGTTCGAGCTTCCTTTTGCGGCTCGATGCCGATGATCCGCACCCCGGCACTTTTTTCACCCAGCGAAGCCAAACCGGCGGAATAGAGACGTGGCGCCCAGGAATCCACACTGGCCGTTCCCCCCAGTATCCTTTCAACCTGATCCGGGCGGTCGATGGTTTTGTACAGAGACGGATGGGCCAGGTAATCCTCGCGGTGGATCTGGATATGCCCGGTCTGGCTGCGGGTAAAGGTGTTGATGATACCATTGTAAGTGCCATCGGAAAAACCGATAAAAAAGGCCGCCAATACAAACCCGCCGAACATGCTTAACGCCGTGAGTATGGAGCGCCTTTTTTGCCGGAAAATATTTCGAAAAGCCATCTTCAACATGATCATGGTGGTTTCTCCACTCCTCATTGATTCGGCTGGCTCCGTGATCTCAGGTTGCGCAGGGAAAAGATTTCTTTATCCACAGCGCCATCGAATCGGGCCTCCAGGTAGCGGACGATGGTCTTATTCCCCTGTTTGTGGGTCGGCACCAGCTCCATCACCGCCGGGAGGGTGCGCGTGCCGAAGGCCTTGATGTCCTTGTAGTCGACTTCCCGCATCAGCGTTCCCTTCTCATCGTAGTATTTCATCCAAAGGGGAATGAAATCTTTTTCACGGACCGCGCTGACGATGTATCCCCACACGATGGGCCGTCCTTCCTTGGGCACGCACTTCACGTACACTTCTCCCGCCTGCGGCTTTTCGACATCGGTAAAGTCAAAGGTGTAGTCTTCGAGGAAGGTATATTCTTTCACCAGATCGTCGTTGGTGAAATCCGACCCCATCCACGAGCCCATCATCATGGAGGGAGGAATTTTTATCACTTTTTCGACCTTGGGGAGATAATTCCACATCTCGTTGCCCACGCGCAGGGTGGCCATGCCGCTCTCTTTTATCGGTTCAAGGATGCGAATGAAGGTCTTATCCATGCCGATGCTCCAGACGTTCATCTTCAAGGTTCGCTGCCAGTGCGGAGTGATGATCTCCATCTCCATCACGACCGAGCTGGATTGGCTGCGATACAGCTCATCCATCTTCTTGACGATTTCCCTGGCCTCCGCACGATCCGGCTTCGCCTGGGAAAAAGCGGCCGCAGCAAAGGACACCAGCAGCCAACCCAGAGCGCAACAAACCGGCGACCATGAACGGATTTTTTTTCTCATTTTTGTCCCCTATTCATTTGCGACCCAGCAGTCATTTTCATTTTGCGCAACGTTCACACGATTGTCAACCCATTTTTTAGTTTTCATTTGTTTTTCACTCCAACAGGGTTTTAATTAAAACCTATTAATTTCTTGTTTGAAATCACAAGAACTCGAATAATTTATTTATATCTTTTACTTTGTATATTTTTGTCATTTTAATAAAATTAATAACATCAATATGGCTATGCCCTGCTTCGATCTTCGAGATAAAACTTTGGCTTTTCCCAAGCTGATCTGCAGCTTCTTTCTGCGTTAATCCAGCATCTAGCCTAGCCTGGATTAATCGTGCCACCATGTTTTTATGCTCATCGGTTTTAAGAATATTATTTGTTTTCACAATTTATCTTATCACAGTATATTCCATAATAGAATATTGCTAAAACAAATAGCAAAACTAAATTTGATACCTAGTTAAAAAACAAGGTATGTTTCTCCACCCAATAGAAGATCGTGCTTCTACGGGGCTGCTATAGGCCAAAATTGGTTGGGATATGCCGCTTTTTCATGGCCTGGCAAAATTTCATGTTTTTATGGTCCGCAACGAAGCCAATGCCCGTCATTT